>CAVUNP010000050.1:0-25063 GCA_963742855.1 uncultured Actinomycetota bacterium | reverse complement strand
AGAACCCGAATACCCCAGGTCAGCGCATTCCAGGTGTCCCGGTCCCAGATCTTCGGGCAAGAATCGGCTAGGTACCTAGTCTTTACATATCCCGGGAAGGGACAATAATCCTGCAGCCAGGGCGTCCCGCACCTTCCGGTTCGAGTGCGAGACAGCACCGGCCTGGTGGGCCCGCTGGTCATCCCCGGGGTGACCAGCTGCCTAGGCAGTCACTAGCGGGAACTACCTAGCGAACCGGCGAGGGCACCGGCAATGAACACCGAACCCCGGCTGAGGGTTGTCGATCACGTATAACGTGGCGCGTTACATGTCCGGGATCGTCTGGCTGACGTACGTCTCCCAGGTGCCGATCTGGCCAGCCGCGAGCATGGCTTCCTGAAACTTAGGATCGCCCTGCAGCGACTGCTGGACCTTGCCGTACTTCGCCCAGTCCTCACTGGTGGCGAGCAGGCCGATGGTGTTGGTCGCCGGGCCCCCGACCATGGTCGCGAGGACGGTGACGTTCTCGGCGCCGTGCTTGCGGGCGAGGTCACACGTCGTCTTGAGTTGCTTCTGCATCTCGTCCCACTGGACGCCCGGGTTTGGGTGGATCGCTACATACGTGACGATGGTCATGGTGGAGCCTCCTTAATGCGTGGTGGCTGTCTTGCCACAAGGCAACCCAAGACCCGAATGCTGCTGCACGGCTAGTGCCAAAGGACCCTAGCAGCAGCCAACGGTCCGTTCGTCGCTGCGCGACGGTCCTGGGGACCCGACCTGCCTAGGCAGTCATTTTGTTGGCTTTACATTGAATACAATACTCATCATTCTGCCTCTGTGTTTCGTGTATCCCATTGCATTCAGGGCACTGTTGAATGTATTTGTGATTCGGATTCCAATCGGGCCCCATTAATTTTTGTTTTTGTCTGAATTTGTTTGTTGAGCTTCTATTTCTGCTGGATAACATTTTGATTGATTTCCGTGGTCAGTGGTTGTTTTATGGTCTTCATTTAGAGTTTGCTCGTGGATAAGCAACCCCCCAGAGGGCCAGACTTCGGCAGCCTAAGCAGCCACCACGCGTTCGGGCGTATCAATCACCGTTCCCCAAGCGCGGCTGGTTGAAACCCCTCGGTGGGTGCGCCCTGGTCTCCTCGGGGGCGGCCCGTCACATGTGACGGTAGCGGGCGCTGCTTCGCGACAGGTTCCAGCAATGTTAACGATGACAGTCCGGGAAAACATTTACCGCAAGGCCACTACGTCGAAGGTGGTTACGTCATTGGTCGCGAAACCAAAGTACGATGACGAAGGCTGGACGAGCGCCCTAAAGCGTTTCATCGGCGGATAGGGTTGTTACAGTCGAACGCCACCGTCGTGGAAGAGATCTGATGAAACGCAGGACATGCGTACCCGACGTCAAACTGATCGCGGATCAGCTCATCACGGACTACCGCACCGCCACGTGGGCCATGGAAACGGGCCAGATGGGCGTCAGCCAAGGCGATAACGATTCACTCGGCACGATCGCGTCATGGCAGGCCACAGCACGCGACCACGGCGAGGAATTCACCGGGCATGACTGGGTGGCTTTGGTGCAGGAACTAGCCCGCCGCGCTGCTGCCGCCGAGCCAACCGAATGACCTAGGTGGAAAGCCGCTAGTCGGAAAATGCACTTGACTGGTTCGCACCCACCGGGCGCCATAAGGTCAAACGGGCAGCAGAGCCAATCGCGGTCCTGAATAGTTGATAGAGCCGCCCCTGCTCTCCTCGGGGCGGCCCGACCTTTTTCTGTCAAGACAAACTAGCTGCCTGGGCAGTCACTAGAGGCTGAATCCGCCTCGGCGATAGCTCGCCCTACTAGCTCGGCAAGCCGAGCCGCACGCCACCGTGAGCCATGGTCAAATTCGGGCGTCGACACGGGGTCAGTTTTTAGGCGACGCCGACCGCTGCGTTGGTTGCGTGACAAAGCAGCAGGCCACAGCGTTGGACCGTTGGTGGCGGGAAGCTGCCGCTAAAACTGCTGCGGTCCCACTGCGGTCCCGGCCAGACTGCAGAATTCAGCGCGTTTGGGGTAGGGCCCTACTCTAGGCAACCACCTTGCAATGAGGAACACTGTCTCACCGGGGGAAACTCGAAAGGGAAGGGTCGATCATGAGGTTCCTGGTGTCTTGGAAATTGCCGCACGGCGAAACCTACCGCGCAGCCATGTCCCGATTCCTCAAGGGCGGTGGCACACCTCCCGCTGGCGTTGAGATGATCGGCCGCTGGCATGGCGGCAATGGCAAGGGCTTCGCGATCGCCGAGACCGACAACGCGAAGGCCCTATTCGAGTGGTTCGCGGAGTGGAACGAATTCATGGACATCGAGGCCACTCCACTAGTTGAAGACGCCGACGCGGGCGCTGTGCTGCAGTCGCTTTACGGCTGAGAAGCAGCCAGGCCGCAATCGCCGCACCGGCGTGC
This sequence comes from uncultured Actinomycetota bacterium, assembly GCA_963742855.1. Classification (GTDB taxonomy): domain Bacteria; phylum Actinomycetota; class Actinomycetes; order Mycobacteriales; family Micromonosporaceae; genus CAVUNP01. Next base: position 22,625 of record CAVUNP010000050.1, on the reverse strand, counting down.
GGAGGACGGCCGCAAGGGCCTGGCGGGTGTTATTTGCCGTCCGGCGGCCTCCACGGCCGTCTACGGCTTCCTGCCATCGCGGAAACGAGGGGCCCCTACCCCTTCTGATCCTCGTCCGGCCGCTGCGCCTGCTTTTCCCACGCTTGGCTCGCCGAGGCCCGGCACTGTTCGAGGGTCCTCACCCAGCCAGGCCTGTGCCATTCCCGTGGTGGTTATCGCCGTGAACTCCGACCGACCCTCGTCGATGTGCTCAACCGGCTATCTTTTTAGAGGAACGCTTAACGCGGGGGCCGGGATTGGCGGAGGGTCGGGTGACGGCCATAGCAGCTTGCCGGACGTGTGGCATTGAGCCCTTGGAGAACGCCCGGTTTTGCCATGGGTGTGGTTCATCAGTCCAAGACGGCAATACCCGCGCGGAGTACAAGCAGGTGACGGTGCTGTTCGCCGATGTGGTTCATTCGATGGACATCGCGGCAGCGGTGGGTCCCGAGCGGCTGCGCGAGATCATGACAGAGCTGGCCGATCGCTGCGCGGCAGTTGTGCAGCGTTACGGCGGCACGGTGGATAAGTTCACCGGCGACGGCATCATGGCCGTGTTCGGCGCGCCGGTGGCGTTGGAAGACCACGCTGTTCGCGCCTGCATGGCCGCATTAGGCGTTCAAGAGGAGGCCAAGCGGCTTGCGGCCGAGGTCCAAGATCGCGACGGTGTGGACCTGCGTCTGCGCGTGGGACTTAACTCCGGTCAGGTGATCGCTGGTGAGATCGGTTCGGGACCTTTCGGTTACACCGCCGTCGGTGAGCAGGTCGGGATGGCCCAGCGGATGGAGTCGGTGGCACCGCCGGGTGGGGTGATGCTCAGCGCATCCACAGCGCGACTGGTTGAGGGCGCGGCGGCTCTCGGCGAGCCGGAGATGGTTCAGATCAAGGGTGCCGATGAGCCGGTCCCCGCCCGTCGGCTGTTGGGCATGGGCGACGGGCATCGCGCCGTCGGGCGTGCGGAGTCGAATCTGGTCGGTCGACGGTGGGAGATGTCCGCCGTCGAGGGCTTGTTGGACCGCGCAGTCGATGGCCACGGCGCTGTGGTCGGCGTGGTGGGGCCACCCGGCATCGGTAAGAGCCGCCTCGTGCGTGAAGTTTCTGCGATGGCGGGTTCGCCGTGGCGTGGAGGTGTTCACCGCCTTCTGTGAGTCGCATACCAGCCAAGTCCCCTTCCATGCCGTCGCACGGCTGCTGCGCGCGGCCTTCGGCGTCGAGGGTCTTGACGCACAGGCCGCCCGCGATCGAGTGCGCGACCGGGTTCCGGACGCAGACCCCGAGGATTTGGTGCTGTTTGATGACCTGCTGGGCATCGCCGACCCGAATGCTCCGTTACCGGCAATCGATCCCGATGCTCGTCGGCGGCGGTTGACCGCGCTGGTGAATGCCGCCTCATTGGCCCGCGAAACCCCGGCGGTCTACGTCGTTGAGGACGCGCATTGGATCGATGAGGTCAGCGAGTCGATGCTGGCCGATTTCCTCACCGTGATCCCGCAGACGCCCTCGCTGGTGCTGGCCACTTACCGACCCGAGTACGAGGGGGCGCTCACGCGGGTGCACGGTACACAGACGATAGCCCTTGCCCCGCTGAGTGATCCGGAAACTGCTGGCACTGATTGGAGAGCTGCTCGGCGCGGACCCCTCGAATGGTGCACTGGGCCAGAAGATCGCCGAGAGGGCCGCCGGTAACCCGTTCTTCGCCGAGGAGATCGTGCGCGAACTGGCCGAGCGTGGTGTGCTGCGAGGAGCAGACAGGCGCATACATCGTCGACGGCAGACGTCGCCGAGGTGAGTGTGCCTGCCACCCTGCAGGCGACCATCGCCGCCCGCATCGACCGGCTCGACCCAGCGGCCAAACGCACGTTGAGCGCAGCCGCTGTCATCGGCTCGCAGTTCAGCCGGGACCTGCTGGAAACGCTGGGCATTGATCCTGTCCTTGAGAGCCTGGTGAGTGGCGAGTTCATCGATCAGATCACGTTCACCGGCAATCCCGCGTATGTGTTCCACCATCCGCTGATTCGCACCGTGGCCTACGAATCACAGCTGAAATCGGATCGCGCCGAGCTGCACCGGCGTCTGGCGGCCGCCATCGAAGCACGCGCCCGGACACCGGCGATGAGAACGCCGCGTTGATCGCAGAGCATCTGGAGGCCGCCGGTGACCTGCACGCCGCCTACGGCTGGCACATGCGCGCCGCAACATGGGCGACCAACCGCGACATCAACGCGGCGCGACTGAGTTGGGAGCGCGCCCAAAAGATCGCCGACGCATTGCCCGCCGATGACCCCAACCGGGCAGCCATGCGCATTGCCCCGCGCACCATGTTGTGCGGGACCGCCGGTCGAGTCCATGTAAACGTTGCCGGTGACCGCTTCGAGGAATTGCGGCGAGTTGTGCACCGCCGCCGGGGACAAGGCGTCACTGGCCATCGGCATGGCGGGGCTGGTGATCGATCACGCGTATCAGGACCGGGTGGGCGAGGCGTCGCAGCTGGCGTCGGAAGCGCATAGCCCTCATCGAGTCGATCGGCGATCCGACCTTGACGGTGGGGCTGTCCTGGATAGCGCCATCTACGCCAAGATAGAAAGCGCCGAGTGGTCTGACGTGCTGCGGTGGTCACAGACGGTCATCGACCTAGCCGACGGTGACCCGTCTAAAGGCAACTTCATTTTCGGGTCGCCGTTAGCGCTCGCCTTCACGTCGCGGGGTCTTGCCCGCTATTGCCTGGGTCGTCCTGGATGGCGCGACGACCTGCGGCAGGGCCTGGCCATGGCCCGCAGCGCCGACCCCATGTCTTACGCCACGGTCGTCACCTACGTCTACAACGCGGGAATACCGGCTGGCGTGCTGACGCCCGATGATTCCGTGGTGCGCGAGATCGAGGATGCCCTACGGATTGCCGAACGATCCGCTGATGACCTCGCCTTGGACTTCGCCCGGTGGACGCTGGGCGATGCGCTGGTGCACCGCCAAACGGACGCCGATCGTGACCGTGGACAGAAGCTGCTGGCCGAGGTCGGCGAAGATTTCCTCCGCCGGGGACACAACCTGTGCGACTTACCGATCGTCAACGTGTACTTGGCGCGTGAGATGGCCAGGCGGGGAGATCGCGATGAGGCCATACCGCTCATGCGCGCAGCCGCCGACCATCTCTTCCGCGACGGACAGCTGCTGGCGTGGGGCATTCCTGCGACCGGTGTTCTGGTGGAGACCCTGCTCGATCGCGGAACCGACAATGATGTGGCCGAAGCCGAGGCCGCTATCAAGCGATTAGCGGCGGCGCCAGCCGACGACGGTTTAGCTGTGCGCGACATCTGGCTGCTGCGACTACAAGCCCTGCTGGCGCGGGCTCACGGCGACGAGGCCGCCTACCGCGACTATCGGGATCGCTACCGCGCGATGGCGACAGACGCTTGGCTTCGAGGGACATATGGCGTGGGCCGAGGCGATGCCATGACGGGTGCTGCTCCTTCGGGTGTCGTGACGTTTCTCTTCACCGACGTTGAGGGTTCGACCCGTCGGTGGGAGGCCGACCCCGAACGAGATGCGGGTGGCGCTGGCCGCGCACGACAGGTGTTGCGGGCGGCGATCGAGGCACACGGCGGTTTCATGTTCAAGCACACCGGCGATGGTGTGTGCGCGGCATTCTCGTCACCGAGGTCTGCGGTGGATGCCGCTATGGCCGCGCAGCGGGCACTGGAGTTGCCGGTGCGGATGGGGATTGCGACCGGTGAAGCCGAGCTGCGCGGGACCGACTACTTCGGTGCGGTCCTCAATCGTGCGGCGAGGGTGATGGCCGCCGGGCACGGCGGTCAGATCCTGGTGGCCGATTCGACAGCCGTTCTGCTCAGCGGAGTAGACCTCGTCGACTTGGGGCCGCGACGGTTGCGGGATCTGCCTACTCCGGTCGGGGTGTTTCAGGTGCGAGCGGCGGGCCTGCAGACGGAATTTCCCTCATTGCGTGGAGTCGACTCGAATCCCGGAAATTTGCGTCCGGCGATCACGAGCTTGATAGGCCGCGACGCCGAGGTCTCCAATCTTCAAGCGGCCGTGCGCTCGCATCGGTTGGTGACATTGGCGGGCGTCGGTGGAGTTGGCAAGACCCGGCTTGCGTTGGAAGTCGCGACGCAGTTAGCCGACGAATTTGTCGACGGGGTATGGGTTTTCGAGTTGGCCGCGATCGCTGATCCTGCTGCGGTACCGGATGCGGTGGCGGCGGTGTTGGGAATCACTCAGCAACCTGGCAAGAGCGTCGGCGAGTCGGTGGCTTCGGCTTTGGAGGGCCGGTCGCGGCTGTTGGTGTTCGACAACTGTGAGCACGTCGTTGACAGCGTCGCGGATCTGGTCGCAGCGATCCTCGCGGCGTCGGCCACCGTCAAGGTTCTGGCCACCAGTCGTGAGGGAATCGGTGTCGCTGACGAGCAGTTGTGGCGGGTGCCTTCACTGGACGTTGGTGCGGCTGTGGAGTTGTTTGTCGAACGCGCTCAGAGCATCGTTTCGGACACGTTGGCCGATGAGGCGACCGCCGTGGAGGATGTTTGTCGTCGCCTCGATGGGATCCCGCTGGCGATCGAGTTGGCGGCCTCGCGGATGGCGTCGATGACGGCGGCAGAGGTGCGTGATCGTCTTGATGACCGATTCAAACTGCTGGTGGGATCACGGCGCGGATTGGAGCGCCACCAGACACTGCGTCACGCGGTGGCGTGGTCTTACGACCTGCTCGATGACGCTGAAAAGACAGTGCTGGAACGCTGTTCGGTGTTCGCAGGCGGATTCGACCTCAAGAGCGCCTGCGCGGTAGCCGGATCCGATGACATCGATGAGTACGCCATCCTTGATCTGCTGGACGCGCTGGTGCGCAAGTCACTGCTCATCGCCGACCGGTCAACCGGGCGGACCCGGTTCTCGATGCTGGAGACGATCCGCCAGTTCGCCGAGGAGCAACTCGTCGCCCGTGGCGCGGCCACCGATGCACGTGCCGCGCATGCCCGCTACTTCGCCGGGCGTGAAGCCGACATCCTGGCACTGTGGGACAGCCCCCGACAACGCGAGGCTTACACCTGGTTCACCACCGAACTGGCCAATCTGCGCACTGCATTTCGGTGGGCCACCGACCACGACGACCTCGACGCCGCCATCGCTATCGCCACCTACGCGGCATTCCTCGGCTTCTTAGTCGAAAACTACGAGCCTGTCGCCTGGGCTGAAGAGTTGATCGAGCCCGCCCGCGCGGTCGACCACCCACGGCTCATCGTTCTCTACGCGATGGCGTCGCCGTGCTGGTTCGTGGGACGCATCGAGGAGGCGATCCGGTACGGCGACGCAGGGGAGGCGGCGCTACGCACGGGCGGCGGTGAACTCCCGTTCGGCTGGGAAGGCTTGCTCGCTAATGCGTATATGGCCATCGGTCAGCCTGATCGGACAGTCAAGTGGTGCCGCGCGCAGCTTGCACGCACGCGCGATGCGCACGTAAACATCACGTCATACCTGGTTATAGCTTTGACGATCGCGGGTCGCGATGACCAAGCCACAGCCGCCACTGAGGGCCTAATCGACACTGCCGAAGCCACTGGCAACCCGAATGCGCTCTCGTTGGCGCTGATGGCCTGCGGCTTCGCATGGCGTAACGCTGACCCTGACCTGGCTGTCGAGGCGATGAACCGGGGCCTGGCGGTCGCTCACGACAGCGGCAACCGGTTCAACGAAACACACATAGCCGCCAATCTCGCCCCAGTTGAAGTCGAACACGGCGATCCCCTGTCGGCGCTCGATCACCTCAGTCTGGCGATCCACCACTTGCACGATTCCGGCAACATAGTCACTCTCCGCTCGCCGTTTGCGAACCTGGCAATCTTCCTCGACCGGCTCGGACGCTACGAACCGGCGGCCACCATCGCCGGTTTTGCATTCAGCCCCCTAACAGCCGCATCGTTTCCCAATATCAACACGACGATCGCGCACCTACGCGGGGTCCTCGGTGACCAGACCTATGAATCGCTCGCCCGCAAGGGTGAAACGATGACCACCGGCGCGATGGTGACGTACGCCTACGACCAAATCGACCAGGCCCGAGCAGAACTGAACGCCGTCTCGAAATAGACATACGAGAGTCTCGAAACTCTGTGTCGGAACCACCGTGAACGCCGACGGGCACTGATGGTCGTCGGACTACCTACGTCGACCTGAGAAACTCGGATGCCCTGTGCGGGGCTGAACGGATGGCGTGGTCTTCCAATCCTGTGGTTGTTGATCTTGGCTCGATACCAATGTCAGGTGGTCCGAATGACGACTTACCTCCCCGCCGGATTAGCGAATCGTGGCCCCGACGTGCGAGCCGAGACTACGATTTTCACGGCAACCGGATGCAGTTGCGTGCGGCTTGTCTTGGAGCATCAGCGGCCCCGTTCAGGAGGTCCCCGCATGGCTCATCCGTCGATCGATCCGACGTTCTACCGGACCGCTGCACAGGCGGCGGCCGCTCCCGGCGAGCAGCTCGCGTACGTGGTGGCCTTTGACCGCGCCGCACAGAAGCACGACGCGATGACCGTCATCGATGTGAATCCGGCCTCTGACAGCTATGGGCGGGTGGTCGGCTGGACCGACGTCCCCGGCCGCGGCGACGAGCTTCATCACTTCGGTTGGAATGCCTGCAGCAGCGCCCTGAAGCACGAGGGCCACGACATGCACGGCCTCCAGCGCCGATACCTCCTGGTTCCCGGGCTGCGATCGTCCAACATCCACGTGTTCGACACCCAGCCGGACCCCCGCAACCCGACGCTGATTAAGACGATCGACGCCAAGAGCCTGTCCCAAAAAGCCGGCTACTCGCGTCCGCACACCCTTCACTGCGGACCCGACGGGGTCTTCCTTACCTGCCTGGGCGGCCCGGAGGGCAACGATGACGGACCGGGCGGGATCGCACTGCTCGACCATGCGACATTCGACGTGTTGCGTGCCTGGGAGACCGACCGCGGGCCGCAGCACTTCCACTACGACGCCTGGTGGCACCTCAATCAGAACGTGCTGATCTCGAGCGAGTGGGGCAGCCCCTCGATGATCGAGAACGGCATCGTGCCGGAATTGTTGCTCGGCCAGAAGTACGGCCACGCCATCCACTTCTGGGATCTTGCCAAGGGTGAGCACATGCATCGCGTCGACCTGGGCGCCCAGCACCAGATGGCATTGGAGGTGCGCCCGTCCCACGACCCCGAGGCGACCTGGGGCTTCGTCGGCGTGGTGATTTCCACCGAGGACCTGTCCGGCTCGGTCTGGCGCTGGTTCCGCGACGAGCACGAGTGGAAGGCCGAGAAGGTCATCACCATCCCCGCAGAGCCCGCCGACCCAGACCTCCTGCCTCCGCATCCTTAAGCCGTTTGCCGCGGTGCCGCCGCTTATTACCGACATCGACCTGTCGGTCGATGACCGGTTCTTGTATGTGTCGTGCTGGGGCACCGGCGAGATGAAACAGTTCGATGTGTCGGACCCCGCTAACCCGAAGCAGGCGGGATCAGTGCGGCTCGGCGGCATCGTCGACCGTGCACCGCATCCGGCGATGCCCGACATGCCGCTGGCGGGCGGGCCGCAGATGGTCGAGGTCAGCCGCGACGGGAGGCGAGTGTACTTCACCAACTCGCTGTACGGGGCATGGGACGACCAGTTCTACCCCGACGGCGTCGGCGCCTGGATGGCCAAGCTCGACGCGGAACCAGGCGGCGGGCTGAGCATCGACGAGAATTTCTTCCCGCATGGCGAGGAGTTCCGCGGCCTGCGGGTACACCAGATCCGGCTGCAGGGTGGCGACGCTTCGTCGGACTCCTACTGCTATAGCTGATTCGCGAACGCACCGACAAATGAGCGACATCGCCGAACAGGACTCGACCGGAGGCTCGGGCCGTCGTCGACGACTTGTTTCGACTCCGGGGTGGGTGCATCTGGAGCGCGCTGGCCAACACCGTTTTAGTGGAAGCTCTGTTGCAACGTGGCGGCGACGCAGATCTCGAGCATGCGCGGGCCGCCATCGACTGCTTGGCGGCGGTGCCGACCGACCCCGGCTTCGTGCTACACGAAATCACGCTGCTGCGACTACACGCTCTGCTGGCGCGGGCTCGCGGCGACGACGCTGCTTACGCGGACTTTCGGGATCGCTACCGCGACATGGCGAGATCGCTTGGCTTCGAGGGGCATATGAAGTGGGCCGAGGCAATGCCATGACGACGGTCGATCGGCAGTCCTTGTCCCGCCTTGTCTCGAAACGGACTGGTTGAGGAGGAAGCGGTGGATCATCCGATTCCTGATGTACCAGTGACCATCACGATCTTGGTGGTCTCTGTAGCTGTCGTCTTCACCGTGTGGGTGCCGGTGATCATGTATCGGTCTGCGATACGTCATGGCCGTTCGACCAGTGAGTCGCTCAGGCTGGGGTGTGCCCTTATGGCCGTGTTCGCGGTGTGGTTCGGCTTGTCAGCGGGATACACGCAGGTGGAGGCTTTTCACGATGGTCCGGACCGGCCACCCTGGCTCGTCTACTTGTTCTTCGCGCTCATCGTTATTGGACCCATTGCGGTGGCACGCTGGTCATCGCTGGATGAGCTGTTGGCCGATCGGCGAACGCTCGCCGAGCTGCTCATCACACAGACCGCTCGTTGGTTGGGATGTGTGTTCCTGGTGTTGAAGGTCGGCGGTCAGCTTCCCGGCTTCTTCGCCTACCCAGCCGCGTTCGGCGACATCGCAGTCGGTGTCACTGCCTGCGTCGCCGTGATCGCCCTGATCTGGTCGACCTCGTCCAGTATTCCCATTGCCTGGTCGGTGCTCGGCCTTCTTGATTTCGTCGGGGCGGTGGGAACCGGTTCCTGGCATCCCAAGCCCTCGCCATGGTGCATACCGACCCACCAACGTCGGTGTTCACCCACTGGCCGATGGTCCTCTTCCCGGCCTACCTGGTGCCCTTCTCGACCATCCTGCACATCACCACGATCCGCGTGCTGCTGGCAAACCGCAGGCGTGCGCGGGATGAACAAACGTCCGTCGCCACGTCGGCGAGGACGGCTAGCGGATAGATAACCATCAACCTGGGTTCTCGCTACCAGACCATGGACCCCGAAATTCTGTAAACGAGTGCGGGGCGGCGGTTGCGACTGCCACGACACCGGCGGAGTACAAGTAGGTGACGGTGCAGTTCGCCGACGCGGTGCATTCGATTGACCTCGCGGCGGCGGTGGGACCACGCCACGGGCGCACGGCCAAGTTCATCGCGCAGCCCGTCGAGCGAATCGACCACCGGGGTGTTCGTCTCGACGACGCAGCGCTGCAGCTCGGCGACGTAGTGCTCGGACAACTCGGCCAGTAGTTCAGGAGCGCGTGCCGTCAGTCGCCTTGTCTTCAGATCGACAAGGTGAAACTCCTCTTCGGCGCCCAACGTTCGCGGCGGCACGCGTCGCATCCCGCAACGGTATGGCCATGCAGTTACCACCGCGTTAATCGTGAACCGGGTCACGGCCGCGCAGCAATGTACCCGGTCATGAGGTTGGTCGCAGGCGGCTCATTGGAGGTAGGCCTCCGAGCGCGGTGTGACGGCGTTGAGTGTTGTAGAGCTCGAGCCAGGGTGCAAGAGCGTGGGCGCGGTCGGTATTGGAGGCGAAGGCTCGGTGGTAGGCCCATTCGGTCTGCAGGGTGCGGTTGAATCTCTCCACCTTGCCGTTCTGCCAAGGGCAGTGAGGCTTGATGAATTTGTGCCGGGCACCCAGGTGGCTAATGGCCAGTGCCACGTCGGTCGATCGGCGGTAGCTGAAATGGTTGTCTGTGATTACCCGTTCGATGCGCGAAATCCCCTTGGTCGCAAAGTATCCGGCTAGTATTGCGTTGTCCGACAACGGGGTTGGTAGTTTCGAAGCTCCGGTGAGAATCGGGCGATCCGGTCGATTTAAGCGTTGACCTCGGCGCAGTGCTATGCGGAGTGCTGCGACGCCGACGCGGTCGAGCTCAGGTCGGCGAGCGTGAGTTCGTGCGCGGGCGGGTCCGGCAGCATCTCGCAGTGGGTCACGGTGAGACGGTCGTCGACGTGGACGAGCGCCCCCGGGTCGATGAGCTGCCAACCCGGGTCGTCGTCCATCGGCTCGCTGGCGAACACCACCGACGGATGCAGGTCGAGGTGATCGGATTGCGCGTGGATTTGCGGCGTCTGCATGTCGAAGTGCGGGCAACTCGACGGTTCTCGCCGCTCCAGGACATACAGCTTGTTCGGCTCGGGGTAGCGCAACGCCCACATGTCGGTCGCGGTGCACAGCAGCAGGTTGACCGCGTAGATCGGCACGTTGTCCGCGAGCCATCGCAACGCGTCCACCAAGCCGGCTCCGATGTCGTGGCCACGGGCCCGGATCGACGCGGTGATCAGCGCGAAGACCCGTTCGCTGTCCGTCTGGCCCAACACCAGATCGGCGACCGACAACTCGGCCAGCCTCGCGTCGAGCACATCGAGGCCACCGACGACACCGTTGTGCGCGAACAGCCGACCGTCCTGCCGGAACGGATGTGTGTTGAGCACGTCAAGCTTGCCCGTCGACGCATAACGCACATGGGCGATGAACGTAGTGCCGCTCAGTTGATGTGCCTCACAAGCGAAGTCGGTATCCGCCCACGCCGCGATCGGCTGCTTGCGCAGCACCGGTTTCCCGTCGCCGTCGAACACCCCGATACCGGTGCCGTCGGGATTCCGCTTACTCTGCGCTGCCAGGCTGTCCGGCGCATCCAACAACCAGAATGTGGCCGTCGCGACGAAGCGGCCTGCGTGCAGACCGAACAAGCGGCACATGCCGCCGACCCTACCGCTACTGTTCACGTGATGTCCGCGAACGGTCGTCGCAGCCGTTGCCGCCCTTGATAGCAGATGCTCCTAATGTTCAAGCAATGAGTTCGGTGGTTGATTTATTGGGTGTGTGGAGGGTGTGGAAGATTTCGCGGGCGATGTAGCGCTTGAGGCATCGCGTGATCTCGTTTTTGGTTTTGCCTTCGGCCAGGCGGCGGGCGATGTAGTCGCAGGTGAGTTGGTGGCGGCGCATGCGTACGACGAGGATGACGTGCAGAGCCCGGTTGGCGTCGCGGTTGAGTCGGTGCCGAATGGCTTTGCCAATGGAGGCTTCTAGCGGGCAGATTCCGCAGAGTTCGACGAAGGCGGCGTCGCTGCGGATCCGGCCGGGGTTGTCGCCGATCGCTGAGAGCAGCGTTGTGTCTCGAAAGGACGAGATATGAGAGTCTCGAAAGTTTGTTTCGGTTGGCAGCGTTGACGTGGGCTTGTGTGACATCCTGTGCGGGTGTCCGCAGAGGGCCCGCCTTCGGGGGTGGTGACGTTTCTGTTCACCGATGTCGAGGGTTCGACCCGTCGGTGGGAGGCGGACGCCGATGGCATGCGGCAGGCGCTGGCCGCCCATGACAAGGTGTTGCGCACGGCGATCGAGGGGTATGACGGGTTCTTGTTCAGCCACACGGGCGACGGTTTCGTGGCGGCCTTCGCGTCGCCGATGTCCGCCGTGAACGCCGCGATCGACGCGCAACGGGAGTTGCAGTTGCCGGTGCGAATGGGATTGGCAACCGGCGAGGCCGAGCTGCGAGACGGGGACTACTTCGGAACGGTGCTCAACCGAGCCGCACGAGTGATGGCCGCTGGACATGGTGGTCAGATCCTTTTGGCCGAGTCGACGGCGGGTCTGCTGAGCGGAATTGATCTGGTGGATCTGGGGCCGCGCCGGTTGCGGGATCTCCCGATCCCGGTTCAGGTGTTCCAGGTCCAAGCGGAGGGCCTGCGCACGGACTTTCCGTCGTTGCGGGCGCTCGATACAAGTCTTGGGAACCTGCGCCCTCCGACCACCAGCTTGATCGGACGCGAATCCGAGGTCGCCGAGATCGAAGCGGCGCTCAAGGCGCATCGTTTGGTGACACTCACAGGCGTAGGTGGAGTCGGCAAGACCCGCCTAGCGGTCGAGGTCGCGGCGCGGCTGGCCGATGAATACCCCGATGGTGTTTGGCTTTTCGAGCTGGCTGCGGTCACCGATCCGGCGGCGATACCCGATGCAGTGGCGGCGGTGCTGGGCATCACCCAGCAACCGGGTAAGACTTTGGCCGATAGCGTGGCCGCCGCGCTGGAGGGCAGAGTCCGGTTGTTGGTGTTCGACAACTGCGAGCACGTTCTAGACGCTGCCGCCGACCTGATCGAAGCAATCCTCACGCAATCCGCGACCGTGCGGGTCGTTGCCACCAGCCGCGAAGGACTCGGGATCGCCCAGGAGCAAGTGTGGCCAGTACCCTCGCTGGACATCGGCGCGGGAATCGACTCAGCGGCGGTGACCCTGTTCGTCGAACGCGCTCAAGGTATTGCACCGAGCTTCGCGATGGTCGACGGCGATGAATCAGCCGCAGCCGTCGAGATTTGTCAACGCCTCGACGGGATTCCGTTGGCCATCGAGTTGGCGGCCTCACGGATGGCGTCGATGACGGCCAGTGAGGTCCGTGATCGGCTCGATCAGCGGTTTCGGCTGCTGGTCGGCTCGCGGCGCGGCCTGGAACGCCACCACACGCTGCGCCACGCGGTGGCCTGGTCCTACGACCTTCTCGATGACACTGAAAAGACAGTGCTGGACCGCTGTTCGGTCTTCGCGGGCGGATTTGACCTCCAAAGCGCCTGCGCGGTAGCCGGATCAGATGACCTCGACGAGTACGCCATCCTCGAGGTACTCGACGTTCTTGTGCGCAAGTCGCTGTTGGTGGCCGACCGGTCTTCGGGGCGGACCCGGTTTTCGATGCTGGAGACGATCCGCCAGTTCGCCGAGGAACAACTCGTCGCCAGCGGTGTGGCGGACGAGGCTCGGACAGCGCATGCCCGCTACTTCGCCGGGCGGGAAGCCGACATCATGGCCCTGTGGGACAGCCCCCGCCAGCGTGAGGCCTACGACTGGTTCATTATCGAACTGGCCAATCTGCGCACCGCGTTTCGGTGGGCCGCCGACCAGGGCGACCTGGACACCGCCGCCATCATCGCCACGTATGCGGCGTTCCTCGGCGTGCTGGTCCACAATTATGAGCCGATAGCCTGGGCCGAGGAGCTCATCCAGCCCGCCTGCGCCGTCGACCATCCCCGGCTGGCGTTCCTGTACGTGATGGCCTCGGCGTGCTGGATGGCCGGGCGGATCGAGGAGGATGTCGGCTACGCCGACGCCGCCCAGCTGGTGATCGGCAGTGGCCGCCACGACGAGGTGCCGTTCGGCGGCGAGGCCGCGCTCGGCACTGCGTACGCGTTCATCGGCCAGCCTGAACGGTGGGTCGAGTGGTGCCGCACCCAGCTCGCACGTGGCCGCGACACCCACGGAATCATCAGGACATACCTGGTCTTCGCACTGACGCTCGCCGGTTGCGGTGAGGAGGCGCGGGCCGCCGCGACCGGCCTCATCGACACCGCCGAAGCCACCCGCAATCCGTTTGTGCTCTCGTTCGCGCTGTACGTTCACGGCTTCGCCTTCCGCGACGCCGATCCCGACGGCGCGCTGGACGCCGCGCGTCGGGGCCTGGTGATCGCCCGAGACAGCGGCAACCGCTACGCTGAGACACTCCTGGCGGGCGTCCTGTCCTACCTTGAGGCCGAGCATGGCGACCCGCTGGCCGCGCTGGATTACGTCACGCTGGCGATCGGCAACTTCCACGACGCGGGCAACACCACCGGGGTCCGCACCGGCACCTCGATCCTCGCCGCCCTTTTCGACCGGCTCGGACGCCACGAACCGGCGGCCACCATTGCGGGATTCGCCGTCAGTCCCCTCACCGCAGTTGCTGAGTTCAATACCGCTATCGCCCACCTGCGCGATGTCCTCGGCGAGGCGACCTACGAATCGCTCGCCCGCAAGGGTGAAACGATGACCACCGCCGAAATGGTGACCTACGCCTACGACCAAATCGACCAGGCCCGAACAGAACTCGAACACCCTGGTTGAGTTGCGCGAGTCGCGTGTCCAACGCGAGAGCGGCGCAGCATGTTCTCAATCGCCTTCAGCGGCCCGTTCGGCCAAGACGCGGTAAACCGTCGCCCGGCTTACGCCGAGGGTGTTGGCAATCGTGCTCGCCGATTCGCCGCTTGCGTGCATCCGCATGGCCAAAGCGGCTTTCTTCTCGTCAAGCGCCTTGGGTCGTCCGATGTTCTGGCCGCGTGCCCGACGCGCCTCCCGTGCCGCTGCTCGGCGTTCACGGCCGAGTTCCAGCTCTAGTTCTGCCAGGCTCGCAAGCACTCCCGCAACCATTCGGCCCGTTGCGTTAGAAGTGTCGATCCCTTCGCGCAGCGACCGGAGCACGATCTCGCGGTCGCGTAACTCGCGAATCGTCGTCATCACTTCGGCGGCGTTGCGGCCCAACCGGTCTATTCCGACAACGACGATTGCGTCGCCCGGCCGTGCATAGTCAAGTAGCGCAGCGAGGCCGGGCCGCTGCTCCCGAGTCGACGTTCCGGATAGCTTGTCGCGGTAGACCCGCTTGGGGTTAACCCCGGCTGCGCTGAGGGCGTCGAGCTGTTGGTCTAGCGATTGGTGGCCGGTGCTGACACGTGCGTATCCGAGTTGTGCGCCTGTAGTCGGGGCAGCGGTTGCGATCATGACATGAGCATGTCTCAGAAGTCGCAGAAGCGCAAGTATTGCGACAAGACTTCTGAGGCGGCTTTTGAGACGAGCCGACGTGGGCTTCCGTCCACCCCTGGACCACTCGCTCTGTCTGTCTCACAACTAAAGATTTGAGATCCGAGTACGATGCGGGATGACGCTCGCGAAACACGAATGCCCTGGCCGACCAGGCAACGGAAAGTGCTTCACCATGACACCGGCAATTCGGCGAGTCCGCCTGCCAGCACATCATCCCGCACGATCAGTGTCGTTGGATCGCAGACTAGGCGCATTGACGGGAAGCGTGGAATGAGCTGGGCGAATACCGTTTTCAGCTCGATCCGCGCTAGAGGGGCGCCGATGCAGAACCGTGCGCCGTATCCGAACGTGACATGGGGCGCGTTCTTGCGCCCGATGTCCGCCCGATCCGAGTCTGGGAATATCACAGGGTCATGATTAGCGGCTCCCATGTCGAGCAGCACCAAGTCTCCTGCGTGGATTGGGACACCGTTGATCTCGAAGTCAGTGCGTGCGTAACGGGGCAAGCCCCCAACCCCGCCCCCGACGGTCGTCATCCGCAGCATCTCCTCGACAGCCTGCGGAATCAGCGTCGGGTCTCCCAGAAGTGTTCGCCAGAGATCGGGATTAGTCAGCAGTACGACTGTCTGCAAGCCGATCTGGACAACTGTGGTCTCGTGCCCGGCGAACAGTAGGGCCATTGACATGGAAGCGATCTCGTCATCGGTGACGCCATCGGTCGCACACAGCCGGGAGATGATGTCATCGGCGGGATGGGCACGTTTGTGCTCGACCAGTGTCATGCCGTAGCGGTACAACTCGGCCAGCCCATGCTCGGAGCGGCCGGGATCACGCACGTTGGCGACGTCGTCCGTCCACTGGTGGAACTGATCGCAGTCGCCGTAGGGAACGCCGAGCAATTCGCAGATGACTAAAATCGGTAGCGGCAGTGCCAGCGCGGTGTGTAGGTCGGCTGGCGGCCCTTGC
The DNA here is from genome assembly GCA_963742855.1 of uncultured Actinomycetota bacterium. Classification (GTDB taxonomy): domain Bacteria; phylum Actinomycetota; class Actinomycetes; order Mycobacteriales; family Micromonosporaceae; genus CAVUNP01. The sequence continues at coordinate 6,957 of CAVUNP010000050.1, read as the reverse complement.
GCTTCTAGCTGATCGAGCAGTCCGGTAGTGAGTGCTTCCACCTGTGGTAGCAGTGTGCGCATGTGCTTCGGGGCGAAGTGAGGCTGTAACAGTGCCCGCATCCGGGCGTGGTCGGCGGCTTCGGTGTCGAAATTGCCCAGGGGGCCACCGAATAACGCAGATTCTCCCGCACGGGCGGCCGTCTCGGGTCGGGGATGAGATCGCCCGAGGCGATCATCATCAAGCAACCTGCGTACTTGGGTGTAGTCGGTGACCAGCCAGGCTTCGTGGCCCACGGCGGTGCGAACCCGATGGATGCCGCCCTGCGATTGCAATTCGCGCACTGTGGGTGCGAGTTGGATTGGATGCGCCTGCCGAAACGGTAACTGGTATGTGGTCACGGCCACCTCGAAGCAAAGACACAATATATAAAGAGCTATATACAAAGTTAGTTGTATTCTGGGTGGTAGACAAGAGAAGGCCCATGACAGTTGCTTCTGAGCGCGTCCGACGCATGCCTCGTGCAGAACGGCGAGCACAGATTCTCGACGCGGCCAGCCGTGCATTCGCTCGTGCTGGCTTCGCTAAGACCAGCCTTGACGCCATCGCCGCCGAAGCCGCAGTGACTCCCGTGATCCTCTACCGGCATTTCGATTCCAAAGCCGACCTGTACAGGGCAGTGCTGGACAGGGCTCACACCCAGCTCCGCGAGGCCACCGGGCCAGACGATTTCGACGAAGCCAGCATTTCCGCGCTAGTTCGCGCAGCAGCCGCCAACCCGGACGCATTCCGTCTGCTGTTCCGTTATGCCGCCCGCGAAGCTGAGTTCCGCGACACAATCGCCACCTTCGATGCCAACTCAATCGAGATCACCAGACGCCATCTCGGCAATCACATCGCCGACCCGCAATGGCGTAATTGGGCGGCGAGACTATTGCCGACGCTGACGACCGATGCCGTCATCGCCTGGCTCGACTCAGGACAGCCCGATCCAGACCAAGCCGCCGCGCGAATCCGCCGAGTTGTGGACGCCGTAGTCGAGGCCGCCCAACCCGTGCGCTGAATCAACGCTCTTCAAAATCAGCGCCCACCGCGCCTATCCACGAAGCGCGGGGGTCTGGCCATTGGTTAAGGCGGCCTAGCCCAGGCGCTCGATAACGGTGGCGCTGGCCATGCCGCCGCCCTCACATCTGCCAGTTGTGCCACTTGTGCCAACCATGCGAGGCGCGATACGTCCGCTGCCGGAACGGCGGCTATACCAGCTCTCACTTCTCCCGCTCGATGCGCTCCGCCCGCAGGCCGCCCGCAGGATCTCCGCACCATGCCGATTCCACCCCCGATGCCCAGTGACCCTGCAGCAACACCGCAGCCGCCACCACGGCGGACACGACGATGCGTACACGGAGAATCAACTCCCCAAGCTGAATACGCGGGTTCGATTCCCGTCATCGGCTCCATATCTATCAGGGCGATCGGCCCGTTTCCTACGCCGCTATAGGCGTTCGGTCCCGTAACGGTCCCGTATGCCCCGCCGCAGCGCACGGCGTGGTTAGCTGCCCGCGACAGCTGCGCGGCATCAAAATCATCCGTATTGTCACCGCGCACCCACCAGTCGAGATGGTATGAACCGGACAGGCATCGAGTGAACGCCGTTTATCAACGTCGACGACGTGCGCTGGACCGGGCCCGCCAGCTCCAGATTCTTCATCCGCGACAGCACTTCGGACACGAGGGCGGCCGCCTCTACTCGGGCCAGGTTCGCGCCGAGGCAGAAATGCGTGCCACCGCCGCCGAATGCCACGTGCGGGTTCGGTGTGCGACTCACGTCGAAGCGGTCGGGATCGGCGAATTGGGTCTCGTCTCGGTTGGCCGATGGGTAGAACATCGCTGCCCGGTCACCCTTTTTGACGCGCACCCCGCGTAGTTCGGTGTCCTTCGTGGCCGTGCGAAAGAACACGTTGACTGGGCTGACGTAGCGCAGCATCTCCTCGATGGCTGTCGGCAGTAGCGACGGGTCCGCTTCTAGCTTCGCCCGCTCCTCTGGATGCTCGATCAACGCGCCCATTCCGCCAGCGACGAGATTCCGGGTGGTGTCGCCGCCCGCGACGATCAGCAGCACGAAGAACATGATGAATTCCATGTCGGTGAGGCGCTGTCCGTCGACTTCGGCATGCAGCAGGGACGTTGCGATGTCGTCGCCGGGCTGCGAGCGTTTGCGGGCTGCGAGTTCCCCGGCGTACGCAAACATCTGCACTGCAGCCTCCGTGGCGCGCGCGTTGTGGTCGCCGGGGACACCACTATGCATGATTTCGGTCAGTTCGTAGAGTCGGTAGCCGTCTTCCAACGGAATGCCGAGCATTTCCGCGATCACGTAGGACGGCAGCGCCCCGGCGACGTCATTGACGAAGTCGCACTGACCCTTCTCGATGACCCGGTCGACCAAGTCGCGCGCCATATCGGCGATGTGCTCATTGAGCTTCGCGACCCGCCGAGGGGTGAACCCCTTGTTGACCAACTGACGTAGTGCGGTGTGCCGCGGTGGGTCCATTGTGATCATCATGACGCCCCGTGTTTCGGCGAGGTCGTCGGGACCGGGCACGTCGAAGTGCACGCCGTCCGTCTCCGACGACCACGTGGCGCTATCGCGGGACACGGCCAGAACCTCGTCGTAGCCCGTCAGCGCCAGAAATCCCGGCCTGTTCCTTGTACGGGTGCCACGCGACCCGTGCGTGTTGCCGGAGCCTGTGGAACGCCTCGTAGGGCATGCCTGCGACATAGGTGTTCGGATCGGCAAGGTCGACACCGCCAATGCTGATGGCATCTTTGGTCACGTTCGACCTCCTTGCGACGACCGTCGGGCCCGAACTAGGACGGCGCTGCCGAATTGACCATAGCGCGCAACACAATCGTTCAGGAAGAGATTCCGCTGCCCGCCGGTGCTCCCCTCGGCAGCGTGGCTGGGTTTACCGAAACCGAACCCAAGCAGGGCGGACTTCCAGAGACCACCAAGTCGATCAGCCGTGTAGCGGTATCACATTGTCGCAAAGGCCCGACGTCACCGCCGGTGCCGCCAACGCACCGAGCGCGGCCATGTTGCCCGCGTGGTCGTCGGTGTTGATCAAGCGGGCGTAAGCGGTCAAGTCGTAGTGGACGTTGCGTGGCCCACGAACCGCGACAGTTGAAGGGGCGGAATGCTATTCGCGGCCAATCAAGCGAGTTCGTTGCCGGTGACCTGTTCACCGAACCCAACACCGACAGCTCCCACCTGACAAAATCGATCGCAGTCACCACGGGTGGATCGTCAGGGTCAAGGCCTTCGACACGGATGGCTTCGCGCTCGATTTCATCGATACCGGGTTTGGACGCAAGCCGGTCACCATCGGTTCCCGTCCTGGGGGTTAGGGGATCCCTCTACACGGCCGGAGATCACCGGCGAGCGATTCGTACCGATTGTGGTTCCTGACCGCCTGGGATCGCCGGGATCGTGGGCGGTGTAGACCAAGTGGTCAATCTGCGGCGAAAATCCGCCAGCTGATCTACCCACTCCTGCACTCGACAATGGTGCCCGAACAGACCCATCCGCGCCCGGCGAACGTCTCCCGCGCTGCGCGGCCTTACTGGAGTTGCGCACAGTTGCGCCCGTCACCGAAAGTTCATGGGCCGCAGGGGTCAGCAAAACGTTTGGGCCGTTGCGTCGGGAGTAATTTCGACTCCATGCAGAGCATGGATCGGCGCACGATGCTGTGCGCCATTGCAGCCGTCTCCTTGGCGGCAACGAGCCGGGCGTTGGCCAGCGCGGCGCCAGTGCGGTGGAAAATCCCGCTGGGAAAGATGCCAGCACCGGCCGGTATGCTCACACGGCTGCCCGGTGACGGCAATCAGATGGCGCTCACCGTCGATGATGGTGTCAGCGTGCCCGCGGTCGGAGCGTTCGCGCAGTTTGCCCACGACACCGGCACCCGGCTGACCTTCTTCATCAACGGGGCCAACAGTTCCTGGTCGGTCAACGCCCCGGCGTTGCGGCCCATGGTCGATTCCGGGCAGGTTCAGATGGCCAACCACACCTGGTCGCACCCCTACCTGAACCGCATCGGGCTGGCCGCGGTGGCCAATCAGATCCGCCGCAACGCCGACTTCCTGAACAACACCTACGGCACCGACGGCACCCCGTTTTTCCGGCCGCCCTACGGCGTGCACAACGCCGACACCGACCGGGTCGCCGCCGATCAGGGCTACAGCACCATCACCATGTGGAGCGGCGACCTGCTTGACTGGCGACCCGAGAGCCAAACCGCTCTTATTGCCAATGCAAACAAATACTTTCAGCCCCAGCAGATCGTGCTCACCCACGCCAACCTGCCCACCATCACCGGCTGCTACTCCCAGCTGCTCGACATCATCCACAGCCGCAACCTGCAAACCGTCACCCTCAACGACGTCTTCGGCTAATCCGAAGTTGCGGCGGCTTTTTGGGCTGAGTCGTGGTGTGACCTGATGGTATTGGCTTGAACCCATCGACGCATGTAGTCAAAATAGTGTTGTGTTGTTGCCGGTGTAGTTGCGTTGTGTCGGTTACGATGCAAGACATGCGGCGAAGTGCTGGTAAGGCGCACGTAGTCAGAGTTAACCGGTCGCACGTGGATAAGCAGGGTCAGCGACGCGACTACGAGTCGGTGCTGTTGCGGCGCAGCTTTCGCGACGGGAGGAAGGTCCGCAACGAGACCCTGGCCAACCTGTCCAAACTGCCCGCGGAGGCGATCGCGGCGGTCGAGGCGACGCTGAAGGGCCAGACGTTGGTGCCCGGCCGAGTCGGTATGCACCCGCTCGCTACCGCACGGGCATGTGGCGGCGGTGGCCGCGATGGCGCACACCCTGGGGCTGGCGGCGCTGGTGGGCCCGCCGTGCCGGTCCCGCGATCTGGCGGTGGCGCTGATCATCTCTCGGGTCATCCGCCCGAAGTCGAAGCTGTCCACGCTGGCGTGGTGGGCCGATTCCACCTTGGCGTGGACCTAGATGTGGCCGGGGCGTGCACCGATGAGATCTACGCGGCGATGGACTGGCTGGCCGAGCGCCAAGAGGCGATCGAAACCAAGCTTGCCGCCAAACACCTTGGGCCGGAGCGAATCCGTCGCGGATGGCGCTGTTCGATCTGACCAGCTCGTGGGTGACCGGGCGGTGCTGTGAGCTGGCCGCCCGCGGCTATTCGCGCGACCGCAAGAAAGGTCTACCGCAAATCGAATACGGCATCCTCACCGACCCCGACGGGCGGCCGGTGGCGGTGCGAGTATTTCCCGGCAACACCGCCGACCCGGTCGCCTTCACCGAGATCGTCGAGGCGCTGCACACCACCTTCGGGCTGCACACGCTGGTCTTGGTGGGCGATCGCGGCATGATCACCGCGGCGTGCATCGCCGCGCTGGGCGAGCTCAACGAGGACGCCGGAACCGGTTTCGGGTGGATCACCGCGCTGCGCGCGCCCGCCATCGCCACACTGGCCGCCGACGACGGGCCGCTGCAGATGAGCCTGTTCGATAACCAAGACCTCGCCGAGATCACCCACCCCGATTACCCCGGGGAACGGTTGATCGCCTGCCGCAACCCCGCCCTGGCCGCCGAGCGCGCCCGCAAACGCACCGAGCTGCTCGATGCCACCGAGGCCGACCTGGCCCACATCGCCGATCGGGTGCCCGCGGCACCCTGTACGGTGCCGACAAGATCGGCGAAGCGGTCGGGCGGGTCATCGGGAAATACAACGTGGGCAAACATTTTCACCGCGCTATCACCGACACCAGCCTCACCTTCACCGCGACCAGGCCAGCATCGACGCCCAAGCCCGCCTCGACGGCATCTACGTGCTGCGCACGTCGGTACCCGCCACCGACCTCGACCCGGCCGCGGTGGTGCGACAGCTACAAGAATCTCGCCCACATTGAACGCGACTTCCGCAGCATCAAAACCGACGACCTGGATCTGCGCCCCATCCACCACCGGCTCACCGACCGCATCAAAGCCCACGTGCTGATCTGCATGCTGGCCTGCTACCTGGTCTGGCACCTGCGCAAAGCCTGGGCCCCGCTGACCTACACCGACGAACACCCACCGGACCGGCACAACCCGTCGCCCCCGCACAGCGCTCACCCCGCCCAGGCCAAAGCATCCCGCCAACAAGCCCCGCACGGCACCCCGCTGCGCAACTTCCGCGGCCTGCTCGACCACCTGGCCACCCTCACCCGCAACGAATCACCTACCACACCACCACCCATATCGACATGCTCGCCCAACCCACCCCCGACCAGCGCCGCGCCTTCGAACTCCTAGGGGCCACCATTCCCCTCACCATCGCCGCGTAGCCAGAACCACCAACCCGCCAAACTCACAAACCCCACGTCAAAGCCCAAATCGGCTCCCCAAGCAGCCGTAACTTCGGCTTAGTGGTCCGGTGACGAAATGCCCGGGTAGGTAATTAAAGTTCGAGACCGTACCCGCGGTCAGCACGGCGACTGCGTTCGCGCCCACGACTCTGTTGTCTGGTGACGATGATGCGTTCGTAGGCGGTTTCGCGGGCGTGGGTTTGGGCTCTGTGCTGGCGCCAAGCCTGCGCGCGGTCGGTGCGGCGTTGGTCGTTGCGGTCCAAATAGCGCACCCAGATTATCCGAGCGGATATCAGCTTTCCCCTCTAACTCTTGGGCTCAGGCGCCGTCAAAAATCAGAGCTTCGATTTTGCTCGCCTTGCGCGCGAGATCCGTCGTTATGTCTGCAGTTAGCCTGTTCACCTTGTCTGCGAGCATTGCACAGCTAAACCAGCGCGCACGGAACTCGGCACTCAAACCGGCCCGCCATCTAACGTATACGTGCTGGCGAAGTCGCCCAGCAATCCTCTACGGACTTTCGTCGCCTGACCACCAAGCCCGAGCGTCGTGACCAACCGAAGCAGTTGCCTGAACTTGCCTGAACTAGTGGTCGGGACTTTCTTTCCTG
>CAVUNP010000049.1:0-9895 GCA_963742855.1 uncultured Actinomycetota bacterium | reverse complement strand
GAGTCGGCGAGCTTGGCGTTGAGCTTGTCCGAGGCTTCGCGGTGGCTGTTGCCGTAGACGTAGATGCGTTTGCGGGTGCCGTCGGCGGCTTGGACGTAGCCGGAGCCGCACCAGCGGCCGTCGATTCGCTGGTAGACGGTGCCGTCACCGTTGGCGTTCTTCTTCGCGGGCATGGTTATCGGTCCTCATTGATGAGTGAGTCGAGGTAGGTCTGGAGAGCGGCGGCGGGGATGCGTCGGCAGCGGCCGATACGCACGGAGGCCAGCCGGCGGGAGCGGATCAGGTCGTAGACGGTGTGCCGGCCGATCTGCAGGCGGGCCATCACGTCGGCGACGGTGAGCAGGTCCGGGCTCATCCGTCCCCGCCGGGTGCGCGGCCGCTGTAGCGCCAGTCGTTCACGATGACCACCCGCACGTCGCTGCCGATGCCGAGCCGTTCGAGGAGCTGGGCATCGGCCCAGACCCGCCGTTCGGCCCGCAGCGCGGCGAACGTGGTTGAGTAGGTGCGCGACTTGGTGCAGAAGTGGCCCCGATACCCGGCCTGATGGGCGTAACGGCGAAGCCGCAGCGGGGCGAACTCTCGTTGACCACCCAGCCGCCAGCAGGTCTCGACCAGCGCTCGCGCGTGCTCGGTCAACCCGTCTAAGCGGACTCCGCGCCACCGGCCGGTACCGCCGCAGGACCGGCACAGCCCGCCCGCGATGGTGGTGGCGGCGCCGTGGCAGGTGCGGCAGCCGGCGGGCGGGATGGCCAGCCCGGCCGCCTCGGCCGACTTGGTGGCGTATTTCGCGACATACCGGGCGATGACCACATCGGACAAACCCGGATCGTCCACAACGATGGGCCGGACGTCGACCTGCCGGCCGAACCGCAGCGTCCGGCACGCAACCCGCGACGACGAAACGCTGGTGACGGTCACATGGCGCACGGCACGGCGGATCGCCCGCGCCAGCCTGGCGAGGGTGGCCCAGGCTGGAGGTGGCGACGCCGGACCCGATGTGCCGTCAAGGCGAACGATGGCGTGGCAGTGGACTACGCCCCGGCCCTGGAACTCGGCGACCTTGGCGAACACCACCGTCGCCTGACGGGATGCCTGTCGACGCGACAGGCCGGCAGCGGTGGCGAGGTTGCGCCGCACGGTCGTGGCGAACGCCGCCCACAGCGCTCCGGCGTGGGCGTTGAACAGCACCTGACCGACGTAGTCATAGCCGGAGGTGTCCAGCGCGGCCCCGACGAGCCGATCGCCGCTGGTGTGCCAACGTCCGCAGCCGGAGTCCGGATGGCAAGGCCGAAGCGTACCGTTTGCATCTGGTCCGATGTGGACCTTCCCGAACGACGATGCGGTGAGCGTGACGAACAGCCGGGGGTGGCCGGCGACGGTGTCAGGGACGTTCTTGCCGCCGCGCAGCCCGGCCACGACCAGGTGGTAGGCGTCAAGCTTGTACAGCGCCGAACAGGTCGGGCAGACCGTGGCGCGCCGGTTGCGGCATCGCGTTGGCACCACCTGCTGTGTCAGGTCGTCGGAGTCCGCACCGGCGGTGTCGAGGCGGTGCATGACGCGGCCGGTGTCCGCCTCGACGAGCAGCCGGGTGCCGGTCAGCAGGAGCGGGTGTGCGCAGACTCCGGCCCGTTGCGCCGTGTCGTGGTGGTCGGCCAGGCGCAGCAACGCGCCCGGGTCAGCGTCGAGGGGTGGTGTCATCATGGTGTGCGTTCCTTTTCCAGCCGTTGGGAGGGGACAGCCCCGGGAAGCTGGCGGCGGAGTGTTCTTGGCGGAATGGGCCGCCGCCAGCTTCCTGGGGAACCAGCGCCCGGCGCTCATCGCCGAACCTGGCCATGTGTGTAGAGCAGTTGGAGCGGATCGCGAACGAGATGAGCAGTCCGGGCCGCGATCGCGTCCGCCACCTCGTCTGGGACGTACGGGGTGCGGACCAGGGTGAACCCGGGCCGACCCTGCGCGATCATCGACGCCACCCCGACATAGGCCGGGTCCTGCAGCCGGCGGGGGTGCTCGTCCGGAGCGGCAGCAATGTCGGAGCCGAGGATCGCCGTCGCCGCCTCCGACGTGCGTTGCGCGAACGACACAGCGACCTGACAGTTGTCGCGGATCTTGGTGGGAATGGCGTCGGCGGTCGCCTTCTGAGTGGCGAGGATGACCTGGATGCCGACGTTGCGGCCCTTGCGGATCAGCTCCTCCACGATCCTCGTCGACTCCCGAGCCAGGGCGTCCAGGCGGCGAGACTCGGCGTCGCTTCCCTTGGCCTCGTTCAGGAAGGTATGCGCCTCGTCAATGATCACTACGAGAAGGGGCCAACCGACGCTCGGACCGACGTGCCACATGTTCTTCACCCCGAGCACGTCGCGGATGTGGTGCTGGCGGGCCGCCATCAGCTCCAGCACCGTGGCCAGGTGGTCACGTACCGCCTGCGGGTCGTCCTTCGAGGACAGCCACGCTCGGGCGAACAGATCGTCGTAGTCCGGGCCGCCCTTGCCGTCGATGAGCACAAACTGCACCGCCGGCGACGCCGCGAGCTGGCAGAACCTCGCGTTCAAGAAGCTCGTCTTGCCGTAGCCAGCCAGACCCGCGACAACTACGCCGGACACCCCCGCCGACCGGATGGTGACCGGTTGCCCGTCCGCGTCCACTCCGGCCAACCAGACCCCGGGCCCGGCCGAGGCGTCCTCGTCGTCTGTCCACTGTGTCCGCTGGGTGAGCAGATCGGTCAGCAGCGCCCGCAGCCGGACCACGCCCGGCCTGACCTGTTCCACCCGCACCTGCGGCACCTTCCACGCATCCGCGAGGTGGTCGGTGGCGCCCTGGAACTGTTTCAACCCCAGCCGGCCCAGGGTGCCCGCGTCGATGCGCACACCCCACCGCTCCGGGCGGACCGTGACCGCCGGCACCAACTCCCGGGCGATCACCGTGTTCGGCGGGGTCGACGACCAGAACCGCGGCCGGGACCGCTCGGTCTGCACCAGGCCGACCCGGCGGGCGGTGCGCGTCCACGTCCGCCTGATCCGCCACGCCACCCGCAAGACCTTTCGTCCGTTCGTGTCCGCCCGGACGTAGCGGACCGCCTGTGTCGTAGCCCAGACGATGGCAACGGCGGCCGCGACGAAGGCCACCGCCCCGGCCGCCACCGTCAGATGGCGGGGTAGTTCGCTGATCAAGTCGGTCATCGGCTATCCGGCCTTCGCCAGGGTCAACGCCGCGGCCCGAAACATCTGCCACGCCCGACCGTTGGTCTCCCCCGCGATCAACGTCAACCCGGTCGCCCTGACCAACTGACCCATCGTCAGATCCTTCGGCACCCCCGGCTGGGGCACCGACACCCGCAAAACCTGCGGGCCACCCGTGTCGGAGGACAACGACACTGCCACCTCCACCAACGCCGCCCCGGTCTCCCGGTCGGTCGCTGGCTCCTTGCGTTCCTTGTCCTTGAACTGCGGCGCCGGCGGTGCCAGAACCAACAGCGGACGACTCTCGATCGGTAGGACCAACATGTCCCGTACTCCTTCGTCACTCGGCCCACCCCATCGGTGAACCATGCATCTCGTGCTTCCTAAGTTTCACGTGACAATCGCAGCCTGTCAAGGGCACTCTGGCAAGAATCTTGGGGAGCCTGTGTAGCTCGATCAGGATGTGATGGTTACGATCAGCGCATGGCCCACGACGTGGACGACAAGCGCGCCCTGTTCGTGCGGGTCGTCGACGACATCGTCGAGCAGATCCGCACCGGCAAACTCGCCCCCGGCGAGGCGCTGCCCACCGCACGGCGCCTGGCCGAGATCTACGACGTGGCCTCCATGACCGCCCAGCGGGCGTTACGCGAGCTCCAGCAACGCGGCCTCACCTACGCCGTCGTCGGCAAAGGCACCTTCGTACACCCCCAAGCCCGCGAACGCACCGGCATCGACGCCGACGGCCGACCAATCACCCTCGCCACCGGGACACCGGTCATCACCGACCGCGACCTCAACCGCCGCCTCGCCCAGTTCCTGCTCGAACGCGAACGCATCGCGGCCAAGCTCGTCGCCGCCTGGTACGCCAAAGACCAAGCCGCGGCATGGGCAGCCACCGAAGAACTCGGCGCCCACGTCAACGCCCACCAAGACCTCGCCGACGACCTACGAGACTACGAAACCCGCCTCAGCGACGCCGCCGGCACCAGCGCACAACCTGTCGCGGAGGCACCGCCACGCAAACGGCAGACCCGCCGCAGCGCCAAACCGTAGACCAGACCATCCCGCACCGGCGTCGGCAAGGGAGTGGGCTCAAAACGTCTATACAGAATCAAGAGCGCCCGGCTACGCCGGACGCACGCGCACGCGCTATGCCTTCGGCACGCACGCACGCATCCACGCAACGGCACATCAGACCAGGCGAGCAGCCATCGAACCAGCTGGGCCAGGCCGTGACGATCGCTTCACGGGTCAACCTCGATGGCGCTACCGGCGATCCACGCCACGACGCTACGCGACGTGCCATCGAGCCAGGCCAGCCGGCTGTCGTGATCGGGTCGTCTATATCGATCAACTCGCATATATGCTAGGTGCTTGACAGCAACCATGACAGCAACCGGGGCGAACAACCACGACCACCAGCGCACAACGGAGTGGTACCAATACGTTCTGTAGTGGCACCACTCCTCCAATCGCTCGCTAGTCCTGCAGTAAGCGTGTCGGGTGGGCAGATGCTGTTCTGAAGTGATCAAAGGCCTTACTTTGCTGGGTTAGCGCTCGCAACGCACCCTGGCAAAGAAAGGCCTTTGTGGTGATTGCGACGCGAAGTCGCACGCGGTGAGTGAGGTCGTCGAGGAGGTTCGACGTATGTCGAAGACGTAGCTACGGGTCTGTGTTCGACCTGTCCCCACCGTGACATGCGTGGCCGGTTCCTGATCGGTCGGGTGTGAAGCTCACGGGAAAGCCCGAGGGCCGCCGTCCCAACCATAGCGGCCACAGGTGAGGGGAAGGACCGGTATGGGGCGACTACCAGGAAACTGTCGATGATGCCTCGTCAAAAGGACATCCCGGGTTGGGAAGATGTGCCGGGGTGATAGGGACCAGCCGTTGAGAGGCGGCAGGCGACGGTCACGGATCACCCGGTGGCCGGTGAACACCGTCGTCCCCGGGGTATAGGCAGCGCCCGGCCCGGTCCGTGTCTCACGCGTGTGGAACGTGTAAACCCTGTTATGGGTCCGTAGGACGTGCGCAAGTGTGCGCGCCTGCTGCGGTAGGCCGACTGTGAAGGGGGCGGAACTCCCGGCAGGACAGGATGCCCAAGAAGCGAATGCCAGCAGCCGAAAGGCACCAGGAAAGCGGACACGATGCCCGGTCCTCCAGCGGGGTGCTCCGTATAACTGGCTGGATACCAGGCCCAGTGCCTGGCTGCGAAAGCAGGCTGACGTGAGGCAGGTGAGCCTTTGAAGACGAACAGCCCGATCCCCCGGAACCGAAGGACAAGTTAGACGCGATGACAGCCTTTACCTTCGCCGTGGCGATGGCGGCTCTCGGAGTGAACGGACCTGAGGACGTCGTCCGCCACCAGTGGGACGCCATCGGATGGCGTGCCCACGAGGACAACGTACGGCGGCTACGGCAGCGAATCTTCAAGGCGGTTCAGGATGGGGACCTGACCAAAGTCAGGAACCTGCAGAAGTTGATGCTGCGTAGCTGGTCGAACACGCTGGTCAGCGTGCGCCAGGCGACGCAGCGCAACGCCGGCCGCAAGACGGCGGGGATTGATGGAGAGGTCGCGTTGACCTCTCCGGCCAGGATGGAACTGGCGGTGCAGGTGCACCCCCAGCTCAGCACCTGGCAGCCCCGGGCAGTCAAGCGGGTGTACATACCGAAGGCGGGCAACCGCGCAAAGCTGCGCCCATTAGGGATTCCCGTGATCGCGGACCGCTGCCAGCAGGGCAGGGTGCGCAGCGCACTGGAGCCCGAGTGGGAGGCCCGGTTCGAACCCAGATCGTACGGGTTCCGACCGGGCCGCAGTTGCCAGGACGCGGTCCAGGCGATCTACCTGACCTGCAAAGGTTCTCGGGCCAAGCGGGTGTGGGCGCTGGATGCGGATCTGGCTGCGGCATTCGACAGGATCGACCATGACCGGTTGCTGGAGGCGCTCGGGTCGTTCCCTGCCAGGGACCTGATCCGAGACTGGCTCAAGGCCGGCGTGTTCGAGGCGGGCAAAGGGTTCGCGCCGACTGAGGAGGGAACTCCCCAGGGCGGTGTGATCAGTCCGTTGCTTTTGAATGTCGCGTTGCACGGGCTGGAAGAGGCGGCCGGAGTCCGCTACTACACCTCCGGCGAACGAGTCGGGGAGACGAGGGCGGGGTCTCCTGTGGTTATCCGCTACGCCGACGACGTGATCGCGCTCTGTCACAGCCAGGAGCAGGCGCAGAACGTCAAGGAACGGATGGCCGAGTGGCTGTCGCCCAGGGGTCTGGTCTTCAACGAGGACAAGACAACGATCGTGCACCTCGACCGGGGGTTCGATCACTTGGGCTTCAACATCCGCCGCTACCGCGGCAAGCTGCTTATCAAACCCAGCAAGGCCGCCATCGGGCGGATACGTAAGAAGTTGGCCGTCGAGATGCACAGCCTGCGTGGCTCGAACGCGCTGGCGGTCCTCGTCGCGATCGTGCCGATCGTGCGGGGATGGGCGGCCTACTATCGGGGCGTGGTGTCCAAAGAGGTCTTCACTGGCCTGGATGACTACCTGTGGAAACTCACCTACAAGTGGGCCACATACAGCCACGGGAACAAGCCGAAAGCCTGGATCGTGCAGAGATACTTCGGCCGGTTCAACCCCGCCAGGCAGGATCGGTGGGTGTTCGGGCACCGCGACAGCGGCGGCTACCTACCTAAGTTCGCCTGGACGCAAATCGTCCGGCATAACCTGGTGCCAGGAACGGCGTCTCCGGACGATCCGGCCCTGGCCCAGTATTGGGCCGATCGGCGCCGTAGGAACAGACCGCCGCTGGACCGTGGCACGTTGAGCCTGCTGCAGAAGCAGAACGGCCGCTGTCCACTGTGTCGGGACTACGTCCTGCAAACCGATCGTGAGCCGAGCAGCCCGCGAGAGTGGGAGCAATGGCTCACCGGCGCCCGGAAGGCGATCGCGAAACAGAACCTGGTCGCCAACGGGTGCGAAGGCACGCCGGACCAACTCCGCCTGGTACACGTCTCCTGCCATCGCCGGCAGGGACTCGACATTTCAGCACACCTGAACGGCCCCTCGGGGCTTGCTTGAGCCGTATGCCGCGACGAGTGGCACGTACGGTTCTGAGGGGGCGGCGGTGCAGCAATGTGCCGCCGCTACCCGGCAGAGGATAGCGGTTGATCAGAGCAGGCGGAACGCGGCACGTCGGGCACGCAAGGTGGCGGCCCGTCACCGGCTGGTGGGGCGCCTTGGCGTTCAGCGCGGGCCGATGCTCACCACCGGGAAGATCAGCTGTGAGATCGGCGACCAGATCGAGGCGACCCCGTTCGGTGGCCTGGCCGCGATCCATCAGATGGTGGTCGCGCTCGGTCTGCCGCAGGAGATCAACGACGCGTTGGGTCTGCTCAAGGTGCATTTGCCTTACCACGAGTCCGATCATGTGCTCAACATGGCCTACAACGTGCTCGCGGGCGGCAGGACGTTGCAGCATATCGAGCGGCTGCGTCATGACGTGGCTTACATGAACGCGCTGGGCGCGAAGCTGATCCCGGACCCGACCACCGCGGGGGACTTCTGCCGCCGGTTCGACGAGGGCAGTGTGATCGCGCTGATGGACGCCATCAACGCGGTGCGGGTCAAGCTGTGGAAGAGTCGCTGCCGCGACCTGTTCGGTCCGGTGGCCTTCATCGACGTGGACGGCACGATCGCGCCCACCGGCGCGCGATGCAAGCAGGGCATCGGTATCAACTACAAGGGGATCTGGGGGTACTCGCCGCTGCTGGTGACGTTGGCCAACACCTGCGAGCTGCTGTACCTGGTCAACCGGCCGGGCAACGTGGCCAGCCACCAGGACGCCGCGGAGTGGATCGACAAGGCGATCGATCTGGTGTCGCCGTGCGCACCGCGAGTCTGCGTGCGCGGTGACACCGACTTCTCGTTGACCGAGAACTTCGACCGGTGGGCCGAGCGTATCGACTTCGTGTTCGGCATGGACAACATCGCCGCGCTGCGCAAGCCCGCCGACGCACTGGATGCCTCGGCGTGGCGGCGACTGGAACGGGGACCGGCCTACCAGCCCAAGACCGGCCAGCGGCGCGCCCGCCGCGTCAACACCAAGGCGCAGATCGTGCGCGAGCGCGGCTACCTCAACAAGCACCTCAACTTCGAAGACGTCGCCGAGTTCACCTACCGGCCCGGAAAATGCAAACAGGCCTACCGGATCGTGGCGCTGCGCAAGAACATCTCCCACATCCGCGGCGACCAGGTGCTGTTCGACGAGATCCGATACTTCTTCTACGTCACCACCTACAGCAGCACCATGCACACCACCGAGGAGATCATCGAACTGGGCGCCCAGGCCACCGCAAACCAGCCCGAACCGGACGACCCGGCCGAACCGCAGCAGCCCGCGCAGAGCGAACAGCCCGCATACGCGCAGGACGAGCAGACGGGAAGGAACGCACAGTCCAAGCAGGACGATGCGCGAACCGCCGAGCAGGTGGTCGGGCTGGCCAACAGGCGATGCAACCAGGAAAACATCATCGGATCGCTGAAATCCGGCATCAACGCGCTACGCGTGCCCCTCTACAACCTGATATCGAACTGGGCCTACATGGTCATCGCCTGCCTGGCGTGGAACATCAAGTGCTGGTTCGCCATGACCATGCACCGCAAAACCGACCGGGCCTACTACATCCGCATGGAGTTCGGCACCTTCTTCGACACCATCATCCTCATCCCCGCCATGGTCATCCACAGCGGCCGGACCATCACGGTCCGGCTCATCGGCTACACCGTCGGCCTGGCCCGCCTCTTCAGCGCCTGGCGCTTCACCGAACGGACCCGCTTCGGCTAACGCCGGCCTTCCAAGCGACACCCTCGCACCGCCGCGACCCGCGGCGGCGACACCCATGCCCACCAACCACCAACACCCGACAAAACGGACAAGACTCGCCCGGGTCGGCGCTGACAATCCAGCAGAGACGGACCCAAAACCAGCCCCCAGCCAGCCCCGCGATCGAACACCAACGATATTGCCTATCAACCATGCCCAGCGGGCAACCCACTCGCCCCTACTCGCTTATTTCAGGACTAGCATCCATCACCTTCACCAAACGCGAGGCCTTACGCGACAGGCCGGACCGACTCAGTTGCCGTCGTTGAATGGGGCGCCAGGCACACACCCCGATAGGGACAGCCTCCACCCTGTTGGCGGGCCGGACCGCGTCACGTGCCGTTTAATAGAGGCCGACATCCCGTGCACACGTCGCTCCTGACCTCAGATCACCGCATGACACCAGCAACGAAACTGTTAGACGTTAGGTTGGCTGGTCGGAAAGGTTGGTAGGTCTGCCGCCGGCAGCGGGGCATTTCGCCGAGAACGGACACCAGGCGAGGCTCACGCCGCATCGGCCCACCTAAGTGATAGCCCGCAAGACCGCCGCGTTGGACAGCTGGCCGCTACGCCATATGGGAAGTCTGGCGCCAAATCCCAAGCTGTGCCCGTGTGAAGATCGCGTTATTCGAACGCGGGTCCATTAAGCCCGTCCGCCTGGTGTCGGCTAGTCCGTATGACCGGCTAACCGTCCGTTGGCTCCAGAGCACACCACGAGCACACCGACGTCCATAGTGGACATGAAAACGGCTCCGATCCGCGATATTCTCGCAGGTCAGAGCCTTGATCAAACGTGCGCCGCCAGGGACTCGAACCCCGAACCCGCGGATTAAGAGTCCG
>CAVUNP010000048.1:0-217191 GCA_963742855.1 uncultured Actinomycetota bacterium | reverse complement strand
GAAAACGGCTCCGATCCGGGTATTACTCGCAGGTCAGAGCCTTGATCAATTGTGCGCCGCCAGGGACTCGAACCCCGAACCCGCGGATTAAGAGTCCGCTGCTCTGCCAGTTGAGCTAGCGGCGCTCACTGGAACGACGAGAACCATAGCATGTGCTCCCAGAGTCCTTCCAACTCATTCCCCATGTTCGGTGTTGACCCCTGTGACCTGCGCAAACGCCAAGATCAGTGGTCTGCTGGGAGGATCTGGGTGGTAGGGGAGAGGCGGCCTGAGCTGGGCTCACGACCGACGGCGGCGGCGTTGACCAGGGCCTGGAGAACCTTCGTGACGTCCGACACGCGGAAGATCGTTTCGCGGAGCGCCCACGATCGGAGCTGGGTGACGGTCAGGCCTCCAGTACGCCTGACCTGCCCGATCAGGCAGCGCCGCACCGGCGCGGGGTTCGGTCGCACAGAGATGTCGAGGAGTGTTCCGTCGGGGTCGCCCGGATTCCGCAGCCTGACGCCAGCGTATTCGTCGAGGGCCCACAGTTCGTCCTTGAACTTCTCCAGCGCCTTCTCGGTCGACGTCCCAAACGCCAATGCTTGCGCGCTGCCTTCCGGGAGGTCGGCGACGGTGCGGATGACCACCCCTGGTGGGACTTCCCCGGCGGGCGCGTGGAAGCTCACCATGGTCAGGGTGTGCTGGTCGAGAAGGTCAGCGAACTCGGCGAACACGCGCAACGCGGTGGAGGCCGAGCAACCATCCGCCGAGCAGTCCACATAGGTGACCCGCTTGTGGCCGTGCAGGGCGGTCGGTGTCCAGGCGTCGAGGCACCGCACGAGCAGTTCGTTGCGAAGCGCCGCCGCTGACATACCTACCTTCTACTCGCCGCGACGCCATCACGACAGTAGGTAAGGCTAGGCGGATACGGAGATTCCCACACCGCCGCGGGTCTGGCCGCCGTAGCGCGCCTTCTCCTTGGCCAAGTCCAGCCGGCCGATCCGCTTGCGGGAATCCAGTGCGGTCTGGTCCAGCAGCTCCGCCGGGATCAGCCAGGCGATCTCGAACTCCAGTCCGTCCGGGTCTTGGCCGTAGAGGCTCTTGGTGGTGCCGTGGTCGGACGCGCCGACCAGGGCGCCGGCCTCGGCGAGCTTGCCCGCCGATCTGTTCCAGCTCGTCGAGGGTGTCGACCTCCCAGGCGAGGTGGTAGAGGCCGACCGTGCCCCGTCCGGCCGGTACTGCGGCCGGCGGCCGCGCCGATCTCGAACAGGCCGAGGTCGTGGTCGTTGGTGGAGCCGGGCGCCTGTAGGAACGCGGCGCCGCGGAAGCCGTCCGGCAGCATGTTGAGCGGCCGGAACCCGAGGACATCGCTGTAGAAGGCCACGCTGCGCTGGACGTCACTGACGTAGAGCACGGCGTGGTTGAGCCGGACGATGGGCACTGCAGCCTCCCGATACTTGAACTCTCAAGTTAACGGTAGCACTAGAGCCGCGGGATCACCTCGTTGCCGATCATCTCGAGGGCCTGATGTGACCAGATGTCCGGCACCACCAGCATGACCAGATCCATACCCAGGGTGGCCAGGTCCCCCAACTGGTCCAACAGAGCGCCAGAGTCCTGGTCTGCACCGATCGGCAGGATGCAGGTCTTGGCGATGGCGTCGTAGTCGCGGTTCTCGGCCAGGCAGTGCTGGCGCAGTACGTCCAGCTTGTGTGCCATTTGCGGGCTGGGGAACAGATTGCATGCATCGGCGTAGCGGGCCACCAGTCGAAGCGTCTTCTTCTCGCCCGACCCGCCGACCATGATCTGCGGCCGGTTCAGCGGCGCCGGATGGTTCAATGGCCGCTCGAGTTGGTAGTACCGGCCCTGGAACGGCTCCTCCGAGCCGGAGAACATGCGATGCGCGATCTGCAGCGCCTCCTCCAGGCGGTCGAACCTCTCCGCCAGCGGCGGGAACGGCACGCCGAGCCCCCGCGCTTCCTGCTCGTTCCAGGCCGCGCCGATGCCCAACATGGCCCGGCCACCGGACAGGACGTCCAGTGTG
Organism: uncultured Actinomycetota bacterium; assembly: GCA_963742855.1. Lineage (GTDB taxonomy): Bacteria > Actinomycetota > Actinomycetes > Mycobacteriales > Micromonosporaceae > CAVUNP01. Next base: position 215,165 of record CAVUNP010000048.1, on the reverse strand, counting down.
GACACCTGCTTGACGAGGATGCCCGGATGGCGGTAGATCACACCGGTCACGAGCGCCAGGAGTTTCGCCCGGGAGGTGTGCGCGGCGGCGAAACCCAGCGTCGTATAGGCCTCCAGCATGTCCTGCTCCGGCGGCCCGATCGTGGCGATTTGGAAGTAGTGGTCCATGACCGCGATGACCTCGAACCCGACGTCGTCCGCGGTGCGCACTACGGAGGCGAAGTCCCGCCCCAGTGTGACCGGACCACCCGGTTGGGTGAAACTGGGAATCTGCAGACCGATCTTCACTCATGGCTCCTTCGTACGGGCAGCTGACTCCATTCTCGTCGGTCGGGTGACCTGGAACACCCAACGCAACAAAACGCCGGCAAGGCTGTGGATCACGCAATGATCCGCCACCGGCAAGCACCATGCAGCAATGGATCGGCCCGAACTTGCTTCCTAGGCTTGGAAGGAAGGTCAACCTCCGGGAGGTGTCCACATGAAGCGGTACCTGATGTGCCGACCGACGTTCTTCACCGTTGAATACGTCATCAATCCGTGGATGGACACGTCCGTGGCGGTGGACTCGGATCTTGCCCTCCACAGTGGACCGCTCTGCGTGACACCTACCGGTCCCTCGGCCATGCCGTCGAAGAGATCGAACCGATCCCGGGCCTGCCGGACATGGTCTTCGCGGCCAACGGCGCCACGGTGATCGACGGCACCGCCTACGGCGCCCAGTTCCGCTACCCGCAACGCGCGCCGGAAGCTCCCGCCTACCTGAACTGGCTCGGCGATGCGGGTTTGCGGACCCACGAGGCCAAGGAACGCAACGAGGGCGAGGGTGACCTGCTACTGGCCGGGCGCTTCCTGCTCGCCGGCACCGGTTTCCGCACCGACCTGGCCGCCCACGCCGAGGCGCAGGAGCTGTTCGGCCGCCCGGTAATCACGCTCCAGCTCGTTGATCCACGCTACTATCACCTGGACACCGCGCTGACCGTTCTGGATGACGACACCGTCGCCTACCTGCCTGAGGCGTTCTCGCCTTCGAGCCGGCGAGTGCTCGGACAGCTGTTCCCGGACGCGATCCTGGCCACGCCGACCGACGCGGCGGTGCTCGGACTCAACGCGGTCAGCGACGGCCACCACGTTGTTCTCCCGCTACAGGCCACCGATCTGGCTCGGCAACTCGAGGAGCGCGGCTTCGCCCCGGTCCCGGTCGACCTGTCCGAACTGTTGAAGGCCGGCGGCGGACCGAAGTGCTGCACTCTGGAATTGAGGAGCGCGTAATGGACAGCCGCACCATGGCCGCGTTGGATCAGGCCGAGCGTTGGACCGCACACAACTACCACCCGCTGCCGGTCGTCATCTCCGACGGCGACGGCGCCTGGGTGACCGATGTGGACGGCCGGCGCTACCTCGACTGCCTGGCTGGTTACTCCGCGCTCAACTTCGGCCACCGGCACCCGGCTCTGGTGGACGCCGCCCGCAAGCAGTTCGAGCGGCTCACGCTGACCAGCCGGGCCTTCCTGCACGACCAGTTCGGCCCCTTCTGCCAGAACCTCGCCGAACTCTGCTGCATGCACATGGTGCTGCCGATGAACACCGGCGCCGAGGCGGTCGAGACTGCGGTCAAGGTGGCCCGCAAATGGGGCTACAAGGTCAAGGGCGTCCCGGCCGGCCAAGCCGACCATCGTCGTCGCGGCCGGGCAACTTCCACGGCCGCACCACGACGATCATCAGCTTCTCCACCGATCCCGACGCGCGGGCCGACTACGGGCCCGTTCACGCCGGGCTTCCGCATCGTGCCCTTCGGCGATCTCGCCGCGCTGCGCGACGCCATCGACGACACCACGGTGGCTGTGCTGATCGAGCCTATCCAGGGCGAGGCCGGCGTCGTCGTGCCGCCGGCCGGCTATCTCGACCGGTGTGCGCGCGCTGTGCACCGAAACGAACGTGCTGTTCGTCGCCGACGAGATCCAGTCCGGCCTCGGCCGCACCGGCGACTACGTTCGCCGTGCGACCACGAGGGCGTCGATGCCGGACATGTACGCTGTTCGGCAAGGCGCTCGGCGGCGGCGTCTGCCGGTCTCCGCGGTGGCTCTCCAACCCCGAGGTGCTCGGGCGTGCTACGCCCGGCGAACACGGCTCGACCTTCGGCGGCAACCCGCTCGCCTGCGCGGTCGGCATCGCAGTGGTGGAGCTGCTGAACACCGGTGAGTACCAGGAACGGGCCCGGGAGACCGGTGCGGTATTGCATACACGGCTGGGCGAGTTGGTGGGCAAGGGAATCACCGCCGTACGCGGCCGTGGCCTCTGGGCCGGGGTGGACATCGACCCGGCGCTCATGACCGGTCGCCAGGCCTGCGAGCGCCTCGCAGACAAGGGCATCCTCGTCAAGGACACGCACGGATCCACGATCCGCCTGGCGCCACCCCTGGTGGTCACCGAGGATGAGATTCATCTGCTGGTGGACCGTCTCGCCGAGATCCTGTCGTAAGCCCGGATCCTCTCGTAGGCCGGGTCAGCGAAAAGTCTGGCGGGGCGGCACGGCTTCCAGACCCCGAGCGGGTAGTCCTCGCGGGACGAGGTGGGTCGACAGGGTCACCGTGACCGGGTCGGTGACCCGGCCGTCGATCCGTTCGAACAGCAGCTCGGCCGCCTTTCGGGCCATCTCCCGGGTGTCGTAGGCGATGACCCGCAACGGGTACGGCATGAGATGCGACAGCTCGAAGTCGTCGAAGCCGATCAGTGCCACGTCGCTGCGCCGCCGGGCCAGTTCCTGTACCGCCCCGACTGTGATCCGGTTGTTCAGGCAGAACAGCGCAGTCGGGGGGTCCGGCTGGCTCAGCAGCTCCGCGACCGCCGCCGCCGCGGTCGCCGGGTCACCCACGCCCTCGCGTACGAGCGAGTGGTGAAGCGGCACCCTGGCCGAGCGCAGCGCGTCTTTCGCCCCGGCCAGCCGTTCCCGCATCGTGTAGACGGCAAGCGAATCGAGCAGGATGCCGATGCGCCGATGACCCTCCTCCAGCAGGAGCCGTACGGCCGAGCGGGCGCCTCCGCTGTTGTTCAGCAATACGGTGTCGGCGACCAGGCCTCCCGCCGGACGGTCCAGGAACACCACCGGGATGCCCATGTCGACCTCGGCCCGCAGGAAGGTCTGATCCTGCCCGGCCGGCACGACCAGCAACCCGTCCACGCGCCGGGAACACAGGTCGTGCAACAGTTGCGACTCCCGGTCCGGGTCCTCCTCCGAGCTGGCCGTGATGAGCAGCGTGTCGTGTGAGCGCGCCACGTCGGCGGCCACGCCGGCGATGGTGGCGTAGAACGGGTTGGCGATCTCCTCGATCAGCAGGCCGATGGTCGCGGTCAGCTGGCCGGAGCGCAGTGTGCTGGCCAACCGGTTGCGGCGGAAACCCAACTCGTCCGCCGAGCTCAGCACCCGGTCGACCAGTGCCTGCTGGACGTGCGGGGCATTGTTGATGACGCGCGACACCGTCTTCAGACTCACGCCGGCGTGGCGCGCGACGTCGACCATGGTCGGCCGGCGGTTGGGCAGATCGCGCATCACAGGCCAACGCTATCAGCGTGGCACCGGCGAGAACTCCAAGGAAACCGCTCTCGCCGGTGCCCGCCGCGCGGGTCTAGGCGTAGACCTCCAACTCGTAGATGCGGGCCGCGTTGTCGGTGGTCTGCGTCGGGGTCGTGATGTTGAGCCGGACGTAGCGCGCGCTGATTGTGGTGATGGGATGGTTCGTCACGTTCGCCGTGTTGGCGGTGACCGTCACCGGTGTGCTCCAGGTCGTGCCGTTGGTGGACACCTGGATGGTGAAATCACGGGTGTTCCAGCTCGTGGATTCGCCGCCCGCGCCGGCATGCCGGATGGTGAACGACTGGATGTTGTACGACGTGCCCAGGTCCACCTGCAGGAACTTGCTCGCGCCGGTCGAGCACCACTTGTCGGTCGTGCCGCCGGACACGCTGCCGTTGACGGCTTTTGCCGGACCCTCGTTGGCGTTGCAGGAGGAGTCTGCGGTGGCCGCCTTGTTCAGGGCCACGTTGGACGGACCACCGCCGCCACCACCGCCGTACACCTCAAACTCATCGATGCGGGCGGCGCCATTCCCATCGTTCGCCGGCGTTGTCACGTCCAGCCTGACGTAGCGCGCCGACACCGTCGAGATTGCATGGTAGGTGCGGCTACTCCGGTTACCGCTCACCGCCACCCGAGACGTCCAGGTGGAACCGTCGGTACTGGTGAGAATGTTGAACGCGCCGGTGTTCCACCCAGTGCTCTCACCACCGAGTCCGGCATGCTTCACCACGAACGATCCGATGTTCTGGTTGGAACCGAGGTCGACCTGGAGGAACTTGGTGCCCGCCGCGGTGGAACACCACTTGCTGTCGGTGCCGAGCGCGCCGTCGAACGCCTTTGCTGGTCCTTCGGTGCTGGCGCAGGCCGCCGATCCGGTGGCCGGCTTGCCCAGGGCCAGGTTCGTGCCCAGGTTCGGTGCTGCCGCCGGTGGGGTGAAACCGTCGTTGAAGGACGGTGGCACGTCGCCCGCCGCCGTACCCCAGGAGCTCGCCGAGGAACCCATGGTGTAGCCGAGTGTGGCGCCGGCGGCCAGGTTGGCGTAGCTGATCCAGTTGCGTTGCGTGCTGGCGCCGTTGAGGGAGAAGTCCTGTACGTACTGAGCACCCTGGCCGGCGCCGGTGGCGTTGATCTGGATGTCACCGACCGGCCGGTCGATGAGGATTGACGGGAACAGCGGGCCGTGCAGGGCCAGCGTGTCCGCACCCGGGCTGGCCGGGTACATGCCCAACGCCGCCCACACGTACCAGGCGGAGGTGGCACCGAGGTCGTCGTTGCCGGGCAGCCCGCCGGCGCCAGTGGTGAATGACTCGTTCATGATGCGGCGAACCGCGCTCGACGTGCCGGCCGGGTAGGCGGCGAAGTTGTACGCCCACGGCACACCGTGCTCGGGTTCGTTACCGATGTAGAAGAACGGACGCGACAGGCCACCGTTGAGTTGCTGAAAATGGTGGTTGAGCCGCTGGACCGCGGTCTGCGGGCCACCCATCAGGTTGATCATCGAGGCGTAGTTGTACGTCACCATCCACGTGTACTGCGCGGCGTTGCCCTCGGTGTAGCCACTCGGGCTGGCCGGATTCAACGGCCAGGGCCAACTGCCGTCCGCGTTGTGCTTGTGCACGTAGTTCGACTCGGTGTTGAACACGTTGCGCCAGAACTGCGCCCTGGTCATGTGCGTGTTGTACGACGAGGTGTTGCCCAGCGCCTGCGCGAACTTGGCCACGGCGAAGTCGGAAGCGGAGTATTCCAGCGAGTCCGACGGATCGGAGTCGATGTATCCGCGCGAGACGTACCCGCTCTGCAGGCCGCGGATCGGACTGCCCTGCGTGGTTCCGCCGGTGGAGGCTGACTCCATCAGGGACAGTGCGGCTGAGGTGTCGAAATCGCGGGCGCCGAAGGCGTACATGCTCGACACCACGACCGGACCGGGGTCGCCGGTCATGATGAACGCCTCGTTGTGGTTGTGTGACCACTTGGGCAGCAGGCCGCCCTGCTGTCCATCCAGGACCATGGACTTGGCGATGTCACTGGCCTCCGCCGGTGCTATCAACGCGACCAGCGCGGCCCAGGATCGGTAGATGTCCCAGCCGGAATAGTTCTGGTAGACGGTGTGCGAGGCGGTGTGGATGGCGTTGTCGAAGCCACGGTACTGGCCGTTGACATCGCTGGAGATGTTCGGGTTGATCAGCACGTGGTACATGGCCGTGTAGAACTTCTGCAGGTCGGTGGCCGACCCACCGGTGGCCTGCACCCGATTCAGCATGGTGTTCCAGGTCGTGTCGGCCGTGGTGCGTACGCCGGCAAAGTCGAATCCGGGTTGCTCGGCGTTCAGGTTGGCCTGCGCGCCGGCCAGGCTGACGAAGGAGACGCCGACCTTCACCTGCACCACCGCGTTGGATGTGGTGTCGAAGTTCAGCCACCCGCCGGTGTTGGTACCGCTGGTGCTGGTGCTACCACTGGACACAGTGGACCCGTTCCAGGTGCCCACACTGCTGGGTGCCCGGTCGAACTCCATCCGGAAGAAGATCTGGTATGTCTTGGAATTCCCACAGAAGCCGCCGCCGGTCACTGAGCCGGTGACGGTTGAGCCGCTGATCGTGATGGACCCGCTGCGATTGCCGGTGGCGCTCTTGCTGGTGTTCACCAGCACCTTGGCGGTGGTCGACGAGGGGTAGGTCAGCCGCATGATGGCGGTACGCCTGGTGGCGGACAGTTCAGCCGCCGTGTTGCCGTAGTTGCTCAGTACCGCCTTGTAGTAGCCGGCCTGGGCGACTTCCTGTGCCTTGTTCTGGGTGGCCTGGTAGCCGGTCCAGCCAGTGCCCGGTGATGTGCCGATCGCACCGGTGATGGGCAGGATGCCAAGGTCCTCGTTGTTCGAGCAGCCGGCCCCGTTGAAATGGGTCATGGCGAACTCTTGGATCTGGGTGTCGCTGAACCGGTAGCCCGACGGAGATGCGGTCGGCGTGTCCGGGCCGAACTGGACCATGCCGAACGGCAGCACCGGACCAGGCACCGTGCTGCCACCTGCGCCGCCCCCGACGGGATCGGGGGAGTTGCTGTCGTCGGTGCCGATGAACGGATTGACGTACTGGGTCAGCGGCAGCACTGCTGCGTGCGCCGGGGCGGAGTAGGTCGTCACGGCGCTCGCCGTGACCAGAACGGTCGCCGCGACGGCGGATACGTGGCGACGCCAGGGGCGGACGGGTTGGCTGGGCACGGCCCGGCCGGGGACGGGGGACATGGCCTCTCCTTGGCAGTGAGACAACGTTGTCAACCTTGACGCCCAGAGAAGCTCAGAGATAGCCGCATGTCAACCCCTAACCGGCCGGCGGATCACCGCGGGCCGGCTGCAGCGGTCAGAGGCCGGACAGGGCGTCGATGCGCGACACCTCGTCGGCGCTCAGCGAGAAGTCGAAGACGTCGAAGTTGGCCGCGATCCGCTCCGGTGTCCGTGATTTCGGGATGACCACGATCCGGTGCTCCAGATGCCAGCGCAACACCACCTGGGCTGTGCTCACACCGTGCGCCGACGCGATGGCGGTCAGCACCGGATGGCTGAGATCACTGCGCTTGAACCCGCTGTAGCCTTCCAACGCGATGCCACGTTCCCGGTGCTCGGCCACGACGACCGGGTCGTAGTCGAACGGGCTCCACGGGATCTGGTTGACCGCCGGCGTCTCGCCCAGTTCGTCGATCTGCTCGGCGTTGTAGTTGCTCACCCCGACCGCCCGCGCCCGCCCGTCCTCGCGCGCCGACAGCAGGGCCTGCCACAGGTCCGGTCCGCTGCCCGCCCGCGGTGGCCAATGGATCAGCCACAGGTCCACATAGTCCGTGCCGAGCGCCGTGAGGCTGGCATCCAGGGTCTGCCGCTCCCGGCCGATCCGGTCGGGCGGCAGCTTCGTGGTGATGAAGATCTGGTCCCGGGGGATGCCGCTGTCCCGCACCGCCTGGCCCACCTCGGACTCGTTGCCGTACATGGTGGCCGTGTCGATGTGCCGGTAGCCGGTCTGCAGGGCGATGAGCGTGGACTCGCGCGCCGGCTGGCCGGTGATCTGCCAGGTGCCGAAGCCGAGCAGCGGCATCTCGACCCCGCCCCGCAGGGGCACGGTCTTCACATCAGTCATGCCGACATTCTGCCCGGCCGCAGCGCCGCGATGCCCACGCCACACGCCCGCCAACTTGCGCACGGCGATCACGTCACCGTACAGCGTGGACGGGATCTGGTACGCCCCGTTGCTGCCCAGCGTGGCGGCCTCCCGGATCCGGGTTGGCCATTCGAAGAGAGCGGTGTCGGTGAAAATTTCAGCGGCGTGCGGGAACATTCGTCGGACCCGATCCGCCGGTGACCGGCGATGCCCTGGCGGGTCCCTGACATCGCGCGGTTGGCTCCCTAGCGCGAGGTGCGGTTCATTTTGACATGGGAGCGCTCCCGTAACAACCCATCGATATCCGGCGTGCTGTTGGTACACGTAGGGGGCGGTTTTTCGTGATCGTGTATGGGCTCGATCTGTTACGTAGAAGGCAACGCGAAATTTTGATCATGTTAAGGGTCTTTCACTCCGGCCCGGTGCCGGCTACAGTCCGAGCAACGTCGATGGGAACGCTCCCATCGATAGAACGTAATATCGGTGTAACTGAAGTCCAGATCTCGCGGTGTTTTCGGCACACCGTCCCCGGATGAGTCGCAGACACCGTGACCCGGGCGCGCCGCGCCCGGGTTGGTGGAGAGGAGGTGGAGGCACCGCCACACAGCGTGGCGTCGGCTCCCCGCGTAGCTCCGTACGACCTGACGCGACTGGGAAGGATGCGGCCAGGTGCGGTGCGTAGCACCCGTGAGGACTCCGGACGCCCTCCGGAGTCCTCACGGACCGCCCCGTGAAAACGGGGAGGGCTCAGCGAATCAGCATCCGCTGGTCGCTGCGTTGTCTTATCGGAACACTGTCTTATCGGAACACTGTCTTATCGCAAACACCCTCCTGAGCCGCGGCAACGGACCAGGAGAACACCGGAATACGGGCGCAGCCCGCGCTCCGGCCACTGCCTCACTTCGGGCCTACCACGACCGTCGTACGACAGTAGGAGCATCCTATGAGCACCCGGGCACCCTCCGGCCTCCACCGGCCGGGTGGAATCGATCTGGCCCGCGGACCCGGTCGCGTCGCCCCGTCGTCTGATGCGCAGGCCGGGCAGCGCCGCCGCGTTTCCCGGAAACCATGAAAGCTTTCACTCCCACCGGCCCAGCCCGAAGAGTCGGCTGAAGATGGCCGGAAAGTCGCACGCCGGTCCCTGCGCCGCGTTCGACCCTTGAGCGGCGGGGGCGGGTAGGCCAGCGCCCGCCCCCGCCCTGCCGCTAGCCTCAATGATCGAGGTCCTCCCCCAGCAGGAACCCACAGACCGTACGAGTCCGGCCGCACCACGCGATGTGCCAGACGCACAACACGCTAGGAGATCCCCCCGATGCCTCCCCACAACGCATCCGAGTCCGACTCGTCGCTATCGCCGGGAGCTGGTGCCCACAGCCCCACGGCGACAGCCCCGGACCGGACAAACGGTGCCGAGCCAGCCCCAGGGTCCGGCCTGAGTCTCGGACTGCGGTTTCCGGCCGGCTTCACCTGGGGCGCCGCCACCTCCGCCTACCAGGTCGAGGGCGCGACCACCGAGGACGGCCGGGGAGATTCGGTCTGGGACGCCTTCTGCCGGGAACAGGGCCGGGTCCGGGGCGGTCGACACCGGCGACATCGCCGCCGACCACTACCATCGCTACCCCGCGGACCTGGACCTGATGCAGGACCTCGGCCTGCGCAGTTACCGCTTCTCCATCGCCTGGCCGCGGATCGTGCCGGACGGGATGGGGCCGGCCAACCAGCGCGGTCTCGACTTCTACCGGCGCCTCGTCGAAGGCCTGCACGCCCGGGGCATCGCAGCCGATGGCCACGCTCTTCCACTGGGACCTGCCGCAGTCCCTTCAGGACAAGGGCGGGTGGGAGTCGCGTGACGCCGCCTTCCGCTTCGCCGACTTCGCGGCCTCCGTGTTCGCCGCGCTCGGCGACGATGTGCCCACCTGGCTGACCATCAACGAACCCAAGACCGTGGTGCAGAACGGCTATCTCACCGGGATCCACGCGCCCGGCCTGACCGATCCCGACGCGGCCTACGCGGTGGCCCACCACCTGGCGCTGGCCCACGGCCTCGGCGTGCAGGCGTTGCGGGCCACCGGGACGAAGGCCCGGATCGGCCCGGCGCTGAACCTCCATCCGGTCTACCCGGCCGACGACAGCGAGGGCGCCCGGCAGGCGGCCCACCTCTACGACGGCTACGAGAACCGGTTGTATCTGGATCCCATCTTCCGCGGCCAGTACCCGGCCGACGTGCTGGCCGATCTCGGCCCGACCAGTCGGCTGGCCCGGGCATCCTCGACGGCGACCTCGGGCTCATCTCCGCACCGGTGGACCTGCTCGCGGTGCAGTACTACAGCCCGTATCTACATCAACGCGGCCGGCGAGAGCATCAGCCGCTGGCCCACCTCGCAGGCGTTCTGGCAGCAGATCTACCCCGAGGGAATGTACGACATCCTGACCCGGGTCACCCGTGACTATGGCGCCATCCCAATCTCCATCACGGAGAATGGCCTGCCGTCACCGGACCAGCTCGGCGCGGATGACACAGTGGACGATGCGGCACGGGTGGCCTTCCTGCGCGAGCACTTCGCCGCCGCGCATCGGGCCATCGCGGCCGGGGTGCCGCTGGAGAGCTACCACGTGTGGTCGCTGCTGGACAACTTCGAGTGGCAGCAGGGTTATGACGAGCGGTGGGGACTGGTCTATGTGGACTATGCCACGCAGCGCCGGATCCCCAAACGCAGCGCACGCTGGTACCAGCAGGTCATCGCCGACAACGGGCTGTAGCGCCAGTTCTGTTTTACTTGCGCGTACCAGCACCAGTTGCTACCCGAGGAGTGGTCGATGACCGAACAGCCGTCAACGGTGGCCATTGTCACGGGCGCCAGCCGCGGCATCGGGCTGGCTGTGGCGCGGGCCCTGGTGGAGCGGGGCGATCGGGTCTGTATCACCGGCCGTCACGCGCAACCGCTGGCCGAAGCGGCCACGTCGCTCGGCGCCGGCCGGGCCATCTTCGTGGCGGGCAAGGCCCACGACCAGGCCCATCAGCAGAAGACGGTCGAGCGCACCCTCGAGGCCTTCGGGCGGATCGACCATCTGGTCAACAACGTGGGCACCAACCCGGTGTTCGGGCCGACCATCGAACTCGACGCAGCGGTCATCCGCAAGATTCTGGATATCAACCTGATCGCCAGCTTCGAATGGACCCAGCGGGTCTACCAGGCCTGGATGCGCGACAACGGTGGAGCCGTGGTCAACATCGCCTCCATCGCGGGACTGCGACCGGCGCCGGGCATTGGTGCCTACGGCATGAGCAAGGCCGCCCTGGTCTACCTGACCGAGCAACTGGCGGTGGAACTGGGCCCGAAGGTGCGGGTCAACGCGGTCGCGCCGGCGGTGGTGAAGACGGTGTTCGCCCGGGCGCTGTACGAGGGGCGCGAGGACCAGGTGATCCGCGGTTACCCGGCCGGTCGCCTTGGCCTACCGGAGGACGTCGGCCACATGGTCGCGTTCCTGCTGTCCGAGAAGGCGAACTGGCTGACGGGGCACACGGTCACCCTGGACGGCGGGGCCACCCTGGTGGGCGGCATCGGTTGACGAGAGCGGGTCACATCGGCGGTTCGGCCACCGCATCAGTGGGCCGGCATGGCGACCGAGACGGCGACGGCGACCCGTGCGGGCGCGGTACCGGCCCTCGCCGTACTGGCTCTCGCCGTACTGGCTCTCGCCGTACTGGCTCTCGATGTGAGCCGAGGTGCGAGCAGCGTGGCCTGGGGTACTTCGGTGCCCTCCAGCTTACGCATCAGCAGTTCCACCGCCTGTGAGCCAACCTCCTCGGCCGGGATGAGTACGGAGTCCAGCGGTGGCGTGGACCGTTCGGCGACCTCGTCGGGGCAGATGGCCACCACCGACACGTCGTCGGGCACGGCGCGGCCCAGCGATGCGACCACGGTGAGGACGTGTGCCACCGCGGCTTCGTTGTGCACCACCAGGCCGGTCAGCCATGGCCGTTGGTCGAACAGGTGGGCCACCTGACGCTGCACCGCGTCGAAGTTCTCCTCGCACGGCACCACGGTGGCGCGCAGTCCGGCTTTCTCCGCCGTGTCCCGGAAGCCGGCCATGGTCCGATGGGCAAACCCCGTGCCACGCTCGTACACCGCACGAGGGGCGCCGAGCAGAGCGATCTCCTGATGGCCCAGGGCAGACAGGTGTTCCACACAGGCGGAGCCGGCCTGGGCGAAGTCGAGGTCCACACAGGTCAGTCCGGCCGGCTCGGCCGGGAAGCCGATCAGCACGCTGGGCCGGTCCAGTTCATGCAGCAACGGCACCCGCGAGTCGCGCATCTCCACGTCCATCAGCACCAGACCGTCGACCATAGCGCTGGCGGCGATCCGGCGCAGCCCGGCCGGCCCCTCGTCGGCGGTCACCAGCAGTACGTCGTGGTCGATAGCGGCGGGCCGTGGTCACCACCGAACTGGCGAACTGCCACAACACCGGCAGATGCATACCGGCGCGCAGGGGCAGCACCAGCGCGATCACATTGGACCTGTTGCTGGCCAGCGATCGGGCCCCGGCGTGCGGGTGATAGCCGAGGGTGCGGATGCTGGCCTGCACCCGCAACCTCGTCGAGGTCGAGATGGCCCGCTTGCCACTGAGCACATAGGACACAGTGCTGGGGGCGACGCCGGCGTGCCGGGCCACGTCGATGATGGTGACCATGCCGCGACCGTCGGCTTCGCTCGCTCTGGCCGCTCATCGGAAGCTCAACGAGTCGAGGCAGACACCGGCGGTCGGGAACACGGCGTAGAGGTCATGTACTCCGACCGCGTCCTGAACCGCCACCGGCACCTCCTGCCAGGCGTACCGGCCGCCCTGGCACTGTGCGTACACGGTCCCGATGACCTTGCCCTGCCACGGGTCGTCGAGGCGCAGGATCACCTCCGCCAGCCCTGGTTCGGTGGCGGATAGCCGGACCAGGCATTCGCGTGCGCCGGCACCGAAATTGACGCCACCAAGATTGGCACCACCGAAGTTGACATCGTCGAAGGCGATCCAGGCGCCGGCTTCGGCCGCGGCCACCGCGTCACCACCGGTCGGTGCGGCGTCGAGCAGACACACCGCGGCGTAGTGGTCGTAGCTGGTGGCCGCGATCGGCCGGGCGAGCGCGTCGCGCGGCTCGATCCGTTCGCCGTGGACGGTGACTGTGCCCGCTGTCCGGATGTCCGTGCAGGACCGGCCGACCAGCACCGCGTGCGGCGACGCCTCCACTACCAGCCGGTCGGAGATGACGTCCCAACTGGACAGTTCGGCGGCGCGCAGGGTGAACCGCACCTCGGTCCTCTCGCCCGGCGACAGGTGGATACGTTCGAAACCGCGCAGTTGCCGCCGCGGCTGCTTGACCCGGGACCGATGCTGGCGGGTGTAGAGCTGCACCACCTCGTCGCTCGCGCGCTCACCGGTGTTGGTGACCGTGACGGTCACCTCCACCGATCCGTCAGCGTCCATATCGGACTGACTGAGGCGTAGGTCGGAGTAGTCGAATGTGGTGTAGGTCAGGCCATGGCCGAATGGATACAGCGGCTGGCCGCGGTAGTACAGATAGGTGGCGTCCGCCTCGATGATGTCGTAGTCCAGCAGGTCAGGCAGGTCGGCGGCGGCGGTGTACCAGGTCTGGGTGAGCCGGCCGGCCGGTGCCGTGTCGCCGAACAGCACATCGGACAGCGCGTGGCCGAATTCCTGGCCACCGTGCGAGGACCAGATGATCGCGGGTAGGTGTTGCTGGGCCCATTCGATCGCGTAGGGGTAGCTGCTCTGCACCACCAGGACCGTGTGCGGGTTGGCCGCGTGTACCGCCCGCAGCAGTTCCTCCTGTGCCGGTGGCAGGGCCAGGTCAACCCGGTCCTCGGTCTCGCGTCCGTTGATGAGCGGGTGGTTACCCAGCACCACGATCGCCACGTCGGCGGCCCGGGCGGCCCGGGCCGCTTCGTTTCGGCCGGAGCGGATCAGGTCGAAACTGAATCCGGTCGCCTCGTCCGGGCCATCCGCACTGGCCCGCAGCGAGCCGTCCTGCGCGACCGTGAGGTAACGACCGCTGGCGATGTGGCGGACGAAAGTTTCACCGACTCGTCGGGGTCGCATCGGAGTTCGCGGTCGAACCGGAACGTCTCCCGGACCACCCATCCGTTGGGCCGGAGCTGGTCGTTGACCAGGCGCCCATCGTCGTCAACCGTGACGTGCCTACCGTTGGCCACTGCCCGCAACGCCAGCACACCGTGGCCCCAGTCGACGATGTCGAACAGTCCATCCGGGCCAGATTCGTCACCGGGCACGACCCGCAACGTCGCGCCGCCGGGGTCCGAGCTGGCCACCACATGAGCGTCGCCCACGCGCAGGCACACCCGATCCACGCCCTCAACGAACTCCACCCGGTCCTCGCCCAGCCGTTCGGCCAGGCCACGGCGGGCGGTCACCGCGTACGGCAGGGTCCCGCTGTACCAGTCCTCGTACAGCGTGTCCGCAAGCGGACCGATCACCGCCCATCTGCGCGCGGCGTTGGTCAACGGCAGTGCCTGTCGCGTCGTTCTTCAGCAGCACCATCGACTGCCGGGCGGCCTCCCGGGCCAGCCGCTGGTGCGCGGGGCAGTTGATGACCTCCTCGGTGATGGCGGCGTACGGGTTGTCCTGACCGGGTCGAACTCGCCCAGCCGGAACCGGATGGCCAGCACCCGGCCGGCCGCCGTGTCGATGTCGGCCTCGGTGAGCAGGCCGGGCTCCAGCGCCTCGGTCAGCCGGGAAGACCGTCGGCGCGGCCGTCTCATCGTTGTCGGTGAAACTGTCCACCCCCGCCGTGACCAGCGCGGCATGGCTGGCCACATGGTCGGCGTAGTAGGCCTGCGAGGCCGGCGATGTTGGCGGGCGCCGCGGCATCGCTGACCAGGAGCAGGTCGTCTGTCGGTCCAGGCCCGCAGGTCGGCGTCGATGAGCGGGCTCAGGTGGGCCGGGCGGCCGTTGACCAGGTTGTACGAGGCCATCACTGCCACCGCCGCGCCGGCCGCGATAGGCGCCCGAAAGGCCGGCAGCTCGTACTCGTGCAGTACCCGGGGCGGCAGGTTGCTGGAGGTCGTGTCCCGGTCGGTCTCGTTGTTGTAGCCGAGGAAGTGCTTGAGCGTCGGCGCGGTCTTCAGCAGGCGGGGATGGTCGCCGCGCAGGCCGCCCGCGTACGCGGTGGCCATCGACCCCGGTGAGCCAGCGGGTCCTCGGAGTAGCCCTCCTCGTTGCGGCCCCAGCGGGGGTCGCGCAGCGGGTTGACCACCGGCGCCCACACGTTGAGCCCGCCCCGCGCCGGATCCTTGTGGTGGAAGCCGCGGACCTCGTCGCCGACGGCCGCGCCGACCGGCTCGGACCAGATCGGGGTTCCAGGTGCTGGCCAGGCCCGACGGCCTGCGGGAAGACGGTGGCCGGTCCGAGCCAGGCCAAGCCGTGCAGCGCCTCGGTGCCGGTGCGGAAAGGAGTCGATGCCCGAGCCGGGGCACCGGCGGCTGGTACTGGTGCAGCAGACCGGTCTTCTCCGGCCAGAGTGAGCCTGACGCAGCAGATCCTCGACCGCTGCGCGAGGGGACGTCGGTCCGGATCACGGAACGGTGCTGGCCGCCGAGTTGTGGTTCATGGGCGCATAGCCTTTCCACGTGTCGAAGCGATTCGACGACTTCCGGACCAATGCGCCAGCACCGCGCGGTCACGGATTCGAAGCGTTTCGACGAGACATCGAAATGCGTGCGAAGTGACTGCAGCGTCGCCACCGCCGGTCCTGGCGCGCGAGAGCCCGCGAGTCGCGGGGCTCTGCCCACCGGAGCGCTGCGCATCGCAGTTATGGCCAGTTGCGGGCGTCGACGGTGGAACGCTTACGCGGGGCCGGCAGCGTGCCGGAGTCCACCGCGTCGAGCATGCTCGGCCGCGCCACCGGTGGCAGCCGCGCCGTGCCCGAGGGCCGAGGCCACGACCCGGCACCCACCGGCAGTCCGGGGCGGCGATGCGCTCGCGCACGGGCTCGCTCTCCGCCGTGGGCAGCAGCCAGGGCGCCAGCGCCACGAAGTAGCCGCCGAGGATGACCACCTCGGGTTGAGCAGATTGGACAGGATCGCCACCCCGTAGCCCAGATTGCTGGCCGACCTCGCGAGGACCGCGATCACGCGCGGTTCGTCGGCGCGGGCCGGCCGGACCATCTCCTCGACGCTGCGAGCTCCAGCTCGGTGGTCGGACGACCGTGGCGCGCCCCAGCACGGCGCTCGACGCCGGCCGACGGACTCGCAGGCAACCTCGGCGACCGCAGGCACATTCCGGTGCACTCGCAGCGCCGGCCCATCCGGGTCGAGCTGCACGTGGCCGATCTCGCCGCCGTATCCCTGGCCCTCCGCGCATCAGCCGGCCGTCGAGCGATGATGCCCGGCGCCGATCCCCGTCCTCGCCGTTGAGGTACACCAGGTTCGCCACCCCGGCGTAGCGGGCCGTAGCGGTGCTCGGCGCAGGGCGGCGAGGTTGGCCTCGTTGTCCACGGCGACGGGGAAGCCCGGGTCGCGCAGCGCGGCGACGAGGCCGTCGCGGACAGCCAGCGTCGCGCCAGCCCAGGTTGGGCGCGAACGCGCACCTCGCCGGCGGCGCCGACCAGTCCGGGCACGCCCACGGTCAGGCCGAGTACCTCGCGCTCCTGCCCGTCACCCGCGACCGCCCTGCGGGCCAGAGCCGGCGACGCGCGGCCATCGCCTTCGCCGGCGCCGCGTCGCGCCCGGCGAACGAGCGCCGCCAGGACAGCAACCGGTCCCCGGCCAGGTCGACCGCGACCACGGTGAGGTGGTCGGTGTTCGACCTCGAGGCCGATCGCGGCGTACGGCGGCGCCGTCCAGCACGAGCATCGTGGCCGGCCGGCCGATGCGATTCTCGGTCAGGCCGGTCTCGCTCACCAGGCGGCGATCGATCAGCTCGGCGACCAGGCTGGACACGGTCGCCTTGTTGAGTCCGGTGGACGCGGCGATGTCCGCCCGGGAGCAGGGCGCGTTCGCCCGGACGAAGCGCAGCACGACGGCAAGGTTGGTCGCCCGCACGTCGCGCGAAGTCCGCCGGCTGGGGTCGGCCGTGGATGCTGATCAAGCTCGTCCCGCTCTCGCTCGCGCTGCTGTCCCCATGCCGCACGGCCATGATCGCCACTTGTGGGCGGCCCGTCACCGCCCGGATGGCTGGCTGTTTAGTGCGGTCACCGTCGACTAACTTGTTCGGCCAAGCCTAACTACTCTTGCCAGTCCGTCCCTCCGCAAGCCCGAACCACGAAGGGAGCGCACAACGTGAATCCGCCCCTGGACCGTGGCTCGGCCAGTACCGAAGGCAATTTCTCGGCCTGATGGGCCTCGTGCGCCGCGGCCGCCGCCGGCGGCGGCGCGCTGGCCGCATGCAGCAAGGAAGCCGGGCAGCGGCGGGCACCGCCACCAACGGCCGACACGCATCTCCGTCCGTGCTGCCCACAGTACACCCGCCTTTGCCTGGTCAAGCCCGACATTCGTCGGGCACACCGCCCGGTCGCGCAACGGCTTCCTCGGCATACCCGACCAGTCTGGTCGACGCGATCACCGAGCAAGCCGGGCACGAGTGGTCGAGCAGGCCACCGCCATGACCCCCTGGTGGGGACCGGCGCCGCCCGGCCTGGGCCAGAACGCCTACTTCGACGGCGGTCAACGCCGAGCTCGGCGTCGCCGTCGACTTCAGCGTGCAGGACGGCAACACGTACGCCGACAAGCTCAACGCCATGCTCGGCGCCGCGCGACGTGCCGGACCTGCTGTGCGTCCCGGCTGGGAGATCGAAAAATTGCCGCGGTTCGCCGACGCGGTCAAGGCGCTCTTCGAGGACCTCACCGACCACCTCAAGGGCGACGCCGTCGCCCCGTACCCGATGCTGGCCACGCTGCCCGACCGGCGCCTGGAAGAACGCGGT
Organism: uncultured Actinomycetota bacterium; assembly: GCA_963742855.1. GTDB lineage: Bacteria > Actinomycetota > Actinomycetes > Mycobacteriales > Micromonosporaceae > CAVUNP01. Next base: position 197,495 of record CAVUNP010000048.1, on the reverse strand, counting down.
CTGGGGCGGCCGGCTGGCCGCGATGCCGTGGCCGACCGATGGCCCGTTCGCCGTGGGCGCTGTTCTACCGCAAGGACCTGCTCGACAAGGCCGGACTGCGCCTACCCGAAGAGCCTGGACGAGCTGCATGACGCTCGCCAAGCAGGTCACCGACCCGGCCAAGGGCGTCTGGGCCTTCGACGACATCTTCGCCATGGTCCAGATGTTCCACGGGTGCCCGGAGCGCGCGACGGCTGGCGTCGTAAGCGCCCCGACGGCGGCCTCGAGTTCAAGTACGAGACCCCCGAGTTCGAGGCGGCGCTGCGAGTTCACCGCGAAGCTGTTCAAGGACGGCCTGGTCCACCCCGACTCGTGACGCAGCAAGGGCGCCGACGCCAAGCAGCTGTTCGCGGCCGGCAAGATCCTTTTCATGCAGGACGGCCCGGGCGCCTGGCAGGGCATGCAGGCAGACCAGGCCAAGATGACCCCGAGCTTCAACATGCAGCCGGTGCCGATCTTCTCCGCCACCGGCGGCGACCCGCTCGTCTGGAGCACCGACACGCCGTCTTCTACACCTTCGTCAAGAAGGGCCTCGGCAAGGACCGGGTCAAGGAGTTGCTGCGGGTTCTCAACTGGTGCGCCGCGCCGTTCGGCACCAAGGAATGCGAGCTGCGCGAGTACGGCGTGGAGGGCAAGCACTTCACCCGGGACGCCGACGGCGCCCGGTGGCCACCGAACTGGCCCGCAGGAGATCGCCAACCAGTACGGCTTCATCGGCGGGCGGGTACCGGCGTTCGTCAGCAAGCCGAGACGCCCGACTTACGTCAAGGACCTGCTGACCTACTCCAACGAGTATGGTCAAGTACCTGGAGAAGGACCTGTGGGACGGGCATCAAGCTGGAGATGCCGGCCAACTACTCGAAGATTCAACCAGCCGACCGAGGACAAGATCACCGACGTCGTGCGCGGCCGGCGGCCGATCTCGGACCTGGACACCATCGTCAAGGAGTGGCGTTCCACCGGCGGAGACGAGGGTCGTGAGCTCATCGCAAAAGGCCCTGTCGGACAACGGTCGCTGACCTCCATGACCGATCAGATCGTCGACACCGGGTCCGGCCTCCCCTCGGGGGTCGGGCCCGGTCCGGCGCTATGACCACTGTGGACACCCCCGCCGCCGGGAATGGACGTCCGTCTGGAAAGCGGGCCACGCCCGCGCACCGGCACTGGCGGGTGCGGTGGCGGCGGGACTGGCCGTTGGTGGTCATGGCCGCACCGGCCGCGCTGGTGCTGCTGGTCTTCCACTACCTGCCCACGGCTGGTTCCAGTCATCGCGTTCCAGGACTACAACCCCTGGATCGGCGACGACCCGTTGCAGGCGTTCCTCTACAGCGAGTGGATCGGCTTCGGCAACTTCGAGGCCCTGTTTCGCGATCCGGCCTTCTGGGACGCGCTGCGCAACACCCTGGCGATCACCGCCTTCCAGTTGGTGTTCTTCTTCCCGCTGCCGATCGCGCTGGCGCTGCTGCTCAACAGCGTGATCTCCAGTCGCTGCGCAGTTTCATCCAGGGCGTCGTCTACCTGCCGCATTTCTTCAGCTGGGTGCTGGTCATCACGTTCTTCGTGCAGATGCTCGGCGGCGCCGGGCTGCTCGCGCAGGAACTGCGCGCGGTAGGGCTCGAGCCTTGGCACATCATGACCAATCCGGACACTTTCATCGTGCTGGTCACTGCCGAGGCGGTCTGGAAGTGACATGGGCTGGGGCACCATCATCTTCCTGGCCGCGCTGTCCACAATCGACCCGAACCTGTACGAGGCGGCCGCCGTCCGACGGCGCGGGGCGGTGGCGGCGGCTGTGGCACATCACCCTGCCCGGCCTCCGCCCGATCATCGTGCTGCTGCTGATCCTGCGCCTCGGTGACGCGCTGAACGTCGGCTTCGAGCAGTTCATCCTGCAACGCGACGCGGTCGGCCGGCAGGCGGCCGAGGTTCTCGACACGTTCGTGTACTACAACGGCATCGTGACGCAGCAGTGGGGCTTCGGCGCTGCGGCCGGACTGTTCAAGGGCCTGGTCGGGCTGGCGTTGATCCTCATCGCGAACAAGGTGGCGCACAAGTTCGGCGAGGAGGGAGTGTACACACGGCAATGACAGTTCTGGCATCGCTCGGGGCCAGCGCCTGGCCGCAAGCGGGATCGCGGCAGTCAGGACCGCGACAGGAGGGGGCCCACCGGCCGCCCGGTCTGGGAGGAGCCGCCGAGCCTGGTCGGGCGACTCGGCAAGCGCACCGTGCTGACCCTGGTCGTGCTGCCGTGCTCTTTCCACTATGGACTGTGTTGGTGACCTGCCTGTCCTCGCGGAGCACGATCAATGCGACCGGCGGCATGGTGGTGATCCCGCGGGAGATCGATCTCGCCGCCTACATCACCATTTTCCAGGGCGGTCAGGTGGCCCGCGCAGTGTGGATCAGCGTGCTGCTCACCGCAATGGGCACCGCGTTCAGCCTGACCCTGACCGTGCTGGCCGCCTACGGGCTGTCGCGGCCAGGATCGTTGTGGCATCGCCCGTTGCTGTTGCTGTTCCTGTTGACGTTCCTCATCTATCCCGGCATGGTGCCCAGCTACCTGGTAGTGACTGGTTTCGGACTGAAGAACAGCCTGTGGTCGCTGATCCTGCCCGGCGCCATCACCGCGTTCAATCTGGTGGTGATCCGGGCCTTTTTCATGAACATTCCCGGCGAACTGCTCGACAGCGCCCGCATCGACGGGGCCGGCGAGTTTCGCATCCTCGCCCGAATCGTGATGCCGCTGTCCAAAGCGGTCATCGCAGTGGTCGGCCTGTACTACGCGGTCAGCTACTGGAACGCGTTCTTCAACGCGCTGCTGTACATCGACGACAACGACAAGTGGCCGTTGCAGCGGTTGTTGCAGAGCTACATCCTGCTCGGGCAGTCCCCGCAGCGGGCCGGCCAGCCGGTCAATGTGCCCGGCTCAGGGGTCGCGATCCCGCCGAGCCTGGCCATCAAGATGGCGGTCGTGGTGATCACCGTCATCCCCGCGCTGCTGGTCTATCCGTTCGTTGCGCGGCACTTCACCAAGGGCATGCTCACCGGCGCGATCAAGGGCTGACGGGCTACCGGCGGACCCGCTTCATGCTCCGCCCGATGGCGATTGCGCGGCTGACCAGGCTGCCGCCGTCGCGACCGCCGGCGCCAGTCCCGGGGTCCTCGCCGGTCCATTCCGGACTGGCCCAGGCCGGCCCGGGCCAGTCCGCCACCACGTCCGTTTCCGGTGCTGCCGTTTCCGGTGCTGCCGTGGCCGGCGCCTCCCCGGTGGGCGCCTTTTCGGCGTCCGTGACGTACGGTGGCGAGCCATCAGTCGCTTCGGGCGGGAATGGTGCGCCATCCCCTGCCGGCGCCAGATCGGCCCCGTCGGGCCGGGGGAAGAGGCCGGCAAGTGTGGACGCCAGACCGGACACGGACGCGGCCAGCAGCACCCGGCCCGGCGCGATCTCGCTCGCCATGGCTGAGGTCAGGTAGTTGGGATCCATCAGGATCAGATGCACGGTCGCCTTGCGGAGCAACGCGTCGGCGGCGGTGCGTAACTGCGAGGTGTCCGGTGTGGTGCGCAGGTCGGTGACCAGCAACACGCGCACATCGACCGACGGCTCGAGCGGGACCACCTGTGCGCGGGCCCAGTCCAGCGCACCGGCCACGTCCGTGACGCCGACCGGTTCCGGTACCTGCGCGACCAGGCCGCCGTCAACGTCGATGACCGGCCAGTTCAGCTCCGGTGTGGTGAAGAACATCAGCTTCGCGCCGTGCAGGCCCGCGCCACGGGCGGCGAGCTGCCCGACCGCCACCGACAGCCGGCTGAAGCGGTCACTGCCCGGGAGGTCCGCTCCGTTGAAGCCCGCAAACTGCTCGCCCATACTCGCCGAGCGGTCTACCAGGATCAGCCACATCCTGCCATGCTTACTGTTGCGGCGCCGGTGGGCAAGTTGTCACCCACGACGTATTCGCCGGTGGCGTGGTCGCGCTCACCTCGGCGTGGCGCACCGAGCGTACCCGCGCCGGTCCTTCCACACCGACCACCAGCGTATTCTGGTCACGCCGCAGGGTGACCACCGAGTCGCCGTCCACATCGTGAATGACGGTGCGGGAATCGGACACGTCGAAGCAGAGCAGGGTGATATCGGCAAACGGTGCGTCGCCGACGGTGGCCGTCACCTCGGTCACCGGGATCGCCGCGCCACGCCGGACGAACAGTGGGATCTGCTCCAATGGCAGCCGGACCACCAGATGTTGTTGTCCACTGTGGACTTCGCCGGTCCACCAGTCGACCCAGTCGCCCGCGGGCAGGTAGACGGTGCGGGTGCCGGTGGGATCCGTCATGGGCGCCACCAGCAGGTCCTTGCCGAGGCGGTACTCGAGGTCCGCGGTCCACGCGGCCGGGTCGTCCGGCGAGTCCACCAGCAGGGCACGCATGAGTGGTGCTCCGGTGCGGGCCGATTCCACCGCGGCCGAGTACAGGTAGGGCATGAGTTGGTAGCGCAGCCGGACCGCGTCGACGGCGGCCCGTTCGGCGAACTCGGGAAAGTCCCAGGGCAACCGACTGGTGGTGCCGTGGAAACGGACCAGCGGCGACAGCGCACCGAACTGGGCCCACCGTACGAACAGGTCCGGTGTGGGCGTGCCGGTGAACCCGCCGGCGTCGTGGCTCCAGAACGGTACGCCGGCCAGGCCGTGTGACAGGCCGCCGCGCAGCGTGCTACCCATCGCCGGGTAGGAGCAGTTGGTGTCACCGCCCCATTGGGCCGAGTGCCGCTGTCCACCGAGGTACGACGAGCGCGCCCAGACCATCCCGTGGCCGGCCACCTCCTGGGTGATAGACGCGACCACATCGTTGAACAGCAGGCTGTAGACGTTGTGCAGTTCGGCTCCGGTCATCCCGTTGGCCGCCACCGCGTCCGCCGGCACGCCCTCGGCGAAGTCCGTCTTGAACACCGCCACGCCCTGTGCCAGCAGCGGCCGCAGCAGGTCGCGGAACCATTCCACGGCGCCGCGCACTGGTGAAGTCCACGATGCCACAGGCTGGCTGGAAGCCGTGCCAGACGTCGGCCACATAGGTGGAGCCGTCAGGCTTCGTAGGAAATACCCGCGCCGCTGCGCCTCGGCGAACTGCGGGCTCACGTGGCTGATGTACGAATTGATCCACAGGCTGGCGCGGAAGCCCTCGCGGCCAGTCGCTCGAGCATCGCCGTCGGGTCCGGGAAGCCTCTTCGTCCCAACGCAGGTCCGACCAGTGACCGGCCACCTGCCAGTAGCAGTCGAGGTGCATCACGTCGCAGGGGATCCCCCGGGCGCGGATCTTCTCGGCCCGGGCGAGCACGCTGGCCTGGGTGTCGACGAAGAATCCGGACGAGATCCAGGTGCCGAACGCCCACTTCGGCGGTAGCGACGGGCGGCAGGTCAACAGGTCGAACCGGTCCAGCACCTCCTCCGGCGTGGGTCCCGCGATCACGTAGTAGTCGATGAGATCGTCCGGCACGATGATCTGCACGCAGGTGTGGGTCGACTGGCACATGTCGAACTCGATCGCCGTGCCGCTGTCCACGAGGATGCCGTAACCCCGGTTGGACAGGTAGAACGGCACGTTCTTGTACGCCCGGTGGACTCGGCGCCGAACGCGTCGAAGTTCCACATCACCGCGCGCTGGCCGCGCTTGTCGAACCCGGTGAACTTCTCGCCGAGGCCGACGAAGTGTTCGTCCGCCGCGGCGGTGAAACTCTCGTGGTACGCCACCACCGCACCCTCTACTGTGGAGCGCCCGAACGGCAGGGTGCGCATGCGCCCGCTGATGTCGGCCTCGCCAGGGTTCTCGGCCACCAGTTCCCGGCCGGTCGCGTCCAGGAACCGCAGCCGCCACGGGTCGAGCGTGATCTCCGCGACCAGACCGCCGGTGAGCAGCCTGATCCGGCCGTCGGACACCTCCAGCAGGGCCGCGTCGTCGCGACCCGGCCGTACCAGCGTGGCGGCCCGGGCCGAGCGCCCGCGGGTGTCGGAGTCGGGGCTCAGGCGTACCCGGACCACGCCTTCGCCGGCCGCACACACCTCGGCCACCAGGGTCGCCCCGTCGGTGGTGGCGCCCTTGAGGACGACGGTGGCGCTGTGCATGGTCAGGATCTCGGCGCGTGCGAACGCGGACAACCCGTGTTGTCCGGGCGGGCGGACGGGCAACTCGACGGGATCGGCGACAAAGGTCTCGTGCGGTACCAGCGGCGGGCGGTAAGGCATGGTCGTCTCCTGCGGGGCCTCGGTCGGTTGAATTAGTTTTTCCGCTAACCCAACAAACGTCAACGGCTGGGGCGCACCGGAAACGTGACCCGCTGGACTTGGCCGGCCCGCAGGGACACCGCGACCGGCGACTGGTCGCTGGCGCAGACCGTCCACGCGGCATCCTCGCGGCTGCTCAGTTCGACCTCGACCAGGTCACCTGACCAGCTCAGACGGTCGACGCGCACACCGCCACGCAGGAGCGCCCCGTGGATGCTTCCGGCCGGCCAGGCGGCCGGAAGCGCGGGTAGCAGCCAGACCTGGTTACCGCGGGCACTCACCAGCATCGACGTAACCAACGCCGGTAGTCCGCCGCAGATGTCGGTGTTGAAGATCGCGCCCACGTTGTGGGTGGAGACCAGATTGGGTCGCCAGTAGCGGGTGGCCAGGCGGCACAGCGCCTCGTACGCCTCCTCGGCCAGGCCCAGGCTCGCCGCGGCCAGGCCGAGTTGCACCAGCCCGAACGCCATCTCGTCGCCGCCTTCGTCGTCTTCTCCGCCGCGCCACCACCCGAGCCGGCCGCGCACCGATTCTGTTGCCGCCCGCCGTAGCCGCCGATCGTCCAACAGCGCCGGATCCGGTTCGTACCAGAGGCCGAACAGTCCCGAGGCGTGGCGGTGCGCGTGGTTGTCGCGCAGCCCGGGCCACAGCCATTCGGCCAGGGTGCCGCCTGGATCGACCTGGTACTGCGGCAGCCGGGCGCACCATGTCCGCCAGCGCCCCTCGCCGGTGGCTTCGTGCAGGTTGGTCATCAGGTCCCGGACCGCGGCCACGTCCATGGTGGCGTTGACGGCGGCCTGGCTGTGCGTGCCGAGAGGCTCGTTCTCGGGGGAGTAGGACGGGGCGAAGCAGAAGGTGCCGTCGCCGGTGGCGAACGCGGTGTAGAAGGCGGCCGCCTCCCGCATGAACGGCAGTGCCCGGTTCCGCAGGAAGGCCCGGTCGCCGGTGAACCGCCAGTAGTCGTAGTAGAGGCGGGCGAGCCAGGCCGCGCCGGCGGTCCAGAAGGTCAGGCACCACCGGGCAGTGAAGTGGTTGTGCCGACCGTGACTGGTCAGGTGTGGCGGCACCAGAATGCCGGGCATCCGGTGCAGCCGCCAGGCGTTATCCCGGAAGTCCGGCAGGTGCGCCTCGACCAGATCGAACAGCGGCAGCAGCAGTTCCGGCGTACCGGTCGGGCCGGCGGCGGCCAGCGCGGTCGCGAGGTTGCCATCGAGCGTGTAGCCGCCGCGCCAGGCAGGCGTGAACGTGCCGCTCCACACGCCCTGCAGGTTGGGCGGCAGTGTGCCGCTGGCGCAGATCACCGTGTACCGACCAGCATCGAACAGCGTTTCGACGAGTTCGGGCGTGACGGCGCCACCGACGAGTTGTTCGGTGGTCATCCCGGTGCCTGTACCGCCCCGAGTACTGCCAAGCTCGAGCCTGCAGCGGTCGAACAGACCACGGTGGACAGTGGTGTGCTCGACCAGCAGTTCGTCGAAACCCATCGCGGGATCCTCCGCACCGGTGGCCTGGCCGACCGTTGTCCGGATCAACAGCAGCACCTCGTAGGCGTTGCGGATGTGCAGCGACGTGTCAGCCAGGTTCACCTCGATGCGGCCGCCGGACGCCCGTACCCGGCAGTCGACCGTGTAACCGGCCAACGCGTTCTCGAACTGCCGGGGGAATGCGGCCCGCAGCCGCATCCGGTCGGGCGTCGCGGTCGAGGTGAAGGCGATCGGCACCGGCGGTGCGGCGATCGGCCCGGCGATAGGCCCCAGGTGCAGTCGCCCGCAGATGTATTCCGTTGATCGACTCCGGCGCAGTTGTTCCGTTGGTCGCCTTTGGCGACGTTGTTCCGTTGGTCGCCTTTGGCGACGTTGCGCACGCAGCCGGATCACGACGAGGTCGTGCGGGCGGGAGACGAACACGTCCTGGCGCAAACCGGCGCAGCGCTGCGTGACCAGGCCGCTGCGGTGATCGACGCTGCGGCGCCAGCCCTCGTCGCGGGCGCGGTCCGCAGTGAACGTCACGGTGGCGGCCCCGATGAACGGATCGCTCTGGCGCAGTTCGCGGTAACGCGCGTCGCCCCGGATGGCTATCGCCATCACCTCGTCGGCCGCCGCCTGGAACTGGCCGGCGTAGAGCAGGTCGCGCAGCCGGGGGAGGGCGGCACCGGTGTCCGGCGGCTCGAGCGGTTCGTCCACTGGAAGGAACAGCCGTTCGTGGGACAGGGTCACCCGCACCGCCGCCGGCCCGCCGTAGCAGGCCGCGCCCTGCCGGCCGTTGCCGGTGACCAGTGCGTGCTCCCAGTCGTCCGGGCAGAGCTTGCTGACGTTGACAGGGTCCCCCACGGTGCCTAGTTTGGCGGGAGTCCCAACAAACGGCAAGGGGGAGACGGTGGCGGTGCCCGGGCCGGGATGGTTGGACGGCCGGCTGTGTTACGGGGGCGACTACAACCCGGAGCAGTGGCCGCAAGACCTGTGGGCCGAGGACATCGCGCTGATGCGCCGGGCCGGCGTGACCCTGGTCTCGGTGGGCGTGTTCGCCTGGTCCCGCCTCGAACCGTCCGAAGGGGAGTACGACTTCGGCTGGCTCGACCGGATCCTCGATCGGCTGGCCGAGGCAGCAGTGGGCGTCGCGCTCGCCACGCCGACCGCCGCACCACCGCCATGGTTCGGTTTCGCCCACCCGGAAGCGCTGCCGGTGACCCGCGACGGGGTCCGGCTGTCACACGGCAGCCGGGACACCTACTGCGCGAGCGCGCCGGCATATCGTGAGGCCGGCAGGCGCATCGCCGCCGAACTCGGTCGCCGCTACGCCGGCCACCCCGCACTGGCCCTGTGGCATGTGCACAACGAGTACGGCACCACCTGCCACTGTGACGTTGTCGCGGCCAGTTTCCGGCGCTGGCTTCAGGAGCGCTACCAGAGCCTGGAGCACCTCAACGAGGCCTGGACCGGGGCGTTCTGGAGCCAGCTCTACACCGACTGGGAGCACATCCTCCCGCCCCGGGCCACGCAGTACCTGGGCAACCCGAGCCAGTTGCTCGACTTCCGGCGGTTCTGTTCCGACGAACTGCTCGCCTGCTTCCGCGAACAGCGGGACGTGCTGCGTGCGCTCACCCCCGATGTGCCGGTGACCACCAACTTTGTGCTCGGTTCCTGGGTGCCGGTGGATCACCGGCGATGGGCCAGCGAGGTGGACCTGGTCGCGATCGACCACTATCCGTCCTCAGCGGAGCCGTTTCGGGCCGAACACGAGACCGCCTTCGCCGCCGACCTGGCCCGTGGATGGGCCCGGGGCGAGCGCTGGCTGCTGATGGAACAGGCGCCGAACCTCACCTACGCCGGAGGCCGGATGCTGCCCAAGCCCGCCGGCCAGTTGGCGCGACTGAGTCTGTCCCATGTGGCCAGAGGTTCCCGCGGCGCGATGTTCTTTCAGTGGCGTGCGCCGAGGGGCGGTGCCGAAATGTTCCACTCGGCCATCGTCGGCCACGCCGGCGCCGACACCCGGGTCTTTGCCGAGGTGGCCGAGTTCGGTGCCCTGCTGAACCGCATCGGCGCCGCCGGCGCCGCGACGGGGTCCGTCGATGCGAACGTCGCGGTGCTGTGGGACGCCGATTCCGGTTGGGCACTGCAGGGCCCTGGCCTACCGTCGCCTGACATCGACTACGTCGCTGCTGTGCGCGACGTGCATGGCGCCCTGTGGCGGGCCGGCATCACCGCCGATGTCATCGGTGCGGATGCTGACCTCACGCCGTACCGGCTGGTGGCCGTGCCCGCGATGTTCGTGCTCCGCGCGGACACCGCGGAGGCGCTGCGCTCGTACACGCAAAACGGTGGTTGCCTTGCCGTGTGGTTCCTCTCCGGGGTGGTGGACGAGACACACCGGGCGTGGCCCGGCGGATATCCCGGCCCGTTACGTGACGTGGTGGGTGTGCGGGTCGAGGAGTGGCACCCGGTGGACGGGGAGGTGGCGCTGTCCGGCGGGGGTACGGGCAGGGCATGGACGGAACTGGTCCGCACGGCCGGTGCCGCCGCCGAGGTGACCTACGCGTCAGGCCCGCTGGCCGGCCAGCCGGCGATCACCCGGCACCGGCTGGGCGACGGGACCGCCTGGTATGTGTCCACCCAGTTGGACGATGTGTCGCTCGACCGGTTCCTGCCATCGCTGCTCAGCGATGCCGGCCTCCCGCCGGGCAGCACCGTCGGGGTGGAACTCGTCCGGCGGAGGTCGCCGTCGGGGCGCTGGTTGTTCGCCATCAACCACAGCACCCACGACGTGCAGGTGTTGACCCGCGGGGTGGACCTGGTCGCGTCGCATGTTGTAGACGGTACGTTGCGCCTTCCGGCGGGCGCGTTCGCGGTGCTTGACGAATCCGATGACGTCGATGCCTTGGCAGGCGGAAAACGCTTGCCGTACCCCGCGCACCGCCCCGCATGATCCGTGTGGATTGCGGCCACTGGAGAGTCCAATTTCCCCATGGATCGCGGACACGGGGTGCAGTCGCCGGTCCGGACCCCGTACGCGCACATGATTACGGACGAAACGGTGCTCGCCAGCACTCCCTATCGTCCACGAACACGAAACGTCCCACGCGATCACGCGGGCTCCCTGGAGGCAGGGAGCCGCGAGCCGAAAACGAACCGGAGCGCCGCGGCCACCTGCGCCCGATCGTGGAGTCGCAGCTACCGGATTCGGTGGCAACGCTTCCACGATCGTGGGTGACCCAAGGGCGGGGGGGGTTAGGAGAGGGCAGTGTAGAGGGTGCGGAGGCGGGCGAGGAGCTCGGCTCCGCCGAGGGTGCTGTCCGGGGCGGCGAGCTGGCGAAGGAGGAGGTCCACATTGGTGTCCAGTGTGGGCGGTCGCGCCGGCAGGGGGACCGGGGCGACCCAGAAGCGGTCCACAGTGTCGGCGAGAGCGGGGCTGTGCACTTCGGACAGCGCGGCGGCCGCCCCGATGCCCGGCGCGGCGCGGGGTGCCGGCTCGGCCTTCGGTGTGCGCTTGCGGGCGCCCTTCGCCTTCGCCTTCGGGACCGGCGCGGGTTCAGGACTTCCGTCACCCTCATTGTGACCGTCGCCGCCGAGGGCGCTGGCGCGGCGGGCGCGGAGGTGGGCGAGCAGGGTCTGTCGGTCCCGACCGCGCCAGTGCAGGAGCTGGAACGGGTCCGCGTCGAACGCCTCGGCGAGCAGGTAGAAGCGTGGCCGCGAGGTGCTTGCACGGCACCGCGAAGTCGGGGCAGCCGCAGCGCTGCGTCCAGCTCGCCCGACCTCGGCCGGGAACAGCGGCGCGCCCGCCGCGATGAACACCTCCTCCATCTCTGCCGGCAGGTCCCCGGCGAGCAGCCGGGCGCTGAAGAACGCCTGCCCGGCCAGTGTCCGCCTCGATCCGCTGCCACACCGCGTCCGGGGAGCGCCGCCAGCCCGATCCGCACCGGGTACGGCTTCGGGCCGGGAACCCTGCACCTCGGCGGTGACCCGCCCGGGCGAGACGTCAGCGGAGCACCTGGCCCCGGCGCGCGTACGTTGCGACCGCGGGTCAGCCGGGAGCCGAGCGCGAAGGACTCCAGCACCTCCAGGAACCGCCGGGACCACCAGGATTCGCCGATCGCGCCCCGGGTGCTGCGCGCCCGCATGCCGCCCTCGACCCGGCGCGGCGGCCCGTACTCGGCGAACCGAAGCGGTCTCGGTGGTCACTCCACCACCGCCCCGGCCTCCAGCGCGAACAGGTCGCGCAGCGTCCGCTGTGGACAGTTCGGTGATCCAGCTGCTCGCCGGTGCCCACCATCTGCGCGGCCAGGCCGCGCTTGTCGCGCGATCATCGCGGCCACCTTCTCCTCGACGGTGCCGGCGCAGACGAACTTGCGGACCTGAACGTCGGCTGCTGGCCGATCCGGAACGCCCGGTCGGTGGCCTGGTCCTCGACCGCCGGGTTCCACCACCGGTCCACGTGCACCACATGGTTGGCCGCGGTCAGGGTGAGCCCGGTGCCGCCGGCCTTGAGGGACAGTACGAACAGCGACGGCGGGCCGTCCGCGGACTGGAACCTGGCCACCATGGCGTCCCGTTCGGCCTTGCCGACCCCGCCGTGCAGGAAGGCACCTCCCGGCCGATACCGGGCCGCAGGTGCCAGCGCAGCATCCCGCCGAACTCGGCGTACTGGGTGAACAGCAGGGCCTTCTCGCCCGCCGCGAGCACCTCGTCCAGGATCTCCTCGAGGCGTTCCAGCTTGCCGGAGCGGCCGGCCAGGGGGAGCCGTCGCGCAGCAGATGGGCCGGGTGGTTGCAGACCTGCTTGAGCCGGGTCATGGTGGCCAGCACCAGGCCCGCGCGTTCGATGCCCGTCGCTGGTCTCGATCTTCGCCATCATGTCGTCGACCACGGCCTGGTAGAGCGCGGCCTGCTCGGCGGTGAGGTTGCAGAGCACCTCCATCTCCAGCTTCTCCGGCAGGTCGGCGATGATCGACGCGGTCGGTCTTGAGCCGGCGTAACACGAACGGGCCGGTGATCCGGCTTGAGCCGCTCGGCCACCTCGGCGTCACCGTGCCGTTCGATCGGCTCGGCGAACCGCTTTCTGAACGCCGCCGCCGGGCCCGAGCAGGCCGGGGTTGGCGAACTGCATGATGGACCACAGGTCGGCGAGCCGGTTCTCCACCGGCGTACCGGTCACCGCGACCCGATGTCGGGCGGGCAGCGCCCGGACCGCCTCGGCCTGCCGGGTGGCCGCATTCTTGATTGCCTGCGCCTCGTCCACCACCACCCGGTGCCAGTCGATCCCGGCCAGCGTCGACCGCGTCCCGGGCGGCCACCGAGTAGGTGGTGATGACCAGGTCCGCCGCGCGCACGGCCGCTCGGCGAACCCCTCGCCCCGAGCGCGTTCGGCGCCGTGGTGGACGTGCACGCGCAGCTCGGGGCGCGAACTTTGCGGCCTCCCGGCTCCAGTTGCCGACCAGCGACATCGGACAGACCAGCAGGGTGGGCCCGGCCTCCGGCTGGTCGCCGGCGAGCAGCGCCAGCAGTCTGCACCGTCTTGCCCAGCCCCATGTCGTCGGCGAGCACCCCGCCCAGCCCGAGCGACTGGAGGAAGGCCAGCCAGGCCAGGCCGCGCTCGCTGGTACGGCCGCAGCGTGCCGCCGAACCCGTCCGGCGGGCTCGACCGGCGTGAGCCGCCGCTCCACCTCGACCGGCCAGCAGGTCGCCCAGCGCGCCCTCGGCGGTCATCGCCAGCACCGGCAGCCGCCGGCCCGTCTTGCTCGGCCAGTCCCAGCGCGGATCAGGTCGGCCACCGTCATCTCACCCCGGGTGGAGCAGCCGCAGCCCGACGGCGAGCCGCTTCGGGTCCAGTTCGACCCATTGGCCGCGCAGCCGGACCAGTGGGGTACTGCACCTCCGACAGGAGCCAGCTCCTCCTCGGTCAGCGGCTGGTCGCCGATGGCCACTTGCCATTGGTAGTCCACAATGGCGTCCAGCCCGACCCCGCCGTCCTTCTGGACCACGCCGGGTGCGCTCGGCGCGGACGAGGTGAGCCGGGCACCCAGCCGGGCCTTCGGCTTACTCCACCAGCCAGGCAGCATTACGCCGAATCCAGCGCCCGCCAGCATCGGCGCGCCTTCGCGCAGGAACTTGTGTGCCCCGTTGCCATCCATGCGCAGCGCTGCCGGATGGGCCTCACCCAGGGCATCGTCGAGGTCGGGGTAGAGCCGGCTGGCGCGTCCGAGTTCGGTCAGCAACGTCTCTTGTGGAGAGTCAAGTTGTCTGGACAGGGCACTCAACGCGCCGCGCGCGTTCCACACCAGATCCGCGTCGATCAGCATGCTGGGATCGTCCGCCGCCTGCAGGGCGAATTCGAGCCGCCACTCGTCCGGGTCGCCATCACGGTCCGATGCGAACAGATCGGGTCCGGTTGGCTCGACCAGCCGGAAGCATGCCCGGACCTGGCCGGCCGCCGCGTCGCGTTGCCAGGCAGACAGCGCCTCGTCGAGTTCGGCCACCGCCCGGTCGGTCGCGGCGAACCCGCGTTCACTGCCGGTCAGCGCGTCGAGCCAGGCCCGCCAGGCCGGTCCGAGCTCATCGGCCGACGTCAGCCGCCGGCGCGCGGACGGTTGGGCGGCGGCGAGGGCGATCCGCGCGGCCGCGTCGACCAGCGCGTCCATGGCCGGTCCCACCACATCCCGGGCCGCGTCCATCGCGCCAGCTCGACCCGCCGGTGGCAGGGCGAGGGTCAGCGCCTGTGCCCAACTCGCGTCGGCCCCGGTGAGCACCGGCCGCCACACGGCGCGGGCGTGCTGGTCGCGCCGGTCCAGACTGGGCAGCATCCGTCCGCGTACCACCAGATCGTGCGCGAACGAGGCCAGCTGGGCGAGATGCCGTACGGTCGCGCCGATGGTCGCCTTGTCTGGTTCGAGTTCGCAGAGGATGACGAGTGCGTCGTCCGGATCGAACTCGAGTGCGGGCACGCGCCAGCGGCGCAGGCTCACTACGCCGCGGCCGTGGTCGGGCAGGTTGTCGCGGACCAGTTCGGGCGAGTCGAGCACGACGCCGGCCCGCGTTGGCAGGTGAAGTTCGGCGACACCGTGCGGGGCCTTGGTCGCGGCGCCGTCGAGTATGCCGGCCAGTTGGTCCGCCGCCACGGCGAACGGATGAGCGGGCGTCGTCCTGCTGGCTCGCGCCGGCGTGACGGCCAGAGCTGAGTCCTCAGCCCACAATGAGAGGCGATCATCTCGCCAGAGTCCGTGGACAACGATCACCGCGCCACCTCCGGTTGACCCACGACAGCATAGGGTCGCCGGTCGCGATCATGGACCACCGGCGCGTCCTGAGTGTCGGCGTGTCGCCGCGACCGCGATGCGTACGCGGTTGGTGTCTCTGCGTGGTCCGGACCTGACATAACCATGGACCTGCCCGCCAGGCGCCCTGATCGGGGCTGGCGGGCAGGCTCGGGGCCCGGGTTCGAACGGCGCCGGTTGAAGGCACCGCGTGAGGATCCGGGCCGGTTCCGCGCGGAGGTCGTCCGCGCGGGCTTGTCGGATCGATTATCCGAAATGGACAGACGCACCCTCGGTGGTGGGCGCCTGCTTGCCACCGCGCACGAGCGCGAGGACGACGAGCCCGGCCAGCACGAGAAAGCCGGAGGCGAGCGCGAACCCGACGATGCCGAGCTGCAGCTGAGTCTGGGGGAGGGCGATGGTCACGATGGTGGCGTCGAGCACCAGGGGTGAGGCGGCGTCGCGCTCCAGCACACCGGAAACTGCCACGAATCCCCCACGAGTCAGGCCCCGCGGTCATAACGGCACGGGACAATATCGGAAAGGATACGGGGACGGTGCTTGTTCGATCTGTGCGGCCGGCCGGGCTGAGACCATGGTCACCGTGTCCGGTATCGCACTGATTCGTTGTCGCCGCTTCGTTGTCGGCGCGCCTTCGCGGGCCGGTCCGGTACGGGTACCGAACCGGCCCCGTCGGGGTTACGGGGTTGTGCAGGTTGCGGTGGCGTTCGCGCCGGCGGAGCCGGACGTGTTGGCGAGGAAGCCCACCGTGGTGGACTCGCCGGCGCCGAGGGTGCCGTTGTAGGGCATGTTGCGGATAGTCAGCGTGTTGCCGGACTGGGTGTAGGTGCCGCCCCAGAGTTGGGTCACCGTGATGGCGGTGCTGAACGTCACTGTGGCGGTCCAGCCGTTGAGCGTCGCCGAGCCGGAGTTGCGTACCACGACCTCGCCCTGGAAGGCGCCCTGCCAGGCACTGCTCACCCGGTACGTGGCCGCGCACCCGCCGGTCCCGCCACCTCCGCCGCCACCGGTTGTGGTGGTGACGGTGACCGTGTTGGAAACGCCGGAGGTGTTGCCGGCGGCGTCGCGGGCGCGGACCTGGAAGCGGTAGCTGGTGTTCGCAGACAGCCCGGTGGCGTTGAACGAGGTGCCGGTGGCGGTGCCCACACTGGTGAACGTGCCACCGCTGGTGCCCGGTGCGCGCATGTCGTACCCGGTGACGCCGACGTTGTCGGTGGAGCCGGTCCAGGACAGGTTGGTCGAGGTCGAGGTGGTGGCGGAGGCGGTCAGGTTCGACGGTGTGCTGGGTGCCTGGGTGTCACCGCCGCCACCGCCACCACCTCCGCCGCCGGTGGTGACGGAGAACGAGTTGACGGCCAGTCCGGTCTGACCCACCCACGGCTCAAATCCGGCCTGGATGCTGGTGAGGTACCAGGACCGCTGGGCGTAGCCCCGGTTGACGGAGTCGGTGTAGAAGTCGTTGACCGGGAAGTTCAGCGAGGTGGTGGCGGACTGGCGGACGTACGAGATCACGTTCCAGCCGATGTTGCCGAACCAGACGTTCCAGGTGGCCCCGTTGATCGCGGCCGTGCCGACCTGGGAACCGACCGGCTGGATGGAACCCTGCCGGTTGAGCCAGATCATGATCTCCGCGCCGGTGTTCTGCCCGTCGGTGCGCGGCGTGGGGTCGAACCAGATGTCGTACGCGGCATCCCATACGCCAGCCGCCGGGTAGCTCATGCTGACGCTGGTGGAGATCCCGTTGAACGCGGACGTGTTGGCCTGCAACGGCAGCCCGCTGCCCGAGCTGCAGTTGGCGTAGTGGCATCCGAAGTAGACGGACGGATAGGAGCCGGGGGCGCCGTTGGTGGCCTTGTTGTGACTGGCCGTGGTGACCGTGAAGCCTGGCCCGCTCTGGTTGACGTCGATGCACTGGGTGGTGTCGTCGCCCCAGTTGTTGTTCTGCACGATGTAGCGACCATTCGAGACCGTGGTGGCGCCGTACTTCTCGCAGATCACCGGGGCCGCGGCCGCAGGCAGGGCGGTGACGACGCTTGCCACGGCGGTGGCGGCCAACAGCAGGCCGGCTGCGCCGTAGCTGATGATGCGGTGCTTCATGCTGCTCCTCGGGACGATGGAAAGGACACTGGCGGCCAGCTGTGGGAGCGTTCCCAGCGCCCACCATAGACGTGTGTCGAATTCTCGCAAGTGCGATTCGACAGCCGGCCACATCTGCCGATGAATGCGAGGGCCTGCCGTGACAGGGCAACAGCGCGACCTGAAAGTTTCTGCGCCGATCGCCTCCGGCACAGTTCCTGCGTCGATGATTCCGCTCGACACGGGCAACGACTTTGCCCGGCCGACCTGATTACCGACGAGGCCGGCGGGTCGTGGTCAACGCGATGCACGTCGGAGTGGGTGCCGATGCCGCGGTCCGGGCGCGGCCGCTGAAGCGGTGGTTGAAGATCGGCGCGTTTCCGTTGGGTGGGTTGCTCGCCGGGGCCCGCGCGTCGGGCTGGCGGCTACGCATCGAAGTGGACGGACGAACTGTCGTGAGTGGACGCCAACGGGTACTGATGGCCGGCCTGGCCAACAGCGGCACCCATACCGAACGGGACGACGTGCTGCGCCTGACCGGCCGTACTCTGGCCATCTGCGGGCAGCCGTTTCACACCAACTCCGAAGGGAGATCGCCGGCCCCTACCGCCGTCGAGTGTGGACAGTCCAATCAGGAGCGTGGTGCTGCTTCCGGCCGGCCGCCGGTGTGGCGGGTGCCGGACGGATCGCGGCGGCGGCGGTGGAAGCCAGGGCGCGGCGGGTGGTGGCGGTGGACTCGACGACCGGGCTGGCTTCGAGTTCCACCACGAGACCGCGAACAGCGACGACACGCAGTACCGAGGACAGCAGGGTGTCCTCGCCGAGGAACGACGCCACCGTGGTGGGTGTGCCGTCGGCCAACCGGTAACGCAGCGAGACCGGGCGGACCGGGGCGCCGGCGTCGATGGCGGACTGGAACATGGCGGGATAGAAGCGGCCCTGGGTGCGACCGCACCAGGTGCTGCCTTCCGGGAAGACCAGCACGCTATGGCCGGCCCGCAGGCTGCCGGCGACGTCGGCCACCGTGTCCGGCAGCCGTCGCAATGAGCCGCGGTCGATGAACAAGGTGCCACCGCGGGCCGCCATAGCACCGATGAGCGGCCACCCCCGCACATCACTCTTCGCCAGCACCCGCACCCCCTCAACCGCAAGCACAGCCGGAATATCCAACCAAGACACGTGATTCGACACGACGAGCGTGCCCTGGCTGGATCTTGGAACGGATGGTCCGGATAACGAGACCATCCGTTCCAAGATCGACTGATTTGCGACCAGGCGTACTCCGGCGGCGGCGAGGATGCGGCGGAACCAGGCGCGCTTCACCCCGGATCGGGCGGGCGGTGACAGCAGGGGCTGCACGGCCGCCACACCGATGCCGGCCAGTAGGACCAGCACCAGGGCGAGCAGCCGGCCCACCCGGCGTGGCCAGCCGACCTGCGGCACGCTGCCCGGTTTGGGAAGGCAGCCATATCCGCAGGCCGAGGTTGGGGCGTACGCGGTCATCTGAGCTCGCCCAAAAAGTGCTTGAGGTATCGCGGGTCGACCCGGTCCAGCGACAGGAGGATCAGGAAGTCGGCCACGCCGAAATCGGGGTCGTGGGCCGGTTCGCCGCAGATCCAGGCGCCTAGGCGTAGGTAGCCACGCAACAGCGGCGGCACGGCGGCGAGCAGGGTGGCCTTGTCTGTGGTCGGCGCCGGGGCCACCTGGTACGGCTGGCGCGGGCGCACCCGCAAAGCGGGCGGCGAGAGGTACTTTGTCCGGGCCAGTTCCGAGACGCAGGAGGCGGCGTAGCCGTTGTCGTCGAGCGTGACGGAGGCGCAGCCAAGCAGCCAGCGCTGGTTGTGCAGGTGCAGGTAGCGGGCGATGCCGGCCCACATCAGGTTGATGACCGCCCCGTTGCGGTGATCCGGGTGCACGCAGGAGCGCCCGGTCTCGACCACGTCACCCCGTAGCGGGCCCAGCTTGTTGAGGTCGAACTCGCCATCCGCGTACAGGCTGCCGGCCGAGGCAGCGGCCGACGGGCGCAGCATGCGGTACGTGCCGACAGTCGCACCGCTACGATCGTCGCGAACGACCAGGTGGTCGCAGAAGGAATCGAACCTGTCCACGTCGAGTCCGGGAACGTCGCTTCGCAGCTGTGCTCCCATCTCCTCGGCGAACACCAGGTGACGCAACCGCTGAGCAGCACGGATCTCGTCTGCGGTGGACGCGACGAGGACGCTGTAACTCGGCGCGTCGGGCGTTGTGGGCGTTGTGGCCAGCGTTGTCGCCAGCGTCGTGGCCAGGATTTGCGAAACGGTCATGAGCGAGGTCTACGCCTCAGCTGTGCCTACCGCGTGGCGTGCGCGGTAGCGTCCGGTGGCGTTCTCATGAACGCGGGGTACGCTGCCGCTTTGTGAGATCGTTCGGCGAGGGATTTGTCTGGGGCGCGGCGACGGCGGCATACCAGATCGAGGGCGCGACGACCGAGGACGGGCGGGGCCCGTCCATCTGGGACACGTTCAGCCACACGCCGGGCCGGGTGGTCGACGGTGCCACCGGTGACATCGCCTGCGATCACTACCATCGCTGGGCCGGAGATCTCGACCTGCTGGTGGAGCTCGGGCTGGACGCGTACCGGTTCTCGATCGCCTGGCCGCGCATCCAGCCCACCGGCGCCGGCCCGGCCAACCCGCGTGGCTTGGACTTCTACCGGTTGCTGATGGGCGGACTGCGGGATCGAGGAATAGCCCCGTTTGTCACCCTGTACCACTGGGATCTTCCGCAGGCGCTGGAGGACGTGGGCGGCTGGCGGTCGCGCGACACGGCTGGGCGTTTCGCCGACTACGCCGGCCTCGTCGCCGAAGCGCTGGCCGAGTTCGAGCCACACTGGATCACCCTGAACGAGCCGTACTGCTCGGCCATCACCGGATACGCCGAAGGCCGCCACGCCCCCGGAGCCAGGGAAGGCCACGGTGCCCTTGCCGCGGCGCACCACCTGTTGTTGGGCCACGGTCTGGCCACCACCCGGCTGCGGGCCGTCAGCGACGCGCCGGTCGGCATCGCACTCAACATGTCGCCGGCGGTGCCGGCATCCGGGTCGGCCGAGGATGAGGCGGCTGCGCGCCGGCAGGATCTGTTGGTGAACCGGCTGTTCACCGAGCCGTTACTGGCCGGGCGGTACGCCGCCGACATGGTGGACCTGTGGGGCACCATCACCGACTTCTCGTTCGTCCATGATGGAGACCTGGCCACCATCTCCGCCCCGTTGGACTTCCTCGGAGTGAACTACTACTACCGCGTTCACGTGCGGGCCACCGACCAGTCGCAGTCGCCCGACCGTAGCGCGTACGAGATCGGCGTCGGCGCGGTAGCTCCGTCCGATGTGGAGAAAACCGGTGTGGGCTGGCCGATCGAGCCGGACGGCCTGCGGGCCACCCTGACCGGCCTGAAGGACCGCTTCGAGATGTTGCCACCGATCTACCTGACCGAGAATGGCTGCGCCTATCCGGATCGGGTGGGAGTGGCGGATGACGGCCGGATCGCGTTCATCTCCTCTCATGTGGACGCGCTGGGGCGGGCGATGGACGCCGGGGTGGACGCACGCGGCTACTTCTACTGGTCATTGATCGACAACTTCGAGTGGGCGCGGGGTTATGGGCCGCGCTTCGGCCTCGTACACGTGGACTACGACACGCAGGTGCGCACGCCGAAGTCGAGCTTCCGGTGGTTGCGGGAGCAGTTGCGGCGCTAACAGTGCCGGAGGCAATCAACGCTGACCTTTGCCGGAGCCCTGTAAGTTTCGGGACGGCTTGCTGGTCGAATGCGTCGTCGAAACGGTTTGGACCGAGCCGGCGTCGCGGGCAGGGTTGACACCCCCGAAACGCATCGGCAACATCGACGCCAATCTGGCGCTCCGGGAGCGCTCCCACCGTCGAGCGCTCCCACCGCTGTCCTCGCATGCGTCGTGTCTCGCGGCTGGCTGTCCGCGCGGTTCGGGGAGCGGGCGTCACGGTGCACCGTCGTAGAGAGGAACACTCGTGACCTTGATCCCGCGCCGATGGCGGCGCCGAGCAGTCATCGCCGCAGCTGTCGCCGCCGCGCTCGCGGTGACCGGCATTGTCGCCGGGACCACCGCGAACGCGCAGGTCGCCGGCGAGCTCGTCGTCAACGGAACTTTCGACGCCGGGCAGGACCCGTGGTTTGTCACCGTGCCCGGCGGTGTCACCGAGGGGCAGCTGTGCGCCAACGTGCCGGGCGGCCTGGCCAACCCGTGGGACGCGATCATCGGCCAGAACAACCTGGTGCTGTCTTCCGGGGTGACGTACGCGTTCAGTTTCACCGCCTCGGCGAGCCGGAACGTGACCGTACGGGCACTCGTCGGCCAGTCCGATGCGCCGTACGGCACCCAGACGGACCAGGCGCCGCAGGTGACCACCACGCCACAGCAGTTCTCCTACCGGTTCGACGCCAACGCCAGCTGGACCAACGGACAGGTGGCCTTCCAGGTCGGCGGCAGCAGTGAGCCGTTCACCTTCTGCGTCGACAATGTGTCGGTTGCTCCCTTCGCCGCGCAGCAGGTGGTCAACGGCGACTTCGCCGCGGGCAAGGACCCATGGTGGAACACCGGCAACGCGCCGGCCGAGGTCGTCGACGGCCGGCTGTGCGCGCAGGTGCCGGCCGGCACCAGTAACCCCTGGGATGCCATCGTCGGCCAGAACGACATCACCGTGATCGAGGGTGAGTCGTACACGTTCAGTTTCGACGCGTCGGCCAGCCGCGACGTCACCATCCGGGCGCTGGTAGGGCAGGAAGAGGCCCCGTACGGCACCGCGACCGACCAGGCGCCGCAGCTCACCCCAACACTCAAGACCTTCAGCTACACCTTCACCGCCGCGGCGACGTGGGAGGACAGCGCGCAGGTGGCGTTCCAGGTCGGCGGTAGCCCGACCGCGTGGACATTCTGCGTGGACAACGTCTCGCTGACCGGCGGCGCCGCACCGCCGGTGTACACACCTGACACCGGGCCGCGGGTGCGGGTCAACCAGGTCGGCTACCTGCCGAAGGGACCGAAGAACGCCACCCTGGTCACCGATGCCACCACCGCCCTGCCGTGGCAGCTGCGCAACGGTGGTGGAACCGTCGTGGCCAGCGGCGTCACCACCCCACGCGGGGTGGACGCGAGCTCCGGGCAGAATGTGCACTCGATCGACTTCAGCGGCTTCACCACTGCGGGGACCGGGTTCACGCTGTCCGCCGACGGCCAGACCAGCCATCCGTTCGACCTCGACGCGGCCGCCTACGCGAAGCTGCGTACCGACGCGTTGAAGTTCTACTACACCCAGCGCAGCGGCATCGAGATCAAGGACAGCCTGCGCCCCGGCTATGGCCGGCCGGCCGGTCACGTCGGTGTGGCACCGAACCAGGGTGACACCCTGGTGCCCTGCCAGCCAGGGGTCTGCGACTACTCGCTGAATGTGCAGGGCGGCTGGTACGACGCCGGCGACCATGGCAAGTACGTCGTCAACGGTGGTATCTCGGTCGCTCAGTTGATGAGCGAGTTCGAGCGGACCAAGGTGGCCGCGTCGGCCAAGCCCGGCAAGCTCGGCGACAACACCCTGGCACTGCCGGAGAGCGGCAACGGCATACCGGACATTCTCGACGAGGCCCGGTGGGAGATGGACTTCCTGCTGAGCATGCAGGTGCCGGCCGGCAAGCCACTCGCGGGCATGGTGCACCACAAGATCCACGACGAGAACTGGACCGGGCTGCCGCTGATGCCGCACCTGGACCCGCAGAAGCGCGAACTGCACCCGCCATCCACGGCGGCCACGCTCAACCTGGCCGCGACCGCGGCCCAGGCGGCGCGGATCTTCGGCCCGTATGACGCGCCGTTCGCCGCCCGGGCGCTCGCCGCCGCCCGCACCGCGTTTTCCGCGGCACAGGCGCACCCGGCGATCTACGCCTCGACGGCCGATGGCGTCGGTGGCGGCACCTACGACGACAACGACGTGACCGACGAGTTCTACTGGGCGGCCGCCGAGCTCTACCTGAGCACCGGCGAGAAGGCCTACGCCGACTATCTGCTCGCGTCGCCGGTGCACACTGCCGACGTGTTCAAGCCGGAGGGCTTCAGCTGGGGCTACACCGCCGCCCTCGGCCGGCTCGATCTGGCTCTCATCCCGAACAACCTGCCGGGCCGCCAGGCGGTACGGGCATCGGTGCTGGCCGGTGCGGACAAGTACCTCGCCACCATCGCGGCGAGCCCGTACGGCCTGCCCTACGCGCCCAGCAACGGGATGTTCGACTGGGGATCCAACAGCTCCATCCTGAACAACATCGTCGTGCTGGCGACCGCGTACGACCTGTCCGGCGCGGCGAAGTACCGCGACGCAGTCCTGCAGGGCGTGGACTATCTGTTCGGACGCAACGCGCTCAACCAGTCCTACGTGACCGGATATGGCGAGAAGTCATCGCAGAACCAACACAGCCGTTGGTACGCCCACCAGCTCAACGCCGACCTGCCGCACCCGCCGGTCGGGTCGCTCGCCGGTGGCGCCAATTCGTCCATTCAGGATCCGGTGGCACAGGCGTTGTTGAAGGGCTGCAAGCCACAGTTCTGCTACATCGACGAGATCCAGTCGTGGTCCACCAACGAACTCACCATCAACTGGAACTCACCGCTGTCGTGGGTGGCCGCGTTCGTGGCGGACCAGGGCGACGCGACACCGCCGCCGCCGGCCACCTGCAAGGTCCGCTACAGCGGCGTGAAGCTCCCGTTCGGACTGTTCGCCGCGTCGGTCACCGTAACCAACACCAGTGGATCCACTGTGGATGGATGGACGCTCGGCTGGTCCTACCTGGGTAACCAGAAGATACTCATCCCCGCGGGCGCCTCCGTCAGCCAGGCAGGCGCCGCGGTGACGGCCACCAGCATCCCGGCCAACCGCAAGATCAAGCCGAACCAGTCGGTGGTCTTCGGGGTATTCGGTAGCAGTACCGGCCCGAACCCCGACCCTGCCCTGTTCACCCTCAACGGTTCGACGTGTAACTAGTTGGCCTCGGCGGCGCGGGAGTTGCGACTCCCGCGCCGTCGCGCTAGCCGCGTTTGGCCGCCACGAAGTCGCGGAGATCGGGCAATGGCCAGGCGTTGATGACGTCGTCGACGGTCAACCACGCCCGTTGGGCCAGCCCGACACCGAACCGCAGATGTCGCAAGTGGAGAGTCGAGTGCGAGTCCGTGTCGATAGCGAACCGCACCCCGTACTGCTTGGCCCGCAGCACAAGTTCGTCGGGTAGGTCGAGACGATCCGGAAAACTGTTGATTTCCATCGCCGTACCGGTGTCGCCGGCGGCGGCGAAGACGGCGTCCCAGTCCGGCTCGATCGGCGCACGACGGCCGATCTGCCGGGTGGTCGGGTGGCCGATGATGTTCACATATGGGTTCTCACAGGCCCGGATGAGGCGCTTGGTCAGTTCCGCCGCTGACTGGGTGAAATGCGAATGCACCGAAGCGATGCAGATATCGAAGCCGGACAGGAAATCGGCGTCCCAGTCGACCTCGCCGGCCGGACCGATGTTGAGTTCGGTGCCGTGCAGCAGTTGCATCCCCTCGTAGGGCGACCGGTCCCGGACGAGCTTGCGCTGTGCCAGCATTTTCGCGTCAGTCATCCGTTGCATCGGCATGTCCTTCGCGTGGTCGGTCACGGCGAAGTACTCGAATCCGTTCGCCTGCGCTGCCGCGATCATCTCGTCCAATGAG
The DNA here is from genome assembly GCA_963742855.1 of uncultured Actinomycetota bacterium. Taxonomy (GTDB): domain Bacteria; phylum Actinomycetota; class Actinomycetes; order Mycobacteriales; family Micromonosporaceae; genus CAVUNP01. Next base: position 172,606 of record CAVUNP010000048.1, on the reverse strand, counting down.
GACACGCCATCGGTGAGCGTCGTGTGCGCGTGCAGGTCACCGCGGATATCGTCGATGGTGATGACCTGGGGCAGCGAACCGGCCGCCGCGGCATCGACCTCGCCGCGGTCCTCACGCATGGTGGGCTCGATGAAGGCCAACCCCAGTTGGGCGTAGATCTCCTCCTCGGTCCGGGCGCCGAGCAGGCTGTCATCCTCCACCCGGAACAGTCCGTATTCGGATAACTTCAGGCCCTTACGTACGGCGATCTCACGGGTACGCACGTTGTGGGGTTTCGACCCGGTGAAGTACTGCAGGGCCGCACCCCAGGACTCGGGCGCAACCACCCGCAGGTCGACCTGGAGTCCACGGGCGGTGCGGATCGACGTCTTCTTCGTGCCCCGGACGATGATCTCGGCCACCGTGGGCAGGCTGACAAAGGTCTCCATCAGAGGCGCGGAGTCCTCGGCCGCGGCCAGGATGTCGACATCGCCGATGGTCTCTCGCATCCGCCGCAGGGAACCCGCGTAGGTACAGTCGACGCAACCGGGCGCGGCCGAGATCGCCGCGACGATGTCCTCGGCGACGCCCATCGCCACGTCGATGAGTTCCCGGCCCGCACCGGACCGGGTCAATTCAATGCCATGGATGAGGTTTTCCGACGTCTTCGGGCCGAACCCGCGCAGGCCCTTCAACCGACCCTCGCCGATCGCCTCTTCCAGGTCCGGGATCGACGCGATACCCAACTCCTGGTACAGCACGATGGCTTTCTTCGGCCCCAGACCGGGTATCTCGGTGAGTGCCCGTACCCCGGCCGGGATCTTCGCCCGTAGCTTCTCGACCGCCTGGATCTGCCCGGTCGCGCGGTACTCGAGCACCTTCTCCGCGATCGACTTGCCCACGTTGGGTATCTCCTGCAGGCCGGCCAGGTCGAGGGTGTCGATGTCGGTGGGGTGACCGGCCAGCGCCCGGGCCGCCTTCTCGTACACCCGGGACTTGAATGCCTCGCCGCCGGTGATCGCGAGCAGGTCGGCGTACTCCTCGAACAGCCCCGCCACGACCTGGTTCGCCCGCGCCATGCGCCCAGTCTACGAAGCCGGGAGGTGGGATTGGTTGTGGTTCGCCGCTGCGCGCCCGGCAGGATTCGAACCTGCGACCAACTGCTTAGAAGGCAGCTGCTCTATCCGCTGAGCTACGGGCGCCTGGCTTGGCTCAGCGTGAGACTACCGCCCGCCTGGGCCATAACGTTTCGGCGAGGAAAAAGGTTGCCTGTACATACTGGACATACCACGCGCCGGGCTTTGCCTCGGCCGCGCGAGCCGCTAGGTTTGCGTACGTGCAGGTGACGCGTGCCACGTTCATTCCCCTCCTCGCCGCGGCCGGTTCTGATCGAATGGACCCCGATGCGGTGCGGGACGAGTACTCGGCCGACCTTACCGTTGTCTACACCTTCGGTCCGCAATTCGGCCGGCGTGTCGTCACCAACTCTGATCTTGAGCAGATGTCGATGGACCCGCGGATGCTGCGTCGCTCCGCATTCGAGCATCTCGAGGTCCTGTCCTCCCGGGCCGAGTTCCACGGCCAGCCTCCCGCGCTGATGTTGTCCTTCGAGGGTCTCGAATCGAGCCTGCTGCTGGCCAACGATTTTTGGACCCGGCTGCAGGGCGCGGTGCCCGGCGAACTGGTTGTCGGCGTACCGGCCCGGGACGTGGTTATCGTGACCGGGTCCCAGTCCGTGCCCGGTTTGGAGAAGGCCCGCCGGTGCGTCGAGCGGGTGTTCATGGCCGGCGGCGACAACCCGCTGACCAAGAGCCTGCTGGTCCGTCGGGGCGGCGCCTGGGAGCCGTTCGACCGTTCCGCCCGCCACGGCGGGCGGCCGGGCGTCGGGCCGGCGAGCCAGCTCGGGCCAGCCCACCAGCTCGGCCAGGGGCAACCGCCCCGCCAGTTCCAGGAGCACCCGTCATGGCCGGAAGGGCGGGTCGCCCCGGTCGGTCAGCGTCGGGGCGCGCCGCCGGCCGGCGCCCGCCAGGGACAGCCTCCGCTGGCTCCGGCCGCGAGTGCCGCGCCGCGTCCCTCCTCGACCACGCTGCCCCCGGTTCCGGGCAACCTCGGCCACTCGGGCCCGCTGTCCGGCCCGCTGTCCGGCTCGCTGACCACGAACACCGGCACGGGAATGACTCCGGTGCCGCCGCAGGTTCCGAGGCAGCGCCCGCCAGCCGGCCGCGGCGGAGCGCAACGGCAGCCGCGCGATGTCGCGCCGTACTCGGCCGTGCCGTATTCGGCCATGCCGTATTCATCAGTGCCCTACTCGGCCGTGCCCCAATCACCGGTGTCCCAATCACCGGTGTCCCAGCCACCGGTGTCTCAGCCACCGGTGTCGCAGTCAGGTGTACCGCCGCGTGGTGCTCGCCACGCCGGCCCACCACACCCGGCACCCGGCCAGTCCGCGTCGCATCGCCTAGGCCCAGGCCCAGGCCCAGGCGCAGGCCCGTCGGCGGACCGCCGGTCTCACGACGGTCGATCCACCGCTGGCCGTGGCGCCGGGCCGGCTTCGGCCGTGCCGCAGGTCGCGCCGTACTCACCCGTGCCGTACTCGGCCGTGCCCTACTCTGCGCTGCCGTACTCCGCCGCGCCATATTCCGCCGTGCCGAGCCCGGCGCCGCAGGCCCGGCCGACCTCGCATCACGACACGGGCAGTTGGTCGCGCGCTCCGCAGCCGGTCGCGCCGCCCTATCGCGACGAGGCGAAGCCGCCATACCGGGACGATTCGCGCGATGAGCGCAGCCGGGTCCGGGACGGATGGTCCAGGGAGGGCCATGACGGCCGCGACACCGGCGCCCGCTATCGCGATGACCTGTACTCCACGGGCTCCCACACCGGCCCGCTCTACCCGGCCAGTGCGGTGCCGTACCCAGGCTCCCACGGGGATGGCTACGACCAGCCCGCCGAGGCGCCGCAGCCGAACTACCCCGATTCCTGGGGTTGGAGCCCGGAGTCAGCGCCCCGCACGCAACAGCAGCACCGGCCGGTGAGCCCGCGGGACCGCTTTTCTTCCCGTTAGGTGACCTGCGGGCGTCAGGCGGTGGGCGTCGACGGTTGTTGATGGGTATGGAACGTGGCTGTCAGCCACTCGTCCAGGCTGGTGAACAGCCGTTGCCTCACCGGCGCGCTGGACAGGACCAGGTCGTGCTTGCCACCTTCGACCTCGAGCAGGGCCACCTTCGGGCCGAGTCGCGGCGCGAACCGGGCAATGTGTTCCACGTTGAGCACGGAGTCGGCGTGATGGGCCGCGTCCACGAGACGGCCACGCGGTGGGTAGCTGCGGGCCGAGTAGGCGACCAGCACCGGTACGTCGATGGCCAGGCCCCCCTGCACCTGCAGATGACCCTGCCAGATCGCGCGCACCCAGCCGGCGTGGATCGGACGCCGTAGCGGCTTCCAGTCCAGGTCGTACTCCCACTCGCCGCCGTGGTCGCGCTGCAGGCTGAGCCCGTACGTCGTACCCATCTGCTGCGGCATGACGTAGTACGGACGGACCGCGCCGAACAGGTTCACCAGACGGGTCAGTCCTCGCCGCACGATCCACGGCTCGTTGAACTCCAGGAACGGGCTGTTCAGGAACAGGCCGTTGACCAGGCCACGGCCGCGTACCCGGTGGGCCCACAGCGCGGCGATCAGGCCCCCGGTGGAGTGACCGTTGATCACCAGGGTGTCGTGTCCGTCCTCCTCGCGGATGATCCGAACCGCCTCGTCGACCTCGGCGTGGTATTCGGTCAGGCTGCGGGCGAAGTTGGCGGTCTGGTGCGGCCGCAGGCTCCGACCGTACTTGCGCAGGTCGAGGGCGTAGAAGTCCCAGCCGCGTTCGACGAAGAAGTCGGCCAGATGCGTCTGGAAGAAGTAGTCCATGAAGCCATGCAGGTACAAGACCGCACGGTTGGTCTTCATTGTCGCCCGGCGGCTCACCAGGGTGGCCACCACCTCGCCCTCGTCGTCCGGGTCGAGCGTGATCAACCGCTGTTCGTACGGCGCGCCAAGGACATCAGGTGTCACACCTGAAAGGTACCCGCCCGCCGGCGCCCAGGGAATGAGCGCGCGGCGGGGAGGGCATCAGGCGATGATCATGAGTGCTGGACTTGATCGAACAACTCGTCGACCGAGGAGGCCGTCGCTGCCCGCCGGACCCATCCGTCCAGGAGGGTTATGTCCGTGCATTCGACGATCCGGGCCCGGACCTCTTCGGGAAGAGAGAGGCCGCGGGCCTCGATCACGCCCAGGAGCGCGGCCGCCTCACCGTGTGCCTTGCCCTCGAGAAGGCCTTGCTCGTGGCCCTCTGCGCGGCCCTGGAAGATGTACTTGCGTACGAACTCGCTTTGATACTCGTACCGTCTCGTGGTCAAGAGTTCCTCCAGGCATTTTTGCGCTGCCACGGGCAGCGCCTGGTAGACAAAGTCAGAGTACAACGCTCGTCGGTGCAGATCGAGGGAAGTAAGGCCTTCGAGAAAGGCGCCGAACACCCTGTCCTGTTCCGGATGGTCGGCGTGGGCGATGGCCGAAAGGCAAGCCAGTTCCGGGGTCCGGATTGCCGCTTGCCCGTCGATGACCAGCGGCACCTGGTCGGGCCCCATGGTGAGCGGCGTGAGAACCCAACCCGGGTGACCGAGGTCGATCGGCTTCGCGCACCAACTCGCGGTGGATGTATCGACGCAGATGACCAGAAGAACGGCTGGGCATCTGGATCTGGCTCGCAATGTGCTGAGGTAGACCGGCCAACTCCAACGCTTTCTCTCGTCGGTTCTCAGTTGTGCCTCAACCACAACGGCGAACACGGCCTTGCTGTTGAAGGTCAACGTCACCACGACGTCTGCCCGGTACTCGGTGGGAGTGATGTCGGTGAACTCGTTTGATTGCACCTCCGCGTGTTGGAACCGCGGCAATCGCATGCCGAGGCCGTCGGTAAGGAGATCGACCGCCAACAACGGTTGGTTCCGAAACATCTCGACGAGCACTTCGTGAAGGGTCGATGGCATGAGGGGACCATAGCGTACGGGTGTGACGCGATTTCTGGTTCAGCGGAAGGGATGTGGACTGTCCATAACAGATCGCCTGAGCTGGTCGCGGTTATCCACAGGGCAGTTTGTTGTCCACAGATCATGTTCGGTTCCGCGATCGGGAGTGCCGATCGGGCAGGCTCTGGTCAGTGACCGGTCCAACAATGTCCAGTGTGGAATAAGAAGGGCTGTGAGAAGAACATGTTTGACACGTACCTCTGTGTGGTGGGAACAGCTCTGAACCGACCCGAGCGGCGCCTGATCGCCTCGACCGATGCGATCGTGTCGAGCTTCCGGGTGGCGTCACATCCGCGTCGCTTCGATGCGAAGCAGCAGAAGTGGGTTGACGCTCCCAGCCTGCGCATCAAGGTGAACTGCTGGCGGCGGCTGGGCGAGCACGTTGCCACGTCCATCATCGCGGGTGACCCGGTGGTGGTGTACGGGCGGATCTCGACCCGGGCGTGGACCACCGAATCGGGCGAGGCGCGCATCTCGTACGAACTGGAGGCGGACAGCGTGGGCCACGACCTGATGCGTGGCACGTCCGAGTTCCGCAAGACGCGCATCGATGCCACCACCACAGTGGTGGAGGACGAGGATACCGAGAACCGGGTGAACGGCCAGCGCACCCAAAGTTTCGACGAGGATGGGGACGCCGCCGCCGGTTACGACACGGACCTGGGCTACGGCGAGGGCTTCCCGGGTGGCGCAAGGAACCTCGGACTGGACGTACCGGCGACCGAACTCGAAGCGTTGGTCAACCTCCGTGAGGCCGGACTCGAGGCGGTCTCCCCCGATGCGGGGGGCGGCGACGAGGAGGAGGACGCCGGGGAGGAGGAAATGGCAGGCATGGCCAGCGGTTCGGGCGGGACCGCGGGCCGGGGCCGGCGGCGTGGGCGGCAGCCGGTGCCAGCCTGACCTTCCTCCAGTCCGGCGGGGGCGCGCAAGTGGCAGCGCGCCTCCGCCGGACGTCACCATGAACGTCGCCTGCGCTGCGCGCGACCCGTGCGGTGCGATCGCGTACTGATTAGGCTGGCGTGAGCTCGTGATCACCCCGAAGGAGGCACGGATGCGCGCCGACGTGATCGTGGTCGGGTTGGGAAGTATGGGCTCCGCGGCTGCCTGCACGCTCGCGGCCCGAGGGTTACGGGTCGTCGGGCTGGACCGGTTCTCGCCACCACACGACCGCGGCGCCCATGCGGGCGAATCCCGGATCATCCGGATGGCCTATATGGAGGGTGCTGAGTACGCACCCTTGGTGAAGCGGTCCTACGACCTGTGGCGTGAGCTCGAAGCGGCGACGGGGGAGTCAATCGTCACCGTCACCGGTGGCCTGATGCTCGGGACGGAATCGTCCGTCGCGGTGGCCGGTGCACGTGCTACCGCGCTGGCTCACGGGTTGGCCCACGAGATGCTCGACGCAGGCGCGATCCGCCGCCGTTTCCCGGCTTTCGCTCCGTCCGACCACGAGGTTGGGCTGTTCGAGGAGAGCGCGGGACTGATCCGGCCGGAGCGAGCCATCACCGCTGCGCTGCGGCTGGCCCGCGCTCATGGCGCCGACCTGCGCACCGGCGTGGTTGTGGAGGACTGGGCTGCCGGGCCGGACGGGGTCATCGTGCACACGGCGGATGGGACCATGGCGGCCGACCAGCTCGTGCTGGCGCCGGGTGCCTGGGCGCCCGGGCTGACCCGTCTTCCGATCGGACTTCGGGTGCAGCGGCGGGTCCAGCATTTCTGGCGGGCCAGCCGGCCGGAGCTGTTCACGATCGGGCGGTTGCCGGTCTGGATCTGGGAATATGGAACCGACCTCTCGGCCTACGGTCTGCCCGAAGTGGACGGTGGTGTGAAGGCGGCGTTCCATCATGGACACGAGAGCGCCGATCCGGGGCAGGGTGCCGCGGCCGTGCGACAGCCCGAAATCGAACAAATGCGGCAGTGGCTGGCCGAGCACCTTCCGGGCCTTGCCGCCGGTACCTGGCTCGGTGCGAAGCCGTGCTTGTACACACTCACCCCGGATGAGCATTTCGCGGTGGGGCGGCACCCGGCCTACCCAAACGTTTCGGTTGCTTGCGGCTTTTCCGGGCACGGGTTCAAGTTCACCCCGGTCATCGGGGAGATCCTCGCGGATCTGGTGATCGACGCAGCGACCCGGCACCCCATCGACCTGTTCCGCCCCGACCGGCTGGAGTTCCCCTCACTCGGCAGCGGGTAGCGTACGGGCGTGGCGGAGGCGGGCACGGTACGACAGTTCACGGCGCTGGCCAGGCAGGTGCTCGCCAGCGCCCCCCGGCTCGGGCCGGTGCGATTCGTCGCCGTGGACGGGCCCGCCGGTTCCGGAAAGACCACGTTCGCCGGGCGCCTATCCCGTGCGCTACGGGAGACCGGAATCACTGTTGCCGAACTGCACGTCGACGACCTGCTCGAAGGCTGGGGCGATCTCGACGGGTTCTGGCCCCGATGGGTCGGACAGGTTGTCGAGCCACTCATTCGCGGCGAACCGGCCCGTTACCAACGTTATGACTGGGTCCGGGAGCAGTTCGACGAGCGCTGGGAGACCGTCGCCGCACCCGATGTGCTGGTGCTCGAAGGAGTCAGCAGTGCTCGGAGCGCGGCCGATCCGTACCGGGGGGTGGGGATTTACGTCACGGTCGACCGTGACCTGCGGCTGGCCCGAGGCATCGCCCGGGACGGGGAGGCACTGCGGCCGCAGTGGTTGCGCTGGATGGCGGACGAGGATCGTCACTTTATTACCGAAGAAACGGCCAACCGGGCCGATGTCATCGTGGACGGTGCACCGATCGTGCCGCATGACGCCGAATCCGAGTATGTCGTCTCGCCGGGGCCGCTGACCTGACCAGCGCCTCTGTCCAGCGCCGTTGAGCAGGGCCGTTGGGCAGGGCCATTGAACAGGGCCATTGAGCAGGGCCGGGGCTCACGGGCGTGCCCCGGGGGTGCCCGGGAGTGCGGCGGGGGCCGGCCTACGATCGCAGCATGAGTCTCAGCGAAGCGCAGCTGCGCGCCGCCGTCGCCGCACAGATGCCCGGCGTCCGCACCGAACTGGAGAACCTCGTCCGCATCCCGGGCATAGCGTTCGACGGTTTCGATCACTCGCAAGTGGAGCGTTCTGCCGAGGCGGTGGCCGAACTTCTGCGCGGCGCCGGCCTGCCAGATGTCCGGATCGTGCGCGCCGGTGGGCAGCCCGCGATCATCGGTCGCCGTCCCGCTCCGCCGGGCGCGCCCACGGTGCTGCTCTACGCGCACCACGATGTGCAGCCGATCGGTGACCCGGCGGCCTGGCAGAGCGAGCCGTTCGAGGCAACCGAGCGGGACGGCCGGTTGTACGGGCGGGGCGCCGCGGACGACAAGGCCGGGGTCATGGCGCACGTCGCGGCACTGCGTGCCTTCGGTGACGACCTGCCCGTCGGTGTCGTGCTGTTCATCGAAGGTGAGGAGGAGTTCGGCTCGGACTCCTTGGAGGAACTCCTGCGCATCCACCGCGACGAGCTGACCGCTGATGTCATCGTCATCGCAGACTCGGGCAACTGGGACGTCGGCCAGCCAGCATTGACCACTTCACTGCGGGGCATCGTCAACACGTTTGTCGACCTGCGCACCCTGGACCACGCGGTCCACAGTGGAATGTTCGGGGGTGCGGTGCCGGACGCGTTGAGCACCCTGTGCCGTCTGCTCGCCACCCTGCACGACGAGCACGGCGATGTTGCGGTGGAGGGGCTGGTCCGCCGGGAGGCCGCGCCCCTGGACTATCCGGAGGAACGGTTTCGCGAGGAGGCTGGCCTTCTCGACGGCGTCGAGCTGATCGGCACCGGCCGGATCGTGGACCGGGTGTGGACGAAGCCGGCCCTCACGGTGCTCGGCATCGACGCGCCGCGGACCGCCGAGGCGCCGAATGCGTTGGTGCCCATGGCCCGGGCCAAGCTATCGGTGCGGATCGCCCCGGGCGACGACCCGAAGAAGGCGTATCTCGCGCTGGAGTCACACCTGCACCAGCACGCGCCCTGGGGAGCCAAGGTCAGCCTGAGCCTCGAACATGACGGGCAGCCCTGCGTGATCGACTCCACCGGACCGGCGTACGACGCCGCGCGGTCGGCGTTCGCCACAGCCTGGGACGGGGTCGAGCCCGTGGACATCGGTGTCGGTGGCTCCATTCCGTTCATCGCCACCTTCCAGGAACTGTTCCCCGGCGCGGCGATCCTGGTTACCGGCGTGGAGGATCCGGACTCGCGGGCCCACGGCCCCAACGAAAGCCTCCATCTGGCTGAGTTCGAGCGGGTCTGCCTGGCCGAGGCGCTGCTGCTCGCCAAGGTAGCCGAACTGGTGTCGCCGCTGAAGGCATAGGCGACCAGCAACCTCGCCCACCTGGGATTGGGGGTGTGGTCGGAGATCGACAAACATCGTCAGCCCAGGTCGGGCCGCAGTTCTGGTGATCGAACAAAAGTTCGTTTAAACTCTTGTCATGTTCGGCGGAGGTCTCTAGGATATCGTACATGGGTACGAGAGAAGAGGATATCCGTACGTTCGAGGCCGGTGTTGCCGCCCTGGCCCGGGAAGACTGCTCCGCCCTGTCGGATGCCGCCATCACAGACCGCCTTGGTCAGCTGGTTCCACTGTGGGAACTGCTCGACGGCTATGTGACCCAGCTGGCGAACACCGTTATCGCCCGCACGTTCGCCGTGTCCGAGGTCGCTTCAGCCGGCTGATGTCGTCACGCATCCCTGGGGAGGAGGCAGGCATGAGTATGTTGACCGCGGCCGAGTGGGAAGACACCCCGGACGCCGCCGATTGGGAGCTTGTTGATGGAATCGTCCGACCGCGCGCCGTGCCGACGCCGGCGCACGAGCGGGTGAAGACGAGATTGCTCGAGCTGTTGGCGCGACTGGCCATGCCGAGTATGGCTGTGGTGATGGACTTCGAGCTCCGCCTCGACGATCTGCTGCGCCGCCGTCCGGACCTGCTCGTCGTTCGGACCGCCGGCGTTGACCATGAGGCCCGTAGAGTGGATCCGGAGCAGGTGATCCTGGCCGTCGAGGTGGTCTGTACCGGTTCGGAGACTACTGACCGCAAGCACAAGCCGATCGAGTACGCCGACTACGACCTACCGCATTTCTGGCGGGTGGAGACGACCTCCGAGGTCGGTTTGCACACCTACCGGCTGGGTGAGAACAGCCATTTCCTGGAAACCGGGCTGTTCCGTCGGGATGACCTGGTCTTCGACCCGACGCTGAAGTGGGCCTCGTTCGAACTCACCGAACTGAGCGGCCCCGCTGAAGCCAGCCAGAGTTAGACCGGGACATGCGAGATCTGCGAGCGGGACCATGAGCGGTCGGGCGACCGGACTGTCGCGTCTCACGGAGGTTGTCAGGCCTGGCGGGCATGATGGCCTGGTGTTGTTCGCAGAGCTGGCGGCCACCTCGGTAGCGGTGACCGCCACGTCCGGCCGACTGGCGAAGATTGGATTGCTCGCCGATGCGCTGCGGGGCGTGGCGGCGACCGGTAGCCCTCGGGAGATCGAAGCGGCCGCGGCGTATCTGGCCGGGGAGATGCGCCAACGCCAGATCGGCGTCGGCTACGCGAGCCTCCGCGATCTTCCGCCGGCGCACGACACGGCCAGCCTGTCGGTCGGCGACGTGGACGCCCGGCTCGCCGAGTTGGCCGTCGTGGCTGGCACAGGCTCGCAGGCGCGGCGCCGTGCGCTCGTCGCCGAACTGTTCGCCCGCGCGACCGTTGACGAGCAGCGACTTCTGGTCGGCATCATCTCCGGCGAAGTACGTCAGGGTGCTCAGGCCGGCCTGCTCGGTGATGCCATCGCCGCCGCGGCCGGGGTGCCCGCGAAGTCGGTCCGTCGGGCGTTGTTGCTGTCCGGCGACCTGAAGAAGGTGGCGGTCGCGGCACTAACCGGTGGCGAGCCGGAACTGGGTCAGTTCCGGCTCATTGTGGGCCGCGGCCTGGCGCCGATGCTGGCGCAGGCGGCGAACGGCATCGACGAGGCATTGGACGCCACCGGTGTGCCCGCATCGGTGGACGTGAAGCTGGACGGGATCCGGGTCCAGGTGCATCGCGACGGCGATGATGTGGTGGTGTTCAGCCGCAGTCTGGACGACATCACCGCGCGGGTTCCCGAGATCGTCGAGGTGACCCGCGCGCTGCCGGCGCGTACCGCGGTGCTGGACGGTGAGGCGCTGGCGGTGGACGCGAGCGGCCGACCGCGGCCGTTCCAGGAGACCTCGGGCCGGGCGGCTCGGCAGGCGTCGGGGGCGCTCACTCCCTTCTTTTTCGACGCTCTGCATCTCGACGGGGTGGACCTGTTCGACGAACCGGGCACGCGACGGTGGGCGGCCCTGGACAACACGGTTGGCGAGGAGGCCCGGGTGGCCCGCACCCTGGTGCAATCGCCCGCCGAGGCGGAGGCGGCGTTCCGGTCCGCCCTGGAACACGGACACGAAGGCGTGGTGATCAAGTCGCCTACCTCCGTGTACGACGTCGGGCGGCGGGGTTCGGCATGGGTGAAGGTCAAGCCGCGGCACACTCTGGATCTGGTCATCCTGGGCGCGGAGTGGGGGCACGGACGGCGCAGGGGTTGGCTGTCCAACCTGCACCTCGGCGCCCGCGATCCCGACGGTGGTTTCGTCATGCTGGGAAAGACGTTCAAGGGGCTCACCGACGCGATGCTGACGTGGCAGACCGCGAAACTGCTCGAGTTGGCCACCGAACGCAACGAATGGGCCGTCGCGGTCCGGCCGGAGCTTGTCGTCGAGATCGCCTTCGACGGTGTGCAGGCCAGCACCCGCTATCCGGGCGGGGTGACCTTGCGGTTTGCCCGGGTGCTGCGCTACCGCGAGGACAAGCCGGCCGCGGAAGTCGACACCCTCGACTCGGTCCGGGCGCTTTCCCACGCCGCCCACCGCGCCAACCCCTCGGCCGCAGCCGCCGCCGAAGAAGCGGACGTGCACGCCGACGACAACCCGATCGCCGGGTAGGTGGATGCCGACAATCCCGATGCCGGACAGGCCGGATCAGGCGGTGTAGGCGGCCGAGGTCGGTTCGCCTGTGCGGTCCAGCTCGAGACCGGCGAGGCGGTCCAGAGGGCGATCGTCGTGGTCGTCAGGAGAGCCGGCGCGCGCCTCCCGGCGAGCCAGATAGCCGAAGCCGACCAGCGTCAGGACCGCGAACAGCCACCATTGGGCCACATAACCGGCGTTCATGGCGGCGTCCTGGTGGTTCGGTGGGATCGGGACGAATGCCGGGGCCGCGGGGGGAGATTGCGTTTCGAGGGTGACATACGCCCCGTACAAGGCGTATGGAACCGCTGGCGCGATCTGCTGCGGCGCGACATGCCGCACCGACTTCGCTTTGCCGAACGGTTCCGGCGCATCCGCCCGGGTCTCCGGGGCGTGGATCCGGCCGGTCACGGTCACCTCGCCGGCGGGCGGAGGCGGCACGTTCGGCGGCTCTGAGGCGCCCCTTTCGGACGCCGCAATCCAGCCGCGGTCCACCAGAACCGCGGTGCCATCGGCGAGGACCAGAGGCGTGATGACCTCGAAGCCAACATCCGAGTTGACAGTGCGGGCGCGGGCAAGGATCTCGTGCGCTGCGTCGTAGCGGCCGGTCACGGTGACCATCGTCCACGCGAGTTGCTCGGACGGAACCGGACCCACCACCCCTGCCTTCGCCGGGCTGGGCGCGACCATCGCCTCGGTGAGCGCAGTCGCGGGTCGTTCGGCCGCACTGTCGATCCGGTTGTTGATCTCGGTCCGGGTGTAGTAACGGTCCAGCTGCCACAGGCCGAGGCCGACCATGGCGGCGGCGCCCACGACCATCAGCAGGGCGAGGCCGATCCACCGCGCAGACAGCAGGAACCGGTACACACCCGGGCACGCTACTCCGTTGCCGCCGATGACGCCGTCTCGGCCGCCGCTGACTTTCTTGATCCGTGCGGATTGTGGACCGCCCAGTGGCCGCTATCCCCCTGGATCATGCATGACCGGGGCTGCTTGCCGCCGGTGTCACTGCCGCCTGCGGCGACCCCTGGCGGCTAGCGGGCGCCTTCCTGGGCGGTTATCGAGGAGGGCGGCGTGAAGTTGCGGGGCGGCACGCCTTCCAGACCTTGCTTGATGAGGCCGGTCACCGCGTTGATGGGCTTGTTGGCGTTGCCGTCGCCAGCAAAATGGAAGGGATTGTCCGGATCGGCGATGAAGCTGGCGGCGGCAAGGTCGGGAGTGATCCCCACGAACCAGGCCGACCTTGTGTCATCGGTGGTGCCTGTCTTTCCACCAATCGGCCGCCCGGCCGCTGCGTACGCGCCGGGAGCCGTGGACCAGCCGCCGCAGCCACCGCCGGCCGCTCCGTACCCGGTCGTGCACCGCGTCGCGTCCACAGCCGCCCGGGCCGCCTCGACCTTCACCACCTGCTGGCATTGTGGGTTGCCGCCCGGCACGGGGTGGCCGTTGCGGTCGTAGATGGCGGACACCGTGGTGGCTTTGCAGTACAGGCCGTCGGCGGCGATCGTGGCGTAGGCGTTGGCCATCTCCAGCGGTGTGGTGTCAGCCACCCCGAGGGTGAACGCTCCCCAGGTATTCGCCTTGGCCGGGGAGGCCATCGTCCGGTCTACATCGGTATGCCAGGTCATGCCCAGCTTCTCGGCCATCCGGACCGCCTTCTCCGCTCCGATCTGTTGTTCCAGTTGGACGAAGTAGGTGTTCACGGACTTACCGAAGCCGGACCACATGTTCTGCATGCCGACCATGGCGGCGCTGGCGCTGTGTGGGCACCAGTACCCGCCGCAGTTGTCCGCGCCGCCACCCGGGTATTTGGTGACAACGGTCAGCGGGGAGTTGATCTGGGTGTTCAGTGGCAGGCCCTGATCCAGGGCGGCCAGCATGGTGAACATCTTGAAGGTGGATCCTGCCTGGTAGCCCGGCATGTCTCCGCCGCCCAGCAGCGGCGCCACCGTGTTTGGATAGTTGCTGGGCACGCTGCCTGCCCGGGCGTTACCGACGATCGGGCCGTTGTTCTTCTGGTCCAGGCTGTACGTTCGGTTGACCGCGGCGGCCTTCACCTGTCCGGTGCCCGGTTGCACCGCGACCAGCCCCAGCGCGTACGGACTGCCGGTGGACTCCTGTCCGGTCACCTGGCTCATCGCGACGCTCTGCATCTTGGGATCCAACGACGAGACGATGGTGTAGCCGCCCCGGCGAAGGCTTTCCGCGCGGGATTGCGGGTTGTCGCCGAACGCCGGTTGCCTGACCCACCAGTTCTTGAACATGTCGCAGAAGAAGCCCCAGTCGTTGTGCTCGGCACCGATCGACGTGCAGTCGTTGGGCGGATTGGTCAGGTGCAACTCGATCGGGGTGGCCTTGGTCTGTGCGGCCAGTTCCGGTGAGATGTACTTGATGTCAGCCATCCGCTGGATGACGTAGTTGCGGCGGTCGAGCGCGGCCTGGTCGTCGTTGCCGGCCGGGTCGTACGCGGTGGGTGCTTTGACCAGGCCGGCCAGAGTGGTCGCCTCGGCCAGGGTCAGATCGGCGGGTCGCTTGGAGAAGAAGACTTCCGCGGCGGCATAGATGCCGTAGGCGCGGTGCCCGAAGTAGGCCACATTGAGGTAGCGCTCGAGGACTTCCTCCTTGGACATCTGCTTCTCGACCGCCACCGCGAGCTTCATCTCGCGGATCTTGCGGACGCTGGTCTGTGAGGTCGATTCGGTGACCTCCTCCGGCGTCTCGGCTGAATCACGCTGGACGTTACGGACGAACTGCATGGTCAGCGTCGACGCACCCTGGGAGACGCCGTTGCGGTTGGCCACGAAAGCGCGGATGACGCCCTTGGTGTCGACGCCGTTGTGGTCGAAGAAGCGAGCATCCTCGCTGGCCACGATGGCTTTCTGCATGTTCGGCGAGATCTCGCTCAACGGGACGTACTTGCGGTACTCCTCGTAGAACTGCGCGATGAGCGTCTTGCCGTCCGCCGCATACAGGTAACTCACCTGGGCCGGCGGCACATCGCGCAGCTTGTCGGGCATCTCCTCCACGGCATCCGTACCGGACAGGACGGTGAGTCCGGCGATCGCTACGAGCGGGAAAGCGACCAACGCCACGACGACGCCGGCGAACAGGCCGGTACGCAGGAGCGGGGTGAGGTAGTCACGGAGTTTGGAGGAAGGCGTCAACACCCTTAGAAAGTAGGTTAAACACGGATGCTTTGTGCGGTAGATCGGAGAACACCACAAGGTTGGGCCAGTGGGAGTTGAGGCCCCCGGCCGAGCCGGTCCGCGCGACGTGCGGAAAGGTGGGCCACATGTGCAGAAGTGACGCGATCGGTGCGCTGGCCGGGTGACGCCGTACCTGCTCGGGTTGATGTTGTCCGGCCGCCGGGTGCTGGTTGTCGGCGGAGGTGCCGTGGCCACCCGGCGGATGCCCGCCCTGCTCGACGCCGGCGCCGAGGTGGTTCTGGTCGCTCCGGTGATCACGCCGGCCCTGCACAGCCTGGCCCAGGCAGGCCGGCTGCGATGGTTGGCCCGCCCCTTTCAACCCTCTGATGTGGACGGTGCCTGGCTGGTACATGTGGCAGTCGATGATGCCGGTGTGGCCAGCGAGGTCAGTGTGGCCGCTGAGGCCCATCGGATCTTCTGCGTACGGGCTGACGACCGGCACGCGGCCAGCGCGTGGACCCCGGCGTCGACCCGGCACGGGCCGGTGACCGTGGCGGTCACCGCGGGCGGGGATCCTCGCCGGGCGATGGCCATCGAGAGACGCGGTGCGCGATCTGTTGACCAGCACCGAGATCGGGCCAACTGTGACCGATCCGCTCGATTCGCCAGCGGTCGGCGGGGTCGCGCTGGTAGGTGGCGGCCCCGGCGACCCCGAACTGATCACCGTCAAAGGCCGTCGGCTGCTGGCCGCCGCCGATGTCGTCATCGTCGATCATCTCGCCCCTGGTCTGCTGCTGGACGAACTGCGTCACAGACGTCGAGCTGATCGACGCATCCAAGATCCCATATGGTCCGGCGCGGGCACAGGACGAGATCAATCACCTGCTGGTCGCCCGCGCTCGGGCCGGTCAGGCGGTGGTCCGGCTCAAGGGCGGCGACCCGTTCGTGTTCGGCCGGGGCGGCGAGGAACTGCTGGCCTGTCTTGAAGCCGGTGTAGCGGTGACGGTCGTGCCCGGCGTGACCAGCGCGATCGCGGTGCCCGCCGCGGCCGGGATCCCGGTCACCCACCGCGGCGTGGCGCACGAGATGGTCGTGGTTTCCGGCCACCTGCCGCCGGACGATCCCGCCTCCCTCGTCAACTGGCCTGCCCTGGCTCAACTGCGGGGCACCGTGTGTGTACTGATGGGCTTGAAGAACCTCGGCCCGATCGCGGCGGCGCTGATGCGGTACGGCCGGCCAGCCGACACTCCCGTCGCGGTGATCCAGGAAGGTACGACGGGTCGCCAACGCACCGTGCGGGCCACCCTCGACACCGTGGCCGAACGGGCGCTCGAACTGCAACCACCGGTCATCGTTGTCATCGGCGGGGTGGTCACCGCACTCGACTGAAAGCATCGCGTACGGGTCCAACGGCGCTCGCGCACTAGGCTCACCTCGATTCGGCAGTCCAACGGCCGAGATCGGTGGATCGATGCTATTGGTTGACCAGGGGTGACCGTGGGTAGGCGGAGCGCCTAGGATGATGCCCGGGTCGGGGGAGGTAGGTGTGGTACCCCGGCTGACCCCCGAACCACCTGGAGTAGCCCTGTGACCGACGCTCCCGAGACGCTGACCCCCGACGAGGTGCAGGGATTTGCCGACGTGGCGGCCCGCCTGACCAGCAACGTCGCGTCGGTGGTGTTGGGCAAGCCCGGACTGGTCCGGTTGGCCCTGACCGGACTGTTCGCCGAAGGGCATCTGCTCATCGAGGATGTCCCCGGCGTCGGCAAGACCACGCTCGCCCGCGCGATCGCGGCTTCGGTGCAGGGGGAATGGCGGCGCATCCAGTTCACGCCCGACCTGCTTCCGTCCGATGTGTCCGGTGTGACCATCTTCAACCAGGCCACCCGGCAGTTCGAATTCCACGGCGGGCCGGTGTTCGCCAACATCGTGATCGCCGACGAGATCAACCGCGCCTCACCCAAGACGCAGTCCTCGCTGCTGGAGGTGATGGAGGAACGCCACGTCACCGTGGACGGCCACCGCCATGGCGTACCCAGGCCGTTTCTCGTGGTCGCCACCCAGAATCCGGTCGAGATGGACGGCACCTACCGGCTGCCCGAGGCCCAACTCGACCGGTTCCTGATGAAACTGTCCGTAGGCTACCCGGACGAGGCGGTCGAGGTGGAGGTGTTGCGGGGGGCGGCGGCCGGCCGATCGCCGGACTACCTCGGCTCGGTCACCGACACCGACACGGTGGCGCGGCTGATCCGCCTGTCCCACCGCGTGTTTGTCGCCGACCCGCTCTACATCTACGCGGTCCGGTTGGCCGCGGCCACCCGCGACGACAAGCGGGTGCGGGTCGGCGTGAGCCCACGCGGGGTGATCGCGTTGAGCCGGGCCGCCCAGGCGTACGCGCTGATGGACGGCCGGGCGTACGTCATCCCGGAGGACATCAAAGCCCTGGTCGAGCCGGTCTTCGCGCATCGGCTGCTGCTTGCGCCCGACTCCTCGATGCGCGGGGTCACACCCGCGGAGGTGCTGCGCGCCGCGGTCGAATCGGTGCCCGCGCCAGCCCCGGCCGCATTGCGGGCCTGACCTGTGCGGCTCACGTCCCGCGGGTACGGACTGCTGGTAGCCGGCATTGCGTTGCTGGTCGCCGGGTTCTTCTTCGGCTACCCCGAACTGGCCGAACTCGGTGCGGCCGGCATGCTCGCGGTCGCCGGAGCGCTCGTGTTCGTGGCCTGGCGGCCCGAGCTGACGGTGCGGCGCATCGCCGACCCGGACCGGTTGATGCGCGGCGAAGCCAGCCAGGTCACCCTGCACATCGCCAACGCGAGCCGCTTCTTCGGCGCGAGCCTGGTCGCCCGCGACCGCATGGGCGTGCTCGGCCGACCCGGCGGCAGTGTCCCGGTACCGCTGGTAAGGCTGCGTCCGGGCCGGGAAACCAGTGTCAGTTACCCGGTGCCAACCGTCGCGCCGTGGTGTCATCGAGATCGGTCCGCTGGAAATCAGCCGCCGTGACCCGCTCGGCCTGGTCGCGGTGGTGCGCAGCTACGGCGCATCGACGAGGGTCTGGGTACGGCCCAAGGTGCATCCGATCGTGGCCGTGCCGGTCGGGCTCTCCCGCAGCATGGACGGTCGCATCGACCGGGTGCCGCACGGCAGCATCACCTTCGCGGCACTGCGCGAGTACGTGATCGGGGACGACCTGCGCCACGTGCACTGGCGTACCTCGGCCCGCGTCGGCGAACTCATGGTGCGCGAACACGTGGACACGAGCCTGCCGCGGGTGGTGCTGCTGGTCGACGACCGGATCAGCGCGCACAGCAGCGACGGCCTGGCCGAAAGCACCTTCGAGGCGGTATGCGAAGCCGCCGCGTCGGTGGTGGTCGCCGCGTTCCGCGAGGACATCCACGTCGAGATCCGGTTCGTCAGCGGTACGGCCGGTGCGCACGGGCACATCGACGTCGGGCCACTGCTCGACGTGCTGGCCGAAGCCGAACCGACCGCAAGCGGATCGGTGTCCGTCGCGGTGGAGTCGCTGCGGGCCCGCCGGGTCGGCGACACCCTGCTCTACCTGACCGGACCGCCCAATGAGGAGGATCTCGGCACGGTGGCCGGCCTACGCGGTGCCTATCCATCCATCATCGCGGCCGTGTTCGGGCCGGTCGGTTTTACCGATACCGCCGGCCTGTTGGTGGTTGCCGCCGCGGACGGGGCCGATTTCGCGGCCGCCTGGGATGGGGTACGCGCATGGTGAGCCGGCGGCAGGTCGTGCCGATGGTGACCGCATTGTTGATCGTCCTGTGCGGACTGTCCCTCGGACGCGTCTACAATGGAGGATTGCTGGCCCTGTTGGTAGCCGGGGCCGCGGTCGGTTCGGTCGCGGTATCCGCTCCTGCCCGCCGCGCGCCGGCGTTTGTCGTCGCCCCCGTGTCGGTGGCCGCGTTGGCCGGATACGCCCTGCTGGCCGTATGGGTGTCCGGCCGGTCCGGCGGTGTGCCGGGCGACGTATGGACACTGACCGCGGACGCGGCCCGCAACGCACTGCCCCGGCTGGTCACCGCGCTCATACCGGTGGAGGCACAGCCAGACACCGTACTCGCGCCGGTGGTGCTGGCCTGGCTCGCCGGTTTCGCCGGCACCGAACTGGCCGCCCGCAGCCGGCGTCCGGCCGTGGCGCTGATCCCACCGACGCTGCTCTACGCCGGCGCGCTGGTGCTGGTAGGACCGAACGCCGAGCCGGTGGCCTGGCAGACCCTCGCGTTCGCCGCCCTCGCCGCGGTGGCCCTCGTCGCCGGCAACGCCACCTCCGGCGCCCGCTCGGTGCCCGGCATCGGCCGGCAGGAACGCACCGCGTTGCGGCTGCGCACCGCGACCGGCTTGGCCGCCGGACTGGTCGCGGTCCTCGCCGTGGTCGCACTGACCACGCCGTTGGTCGGGGACGCGGTCACCCGTCGCCCGGTCGATCCGCGCCAGTACGTGCAGCCGCCCACCCTGGACGTGCTCGACCAGAACCCGTTGATCAGGATTTCCGGGTGGGCGGCCAATCCCGGGCAGCGGCTCTTCGACCTCACCGTCGTCCAGGGTGGATCCTCGCCGGCACCGCCGTCGGCCACCCCCACCGCCCCGGCTTCGTTGCCGCCAGGGGTCGTCGCCGCACCCACCGATGATCCCGACCCCGCCGTAGTGCCCGAAACGGTCGATCCCGCTGCCTACGACACCCGGTTGCGGCTGGCCGTACTGTCCGATTGGGACGGTGTCACGTGGCACGTCAACGCCGACTATCGCAACGCGGGCCGGGTGCTGCCGCCGGTCATCGCCGCGCCGGGCCGTCAGCCCGAGGAACCTATGCCGACCCGGACCATCTCCGGACACATCACCGTCGCCGAACTGCAGGGCCGGCTGCTGCCGGCGGTCGCCGCACCGCATGAGGTGGGCGGGCTGCGGGTGGCTTATGACCGGTCGTCCGGCACCCTGCTCGGCGGGACACCCCTGACGTCGGGCACCTCGTACACGGTGACGTCCATCAACCCGGGCGTGAACCTCGGCCTCCTGCCGGCCGCCGACGTCCCCTCCGGCCCGTCGGTGGCGCGTTACCTGGCGGTGGGCATCGCGGTGCCGCCCGACCTGACCCGGCTGGCCGAAACCGTGTCCACAGGGGAGAGTTCGCCGTACCTGCGAGCCATCGCGCTGCAGAGTTTCCTGGCCGAGCACTACCGGTACGCAGGGGACGCGCCGAGCGGTCACTCGTACCCGAACCTGCGGTTCTTCCTGCTGGACGATCCGCGGGCCGGTGGGCAGCGCGGCACCTCCGAGCAGTTCGCCGCGGCGTACGCCGCCCTCGGCCGGCTGATGGGCCTGCCCACCCGGGTCGTCGTCGGTTTCCGCACCCCGGTCGGTGGTGGGCCGGTCACCGGCGCCGACGCGATCGCCTGGCCGGAGGTTCTGTTCAACGAGGTCGGTTGGGTGGCCTTCAACCCCATGCCGGAGGCGGACACCGCCCCCCGGCCACTGGAGGAGCAGTACCTGCCCAAGCCACCGCCGCCCACGTCACCGCCCGCATCCCTCGATCCTCCGGCGGTGCCCAGCCTGACCGCGTCGGCATCGTCGGGAGCCGGCGCTGGCGGCGTAGCCGGTGGCCCCGGTGCCGGGATCATCGTGGGTAGCGTCGGCGGTGGACTGATCCTCCTGCTGATCGCCTTGCTGGCGCTGGTCATGCTGCTGCGGTTGCGCCGCCGCCGGGACCGGCTGGACCGGGGTACGCCGCCGCAGCGGGTGCTCGGTGCCTGGGCCGAGGTGCTCGACGCGCTGGTCCTCGCCGGCGCCCCGGCGCAGGCGCATCTGACCGCGGGGGAGGTCGCCCAACACGCCAGCCGGCTCGCCAACTCCGCGCCGGGCCGGCACTCACGCCGCCCCCGCCCGGCCGTACCGCCGCTGGCCGATCTCGCCGATCGCGTCAACGCGGTGGGATTCGCCGGACAGACGGTCGGCATCGCGGATGAGCAGGCCGCGGCCGACGCGAAGGCCCGCGCGGTCGGTTATGCCCTCGCCCTGCGAGCCCGCCGCCCTTGGTGGCGCCGCCTACTGTGGACGGTCGACCCTCGTCCACTGCGTGCCCGTTCACCGCGTGCCCGCCGCCCCGACTAACGATTGCCTGGCCTAGCGGTTGGTGCAGATTCTCGGGGCCAGGGCGATCGAGTCCACGGCGTAGACCGCGCCCACCACGAAGCAGTAGTTCTTGTTCGGGCTCAGTTGGGTGTACGTGGCGGTATGGGTACCCCGGGGGATGGGCTTCGTGTCCAGCTTCTCCCCATCCGGCCCGCTGCCCACGACAACAAAGGTGACCGTCCCGGCGGTGGGGTCGGTCCAGGTGAGGGTCAGCGCCGTACCGCGGTCCTCGGTGATGCGGATGTCGCGCGGCTGCCCCTCCGCCTGGGCACTGATGAAGCGGGTGGGCGAAGCACCGGGGATGTCGCCGCCCACGCTCGACGGTGAGTTGTCGCGCGACACGAGGGCCATGATGAGCGTGCCGGCTATGGCCACCACGGCAACGGCCATCACGGCTACGCCGATGACGACCGCGACCAACGTGCGGCGTTGCCGGGTTGGCGGGGCCAGCAGGTCGAGGTCGTCGAACCGCCGTAGGGCACCCGGTTCGGGCAGACCCATCGCGTCCGTGGCGGGCCGCGGTGGCGTTGCCGGACCGAGCCAGCCGCCCCCGTCGGGCTCGCCGGCATCCTCGTCCAGATCGGATCGCGCCTCCGGCCGTGCGTCTAGCCATGTGTCGTGTCGCGCCTCTGGCCGTACGTCGGGCCGTGGCTGCGGCCCTGCGTCGGGTTGCTCTTCGAAGCGTGGCGGTGGCCAGCCGTCGACCGCGGTGCGGGCCGCAGGAGTGCGGGTAGCGGTGGCGCTCGGGGGAGCCGGCATGCCGATGGGATCGGGTTGCGGGGCCGGCCAGGCCTGCGCCGGCATGCCAGGAACGTGAACCTGATTCGCCCAGCCGCCGCCGGTGCGTCGATCGCCGCCGCCTGTACCCGCAAGAGGTGTGCCGAGTAGCTCGGCGGCATCCTCCGGTGGCCGGGCGCTGGGGATATAGAGCGGACCCGACACCGGTTGCTCTTCGGCCGCACCGCCCCACGGGTAGCGGGGTGACGTGGGCGGTGGCGCAACTGTAGGCCCGGCTGCGGGAACGGGTGCGGTCGCAGGAATGATCACCGTCGCCGGTGGCAGGCCGAGCGCGCCCCGGCGCAGCGCATCGGCGAATTCGAGTGCGGTGCGGTGGCGACCGGCGGGAAGTTTCGACATGGCCCGGTCCAGTTCGCGGATGAGCCAGGCGGGCACGTCCTCGCGGGTCATCGAGGGCAGCGGGTCGTGCAGGACCCGGTCCCGGAACGCGTACATGTCCAGCGGTGGTTTGGTCGGGTCCACAAAGGGGGGATGGCCGATCAACAGTGTCCACATGGTGGAGGCCAGGCTGTAGATGTCGGAGATGCCGGACTGGGCCTGGTGCAGCAACGCCTCCGGCGAAGCGTGATGCGGTGTCATCATCTCCCGGGTCAGCGTGGCACCGAGTTCCTCGGGTGCCCGGGCGATGCCAAAATCGGTCAGGGCCGGGCCGAATCGGGACCGCAGGATGTTCGAGGGCTTCACGTCCCGGTGCACGATGCCGGCCTGGTGTGCGGCATGCAGTGCCTCACCGATCTTGATGCCGACCTCGAGCACGTCGTCCACCGGCAACAGCCCGTCGTGGCGCAGGATCTGGGCGTAGGAGCCGCCTTCGCAGTACTCCATGACGATGTACGGGCGATCGTCATCGGTCACGCCGGTGTCGATGATCGACACGATGTGCGGTTGGCTCGACAGCGCCACCGTGGTGGCCAGCTCCCGGGCCGCATTGACTGGTATCGAGCCGGTGTCGGCCGTGATGACCTTGATGGCAACCGACCGGTTGAGCCGGGTCTGTATTGCCCGGAACACCAACGCGGTCGTACCGTGCGCGATGAGTTGCGGGTTGTCGTACCCGGGTAAGACGGGTAACAGCGGTGCGTTCATTACCCAGGTCTCCCCTGCGCGTTTCGCCGGCCAGCCTAGTCGGAAGCCAGCCTAGCCCGGTGTCCCCTCCGGTCGGAAGTTGTCGGCGCGACAAAAAGGAACGGGAACATCCCGGCGCGCAACGCGCTTACACCGCAGCGGGGCGATTGGCGGCGCGACGGCCTCGCCTGGGAAGATTGGCCTGAGGTCGCCGGCCGGCGCGCTGGACGACGCGAGAACCGACATCCAGTTTCTGATCTTGGAGGGTGGCCGCACCGTGGCCCAGTACATCTACATCTTGGAGAAGGCGCGCAAGGCGCACGGCGACAAGGTCGTCCTCGACGACGTGACCCTGACGTTCCTGCCCGGTGCGAAGATCGGCGTGGTCGGTCCGAACGGCGCCGGTAAGTCGACCCTGCTGCGGATCATGGCGGGGGTCGACCGGCCCAGCAACGGCGAGGCCAGGTTGATGCCGGGCTTCACGGTGGGCATGCTCGCCCAGGAGCCGCCGTTGAACGAGGACAAGGACGTACTCGGCAACATCGAGGAGGCGGTCGAGGGGACCAAGGCGAAACTCGCCCGGTTCAACGAGATCGCCGAGCTCATGGCGACCGACTACTCCGATGAGCTGATGGAGGAGATGGGCCGGCTCCAGGAGGAGCTCGACCACTCCGAGGCGTGGGACATCGACGCCCGGCTGGAGCAGGCGATGGACGCCCTGCGTTGCCCGCCCGGAGACGCCGACGTGAGCCAGCTCTCCGGTGGTGAGCGGCGCCGGGTCGCCCTGTGCAAGCTCCTGCTCGAGACGCCGGACCTGCTCCTGCTCGACGAGCCCACCAACCACCTCGACGCCGAAAGCGTGCTGTGGCTGGAGCAGCACCTGGCAAAGTACGCCGGCACGGTCATCGCGATCACGCACGACCGGTACTTCCTCGACAACGTGGCCCAATGGATCCTCGAGCTGGACCGCGGGCACACCTACCCCTACGAGGGCAACTACTCGACCTATCTGGACAAGAAGGCGGCCCGGCTCGCCGTGCAGGGGCGCAAGGACGCCAAGATGCAGAAGCGTCTCGCCGACGAACTGGAGTGGGTCCGCTCCAACGCCAAGGGCCGTCAGACCAAGTCCCGCGCCCGGCTGGACCGGTATGAGGAGATGGCCGCCGAGGCGGACAAGACCCGCAAGCTCGACTTTGAGGAGATCCAGATTCCGCCAGGCCCGCGGCTGGGCAACTCGGTCATCGAGGCGGCCGGCCTGACCAAGGGCTTCGACGGCCGGGTGCTCATCAAGGACCTCTCCTTCACCCTGCCTCGCAATGGCATCGTCGGCATCATCGGCCCCAACGGTGTGGGTAAGACCACTCTGTTCAAGACGATCGTCGGCCTGGAGCAGGCGGACTCCGGCGGGGTCAAGGTCGGCGAGACGGTTCAACTGTCCTACGTGGACCAGTCCCGTTCTGGACTCGACCCGAAGAAGACGGTGTGGGAGGTCGTGTCCGACGGGCTTGACCATCTCATGGTCGGCAAGGTGGAAATGCCGTCCCGGGCCTACGTGGCGGCCTTCGGTTTCAAGGGCCCGGATCAGCAGAAGCCCACCGGCGTGTTGTCCGGCGGTGAGCGCAACCGGCTCAATCTGGCGTTGACGCTGAAGATCGGCGGAAACGTCATCCTGCTCGACGAGCCCACCAACGACCTCGACGTGGAGACCCTGTCCTCGTTGGAGAACGCGCTGCTGGAGTTCCCGGGCTGCGCCGTGGTCATCTCCCACGACCGGATGTTCCTGGACCGCGTGGCCACCCACATCCTGGCCTGGGAGGGCACGGACGAGGACCCGTCGAAGTGGTTCTGGTTCGAGGGCAACTTCGAGGCGTACCAGAAGAACAAGGTGGACCGGCTCGGCGTGGACGCGACCCGCCCGCATCGGCTCACCCACCGCAAGCTGACCCGTGACTGAGTCGGCCCCGGTCGAGTCGATCCACCCGATGGTTCCGGTCGCGCGCCCGGCCGCCGCCCCGGCGGTGACCACCGGGCCGCGACGCCATCTGTATCAGGCCCAGGTGCGTTGGTCGGATCCGGATCAGCTCGGTCACATCAACCACGCCCGTTATCTCAGTTACTTCGAGGACGCGCGCATGGACCTGCTGGCCACGTCGCCCAGCGGCCTGGCGGGGTCCACTGAGGACAATGGGTACATCGCGGCCCGGGTGGCCGTGGACTACCTGTATCCGGTGCGCCACCGGGCCGGACTGAGCCTGCGGGCGGAGACCTGGGTCAGCCGGCTCGGCCATACATCGTGGACACTGCAGGCCGAGTTGTACGACGGCGACCAGCCGGTGGCACGATGCGAAGTGGTGCTCGTGGCGTACTCGTATGCGGACAACGCCAAGCGCCCGCTCAACGACGACGAGCGAGCCTTCTGGCAGACCCGGCTGGCCGGATGAGATACGTGCATTCCAGTCCGTTGCGATGGTCCGATATGGACGCCTACGGACACGTGAACAACGCCCGCTTCCTCACCCTTTACGAGGAAGCACGGGTGGCGTTGTTCTTTCTGGGCGCCCGGCAGATGGGGCTCACCTCGTTCGAGGACGGCATCGTCATCGCGCGCCATGAGGTGGACTACCTGCGTCCGGTGGACTACGCGAACGGACCGGACGGGCAGCCCCGCCCGCCGTCGGTGCGGATCGAGATGTGGGTGGAGGAGATCCGGGCCAGCCGTTTCACCATCGCGTACGAACTGCTCGATGGGACGGCGCAGCAGGCACAGCTGGCATCGCGGGCCCGGTCGGTGTGCGTGCCGTTCAATCTGGAAAGCCAGCGTCCCCGCCGGCTGCACCAGGCGGAGCGGGAGTTTCTGGCCGACTGGCTGTTGAGCGCATGAGCATGATCAGCCCGGCCGGCCGGGCGGACGCGGGGGCGTTCCTGGCCCGGCTGCTGCGGCTCGATCCCGCTGCGGTGGTGCGGCTACGTCCGGCTCGGCCCGAGCCGGGCCGGCCGGAGGGCCGGCCGGTCGAGATCTGGGCCATGCTGCCCTTCGGTGTGCTGGCGGTGCGTACGCTGCCCGTGACGCTTGACACAGACCAGACAGTACGGGCGTCGGAGTTGCTCGCCACGTTGACCGATCCGGCCGCGGCGGCCCCGAAGCGGCGGGACGAGGCGTGGCGCTGGCCGCTGCCGCCGTCGCGCGGGCAGATCGTGGAGACGATTGGGGCCGCTGAAATCGCCCACCTGGCCCGGGCGGCCGCAGAGACTCTGCGCGCGGCATCCACGCAAGGCGTCGCGGGGCGGGCGGTCGGCCAGCGTGTGATGAGGGACGCCCTTCTTGACCACATTGCAATCGTTGTGGCCGGATATCATGGGGAACACGTTGATGTGCCGCAACGGATAGTCCAGGCCGTGGTTCGGATGGGCTTCCTCGGCGGCGGGTCGGCAATGCCAGCGACATCGGTGACGTTCGGTGACAACTTGGTAACGGTCAGACTTGCTGCTGGCTGGATAGGGCTCGATGCTTCGTACGGTTGCGCCTGGTTTCGACCGAGTTCGCCTCTACGAATGAGCTGAGGGGTTGACGTGGGACCCGGCACGTTCAGATGATGTCGGATCATACGAAGAGCTAGACGCGGGAAACCGAGGACTGCCACCGGCACACGAATCCGGGTAGCCTCGGCAGCCGAGTCAGCACCGCCTGATTCGTAGGCAGTCAGGTGCGAACGTGGGATGGGGGTCCTGGCCGATGCCGTGGTGGCCGTTGTGGGGAGCGCAGCGCAGTCGGATGCGCGTGCAGAACGCCGATGCCGTCGCCGGCCCGCGCCATGGCGCGGGAACCGCTGTCGCGGGCGTGGTCACCGGCCACGCAGCCGGACTCGAATCGCTGCTGGAGTTGCCGACTCAACGCATACCAGACCGGTCGGCGGCGCCGATCACCATGCGTCGCGTGGGTGAGGCACTCGACCGGCTCGAGATCCGTTATCTGACCGACGGCGACGGCAGCCTACTGGCGATGTGGGAACGGCACGCGGTGCTGTTCGCGCTCGAGGGCCCCGACGACGAGATCCTGGTCATGCGCGGCCGGCCGCATGGCACCGTGCACCCTGACTGGGCCGACCGGTCGTACCGGGTGGTCAACGAGTGGAACCACACCCGCCGGTTCTGCAAGGCGTACGTGGGCGACCCGACCGAGCGGGGCATGCTCCCCGTCTACGCGGAGATCCAGGTTCCGCTGGTGTCCGGTGTGCACGACGCCCTGCTGGACGAGATGCTCGATTGCGCGGCCGCCGTCACCAGTACCTTTGTGGACTGGCTCTACGACGAGGGCGGCCTGCTCTGACGCCGCGCCCGCGCGGTCACGCCACGCGGGCGCTGAACGGCCCTACTCCTCCAGCGTGTTGACCATGAACATGGCGGCCCGCTCCAGGTAGCTCCACAGCGTGGCCTCGTGGGCCGGATCCAGCTGCAGCGACTCGACCGCCCGGCGCATGTGGAGCAACCAGGCGTCGCGCTCGGCCGGACCGACCCGGAACGGGGCATGGCGCTGGCGCAGGCGTGGATGTCCACGTTCCTGCGAGTACCTGCCCGGACCGCCCCAGTACTGCTCCAGGAACATCCGCAACCGGTCGTTGGCCGGCCCCAGATCCTCCTCCGGATACATCGGCCGGAGCACCGGATCGGTTGCCACGCCGGCGTAGAACTCGTCCACCAGCTTGCGGAAGGTGGGCGCGCCGCCGATGGCCTGATAGAAGGTTCCCTGTTGATCGCCTCCGGCGACGTTCTCGCCGGTGGGGGTCTGGCTGGTCTGTTCGGCCCGTTCAGTCACGCTTCCATGGTGCCAGGCTGGCCGGACGCCGTCTGAGTGCGTGCGGCGCCTGTCACAGGGCCGGGCCCGAGATGGGCGGCGTGTTGCTGGCCACCGTCCTTCGCACCGTGCTCGTTCGCGGTGCGGTCGGTCACGGTGGCGTCGGTCACGTCGTTATTGGTCACGCTGCTCCCGGTCATCGCGTCGGCTGGGCCGGTAGCGTCGGTGGCGTGCTCGGGGTCCTGGTCAGGGTCCTGGCCGGGCGTGCGGGTCGCGTTGAGCGCTGTCGCAGTGGCGACCGCGTCGGCGAACACCTGTGGGGCCGGCCAGGAGAAGGTGATCACGAGCATGAGGGCGACGCCGGCCACGCTCCAGAGGCCGACCACCACGGGAATCCCGGCGGTCTGGGTCAGCGCACCGGTGGCCAGGACCGCGGAGCCCTGCAGTAGCTGCAGGCCGCCCTGCACCACGCCGAACGCGCGAGCTCGGTACGCGTTGGGCAGGGCCAGGACGAACTGGCTGTTGGCGATGGGCACCAGCGCGCCCATGGCGAAGCCGCAGAGACCCGACAGCACCGCCACGCCGCCCAGCGGCGGGTTGACGACGGCCGGTACCAGGATCAGCGGGATGAACACCGCGAGCGGACGCAACAACTGCCGCCGCGTCTCCGGCGGCACGAGCCTGGTCACGGTGAGTGCGCCCAGGATCGCCCCCAGCGGGATCACCGCCATGATCAACCCCTGCGCCCAGCCGCGATCCGACTCGCCGGCCAGCTGGGCGGCCCAGGCCGCGCTCAAGCCCTCCGGCACCACCGCGAACACGCAGCCGCAGAAGACCAGCAGAACGATCGAGCGCAGGGCGGTGCTGGAGAACACCATCCGGAAGCCGTCCGCGGTTTCGCGCAGCAGGTCCGATCTTCGGGCCGGATCAGACGCGGCCGGCCTCGGCGTGACCCGGAATCGCAGCAGCAGGGCAGAGGCCGCGAAGGTGGCCGCGTTGATGAGCAGGGCCATGCGGGGATGGATCGCGGCCAGCGAGGCGCCGGCGAAGTAGCCGGCCACCTGTGCCGGCTGGGCGGTCGCGCTGTGCAGCGCGATGCCAACCACATACCGGTCGCCGGACAGGACCGACGGCAGGAGCGCCGAGCGGGCCGCGTCGAACGGTGGCGCGAACAGTGCCGAGCACAGGATCAGGACCAGTTCCGCCGGCAGCTGCATGGGCACCAGGGCGAGCACCGCCATGACGGCCATCCGGATCACGTCGCAGGACACCATCACCGACCGGTACGGGTACCGGTCGGCCAGCGAGACGAGGACGGATCCGCCCAGCAACCACGGGGCGTAGCTGATGGCGAACGCGGCCGCCGAGGCGACCGCCGATCCGGTGCGCTGGAAGACCAGCGCGGTGATGGCCGCGCGGGCGATGTAGTCGCCGATCCAGGACAGGCTGCTGGCCGCATAGATCGCCCGGAATTCGCCGATCACCAGCACATCGCGGAAGGTCGCCGGGCGCTCACGCTCGCGCGGCGTCCCCGAGAGCATTTCCCCCCCTGGCGGCTTGGCTACTCAACCCGTGCTGTCGGCTGGGCCCCGCGTCAGCGGACCCACTTTGTCCGGCCATCACGCTCCATGTCCGTCAGCATGTCAGACGTTCGGTGGTGGCATGAGGACCAAAAGGACGATAGCTGACTATCCATGCGTCGGGAACCCCCTGTCGTACGGCGGACAGGTAGCCGCCCTCTCCCGTCGCCGGGGTCCGTCAGGTGGCGCCACCGACGCCGTGGTCGGCGGGGTCCGCCGCGCCGCTACCCGGCGTTGACGGACGGACGAATACCCGGCTGGCATTGATCGCAGCGGTGATGCCGGCGTTCTCCAGCGCCTCGGTGAGCCTGCGGCGCAGCTCCCGGGCCATCCGCCATTGCTGCTCGGAGGAGGTCTTCACCGTCGCCCGGACCACCGCGCCGTCAACCGTGAGTTGTTCGACTCCCAACACTTCGGGCGCCTCGAGCATGTCCGGCGCGAACTCCGGATCCTCGGCGAACGCGGTGGCCGCTGACCGCAGCACCGCGGTCGCCTCCTCCACCCCGTTGAAGCCGATCGGTACGTCCACCACGACGACGGCCCATCCCTGGCTCTTGTTACCCACCCGGATGATCTCACCGTTGCGGATGTACCAGACGACACCGCGCACGTCGCGAATCGTGGTGATGCGCAGCCCGATCGCCTCCACCGTGCCGCTGACCTCGCCCAGATCGACCACGTCGCCGACGCCGTACTGGTCCTCGAGCAGCATGAACAGGCCGGCGATGAAATCCTTGACCAGATTCTGCGCACCGAAGCCCAGGGCCACGCCGACGATGCCCGCGCTGGCGATGATCGGGCCGAGTTCCACCCCGAGTTCGCCCAGGATCAGCATTGTGGCGAGCGAGAAGATCGCGACCGAGGCGACGCTCTGCAGGATTGACGACAGGGCCTTCGAACGCTGCCGTCGCCGCTCCCAGCGCAGCCCGGTCGCTTCCTGCAAGGACGTGGGCATGCGCTCACGCAGCGGGCGCAGCAGACCAGCGCGCTCGCGCACCTGGCCGCCCTGGATGACCCGACGGATCAGTCGCTGCGCGAGGTAGCGCAGGACCACCGCGGCGAGGATGATCAGCACGATCCGTAGCGGCTTGACCAGGACGTACAGGCCGGTGTCCGCCAGCCAGCTCAGACCGGTGCGGTGGAAGACGAAACTGCAGAGGTCGCTGCGCTGGCACTCGGCCGACGGAGTTTCCGACGGATTGACGTCCGCGGGGGCAGCGAGCAATACGGCGGCTATCCGATCGACGGTCACGGGTCATTTCGTACCGCACCGCCACCTTCGCCGCCGCACTGACCCCATCCTTCCTGGTGGTTACGTGTGATTCGCGGTGTGATCCGCAATTAGGGCTCGCCAACGCAGCGATCGTCAGGGACCATTAGCACACGGAGAAATCTGAGCGGGAGGAACCTGCGATGCCTGACATACGACCCTTGGGAAGCTCGTCGGCGTTGGTTCTCAATGCGACCTACGAGCCCCTCGGTGTTGTTTCAGTGCGTCGGGCGACCATTCTCGTTCTCTCCGCGAAAGCCGTATGCCTGGCTGACGGCGATGGCATCCTGCACAGCGAGCGGGCGACCCTGGCCGTCCCCCTCGTCGTCCGGTTAACCCGATTTGTGCGGGTACCCTACCGTCCGTATGTCGGGCTGTCCCGCCGGGCCATTTTTGCCCGGGACGGTGGGCGGTGCGCCTATTGCCGCGGCTCGGCCGAGACCATCGACCACGTGATGCCCCGCAGCCGAGGGGGTGGTCACCAATGGGACAATGTGGTAGCCGCCTGCGCCCGGTGCAATCACACCAAGGGAGACAAGACGCCAGCCGAACTCGGTTGGCGTTTGCATGCGGTGCCCGCC
The DNA here is from genome assembly GCA_963742855.1 of uncultured Actinomycetota bacterium. Lineage (GTDB taxonomy): Bacteria > Actinomycetota > Actinomycetes > Mycobacteriales > Micromonosporaceae > CAVUNP01. The sequence continues at coordinate 141,178 of CAVUNP010000048.1, read as the reverse complement.
GCGCCGAAGGGTGCCGCGTGGCGAGTGCTCGGCCACCGCGCCCCCGATCCCCGCTGGGCGCAATGGCTGGACCTGGCCGCCTGATGCGTGATGGTGGAATCCTGGCTACCGGAACAGGTGGCTACGACTCCATGATCACATGTCGACGGCGGGTTCAGGCGAGTGTGGCGAAGACGATGATGTTGTCGGCATAGCCGACGTCGCCGCCCACCCATTTTCCGCCACAGGTGACCAGTACCAGTCGTGGCCGGTCGGCGGCGTCGGCGAAGACGCGGTCCGCCGGGAAAGACGTTTTGGGGAAGCGTTCCACGCTGTCCACGGTGAAGGTGGCGGTGCGCCCGTCGGCCCTCGTGACCTCGATCAATTTGCCCCGGCGCACTTCGCTGAGCTTGGCGAACACGGCTGGGCGGCTGGCGGTGTCGACGTGCCCGACGATCACCGCGGTGCCGAGCTCACCCGGTGCGGGGCCGAGCCGATACCAGCCGGCGGCCCGTTGCGGATCCCGGTCCGGTGTGGCGATGCTGCCGTCGCCTGCCTTGCCGACCTCGACTGTGTCGGCCCGCACGCCCAACGACGGGATCGTGATCCGGGTCGGGGTGGACCGGTCCATCGGGCCGGATCCCGTGCGCGCGGTCCAGGTGCTGATGAGCTCCGAAATGCTGGGTACGCCCGGGATCTGACCCACGCCGATGGCGGCGAGCACGAGCCCGATCACGGTCAGCAAGACGATCAGCGGAGCGAGCGAACGGGCGGTGGACGACTCGCGTGACCTGGCATGCGAGGCCGGCCAGCGCGGTGTGCCCCGTTGCGGCCGGGGCGGGGCGGCGGCAGAGACTCGGTCCGCGGTGTCCTCGTCTGGCCTGTGGGCCGAGTCCCTGCCGTGCCAGCCGCGCATCGGTTAGCGGTGCCCAGCCGAGGCGAAGCGGTCACCGTCGTCGCCATCGGCCGGCCGCTCGGGTCCGTCGTGGGACGGCGCTCGCGTGCTGGGCGTTTGCCGCCGGCGGGAGACCACCCCAGCCACACCGGCCAGCGCCAAGGTGGCGGCGCTGCCGATCAGCCAGGGTGCCGCACCGTTCGATTCGCTCACGGCGCCGGCAAGTGCCCCGCCGCCGGTGTGCGGACCGACCGTAGGCTGCGCGCCGGCCGGTGACACGATGACCAGCTTGGTCGTGGCCATGGCCCCGTTCTGGCACGTCGCGGTGACGTTGAAGGTCCCGGGCTGCAGCGTGGGCGACAGGTTCACCACGGCCACCAGCAGCGCGCTCGACGTGCCTGACGACGACGCGGTGATCGTGCCGAAGGCCGGCGAACTGACGCTGGCCGTGGTGCTGTTGTCATTGCACCTCGCCCGTACGGTCAATGTTTGTCCTGGATTAGCCCGATTCGGACTGACCTCGACGGAGGCCGCGCCAACCTGATCGTGGTTGGCAGCCTTCGCCTCGGACACCGCTCCGCAGGCGCTGGTCCCGCCGATAGCTATAAGTCCGACAATTCCCAGCAGTGCTCTGTTAAGGCGCACCATCGTTGTCGTCCCCATCTCTATGTGGCGACTCTCCAACCTGCATCGTCTCCCGGCCGGCATCGTGGATGCGGCCAAATCGGACTGCTCCGATCTAGCTGCGAGCCCAGCTCTGGATCTTGGTCGCCAGCAGGCGCTTGAGACCCTGGTGAACCTCCGTGAAGGTGGTGTACAGCGGGGCGAAACCGAGTCGACAGCGCGGGAACTGGGCGAGTTCGTCGGCGTTGTCCAGGGCCGCCGCGTGGTCCGGGGTCACCCGGGTACCGTACCGGTGACGGGCACCCCCGAAGCTGGCGCGGCCCGGCCGACCGCTAGCGTGAAGGAAGTTGCCTGCGAGCACGCGAGCAGCACGTCGTTGTCCGGTTCGAGCAACAGCGACGCAGGACCTGTTTGTAGCAGGGGGGCTGGGTTGGATTTCGTAACCACGCTGCTGATCCTGACCGGCACCGCAGCCGGGGTGGCATTGGTGGTCTACGGCCTCGTCTATATGGGTAGTGCGCGCGGCAAGAAGCGCTACCGCCCGGGGCGGCCGTTCGAGTTCACGCCGGTCTGGTTCGTGTCCGCGCCGGAGCGGCAGGCCCGGGCGGGCATCTCGGCCAGTCGCGAACTGGTGCAGGCCGAGCCTTCCGCGCCAGCGCGGCCGGGCCGGCCCCGTGAGACAGGAGGCGCCAGTGACCGCTGGTGAGCTGACCGCCGCGTCCACCACGACCTGGCATCCCGAGGTGCTCGACGGTCCATTGTCGACACGCGCGCTGCTGCGGGTCGACGAGGCCCTGCGCCTGGCCGACCAGGCCACCGGGCTGACCTTCAGCGTCTACATCGGAGAGTTGGCCGAGCCCTCAGGGGAGACCGCGCAGCGGCTGCATTCCGAACTGGCAAACCCGGGCAATGCGGTGCTGCTCGCGGTGTCTCCGAACCAACGGCTGCTCGAGATCGTCACCGGTCCTGAGGCGCGGCGCCGGGTGCTCGACCGGGATGCCAAGCTGGCCGCCCTGTCCATGGCGGCCGCGTTCTCCGGCGGCGACCTCGGTGGCGGCATCGTGGCCGGCCTCGCCCAGCTGTCCGAGCACGCCGGCCGCAAGTAACCCCAGTTACGCCAAGGCGCCCGCGGCTGATGCCGTGGGCGCCTTCTGTCGTACCGGTTCAGGCGCTGGCGTCCTTTGCCCTGGCCTTGATGGCCCGCAGGATGCCGTCGCGACCTTCGCCGACGAGACGCCGCAGCGCAGCCGGGTGGCCTTCCACCGCCAGCCAGCTGTCGGTGGCGTCCGCGGTGGACTGTCCAACGTGGTATGCCGGGTATCCAAACAGGACGAACTCCTGTGCCGGTTCGCTGTCCCGGGTGGCCCAGATCTCATCCACCACGTCGAAGAACATCGGCACGTACGGTGCGGTGAGTTCGAGCTGGTTCGGGTTCTGGAAGCCGAGCAGCAAGGCCCGCTGCAGCCAGTTCGGCAACGGGTCCGGTCCGGTGAGCCGGCGCCAGGTCTCGGCCTTCGATTCGGCGGTGGGTACCAGAGCGTGGGCCTGCGCGGCTGCCCGTTCCCCGCCCGAGGTACGGTCCCGGTCCAGTTCCGCCTCGATCTGTTCCGGCCCGGCCGCGCCCAGCGATACCAGGTGGGTGAGCAGGCTCCAGCGCAGGTCGGTGTCGATGGCCAGCCCGTCGGGGACCCCGGTGCCGTCCAGCCAGCCCCGCAGGACAGCCAGGTCTTCCTCGGTGTGGGCCGCCGTGACAAAACCCCGGGCCCAGGCCAGCTGGAAGCCGCTGCCCGGTTCGGCCGCGGCCAACGCCGTGCGGGCACTGTCCGCGAGCAGTTGCCAACCGGTCGCGGTCCATGCCGGGTCGGTGTATTGGGTGACCGCGGTGTGCACCTGGCGCAACGTGGCGACGACCAGGTTCACGTCCGTTTCCGCCGGCAGCCCGCGGGCCACCAGGGTGGTGTAGTCGCGGGCGGCCAGTTCGGCGTCGCGCACCATGTCCCACGACGCCGCCCAGACCAGTGCCCGCGGCAGCGACGATTCGAACCCGGCGATGTGCGCCACCACGGTGGCGAGCGATCTCTCGTCGAGGCGCAACTTGGCATAGGTCAGGTCGTCGTCGTTGAGCAGCAGCACGTCCGCCGCCCGTACGCCGACCAGCTCCTCGACCGGGGTGCGGGCGCCGGACACGTCCAGCTCGATCCGGTCCCGCCGGACCAGGGCACCGTCGACGAGGTCGTACAGGCCGATGCCGATGCGGTGGGTACGCAGGGTCGGGTACTCCGGCGGCGCCTCCTGCGCCACCGTCACGCTGGCGTAGGTACCGTCCTCGGCAAACTCGACCACCGGACGCAACGTGTTGACCTGCGCGGTCTCCAACCACTGCTGGGCGAACTCGCGCAGCGGCTTGCCGGACGCCTCTTCCAGCGCGCTGAGCAGGTCGTTGAAGGTGGCGTTACCCCAGGCGTGGGCGGCGAAGTAGCTACGCAGGCCGGCCCGGAACGGGGTCAGCCCGACATAGGCGACCAGCTGCTTGATGACCGATGCGCCCTTGGCGTAGGTGATGCCGTCGAAGTTGACCTCGACAGCCTCCATGTCCGGCATATCGCAGTACACCGGGTGGGTGGAGGAGAGCTGGTCCTGCCGGTAACCCCAGTTCTTCCGGATGGACAGGAACGTCGTCCACGCGTCGGTGAACCGGGTGGCGCCGGTGTTGCACCAGTGCGAGGCCCACTCGGCGAACGACTCGTTCAGCCAAAGGTCGTCCCACCACCGCATGGTGACCAGGTCGCCGAACCACATGTGCGCCAGTTCGTGCAGGATCGTGTTGGCCCGCTGCTCGTACTCGAAGTTGGTCACCTGCGAGCGGAAGATGTAGGCAGACTCGGCGTGCGTGACGCAGCCGAAGTTCTCCATCGCGCCGGCGTTGAAATCCGGCACCCACAGCTGGTCGTATTTCGGCAGCGGATAGCGCACGCCGAACTCTTCGTGGAAGAAGTCGAAGCCCTGCTTGGTGATCAGGAAGATGTCGTCGGAGTCCAGGTACTGCTTCATCGACTGCCGGACGTACACGCCCAGGTCGATGCCGTCGTGGGTCTCCCGCTCCTCGTGGTACGGGCCGGCGCACAACGCGGTGATGTACGTGCTCATCCGGGCCGACGTCTCGAAGTGCACCACCGTGCTGCCCTCGATGTCGCCCGGCTCGGTGCGTGCGATCGGCGCGTTGGAGATGACCTTCCAGCTCGACGGCACGGTCGCGTGCCAGGTGTAGACGCTCTTCAGGTCCGGCTGGTCGAAGCAGGCGAACACCCGCTGCGCGTCCGCGGTCTCGAACTGGCTGTAGAGGTACACCTCCTTGTCCACCGGGTCGAGCGAACGGTGCAGGCCCTGGCCAGAATTCGAGAACGCAAAATCGCCATCCACGACGAGGGTGTTCTGCGCCGCCAGCGAGGTGAGGGTCAGACCCTTTTCCGCCGACCAGCCTGACGTGTCCACATCAACGCCGTTGAGCTTCACCGCACGCAGGCGTTCGGCGGCCACCTCGATGAACGTCGAGGCGCCCGGCTCAGTCGCGGTGAAGCGGACCTCGGTCACCCCGCGGAAGGTGCCCTCGCCGGGCCCACCCGTCCCGTCGGTGAGATCGAGAGCGATGTCATATGCCTTCACGTCCAGCAAGCGGGCGCGTTCTGCCGCCTCCGACTGGGTGAGATTGCGCACTCCGGCCACAGGTGTTGTCTCCATCCGGTGTCGTAGCCCGTCGGCGTCGACGGCTGACGTCGAGTTTGTCACGCCGGTCAGGGCCATATCCGGGTAACCCAGGTCACGTTCCGGTGACGTGGATCCCGGCCGGGATCGGGTGGACGATTGGTAGTGATCGGACCCCTGCCGCCACCCTGAATCGAGACTTTTCGTGACTGAGGTAGACCTGTGGGTTGACCCGGCCTGCCCGTGGGCGTGGATCACTTCAAGGTGGTTGCTCGAGGTTGAGCAGGTCCGGGACGTGAAGGTCAGCTTCAACGTGATGAGCCTGAGCGTGCTCAACGAGCGCCGGGACGTGCCGGAGGAGTACCGGGAGATGCTCGACCGCAACTGGGGACCGGTCCGCGTGCTGATCGCCGCCGCCGGGCAGTACGGCCCGCAGATCGTGCGGCCGCTGTACAGCGCGATGGGCACCCGGATCCACCATGGCAAGGAAGGCACCGGCGCGGACATGATCGCCGCGGCGCTGGCCGACCTCGAGCTTGACCCGCAACTCGCCCGGGCCGCCAACACGGCGGACAACGACGAGGCGTTGCGGGCCAGCCACGAGGCCGGCATGCGTCCGGTCGGCCAGGAAGTCGGTACGCCGGTGGTGCACGTGCCCGGCTCGACCGGCGAGAAGATCGCCTTCTTCGGGCCGGTGATCACCCCGATTCCGCGCGGTGAGGCGGCTGGCAACCTGTGGGACGGTGTCCTGGCCGTGGCCGGCACCGACGGCTTCTTCGAACTCAAGCGCACCCGCGACCGTAGCCCTTCGTTCGACTGATCTCGTGTCCACACCGATCCAGGCCCGGCGACGCGGTGTCGCCAGGCCCTGTGCAGTTAGCGAGGCGTTCATGAGATGGCACCGACCCGGACAAGGGGCGCAAACAGTCGCGGGTTAGCGTCGCGACATGACTGTGGTGCACCCGATCGCCCGTGCCTGGATATCCACCGGTGGCACGGGGGCGCGCAATTACGACGAGTTCGCAGACGAGGACGAGATCACCGCGATCGTCGCGGCCAATCCGGACAGCGCACTGGCCATCGAGATGCCGCACCGAGCGCCGGACAGCCTCGGCAAGCCGTTCTCCGCCGCGCTGCCCGACGCGGTAGCCCGGTTGACCCGGCAGAAGGCGGACGGCAGCTACGCGCCCGCGCAGGGCGTGATCGCGCTCTACCGGATCAGCGAACCGGGACATCCGGACGATGCCGCGTACGGCATCTTCGCGATGGTCGACACCGACCAGATCTCCACCTCCGCCGACGAGCCGGGGCTGGTCATCCGCAACGAGGACGTCTTCGTCGAGAAGGTGCGTGAGCGGGTGGCGCTGGCCGAGGCGACCGGTCATCTGCTGTCCCCGGTGCTGCTGCTGCAGACCGGACGGGGAGCGCAGTTGCATGATGCCATCGCGGACGCGGTCGCCGGTGCCGGTGCGCCGGCCGTGACCGACGTCGACCACGTCGGTCGTACCCATGCGATCTGGACCGTCCCCGGCGACGAGGCGGCCGGCCTGCTGGAGTTGGCCGGCGGCGGCGAACTCGTGGTCGCGGATGGCAACCATCGCAGCCTGGCCGCCCAGACCGGCGGGCTACGCCGCTTCCTCGCGGTGATCACCACACCGGCTTCGGTGGTCATCCAGCCCTACCACCGGTTGTTGGCCAGCTCGCCGCTGCCGTTGGATGAGCTGGTGGAGAGGTTGCGTGCCGGCGGGGCCACGGTACGGCCAGGCGCGCCCGAGATCCCGGCCCAGGGCACCGTCTACCTGTACGGCCCGGGTGGCGGTTTCGAGGTGGACCTGCCGATCCCCACGGGTGGTGCCATTGTGGACGGTATGGACCACGCCGCAGTGGAACGTCTGGTTCTGCGCGACGCGCTCGGGCTGGCTCCCGACGACAAGCGGATCACCTACGTCGGCGGCGACTACCCGCCGTCGTGGCTGGTCGGCGAGGTGGACGCGGGCCGGGCCGAACTGGCCATCCTGATCGCCGCCGTGACCGTGGACGAGTTCGTGGCGGTGAACCTGGCGCGGCAGAAGATGCCTCGCAAGAGCACCTGGTTCACCCCGAAGGCCCGCGGCGGGCTGGTCCTTGCCGACCTCGCGGCCGAAGGCTGACCTGATGCATCCGGCGGTCCCACTCGGTGTGGCCGCCGTGTGCCTGGCCGGATCGGTCTACTGCTACCGGCACCGCGACGGCGTGCTGCGGATCATGACCCGCGTGCGCGGTCACGCGCCGGACACCCGGGTACGCACCGGAGCGGGTACCCACCCGCCCGGCCCGCGGCGGCGTTACCAACGCGGCGCCGCGGCCACCCTGGACATGCTCTGGCCGGCGCTGGCCCTGCTCGTGCTGGCCTGGATCTTCGCAGTGTCCGGAGTGCTGGCCTGGCGCTGAGCGCGGGCTGCGACACTGGTCCCATGCGGGTATACCTGGGATCTGATCATGCCGGATTCGAGCTCAAGCAGGACCTTTTCCGGCGCCTCGTGTCGGCCGGACATGAGGTCACCGATGTCGGCGCGAACACCTACGACCCCCAGGACGACTATCCGGCGTACTGCATCGACGCGGCCAGCCGCGTGGTCGCCGACGCGGGCAGCCTCGGTGTGGTGATCGGAGGATCCGGCAATGGCGAGCAGATCGCGGCGAACAAGGTGATCGGTGTCCGGGCCGCGTTGGCCTGGAGCGAGCAGACGGCCCGGCTGGCCCGTGAACACAACGACGCCAACGTGCTGGCCATCGGTGCCAGGATGCACACGATGGACGAGGCCGAGGCGCTGGTGACCATGTTCCTCGCCACGCCGTTCTCCGGCGAGTCGCGGCACCTGCGTCGCATCACCCAGCTGGCCGAGTACGAGACCCGGGGTCGCTAGCGGGCTAGAGGATGAGCTTCGCGGTGGCGATGAGGACCAGCAGGGCCAGAATCGTCACCCGCAGCGCCCGGACCCGGCCAGGTGTGACCGTCCAGGTCCGCCCCAACAGCCCGCCCAGCGCCACCACCACCGCCAGCAACAACAGCGCGCCGAACCAGCCCGGCAGGAACATGCCGAGCAGGGCGACCACCAACGCGCCCAGGAACACCTTGGTGGGGTTCATCCGGGCGAGCTTGGGCAACATGCCGGATTCTGGCGTGCCCGCGCGGCGTGGTTGACCGGTCATCTGCACCTCCTGGCTCCTGCCGACTACCGTAGCTGGGGTGCTGGTTGTGCTGAGGTTCGCGGTCGAAGAGGCCGAGCAGGAATTCCTCCAGGCGGGTCAGGAGGCGCTGGCGGTGCTGGCCGAGCGGCCCGGTTACCTGCGCGGTCAACTCGCCCGGGCGTACGACGAACCGACGGTGTGGTGCCTGCACACTGAGTGGGAGTCGGTCGGCGCCTACCGCCGGGCGCTCGGCAACTACGACGTGAAACTGCGGGCCACGCCGCTGTTGGCCCGGGCCCGGCCGGAGGAGTCGGCCTTCGAACCGCTCGCCACCGCCGAACCGGGCCAGCCTGTACGCACCCTGGACAGCGACCGGTCACGGATAGCATCTCGGCCATGAGTGTGCAGGGACCAGCTACCCCCGCCGCCGACGGTTATCCGGCTGCCGGCGCGACGGTCCCGCCGCCGGTACCCCCACCGCCGCCCGGGCCTGGTGTGGTCCCGCCGTTCGTGGCTCCGCCCACCGACGGGGCCAAGCAGCGCCGATGGTGGTCGCTGGGCCTGGCCGGCGCGGCCCTGGTGGTGGTGTGCGTGGGCAGTCTCGTCGGCGTGGGTAGCCTGGTTGTGTTCGGCAGCCAGATGGCGGTCGACCAGAGCAAGGCAGCGGTGACGAGCTACCTCACCGCGTTGCGGGTGGGGGCCTACGACCAGGCGTACGACGAGTTGTGTCAGTCGCTTCGCACCTCGGTGTCCCGGTCCGAGTTCGAGGACGCGCAGACCAGCCTGCCGAGGATCTCCTCGTTCACCGTCGCCGAGCCGGTGATCGGGGCGGACATCGAGGTGCCCGCCACCATCCGTTACGCCACCGGTGACGTCACAAACGTACGGTATGTGGTGGAGCAGGAGAGCAGCACCGCGGATTTCAAGGTCTGCGGCGAGAGGGACTAATGTGAGTGCGGTCGTGCACGTGCCGGCCGTACGCTGGCCATTCCATACGAGAAACCCGCCGACAGCCAGCCGGCGGCGCACCTGGAGGATCACATCCCATGCCTGCCGACCGCATCGACACCATCGTCAGCCTGGCCAAGCGCCGGGGCTTCGTCTTCCCGTCCAGCGAAATCTACGGTGGTACCCGGTCAGCCTGGGACTACGGCCCATTGGGCGTCGAGCTCAAGGAAAACGTGCGCCGTCAATGGTGGCGCACCATGGTGCAGCAGCGTGACGACGTTGTCGGCCTCGACTCGGCGGTCATTCTCGCCAAGGACGTGTGGGCCGCCTCGGGTCACCTCGAAGCGTTCGTCGACCCGCTCACCGAATGTGCGTCCTGCCACAAGCGTTTCCGCGCCGACCACCTGGAAGAGGCGTACGAGCACAAGCACGGTGCGCCGCCGGCGTCGCTGAAGGACTTGAACTGCCCCAACTGCGGCAACAAGGGCACGTTCAGCGAGCCGCGGATGTTCAACGGTCTGATGAAGACATTCCTGGGCCCGGTGGAAAGCGAAGAGGGCATGCACTACCTGCGGCCGGAAACGGCCCAGGGCATCTTCATCAATTACAACAATGTCGCCACCGCTGCCCGCAAGAAGCCGCCGTTCGGCATCGCGCAGGTCGGCAAGAGCTTCCGTAACGAGATCACGCCTGGCAATTTCATCTTCCGTACCCGTGAGTTCGAGCAGATGGAGATGGAGTACTTCGTCGAACCCGGTACAGACGAGCAATGGCACGAGTACTGGTTGCAGGAACGCTGGAACTGGTACGTCAATCTGGGCCTCAAGCCGGAGAACCTGCGCTTTTACGAGCACCCCGCGGAGAAGCGGTCGCACTACTCGAAGCGCACCGTCGACATCGAGTACCGATTCATGTTCGGCGGCACCGAGTTCTCCGAACTCGAAGGCATCGCCAACCGTGGCGACTTCGACCTGAGCACGCACTCGAAGCATTCCGGTGTGGACCTGTCGTACTTCGATCCGGCCAAGAGTGAGCGGTGGGTGCCGTTCGTGATCGAACCTGCGGCCGGCCTCACCCGGGCTGTGCTGGCCTTCCTGCTCGACGCCTACGACGAGGACGAGGCGCCCAACACCAAGGGCGGCGTGGACAAGCGTACGGTCATGCGGTTCGACCCGCGGCTCGCGCCCATCAAGGTGGCGGTGCTTCCGTTGTCCCGCAACGAACAGTTGTCGCCCAAGGCGCGCGAGCTGGCTGAGGCGTTGCGCCGCCGGTGGATCGTGGAGTTCGACGACGCACAGGCGATCGGCCGGCGCTACCGGCGGCAGGACGAGATCGGTACACCGTTCTGCGTGACGGTGGACTTCGACACCCTCACCGACGACGCCGTGACCGTCCGCGACCGCGACACCATGACCCAGGAGCGGATCAAACTGTCCGATGTAGAGCGATACCTGGTAGACCGCCTTCCGGGTTGTTAGGTTCTGGCCTCGCGAGGAGGCCGCGCCGCGGCGGACTGGACTGAGCGCGTAGGGAGCGTAGCGACCGGAGCGCGAGGGAAGGCCGTCGCATAAAGGCGCGGCCCCCGCAGCGACCAGCCGCGCGGAGCGCGGCCTAAAAGGCAAAGCCGCCGGGGCGGCGGTTGCGGTCGGCGATGAGACCGGCGAGGGTGGACAGGGCGATTTCGGCTGGTGTGCGGGAGCCGATGTTCAGTCCGAGTGGTCGGCGGATGCGTCCGATGACCTGGTCCGGTACGCCGAGGCGGCGCAGCGCGTCCACGTGCGGTGCGGCGTGCCGGGGGCTGCCCATGACGCCGATCCAGCGGGCCGGTAGGCGCAGGAACGATTCCAGCGTCTGGCCCAGTTCAGGCCGGTCGTGATCGGTGACCACGACGTCGGTGTCACGGTCCACGAATTCCTCGGTGGGCACGGTGGCAACCTGGTCGGCGTAGCGCCATTCCGCCCACGCCAACCTGCTGGAGTCGGGGTCCATCATGATCGTTTCGTAGCCGAGGTCCCGGCCGAAGTGCAGCAGGAACTCGGTCACCGGAGAAATGAAAACCGCGATGAGCCGGCGCCGGCCCACTTCCGGCGGCAGGTCCCCCCTGGCCATGGCGCAACTTGGATCGGGATGGGCTGGTGCTCCCACGCCTAGTCCTCTCCCCAGGTAGCAATCTCGAACGAGACACCCAGCCTAGTCGTCGCCGAGTGGCGACCCAAGACCACAGCGTCAGCGGATCCGCCGCTGCGGCCGGATGGCCACCGCGACTGCCATGGCGCCGCCAGCCAGCGCGAGCGTGGCAATGATCAGGACTCGGTAGTCGCTACCCGGGAAAACGGAGGCCAGCGCCGTGATGGTGGCCACGGCCAGCGCCACCCCGAGGATGCCGAGTGCTTGGGACGGGCGCATCGAGCGCCGTACCAGTGCGGTGATTCCGCCGACAAACAGCACCAAAGAGCCGACGCCGAGCGCGACATCCCAGGAGATAGCTCGCGATTCGGGTGGCATGTCGGCCATTGCCCGTAACAGTTCGTACACAGCGTTGGCTCCGTCGGCGGATCGTAGCGAGGTCATGCGGGTGTGGGATCCTCAAAAGGTGCAGCTGGGACCTCACGTTGTCAACCCGCCGGTGGTGCTCGCGCCGATGGCCGGGATCACCAACGTCGCCTTCCGGCAGCTGTGCCGCGAGCAGGGTGCGGGGCTGTTCGTCTGCGAAATGATCACCACTCGGGCGTTGGTGGAACGCAACCCGAAGACCCTGCGCATGATCGCATTCCAGGCCGACGAGCGTCCCCGTAGCGTGCAGCTTTACGGCGTGGACCCGCAGACCGTACGCGCCGCGGTCCGCCGGGTGGTGGAAGAGGATCTGGCCGACCACATCGACATGAACTTCGGCTGTCCAGTGCCGAAGGTCACCCGCAAGGGCGGCGGAGCCGCGTTGCCCTGGCGGCGTGCCCTGTTCGGGCAGATCGTGCGCGCCGCGGTGGAGGAAGCACGCGGCTACGGCGTACCGGTGACCGTCAAGATGCGCAAGGGCATCGACGATGACCATCTCACCTACCTCGAGGCTGGGCTGATCGCGCAGGAGGCGGGGGTCGCCTCGGTGGCATTGCATGCCCGTACCGCGGAGCAACGCTATTCGGGTACCGCGGACTGGGCCGCCATCGCGACCCTGAAACAGGCACTCGACGTTCCGGTCCTCGGCAACGGCGACATCTGGGAAGCCGACGACGCGCTACGGATGGTGGCCGAAACGGGCTGCGACGGGGTTGTCGTCGGCCGTGGCTGCCTGGGTCGGCCGTGGCTGTTCGCCGACCTGGCCGCGGCCTTCGCCGGCCGGCCGGAGCGGGTGTTGCCCAATCTCGGCGAGGTCGCGCTGGTCATGCGCCGCCACGCCGAGCTCCTGGTGGGCTGGTTTGCTCGCGAGCGCGATGGCTGCACCGATTTCCGCAAGCACGTGGCTTGGTACCTCAAGGGCTTCCCGGTTGGTTCGGAGTTACGCCGATCCCTCGCGATGATCTCTTCACTGTCCGAACTGGACGATCTGCTGGGCAAGTTGGATGGCGACGAACCCTTCCCGACCGCCACCCTCGGCCAGCCCCGCGGCCGGATCAATGCGCCCGGCAAGGTGCACCTGCCGGACGGCTGGCTGGCCGACCGCGACACCGTTGCCGTGCCCGAGGGCGCCGAGGACGACACCTCCGGCGGCTAGGCCTGCTAGCGCGTCAACCGGGGTTGACGATGCATGGTCGCGTCAACTATGGTTGACGACATGACCGAGGCAACGGATCTCGCCGAGGCGGCCGGCAGCACTGATCCCCGCGTGGGCCTACGGGCCGTCTTCGCGTTGCGGAAGCTGTTGGAAACCCTCGAAGTTCTCCAGGTGGGCAACGCCCGACGACAGGGCTGGTCCTGGCAGGACATCGCGGACGCGCTCGAAGTGAGCAAGCAAGCGGTGCACAAGAAGCACGCCGGTCGTTGGCCGGGCCGGGACTGACGGGAGTTTGTCATGTTCGAACGATTCACCACGGCAGCCAGAGAGGTGGTCATCGGCGCCCAACACGAGGCGCGCCGGATGGGCCACAGTCATGTCGGCACCGAACATCTGCTGCTGGCCCTGTTGCAACCGGACAGCGGTTCGCCCTACGAACTGCTGACCCACGCCGGGCTGGACGCCGCCGAGGCCCGGGCCAGCGTCGAGCGCCTTGTCGCGGCCGGAGATGAGGCGCGGGCCTCCACCCTCGGGGAGGATGACGCGGCGGCCCTCGAGGCGATCGGCATTGACCTGGCCGCGATCCGGGCAAAGTTGGAGGAAGCATTCGGGCCCGGCGCGCTCGATCCCCCACCTGCGAGCCGGGGGCGCGGACTGTTCGGGCGGCGGCGCAAGCCGGCCCGGCTGGGTGGCCATCTGCCCTTCACCGGGCGGGCGAAGAAGACCCTCGAACTGTCGCTGCGCGAGGCGATCGCACTGAAGCACAAGTGGATAGGTGGCGAGCATCTGTTGCTGGGTCTCCTGCGCGAGGGCAACGGACTGGCCAGCACGGTGATCCGGGCGGCGGGTGTCAATCCGGATGAGCTGAGGCGCAGTACCGTCGCGTCGTTACGCCGGGCGGCGTAGTGCCGGGCGTTGAAGACCGTCATTGATTGACAAGCGCCGATCATGCCGCAATGCGCGTTGCTGCAAGTGGTAGCGCTCCCATCGTCTACTGTGCGCAAAACGGGTATGGGTTCATGTGGTTTGTTTCACCACTGACACCTGAAGGCCCGTAGGACGCATACATTGCGCGAAAGTCCCATGAGTGGGCACCGCCCGACCCGGGTGGGGACAGGCTGAGGCGTACGGCCTGTCCCATGACCGGGATCTGGCGCGGCGCAAGGAGGCGACGTGGCTGCGCAGTCGACCAAGTACGTGTTTGACTTTGCCGAGGGAAACAAGGACCTCAAGGATCTGCTGGGTGGCAAGGGCGCCAACCTCGCGGAGATGACAAATCTCGGCCTACCCGTGCCGCCGGGATTCATCATCACGACCGAGGCCTGCAAGGCTTACCTGCAGACCGGTTCCACGCCATCCGAGCTGGCCGCCGAGATGGACACCCACCTGTCCGAACTGGAACGGTCGATGGGCAAGACGCTCGGCGACCCGGCCGATCCGCTGCTCGTGTCGGTGCGCTCAGGTGCCAAATACTCGATGCCGGGCATGATGGAGACAGTTCTCAACGTCGGCCTCAATGACCGCAGTGTGTCCGGACTGGCGCAACAGGCCGGTGGTGGCAGCGGCGCGGACCGCTTCGCCTGGGACTCCTACCGCCGGCTCATCCAGATGTTCGGCAAGACCGTGTGTGCGGTACCGGGTGAGGCGTTCGAGCATGCTCTGGACGAGGCGAAGCGCGGACGTGGCACGGACAACGATCTCGACCTGGACGCGGACGACCTTCGCCGCGTGGTAGATACCTTCAAGGACATTTTCGAAGACCACACCGGACGCGGCTTTCCGCAGGATCCGCGCGAGCAACTGGACCTGGCCATCCACGCCGTTTTCGATTCGTGGAACTCCGAGCGCGCGGTTCTCTACCGACGCCAGGAACGCATTCCCGCTGATCTCGGTACGGCGGTCAACGTGGTGGCGATGGTGTTCGGCAACCTGGGTTCCGACTCCGGCACCGGGGTGGCCTTCACCCGTGACCCGGGTACCGGTGCGCAGGGCGTCTACGGCGACTATCTCGCCAATGCCCAGGGCGAGGATGTGGTCGCCGGGATCCGCAACACTGTGTCGCTGGACGAACTGGAACGCCTCGACAAGGCGAGCTTCGACCAGCTGATGGGTATCATGACCACGCTCGAGGCGCACTACCGCGACCTGTGCGACATCGAGTTCACCATCGAGCGCGGCAAGTTGTGGATGCTGCAGACGCGCGTGGGCAAGCGGACCGCGGCGGCGGCCTTTGTCATCGCCTCCCAACTGGTCGACGAGGGCATCATCGACCTGGACGAGGCGGTGACCCGGGTGACCGGAGCACAGCTGGCACAGCTGATGTTCCCGACCTTCGACCTGTCTGACTCGGTGAAGTCCATCGCGTCCGGCATCGCGGCCTCGCCCGGTGCCGCGGTCGGCAAGGCGGTCTTCGACGCGCGCCGCGCGGTCGAGGCGGCCGCTGAGGGTGAGCGGGTGATCCTGGTCCGGCGGGAGACCAACCCGGACGACCTGGGCGGCATGATTGCCGCGCAGGGCATCCTGACCTCGCGGGGTGGCAAGACCTCGCACGCCGCGGTGGTGGCCCGGGGTATGGGCAAGACCTGCGTCTGTGGCGCCGACACCATCGACGTGAGTGTCGCCACGCGACACTTCACAGTGGACGGTGTGACGGTCAAGGAGGGCGAGGTCATCTCCATCGACGGCACCAGCGGCAAGGTGTACGTCGGCGAGGTGCCGGTGCGTCCATCGTCCGTTGTGGACTATTTCGAGGGCCGGGCCGAGCCAGACTCCGACATCCTCATCGCCGCGGTGCACCGCCTGCTGACGCATGCCGACCAGCGGCGGCGCCTGGGCGTACGCACCAACGCCGACACCCCGGCCGATGCGGCCCGAGCTCGCCAGTTCGGTGCGCAGGGCATCGGCCTGTGCCGGACCGAGCACATGTTTCTCGGTGACCGGCGGGAGCTGGTCGAGCGGCTGATCCTGGCCGCCACGAAGGAGGAGCGGCAGGCCGCGTTGGACGGACTGTTGCCGTTGCAGCGCGAGGACTTCACCGGCATCTTCCGGGAGATGGACGCACTGCCGGTCACCATCCGGCTGATCGACCCGCCGTTGCACGAATTCCTACCGGCGCTGGAGGAACTGGCCGCCAAGGTGGCGGTCGCCGAAGCCACCGGACACGATCCGGGCCACGACGGCGTCCTGCTCGCCGCGGTACGTCGGATGCATGAGCAGAACCCCATGCTCGGACTGCGCGGGGTGCGCCTCGGCCTGGTGATTCCCGGCTTGTTCGCGATGCAGGTGCGGGCGATCGCCGAAGCCGCGGCAGCGGTGCGAGCCGAGGGGATCGACGCCCAGCCGGAGATCATGGTGCCGCTGGTCGGTGCGGTGCAGGAGCTCGAAACCGTACGGGCGGAGGCGCTGGTCGTACTGCGCGAGGTGGCCGAGGCCACCGGTCACGATGTGCACACACTGATCGGCACGATGATCGAAGTGCCACGGGCGGCGCTCACCTCGGGACAGATCGCCGAGGCGGCCCAGTTCTTCTCCTTCGGCACCAACGACCTGACCCAGATGGGTTGGGGGTTCAGCCGGGACGACGTGGAGGGTTCGTTCTTCTCCAGTTACCTGGATCTCGGCATCTTCGGGGTGTCACCGTTCGAGTCCATCGACCGTGATGGCATCGGTCGACTGATCCGGATTTCGGTCGAGGAGGGCCGCGCGGCGAGGCCAGACCTCAAGATCGGCGTCTGTGGCGAACATGGTGGCGATCCGGATTCGGTGCATTTCTTCCACGATGCCGGTCTGGATTACGTGTCCTGTTCCCCGTTCCGCGTTCCCGTCGCCCGCCTGGAGGCTGGCCGGGCAAGCATCGAAAGCGGGGGTTCGGACTCGCGCTAGCGAGTCGCACGTTGGTCGGACTCGCGCTAGCGAGTCGCACGTTGCTCGGGCTCGCGCTAGTCGAAGCTCGGGTTGTTGCGGCTACGCAACGGTGGGGCGGCGTCCGGCGCGAGGGAGGATCTGCTGGTCCAGGTCGCGGCGTCGTCCTGCCAGTTGTTGTCGAGCAGTTCGGTCAGGCGTCGCACCACCCGTTCGGCGTGCGCATGTATCGGTGACAGGTCGCCGGTGGAGCTCAGGATGATGGTCAGCAATGCCCGCTCTCCGGCGGGATAGCTGATCACCTGGCCGAGACTGCCACGGATGGCGAGATCGCGGAGTTCGCCATGGCTGGCGGTGTCCGAAATCCGTTGGCTCAGTCCCATGCTTACTGCCACCAGCGCGGCGACAGCCTCGGGTTGCACACCATAGGTCTCGGAACTGCCGAGGTCGTGGGCGATGACCATGCCGTCGGTGGTGGCGACCACGCTGCCGTCGACGTCGGCGAGGTCCTGGCGCAGGCGGTGCAGCTCCGCGAGCACCTCGGTGCGGGCGATTCCACTTCCCTCGGGGTCCACGATGCTCCTTCGGTGTGGTCGCTGCCTGCCGGAGCAGGCCGCGGTGGATACCGTGAGTCATCGTATGGCTACAGAGGTGCCGGCGGTAAGTCCGTAGGCGGCCTGGGTTGGCGGCGCGGAGGCCGAAGCCTTGGCGTCGGCTTCGGAGTTCGGTCCGGAGTGCCGTTTGGCGGCGCGGAGGCCGAAGCCTTGGCGTCGGCTTGGGTTCGGTCCGGAGTGCCGTTTGGCGGCGCGGAGGCCGAAGCCTTGCCGTACGTCGCTAGGCTACCGGCGTGCCGGACTTCACCGGGCGTCGCCGCAGGCAGGCGAGCCTGCCATCCAAGCTGCCGTTCGGCAGGATCATTGTGCTGGTCGTGGCGGTGACCGCGGTGGTACGGCTGCTGACGTTGCCGGAGCCTTCGCGGTTGCCGGTCGCCGAGGCTGGGACCCCGCTGGCCGTTGTGCCGAACTGGATCGGTCCGGCCCCGGTGAGCCTGCCGGGCCGGTTGAGCGACGGTACGTCGTACCACCCATGGCTGTTCATCAGCGCGCACGATTCTGTGGGTGTCGCGCAGTCCGCGGATAACGCGTTCTGGCGGGTACTGCTGGTCGGCCAGGGCGGCGCCTCCGTTACCGAGTTGCGCCGGGTGGCGGTCACCGAACTGCCACAGTTCGGCGCTTTCGGGGTGAGCGGGGACACCGTGGTGTGGGCCGAGACCGCCTCACGGGAGGGCGCGAAGCAGCGTACGACGTTATGGCGCACCGACTGGCGTACCGGCGCCAAGGCGGTACTGCTCACCGCCAACACGGGTGAGGCGAGTTTCGCCAATCGTGAGTTCGATCTGGTCATCGCGGACGGTCGCGTGTCCTGGGTTTCGGTGTTGGGTGAGCAGACCGAGTTCCGGTCGGTGGCTCTCACCGGTGGCCAGGTGTCCATCAAGCGGCTGGCCGGCCTGTTCCAGCTGACCCGCTCGCCCTGGGCGATCAGCCTGGCCGGCGGTCAGGGCACCCCGGTCACCATGGTCAACCTGTCCACCACCGAGCAGATCCAGGTCGCCACCGGCGCCGCGGAGGTCGCCACGTGTAATCCACAGTGGTGTCGCATGACGGTACTGGGCGGGAACAACGAATTGGTCCGAATTGATCTGCAGCGTCCGGACGGCACCATGCGTCACCGCATCGCCGGCCGCGAGGCCACACCGACGATCGGCGACGTCGCGGTGCTCGACCGTTTCGTCCCGCTGAAGACCGATCGCCCGGGCGACGGCCTGGCCGGTGAGCCTGGCCTGAGCGTGTACGACATCAGCGCTGACCGGTTGGATCTCCTGGCGACCGCCGTGGCCAACGTGCAGGCGTACGACGGCATGTTGTGGTGGTCGACCGGAACCGATGACAGCCTGTTGTGGCACGCGCTCGACCTGCGGACGGCTTCGTGATGCGCGCGCGAGGTGCGCTACTCGCGTAGCGTGGGTGTCACCCTGTGTGCCGACTGGCCGCGGGGCCACGCCGCGAGAATCGTGGGAGGCATCATGGGCAGCCGTTGGTACGGCGTGGTCGTGGACGCTGCCGATCCGGCTCGCCTGTCGCGGTGGTGGGCCGAGGTGCTCGGATATCGCTTACTCGAAGAGGCCGAGAACGCGGTCGCGGTGGGGTCCGGCGAGCCGTTCACGCCGCTGCTCTACTTCGTGCGTTCCCGCGAGGCCAAGGCTGGCCGGAACCGGCTGACGCTGGACCTGAGCCCGGACGACCGCGAGGGCGAGGTGGAGCGTCTGCTCGACATGGGTGCCCGTCATGTCGACAATGGACTGGCCGATCCTCATCGGGTGGTGCTGGCAGACCCCGAGGGCAACGAGTTCTGTGTGCGGCTGGTCCGGCTGGCCACGCCGGTCGCCGAATCATGACGCTGGCTGCGCTGGCCGGCGAACCCCGCGGCGATGCGATTGACGTGGGGCTACTCTCGAACCGATGACTGATCACTCCGAGCTCGCGCGGTTCGTGGACGAGGGGCCCAAGGACCGGCAGACGTCGACCGCTGATGCCGACCGCAGTCCGTACTCCCGCGACCGGGCCCGGGTGCTGCACTCGGCCGGATTCCGCCGGCTCGCGGCCAAGACGCAGGTGCACACTGCCGGAACCTGGGATGACGGATTCCTACGCACCCGGCTCACCCACTCGCTGGAGGTGGCCCAGATCGCCCGGGAGATGGGCGAGAGCCTCGGCTGCGACCCCGATGTGGTCGACACCGCCGGGCTCGCGCATGACCTCGGACATCCGCCATTTGGCCACAATGGCGAGGATGCGCTCGATGAGGCGGCGAAGGCCTGCGGCGGCTTCGAAGGCAACGCGCAGACGTTGCGGGTGCTGACCCGGCTCGAGGCCAAAGTGGTCGGACCGGACGGCCGCTCGGCCGGGCTGAACCTGACCCGCGCCTGCCTCGACGCGGCGTGTAAGTACCCGTGGCCACGCAAGGACGGCATCCGCAAGTTCGGTGTCTACGCCGACGACCTGCCCGTGTTCGACTGGTTCCGCGCCGCCCGGCGACACCTCGCGGCGTTGCCTCGAGGCGCAGGTGATGGACTGGGCCGACGACGTCGCGTATTCGGTGCACGACGTCGAGGACGGACTGATCCACCCCGGCCACATCCAACTGGGCGTGCTCCTGCGCGACGAGCAGGAGCGGGCGCGACTGTGCCAGGACGTGGCCGAGGTCTACTCCAGCCGAATCGGTGGACGATCTCGGCGAGGTGCTCAGCGGCCTGCTGGCCGACCCGGCGCTCGCCGCGGTGGCCACCTTCGATGGCAGCACCGCTGCGCTGATCGCGGTCAAGCGGGTCGCCAGCCTCCTCATTGGACGGTTCGTGGCCGCGGCCGTGCGCGCCACCCAGGCCAGCTACGGCGAGGGTCCGCTGCGCCGCTACGAGGCTGACCTCATCGTGCCCCGCCAGGTCCGGGCCGAGTGCGCGCTGCTGAAGGGGATCGCGCTGCGCTATGTCATGCGGCGGGCCGGTGCGACCGAGCGGTACGAGCGGGAGCGGGTGGTGCTGCGCGATCTGGTGGCCGCCCTGGTGGTGCGTGCGCCCGAGGCGCTGGATCCGGTTTTCGCACCGTTGTGGCGCTCGGCCCCGGACGACGCGGCGAAGCTGCGGGTGGTGATCGACCAGGTGGCCTCGTTGACCGATACCGCCGCGTTGAGCTGGCATCATCGGCTTGCTGGGTGACGCGGCCCGGTCGCTGACACGGCTCGCGCGTTGTGGCCTGAGCACACCGTCGCGTGGCTAGGCTGGCACCATGACAGACGACCGGACGTTCGTGATCGTGGGCGCCTCGCTGACCGGAGCGAAGGCCGTCGAAACTCTGCGAGGCGAAGGCTTCGCCGGACGGATCGTACTGATCGGTGAGGAGACCGATCGCCCGTACGAGCGGCCGCCGCTGTCCAAGGGATACCTGCTGGGCACGCAAGCGCGGGAGAAGGCGTTCGTCCAGGACGCGCAGTGGTACGCCAGCAACGACGTCGACCTGGTGCTCGGCGTACGGGTTAGCGCACTCGACCCGACCGCACACACCGTCACCCTCGACGACGTGGAACCGCTGCATTACGACAAGCTGTTGCTGGCCACCGGTTCCCGGGTCCGCCGGCTGGACGTGCCGGGCAGTGAGAACCTGGGTATCCGGTACCTGCGCAGCATCACCGAATCTGACGCGATCCGCTCTGACCTGCGCGAGGGTGCCCGCGTGGTCATCGTCGGCGCAGGTTGGATCGGTCTGGAGGTGGCCGCGGCAGCCCGCACCCACGGCGCCAGCGCGGACGTGATCGTGCGCGGTGAACTGCCGCTGGCCGGGGTGCTGGGCCGGGAACTCGGCGCCATCTATGCCGACCTGCACCGCGCCCGCGGGACCACGCTGCACACCGGTGCCGAGGTGCGCGAGTTCCGTGGCACCGGCGGGCATGTGACGCACGTCGTGCTCACCAACGGCACCGAACTACCGGCCGACGTGGTGGTGGTGGGTGTGGGCATCACCCCCTGCACCGAACTCGCCGAAGCGGCGGGGCTGGTTGTCGACAACGGCGTCGTCACCGACGCTTCGCTGCGAACGTCGGATCCAGACATCTATGCCGCCGGTGACGTCGCGTCGTCCGCCAATCCCTTGTTGGGCCAGCGGATCCGGGTCGAGCACTGGGCCAACGCGCTCAACGGCGGCAAGGCGGCCGGCCGATCCATGCTCGGCCAGGACATGGTCTACGACCGGGTGCCCTACTTCTACTCCGACCAGTACCTGGGCACCCCGTCGATCAGCATGGAGTACGCCGGCTTCGTGGCGGGCGATGGTTACGACCGGGTGGTGTTCCGGGGCGATCCGGCCATCCGGCCCGACGCCAATCCTGAGTTCCTCGCCTTCTGGATCTCCGGTGGCAAGGTGCTGGCCGGCATGAACGCCAACGTCTGGGACGTGCAGGACCAGATCCAGGCGCTGGTCCGGGCCGGGTACGCCGGCCGGGCGGTGGACCTCACGAAACTGGCCGACCCGGACGTCCCCCTGGGTGACCTGCTCGCCTAACCGTTGCTGGACGGTCTACGGGTGCTTCCGGTGGTCCTGCGCTGCCAGTGGCAATGGTCGTGCGCTGCCGGTGGCGACCCGTCGGCACCGGAGGGCGCTGAGCGGCGATGACCGGCAGGTGTGGCTGCTGGCCGGGGTCTTGGTCGACGCCACGGTGATGCTGCGCCGGGCCGGTCTGAATGAGCCGACGGCTCCGCCGAGTCCGCCGTCGCCGAGACCCGCGTGGGGCGGCGGATTCCTGGCGACGATGGCGCGACTCGACCACCCGAGACCGGCTTGGCCGATGCCCGACATGGCAGTCCGCCCGCGCTGGGGCTGACAGTCCGCTTGTGTAACGACCGTGCTGACTGTATATAGTTCCTATGTACAGGTGAAGGAGGAACGGAGGGGCTCTCGTGCGGGTGGTGTTATCCAATGGCGCTGGCGTGCCGCTCTATCAGCAGATCAAGGAACAGGTCGGTACGGCCATCCTGTCAGGGGAACTCGCCGAGGGCAGCGCTCTGCCCTCCGTGCGGGCACTTGCTCGTGATCTGCGGATCAGCGTCATCACCACCACCCGCGCCTACGCGGAGCTGGCCGCCGAGGGGTTCATCGCAACGGTCCCCGGCAAGGGCGCCTACGTCCTGCCGCTGGACTCGGCGCTCGTACGCGAGCAGCTGCTGCGCCGGGTGGAGGACGGCCTGCAGACCGCCCTGGACGCCGCCCTTCGGGCCGGCCTCGACCGTGAAGATCTCATCCAAATCCTGGACGGATTAATACAAGACGAGCATGAGTACGCCTCAGCTCAGGAGGGGATGAGTCGGTGACCAGCGATCTCGCGTTCGCCCTACGTGGCGTGGGCTGCGTGGCGGGCAACGGCTTCGCGTTGCGTGATGTGAGCTTCGAGTTGCCGACCGGCTATGTCATGGGTCTGATCGGTGCGAATGGGGCCGGCAAGACGACGACGATCCGTTGCCTGCTGGGCATGCGCGGGATCGAGACCGGCGATATCGAGCTGCTTGGTCACCGGGTGCCCGGAGCCGGTCGCGCCCCGCCAGGACGTCGGGGTGGTGCTCGACCACACCTATCTCGTGGGCGACTGGCGGCTTTCCGAGGTCGAACGGACGCTGCGGCCCTTCTACGACCGGTGGGACGCCGTCCGCTATCGACAGTTGCTCGAGGAGTTCGGCCTGGATCTGCGGGCGAAGGTCAAGGACCTGTCCCGCGGTATGGCGATGAAGCTGATGATCGCCGTGGCGCTGTCGCATCGGGCGCGGCTGCTCGTCTTCGATGAGCCGACCAGTGGCCTTGACCCCGTGGCCCGCGATGACCTCGTCGGCATTATCGGGGACTTCCTACTCGACGAGGGGCACAGCGTCCTGTTCTCCACGCACATCACCGCCGACCTGGACCGCATCGGCGACTATGTGACGCTCATTCATGGCGGTCGCATCGTCCGAACCGGCAGTAAGGACGAGATCCTGGAGGCCTATCGGGTTGTGCGGGGCGGGCCCCACGATCTCGAGGAACCTTGTCGGCGTCGAGTTGATCGGCGTCAAGGAGTCATCGAGCGGGGCGCAGGCCCTGGTGCGCACCGAAGAGGCCGACTTTCTCGGCGGGGGCGTCCTCGTTGAAGTCCCCACACTGGAGGAGATCGCCGTCCACATCGGATTGTCGTCAAGGAAGCCAGCGGCAGGAGTGCCCAACGGCCGGCATGAGGAGTTCGCATGACCGCCGTTGCCCGCATGACAGTGCTCCACCTGCGCACCGTTGCGCCGTACCGGACCCAGGGCCTACTCGTGTTCGGCGTGATCGTCCTGATCGATTCCCGCAGCCTGGTAGGTCTCATACCGGCGCTCGCGCTGCTGCTCGCCCCGTTGGTCGCCGCACAGCCGTTCCTGGTCGCAGACAAAGCGGACCTGCAGACGCTGTACGCCGTCCTCGGATCCGGTTGCTCAATGACCAAGGTCCGCGCTAGGAGGTGGTTCAGGCTGGCTCGGCTTCCTCTGGCGGACAGTGTCGCCCCTGGCTGGCAGCGTGCCGCCTTGATCACTGGGCGTTGTTGTTGCGATGTGGTGCGCTAACGCCTGCTGGTCATGGCCTGGGTGGCAGCGGGGTGCAGCAGAACCTGTTGATCACGGGCTGGGAGGGGCCATCGGGGTGCAGTAGTGCCCGTTGATCATGAATTTGGCGGTGATTCGCGTTGATCACCGGGTGCTACTGTCTGCGGCGCTCGGATCCTGCCGGCCTGGTCATGGCCCTGTCGTGATCATGGGTTAATCGCCCTGATCCTTGGGTGGCTCGCGCCGGGCGCAGGTGCTGGCCGCGGTGACGGCCGGCGTCTCGGGGTATCTCGCCGCCGGGCATCTCGACACCACCACCGAGCCGGACCTGCTGATCTGGGCGGCGGTGATTTGGTTGCTGGTGCGGGTGCTCGCCGGTGGGGACCGGCGGCTGTGGGTGGCGGTGGGGGTGAGCGCGGGCATCGGGCTGGAGAACAAGGACACGCTGCTGTTCCTCGCCGCGGGGCTCGCCGTCGGGGTACTGCTGTGCCGGCGCTGGGACGTCGTCCGCTCGTCATGGCCGTGGGCCGCGGTCGTGATCGCGGCCGTGGTGTGGGCGCCGAACCTGGCGTGGCAGGCCGTACACGGCTGGCCGCAGTTGACGATGGCCTCGCAGATCGCCGGGTACGCGGCGACGAACCGGGCCCAGGTCCTACCGTTCCTGTGGCTGTTCTGCGGTCCATTGCTGTTCCCGGTCTGCATCGCGGGCCTGGTCTGGGTGCTGGGGTCGTGGGCAGCCGCGCCGTGGCGACCGCTCGGGCTCGCCGCCCTCGTGGCCATGGCCCTGGATCTCGTCAGTGGCGGCAAGGCGTACTACGTGATCGGCAGCGTCCCGCTGTTCATAGCGGCTGGCGGGATCGTCCTGGACGGGTGGATTGCCCGGGGCCATCGACGGCTCAAGACCGGGGGGTTCGCCGCGGCGGCCGTCGCCTCCGGCGGGCTGATCGCGATCCTGACCCTGCCGGTCCTGCCAGTCGCCGATTACGCCAAGACCACCCTGCCGGCCACGGTGCCCGACGTAGCCAACCAGATCGGCTGGCCGCAGTTCCTTGTTGTGCGATGGAGCCTGGCGCGTAATTCATTTTGACGCGGACTTCCGGCTTCGGCGACCCATCGAATCACCGCGGCCGTGCGGCGCTGAACGCCGTGTGGGCATCTGGGCGGGCCGACTTTTCCTTGACGAACGTCGGCACGTAGTTTCTGCGCCAGGCTCGATGCGGTGCCGAGCCGTGCGTAGCGGCCAGTTCGGTCAGGAACACGGCCATCAGCTCGGGGAGGGCCTGCCCGTAGCCTGGCCACAACTCGACACCCCGAGCGGGCTAAGCGGCTAAATCGGGTAAATATGACAGACTCGCGTGCACGCGCACATCGAGGAGACCGCACGTGAACCGACTGGCCCTTGCCGTCCTGATTCTCGCGGCTACCACGTTGAGTGGGTGCGGGTCCGGCGACGAACCCGAGGAGAAGCCCCCAACTCCGGCAGCCGGGGGCACGTCGGCCCCGTCGCTGATCCCAGCGGGCACCGAGGCCGCGCAGGGATCATGGGCGCTGGCCGCGGACCAGACCGCGGCCGCGGACCGGGCCGGACTGCCGATGTTCGCCAACGAGGTGACGACGGTGCACTACCACGCCCACCTCGACCTACTGATCCGTGGCGAGCCGGTGCTGGTGCCAGCGTTTGTCGGAATCGACAGACGGACCACGACGATTTCGCCGTTGCACACCCACGACACGACCGGCACCGTCCACATTGAATCCCCACAGGACGTCGGGTACACGCTCGGCCAGTTCTTCACCGAGTGGGGCCAGCGACTGAGCGACGAACAGATTGGGCCGGTGAGCCTGGCCGACGGCGAGCAGCTGCGGGTATACCGCAACGGCAAGCTGGTCACCGGTGACCCGGCCGCGATCGTGTTCGTCGCGCACGCCGAATACTTCATCTGGGTGGGACCTGCCGGCAGCCCGCCGAGCAAGCCGCCGGCTACGTACCGCTTCCCCAAAGGACTGTGACGCTTTTCTTCCCGCAGGACTGTGACGCTTTTCTTCCCGCAGGGACTGTGACGCTATTCGGTGCGCAGTCCGTCCGCTCGGGTGATCCGCCACAGTGCGGGCAGGCTGAGCAACGTCACGAGCAGCACCACACCGGCGGCCGCCGCGCTGACGCTGCCGATGATCTGCCAGTCGAACCGCACGGGTCCGCCGACGATCCTCAGCAGAAGCGCGCCGAGCCCGGTGCCGGTCACGATGGCGAGCCCGATGCCGAGTGCCACCGGCAACGCCGCCTGCCACAGCACGGACCAGGTCAATGTGGACCGTCGGGTGCCGAAAGCGACCAGGACCGCGAACAGCCGGCGGCGTTCGCGCAACTGTTCCACCATGTTCACCAAGAGGCTCACCCCGATCAGCAGCAGCACCGCGACCGCGCCGGCGAACAGGCCGCGCCGGATGTCGGCGAACCTGGGGGTGTCAGCTCGTTGCTGCAACACGAGCACCAACATGCTCGGCGAGATCGCGGCCGCGGTGTTGCGTACCCGATCCGGCGCGTCGGCTGACGACGGGTCGACGGTGAGGAAGGAGCGGATGTCGGGCGAGTTCAGCGGTCCGGCGGCCAGGACGGCCTTGGCTGCCGCCGGGGTGACAAAAACTCCCTCGGTGAACTGGCCACTCGGATCCGGTCGGCCCTGGATGACCGGGCTGCCGGCCGGAATCGTCCACTGTGGAAGTTCGGCCGGGCCGGCCCCGGGCTGCTTCCTGGCCAGGCTCACCTGCTGGCCGGCCTGCGGGATCGTCGTGTCGGGGTCCGTCTCGAGCGGCCCGAAAATGAACACGTCACCGTCGGTACAGGTGGCGCCGGTGGCCAACTCGGCCAGCATCGCACAATCGCCGATATGCAGGGCGATGGCCGGCCCGTTGTCCTGTCCTGGCAGCGTTGGCAGGAATACGTAGCCCCTCGTGACACTCATCACGGACGTCACCCCCGGTGTCGCCCGCAGCCGCTCGGTGATGGCGTCCGCATCCGGCACGCCGCGCTCGGGTAGCACCTGGGTGGCGATCTGGAACCGGGTCGGATCCGCCCCGGTGGCCGTCCGGTAGTTGGCCTCGGCCGCACCGAACAGCATCTGCAACGCGATGGCACCCGCCGTTGCCACGGCGACTCCGGTGACCGCCCGTACGGACGTGGTCGAGTCCAGTTGCAACCGTCGGATGGCCAACTGCCAGGCAACGCCACCACGGCCCAGCCGCCGGACCACGGCCTGCACGATCCAGGGCAGCAGGCTCGCCGTGCCCAACAGCGTCATGATCAGTCCGACGCTGACCTGGTACTGGTTGAATCGGCCGGCGGACCTGCTGACGTCGCCGAGCAGCGGATAGAGCAGCACCACGCCGACGAGCGGGATGGCGAGGCGCCACCACAGCCGCCGGCGGATATTGCGGGACTGGCGCACCACGCCCAGCGGTTCGATGATGACGCGGCGCAGGCTGAGTAGGGTCAGCCCCACCGCGGCGGTCGGCACCGCGGCGACGATCAGAGCGGCGAGCGCCGCACTCGGCCGTACGTCCGTGGCGAACACGCTGAGGTTCTGCAACGTGATCTTCTCGACGAGTTGCCGGCCAAGCAGGAAGATGGCCGCGCCGGCGCCCAGCCCAAGCACCGCGCTGGATAACGCCTCGCCTGCTGCGATCCGTCGGGTCATCGCCCCGTCGGCACCGACCAGCCGAACGGCGGCCAGCCGGCGGTCGCGGCGGTCACTGCCGAACCGGATCGCGGCCGCGACGAAGATGCCGATGGGCAGCAACAGCACGGTGAAGATCACCAGCACCAGCAGGGTCAGCACCGGATCGAGTCCCCCGCCAGTGGTGAAGTTGCCGAAATGGTCGATCCGGATCACGCTACGCTGATCGGTGTCGAGCGTGTCGCTGCCGCGGTAATAGGCCAGCTCGTTCGGGCCGGCCAGGCCCTCGTCGCCGATGATGCCCATGATGTGCCCGGGGAAGCGCTCCCGCAGCAGCCCACCCTCGGGGGAGCCCAGGAGCTCGGACAGTGCCGGCGACACCACCAGTTCGTCCGCGGCCGGCACCGCGGACAGCCCGGCCGGCAACGGGGGCCGACTCCCGTCGGGATGCAGCAAAATGCCCCGGATGGGCCTGTTGCGGAACGTCGTGTCGACCTGTGCGAGCAGCATTGTGTTGTCCGCCCGTGCGACCGGCTCGCCATCGAAGCTGACGTAGTCCCGCTCGGCTCCGCGTCGGTGGCGTTGCTCGAGCATGTGCGGCACCGATGCGCTGAGCAGCAACGTCGCCACGCCCAGCCCGACGCCACCGGCCGTCAAAGCGGTGCGTAGCCAGCCCTCGCGGCCGCCGGACACCGACAGCCGTACGCCCAACGCCAAATCCTTGATCCACCGCCTCATGACAGGTCTCCCGAAACCAGTTCCGGATCGCGTGCAACACCGTCGCGTACGACAACCTCGCGGTCGGAGTAGGCGGCGACTCGTGGCTCGTGGGTCACCAGCAGTACAGCCGTGCCGGTTTCCCGGGCCGCCGTGGTGAACATCCGCATGACACGCTCGCCGTTGAGCGAGTCCAGCGCCCCCGTCGGTTCGTCGGCGAACACCACCCGCGGCTCGGTGACCAGCGCGCGGGCCACCGCCACTCGTTGGCCCTGGCCGCCCGACACCTCGCCAGGTAGTTTCCTGGCCACCTCGGTCGATCTCCAGCCGTTCCAGCCATGCCGCCGCGCGAGCCTCGGCCGCCTTGCGTTTGCCGCCGTCCAGTCGCAGCGGTAGCGCCACGTTCTCCAGGCAGGTCAGTTCCGGCACCAACTGTCCAAACTGGAACACGAAGCCGAACTCGCTGCGCCGCAGGGCACTCCGTTCACGATCGGACATTGTGGACAGGCTTCGGTCGCGGTAGCGCACCTCCCCGGAATCGGGCGTGACGATGCCGGCAAGGCAGTGCAACAGGGTCGACTTGCCCGAACCGGAGGGACCCATCACCGCCACCACCTCGCCGGGGTTGATGCGCATGGAGGCGCCGACCAGCGCCAGGGTCGGGCCGTACGCCTTGTGCAGGTTGGTCGCGGCGAGCAGCGGTGCGTCCATGTCAGAGCCTCCAGGGAGCGGGTTGGTGGTCATCCGCGCACCCGCGTGGCCAGGTCGTCGAGGCGGGCCGCGGTCAGTTCCAGCCACCGAAGGTCGGCTTCCAGATGGAACAGGGCGTGGTCGCAGACCAGTTGGTCGACCAGGTCACCGTCGGTCTTGCGCCGGGTCAGCTCGCGCATCAGGCGCAGGTGTTCCGAGCGCTGGCTGTCCAGCAGATCGGCCGCGCTGCGTCCGGTCAGCAATGCGAGCACGACCTTGGTGTAAAGGGTGCTCTGCAGATAGGGCTCCGGCTTCTCCGGCTGGCTGAGCCACCTCTGCACGTCGGTCACACCGGCCGTGGTGATCGCGTACCGCTTGCGTTCGGGCCCACCGCCGGTTTCGGTGCCATCGATGGACACCAGGCCATCGCGCAACAGGCGGGACAGGGTCGAGTAGACCTGCCCGTAGTGCAGCGGGCGGTCATGGCCGAACTGTTCGTCGTAGGCGCGCTTGAGGTCGTAGCCGTGCCGCGGTTGCGACTCGAGTAGCCCGAGAAAGGTGTGTCCGATTGACATGACCCGCACTCTACATCATGTGTATACACCCGGTGTATAGCTGGGTGAGGCATCATCGAGAGGTGCACCTCGCCGAACCATGGACCGCGGGCGACCCGGGCCGGGCCTTCCGCGATCTGGTGCGCCTTGTTGCGGGCGCAGGGGTGGCGGTGCTCAGCGGTGCCGGACTGTCCACCGAGTCGGGCATCCCGGACTACCGGGGGCCGACCGGCGCGCGGCGACCGGTCACCCCGATGACGTACCAGACCTTCACCGGGGATGCGGCGGCCCGCCAGCGGTACTGGGCCCGCAGTCACCTCGGGTGGACCACCATCGCCCGGGCCGATCCTAACGATGGGCACCGGGCGGTGGCCGAGCTGCAGCGCGCCGGCCTGGTCGCCGGCATCATCACCCAGAATGTGGACGGCCTGCACCAGGCCGGCGGGGCCCGATCGGTGATCGAGCTACACGGCAACCTGGCCCGGGTGGTGTGCCTCGACTGCGGCGTGACGAGCCCCCGCGAGGAACTGCACCAGCGGCTGGCCGAGGCAAATCCCGACTTCGGCCGAGACTTTCGGGCCCGGGCCGCCTCGGTCAACCCGGACGGCGACGTGGAGCTTGCCGCAGAAGGGGTGGCCGGGTTCCGGACCGTGGCGTGCCTGCGCTGCAGCGGTGGGATGCTCAAGCCGGATGTGGTCTTCTTCGGCGAGACCGTGCCGGCGAGCCGGGTGCAGGCGTGTTTCGCGCTGGTCGAACGATCCGCCGCGCTGCTGGTGCTCGGCTCGTCGCTGACCGTGATGTCCGGGCGACGGTTCGTGCTACGCGCGGCCAAGCTGGGCATTCCGGTCGCGATCGTCAATCAGGGTGGGACTCGTGGCGATGACAAGGCCGCGATCTGCCTGGACGCACCGCTCGGGCAGGTGCTGCCCCAGTTGGCTGCAGCGCTACGGTTGGCTGCGGAAAGTACGGCTGGCTCGCGGAGGTCCGGTCGACTACCGGCCGTACCGACGACCTTGAGGACTTCCCGTGTAGTCGCGCCACAGGTGGCTTTGAGCGCCAGTTAATGAAGACTTATGTTGACTGCGCCGGGCGCGGCTCCTACCGTGCACACGGTGCCAACCCTGCCCGGCGTCGGCGCCCGCGTGTCCGGGTGCCTGTCCACCTGAGCACCGTCCACAACGGAGTTGAGGCACTCGGACCAGCGGGGGTTGTCGTTGACAGATCGGCGCTTCACGGTCAAGAGCGAAGAAGTCCTGGTACGGGCCCGCGGCCTGGCCCGGGACAAGGCACACACGGCGGTCACCACGGGACATCTGCTGGCTGCCCTGTTCGAGGCGGACAGCTTCGTCTCGTTGTACCTGCAGCGGCTCGGTAGTGAACCCGACCGGGCGTTGGCCCGGGTGGGTGCGTTCCTGGCCGAGCTGCCTGTCGGCACATCGACGGAGCTGGAACCTCCGCTGTCCCCGCAACTGTCGGACGCCCTCGCCGAGGCTGCCCGGTGGGCCGCGGAGCTGGACGACGAGTACATCTCGGCGGAGAACCTGCTGCTCGGCCTTGCCGGCGAAGACGACGACATCGGGCTGACCCTGCAGGCGGCTGGTGTCGGCCGCGGCGGTTGGCAGTGTGTGATCCGGCAACGGCGCGAGGTATGGCGTGGCCAGATCCAGCCGCGGCCCGAACCGCTCGAGTTCGACCCGGTGGTGGCGCGGGTCCTCGTCTCGGCGGCCCGAACGGCGCACACGGGCCGGGTCGTCGTCGAGCCGGCCCACGTGTTCGGTGCCCTGCTCATCGAGTCACCGGCAGTGGGTGCGTTGCTCGCCGCCTGGGGACTGGACCCCGGCCAACTGGCCGGGTCGGCCACCTCCTTCGCAGCCGGGGCGGCGCGGGTGCCGGCCGAGGTCAACGTGGTCGTGGTGTCGCAGTCACTGCACGAGGCCGTCCGCGCGGCGGCGCACACGGCGCGCAACCTCGGCGAGGCGGATATCGGGACGCTGGCCCTGTTGCGTGGTCTGGCCCGCGGCCGCGACGAGGTGGGGCGGTTGCTGCGCGGCGTCGACGAGATGCTCGCCGCGGTGCAGGACAGCGACCCGGTCTCCCGCCTGGCCGGCGCGATGGTGGCGCAGCAACGGGCTCTGCACCAGTCCGACCTGGAGACCGCGTCCCGGCTGCTGCACGGCGAGATACCGGCATTGCGGCAGGAGATCGAGGCGCTGGGGCCGGCCGAGGCAGCACTGCTGCGGCTACTCGATGAGCGGCCTGCATTCCAGCTGTCGCCCGCTGAGGTCGGTGGATCTGGAGCGGATCCGGCCCGGCGCCATGCCGACGAACCGGGGTTCTACCAGGAGTTGCTCGACGCGTTGGACACCGCCCACACCCGCGACATCTCCCGTCGGCTGCTGCGCTGGCTCGGCGAAGGCGACCGTCCACCCGGCGACCCGGTCGAGCTATCCGCATTCTGCGCGATGGCTTGGCCCGCGAAGGCCGCGATTGTCCATGATGGACACATCTCCGGGCGGGATGCCGGTCGGGCGGCCGGCCGGCTCGCCTTGCTGGGTCTGGTGTCGCGGGACGAAGGCACGGTGCGGCTGACCGCGGCCGGCCTGCGCTGCCTCGAAGACCATGGCGGCGACCCTGACATCGCGGCCAGGGCGTGACGAGTCAGGTCGCCTGAGCCTGTGCCTCGGCCGCCTCGGTGATGTCATCGGTCGGCGCGGTGGACCGCCCGCCGCGGATCAGCGAGGCGGCCGCGGCCACCACACCCATCACGATGGCGAGGGTGAACACGATGCTCAGTCCATCGTGGAACGGTGACGAGATGAGATGTGGGAAGAACTCCCGGCCGGTCAGGTTGGCCGCGCTGTCGGCCGGCAGCCCGTTGATGATGTCCGGGCCGAGCAACTGTTGGATCGGGTTGTAGCCGAGGAACGCGGCGAACAGGGTGCCGACCGGTGGCAGAGCGGCGACGGCGTGTGCCGGCGCGGCCGGTACGCCCTGCGCGGTCAGCCCGCTCTGCAGCGTCTGCGGCAGCGACGTGGACAGGCCGGCCACCATCAGGGAGAAGAAGACGCCGATGCTCAGCACCATGCCCGCATTCATGAACGTGGCCCGCATGCCCGCCGCCGCGCCCCGCAGGTGTGCCGGCACGCTGGACATGATCTGCGCGGTGTTCGGCGCCGCGAACAGGCCACCGCCGGCGCCATTGAGCAGTACCAGCGCCGCGAACGCCCAGTAGTCGAAGTCGGTCGGGATCAGCAGCAGCCCGGCGAACGAGACCGACATCAGCAGCAACCCCGTCGCGGCGAACCACCTCGGGCCGTACCGGTCGGACAGTCGCCCGGCGAGCGGCCCGGCGGCCAGGAAGCCGATGGTCAGCGGCAGCAGGTAGATGCCAGCCCACAGCGGGGTGTCCACATAGTTGTAACCGTGCAGTGGTAGCCAGATGCCCTGCAGCCAGATGATCAGCATGAACTGCAGGCCACCGCGGGCGGCGGCGCCGAGCAGGCCAGCCGCGTTGCCGCCGGAGAACTCGGCGGACCTGAACAGGCGCAACGGGAACATCGGTTCGGCCACCCGGGACTCGATCAGGCAGAACAGCGCCAGTATCGCGGTTCCGCCGATCAGGCCGGCCAGCACACTCGGATTGGTCCAACCTTCGGTGTGCCCGCCATAGGGCTGGATGCCGTAGGTGATGGCGGCCAGCAGTGCGGTGAGACCCACCGCGAAGGTGAGGTTGCCCCACCAGTCGATCCGGGCCCGGCCTCGTACTCCCGTGTCATGCAACGACCGGTACGCCCAGATGGTGCCCAGCAGGCCGACCGGGACGTTGACCCAGAAGATGGACCGCCAGTTCCATTCAGCCAACAGGCCACCGAGGACCAGCCCGATGAACGACCCGGCGATGCCGGCCACGACGTTGACGCCCAGCGCCATGCCCCGCTGCCTGGCCGGGAAGACATCGGTGAGGATCGCGACGGAGTTGGCCAGCAGCATGGAGCCGCCGATGGCCTGGACAACCCGCCAGGCGATGAGCCACAGTGCGCCGCTCGAACCGTCGAACGGGTCCAGCGACAGGGCGATCGAGGTGATGGTGAACAACGCGAAGCCGGCGTTGTAAATGCGAACCCGGCCGAACATGTCGCCGAGGCGGCCCAGTGTCACCACGAGTACCGCCGTGACCAGCATGTAGCCCATCAGCATCCAGAGCAGGTAGCTCACGTTGCCGGGTCGCAGGGGATCCAGGTGGATTCCGTTGAAGATCGCCGGCAGGGAAATGAGCACAATGGACGAGTTGATGGTCGCGATGAGCATGCCGAGCGTCGTGTTGGACAGGGCGACCCACCGGTATCGCGGGTGGTCGGCCGCCATGAAGCGACGTCGTGCCGAGCTGGACTCGGGAGTGGTTGTCACGTTTGCTGGTGTCCTTCGGCTTCGGGTTGCATGTGGCGTAGGTCCTACCCAGGCGGCATGAGCTCGTAGAGCCGGTCGAAAACCGCCATCGCCGCGCCGATCTTCCGGCGCTCCGCCGGGGTCAGGTTGGCCAGCAGATCGGCCAGCCCACGTGCCCTGGCTTCCCGCCGGTGCCGTACCACGGCCGCACCTGCCGCGGTGATCTCCACCAGGACGACCCGACCGTCCTCAGGATCGGCGCGCCGGTTGGCCAGGCCGTTGCGTTCCAACCGGGAGACCAGCTGGGTCATGGCGGGTTGGGTTACGCCTTCCAGGCCGGCGAGTTCGGTCAGCCGGCGCGGTCCGTCCCGCTCGATGCGGTGCAACGTGGAGGCCGCGGTCAGGCTCATCCCGTCGTTCGGCATCATCCGTCGCAGCAGCCCGTAGAGACGGTCCAAGCTGGCCACGACGGTGTCCGGACTGACCTGCGCATCCTGCACTGCCACCAGCCAGTTATATCACCTACTTATACAAGCAGGTGATGTAATCCGTCACGCCATGCCTGGCCGGCCAGGCTAGAAGACAACCGTCCGGGTGCCGTTGAGGAAGACCCGGCGCTGGGCGTGTAGCGCAACGGCGTGGGAAAGTACCCGGCGTTCCACGTCCCGACCGATAGCGGCCAATTGGTCCACGTTCTCCGCATGGCCGACCCGTACCACGTCCTGCTCGATGATCGGACCTTCGTCGAGCGCCGGGGTGACGTAGTGGGCGGTGGCGCCGATCAGCTTGACGCCTCGGGCATGCGCCTGGTGGTACGGGCGTGCGCCCTTGAAACCGGGCAGGAACGAATGGTGGATGTTGATGGCGGAGCCGACCAGTTGGGCGCACGCCGCGTCGCTGAGAATCTGCATGTAGCGGGCCAGCACGACAAGGTCCGCACGGGTGGCCTTGACCAGGTCGAGCAGCCGCGCCTCCGCCTGCGGTTTGGTCGGTCCGGTCACCGGGATCGACTCGAACGCCACGCCGTACTGCTCGGCGATGGGCCGGCAGTCGTCGTGATTGGACACCACACCGACCACGTCGATGGGCAGGTCGCCGGCTCGCCACCGGTAGAGCAGGTCCAGCAGGCAGTGGTCGAACTTGGACACCAGGATCAGGGTCCGGCAGCGGTCAGCCTCGCGCCGGATGTCCACGGTGGGGGCCAGCGAGGCGGTGGCGGTCCGCACGCTGCCGAGGATCTCGTCGGCGTCGTCGATCGGTGAGTCGAAAGCCGTCCGCATGAAGAACAGGCCGGTTTCGTTGTCCGAGAACTGCGCGCTTTCCACGATGTTGGCGTCCACGGCCAACAGGGCGCTGGCGACCATGTGCACGATGCCTGGCCGGTCGTGACAGGTCAGTGTGAGCACGTGGCGGATCATCGGAGCGCTCCGGTCGGCAGGGGTGTTGCGCATGGTGTGCACGCTAACCCGGCTTGGCGGTCACCGGCTGCGCGCACCCGCGACTGTCCCGGTACGTGGTTGGCGGCCGGTTCCCCCGGTACGGATGGGGCGGGCGGGTCGGACCAAACGCCACCTAGCGGCAACGCGGCGGGTCACGATGGAGGCACAGTCGACTGAGGAGGCGCGGTGAACGAACACAACGGCACGGGGCAGGATGTCATCAACGCGGTGACCCGCACCATGGAGACGAACTCGGCCCGCCGGGTCTTCGGTGACCCGATCGTCAGCGGAGACATCACGGTCATTCCGGTGGCCCGGGTCAGGGGGGGCGGCGGCGGTGGTGGCGGTGGCGGGCACCACACGACGCAATCCACCGGCAGCGGCGACGGTGCCGGAGTATCGATGTCGGCCCGGCCCGTGGGTGCGTTCGTGGTACGAGGCTCGGATGTTTCCTGGCGTCCGGCCGTCGACGTCAACCGGATCGTCCTAGGTGGACAGATTGTGGCCATCTGTGGGCTGATGGTCCTCCGCGCTGTGAGTAGGCGCCGGCGTCACCGGCGGTAGTCCGGCACGGTCCGGGCGTGGCATTATTCGGCGGTGCCGAACGATGTCGTCGTCTACTCCGTCCGGGCGGAATGTCCGGACGCGCAGACCCGCGAGCGCTACATCGAGTGGTTGCGCAGTGGTCACTGCCAGGCCGTGGTGCGCCAGGGCGGGGCGCTGTCCGGTGAAGTGACCGTGCTCGAGGACGGTTCGGTGGATTCGCGGTACGTGTTCGGGTCACAGGCCGACTACGACG
The DNA here is from genome assembly GCA_963742855.1 of uncultured Actinomycetota bacterium. Lineage (GTDB taxonomy): Bacteria > Actinomycetota > Actinomycetes > Mycobacteriales > Micromonosporaceae > CAVUNP01. Next base: position 104,877 of record CAVUNP010000048.1, on the reverse strand, counting down.
CCTATGAGGCCGGTCCAGCGATCCTGTTGCGAGCCGACAGCGCCTTGCGGTTTCCGCCGGAAAGCGGCGTTCGGGTGGTTCGTTCCCTGGGCGTACGGGTGGCTCGGGCGCCTGACTAGCCCCAATCTGGTGGATCTTGGCGGCCGAGGCCGGTCGTCGGACCGTGGCGTGCGCGCCCGGTCAACCCGGGTCAGGCAGGATAGAACCCGACGACTTCGGAGGGGGTCACATGGCCGGGCGGATCCGGGACGAGGACGTCACACTCGTCCGCGAGCGCACCTCGATCGTGGACGTGGTCTCCGAGTACGTCACCCTGAAGTCGGCTGGCGGTGGCAACGTCAAGGGCCTGTGCCCGTTCCATGACGAAAAGACCCCTTCGTTCAATGTCGGCCTCGGCCAAGGGCGTGTACTTCTGCTACGGCTGCGGAGCCGGCGGCGACGCGATCACGTTCGTGATGAACCAGGAGCACCTCAGCTTCGTGGAGGCGGTGGAACGGCTGGCCACCAAGGCCGGCGTCCAGCTGCGCTACGTCGAGGGCGGCGCCGCCCCGATGCGCGCGCCGCAGGGTCAACGACAACGGCTGACCGCGGCCCATGCCGCGGCCGCCGCGTTCTACGCCGAGCAACTCGGCTCGGCCGGCGCCCGACTCGCCCGCGAGTTCCTGGCCCAGCGCGGGTTCGACAAGGCGGCCGCGCAAACCTACGGCTGCGGCTTCGCCCCGGACGGCTGGGACCACCTCACCAAGCACCTGCGCCAGCAGGGCTTCACCGGCCCCGAGCTGATCACCGCCGGCCTGTCCCGCGAGTCCAGGTCGGGCAGCCTGATCGACCGTTTCCGGCGCCGGCTGATGTGGCCGATCCGGGAACTGTCCGGCGACATCATCGGGTTCGGCGCCCGGCGACTGTTCGACGATGACGACGGGCCGAAATACCTCAACACCCCGGAGACCCCGCTCTACAAGAAGTCCCATGTGCTCTACGGGGTGGATCAGGCCAAGAAGGAGATCGCCAAGCAGGGCCGGGCGGTCATTGTCGAGGGCTACACCGACGTGATGGCCTGCCACCTGGCCGGCGTGCCCACCGCGGTGGCGACCTGCGGCACGGCGTTCGGTGCGGATCACATCGGTGTGTTGCGCCGGCTGCTGCTGGACACCGACGCCTACGCCGGCGAGATCATCTTCACCTTCGACGGCGACGCGGCCGGGCAGAAGGCGGCGCTGCGCGCGTTCGAGGACGATCAGAAGTTCGTCGCGCAGACCTTCATCGCGGTCAGCCCGGACAACATGGATCCGTGCGATCTGCGGCTGGCCAAGGGCGACGTGGCCGTGCGGGACCTGGTCGCCCGCCGGGAACCACTGATCGCCTTCGCGCTGCGCTCGCATCTGGTGCGCTACGACCTGAACACGGCCGAGGGCCGGGTGGCCGCGCTGCGTGCCACCGCGCCGCTCGTCGCGAAGATCAAGGACCGGGTGCTGCGGCCCGAGTACGCCCGAAAACTCGCCGGCGACCTCGGCATGGAGATCGAGGCGGTCAACCGCGCCGTGGCCGGCGCGGGCGGCAAGGTCGGCCCGCCTCCCGCGCCACGGCAACGGGTCGCTCCCGACGCCAACGATCCGCGCTCGCTGGTGGAGCGTGAGGCGCTGAAGCTGGCCTTGCAGGAACCCGTTCTGGCTGGGCCGATGTTCGACGCGGTGGACGAGACGGTGTACGCACACCCGGTGCACGTCGCGGTCCGCCAGGCCATCGCGTCGGTGGGTGGGGCGTCGGCCGGCACCGGCGGGGCGAGTTGGATCGAGTCGGTGCGCGACGCGTCGGGCGACCTGGCGGCGAAGGCCGCGGTGGGAGAGTTGGCAGTCGAGCCGTTGCGGGTCGACGGAGCCCCGGACCCGCGGTACGTGGCGGTGCAGATGTCCCGGTTGCAGCTGTTCGCGGTCAACCGTCGGGTGGCGGACGTGAAATCCCGGCTGCAGCGGGTCAACCCGGTGGCCGAGGCGGACGAGTATCACCGTCTGTTCGGCGAACTGCTGTCGCTGGAACAGCATGCCCGCGCCCTGCGGGAGCAAACATCTGGAGGTGTCTGAGGTGCTCGGTCTCAAGCGGAACCGCAGGATTCCGGCGCAGTTGAAGGCCAAGTTCGAGCGGGACGAACGGGTGGTCGCCTCAGCCTCCACTGTGGACTCTAAAGGCGTGGACTCGAGTCGCGCGGTCTTTGCTGGCGCGGACTCTGCTGGCGCGGTCTCTGCTGGTGCGGTCGTGGTGACCACCCGCGGGCTGTGGCTGCCTGGCCGGGACCGCCTTGGCTGGCACCAGATCCACAAGGCGACCTGGGCCGGCTCCCGGCTGACCGTCATCCCGGCCTCGCCGGTGTCCGAGTCGGATGGCTACCTGGTCATGACCGACGACGATCCGGTGGTGGTGAACCTGGTCAACCCCGCTGACGTACCGGCCGAGATACGCGAGCGGGTCACCAGGTCGGTGGCCTACACCGCGCACCACCCGCTGCCCGGAGGCGGCGTGCGGGTGGTCGCCCGGCGGGTGCCCGGAATCAACGGCCTGACCTGGCACGTGCGTTACGACGAGGGCACGGACAGTACGGATCCGCAGGTGGTGGCCGCAACCGGCGAGTTGGTCGCTGAGGCCGCCCGTCCCCGCCCGGAATAACTCGGAAGCTTCTTGTCGTAGCCCGGCGCTAACGTTGCACCCGTGGCTGACGAACCTCTCATTCATGCCCGTGGCCTGGTCAAGAGCTTCGGCGCATTCACCGCCGTGAACGGGATCGACGTCGACGTGGCGCCGGGGGAGGCGTTCGGTTTCCTCGGCCCGAACGGCGCCGGCAAGTCCTCCACCATGCGCATGATCGGCTGCGTGTCCGCACCGACCAGCGGCACCCTGCGCATTCTCGGCATGGACCCGGTCCGCGACGGCCCCCAGATCCGGGGACGGCTCGGCGTGTGCCCGCAGCAGGATTCGTTGGACCCCGAACTGACCGTGACCGAGAACATCACCGTCTATGCGAGATACTTCGGCATCCCGCGCCGGGCGGCCCGCGAACGGGCCGCCGAACTGCTCGACTTCGTCCAGCTCAGCGAACGGGCGGGGGACAAGGTGGAGCCGCTGTCGGGCGGGATGAAGCGCCGGCTCACGATCGCCCGGGCGCTGGTCAACGAACCCGACATCGTCTTGCTCGACGAGCCCACCACCGGCCTGGACCCGCAGGCCCGTCACCTGGTCTGGGAGCGGTTGTTCCGGCTCAAGCAACGGGGCGTGACGCTGGTGCTGACCACGCATTACATGGATGAGGCCGAGCAACTCTGCGACCGCCTGGTGGTGATGGACCACGGTCAGATCGTGGCCGAGGGCTCACCGCGTGCGTTGATCGAACAACACTCCACCCGCGAGGTGCTCGAGCTGCGCTTCGGTGCCGAGGCGCTCGAGGTCTACCCCGACAAGCTGGCCGGCATCGGCGAACGCCTCGAGGTGCTGCCCGACCGGATCCTGCTCTACGCCGAGGACGGTGATGCCGCGGCCGCCGCGGTGCACGAGCGCCGACTCCAACCGTCCAGCGTGCTGGTGCGTCGCAGTTCGCTGGAGGATGTGTTCCTGCACCTCACCGGCCGCACCCTGGTGGAGGACTGAGTCGTGACCACCGTTGCGTCCGCGTTGCCGGTGCTGGAACACCGGCTGATGGCATTGCGCCGGACCTGGCGCGGCAACGCGTTCACCTCGCTGCTGCTGCCGGTCCTGTTCCTGCTCGGCATGGGCGTGTCGGTGGGTTCCTACGTGGACAACGCGGGCACCCTCGGCATGCCGTACCTGAACTACGTCGCGCCAGGCCTGATGGTCTCGACCGCGGCGCAGATCGCTGTGGGCGAGTCCATGTGGCCGGTGCTCGGTGCGTTCGAATGGCACCGGCTCTACCACTCGATGCGGGCCACACCGTTGCGGGCCGCGGACATCGTCCGGGGCGAACTGGCGTACCTGATGATCCGGGTGGGTATTCCGGCGGCGGCGTTCCTGGCCGTGATGACCGCGTTCGGCGTGGTCGCATCAGCCTGGGGACTGTTGTCGGTGCTGGCCGCGGTGCTGCTGGCCGCCGCGATGGCGCCCGCGGTGCTGGCCTACACCGCGTCAATCAAGAGCGACAACATGTTCGCCCTGCTCTTCCGCTTCGTGATCATCCCGATGACGCTGTTCGCCGGGGTGTTCTTTCCGGTCGACGCGATGCCGCTGCTGGCGCGATGGATCGCCTACGTGTCGCCGCTGTGGCACGCGGTCGAACTGAACCGGTACGCGACCACGGGCGTGCCCAGTGCCCTGTCGCCGGTGTGGCACGTCGGCTACCTGCTCGTGTGGGCTGCGCTCGGGTACACCCTGGCCAGTTCGCGCTTCAGCCGGCGGCTCACGGACTAAGGGGAAGATCACCATGGTCACCACATTGGCGCTGCCCCGTCTGGGCGAGAAACGCTGGTCCCGCTGGGGCCTGCTCGGCCGGGTCGGGGCGGTCACCTCGCGCAACCTGACCGCGGTGCGGCACTCCGGCTACTGGCTGGTGGTCGTCTCCGGCTTCCTGGAGCCGGTGCTCTACCTGCTGTCCATCGGAGTCGGTGTCGGCGGGCTGATCAAGACATTCACCCTGGCCGACGGCAGCGTGGTCGGGTACTCGACCTTTGTCGCGCCGGCCATGCTGGCGGCCTCCGCAATGAACGGCGCGATGGCCGAGTCGACCTTCAACTTCTTTGCCCGGCTGAAGTGGGCCAAGCTCTACGACGCGATAGTCGCCACACCATTGCGGCCGTTCGAGGTGGCCCTCGGCGAACTCGGCTGGGCGCTGATTCGAGGCGCCCTGTACGCCCTTGCCTTCCTCGGTCTGATGATCGGCCTCGACCTGACCACCGCCGGCTGGGCCTCGCTGGCATTACCGGCGGCACTGCTGGTCGGGTTCACTTTCGGCGCGATCGGGATGGCCATCTCCACGCTGCTACGCACCTGGCAGGACTTCGACATCATCGCCGTCGTGCAGTTCGGCATGTTCCTGTTCTCGGGGACGTTCGTACCGGTCCAGTCCTACCCGGCCGCGATCCGGTGGATCATCGAGTTCACGCCGCTGTTCCAGGCGGTCGAACTCATCCGCGACATCACGACCGGCCGGCCCGACCTGTCCACCCTGGTGCACGTCGCTTACCTGCTGGCGCTGGCCGCCGTCGGCCTCGCCGTTGCCGGACGCCGCATGAACAGCATTCTCTGCAAGTAGCCGCATCGCCCCGCCGGCGACGTTGCCGGTGCGGGGCGATGGGGCTATTCGGTCCGGTCCTCGGCCTGGTCAGAACGAGTTGGCGGGAAACTGGGCACGACCAGCGGTCGTGTCCCAGCCCTCCCCGGTCTCCCCAGCGGCGCCGACGGGCTTGCCGTTGCGTTGCAGCCGGTGCATCTGGTCCGCGACGGCCTGCTTGCCGTCGTCGTAGAGCCTGGTGGCTTGCGCCTGGACCACGCCCGCGGCCTCCTGGACAGTCGGGCTTTCCCAGAACTTGCGGGCTTGGGCCACCATCCGGTCGAACTTCTCCCGGCCGGCACGGGTCCCGAGCACGTAGCCGACGCCCACGCCGGTGATAAAGAGCACTTTGCCACGCATTGTCGTTCCTCTCTTTTGCCGTCCTGTCCATCCTGCCTCGTCCAGGCAGGTCGATGTGACTGTTCTGCCGTAACTGGAGTACCCCGCCGAGCCGGGCGGAAACACCACCAAACCCGGTGGCGCGCCACCCCCGGGCATCCTGTACTCTTACCGAGCCATCCCCGATAGCTCAATTGGCAGAGCATTCGGCTGTTAACCGAAGGGTTGAAGGTTCGAGTCCTTCTCGGGGAGCTTTACCAGGAGTTATGCGCTCGGAGCGCGGTTAGTGGATCTTCAGCTCCCAGAAAACTCCTGGATTTCGCCCTCATCCGGGCTCCTCGTCTCGTCGACTTTCGTGCTTGTCTCGACGTCGACCAAGTAGACCCCCGCTTCCCCTCTCAACGAGCGTGACCGGCGTTCGTAAGCGTCGACCGGCCATCTCAGCTGATCGGACGACATGAGAGCGATGCCGACCCTGGGCCTCTGAAGAGCGGTTTCTGGCGCTCCGCCTCGTCCCATGGCCGTCCCCGGGGACTCCTCACGTGCTGCGCCAGTCGTCATCCTGGTCGCTGGACCACTTTACGACGTCGTCCGCGGACCAACGCAGGTGCTTTCCGATCTTCATCGCCGCTGGCCCGTAGCCGACGGTGCGCCACCGATAGATGGTCTGCTTCGGAACACCGAGGTAGTCGCAAAGGTCCTCGATGGTCCGGAGCCGTCGATACTCGCGACGGAGCTCTGCTGGACGCGATGGCTGAGGCTCATGCGAGGCGCTCATCGCACCCGCCGACCTCGTGCCGCGCCACCAGCCGGAGGTCTCGGCGCCGATGACGCTGCCTGCGGCCCCGCGCAGGTCCGCTGGGGCTTGGCCCCCGAGCGTGGGCTGGCCTGCCTTCGGTCCGACTTGCTCGAGCCGTCCGAAAGGTGCTTCACGACGACGTCGCCCTCGCGCCTACGGCTCAACATAGGACAACTGCCTCGTCGGTGACACAGCCAGTGACGGCTCACGGTCCGGGGGCTCGCGCAGCTGAGGACCTCGACGCTGGCTAATCGCCTAAGTGACCAGGCCAGCGGGCCGGAGATGACGAACGCGTTGGGCGGACCCGCAGTTCGCGATAGGAATATTGGCCCGAGCGGTCGATCCACGCCCGTCCGTCGCCGGGCTCCGGTCGTGACCAGCCCACGTTCCGCGCACTGCGCCGGTAGGCCCCGGACAGCGGACTTGGGATTCGGTGGTGTAGTCGTTGTGATCGGCTCGGTGTGGCGTCCTATCCACGCGGATTTGGCCGTTCGCTGGCGATAGGCGATCAGGCTCGATTGGGTGTAAGGGGACATGCCTCTACGGTGGACCGTCTGGTTGCTGGACCGGTTAACGCCGCAGGTTAACGACCGCTGTTAACCAACCACGCAACCGTGTCGTGGACAGTGCGGCATCGCCCGATGTTACGCCGGGCCTGTGGGGGCACGAGGAACAAGAGCATGACTACCGGCAGAGCCACTAACCTCGCCCTGGCGAAGGCTGATCGAGCCATCGTGACCCTCAACCTGAACTTGGTTCGCACACTTGGCTTGCCTGCCGCGAACTTCGACGCCGTAGCTGCGCGAATCCGCAGGACAGGTGACGGCTCCCCTACCTTCGGCTGGAGAGACAACCGGTTGTGGTCTACCTCGACCTCAACCAGTGGATCTCGTTGGCACTTGCCCGCCTCGGTCGACGCGGACAGCAACCGACGCGTCCGTGCTGGAATTGCTCCATGATCTGGTGAACGCCGGGCAGGTCGTCACCCAGCCGTCGGCGGTGTCCTACATGGAGATCAACCGGATCGGTTCACTACCAGCGAAGACCATTGAGAAAGGCCGAGTGAGCGGTCGCAGACGTTCCCTGCTTGGCCGGTGTCGTGCCCTCGTTCGCATCGAGGGGGTCAGGGGTTCGAGTCCCCTCAGCTCCACAGGTTTTCGCAGGTCATGGGCCCGATCGCCGGCAACGGCAGTCGGGCCCATGATCGTCTGAGTGCGTCACGAACGCGGAAGGGAGCTCGATGTAGGTAGAGCTTTTGGAAGCGGTGCTGCGTAGGAGATGGAGGTCTGGCCCTCCGGAGCCGCCCTGCGGGGGGAGGCTCCAAACCACCTCATGCTGCGTTGGCTGAAGACCGTCGTGGTGAGCGATGAGGAAAAGGCGTCGTGAGAGGCGTCAGGTGGGGATCAGGAAGACGAACGCTGTCGAGGTGTCGAAAATCAACTAGATGGCATCAAAACCGGGGTTTTCAAACGATCCCGGGATGAGTCTGGCGAGTGCCCGTTGATTGGCCAGGCGGTGTCCGGCATGGAAGCGACGTGAGCCTGGTCTGCTGCTTCTGCGTGGAACGTGAGAAGGCGAGCGCCGACACTGCCGTTCCCGATGGGGACGACGAGAGGGAGCCTCCCAAGCGGCGGAAACCGTAAGGGACTGAGTACCGTCGCGGCGCGCGCCGGCGGACCTGCTCGTAGTAGCTGGGAAGCCCCGGTAATCGGGGTGGAGCCAAGGGGCAGGGTCATCCGTGGCTGTGTTTGTTCGGTCAACCGGGCTTCGTGTCCGGGAGGAGCTGCATGAACGAGCTGAAGTCGCAGGGCAAGTCGTTTGAGATTTCGAAGCGGGAGGTCTGGGAGGCCTTTCAGGAGGTGAAGAGCAACAAGGGTGCACCGGGAGTGGACGGACAGTCCATCGCCGCGTTCGAGGCCGATCTGAAGAACAACCTGTACAAGATCTGGAATCGGATGTCGTCGGGGACGTACTTCCCTGCGCCGGTGCGTGCGGTGGAGATACCGAAGCAGCACGGCGGCGGTACGAGAATTCTAGGAACTGGTAGGACGACAGCATGAGAGTCGAGGGGTCCGTCGGGGTCCGCTCGCGGACCGACACCTCGACCAGGCCCGGTCGCTCCCGGACCTGAACGAGGGTGAACACGGCATAGGTGTAGGTCGACACCAGGATGTGGATGTCCTCGCCACCCCGGTCGTTCGGGGAGACCCGGTACCCGCTGGCCGCCACCGGCCGGTCGTCCGTTGTCGCCGTAGCCCGGACCACCCAGGTGCCGGCGATGCCGAGCCCTACCCCGACGACGAGTGCTGCCAGGAGAGCGGCGATGACCTTACGCTGTGTCATGCGTCCCATGCCTCGGTCCGTGGCCCGATCCAATCGAACGATCGGGCGTCATCCCAGCTTGATGGTTCCGGGCAGGCCGAGCCAGGGGTCCCGGATGTCGGTGTAGAACTCGAAGCACGGGTCGTAGAGGCCTCCGTAGTCGTCGCTGCCACCGCCGGCACCACCACTGTGGATTCCCTTCGCGGCGACGCCACCGTCAGAGCGGATCGTATAAAGCGGACCTCCGGAGTCGCCCGGCTTGGTGCACTGCCCGTACTTGATCGCTATGTTGCCGCCCCGGAACGTGGGGGTGTTGCCATCGGGGTTGTGGTACACGACGTCGATGCCGACGTCGTAAACCTGCCAGTTGCACATCTCACGGGTCGTAATGCCGTCGGTGCAGAACAGCTGACCCTCCTCGCTCCAGGTGGACCACCATTCCTTGACCGTCCGGCCGCTGGACGAGCCGGGGTCGGCGTAGACGTACGGGCCGGAAATCTTGTTAGATGACACCTGGATCAGCGCGATGTCACCCCGGTTGGCCGTCGAACTGGCGAGGTCGCCAGCGAGGTGGGTGGTACCGGTGTATTTGTTCCAGTTCTCCCTCGTGTTGGCCGCGACAGTGCCCATCGACTCGTAGTACGGGTAGGGATCCTAGCCGACAGTGACCGCGGATCCGCCAGCTTCGTAGCAGTGGCCGGCCGTCAACATGTAGCTGGTCGCGTAGTCGAGCGAACGCCAGGCGAATGCCGACGAGCAGATGCCGCCGCCACCGGAGATCGCCGAACCACCCCAGAAGCCCGTCCCGCCGGAACCGTCGTTGTACCGGTCGACGTGCGGCCAGTCGAGGTTCGGCTCGTGGCGGATGGCGATCCTCGGCGGTGCCGTACCGCTTCGCAAGTACGGCCAGGGCATTGTTGTCGATCGCCTTGACCGAGATGAGCAGCCAGTTGTTGGCGCCGTCCGGTGCAACCGTGAGGATCTGGTCGAACCCGGCCGCGTGCTTGGCCACCTGTGCGGCGATGTCGTCCCGCAGCTTCTCGAAGTGCTCGGCGCTGGCCGTCACGTCTCGAGTGCGGTGCGCAGCCAGGGCCGCCTTCGCCGACGGTCGCCAGGTGTTGAGCCGGTCGGCCCCCTGCCGGTTCGCCACGTTGATGACGACTTGACCGTTGTCGTCGACGAAGGGGTAGCCGTAGTCGGCCGGGGCCGTCTTCCAGAGGTCCTTGGCCTCACTCAGCATTGCGCCGGTCTCTGCGGGTAACGGCGCCTTTACCTTGAAACCCTTGCTTGGCAACACAATCAGGCCACTAGCATGGCGGTAGCCATCTGCCGCGACCGCCGCTGAAGCGGTCGCCGGCGTCAATCCGATAGCGAGGCTGAAAGCGACCGCGACCACCGCGAAACCGCGAAGCCGCCCACCCGGGAACCGTTGTAAGCGCACAAATCCTCCTCAGCGCGAGGGAAGAGCCAGACTTCAATATCCCAATATGTCCATGAAGAAGGTAAGCGATTAATTGTGCTTCAAGCTGTCCCGTCACGGGTGCAGGCGGAACTCCGGCGCTGAACGTCAACGACCTGGCGCGTTTCGTCAAGCCTAGGCGCGCGCGCCCGACGGTGCCGCCCGCCAGGCGACGTGACCGGTGTGAACGGCCCAGAACGCGAGCACCGCCGCTGCGGCGAGCAACGTGCCACCAAATACGGACAGGTACGTGCCGTAGGTGCTCGGCAACGGGGTGACCCAGCCAACGATGATGAACACACTAAGGTGAAAGCCGCCGTGCACGGCGACCGCAGGCCAGATGGAGTTCGTCATCATGCGGATGACGGCCGCGAGTGCGCCGAATCTCTTCGGGTGTGGCCGTCGTCGGCTTCGTGCCGATGGTGGCTCTCCTGGCGCTCGCGGTGCTGCTCTGGCCCGCCCTTGCGTGGCGGCGCGGCGGGGGAGGGTGGGCGGCCTCGGTGGGCTACGCTCCTTGGGCAGGTCGCGGTCGATGTGACGCTGGTCGATGCACGCATGCCGGGGATGACCGGCGTCAAGCTTATCGCCCACATCGTCAGAGACCATCCCGGTGTCGGCGCCCTGCTGTTGACGACCTTCGACGAGGACGAGTACGTCTTCGGTAGTCTCCGAGCCGGCGCGCGGGGCTCCCTGCTCAAGGACGCCTCACCGGAGACCCTCGTTGCCTCGATCCTGGCGGCGGCGCGAGGTGGCACCGTTATCGACGGGCAGGTCGCGGGCCGGGTAGTTACCAGGCTCGATCGGGGCGGGGCGACCGGCGAGCCGGAGCACAACGATTCCGTGGACGTGCTGTCCGTTCGAGAGGACGAGGTGGCTCGGCTCGTGGCCACCGGAGCGTCGAACCAGGAGATCGCCAGGACGCTGTACCTGAGTGAGGGAACGGTCAAGAACCACGTGTCCGCCGCACTTCGAAAGCTCGGGCTGCGCGACCGCACGCAACTTGCGCTCGTCTACGCCGGCCGCCCGACGCCGTCCGACACGACGGCAACGTCGCCTACTCCTCGGCCCCAAGGCGATCAGGAGCGAGAATCATGACGCGCACAATCCCACCGCGTCCGTTGGATGTGGTCTCGTTGTTTCCGGAACTGGCAGAGATGACACACCCCGACCAAGGTGCAAATCGGTCGTGGCTACAGACTCCAGGTCTACCGGTGCACCGCCTCGCAGGAGCACCCACCAGTCACCATCATGCAGTAACTCGTCACGCTGACGGTTGCCCCGGCACGCCGATGCCGTCCTCTTCGAGCACGCGCCGCAGCCGCGCGAGCGAGGCCGCCAGCGCGGCGCGCTCCTTTTCAGTGAAAGCGCGGGATGTCCACCTGTCGACCTCCTCGGCGAAGGTTGCCCGAGCGGCGGCGAGCAGACGTTTGCCAGAGGCGGTTGGGCTCAGCCACGAGGAGCGCCGGTCGTCCGGGTTGACGGTGCGCCGGCACCAGCCGGAGACCACGAGCCGGTCGACAACCTTGCTCGCCGCGCCGACACTGATGGCCAGCTCTGTAACCAGATCCGCAACCCGGCAGTTGGGCCGGTCATCGATCACCACGAGCGCCTGGTAGAGCCCGGCGGACACGCCGTGGCCCGCTCGCAGCCGCTCGTCGACCACGTTGTACCAGCGAGTTTCCGCCCGAACCAGATCTATGAACACCTGTGTGACGTCGCCCACTCTCCGCCTCCCCGGGGTTGTCAAGTTGCATTCCTCGGAATGTAACCTGGCGTCAGCATATGCATTCCTTGGAAAGTTTATGGCACGGCTCGCCCATGCCGCACACACGGGTAAGGACCGTACGATGACTGGAAGCGTCAACGTCGCAGTGATCTACTACTCGGCCACCGGCCACACGGCGGCGATCGCCGAGGAGCTGGTCGGGACCGCGCGCGCCGCCGGCGCCGCCGTACGGCTCCGTCGGGTCGCCGAGCTGGCCCCACCGGAGGCGATCGCCACAAACCCCGCGTGGGCCGCCCATGCCGCGCAGGCAGCCAGCGTCGAGGAGGCCGTCGGCGAGGACCTGGTGTGGGCGGACGCCATCCTCATGGGCAGTCCAACGCGCTTCGGCAACGTCGCCTCGCAGCTCAAGCAGTTTCTCGACACGCTGGGTCCCTTGTGGTCGCAGGGGCTGCTCGCCGACAAGGTCTACAGCGCGTTCGCCTCGACGGGCACGGCCCACGGTGGCCAGGAGTCAACGCTGCTGGTGCTGATGCAGACCTTCCACCACTTCGGCGGAGTCGTGGTCGCGCCGGGCTACACCGACCCCGTCAAGTTCGCCGACGGAAACCCCTATGGCACGTCCTTCGGCGATGCGGGCGGCACCCAAACGGTTGACGACCTGACCCGAAAGGCGGCCGCCGTGCAGGCGACCCGCGTCGTCCGGATGGCGCGTGCCATCAAGGATGCCCAATGAGCCAGCCGTTCGACCTCCGCCAGACGCCCACGCAGCACCGCCGGTGGTACGACGAGTTCGTCGCCCAACCGTTGGCCACCGACGTCACCGCGCAGCCCACCCACCTCGGCGGGGTCGCTGCCGTACGAGTATCTGTCGATCCGGTCACGGCGCCGGGGATCGTCCTCTACTTCCACGGTGGCGGGTACGTTGTCGGATCGGCCCGCTCGGGCGCACGCCTGGCGGCTGAGCTTGCGCGGCGCACAGGCGGGCGTGCCTACTCCGTGGAGTACCGACTTGCGCCGGAGCATCCCCACCCGGCGGCCGTCGACGACGCAATCGCAGCCTATGCAGGGCTGCTCGCGACCGGTATCGAGCCGCACGACGTCGTCCTGGCCGGCGATTCCGCCGGTGGCGGCCTGGCGCTGGCGACGATGCTGGTCGCGCGTGAGCGCGACCTCCCACAGCCGGCGGCTGCGGCGGTCTTCTCCCCGTGGGTCGACGTAAGCGTCTCCGGACGGAGCCTGCAGACCAAGGCTGACGTCGATCCTCTCTTTACCCGTGACATCATCACCTGGTATGCCGACCACTACATGCCCTTCGGTGACCGTACGGCGCCGTTGGTCAGCCCACTCTTCGCCGACCTCGCCGGACTGCCTCCGCTGCTGATCCAGGTCGGCTCATACGAGGTATTGGTTGACGACGCGGTGAGGCTCGCCGCCCATGCGGCCCGGGACAACGTCAACGTCACCCTCGATGCCGTAGCCGGCGTCGCCCACGTGTTCCAGAGCCAGTTCGGCGACCTGGTGGCGGCCGACTCGGCGCTCGACCGGGCGAGCGCCTTCCTCAGGAGTCACCTCGATCGATGCAGCAAATGACACCCGCGAACACTTCCCCACTTTGGGCCAGCCAGGCCTGCCGCGGCCCGGACTCTGTCCGAGCACGTACTGGGCCGCCCCGGCTTCTTGGAGACTCTGAAACCTGCGACCGAAGGAGTTCGCGGGCACGGGCTCAGCCGATCAGCGGGCGGCTGACGAGGCTGTCGATGCGGCCGCTCAGTTCCCGGTCCAGGGTCTCCTGGGCGTCGCGCATCGCCTCGGCATGCGGCGTTTCGGCGAGCCGCCGCATTCCTACCTCGGGTGCGACTTTCTCGACCACCGCGCTATCGGCGTCGTTAGGCCCACGCGAGGCGATCGTCTCCCGGATCGAGGGCTATCACACCATCGTGATCGAGGTCTCCGAAGCCCTCGTCGACACCTGGTCGCGGGAGTTGTCCGGCTTGTCGGCGATGATCGATTGAACTCGGCCGAAATTTCTCCAGATCGTCTCAGCTAGGTACATCGCCAGGCGGCTGGTGTGGCACTGCCAATCAGGGCCACACCAGCCGTGCAATCACAGCCAGCGGACAGGCCGACGCCCCAACGCGGGTTCGATCATGTCAGGTTGCCGCATCGCCCGCCCGCCGTCAGAGCGCACCGAGGTCTTTCCAGGGGCCGTACGGATCGCCCGGCGCCTGGTTCCGGGTCCACCATTTGGCCTCGTAGGTCTTGCCGTTGCGGACGACCAGCTCGCCGCCGGTGTAGCTCCACGACGCTGTCCACGTGCGAACACCTTCGCCGGCAGCAGGCACCAGCTCACCGAACTCGGACCATGGTCCGTTGGGATCGCCCGGCTCCTGGTTCTTGGTGTACCACTGCGCGACATACGCGCGGTTCTGGTAGCTCACTCGGTCACCGGCTATGCACAACTTCGTTGCGTCCCATGCCGGATGCGTCACCAACGCGGCCACGCCGACAGCCACCGCGGCGGGAGGAATTGTCAATACCTGTGGATGAAGAATTATCGGTTGGTGGGGCGTTCCATGTGAATCATGGGCCGAGATCCCTCGACGGGGTGCGGCTCGGCGTCGGTGTAGCCGAGCCGGCGGTAGAAGTCGATGACGTGGATGCGGGTAGGCATGACGTCGAGGACGAGTCGGGTGAAGCCGTGTCGGGCGGCGTGTCGGTGGGCATAGTGCATGAGCAAGCGTGCCGTGCCGGTGTGTCGGTGGGCAGGGCGGACGTAGAGGCGCTTGACCTCGATGGTGGCGGGCGGAGGTGTGGGTTTCAGGCCGACACAGCCAATTGGTTCAGTGCCGTGGTAGGCAAGGAGCAGCCCTCCCGGCGTTTTGTAGGCGGTCGCCAGGTTGGTGCATTCGGCGTGCAGGATGCCGGGGAGTTGGTCGATGCATGCTGGCACGGCGCGTCCGGCTTCGCCCTGGGTCGCAGCCATGTATTCGAACACGAGCGCCTGAGCATGGGGTAGATCGGTGACGGTTGCCGCCAGAACGCGGATGGCGGTCACGCGGCGACCGCCCCGGCTTTGGCGGCTCGCTGGCCGCGTTCGACGAGCTTGCCGCTCTTGAAGGCGGCGCCGGCGCGGACGAGGGCGACGAGGTGAGGCGCGTTGACGGCTCGCCAGCGGGCTTGGGCGGCTTCGATGAGCTTGAAGGCCATGGCCAGGCCGGCGGCTTTCGAGCCGGGTCCCTTGGTCACCTTGGTGCGGTGGCGCACGGTGGCGAAGGTCGACTCGATCGGGTTCGTGGTGCGCAGGTGGATCCAGTGCTCGGCCGGGTAGTCGTAGACGGCGAGCAGTGAGTCGAGATCGTCGACGACCTTGGCGACGGCTTTGGGGAATTTGGCGCCGTAGGCCAGTTTGAACGCGGCGGCGGCGCGGCGGGCGTGCTCGCGGTCCTCGGCGTTCCAGATCTCGGCCAGGGCCTTCTTCGCGCCGGGGTGGGCTGACTTGGGCAGGGCCGCCAGCACGTTGGCGATTTTGTGGAACCAGCAGCGCTGTTCCTTCGTTTCGGGGAACACCTCGCGCAGCGCGCCCCAGAAGCCCAGCGCGCCATCGCCTACCGCGAGGATCGGGGCGCGCATGCCGCGGCGTTTGCAGTCACGCAGCAGGTCGGCCCACGACTCGGTCGCCTCGCGGTAGCCGTCGGTCAGCGCGACGAGTTCCTTGGTGCCGTCGACCCGCACGCCGATCATCACCAGCAGGCACAGCTTCTCTTCGTCCAGGCGCACGTTGAGGTGGATCCCGTCGGCCCACAGATAGACGTAGTCCACACTGGACAGATCCCGGTCGGCGAAGCGGCGCGCGTCCTCCTGCCACTGCACCGTCAACCTCGTGATCGTCGCCGCGGACAGGCCGGCGTCGGTGCCGAGGAAGCTCTCCAGCGCCGGAGTGAAGTCCTTGCTGGACAGACCGTGAAGGTACAGCAGCGGCAACACCTCGGTGACTTTCGGCGACTTACGGCACCAAGCCGGCAGGATCGCCGAGGAGAACCGCTGCCGTTCGCCGGTCACCTCGTCGACCCGCTTGTCATTGATCCGCGGCGCCCGTACGGCCACCGCGCCGGCCGAGGTCACGACCTGCCGAGGTTCGGCGTGACCGTTGCGAACCACCAGGCGGCGACCCCGCTCGTCCAGCTCGCCGGCGTGGGCCGCGATGTACGCGGCGACCTCGGCCTCCAAAGCCGCCGCGAGCATGCGCCGCGCACCTTCCCGGACGATCTCGTCGATCAACGACGGACCGTCACCCGGACCCGCTGGCGCGTCCTCGACACTGCTGACTACCGTAAGCACGGGCGTACCCTCCCGACCCGCGTTGGCGCGCGGGCCTCACTCGAATCCTGAACTCGGACTGGGCTTCGTCGGGAGGGTATCCCTCCCGCCCATCCACAGGTTTCGAGCATTGCTCCGCGGCGGTGGCCGCGTCCACTGTCGCCTGGTCCACGCGACCGGCCTTTGCGTCGGCCAGCACGCCCGCCGCGTGATCGAGGACGGTGAGGAGCTGGCTCCAGGAGGGCGCCGTGTATTGAGCCTCGTCAAGCGTTCGGGCAGCGCTGATGGCCTGCTCGAGGGCCGCGACGTGCACCACGCGGATCGTGACCTGCGGACCGTGGCCGGACCACTTGCCGAAAGTGACCTGGTTGCGTGGCAGATTGGTGTTGTTGGTCCCGGTGAAGCGGGTCGACCCGGCCAGGCCACCCGAGCCGGAGGCGTAGCTGAGCATGTCGTAACCGGCTTCGACCCGGAGCGTGTAGTCGGTCCCCACGGCCCAAGCGTCAGTCGGCACCTCGAACGTTGTGCCGGTCGTTGTCGCGACGGCGTTGACCTGGTCGAGGCCACCGGCGGCCGGCTGGAGTGCGACGTCGTTGACGTAAACCCGGTAGCCGGCCGATCTGGCGGTCCTCCCATTCGACTTCTGCGAGACGTCGTCCGCCCGCCAGGACAGGACGACCGGCTTGCCGAGCCCTGCCCAGGTGTAGGTCAGCTCGGCGCCGGCGTCCCACGTCGGCGTGCCCTCCTGGGTGGCCGGGACCGTCGTGAACGTCACCGGGGTGTATGGCTCGCCGAGATCGCCGGCCCAGTTGACCGCCCGCACGGTCGCGGTGTACTCGACGCCGTCGTTCAAGCCCCAGAGCGCATAGCCGCCACGGGGCAAAGAGGTGCCGCGGTTCCAGTCGTAGTAGGCCCGGAATGTCTTGGTGACACCATCGGAACCCTCTGCCGCGATCAGGTAGTAGTGGATCCCGAAGACGACGTCGGCCGAGTCGCCCCAGGTGAGCCCTGCCCAGGAGACACCGCTGGGGTTCGATGTCACCGTGGCGTTGGTCCGGGTGATGGTCGACGCCGGATGCGACGCCGCCCCGGTCTGGACGGTGGCGGTGAGCTGCGGCCCGAATGTATCGGGGGTCTCGGCCCGCACTGCCACCGTGAACTCCTTGTTCGGCGCCAGGTAGAACTCGTAGCCGGTGGCGTCCGCCGCGAGCGTTGCCTTGTTGACGTACTCCCGGCTGGACCCGTCCTTGACGAGCACCCGGTAGAGCGTGGTGCCGCCGGCGGCGGCCGGCCAGGACAGGGTCACCTTGTTGCCCTCGTTGACCGTCTTCGTCAGTGAGGCGTTGTCAGGGAACGCCAGCGGGGCAGGCGTCCGGTCAGCGTTGCCGGAGACGTTGTGCACTGTGATGTTCCTG
This sequence comes from uncultured Actinomycetota bacterium, assembly GCA_963742855.1. Lineage (GTDB taxonomy): Bacteria > Actinomycetota > Actinomycetes > Mycobacteriales > Micromonosporaceae > CAVUNP01. Next base: position 87,231 of record CAVUNP010000048.1, on the reverse strand, counting down.
GCCGTCGCCGAAATGGCAGCTGGCACGCCGGGGGACCTGGTGATGTTCGTGAAGGATCCGTTCTCCAGCGCGGCCACCTGGATCCGGCCGGCAGTCGAGCTGGTTCCCAGCTGCAGCAGGCGGATGTTGTCCACGTGGAAGTCGCGCACCACCATCCGTGGCGACACCGCGCTGTTGCCCGGTTCTCCGACATCAAACAGGGGTCCATTGAGGACACCCGTGACCGTGAGGTTGCTGACGTTCACGTCCTCGTACACCGTTGGGAGCTCACTCTCCCCGCTGAACGCCGTGCTGGCATTCGAGTCGGAGTAGCTCGTGTCGACGCTGATGATGCCGGCGTTCGAGCTCACCGTGTAGTGCAGGGCGCTGTCGCGGAAGACGAGGTTCCTTACCCCGCCGCCGGTGGTAGGGCCGGACTTGATGCGCAGCACGCCCGCGCCGCCGGTCTCGTTGAGGTTGTGCAGGTTGTCCTCGGCCACCAGGTCGCCGATCCACCCACCCGTATGGCTACCGGCGGCGATCAGGCCACCTTGGCCGTTGCGGACGTAGTTGTTGAAGATGCGGCCCTCGCCGCTGGCCACCCGTCCGGTCTCGTTGCGGACGGCCGCGCCCTGTCCGGCGGCGAAGTTGATGGCGTCATCACCGGTGTCATAGAAGTTGTTCAGCAGGTGCACGCCACGGGAGTCGCCGAACTCGATGCCATCGGCGTTGTTGGCGTTCCTGGTGCGTTGATCGAACGCGCAATCGTGGATTCGGGGATCTCTCACGATCTTATCGAGGCGAGTGGATCGTCGAGGATTTGTACGAACATCGTCGAAGACAGCGGCCGTCAGACGAGTATCCACCAGTATGGTGGGTTTTCGGTCGCCGACACTGAGCGGGCCTCACTTGTAGAAACGTTTAGCGAACTGGTCAGCACGGCGTCCTGTTGCGTCATGTCGGGGAGCCTGCCGCCAAGCGTGCCGCACGACTTCTATGCAGGCCTCGTGCGGATCTGTCGTGAAGCTGAAGTGCCGTGCGTGTTGGACACGGCAGGTATGGCCCTGAGCGCCGCGGCGGCGGCATCTCCAACGATCGTGAAGATCAATCAGATCGAGGCCGCGCATTTTGTGCAAGGCCCGGTCGACACCTATGAGGATGCCTACAAGGCGTGCAGAGCTTTGGCGCTGGCAGGCGCTGACTCGGCTGTCGTCACGCTCGGCGAGGCAGGGGCGGTCGCCTACGAGGGCCGAACTTCTCAGGCATGGCGCATAGTCCCGCCGAAGGTGCGCGCCGCATCTACTGTTGGTTGTGGTGATGCATTCGCAGCGGGGCTATCGAGAGCAATGGCACAAGGCATGCGCACCACGGACCAGTATGTCTTTGCAACTGCGGTCGCGGCGGCGGTGGCGCTAGACGAGCTGCCCTATCACCTTGATCCAGAGGTTGTCGGCCGGCTAGCCCGAATTTCCAGGATAAGTGGATCTTGAAGGCTTGATCATCTAACTTTTTCCTGATCAGTTGCCGTGGGGGGCTAGATCATGATCTTTGTTTAGTGTATGACCTAATATGTGGCTAGCTTGTATCCGAAGAAGGTTGGCGGGAAGACGTACTACTACCTGCGCGAGATGGCGCGGGTGGATGGTAAACCGAAGATGGTGTCGGAGCGCTACCTCGGTTCAGCCGAGGCTATCGTGGCCGCGCTGGATTCGCGGGAGGCCGCGGCGTTGCCGCAGCGCACGCGGCATCTGGCGTTCGGGGACGTCGCCGCGGTGTGGGGTGTGCTGGGCCGACTGGGTCTGGTGTCGATTGTGGATGATGTGGTCGGGGCGCGGCGTTCGGACGCTGGCGCGAGCGTGGGTACCTATCTGGCGTTGGCCACGTTGAACCGGGTGGTGGCACCGTGTTCCAAGCTGGGCTTCGCCGACTGGTGGGCCACCACGGCGGCGGACCGTTTCACCAAGATCCCTGCCCGGGTGCTCGATCATCGCCGGTTCTGGGTCGCGATGGCCTCGGTGAGCCTGACCGATCTGGCCGAGATCGAACGTCGCCTGGCGTTGCGGATGATCGAGGTGTTCGGGTTGGATGCCTCGGCGGTGGCGTTGGACATGACCAATTTCGCCACCTACATCGACTCGACCAACACCCGTTCCGACATCGCGCAGCGGGGCAAGGCCAAGCAGAAACGCTCGGACCTGCGGCTGGTTGGGCTGGGACTGGTGGTCACCCGTGACGGTGGGGTGCCGCTGCTGTCACACGCCTACCCGGGTAACAAGCCCGACGTGACCCAGTTCCCGACCATGCTGGCCGAGTTGGGAGCCCGCCACCAAGCGGTAGCCGGCCTGAGTGGCACCGGTGACGCGATGACAGTCGTGTTCGACGCCGGGCAGAACAGCAAACACAACTTCGCCCTGCTCGATGACAGCGGTCTGCACTTCGTCGGCTCGATCCCGCCCACCGACTGCCCCGACTTACTCGCCCTGCCAGCAAAGGACCACAAACCGGTCGACAATAGCCGTTACCCCGGTCTGACCGCCGTCGACAGCCGCCGCACAGTGTTCGGCAAAGACCGCCGAGTCATCCTCACCCACTCGCCGACTCTCCACGAAGGACAGTCACGGGGCCTGGACCAAACCCTGACCAAAGTCGAAACCGAGCTGACCGAACTGGCCGCCACACTCGCCCGAGGCAAGACCCGCCGCGAACGTAAAACCGTCGAGACCCAGATCGCCGGCATCGCCAACAACCCGTGGGTCAAACGGATCCTGACCTGGACACTCACCGGTGACACCCCCGCCGCGCACCGCCTCACCTGGACCATCAACAACGACGCCCGCGCCGCCCTGGAAGATGAACTATTCGGCAAACGGGTCCTCGTCACCGACCACGACGACTGGCCCGTCGCCGACGTCGTCGCCGGCTACCGGTCCCAATCCGACGCCGAATTCGGCTTCCGCCAACTCAAAGACCCCCACGTCGTGTCGTTCAACCCCATGCACCACTGGACCGACCAGAACATCCGCGTCCACACCCAAACCTGCGTGTTCGCCCTCATGATCGCTCACCTCATGCGCCGCCAAGCCGACCAAGCCGGACTACACCTGTCCGTGCGAGAACTGCTCGACCAACTCGCCGGCATCCAGGAAACCGTCCTGATCTACCCAACCCCCCGCGGCCGACCCAAAGCCCGCCGCATGCTCACCGAGACCAACCCGACCCAGGACCGCCTCACCAAACTCTTCGACCTCACCCAGTCCGCACCCCGCACCTAGGTCATACACCCACCACCCACCGAAACCCCCGACCACCAGCCAAAACAGTCTTCAAGATCGCCCTAGCCCGGAAACTCGGGCTAGCCGAGACTGCACGAGTCGAAGCGATCCCCCAACTAGCGTGAGTTTCCGGGCTTTCATGATCGTTTAGCGTGTCGGCGTTGCGAATACTGACATTCAGCCATTTTTGGTGTATTACCTAAATGTGGCTTCGATCGTCGGTAAGCGAGTCAGCGGGAAGACGTACTACTACCTGGTCGAGTCGGCCCGGGTGGATGGCAAGCCGCGGATCGTGTCGCAGCAGTATCTGGGCAGTGCTGAGGAGATCGCGGCGAAGCTGGCCGAGGCGCAGCCGGGTGAGCGGGATTCGTAGCCAGCACAAGGGCTTCGGCGACGTCGCGGCGGTGTGGGCGGATGCTCCAGCGTCTGGACGTGGCGGGATCGTTGATGCTGTGGTGCCCCGGTATCCGACTGCGGCGGCGTCGGTGGGGACGTATCTGGCGTTGGCGACCGTGAACCGGGTCGTCGCGCCGTGCTCGAAGCTGGCGTTCGCTGATTGGTGGGCCGGCACGGCTGGTCCGCGATGGTTGAAGCTGCCCGATGGCGCGTTGGACCACCGCCGTTTCTGGGACGCGATGGACCGGGTGAGCGCTGCTGACCTGCATACGATTGAGACGCGGATCGGCAGGCGGGTCGTCGCCGAGTTCGGTCTGGATCTGTCCGGGTTGGTGCTGGATATGACGAACTTCGCCACGTTCATCGATTCTGGCAACGACCGGGCGCCGATCGCGCAACGGGGGAAGGCCAAGCAGAAACGCACTGATCTGCGCCTGGTCGGGCTGGGTTTGGTCGTGACCCGTGACGGTGGGATCCCGTTGGTGTCCCACGCCTATCCCGGTGACCGCCCCGACGTCACCCAGTTCACCGCTGTCGTCGAGGAGCTGATCGCCCGGTACCGGCACTTGGCCGGCGACCTCGACACCCTCACCCTGGTGTACGACGCCGGGCAGAACTCGGGCACCAACCACGCCCAGATCGAAGACGTCCGGGATCGGGTTCGTCGGATCGCTGCCGCCCAGCGACCACCCGGCGTTGCTGGCCATCCCTCGCAACAAGTACCGGGTGGTTGACGCCGACCGGTTCGGTGGTCTGACCTTCCACGACACCACGGTGACCGCGTTGGGGGTGACCCGCCGGGCGGTGCTCACCCATTCGCCCACCCTGCACGACGGCGCAGACCCGTGGCTTCGACCAGACCCTGGCCAAGAGCTCAGCAACGACTCGACGAACTCGCCCAACGCCTCAGCCGTGGCAAGACCCGCCGAACCCGCACCGCGGTGGAGGCCGACATCGCCGCGATCTGCAAACCCCGATGGGTCACCGACGTCATGACCTGCACTCTCATCGGCGATAACCCGGCCGAACTCCGCCTGACGTCGCATGTGGACACTGCTGCCCGCAAAGCGCTTGGAACAAAGACTGTTCGGCAAACGGATCCTGTTCACCAACCGCGACACCTGGCCCGCCGCCGACGTCGTGGCCGCCTACCGATCCCAATCCGAAGTCGAAGCCGGCTTTCGGCAGCTCAAAGACCCCCACGTCGTGTCGTTCTCCCCGATGCACCACTGGACCGACCAGAAGATCCGCGTCCACACCTTCTACAGCGTCCTCGCCCTCACCATCGCCAACCTTATGCGTCGTGAGGCCGAACAAGCAGAACTACACCTGTCGGTACGGGAACTCCTCGCCACCCTCGCCGGAATCCAAGAAACCGTGCTGCTCCACTCCGACGGCCGACCAGGACGGCCCCGAGCACAACGCGTCCTCACCGACATGGACCCCACCCAGCGCAAGCTTTACCAACTCTTCGACCTCGACAACTACGCTCCGCGGACCCTGACCGACCGAGTTAGGTAATACACCGGCGCCCTCGCCACAACCACCCTGAGCAGGCAAAACAGCACCGTCGATCATGAAAGCCCGGAAACTCAGGCTAGGCCCAATGCCACGTAGCCTAAGTTGATCATGCTGCTCTCGGCGTGAGGCTGTGGATCAGGATGGTCGCCGGTCCATTGTGGAGGATGCTGGCGCGTTCGTCGGGTTTCTTGACGCGGTAACTGTTGTGCCGGGCGCGTTTGACTGCACGTGGGCAGGTTCGGTGTCTTCGGGTGCCTAGTCTCTTCCGGGTGATCTCGGCGTGAATCTTGGGGATGGCGTCGAGGATCCGCGTCTTGTCGAGGACTACTTCGATCGGGGCGCGGACGAAGAGGTGTAAGAGCAGTTCGCCATCTTGCGGGGCTTCAGCGACTGAATCCTGAATCCACCCACGCGGCCCGGGCACGTGCAACGCGCCTCAGCGATCGCTGAGCATCCGCTACACGATCTATGCGATCTGGCGTAGGTCGTTGCCGTAGTCGAGGATGATCCGCAGCTTCGCCCCCAGGGCCTGGGCGTACCGGCTCAAGGTGGCGACCTCGTTGACGTCTAGGTCTCCGTTTTCGATCTGGCTGACCCGCCCGGCCGTCACCCCCATCGACTCGGCGACCTGTTTCTGGGTCAGGCCCAACCGCTTGCGCTCCTCAGCCAGGTGGAAGGCGCTAACCCACGCCTCGGTGCGGGCGCGCTCCTGGGCGAGGGCAACCTCGTCGCCGTCATCGAGCTCGGCGCGGACGTCCTCCCAATCGTGAAACGGGGTCATTGCTGCTCCTCCCTGCGCTTCTTCTCCACGATCAGCCACTCCTCGTACAGGCCTTCGGCGACCGGGATGTTCTCGTCGTACCAGCGCGTCCAGTTGCCCGCCTTGTTGCCCGCGACCAGCAGCACCGCCTGCGACCACGGGTCGAACACGAAGATCACGCGAATGGCCACGTCCCGCCCCGACCGCGGCCGCAACTCCTTGAGGTTGCTCACGTTCGACTCACGCAGCGTGTCGACCAACGGCCGGCCCAAACCCGGGCCGACCTCGGCGAGGATGTCGACCGCCACATTCACCGCCCGGTACGCGTCCTCATCCGACTCTCGCAGACCCCGCAGCCACTGACGGACCTCGTCCGTGACCCGGATCGCCCAACGCCGCCGAGAATCTGTCACACCCATGGACTATAGCTCAAGCTAAACTCCGCGCGCGAGTGGAATCCTCAATCAAGATCGAGCCTGGGCCTCATCGCACAGTCCGTGACCTGCTCAAACGCATCGGAACTGGATCCCCGGCGACCAATAGGAGTGGTTCGCGCAGCGGTACGTCCGGCCCACCGAGTTAGTGCAGGTCATTGGCCTGATCGTCGTCAAGATGATCAGAGTCTTTGATCATCTGTCCGTCATTCGTCCGCCGGACGCGCTCTCAGCCGCGGACAGCGTCCGGCACGATTCGTTCTGGAGCGGCATCTCGTCGATGATCGACTGGCGGATTCCGGCGCGGCCAGTCGTGACTCCGCGTAGGCGCTGTGACCGCCTGCGGCGCATTCGGGATGATCTTGGACGCTGGTTAGGTTCCTCTGCATGGCCGGCGAGGGAATGGAGCCGACCCCTGGTCGTCGGGCGCGGTGTTGGCCATGGGGGGCTCCGTCTGCGTCGACTTTGGGTCGTTTGGCCGAGCTCGGAGATGGCGGTTCAGACCGGGCCAGCTGCGGAGAAGCTTGACGACATGACCGGTTAACACGCTGTGTTAACCGGTCGTGTTAACCGGGCCGGCAACCTCTCATCGTCATTGTCATGGCACAGGGCGGCATCGATAGGTATGCGAAGGGTCGGTGTCGCACCCGACGAAACGGAGGAGCGCCATGCGGTCTGCAGCGACGCCCGAGCCCGAGGTGTGGACGGCTGATGCCGTCCGTCAGTTGGGCATGACCACCGATGTTGAGACAGCGGCGGCCATTCTGGGCATCGGCTGCACGAAGGCGTACGAGCTTGCGAAGAGCGGCGCGTTCCCGGTCAGGGTGCTGCGCATCGGCCGTCGCTATGTTGTTCCCGTCCCGGCGCTCATGGCACTCCTCCCAGGGATGACCCGGTCGGACCGTCCACTCGTCGGCTATGGGCTGGGTGACCCGGTCGTTGAGTGCGGAGAGTTATGGCGTCTGGCGTCGGTATGGTTGAGCGCATGAGAACCGACGTTCCGTCCGAGTCCGGCGAGTTCGGATTGGTGCGCTTGGCGGCTGTCGGCGATCTTCACTTGACTCCGGACCGGGTCGGACGGTTCCGTCCCACTTGCTTGCGGTGCATCGCCACGCGGACGTGCTGTTGCTCGCGGGTGACTTGACTGAGCGGGGAAGTGCTGCGCATGCAGCCTGTCTCGCCGGCGAGGTCCGTGATCTGGGTCTGTCCGTCGTCGCGGTCCTGGGCAACCATGACCACCTGAGCGGCGCTGCTGGTACGGCCGAGGTCCCGGCCGTGCTGGCCGACGCTGGCGTGCTTGTACTCGACAACACCGGCACGGTCCTCACCGTGGACGGCGTGCGTCTTGGTATCGGTGGTGCGATGGGTTTCGCTGGTGGTTTCGACGCCGGGTGCGATGCCGACGATCGGGCTGCGGGTTTCGCGACTGTGCTGGCTGGGCTGGACTGCGACATCCGGGTTGCCCTGACGCACTATTCGCCGATTGAGAGAACGCTTGAGGGTGAAACCGCGGCGCCTGTACTCGGCGTTGGGTTCCTCGGCGCTCCGCGCCGCGATCGACATGGCTGGTGTTCATCTCGCCGTTCATGGTCATGCTCATCGTGGCCGCGAGCATGGTGCGAGCCCCGGCGGGGTGCTGGTGCGGAATGTGGCGTACCCGGTCATCCGTTCCGAGGCCCGGATCTATCACCTGCAGGATGCGTTCATGGCGGCCACGGCCCGTGGCGGGAAAGGAGGACGGCGTGGATAGTCATACATTGGCTCGGCTCGGCGACTATGCGGACGGACAGTACGGGCAGGTCACCGCCGTGCAGGTGGACATGGCCGGTGCCGATCTGGCCGAGTTAACTGCGGCCGGTTTCGTGGAACCCGTGGTTGACGGCGTCAGGCGGTTACGTGCTGGTGGGCACCACACCCATCCACGCCTTTATGCTTCCTGGCTGCTGCTCGTTCCGGCGGTGCCGGCGTGGGAACGTGATCTGCCCTCGTCCGGTGTGGTGTCTCACGGTGCGGCGCTGCGTCTCTATGGCGCTGGTGACGAGGCCGGTGACGAGACCGAGTTCATCGTTGCAGACAGCGAGCCGACTCCCGGTGTGAGGGTGTCGGCGGTGGGCGATGGCGATTGGCAGCCGTTGCATGGTCTTCCGGTGACAACGCCGGCGCGGACATTGGTTGACGTCGCGGACCGGGTCGATGTGGACGAACTCGCTCGGGTCATCGGTACCTTCATCAAGGCCGGCTATGCCAGCAGGGCGCCACTTCAGGGAGACGTCCCGGTCCACCTCAAACGGATTCCTGCCAAGCATGGGATCGTGTTGCTTGAGCTCCTTGACGTTTCGTTCGAGTAGCAGACCATGTCTTCCGGCCGCCGATCCGTCCCCCGCACATCAGCCCGGCGTTTCGTCTGGCGTTCCCGACCTGGCGCGATCTGACCGTTTTCCTTGCCTCGCAGGCCACCACAGCGGCGTTTGACGCCGACCGGGCGACCCGCCAACTCCTCATGATTGACGTTCTCGGCCGGTTGACCGCACACAACGGCTTCAACTGGATCCTGCGTGGCTCACTCGCTTTGCCAGCCCGACCCACCGCTCGTACGGCCGCCCCTCACGCCGTGGTCGCGGACGTCTATCAGACCGCCAGGCTCGCGTTCGACATCGATCTGTGCGCAACCACTGTCCCCCATGGTGACCCCGATGATGCGATGGACGCTGGGGACGTCCTGTTCCAAGCTGCTGAGCGGATCATCGCCACAAGTCGACATGTCGCCGCCTACCACGGTGTGGGGCTTGGCGGGCTCGTCCACTACTCCAGGCCCATGTCCGCTTCCACGCCCGGCACCGGCTCGAAGCTTTCGTCGGCAACCGGGAGATCCGCAGCCTGGTCGAGCCACACCGGGGCCGGGTGCTGGCGCCGCGGGACCGGTACGAGGGATGTTTCCGCGCTCTGGTACAGGCCGGCGTCGATGCTGGCGTCTTCCACGTGACGTCGGTGCGCCTGGCGTCCTACGCGATCCTTGACCTCGGCATGGGCGTTGCCGCGTGGTACCGGGAGAACGGCGAACTCACCGAGGACGCCGTGGTCTGGCAGTACAGCGAGTTCGCCCTCCGCCTCGTCGGCACCAAGACCTGACGCGTCCCACCGACCCGGCCGGCGGGACGCGATGCAGCGACTGCGAAAGCGTCCTTCAGCATGTCGTCGATATTGGTCGGATCCCGCAAGGTTCCGACCAAGCTCGGAAACACAAGGCCGCGGGCGAATCCTCCGGCCGCTGATGCCGACAGCAAACCTCTGCGATCGAGGCGCTCGCGACGTTCGATCAAGAGTGCGACACACCACCTCGGCAGGACTCGTCTCGACGGCTCGAAGAAAGCGCTCGGCGGCACCGACGGTCATCTCGTGGGCCCTGAGGTTGCCGACGGCGGGAAGGATCTGCTGGTCGATTCGGTTCCTATAGTTCCGCTTTGTTCCAGGGGACCGTTCGAGGACGGAGAACCCCTGCCCACCAGCTCTCTGCCACGGTCGACATCAGCGACGCCGGGGTGATGTCTTCGTCGATCGCCCCGGTCACACGGCCGCGATCCCGTAGGGCGGCCTTGAGTGCGCGCACGACAGCTCCCTTGGTCTCGCCGCGCCGCTCGACCTCCCGGCTGACGCCGTCGTGATCTCTGTAGAGCGTGCGCGCACGGTAGCCAGAGGCGTCCTTGTAGTGGCGAATCTTCCCGAAGGTACCCACCGCTGTGGCCGGTCTGCCCATCCCGTTTTACTCCCAGAAAACGATGCAAAACAACGATCGGGGACGATCGTTCTGGGGGCGCTGTGACTGGCGATACCGTTGGTGCACAAGCATTATAGGGAACCAACGACAAGCGATGACAACCCTGTGCTGTTCACCGAAGGGTTGAAGGTTCGAGTCCTTCTCGGGGAGCTTCGCACTACTTCCGCCCGATCGGGCACCGCCACACGTCAGACAGCTCATCAACATGCGGGATTGTGCTGACTTGTGGTTCGCCCGCGATCTCGGGCCCCGCACGATGTCCGGCACGAACTTCTTCAGGGGAGTTCTTCGACGGTGCTCGTACCCTCGCCCCCGCGCGACTCCCAGCGCCATGACTCGTTGAGGCGTAGCCGGCCATCGCCCAGGAGCTCTATGGTCGAGCGGCAGACGCCGCTGGAGGTCTCGCCGGACGTGTTGAGCTGGCTGTACCGGAACTCGATCACGTCGCCCCGGCGCAGCCCCACCAGGTGACCGAGCCGGACGGCGCCCCCGGCGTACCGGACCCACACCAGGTCTCCGTCCTCGTGGTATTCGAAACTGGTTTCGGCATCCACCTCGCCGCCGGGTGCCCGGTCCGCGGCGGCGAAACGCCTGCCATTGAGCGAGATCGTCACGTTTGCTCCCCTTCGGCTGGACCCCCGAACATGGCGACACCTCACGTCATACGGTGGCCGGGGCAATAACGGCTGGCATCGGATCGCTAAGCTGATCGCGTCGGGGCGGTAGCTCAGCCGGTTAGAGCAGAGGACTCATAATCCTCCGGTCGTGGGTTCGAGTCCCACCCGCCCCACCCGACGAAGCACCATTCGAACCGCCCCTTTGGCTTTGCCAGATGGGGGCGAGCGCACCCTGCTCGCACCGCTCCCCCCACAGCTCAACGCGCTTGCGCGCCCACCTCTGGGAGGAGAGCGCGAGGGCCCATGATCAATTTTCATCCATCGCTTAGGTGAGTACCCTCCCGCGGTGGTCGGTCATTGATCGTTCGAGTTGTGACCGAGGCCGGCGGCTCGGGCCCTGGCGATGGCCTGCGGTCGGTCAGGCACCTGGATTTTGCGGTAGATCGTGGAGAGGTGATTGGCGACAGTCTTGGTGGACAGGGCGAGCCTCTGGGCGATAGCAGCGTTGCCGTGGCCGGCCGCGACGAGGTCGAGGATCTGGCGCTCCCGGAAGGTCAGTTCGGGAATGCTAGGTACGCCGTTGCTTGCGAGGAGCGCGGTGATGCGGGCGCCCACGGCGGCGCCGAAGATCGCCTGGCCGTTGTGCACCGCGTACACGGCATGCAGGATCTCCTGCTGTCCGGCGCCCTTGAGCAGGTAGCCCCGCGCACCGGCGCGCATCGCCTGCAGGATCGAGGCGTCGTCGTCATACATGGTCAACACGAGCAGGGCGGCGGTCGGGCATTCCACGCGCAGCCGGCGCGCCACCTGTGTGCCATCCAACCCGGGCATCTGGAGGTCGAGTAGCACGACATCGGGTCGCTGCAGCACCGCTTCCCGCACGGCCGAGGCCCCGTCGGCGACCTCGCCGATGACCGCAACGTCTGGTTGGCTGCCGAGGACGGCTCGCAGGCCCTCCCGCACCACTGGGTGGTCATCGGCGATCAGGACCCGGATGGGGTGGCCGTCGGTCAAGGCAGCTCCAAGGGAAGGACGGCGCGTACAAGGCCGCCGTCGGGGGTCGGCCCCGCGTCGCATCTGCCGCCGAGTTCCTCAGCGCGTTCCCGCATGGAAATCAGCCCAACGCCGCGTCGCCATGGGGTGCCGGCGGATCGACCGTCGTCACAGACGTCGATACGCAGCAGATCGTCGGTGCGCACGATGACCTCCGCGTTGCTTGCGTCGGCGTGGCGCAGAACGTTGGTGATACCTTCGGTCGCGATGCGGTAGGCGGCGACCTCGACCGCGGCCGGAAGGGGCGGTACCGGAGCGGGTGCGGTGACGATGATGCGGAGCGTGTTTGTGCCGGCCGTGCCGGCGAGCGTCTCGGCGTACTCGCGTAGTGCCCCGACCAGACCGAGGTCGTCGAGGGCCGGTGGGCGTAGTCCGTACACGAGTCGCCGGATCTCGTTGATGGCCGAGCGATTCTGCCGCAACACGTCGCCGAGCAACTCCCGGGCGCCGGTCTGGTCGTCGCGGAGCAGGCCGATGACAGCATCGACTTTCAGTGCTGCACCGGTGAGGGTGGGGCCGATTCCGTCGTGAAGGTCGCGGCGGATGCGTCGGCGCTCCTCCTCCAGCGCGGCAACGGTCCGTTCGCGCGAGCGCATCAGGTCGTCGGTGAGGACCACCGCGTGGACTGCGGGGCCGGCCTGGCGGCGGAGGTCTTCCAGCAGGGCAGCCCGCCCGTCGTCCAGCGTGGGCTGACGCGGCGGTAGTGCGATGGTCAGCGTTCCCACCGGCTCGCCGCGGTGGCTCAAGGGCAGATCGACAAGCGTTCCGCCGGGGCTGCCGTGCTCGACCACCCGGTACGGCCCGTCTTCGCGGCCGGCGGCGACGCGTACGTATCGCAGGCGGAGCGAGCTGGCCACGACGGAGGCGATCGCCGGGAGGACTGCGTTCGGCGCCATCGGCGTCTCCAGCTGCCGGCCGAGGTGTACGAGGGCCCAGTAGGGCCTGGTGCGATCGCCGAAGAAGAACCGATCGACCGCGGTCTGTAGCCCGCTGCGTATTGGTGAGAACGCCACGGCCACCGTGCCGGTCGCGAGAATCTGCGGTAGCGGGCCATACGTGACCAGCCGTCCGATACCGATCGTCAGGGCCACGTACAGACCGAGGAGGACCGCGGTCAACAGGGTGTAGACAACGGTTCGGTTGATGACTAGGCGGATGCCGTATAGGCGATAGCGCAGGATGGCGACGGTCAGCGCGGCCGGGATGAGGGGGATCGTCAACAGCGGCAGCGGTGGAGGGGCCGTCACCCCGACGAAGCCCGGCAGGTTGACCAGGGCGAAGACCACCGCGGCCCAGACCAGCCACATCACCTGGAGACGCTGCTCGCCGCGTTGACGGACGAGCCGTACCAACGGCACGAGGACCGACGCCAGCACGAGCACCCCGTCCATCGGGAGCATCGGCCCGAGCAGCATCGCCAGGTTGTGAGCCATCGGCTCCGGCAGGATCGGTCGTCGGTCGTCCAACTCGAAGGCGGCCAGGAGGTCAGGGCTAGCGGCCCAACCCACCGTCGCCGCCGTGCCGACGAGCACGGTGACGACCGCAAGCCAACGCCCGGGGCGACCCAGCGGTCGTCCGGTGGGGAAGGTCTGCACCACCAGCGGGAGGCCGATCGCGATGGCCGGCATCCACACGATAGAAAAGACGATGGCGAGCGCCCTGGACGCCTCGCCACCATCGCCGCCGTCGATGCGGACATAGGCCATACTGCCTGCGGCGGTCGCCACCAGGTAGAGCGAGCCTCCGACCAGCATCAGCCACCCGAGCCGGTTCGCGGATACCCGCATGGCGACCATGGCGCCGCAGACGGCGAACGAGGCGCCGATCGACGCGTCGCCCAGCAGGTATGCGTTGGTAAGCTCACGCACCGGTACCTGCCCGGTCAGCCACAGCATGCCCGCGGACATCAGCAGTACGACGTCGACCAACGCGATAGTTCGCGCCAGCCCTGGCCGCAACCATCGAGCCGACATCGATTTGTCCGCGCGTAGCGGCCCGGCAATAGCCGCTTCGTCCATCACCACATCCGCTCGGACCACACGCGGTCACTCCCGGGATCGGCTCCCGGTCCGGCCCGGAATGTCTCCCGGCCCCTCCCGGTCAGCATCTCTGTTTCGCCATGGCCGCACCAGCCAACGATGGGACATCGCTCGGCATTCGTCAGGAGGACTATCGTGAGTACCACCGTTCCGATCAGCACCATCGCCGCCCGCGTCGGCCGGAGCGCACGGCTACTTGGCATAATCGGCGCCGCCGCAGGCCTGCTTTGGGTGGCCATGGTGATTTGGGAGTACCAGGCGAACCTGCAGCCTAGCGACGGTCCACTCACCGGCTCCCGGCTGGTCAACCAGATCGGGTTCGCGGTCGTCATCGCGGGCTATGTCGCCCTGCTCGTCGGGGTCCATCGGGCCCGCCCCGCCGGCCCCGGACGCCTCGCCCGCGTCTTCACCGGCCTGTTCGTTACCGCCTGGCTGTTCGTCTTCGCCGGTCAACTAGTCAACCTGCTGGCAAACGTCAGCGAGGATGACAACTTCCTGCCGGCCATCGGCGGGCTCCTGCAGGTCGTTGCCGCCCTCGGCACCGGTATCAGCGTCGCACGCCGCGGGCACTGGACCGGCTGGCGACGGTGGTGGCCCCTCGCGCTTAGCGTGTACTACGTCGGCGTGATGTTCGTCCCCCTCTTCGCCGGCCGGGAGCCGAACATGATTACCGAGACCGGCTGGGGGCTGACCTACGCCGTGCTCGGTATCGCGCTGGCCACCGCTGCCCACCGTGAGCCGGCATCTGCGCCAGCATGACGTGAGGAGCCTCTCGCTGGCACTCACTGCAGATCGGGTCCACGGCGCTTCAAGTTGGCGAGCACACCGAAGTCACGGGCATCGAAGGCTTTCCCCATTGCAAGCGAGCGAGGCTGGAGCACCCCCGCGGCCGGCTGGGGCCATCGACGCGGCAGGCGGGACTGGGCGACCGGCGCCCGCTTGCCGTCGGGGGTCAACGGCCGCGACGCGGGACTAGCCTCCGCCGACAGGCCGACGGATGCTCAGTCCGTCCGTTTCCAAACGGCCCCCACTGCCACCACGGGCGCCTGAGCTGCGCAAATGCGGTTCGGATACTGGCACGTCCGGTCCACCACCACGCCTGACCAGGGACACTGGGCGGGCATGTGAACATTGCGCGAACCGCTTGCGCCGATCCCGAACATCCCGACCATGAGTACATGCGGCAGCGGGTCGGCCTGCCCGAGTGTGTGACCTTCGAGCCGGCCAAGTTCGACATCACGAAGCGAACGCGGGGTTGCGCGGCGTCGCGCCCGATCGGCGGGTGCGATTGGGCACCGAAGCATCAGCATGGGATCGACGCCGCTGTACCTGAATGTTCCGTACGACGATCGGGAGCAGGCCAAGGAAGCAGGTGTTTGGTGGGATCAGAGCCGGAAACAATGGTTCATTCCATCGGGCCGGCCAGTGAACCACTACCAGTTGGAGGATGCCTGGATTCCGATCGAAGTGTGCGCGCCGGATCAGGCGTGCAGGTTATCGTCCTCGGACTCGCGCTGAGCTGCTGGCGATGTGGCACCAGTACTACGGCAATCGTGGGTTTGGAGCCAGTTGGTGGCGATGGAGTCGCGACTGCCGAGGCCGGATTCAACTTGAAGATCGCGTGTGCGCTGCGCGGGCAACCGCTGCGCGCCGGTGTAGGCGCGGTGAAGATGCGTCACAGTGGGACGGTCCGATCTTCCTACCTATCCAACGGTTGTCGCAGTTGCGACGCGCTCCTGGGCGGTTTCCCGCTTGGAGACGCCTTCCAGGAGACTGCGGTCAATGATCGTCTTGGTGTCGTGGCCCTCGGCCGCGGGGCCATACATCCAGCCCTGCTCGATGCCGCGTTCGAGCGTGGCTGGATGGGCATTTGAACCACTCAGTCACGGCGCCATCGAGTCGGCCGCAGCGCACGGAAGCGGACATCGGCCATCAACCGGTGCGGTTCTTCACCTGTCGTTCAACATCAGATGATGTCGAGGACGGCACGCAGGAGCCGGTTCACCTCGATCATCTCGGCCGGGCTGATCCGTCCGACACGATCACCGATGGCCTTCTCGACGTCCACGGCCCTGAGTTGGTCGAGCATCAGGCGCGTTGGCTCACCGCGCACGGTTACCTCTGGGCGGAAGACGTACGGGTGGGCCGAGGTCGAGGTCGGCGCAACGATAGCCGTCGATAGGTTTAGGTCGTCAGATTGCAGGACTACCGCGTAGCGGCGACCTTGCTGCTCGTGCCCTACGGCATCGCGGGGAGTCCGTAGGCGGTAGACGTCACCACGCACCGATCTCGTCCATCTCGGCTTGAATGCGGCGGACTTCCTCGATGTCGTTAACGTTGTGGCGGGCATGCTCGGCGTCCGCTCGCAACTGGCTCCGCAGTGTGAGGTCGGCATGCTCGTCCAGGAGTCGACTGATGACGTCGTCGATCGGTGCGTCCGCGAAGTCTCGAGCGCGAGCGTGCATCAGCCGATCGCGGGTGGCTACGCTCACTCTTATGGTCGTGGTGGCAGCGGTCATGCCCTCAGTCTACGCCTACGTCTACATTTCGTCTACAACCCATGTCTACTGGGGCGGTCGGCGAGCGCCAAAACACACGGCCAGGGGAGCGGAGATCATTTAGGTCTGCCGGTCGCCGGGAAACGTGACGAAACCGGCGATATCGGCCGACCAGCGACCAGTAGCATTGGTTCGCGCACCGGTACGTCCGGCCCACCAAGCCGCTGACCTGCAGGTCTTCGCGACGGGCTGGTCATTGCGCGAACCAGCTACTTCTCCGGCCGTTGCGGCCATCGCCCTGACTGCCGCGCGCCAACAAGCCGCCCTGACCGTCGACTGCAGGTGCGGCGGATTCGCGGTGGTCAGGTTGGGCTCGGCCTTGCGATCACCTGATCGTGCAGGAGCCGCCTGGTGTGTCCGCGCCACCTGCGGCTCTGGTCGCCGCGTGGCTGGCGCTCGGTCTGCTCGACGTTAATCGAGTGCCGTGGTGGGCGGCCGCGTGGTTGGCCCAGGGACATGATGGTGGTCTGAGTCTCTGCGGGCTCTCCACTCTTGGGGCACGCCCGGCGAACGAGCACGACGGATGCACCGCCGCAGGGTGCAGACCGGTCAAGCAGATTGTCGCCGGAACTCACCGCCGGGCGTCGACCTCACCGACCAAGCAGACGGTCGACCAGGTGGTGTGTGAACTCAACGCCGTCCGCCTCGCCTGTCGTCTGAGCGGTTGACGCCGGTGAGCGGATCAGTCATCTCCCGATGCGGCCTCGATCTGCTGAAACGCATCGGCAGCGGTAACCAGCCATGACGAGGGAATCGCGCAGCCGCACGTCCGCCCCACAACGTACGGTGCCGTGGCACGGCGTCCGCCGCTGGTACGTGGGTGTCGAACCGAAAAGGCACCGACGCGTCGCCGAGCTTCCCGATCCTTTCGTTGGGTTCGACTGAGCGGTGCCGATTTTCGTAATGGGCTGACGGGCCCGGCTCATTCGTAGTGATACCGGCATTGCGCTATCTGCACGGTGTCGTCGTCGATGCGGTATACGAGGCGGTGTTCCTGATCGATGCGTCGGGACCAGAAGCCGGACCAGTTGCCACGGAGCTGCTCCGGTTTGCCGATGCCCTGGTGGCCATTGCGTCGGATGTCTTCGATGAGGGCGTTGATCCGCTTGAGCATCTGGCGGTCCTGCTGCCAGGTTAGGTAGTCCTCCCAACCTCGTCTGGCGAACTGGACCTTCACGCGGCTGAGGCTTCGCCTGAGTCGGGGTCGATGAGTTCGTGTATCTCGCCGCCACCGTTGCGCAGTTCCTCGATGGCCTCGTTGAGCCGGCGCGCGTTGGCGGGGCTGGCCATCAGGTAGGCCGTCTCTTTGAGCGACTCGTACTCGCGCAGGGAGATGATGACCGCAGCCTCGCGTCCGGAGCGGGTCACCACGACCTCTTCAGCATCATCCACGACCTGGTCGAGCATCTTGGCCAGGTTCTGCCTGACCTCTGAGTACGTGACGGTGCGCATGATGCCTCCCGGATTTGGCGTACAAGAAATTGTACGCTGCGACTCGGCTGAGCGTCCCGTAGGGCGCTGGTGATCAACTCCCGGGCCCTGAACTGGTCAAACGCGCTGGAATCGGGTCACCGCTGACGATCAGATGTGGTTCGCGCAGCGGTACGTCCGGCCCACCACTGCGATGACCTGGGCTTCCTCCCGCGCGAGTCGGCCGTTGCGCGAACCAGGATTGCGGTGGGCTACAGGATAGGGTCGGGCGGGAGGTCGTCGGGCAGAAGCAGGCGCAACTGCTCGGCGGTCGGTATGGCTACGTCGGCCAGGCGAAGGGCGTGGTGTTCGATCATCGCGCCGAACAACTTGCGGGCGTAACGGCCGTTGCCGAACATGTCGCCGCCGACGACGGTGACGTAATGATCCACGAGCGTGGCACGCGTCCGCAGGTCGAGGTCGTAGGCGTGCTGGTTCGCCAACATTTCGGTGATCGCCAGAAGTTCGTTGGGACTGTAGTCAGCGAACTCGATGGTCTTGGTGAACCGCGAGGACAGGCCGGGGTTGGCGGCCAGGAACGAGGCCATCTCGTCCCTGTAACCGGCGGCGATGACGACGACCTCGTCCCGATGATCCTCCATCAACTTGACGAGGGCGTCGATCGACTCCTGCCCGAGGTCGTGGTTCACGCCGAACTTGCGGGCTAGGGCGTACGCCTCGTCGATGAACAGCACGCCGCCCAGCGCCCGCTCGAACACCGCCGTTGTCTTGAGGGCGGTGCTGCCCAAGTACTCCCCAACGAGGTCGGCGCGGGCGACCTCGACCAACTGGCCCTTGGCCAGTACCCCCAAGCTGGCCAGGAGTTGGCCGTAGAGCCGTGCGACGGTCGTCTTGCCTGTGCCGGGCGAGCCGAGGAACACCAGGTGACGGCCGATCGGAGGTGACGGCAGGCCGGCCACCCGGCGCTGCTGGCCAATACGCAGCAACTGCACGACCGACCGAACCTCGCGCTTAACCCCGCTCAGTCCGATCATGGCGTCCAGCTCGGATAGCAGTTCGTCTACGTGGGCCGAGCCGGTATGACCCGTCGCGCCATCAGCCTTTTTTGCCGTGATGGCACGACTTTCAGCCTCGTCCGCCCGCCCACCGTCACGA
The DNA here is from genome assembly GCA_963742855.1 of uncultured Actinomycetota bacterium. Classification (GTDB taxonomy): domain Bacteria; phylum Actinomycetota; class Actinomycetes; order Mycobacteriales; family Micromonosporaceae; genus CAVUNP01. The sequence goes on along the minus strand of CAVUNP010000048.1, from coordinate 68,241 downwards.
GCCGTTCCCAGCGCCGGATGAACGGTGACACCCGGCCGGTCCGCGCCCTGGATCGCAACGCCCGCCACGTCGGTGAACTCACAGTCCTCGACGAGGACGGTGCGGGTGGTGTCCACCAACACACCGGGGCCGCCGCTCCCGTTGAACGTGCACTCGCGCAGCGACAGGGACGACATGCCGCTGGCGTACACTCCGGCGTACCGGACGCCGGTGACTTTGGTCCGCTGCGCCTCGATGCTCGCCTGTCCCGCTCCGGCGATCCCGACCCCGCCCCCCGTCACGGCGACCTCGGTCAGGCGCAACGTCGCCGTCTCCGCGGCGGCCACGCCGGTGGACCTGCTGTGGACCCGAACAGCCGAGACGGCCAGCCGTGCGTTGCCGCCCGCTACCAGGCCGAGGTTGGTATCGCGCATTTCGCCGCGCTCAACGCGGACGTTCGTGCCGACCGGCCCTTCCACGACCAGACCGGCCTCGCCGCCCGTAACCGACAGGTCCGTGAAAACCGGGTCGCCGCCTTCGACGCGTACGCCGTATTGGCCGGACCGGTCGACGCGTAGCCGGTCGTAGCGGCCTCCAGCAGCGCGGACCAGGACGGCGTCCTCGACCGCGTCGCGCACGACCGCGTCACGAACGACAGGTATGGCGCCGTCGATGGCGGCGACCGCCGGGAGTGCGGTGGCGGTGATGGTGCACTCCTCGAACATGCCACGGGCACCGTCGATGTAGATGCCGTTCTTGGCGACCCGGTCGATCCGACACCGGTGTACGACGGGTCCGCCCGCCCCGTCACGACGATGCCGCTGCCGGCCATGTCGGCGATGTCGCATTCCTCGAATAGCCCGCGGGCCGCGCTCTCGACGCTGATGCCGCAGCCAGAGCCGTCAGTGATCCGGCACCGGCGTACGGTCGGCTCTGCACGGGTGCTCGCTACGATCGCTGCGTTGCGTACGCTGGTGAACTGGCAGTCCTCGACAGTGCCGCGCCCACCCTCGAACGCCTCGAACCCGTTATGGACGTCGTCCAGCGCACAGTGGCGCACGACCGGGGCGCTGTCGTGCTTGGACAGGATGGCGTCTGGTCTTGGTACCCATCAACGCCGACGCCTCAGCGAGCGCCTCGTCGTCCACATCCACAAGAACCTTGGTCACAGCCCACCCCGAGTTGGATATACGCCGTATGGGTGGAGTATATACGACTCCGTGCCTTGTACGCGAGGCGGTCACGAGTTGATGGAAGTCGGGACTGCGGAATCGACGATCTTCGTGGTTCGAAAGAATGATCAGACCACGATGCCGCTGGCCGGAGATCCGCTGTCGTCTACATAGAACAGTTGGAACCGTTGTGGGGTCGTTGGGTGCATCAGCTCTCCACGGGGTGGCGGGGGCCGGCGGGTCTGGCGTCGGGATTCGCTGGCCTCCCAACGTCTGCGCTCGACCGGGAGTGGATGAGGGTGATCGCTATCTGAGGTTCTCGTAATATGCAATCTTGTCGGTAAGGACCGCGACAGCCGCCTGAATGCGTCGAAGGCGGTCCTCCAACTCAAGCTTGTGTTGCTTGAGAAACGTCACCCGGTCTGAGCCAGCGTCGTCTCTGCGCAGCAATGTGGTGAACTCACGGAGATCCGAGATCCCCAGGCCAGCCTCGCGGAGGCATGTGACCAAGCCGATCCAGAAGACGTCGTCTTCGGTGTAGGTGCGGCGTCCAGAACTGGATCGTCCAATCGGCCCGATGAGACCTTCGCGTTCGTAGTAGCGCAGCGTGTCGATTGATAGGCCGGTGCGGCCGGCGACTGCCGCGGGCGCGAGTCGACTGGTCATGACGCCTCCTTTCACCGAGCCGCAGCGAGGCGCGCCATGTGATCCTCCGTCAGTTCGACAGACATAGCGGCCATCGCTTCGTCAACATACTCGACGCGACTTGCTCCGACGATCGGACAGAGCCCCTGCGCGATGAGCCAGGCGAGCACCACCTGATTGCGGGTCGATTGCACCTCCTCCGCGACATCGTCCAGCACCGCGAGTGTGCGCCTCGTGCCCGGGTGGTCGTAAGCCTCGGAGAACGGCTTGTCCGCACGGACGTACCCGCCGTGCAGCAGCGAGGTGTAGACCCAGACCGCCATGCCGGTGTCGTGTGCGAGATCGAGATCGTCGGGTGACAGCATGCGGTGACCTGTCTCTGGCACTGTCGCGAGCGGACGTGGCTGAATAAGGGAGTGGCGCAACTGCAGCGCGCTCCACGGCTCCACGCCTTGGTCGCGCGCGAGTGCGCGCGCTCGTTCCACGCGCCAGCTGGCGTGATTGGCGGCGCCGACCCGGCTGGTCTTGTTTTGAGCGACCATCTCGCCGAAGGCTTGCACTGTCTCGTCCAGAGGGACACTGCGATCCTCCGCGTGGGCCCACAGTAGGTCGACCCGCTCGATCCCGAGCCGCTCGAGGCTTCCGTCGAGTCCAGCGCGGATCGCATGGGCGGATAGGCCTTCCGCGCTGGCCGGCCACTGGTGTGGCACCAGCGGATTGTGGCGAACTTTGGTCGCGATCCTGATGTGGTCGCGGATCCCTGGGTTGGACCGCAGCCAATCGCCAAGGACGCGTTCACTCGCGCCGCCTACGCCGGCAGGATCAGTCCAGAAGGAGTAGCAGTCGGCTGTGTCAAGCCACTCACCACCCCTGTCGACGTACCGATCCAGCACCGCGAAGGCGCGCTCGGTATCGATGACAGTTCCATAGTCCATTGTGCCCAGCACCACACGGCCGGGCGTTGTCTTCATCGTCATACGAGGATCGTCTGACCTGGAGTGCGCTCCAGGTCAAGTCCGTCGGGAGCGATTCTTGGGCATCGCACAGCTCCACCGGGCGGCCCGCCTCCCGACCAGAGCGGCCTGGCCGACGCCCTCGCCGGCAAGGCCGACGACGCCGCGCATTGACTCCAACGACTCAGGACGAATATCGGTCGTAGCCTCGCCTGCGGTGTGTGTGCTCAGTCCGTGGCGGGGACGGACACGTCGAGGAGCGCGGCAAGCTGGCGCAGGTTCGTGTGGATGGGCCGGTAGTAGACCCAGGTGCCGCGCCGTTCGCCGTCGATGAGTCCGGCTTCGCGCAGGACCTTGAGGTGGTGCGAGATGGTGGGTCCGGTGACGTTGAAGTCGTCGCCGGTGATGTCGCAGACGCAGATCTCTCCGCCGGGCGCGGAGGTGATGCGCGAGAGCAGCCGTAGCCGGATCGGGTCGCCGAGGGCCTTGAACATGCGCGCCATGTCGGTCGCGTGCTCGGCATTCAGGGATGCCTCGGCGATCGGCGGGCAGCAGGCTGCCTGATCGGCGGGCGTGTCCAGGACCGCGGACTGTTTCGACATGCCTCTAGGTTGACAGATCTCGAATCAGGGTGCAAGCTCACCCAACGAGATTGATTTGACAGTCATCTAGACAGGAGGAAAGTCATGTTCGCTAAGTTGCGTCAGCGCAAGGCTGCGACGCGTGGAGTGGAGTTCTGTGACGCGTGCAGCCGGGTCTGCGCGGCCGATTGTCGTGCGCACGCCCGTCTCGACCGACTCCGGGTCCAGGCGCTCTACACCAGCGGCCTGCTGCGCTGACCGCCCGATCATCTGACCGCGAACCGAAATCGAAGGAGTAGCGATGAGCACGGAGACCACCACTCAGACCGGCGGATTCCTCCGCGACCCGGCCGAGGCGCTAACGCCGCCTGCGTCGGCGGGCGGCTGTTGCGGCAGCCCCGCCACCACGACCACCACGGGCGAGCTGGCGCACGCCAGCACCTGTTGCGGCACGGTCGCCGAGGCGAAGGCCGAGGGCAGCTGCTGCGGCTCCGCCGCGAAGGAGCAGGCGGTCGCGTCGGGTGCTGGGTGCTGCGGGTGACCTCGCCGGTCCCAGGGCGGACGCCGGTCGGCGTCGGCCCGGACGTCTCGCGCATGCAGCAGCTCGTGACCCGTCTGGCGGGTGATGAGTTCGCCGGGCGCCGGGTGGGCAGCCCGGGAGGCCGCGCCGCGGCACAGTGGCTCGCCGAGCAGTTGCGCGCGGCCGGAGCCACGGTCGCCTTGGATCGGTTCGCGGTGACGGGGGCGGTTCGCGAGGTGTACGCCACCCCGCAGTTGGTCTTCACGGACGCGCAGCCACGGTCGCTGGTGTTCCGACGGGAGTTCTGCGAGCACCTGGCCTCGGCGGACCTGCCGCAGCCGCGCACCGGAAGACTTGGCGTGGCTGGAGACCTCAACATGGCCGGTGCGTGGGTCCTCGACGAGGCCTGGTCGGCCGAGCGGGCTGCTGCCGCCGCAGCAGCGGGAGCGGCCGGGCTGCTGATCCCTCGCGGCACAGATGAGGCGGGCTGGATGCCGAAGATGATCGCCGGACCGGCCACAGTGGACATTCCGGTCCTTGCTGTGCGGTCAGACATCCACCAGCAGATGGGGCCCGCCGCTGGCTGGGCGACGGTGACGGCGACAATGCCGTTGCGCACCGTCGACGTGACGGGCACGAACGTCATCGCCACATTCCGCCCGGTGCAAGCGGGTCGACTGCCTGTCCTGCTCACGGCCCACTTCGATGGCGTCGGCGACGACCCCGAGGCACGGTTCCCGGCCGCGGGCGACAACGCCTCCGGCGTCGCCGCAGCCCTTGAAGCCGCCCGCGTCCTGAACCAGGTGCTGCCAGCGGATGTTGGCCTGGCGGTCGCTCTGCTTGACGCGGAGGAAGCCGGAGCGCACGGCTCGGCACATCACGCTCGATTGGCCGAGGACGGCACGTACGTCATCAACCTCGACGGGGCCGCACAACTCGCCGACGCCGCCTACGTCGAAGCCGGTGGTCCCGCGCACCCGCTGCTGGCCGCGCTCGACGCGGCCGGTCGGCAGGTCGGCGTGCCGCTCAAGGCCGCAGCGATGCCGTCGGACAACCGCCGGTACGCCGCCGCCGGGCTTGCGGCAGTCGGCATCGGCATGGGCATGCCCGGCTACCAGACCCCAGCCGAAACCCCGGACCGTGTCGAGCCCGAAACCCTTGACCGCGCTGCCCGCCTCGTCATCGCCACCATCACCCACCTGGCCGCGTCGCACGACGAGGTACGCGGGGATGTCGCAGCCTGACCGGATTGCTACTACCGGATCAACGCCGACTGCGTGGCGTGCTTCCCAGCGCCGCCGCTGTCGTCACGGGCAGACCGGCACCCGCCACCACCGGGGAATGCTGATGACCGGGACACAACTGTTCGTGCGTGCGATGGTGCCGGCCGATGCCGAGGCTGTGCTCGCCGTCTACCAGGCCGGCTCGACGCCGGGCGGGGCAGCTTCGAGACCATTTCCCCGGCCTGGGAACCGTTCGACCGCGCCAGGCTTCCCCGCTGGCCGGGCTGCTGGGCGTCCTGTCGGTCACCGGCCGCCTGGTCACCACAGCGCTGGCTCGCCGTCGCGGCATGGCCGCCATCACCGCGGCCATCTTCGTCGTCCAGGCTGCCGGAGCCGCCGCGCTGCCACACCTCGGCCGCAGCCTCGCCGGAGCCGCCGCGTGCGTGCTGGTCGCCGCCCTCCTCCTGATCGCAGTCACCCGGGACCAGGTCGCGGCGCGGAGTTGACGAAACCCATATTGCCTCACTAGATTTTGAGGCAATGAACATCGAGCTTTCCTCCATTGAGGTGCGGGCCAGGATTCATGCTGCGCTCGGTGACCCGGCGCGGCTGGGCATCGCCGACATCCTCGCGGTCGGCGACGCCTCGCCTGGCGAGATCGGTGCCCGGCTGGGGATGCCGACCAACCTGGTCGCTCACCATTTGGGCGTGCTCGCCGACGCCGGGGTTGTCGAGCGTCGCCGGTCGGAGCATGACCGCCGCCGCAGCTACCTGCAGCTGCGGCCCGCGGCGTTGGCCGCGCTGCACCCGCCCCGCCTTCACACGCCGCGCCGGGTCGTGTTCGTCTGCACCCGCAACTCCGCCCGCTCGCAACTGGCCGCCGCCCTGTGGAGCGAGCACAGCGCGATCCCGGTCGCATCGGCGGGCACCGAACCCGCCACCCGGGTCAACCCCCGCGCCGTCCGTACCGCCAAACGCCACGGCCTCCGCCTGGACCCAGCCGACACCCACCACCTCGACGACGTCAGCGCCGACGGGGACCTGCTGATCGCCGTCTGCGACCACGTCCACGAAACCCTGCCCACCGAACGTCCCCGGCTGCACTGGTCGATCCCCGACCCGGTGACCACCGACACCGACGAGGCGTTCGAGGCCGCCTATACCGATCTGGCCGACCGCATCGAGCGGTTCGCCCCCACCCTCGAGGAGCAGCACCCGTGAGCCGACCTCTTCATGCCCGCAGGCTGATCGCCGAGTACCTCGGCACGCTGCTACTGGTCACCGCTGTCGTCGGCTCCGGGATCATGGCCGTCAACCTCTCGCCGACCGATGTGGGGCTGCAGCTGCTGGAGAACTCCATTGCCACCATGCTCGCCCTGGCCGTGCTCATTCTCATTCTCGGGCCGGTGTCCGGCGCGCACTTCAACCCCGTCGTCACGCTCGCCGACTGGTGGCTGCACCGCCGCGACAACGACACCATCAGCCTGACCGAAGCGGCCGGATACGTCGCCGCACAGGTATTCGGCGCGATCAGCGGTGCGGTGCTGGCGAACCTGATGTTCGGCCTCGACGCGGTGTCCTGGTCGGCCACCACACGGACCACACCGCACCTGTGGATCGGCGAAACCGTGGCCACCGGCGGGCTGATCCTGCTCATCTTCGCCCTCGTGCGTACCCACCGCACCCAGTACGCGCCAGCCGCCGTCGGCGCCTACATCGGCGCCGCCTACTGGTTCACCAGCTCCACGAGCTTCGCCAACCCAGCGGTCACCATCGGCCGCGCGTTCACCGACACCTTCGCCGGGATCAGCCCCGCCTCGGTGCCAGGCTTCATCGCCTTCCAGATCATCGGCGCCCTGGCAGGGCTCGGACTCGTCGCCGTGCTCTACCCACGCCAGCAGACCCGCACCGGCGACACCGCCACCATCGAGCCGCCCACCGAGCGCGTACCCGCCAGGAGCAGGCCATGACCGAATCCAGCTGGCAGATGCCCACCCTGCTCAGCCCCGAAGCCACCCTCGCCCGCGCCGCCGAAACCCTCGCCATCAAGTACAAGGGCGTCTTCTCCCTGGAGACGATCCTGCGCTACCTCGACGAGTCCTACACCCTGCTCGCCGCGACCGCGAAGGTCACCAGCCACCTGCCCAACCTCGCCGTGCACTTCGCCACCGAACGCCTGGCGGCCATCGCCAAGAACGAACGGACGGTCATCACCGGCATCCCGGAAGTGCTATTTGTCTGCGTCCACAACGCCGGACGCTCGCAGCTCGCCGCCGCGCTCCTCGACCACCACGCCGCCGGCCGCGTCCACGTCCGCTCCGCCGGATCCACCCCCGCCGACGAGATCAACCCGTCCGTCGTTGCCGCGCTCGCCGAGGTCGGCATCGACATGACCAAGGAGTTCCCCAAACCGCTGACCGACGAAGTGGTCCGCGCTTCCGACGTGGTCGTGCTGATGGGCTGCGGCGACGCCTGCCCCGTCTACCCCGGCAAGCGCTACCTCGACTGGCAGCTACCCGACCCCGCCGGACTGCCCATCGGGCAGGTCCGCCCCATCCGCGACGAGATCGACCGGCGCGCCCGCGCACTGCTGGCAGAACTGATCAAGGAGCCCACCAAGCCATGACCACCACGACCAAGCCCAGCGTGCTGTTCGTCTGCGTCCACAACGCCGGACGATCCCAGATGGCCGCCGGATTCCTACGCCACCTCGCCGCAGACACCGTCGAAGTCCGCTCCGCCGGATCCGCACCCGCCGACCAGATCAACCCCGTCGCCGTAGCGGCCATGGCCGAAGTCGGCATCGACATCACCGACCAGAAACCCAAGATTCTCACCCCGGCTGACTCCGAAGCGTCCAGCGTCGTCATCACCATGGGCTGCGGCGACATCTGCCCCTACTTCCCCGGACAGACCCACCTCGACTGGGAACTCGCCGACCCCGCCGGACAGGGCATCGACTCCGTTCGACCCATCCGCGACGACATCCGCCGTCGAGTCACCCAGCTGATCAGCGACCTCGGCCTCACCCCGATCGCCTGATCCACGACCGGGGCTGCTCATTCGCAGGCCACAGTGGACAGACCTGCCTCAGTATCTGGATCCGCTACTTCTGCGCGAGTGCATTGCGGCTCGGGTAGCGCCTCGCCGAAGGTGTGAGCGTCCGACCATACGACTGGAGTAGCCACGTGCACGACACACGCAATGAGATCATCATCGGGTCGGTAGGCATGCTGTTGGCGGCGGGCTCTGTGGGGCTGCTGGCCGGATTCGCCGTGCCACTGGTGGGGATAATGGGCCGTGTTGTTCTCCACCGCGGTGGCCGCACCAGTCGTGAACCTGGGATACCACTGGTTATCCGTCGCTGGCCCCATCCGACTGTCATCGTCGGACCGACCTGACGGCAATCCAGCCCATCACCACGAACCATGCGTGAACGTGCAGAACGAGGACTCGCTGCACGAGGCCGGCGACGCCGTGTTCGGCGCCGTCGGCGGTCTGCTCGAATGTCGCGAAGAACGCAACCAACAGCACGAGGGCCAGCGGGCTGCCAAGCCGTAGCCACGTGCCGAATCGCCGCCACCCGGGGATGGCGCGCAGATAGTTGCCAGCGACCAGGAAGGCGGCGATCGGTACGCCGGCGGCCAGGAAGAAACCGAGCGAGTGCAACATCACGGCCTCGAGATTGAAGATCCCGCACACGATCTGGCCGACCCCGGTGCACGCCAACAACATCATCGACAAACGGCGCAGTGTCGGTCGGCCCGGGGGCAGCGTCCGGAAGACCCCGACAACCCCGACGATCAGGATCAGGCCCGTGACGATGAATGCCGCGTTCATATAGGGGCCGGTCCATCCCATGCCGAGCCCGCTGATGGGTTGGCTGATCGGCGAGTAGTCCGTGAATTGATGATCGAAAAAGGTATATCCGGTGCTGACCATGCCGAGGACGATCCAGGCACCAGTGAACATCGCCGGCCCGAGTACGGCACCGAGCGCGAGGCGGCCACCGGCTCGCGGGGCTGCGGGGATCTTGAGGGGAGCAGTGATAGTCATAGAATGACTATACATACAATGGCTATGCATGCGTCAACCGTTAGGCTCGACCAGTGGAACAACCCCGTCGCTCGGTGCTCGCGCTCGCCGTGCTGTCGATGCTCACTGAGGAGCCGATGCATGCGTACCGGATGCAACAACTGATAAAAGAGCGGCGCAAGGACGACGTCGTCAACGTGAGCCAACGCAACAGCGTCTACCAGACGATCCAACGGCTGGCCCGCGACGGCCTGGTCGACGTGACGGGGATCGAACGCAGCGAGAACCGACCCGAGCGCACCACGTACCGGATCACCGATGCCGGGCGGGCGACGTTGCGTGACTGGCTGCAGGCAATGCTCTGCGCGCCGGCGCGCGAGTACGCCGAGTTCCCAGCGGCCCTCTCGTTCTTGCCGAACCTCTCCCCGGAGGAGGTGATCGAGGCGCTCCTCGCCCGCGTGACCAGGCTGGAAGATCGGTTGACGGCGCTTGACGACGAGATCGCCGAAGTGGTGGGCTTCCTGCCCCGCCTGTTCGCGATCGAGTCCGAGTATCAGCGCCAGATCGTCGACACCGAACTCGCCTATGTCCGCGGCCTGATCGACGACCTACGGGCCGAACGCATCACCTGGCCGTCTTCCGGGCGCGGGTAGTCGGTGATCCAGAGCGCATTCGCTCCGTTTCGACCGGAGGTATCCGACCAGCGCGATGACGGCGCACCAGGCGAGCGCGATCCACCCCTTGCTCCCGATCAGCTTGTCCATCAGCAGGCCGCGCAGGGTTTCGAACTCGGACGACCACCGTCTGGCGCTGCGCGACCGCGAGAGCCCGATCCGGGCAGGCCCACGGCTGAGGAGCGGTGTCAGTATCATGTGCCCTATGAGCGCTGAGACCGTTGGCAGGCACATGCCCGCAATGGTGACGCTCGATGACCTAGCGGCGATGAACGCTGCCGATCTGAATGGCCACCGGTACGAGACCAGCTTTGAGGGGGTCCTGTCGGTCATGCCACCGCTCGATTCCGAGCATGCCACGATCGCCAGCCGCTTGTTCGCCTGGCTGATCATGGCGGGCTGGCCCCCCGAGCAGGTGCTGCAGGTGGCCGGTCTTCGCATCGCGGGACCGGAGGGTGAGGGTGGGCGGATTCCGGATCTGAGTGTCTGGAGGAAGGCCCCACAGCGTGGCGTGTGGTTGGCAGTAACGGACCTCCTGCTCGTGGCCGAGATTGTGTCGCCGGGGTCTGAGGCACTGGACGAGGTGACCAAGCGTCGCGAGTACGCATTGGCGGGAATCCCGCAGTACTGGGTTGTCAGTCGCGACACCGCGCAGACGGTCATCCTGTATCGGCTTGGCCCGGACGCAACGTACGAGGAGCGGGCGAAAATGCCGTTGGCGTGGCTGCTCCAGACAACGCCGGCCGATCACATCGACTGACAACGCATCACGGTGGCGGGCCGCTCGTAGGATCGGTGGATGGAATTATGCGAGCGATCCATTCTGGCCAACCCGGTGCCCGCCATGGTCACGGTGGCCTGAAATGTCCTATTTAGACACTCCGCCGGAGGCGCAGGCGGCCCCCGACGTCGCCCGCCGGTTCGCCGCCGACCTCGACCGCCTCGGCTACGTCGCGAACTACACCCGCGTGTTCGCGCTGCGCCCCGGCGTGCTGGACGCCTGGGAAGGACTCAACGGCGCGATCAAGGCGGGGATGGACCTGCGACGGTACGAGTTGGCCACGCTGGCGGCGGCGCGGCGGCTGCGGTCGAGCTACTGTTCGCTGGCGCACGGCACGGTGCTGCGAGAGCGGTTCCTGGACGCTGAGACCCTGCGTCGTGTCGCGCTCGACCACCACGACGCCGACCTGGACCCGGTCGACGTGGCGGTGATGGACTTCGCGCAGAAGGTCGCGGGCGACCCGACGGCGGTCACGGCCGCCGACGCTGACGCGCTGCGCAGTCACGGCTTGACCGACACGGAGATCTTCGACGTGGCGCTGGCCGCGGCGGCGCGCTGCTTCTTCAGCACCGTCCTCGACGCGGTCGGCGCGGAGCCCGACGCCGCGTACCGCTCGACGCTGGAGCCGGAACTGCAGCAGGTCCTCACGGTGGGCAGGGCGATCGCCGCGGAGGCCTGACACTCATCGCAAGGCGGTGGGCCGATCGGAGGTGTACCGATCGGCCCATGCGTTGTTACCGATGCGCCGCAGATCGCCGCACGGTTGCCCAACGCCGAGATTCGCATCAGCGAGGACGCGGCGCACACGCCGTCTCCGGCCCACTGGCGAGCGATGCTGACGTGGATACGAGGCGGCTGAGTTCAGGCCAGCTCCTTGCCCGTGGTGCTATCCACATGGTCGGGGATCGCGCCGCAGTGGCGGTCGCCGGTGCTGACAGTCCCGGTAGGTTCGAACATCAGCACGGCGCCGCCCGGCGACGACGGCCTGTGCTCGATTCCCTTGGGCACGACAAACACGTCACCGGTCCGGAGAGTCACCGTGCGCTCGCTGCCGTCGGCGTCGCGCAGGGCGATGTCGAACCGGCCGTCGATGGCGAGGAAGAACTCGTCGGTGTCGTCGTGCACATGCCACACGTGCTCGCCTCGCGCGTGCGCGATGCGGACCTCGTAGTCGTTGACCCGGGCCACGATCCGGGGGCTGTAGATCTGGTCGAAGGACGCTAGCGCTTGGCTGAGGTTCACTGGCTCCCGCATGCGCTCCATCATGTCCGGTTTCGGGTTGCGCGTCTTGTACGTTGTTGATGTGAGCCAGCCGCTGCCCGAGTCCTGCCGGGTGGTCGCCTGGCAGCCAGCCGTCGCGGGGATCGGTCATCGCGACCACGCCGGGAGTCGGCTGCCGGATCGCACAGCCTAACGTCGGGGTTGGTCCGCCAGGGCTGCACTGAAACGGGTGGCGACCGTCGCGACCGCGGCACGCAGCTCTGGTCCACCCTCGACGCGGAAAGCGAAGGGCACGCTGGCCAACCACTCCTGTGCATACATCGCCGGATTGCTGGTGCTGCCGACGAGCACGCACCCGCCTTCCGATGGTTCCAGCCGTCCCATGGGAGGCCGGATCCACGGGGCCACCGCAGCCAATGGGGCGTCGAACACCACGTAGGTGGGGAACTCCCACCCGACTCCCAGGTTCTCCTCCAGCGCTGCCACCGGATCAAGGCCGTCGGGAGGCTCGAACTCGTGCGTGGTCTGCTGGACCGCGCGGACCCGGTCGAGCCGGTAGGTACGGATCGCATCCGCGCGAAGGGAATGACACAGGAGGTACCAGCGCCCGTAGCGGACGACAACCGCCCAGGGGTCCACCTCGGCCTTCCACTCGTTGCCGGTTTCGCTGCGGTACGTGACCAGGACGCGACGCCGGGCTGCGACGGCAGCGACGAGTGCGCTGGTGGTGGAAGGGTCTGGGCGGGCCGAGTGCCGGTCGGGCGCAGCCGACGCGTGCTCGCGCAGTGCGGCCGCCTGCCGGCCGACGCTTTCTGGCAGGGCTTGGATGACCTTGCCGAGGGCAGCACCGACAGGGTCATCGGCGTCGGCGGCCGCCGGCTGGCCGTCGAGCACCGCCATGACCAAACCAAGTGCCTCGGTCTGGGTGAAGACGATCGGTGGCAGCTTCGTCCCGCGCCGAAGCCGGTACCCGCCATGCGGGCCTCGGGCTGACTCGACCGGGACGCCGGCCTCTCGGAGGATCCCGACGTACCGTCGTGCGGCCCGCTCCGTGACGCCTAGTCTTTCGGCGAGCTGGTCCGCCGTCGTGCCGGGCCGGGCTTGGAGGATCTCGAGGGTACGCAACGCTCGTGCGGTGGGGCTGGCATCGGTCGGCACACGAGCAGGCTAGGCGGTCGCGCGATGAACCGGAAGTAGATCGTCCGGAACTGGCCGTACTGTGTCCGGGACGACGAATGGGCTTCTATTTCGCATTAGGGCCCGACCGGGGAAAGAGAACTTGTTATGGATATCCTGCTTGTTGCTGGCCTGTGGCTCGACGGATCCGTCTGGGATGACGTCGTGTCCGCGCTCGAGCCGCTCGGCCACCGCGCCGTACCGCTCACCCTGCCGGGGCAGGGGGACGGATCCGCGTCCGCCACCCTCGACGACCAAGTGGCCGCGGTGCTCGCGGCCGTGGGCGCCGCGTCTGGAAAGCCCATGGTGGTGGGGCATTCGGCTGCCTGCACCCTGGCTTGGCTGGCCGCTGACGCGCGACCGGAGCAGGTCGCCAAAGTCGCCCTCATCGGCGGCTTCCCGTCCAGCGACGGGCAGCCCTACGCCGACTTCTTCGAACTGAAGGATGGCGTGATGGATTTTCCCGGCTGGGGCCCCTTCGAGGGACCGGACTCCGCTGACCTCGACGAGGAGGCCAGGCGAATCATCGCGTCCAGGGCGATTCCCGTCCCGGAAGGGGTAGCCAAGGCTGTGGTGCGACTAGCGGACGAGCGACGGTTCGACGTCCCGGTCGTGCTCGTGTGTCCGGAGTTCACACCTGCCCAGGCTGAGGGGTGGATCGCCGCTGGCGACGTGCCCGAGCTCGCCAAGGCCAAGCACCTCGAATTCGTCGACATCGACTCCGGTCACTGGCCTATGGTCAGCAAGCCGATCGAACTGGCCCGGCTCCTCGCCGCGGCGGCCGCCGAGGCCTGACCGACGAGCAAATCCGGGGATTGGCTGGAGTCAGTTGGCTAGGGTCAGCCGATGATCTCTGACCCTAGTCCGCTGTTCGTAGTCGCCGACGTTCACGGCCACCGCGCCGAGTTACAGGCCGCGTTGCGTGACGCCGGCCTCACCGACATCGCCGGGCATTGGTCCGGCGGTGACGCGCGACTGTGGTTGCTCGGCGACTACGTCGACCGCGGACCTGACGGCATCGGTGTCATCGACGACATCCGGCGCCTGACCGGGCAGGCCGCTGCGGCTGGCGGCCAGGTAGGCGCGCTGCTCGGCAACCACGAGGTGCAACTGTTGGCCGCGCACCTCTTCGACACTGCGACCGTGCCCGGCTGGAACCAGCCCGACGGCTTCCGCGGCGCCTGGGCCCGCTACGGCGGCCGCGACAGCGATCTGCACCGGCTCACCGCCGAACACCTCTCATGGATTGTCTCCCGGCCGGCCGTGGCGGTGGTCGACCGCTACCTGCTGCTGCACTCCGACACCACCCGCTACCTCGAGTTCGGTGACAGCGTCGCAGCCGTCAACACAGCGATCGCCGCCGCTCTCGGCAGCCGAGATGCCGCCGGATGGCTGCGATTCTGCGGGCAGATGAGTGATAGGGGCGCGTTTCGCGACAGCGACCCCGCCCGACCGGACGATCCGGTGGCGACGATGCTCACCACCTACGGCGGTGAGGTCCTGGTACACGGCCACAGCACCCTCACCCAGCACTTCGGGGTGGCACCCGGTGAGGTACGCGAACCGGTGCGCTACGCAGACAGCCGCGTCATCGCCATTGACGGTGGTGTGTACGAGGGCGGCCGGATCCTGGTCGTTCGGCTCGGCTGAGACGCGCCAGGCGCCAAGCGTTCCCAGCGCCCTGGACGAATAGTGAACCTGCCGGGTGCTGGTCGCGACTGAACAATGGCGGGCACATTGTGTGCTGGATTGAGGGTCGCCGGCGACCTCAAATCCTGCACGTTAGCTGGTGTCCTGCTGTCCGGTGTCGTCGGCCATCGCGAGCGGCGTACGGCTTGTGACCCAGTGGTTTTCCTCGGCCGATATGAGGCGTGTCCGGTTCTCGGCCGTCCCGCGCGGTGCGGCCCGCGGGTGCCGTCGGTGCTGGCAGGCGCCGGAAAAATCATGGTCTTCACTGATGGTCGAGTCGCCCATAGACTGACGGCGATATTCCACACCCCCTGGGAGACCCCATGTTCCGACGAATCGCCATGACCATTGGCGGACTCGTACTCGGCGCGGCCGTGATCGGCCTTCCCGCCACCCCTGCCGCCGCGCAAGCCCTCCAGGCGGCCAGCCTGAACGCGACGATCGCGCTGAACAACTGCTCGGCCTCGCTCGCGCGCTATCCCTCCTCGGTGAGCACCGACCGGGCCATGATGCTGACCAACGGCCACTGTTACGAGGGCGGCATGCCGGGCGCCGGGGTGGTGCTGCAGAACAAGACCAGCACCCGTTCGGGCACGCTGCTCAACGCCGCGGGTACCAACCTCGGCACGGTGCGCGCCGACATGTTGCTCTACGCGACGATGACGAACACGGACGTCGCGCTCTACCGCCTCAACACCACCTTCGCGTCGATCCAGAGCACGTACGGCGTGACCGCGTTGACCATCTCCGACACCCACCCGGTCGACGGCAGCAGCATGTTCATCCCGTCGAGCTACTGGAAGCAGATCTGGAACTGCACGATCAACGGCTTCGTGCCGACCCTGCGCGAGGACGCGTGGACCTTCCACGACTCGATCCGTTACAGCACCGGGTGCAACACCACCCACGGCACCTCCGGTTCGCCGATCATCGACCTGGCCAGCGACAAGATCGTTGGCATCAACAACACCGGTAACGACAACGGGCAGATGTGCACGCTCAACAACCCGTGCGAGGTCGACCCGGACGGCACCACCCACGCCTACCAGGGCCAGAGCTACGGCCAGCAGACCTACTGGTTCACGACCTGCCTCGACTCGTCCCGGGCCATCGACCTGACCGTACCTGGTTGCCTGCTGACCAGGCCGCCGGGCAGCGGCAACACCGTCACCGTGACCAATCCGGGCAACCAGTCCTCCACCACCGGCATCGCGGTCAGCCTGCAGATCAGCGCGAGCTCGTCGGGTAGCGGCCAGACCCTGACCTACCGCGCCACCGGCCTGCCCTCCGGGCTGTCGATCAACGCCAGCACCGGCCTGATCTCGGGTACGCCCACCACGGTGCAGACCACGACGACCACGGTGACGGTGAAGGACACCACCAACGCCACCGGCACGGCCTCCTTCAGCTGGACCGTGAGCGCACCGGGCGGCACCTGTTCCGGTCAGCTGTTCGGCAACGCGGGCTTCGAGACGGGCACGTCACCGTGGAGCCAGACCAGCGGCGTGATCACCAACAGTGCCAGCCAGCCGGCGCACGGCGGCTCCTACAAGGCCTGGCTCGATGGCTACGGCACCACCCACACCGACACCGTGTCGCAGACCGTGACGATCCCCGCCGGGTGCCGCGCCACGCTGACCTACTGGCTGCACATCGACACCGCGGAGACCACCACGACCACCGCCTACGACAAGCTGACCGTCCAGGCCGGTACGACCACGGTGGCCAGCTACTCCAACCTGAACAAGAACACCGGGTATGCACTGCGTACTGCCGATGTCTCGGCGTTTGCCGGACAGACAGTGACCATCAAGTTCACCGGCGTCGAGGACTCGTCGTTGCAGACCTCGTTCGTCATCGATGACACCGCATTGACGCTCTCGTAACGGGCATCCGGCAGGTCCTGGGCGGCGGTGTGAGCCACATCGGCGTCCGGGGCCTGACTGGGTCCGGGCGAAGCCGCCGGACTCGTATCCTGGCCACATGAAGGTGGAGTTCAGCGGCGAGATCTGGTTCTGGAAAGGCCCGGCGCCGTGGTACTTCGTCACCGTGCCGGACGAGCAGTGCGGCCAACTGGAGGCGGCTGCCACGGTCGTGAGCTACGGCTGGGGGATGATCCCGGTCACCGCCGCGATCGGGGCGACCAACTGGACGACCTCCTTGTTTCCCAAGGACGGACGCTACATCGTGCCGGTCAAGGCGGTGGTGCGCAAGGCCGAAGATCTTGACGTGGGCGACATCGTCAGCGTCACACTGACCGTCAACGCCTGACGCATCGACGTCGGTTGCCTCTCAGTGGGTCAGGTAGTCCTGTGTGGACGTGCGGAGGGCGTGGACACACGCGGCGACCGTGGGGTGAGACCCGCACCCGCGCCGGTAGGCGACCTGGGTTCTGCGCCGAATGGGCAACGGGACCAGCCGTACGTTGGCGGGCGGCCGCGCTGCCGCGAGCTGCGGTACGAGCGAGACCCCCTGACCGGCCGCCACGAGCGCGAGGACGGTGTCGAAATCGTCGGCGTAATGCCGGACCCGCGGGATGAAGCCGCCGGTCCGGCAAACGTGTTCGGCGGCGGCGTGGCAGGCGGTGCCGGGGCTGGCGACGATCCACGAGGCATGCCGAGCCGCGCTGACATCCCCGCCGCCGACATCGAGATCGAGGTCGTGCGGCACGGCGAGGAAGATGGTTTCGTCCAATAGGGACACTGTGTCGACCGTACGGTCCGCCGCGACGGGCACGCTGTCGTAGTGGTTGGTGAGGGCAACGTCCAGTCGCCGTTCGCGCAGCGCATCGGGCACCGCGACCGGATCGAGTTCGGTCACCATCAGCTCCAGCCGGGGGTGATCGCGGCCCAGCGCGACGAGCGCCGGTGCGAGCAACGTGCGCACGGCGGTGGGAAACGTGCCGATCCGTAGCGGCCCTGCCAGCTCCGTCCGGGCGGCGGCCATTGCAGCACTGGCACCTTCGAGCGCGGCGAGCACGGTTTCGGCGTGGCGCACGAGGATGGCGCCGGCATGGGTGAGCGTGACCCGGCGGCCGGTGCGTTCCAGCAGCGCCACGCCGGCCTCGCGCTCCAGCGCCGCGAGCTGTTGGGACACCGCTGATGGCGTGTATGAGTACGACCTGGCTACCGCGGCGATCGTGCCCAGCGCAGCCAGATCCCGCAGGAGCCGTAGCCGGCGAGTGTCGAGCATCAGTTCAGCTTACGGTTGCGGCGACAAAGCTGAACTGGACCTACCGTACTGGCTCGCGCCAGGCTGGGGCCATGACGCTCACGGGCCTGTACGTACCCCTGATCACTCCGTTCGACGCGAACGGTGCCGTAGCCCTGGACGCGCTCGAAGCCCTGGTGCACGACGTCATCGCTGAGGGCGCCGTCGGCGTGGTCGCGCTCGGCACAACGGCGGAGCCGGGCGCGCTCACCGAGGCCGAGCAGCGGGCCGTGGTCGAGGTCGCCGCCCGGGCCTGCCAGGAACGCGGCGCCCACCTGGTGGTCGGGGCAGGCACGCCGGAGCGGCTTGACGCGTTGCGCCACCTGCCCGGGGCGGCGGCGCTGACGCTGGTGCCCCCGTTCGTACGTCCGGGAGAAGACGGCGTACTCGCGTATTTCCGGCATCTCAGCGACGCCAGCCCGGTGCCGATCATCGTGTATCACGTGCCATACCGGACCGGGCAGCAACTGTCCGCGGACACCCTCCGCCGGCTGGCGGACATCCCCGGCGTCGTGGGCATCAAGCACGCCGTTGGCGGGATCGACGACGACACGATCGCCCTGCTGGCCGAACCGCCCGGCGGTTTCGCCGTCCTCGGTGGCGACGATCCCTTCATTTCGCCGCTGCTCGCCCTCGGCGCGCATGGCGGGATCCTGGCCTCGGCGCACCTGGCCACGCAGCGGTTCGCCGAGCTGATCGACGCCTGGCACACCGGCGACGTGGCCCGGGCGCGAACGGTGGGGCATTCACTGGCGATGCTGTCACGCGCCCTGTTCGCCGAGCCGAACCCGACCGTACTCAAGGCCGTGTTGCATGCACATGGGCGGATCCCGACCGCGGCGGTGCGGCTTCCGCTGGTGCCGGCCAGTGCCGGCTCGGTCCGGGTCGCGCTTCGACACGCGATGCCGTGGGGCAGGTCAACACGCTACGGCGGGTGAGCGCACGCATCGGTGGTGGCGATGCGGCAAGATGCGCATGTGGCTGGCTGGAGTCCACCGGTGACGGTCGTGGTCGGCGTCGATGGCGCCGGGCGCTCTCATTGTCTTGACCAGATCGCCGCGACGGCCGGCGCAACCGTGGTTCGACTGGATCGGCCGGCTGGACCGGGCCTGTCCGACCTGCTCGCCGCCGCTGCGACGGCAGGCCACACGGTGCTGGTCGACGACGCACACCGCCGGTCCCCGCAGGAGCTGGCGGCGTTGACCTCGGCCGCGCGCCAGGGCTGTGCGATGGTGCTGGCCCGGCGGCCCACCATCGACGGCCAGGACTTGGCCGAGCTGGATGAGATGCTGGCCAGCCGGGGTGAACTGCACCAACTGGAGCCGCTGACCCTCGACGAAGTGGCAGGCGTGCTGGCCAGCCATAGCGGGCAAGCACCAGCAGCCGAGTGGGTGGCCGCCCTGCACACCGCCTCGGCCGGCCTGCCGGCGATCCTGATGGCCCTGGTGGACAGCCGGCCCTCGGACGCGGGCTTGGCCGTGACCGGTGCACTGCTGGCCCGGGTGCAACGGCGACTGGCCATGCTTGACCCGAAAGCGGTGGGGTTGGCCCGGTTGCTGGCGCTGCGGCTCGACCTGTCCGACAGTGTGCTCGCTGCGGCATCCGAATTGGACAGTTCCGCGGTGGCCGCCGCGATGCGCCTGCTGCGCGACAGTGGACTCCTGTGCGACAGTGGCCTGTCGCGTGACAGTGCCCTGCTGCGTGACGGGGGCCCGCTGGTGAACGGCTTTGACACGATGGTTCCCGCGGTGGCGCAGGCGATCATGTCGGACCTGCCGGCGATGCAACGCCGGCGAGTCCATGAGGCGGTGGCCAGGGCCATGCTCGACGCCGGCGCGGACGTGGCCGTGTCGGCGAGCCAGTTGCGGGCCGCGCGGGCGGTGGGACCGGCCGCGGCCCGCATCTATCAGGCCACGGCGGAGCGCATCCGGTTCACCGACCCGGCTGCCGCGCTCGGCTGGTACGACGATGCGATCGAGGCGGGTGCCGAGGTGCCCGAGTTGGCCGCGGGGCGGGCCGAGGCGACCGCCTTGCTGGGTATGCCGGTCGACCCCGGCCAGCCGGTGGTGCCGGCCGGCGCGGGGCGGCTGGTCCTAGTGGACGGTGCGATCGAGGCACACCAGGGTCGGGCGGATCGATCCGCCCAGGCTCTTGCCGGCGCCCGCCCACCCGGGCCGGTGCTGGCCGTACCGGCTCTTGTTTCCATCGGGCGACTCGGCGAGCTGCCGGCCGCCGGCGATGCCGGTCCGGGCGCTGCGGTGCCGGGCGGTGTGGCCGCTGCGATGCTGGACGGCATGGCCGCTGCGATGCTGGATGGCGTGGCCGCCGCGACGCCGGGCAGCCTGGGCGCAACGGACGAGACGGCGACCCGCGGTGTCGCCGCCCTGCGCCGGCTGGCCGAGGGGGCCAGGTTGGCCGCCACGGACCCGGGCGCCTCGGTGGCCCTGCTGATCGAGGCCGCCGAGGCTTTGGAGCGGACCCCGCCAGCCGTGGTGCTGCCGGATACGGCTCACGCGCTGGGCGCGCTCATGGCGTCCGCCGCCGGTGATGTGGCCTCGGCCGAGTACCTGCTGGACCGGGCCCTGAGCACCGGCGCGGGCGGCCCGGTCGCGACGCGGCGGCACCAGTTGCTGCTGGCCTGGGTACGGCTGAGGGCCGGGCGGTATGACACCGCGGTGGCCGAGTTGGCCCGCTCCGACGGTGCCGAACTGGCCGGCCGGGACCGGTTCCTGCTGGCCGCGATCTCGGCCGGGGTGGCCCGCCGTAGCGGCGACGTGGCCAGGTTACGGGAGGCCTGGCAGAGCGTGGAACCGGCGCTGGCCCGGCGGGTGGTGGACCTGTTCCTGGTGGAGGCGGTCGAGGAACTGGCCGTGGCGGCCACCCGGCTGCGGCGGTACTCGCGGGTGGCGGCGGTACTCGACGCGCTGGAGCGCATCGTGGCGGCATTGGGACAGCCGCCGCCCTGGATGATCGCGGTCGGTTGGATCCGGTTGCAGGTCGCTGTCGCGAACGAGGACGCGAGCGCGGCGGCGCAGATGGCGGCGACGATGGCTGCGACCGCGACAGTGGCCGCGAGCGATGCCTCCCGCTTGCGGGCCCAGTCTGCCGCGGCCGGAGTGTGGGCAGATGTGCTGGCCGGCGATGTTGACGAGGCCGCGGTGCTCGCGGCCGCGGAGCTCTTGGTCGGGGCTGAATTGCCGTGGGAGGCGTCCCGCTTGGTGGGTCAGGCCGGCATCCGCACGACGGATCCCTCGCTCGCGCGCCGGCTGTTGGAACGAGCCCGGGACCTGTCCAGCGCCGAGGTCAGCACCGACCGCCGTACCGACCGATCGGCTGAGGCGGCGACGACGATCCGGCATGGTGGATTGTCCGAAAGGGAGGTCGAGGTGGCCAGGATGGTCGTGACCGGCGATACGTATCGAGAGATCGGCGCCCGGCTGTTCATCTCGCCCAAAACCGTCGAGCACCACGTGGCCCGCATCCGTAACAAGCTCGGTGCGAACACGAGGGCCGAGTTTCTCGCCGCGCTGCACCGCCTGCTCGATGACCCGGCGCCGACACGCCACTGACCAGCGCCGATAGGTGTCGCTGGCCCGACAGATGGGGGGCTCGCCCGACACCTTCCCCTGTGGTCCCCTATAGGCATCCCCTACGCCGGGGGGTTGCCCCGATGTCGGGAGACCTTCCGACGCCGCAGGATGACTGCATGCCCGGCCACGGTGGCAGGGAATCAAGTCAAAGGAGCGGATCAATGACTGTGAACGTGGCCGATGCCATCCGAGAGCTCATCACCGAAATTCTCGGCAACCGCCAGACCGCGATGCAGTTTGTCGGCGACCCACACGGCGAGATGGCTGCTCGAGGCATCACCGAAGGCGACCTGTCCAACGTCGACGTGAACGGCATCGCCCGGGAGGCCTGCGGCGGCCCCGGCATCGCGCCGAATGTGCAGAGCGCGGTGCAGTCGGCGACCAGCGGTGGCTCCGCCGCGCACCCGCCGGCGCACTCGGTCGACCAGGTCGTGCAACAGGTACAGCAGATTACCTATGTCGCGTACGAGGGTGACAAGAACATCACCAACCACATCATCAACAACGACAACCGCACGAATATCGATGTGGATGGCGACTTCAACGGTGACATCGACATCGACAACGAGAACACCAACGCTTCCGAAGGCGGCGTGGCCAACTCGGGCGACGGCGACGTCACGGCGGCCACCGGCGACCGGGCCAACGCGGTCGGCGGCGACAACGACGGAAACGTCAACAGCGGCGACGGCGCGGTGCAGGCCGGCGGCGACATCACCGCTCCGGTCAACACCGGGACGAACACCGGAGTCATGGCCGGCGGCGATGTCGACGACACGGTGGTCGGCGACCGCAACAACGTCGCGAACGTGGATGGCGACGCCGACGACGCCGTGTTCAACTTCGGCGGCGGGGACGTGAGCCAGGCAAACGACAATACGCTGCAGGACTCGGCTCTGTCGGCCGGTGGCGACGCCACCAACGTGTCCCACAACGACGCGAGCGAGGGTGGTGCGATCTCCGGCGTCGGCGACGCGCACGGCCACTACTCTGACGACGACACGACCACCAGCGAGGTGCACACCTCCACCGAGGTGATCACCGAGGTTCACGACTCGTACGACAACACCGACTCGAACAACACCGACTCCTACAACGAGACGCATCTCGAGCCGGTGCACCCGCCGGTGCTCGTGGAGGATGCACCCGACGACATGGGCGAACCCATGTGAGTGTGAACCCACTGGAGTTGGCGGGTCAGCGGTGACAACCGACTGGCCCGCCACGGCGTGCGTTGAGCCGGTGATCGGTGACACGCCAGCCAACAACCGACGGAGGACGTTATGTCGGAGGCGAAGGGCGCAGGGTCGGCCGTGTTGACCCAGGCGATCCAGTTGGTCGAGTTGTGCCTGAAAGCCTGCGAGGCCTATGGTCGGGCCGATCTGGGGGCGCGGCTGGCCGCCGCCCGGCGTGGCCTCACCGACCCGACGGTCCACATCGTCGTCGCCGGCGAGTTCAAGCAGGGCAAGAGCTCGCTGGTCAATGGTCTGGTCGGGGCGTCGGTGTGCCCGGTCGACGACGACGTGGCCACCGCGCTGCCCACGTACGTCCGTTACGGTGAAACAACCCAGGCTTATCTGCTCTACGACAGCGATCCGCTGCGCCGGGAGCCCATCGAACTGGATGCCGTGCGAGGCTACGTCGTCGAGCGGGGTGGACCAGCCCCGGCCCGCCGCGAGGACGCGCGCCTCGAGGCGGATGGCGGTCGGCTGGTCGGGGTCGAGATCCGGTTGCCCCGAAAGATGCTCGCCGGCGGACTGGTGCTTGTGGACACTCCCGGCGTTGGTGGGCTCGGCTCCGCGCACGCGGCGTCCAGCCTTGCCGCCATCTCGATGGCCGACGCGGTCGTGTTCGTCACCGACGCTTCGCAGGAACTGACCCGTAGCGAACTGGATTTTGTCGGGCAGGCCCGGGACCTGTGCCGGACCGTGGTGTGCGTGCTGACGAAGACCGACTTCTACCCGTCCTGGCGGGTGATCCGGGATCTCAACCGCGGCCACCTGCAGGCGATAGACGGGCAGACGCCTCTGCTGAACGTGTCATCCGCGGTCCGGGCGCTGGCCGTCAAGACCAACGACAAGGTTCTCAACGCCGAGTCCGGGTTCGCCGACCTGGTCCAGTTCGTGTCGGAACGGGTGGGCACCGGGGTGGTCGAGCGGCTGGCCCGCGAAGCCACCGCTGACGTCCTGTCCAGCTGCGACCAGATCATCGCGCAGCTACAGGCCGAGCGGGAGGCCCTGGCCGATCCAGCGGCGGGTAAGAGGGTGATCGACGAACTCACCGCCGCGCGAGCGCGGGTGGACGAGCTGCGCTCGGCTGCGGCCAAGTGGAGCCAGACCCTGACCGACGGGGTCGCCGACCTCACCGCCGACATCGACCATGACCTGCGGGGGCGCATCAGGGGCATTACCCAGGAGGCGGACGACGCCATGGACACCGGTGATCCGGCGGACGCGTGGCCGCAGATGGAGGCCTGGCTGCGCTCCCGGGTGTCGTACGAACTGTTGGCCAACTACCGGCTGCTGCGCGGGCGGGCCGACGCGTTGAGTGAGGACGTCGGCGAGCATTTCCGGCAGGCTTCGGGGGAGATCTTCCGCCAGTTGTCGGTGTTCAATCCGGTCAGCCAACTGTCTGACGCGCACATCGAGCACAAGATCGAACTCGACCGGATGACCACCGGCAAGAAGGCCATGGTCATGCTCAAGAGCGCGTACGGCGGCGCGCTCATGTTCACCATGCTGGCCAGCATGGCCGGAGTCATGCTCGGTCCGCTCAGCATCGGCATCGGCCTCGTCATGGGCCACAAAGGACTGCGCGAGGAGAAGAAACGGCAGCTCCTGCAGCGGCGGGCGCAGGCACGTAATGCGATCCGGCGCTACTGCGACGAGGTCAGCTTCGTGATGGGCAAGGACTCGCGGGACACCTTGCGGCGCATCCAGCGGGAGCTGCGCGATCACTACGGCGGGCTGGCCGAGGAGCTGAACCGGTCCAATTCGGAGGCGCTCAGTGCCGCCACGGAAGCCGCCAAACGTAGCCAGTCCGAACGCGAAAAGCGGCTGAAGGATCTCGACGCGGAGCTGACCCGGATGCGACAGCTGCGACTACGCGCGGTGGAAGGGGCGAAATGACGCTCATCGACCGTACCCGGGCCGTGCTCACCCAGGCGATCGACGTCTATCGGGGCACCGGCCACGACGCCCGCCTGATGGCGGTGCGCAACCGGCTCGAGGAGCCGTTGCGGGTGGCCATCGCCGGCCGGGTCAAGTCCGGTAAGTCCACGTTGCTCAACGCCCTGGTGGGGGAGCGCCTCGCGCCGACCGATGCCGGCGAGTGCACCCGCATCGTCACCTGGTACCGCGACGGGCACACCTACGAGGTGGTCGCCAAGCCCCGAAACGGTGTGCCACGTCAGTTGCGCTTCAGCCGGGACAATGACGCCATCGAGATAGACCTGGACGGGCTCGCCCCGGCCGACATCGATTCCATGACCGTGAGCTGGCCGTCGCAGGCGTTGCGCACCGCCACCCTGATCGATACGCCCGGCATCGGATCGCTGTCCGAGCAGGTCTCCCGCCGGGCCTGGGACCTGCTGGCCGCTGAGGACGCGGAGACTCCGGCCGACGCCGTGCTCTACCTGATGCGCCACCTGCACGCCGGGGACCTGGAGTTCCTTCAGGCCTTCCACGACACCGAAGTTTCCCGACCTAATCCGGTCAACGCGATCGGGGTGTTGTCGCGAGCGGACGAGATCGGCGTGGGCCGGCTCGACGCGATGGCATCGGCCCGACGTATCGCCGCGCGCCTGTCGGCCGAGACGAACGTGCGGCGGGTGGTGCAGACTGTGGTGCCGGTCGCGGGCCTGCTGGCCGAGACGGCGGTGACCGTCACCGAGACCGAGGTGGCCCAATTGCGCCGGGTCGCCGCCATCGGTGTTAAGGATGCCGAGGACCTGCTCCTCACCGCCGACCGGTTCGTCGAACGGATGCCCGAGATCGGCCTCACCTCGCTCGAACGTGAGGCGCTGCTGCGCCGCTTCGGCCTGTTCGGGATCCGTCTGGGCTCCACTCTGCTGCGGCGCCGGGGCAGCACGACCGCGACCGAACTGGCCCGGGAACTGGCCGAGCGCAGCGGCATCGGGGAACTCCAGGACGTGCTGCGCTCGCTGTTCTTCGAACGTCGGGACGTACTGAAGAGCCGGTCCGGGCTGCTCGCCGTGGACACCCTTGTGCGTACCCAACCGCGGCCCGGCAGCGAGGCGATCGCGATCGAGGTCGAGGAGATCGTCGCCTCCGCCCACCCGTTCAACGAGTTGCGGGTGCTGGCATCGGTACGGTCGGGTTGGGTCACCGGCAAGCCGGACGTGGTCGAGGATCTGGAGCGCATCATCGGCGGCACCGGCGCGGCCCTGCCGGGACGCCTGCATCTCGCCCCGGACGCCGGCCAGCCCGAGTTGGTCGCAGCTGCCAACGCGGCGTTGGCCCGCTGGCAGCGGCGCGCGGAGAATCCGATGACCGCGCACGAAATGGTGATCGCCGCGAGAGTCGCGGTCCGGTCGTGTGAAGGTATGCTGGCGGCCCTGGCGCAGGTCACCCGGTGACGCACGGCCGATCAGAAATCGATCCCGTCATAGCCATCATCCGCGGGCGAGTCATGCGGAGCCGGGTCGTCGAGGTCCCCGACGTCGCCCTGGCGGCCGTGATCCAGGTCGGCCAGCGTGTCGGGGCCGTCGGGGCCGGCCGGGTAGTGACCGAGGTTCCCCTGGTCCTCCAGGCCCGGATCATCGCGATCGAACTCGTCGAACTCGTCCATCGTGCTCATGTCGTTGGTGCTCACGTCGTTGGTGCCCGCGTCATCGGCATCCGACGGCGTACCGTGCCCGAAGTCCAGGCCATTGTCGGTTTCGAGGTCAGCACCCGCCTCGAAAGTACCGGCACCCGCCCCGAAGTCATCCAGGTCATCAAGGTCATCGGCGTCGTCGGCAGGCACCTCTACCTGGGGCGCGCCGACCATCGCGGTCAGCCAGCCGGAGGTTTCCAGGTCCGGCAGGTCAGCCAGCGGTATGGGGCTGTGAGCCATCACGTACGGCGAGAGGTGTTCGGCGACCTCGATCGGCGCCGTATCCGCGTAGCTGCCGACCGCCTCGGCGACCAGACTGTCCGGCAGATCGGGGTGGCCGCTGGCCAGCAGCACGTCGGGTGCCGGCCCCGCCTGCGCGTGGTCGCTGGGCGGCGAGGTGGTGAGATCCGCGAACACGTCGCGCAGCGGCCGGGCGGCATCCATGCCTCTACTGTAGAAACGTGCCCCGGTGATCCGGAGTGGGGGAGATCCCCCGGGCATCCCCTAATCCGGTTGCCGATCGTGGACCGCACCGGCCTGGACCGGCAGAATTGACAAGGCGATCGATTTTCCGCACCACTTTTTGCTGACCACCTCGACATATCGGAGCAGACCGCGATGTACGCACTCGGCATCGACCTCGGCACCACTTTCACCGCGGCGGCCACTTGGCGCAACGGTCACGCCGAGACCGCGTCACTCGGAAGCCGGGCGGCGTCGATCCCGTCCGTGGTGCTGCTGCGGGAGGACGAGACCTTCCTGACCGGTGAGGGCGCCAACCGGCGTGGCCTGACCGAACCGCACCGGGTGGCCCGCGAGTTCAAGCGCCGCCTCGGCGACACCACACCGATCCTGTTGGGCGGCGTGCCGTGGTCGGCCGAGGCGTTGATGGCCCGCTTGCTGCGTTCGGTCGTGGACGAGGTGGCCCGCCGGGAAGGCGGCGCACCGGATGCCATCTGCGTCTCGCACCCGGCCAACTGGGGTCCGTACAAGACAGACCTGCTGCTACAGGCGGTACGGCTGGCGGGGCTCGAGGAACCGGTGTCGTTCACCACCGAGCCGGAGGCCGCGGCGATCTTCTACGCCCAGTCGCAGCGCATCGAGCCCGCAGCTGTCGTGGCCGTGTACGACCTCGGCGGCGGCACCTTCGACGCGGCCGTGCTGCGCAAGACGTTGACCGGATTCGAGATCCTCGGCCGGCCTGAGGGTATCGAGCGGCTCGGCGGCATCGACTTCGACGCGGCCGTGTTCAGCCACGTCGCCCGGGCGCTCGGCGGCAAGATCGAGGAGTTGGACGAGGACGACCCCGCGGTGATCACCGCGGTGGGCCGGCTGCGCGAGGAATGTGTGGACGCGAAGGAGGCTCTGTCGGCCGACACCGACGTGTCGATACCGGTGCTGCTGCCGAACATCTCCACCGAAGTTCGGCTCACCCGGGCTGAACTGGAGGCGATGGTCCGCCCCGCCTTGCATGACTCGATCGAGGCACTCAAGCGGGCTCTGCGGTCGGCCAACGTGAGCCCCGACCAACTCCATTCGGTCCTGCTCGTCGGCGGGTCCTCGCGCATGCCGATCGTGTCGCAGCTGGTCGGCGCCGAACTCGGCCGGCCGGTCGCCGTGGACGCGCACCCCAAGCATGCCGTGTCGTCCGGGGCGGCCTGGCTTGCCAGCGGGGCCCTGTCCACCCAGCCAGCCCCGCGGGCCGTCACCGCAACCGCCCCGGTCGCGTCCGGCCCGACCCCTGGCGCGGTGACATATGGGACCGCTCAGCCGTCGCCCGTGGCATCCGCTTCTTCCGCGCCGTCGGGACAGGTCGTGCCGCAACGACCCACGACCGTGCCCCCACGTCCCGCCACCGCCCCGCCGCAACGCACCGAGGCATCGGCTGGTCGGGGCACCGCGTCAGTGCCGGTGGTGGCCACGGCCGGTCCGCAGGACGCAACCCAGCTCGTCGGGTCCATGTACGACGGCCCGCCCCGCCCGCCCCTGCCGGAGCCCAAATCCCCGCGGATGAGCCGCGCGCTGCTTATCGGAATCGCCGCCGCGCTGGCGCTGTTGATGGTCGGCGGTGGCGTCGCGTTCGCCCTCAGGCTCGGCGGCGACGATCCGGCGGGGGAAAACAACGCAGGTGGGCCGACCCCACCGAACTCTGCAACACCGACGAGCATCGCCCAGGCGCCGGTCATTCCGGCCGATGAGCAGTGCACCGATGCCATCAAGAGCAACCCGCGTTGGGTGTGCCTGACGAAAGCCACGATGAGCGCTGGCACACTGACCGTCGAATATGAGTCCGGCAATGGCGGAACCCCGTTCAATATCAACGGAAACTTCCATCTCCACATTTATGGCGCCAACGCCGATGGTTCCGATCCGGCCGACTCGGTGATGGGTGCCCAGGCGTCACGGAAAGGCAACTGGTACGTGGAGGACAAGCAGCCATCGGTACATCCGGCCAACAGCGACCAGTACAAGGCCATTGCCGGTCATCCGAAGGTGTGCGCCCGCATCGCCCGTGGAAACCACCAACTCGTGCCAGACAACAGCGGCCAGGGCACCTTCGCCACCGGCAACTGCGTCCCCCTCACCCAGTCATAGCCACGCCGGATTTCTCACGCGAGGTCGCCGTGGACGCGATCCGATTGAGTCGTCGCATGATTCGGCTCACCTGTCCGGTGGTGAGGATCCGTGACCCATAGGCGAGGCGGCCGGCGACGAGGTCAGCCCGGATCACCAACACCTCGACACTCTGGCCTCGCCGAGGTTCGGTGACCAACCGAAGCAACCCATCCGGGAACTCGCCGGTCACCACTAGCACCGGGAGAACCGGGGTACGAGCGAGTTCCTTCAGGTGGATCGCCGCGTATGCGGCAGCATTGATGTCAGCATCGAGCCGGCGGCCGCCACTAGCCAGCCGGGTCCCCCTGCTCACCCCCCGCACCGCATCCTCGGCGATGAGGCCGGTGAGCGCGAAGGTGCCGGTTGGCCCCGTGACGACGGTGGTGTCCCGGTCGCCGTCACCGACTGGCAGCCCGTACTTGACCGCGAAGGCCGGCGGCATCCGATCCACCGCCTCGAATACGGCGGCCTGTGTCTCGTCATCCGGATCGGGGGCGCCACCGCCGCGGCGCGAACGCGGGCGTGCCAGCAGGCCGGAACGGTGCGCGAGCACGCCCACGGTGACCACGTAACCGGCCACCCAGGCCTCCCCTGGCAGCACGACGGACGCCGCCATCACGACGATGAGATTGAGCAGCCAGCACGCCATCACCGTGGCGGCGGGGTGGGGGGAGCGGATCAGCACCGCGGACAGCCACACCACGACACCGAGCCCGACATTCGTTACCGCCGCCTGCGAGACCGCCTGGCGGAGGTCGCTGGCCGGCAGGCCGGCGGTCGAGAGGAGTCCGACTGCTGGCGCGGTGCTGATCCACCAGAGGATCGCCAACGCGGTGGTCAACAGTGCCCGGTGGGTCTGCGCCGCGACGAACAGCAGGCCGATGACCAACGCGACGAGGCACGCGGCCGCCACGCCACTGCGGTTGTTGAGCCAGGCCAAGCCGATCAGGAACGCCACGCCGATCAAGGCGTACGCGTAAACGCGCCGTCGGTTGATCGGAGCGGGGGCACGGGCTGGGCGTATCTCGCCGAACCTGGTCCGGATGCGGTGGAGAAGACTTGGCACGTTCATCCCCAATAGTTGACACCGTGCTGTTGCAACAGCGGTTGAGGATCCTCGTATGTTCCGGACCACGGCCCGTCGTAGGCGGTCAGCAAGGTGTTGAAATGCAGATGGCAACCGAACGAGCTGCCGAAGTTCCCAACGTCCGCGATGTGTTGCCCGCGCTTGACTGGTTGGCCGTTCTCGACGTGCAGCGCCTGTTCGTGGCCATAGCCGGTGTGGAAGCCGCCGCCGTGGTCGATGACGATGTAGTTCCCATACCCCGACGCCGGGCCAGCGAAGATCACAACACCGTCCGCCACGGCGTAGATTGGTGTACCGCAGGGCGCGGCGAGATCTAGTCCACTGTGGAACGCCGGTTGCCCCGACGCGGGGTCAGTGCGTGTGCCATAGGGAGACGTCGGCAGGGCGGACCTCACCGGGGCAACCCACGGACCAGTCGCTCCGCCGGCCTGCACCATTCCCTTGACCCGCCCGGCGGCGGCGACTCGATTCCAGTCGGCGGCGTCGAAG
This sequence comes from uncultured Actinomycetota bacterium, assembly GCA_963742855.1. Lineage (GTDB taxonomy): Bacteria > Actinomycetota > Actinomycetes > Mycobacteriales > Micromonosporaceae > CAVUNP01. The sequence continues at coordinate 37,764 of CAVUNP010000048.1, read as the reverse complement.
ACCGTACGGGTGATGCCGACTGACGGGCTGCTCGCCTGGACGACCTCATCCTCGCCCTTCTCATTCCGTCCGATGAACATCGCAACGTGTCCTATGTACACCTTCAACCGCGAAGAATACTGTTCGCGACCGCTGCCATTGTCAAAGAACAGCAGGTCGCCCGGCATCAGAATATCCGGATTCACCCGTCGCGACGCGACGATGTCGATCTGTTCGCCGTCAGATTGCTGGGACGCGGTGCGCGGCAACGTGACGCCGACTGTTCGGTATGCGGCCCACATCAACCCCGAACAGTCGAAAGCGTCTGGGCCCTCGGCACCCCATACGTAGGGCTTCTTGAGCTCGTACTGCTTGAGGACGAACTCGACGACCTTGGCGATCTGACCCGAATCCAGGCTGTTGCAGAACTGGTTGTTGACGGTGGCCGGGTCACCGGCCCCAGCGGCATAACGTTGCGCCCAGAATAGTACGTCGTTCTTGTAGGTCTCGTGGGGATTGTAGGCGCGGATGGCTCGCAGTACACCGTCCTGGCCCTCCAGAAAACCATTGCGAACCAGCAGATTCGCCGCAGCAAAGATGAGGTCGCCGACGCTCTCGTCGCTGACTGTCCCATCGTCGTCACCGTCCACACCATAGGTGGCGAAGGTGCCCGGGATGAACTGCATCGGACCGTACGAGTGGTCGGGGTTCGCGTTGCGGTTCCAGGTATTCGCGTCGGCTCCATGCTTGGTCTCCTGCCATGAGATGGCGGCCAGCATGAACCACGGAACATTGTATTTCGCCTGCGCCGCATCAAGGTATGCCTTGTACGGCACGCTGGTGCCGCGGTTGTTGTACCTCTCCGGTACGGCACCAGGCTGCACGTTGGGGTTGCGGGTCTGTTGCCGCTTGTTTGGATCACCATCCCACGCCGGCAGCTGATAGCTGTATCCGTCGGGCAGGGTGTAGTCGCCGCCGACCGTCTGCTGACACTGGTTGGGATTCGCGCCATTATTTATGACAGGAAAGAACCCCGACGCTATCGCCTGCGCGAGGCCGAACACGAGGACCAAACAGATGGCGGCGGCCACCAGGCCTATGCCGATGAACCAGTTCCGACCGCCGCTCGTCTTCTTCGCGGTCTTCGTCGCTCGCTCAGTGGCCTTGAGTATGCCCCAAATGGCTAACGGCCCGGGCACCTTCCGCTCACCCCTCTCCGGTCGCGCGCGGTTGGCCCAAGCCCTGGTCGCCCTCGGCTGGATCGCGGACGCTCGTGACGTTCCAGGTGTCGCTGGTCTTCACCAGATTCAGGAAAAAGCCCTTCGTATCCGTGCGATCACCGGAATCGTCCACTACTCGCCGCTCGCCGTAGAGGACCAGACCCAGCTGCTCGTCGGACATGGTCCGCCACATCGCGCTGGTGACCCGGTAGGTGACCGACTCATGCTTGGCCTCCTTGGCCCGGACCCGCTCGTACTGGGCGAGGACCACGTCGAGTGAAGTCCCGGATACGAACGCGCTCAAACTGTTCACCTTGTCGTCGGCGCGGTCGTCCCATCGACTGTTGGCGAAGAGCTCCATGAACTCGAAACCACGGTCGGTGGCCGCCTTCAGTTCTACGTCCGGCACCGGAAGAGCCGGTGGCCCGTCGTACCTCGGCGGTATCAGGAGGGGTTCCTGGGATCGCACCGGCGGCGCCGGCGGGATGTCGTCGCCGGCTTCATGCCCGGGTGGAGGAGTGATAGCCGCCTGTGGCGAGACCGGAGGCCGACCCGCGGTACCGGCGGGTTTGCCGGCCGGCGAGGTCGGCGGCGGGTCAGCCGTCAGGTAGGCCACGACTATCCAGATCACCATGGCGGACACCGCCGCCATCGCGACCAGGAACAATCGTCGACGAGTCGGGTCAGCCGACGACCATTGTGAACTCACCAGCACCTCATGTCTCTACCCGGGTAAGCGGCGGCGACTTGTGCGCGACCCGGGCCGGCGGGCGTTGACATTCCTGGACATCGCGGTGTCGTAGACCTGGCCTGCGCCGGGCATCGCCCCGCGAGCGGCACCGTAGAAGGCGCCACCCAACGCGCTGCCGCCGGATCGGCGCGAGCCCAGCGCGCCAGCAATCGCGCGGGCGCCACCACTGGACGCGAATTCGCCGTCCTTGTGCACAACCTCGCCGCCGCCGAGGTTCAAGGAGAACGCCTGGGCGACGGCCTTCCGATATACGAGCCCGAATACCGAGATCGTGGACATGATAACCAGCTTGACCGTCCATGATATCGGCGCCCTCAACAGGATGCTGTTCAGTCCTATGAGCAGGCCTACGAACACGCCGATGAAAATTCGTTTGATAAACACGCCGGCAAACAGTTCGAGGTACCGCAGCAGTACCTGTAGTCGAATGAGTCCAAAGAGAAAGAAGACGGGTCCGAGCAACGCGAATATGACGGTGGCGAACTGCAGAAAGAGATAGCCCAGCGCGATGAAGCTGAGTACGAGACCGATGGACAAGGCAGCGACCAGGGCAAAACTCGCCGCCGCAAGGCGGTTGTCAGGAGCACCGCCGCTCCAGTTCACCCAGAGTTCATAGTTATCTGCCTTAATTTCGGCCCAACTGTCCGTGCGGTCGATCAAGTCCCACTCGCTCACGCCCATGACCTTACTGCGCATGTCTTCACGGTCGCACAGCTTGCCGGCTTTGCTGGCCAGATCGCTGTGGAGGTGGCAGGCCAAGTGAAATTTGTCCATAAAGACGTTCTCGTAGTTTTTCGGGTGGTCGACGTTATGGATTATTTCGTTGATCGAGTACGCCTGCTGTCTGAGGATACGGCTGGCGAGTAGTTCTTCCGTAGTGGGATCACCTGGGCTGTTGTCAGCTTTGCGTGGGGCGGACTCGTAGCTGCCCAGTTCACCCACCGCCCACGGCCGGAAGATTAAGAAGTCGTAGAGCTGCTCGGACACACAATCCATCGGTAGCACCGGTTGAGCACCGGATGGTGTGTCTTTGCGGCTGAGGAGTTCTGGCCTCTCACAGTCGCTGCCGATAAAGGCTGTCAGGGTGACCATGGTGATCTGGTTGGTCCAGTCGTTGACGGTTTTCACAATCATGGAGGCGTTGGGACCGCTGCCGCCAGGTGTCCCGCCGTACGCGAATCCGAATCCGGCCACCAATATCATCGCGGCGAAGCGGCCGAGCAGCTTCGCGCCGCTTTCCCGTTTGAACAGGAACCTGAACGCCACCACCAACGCGCCGATGAGCACGGCGAGCGAAAACAGCTGCAAAAAGAAGTCAAGCTGCAAATGTGCGATCATGTCGTCTAACGTCGTTGTGGTCCCGCCGACGTTCTGATCGGCGTCTAGGAAGATATTGAGTAGGCCTCCGTCGAACGTCCGCTCAAACAGCATGATCTCCATAGATGAAATCATCTTGCTCATATTGAATATGTAGTTCGCTACGAAATTGCCAATAATCTTTTTGTCCATGCAGTCGAGCCAATACGTTTCCCAGTACGTGCCCGCAGTCCTATATTGCAACCACCGGGTGTCTGGCGGTGCCTCGTGCGAATCCCACACCCACAGGCCAAACCCGTCGGATGCCTTCGTGGGGTTATGGGGATCCCGTTTGCATGATCCGTTGAAGCTGAAGATGTCGGCGCTCGCTGCGGGCGCAGTCGAAACGGTCAGTCCTGCCGCCGCCACGAGTAGGACCACCACGATTGCGCCACGCCGTAGGAACACACCGGCGCGCTCGCGTAGCCAGGCAACGGCCTGCCAGTGCCGCCGGGCCGGCCCCATGGACGACCGTCGAAGGTTTGCCCGTTCGACCCGGCTGAGAAACAACAGATCGTCGGTCAATGGAGCACATACGACTGCTGGCCGAGCGATGCGGGTCATCAGGCCTCTCCCCATCCACGGCCGACTGGTGATGTCTCGTCATGTTCGCCGCCACGTCGCGCGCGCTCGTCCACCGCACGGCGGATCTCTTCGGCGCCAGCCTCGTCGTCGGCGACACCGAGCACACGACCGGCCGAGTCGGTCACGATGCGTCGGGCCGACGACTGGATCCGGCCGGAGCCGTCATCGGGGGTGGAGTCAAACGCCGTCATCACATCAGGCAGGTACGACATGTCGACGCGCATGGTGCCGACGTGTCCACGGGCGTCGCGCATGATGCACTCCGAACGACTCCCCGTGGGCAGGTTGGCGATCACCCCACGGTGATCAGGGTTGTCGGAGATGCGCAGAAGTTCGAGGTCGGCCGCCACCTCGGCCGGGTCCTCGGAACGGAACACGAACATGGTGGTGAGGCAGTTGCGGATGTCCTCGGCCAGCAGATCCTTCGCGTTCTGCGAGACCAATACCAGGGCGGTGTTGCGGGACCGACCCAACCGGGCCACCTCCGCGATCAGCTGAGCGCCCTGCTGCGTCTGGGTCAGCGCCCAGGCCTCATCGATGATCAACGCCTTCTGGCCCGTGTACAGAGGATCGGTTACCAGGCTGCGGGTGTAGTGCGTGACCAGATACAGCAGCGTCACCGACAGTCGTTGAGCGTAGGTGTACCGGTCGATCGGGGTCTGCGAGGTTGGCAGCGACAGACCGGCCAGGGTCAGGATGCTCAACCTGTTCTTGGCCAGCTTGATGTCCACTCTGGACTCGGAGAAGCACAGGTTGGCCAGCGGCAGCTCGCTGATGACTTCCAGCAGACTGCCGACCGACCTCGCGACGGCGATCTGCCGTTCGGTGTAGCTCGTGCTGGCGTTGTTGGCCTGCTCCGCACCACCGCTCAGCAGGAGGTCGACCACCTTGCGTAGGTTCGGCAGTGGTTGGCGCGACACGTGCCGGATTGCTCCCACGACCGCGTTCTCCCGGTCGGCGGTCATCTCGCCACCGAGCAGCAGCCGCATCGTTTCCATGGCCAGCAGGACGCCGGACTCGCGCGACTCCGCCAATGAGAACGGGTCGAGCAAGCCCGCCATCCGTGCGCCAAGTTCGAGAACTCGCACGTCGCCGAGGCCGTCGATGGTGGCCAGCCCCTTGGCATCGCCCTTCGGATCGAGCAGAACGGTGGTAATGCCGCGCATGGCGGTCTGGTATGCGATGGTGAGGGTGGTGAATGTCTTGCCACCACCCGGTGCTCCCACGATGGCCACGCCCGGTGGCTGGTTGTTGCGAGGGGCGTAGAGCGGGTCGAAGTAGACGATCTCCTGGCTACGTCCGGTGGTGATGCCCAGGAACGGCCCCTCGCCGTCGCCCAGGCTGTTCGACACGGTGCACAGGCCGGCGGTGACCACCTCGAGCTCGTGCACCTGCCGGTAGGCCCGTACCTTCAGCCGGGTCTTGTCACCCGGGAACTGCTCGGTGAACAGGCGCAGTTGGTCATTGGCGGTCCACGCCACGTCGATGCCGATGTTGCGGTAGTGCTCGATGAGAACCTCGCAGCGGCGGGTCAGCTCGTCGGGATCCTCCGCGTGCACCAGCAGCCGGCCGGCGCCGTAGACGAGGAACTTTCGGGCCCGCGCTACCTCGCTGTCGAGTTCCTTGCCGTCCTGGAACGCGTCCGCCACCAGTGTCGGGACCTCGGCCCCGGCGTCGGCGATGTGCTGGCGCTGGCCCGACACCTTCTGCAACTGCTTCTGAACGTCCTTCTTCGCTCTGGCTGGTGGATGGATCTCATATCGGCCGGAGAACTCCACCGGAAAGCCCAGGGCAGGATCCTCGGCGTGGTGGATCCAGGGATTGCCATCCCAGGTGTCCATCTCGCGGGGCATCCGGGAAATACACAAGGTGGCGACGTATGTGGCGTATTCGCGCTCCGGCGGCGCGAAGGCTTGCGGCTCGGCTTGGTACTCCGCGAGATCCTTGAGGTAGTTCCAGTTCGGCTGGGTCAGCCGCAGGTAGTACGGGCTCAGTGAGTTGTCGACCAGACCCTCGGCGAGATGTTGGACCTCGCCGCGTCCCCAAGGCCGGTCAGGTTCCGCCGGCATCGGCGGGGTGGGCATGCCCGGGTGCATGTGGTGGCGGAACAACCAGACCAGCTCGCTCACCGTCGCGGGCACCGCCTGAAACGCGCTGCTGCGCATCGTGCGCTGCACCGGCGCCGCTTTGCCGCGCCACTTGGCGATCTCCTTGGCGTCGATGACCTCGTCCTCGCCGACCACCGCGTCCGCGACCAGGTTCAGCCACCGGCCGAACGACCGGGCCATGGCCTTGAGCTGGCCGGTTGCCTCGTCGCCCCGCGGGCCCAGGCGTACCCCGAGGTAGACCTCCTTGCGCAGGAACTCCTCGTCCCAGAGGTGTTCCTGTTGCTTGGTCAGGAGGCGGGACCAGTCCGGCAGGGCGGTGCGGGTGCGTTGGTCGAGTTGACGAGCCCACTCCGCGATGTCGTATTCGCGGAAGACCGTCTTCAGATGGATCTGTGTATCAGTGAGTCCGGCCAGCCCGTGCGCCTGGCTGGAGATGAGCCGGTCCCATTCCTCCGCCGTGCGAAACTCCACCGAGGTCGTCGGCAGGCGCAGGTAGACCCACGCGTCGGTGTCGGTGAGCAGGACCGTGTCATCGAAGTACCGCACCGACAGCCGCTGCGGCAGGGTGGTGACCGTGCGGGTGGCACGGGTCTTCTCGGTTCGCTGGAAGTACGCGGCACCGACGACGGCGAGGATCAGAAAGACCGCGAAAAACCCCATCGCATTACCGCCTGTCCCGGTATGGCACCCACCGGGCCGCCGTCAGGTGGACCGGCCGGGGCGGGTCGACCGGTCCGAGCGCACCGAGCCGCTTGGGCTCGGAATTTCGCTGGATCCAGGAGCCGACCCACTCCTCCACGGTCTTCTCATGTGCGATGGGCCGGTCGACCTGCAGCATGACGGCGACCGGCACGCCGGCGACGACCATGAAAGCGACGCCGGCGTTGCCGACCAGACTGGGAATGCCCAGCACGAAGGACAGTGGCACCCACACTGCCGCAGTAACGCCGAACGCGACGAACTGCGCGACGCTGATGCCGCCTTTCACCGGCAGCCGGATGTCATCAAACGCATAGATGCGCACCCGCATGTTCCAGGCGTGCGTATAGGTCCGCACAATCATGCCCGGCCACCTCCCGTTCTGCCTCTGCCGGCAACCGGCCCAGTCGGACCGCTCAGGCCAGGAACCCGTTGATCAAGGTGCCAAGCGCGGGGAGGATCGTGTCGCCGAACCAGAGCAGTGCGTAGACGCATGCCCCCAGCGCGAGGAAGCCCAGGAACTTCGCCAGCGACCGGTCTTCTCCGAATAGGTACTTGAGGCCGACCAGTCCGATGAGAATGGCCACCACGGGCGCGAAGAATGTTTTCAGGTGGTACGCGATCGTGGCGCCAGTTGGTGCCGCGAGGACCTCGGGTTGGGTGACGGCCGCAAGGATCTCGGTGACCATTGCTTTCCCCTTCTATAGAACTTCAATGTCCCGTACATGTGGAATCCCGCTTGATCGATGCCGACGATACGACCGCCTAGGTCGGCGACGACGACGGGCTGGAGGGCGGCGGACTGGACGGACTCGAGGTGGACGGGCCCGGCGAAGGCGTCGGTGCGCCGCCGACGCGTGGTGCCACCTCGGCATCCTCCACGCCGCCCTCGATGCTGTCGACGAACCAACGACCACCGATCTGCTGGAGCGACAACCGGTAAGCCTGCAGCAGCGTGCCGCCCGAAGGCAGCCGCCAGCGCACCTGTACCCGCAACGACCGCACATCGGCGCTCGGATTCGCGAGCACGGGCGTCACAATCTGTGACAGGTCGGCAAACGTCACCATGCCGCCCAGGCCCCAGATTCCTGAGTCTTGGGTGATGCTCTGCGCGATCTCCGGCGACGAGGCGGCGTACTGCTTGAAAAATGTCTCCACAAGAGGGCGTATCTCCTGGGCGAAGGCGGTGTCACTTTCGACGCTGATCAACGGCACCGATCCAGCCGCCGCCGGGGGGCAGGAAACAAACGCCACATACGAGGTAATTGCGAACGCGGTACCACCCGCGGCTGCATACATCGCGACGTCCATACATGCCCAGCCACCGGGATCCAGGTTGGCGGCGAGGTGCACCACGCCATGGGTGTCGTCCTGGGTGGTAACGCCAGCCACAACGGGCGGCCCCAACAATGTCTGCTTACCACCGCCGTCCCACCCGAAGTTCGTCGTGGTGGCATCCGGGAAGAAGACCTGCAGCGCGTTGGCGCGGCTGCGGGGCGAGGCTTGATCCCAGGTCAGGTACGCCTGAGCGAAGCGCGCCGCGTATCCGGAGGCGGCCGCGACCGGAAATCCCGAACCTGGCGGCGGCACGGGTGGGTCATAGAGCGCCTTGCCGGCGAGCCGATACAGCCCGTTGACGATCAGGATGGTGAGCGCCACCGTCATCGCCGCGGTCAGCACCATGCGCCGCCATCGTCCGCCGGCCATCGATGAGCCACGCTTCGAGCGGGTGCGTTTGGCGCCGGCGGCCTCGACACTGCCGCCTCTGATCGTGAAGGCGGAGGCTTGGTCGCGGCGGACGTCCTCGCTCGCGTGCAATCGTGCTTCGACACTGGCGTAGGCGGGCAACGGTCCCCGCGAGCCAGCCGACTCGTAAAAGACCTCGGGTGCGGACATCGGTCGCCCTTCCGGCGCCGCTGCCGGCTTCCTACGGCCAAACCACCCCTTCTTTGCCGGCTTGGGGCTCCGTTGCCTGCCGCCTGGGCCTTGAGCGGGTGTCGATCCGGCCGGGTGTTGCCTACGCAACGCCTCCCGCTCACGCAAAGCATTCCTACGCGCGTTGTCGAGCGCCGGCGAGCCGAGCAGGTCGCCCGCCGGGTGGCCTTCCGGCTGGTAGACCGAGGGCCGACGCTGGGTGCGCGCCGACGGACGGGGGACACTGTCGCCGGCGGGACGGTAGGTCTCGGTCGTCCGCGCCTGCGCGTCGTCGTAGTCGTTGCGGTCGCTCATCTTCTCTCCCGCTGGCGGAGATCGGGAGGACGCTGTCCGCGGCGACCGTCATCGTCGGCGTCGCTGTCGTCCTGGTCGTCGGCGTCGTCCGCGTCCTCATCCAGCGCATCGTAGACATCCATGACAGCCTCGAGGCGGCTATCGATCGTCGCACGCAGGGCTGTCGCCGTCTCCTGGTCGCCCTGCCGCTGCGCGACTAGCGCCCCGGCGGCATCCTGGATCATGGCTGCCACCTGACCGTCCACCAGTTCTACCGCGCGTTCATATTGCAGCGGCCTGAACCGGTCCGGTCCATAAATGACGATCTCGTCACGGACCTGGTGCATCTCGTCGAGCACGTCACCCAGGTCCTCCGGCACCTCGACCGACCCCGGCGGATGAGCCTCGAGATACCGGTCGATGACATGACATGAACCAGCGAGAATCAACGCTACCACCGGAAGCAACCATGACGACGGGTTGAAGGTGCCGCGACCGGCGATGGCCACCAAGGCAACAAACGTGACCGCCGCGACGATCAACAGCGTCTTTCTGCCCCGCTTGACCAGCCACCACAGGCGTTCCTGCTGCTCGCGCTGCGACGACATGTCGGCAATGACGAAGACAGAGTCGGTGGGCCCAGGGCGCCGACCGTCTGCGGACGCCAGGCGGCGAAGTTGGACCACCCAGCCGTCCCTCACGACATCCCCCCGGTTCTGCTCGCGCGGTTGTGCACACTAACAACCAACACCGGCGCTGCGCTACGTCGACGCATCTCGTCAGCGCTAGGCTTGCGGCTCTCCGGCGACCAGATGAGGACGGTGGATGTGGCGACGCGAGAACGTGGCGTTGTGGTGTCCGTAGTCTCCTCATGGCGCCCGGCGGCAGGGCATGGTCCACGTCGCCGGTCGCGACTACTGGTGGAGTATGACACCGACGACGGCCCGGCCGTGGTCCGTGCCGTTACCACGGATCGCTTCGATGTACGAGTGGGGACCGAGGTACCCGTCCTCGTCCGCGGTGATGGCCGCGCGACCGTACTTCTCGACGCGCTTGCCGGTCCGGTTCCGTGGTGGCGCACCGGTCAACCCATCAGCGGCATACTGGCCTTCCTCGGCCTGGTCGCGCTGACATTGTTGGTGGTCCTAGGCATATGGCTGTTCGTCACTCTGCGATCCGACAGCTTCCTGCCGCGTCCCCTACCAGGCAGTATGACCCCCGATCCGACGACCTTCGGTAGCACCGGACCACCGCCCTCCAGTCCGTCGCCGTCGCCTGGCGAGGCAACGTACGTAACACCTTCAGGCGGGTCCACTGTGGAGCGACGGGACAGATGACCTCGGATGCTGCCGGAAAGCGGCGAACAGCCCCAAAAAAGGGGCGAACGCGGTGTGGTTCGGGCGGTACGCCACGATCAGGGCGCCGGCCGGCGGACCCAGAGATCTTTTCGGTTTTGTTACATGAGGGTGCGGCATTTGATCGCAATTTTCGGCAACGAAATCCAGTTCGCGACACTATAGTCACGCATGCGACGGGACTGATCTTCCGTCCGGCGGACCCGCGGAGCCACAGGACGCGGGGCGGGTTGTTCGGGGGAGGACCATGATGGTTGGCGCTCGCGTCCGTGACAAGGTGCTTGTCGGGGGGCTCGTCGCGGCACTCGTCGTCGTGGCCGGGGTCGTCGGTTTCACCGTGTGGCGCAGTGTCGACTCCGATGGCGACGATCCGTTGGCGGGTGTCACGATGCCGCCCACGCCCACCCGCACCAGCGCGCCATCCAATATGGATGCGGAGCCGGCTCTCGTCGGCGTATGACGGGTACTGGCGCGCCTACGTCATCGCCGGCGTCACAGGCTTCCGGTGCCACCCGGACCTCGAGAAATACCTGGCTGATCCGCTGCTGACCTCGGTGCGGGTGGAGTTGGGCAGCACACGCAACGGCGGCATCATCTTCAAGGGGCGTCCACGATGGACACCACGGGCCACGGCCATCAGCCTGGACGGCAGGCCGCAGTCGGTGACGATTGAAGACTGCTTCGACGTGGACACCTGGGAGCCTGTCTTTGCCAGTTCCGGCAAGTCGGCTCTGGCGCCGGGACAGCCAAAACGTTACGTGATCACGTCGACGGCGAAGAGATTCGAAGGCGTTGGCTGGCTATTGACAGAGTCCACGGCTGACAGGAGCAGATCATGCTGATGCGCCGCCCGATCGGACGCCGTTTTTCCAAGCGGGCCAAGGGGCTCGCGGTCACTGTGCTGGTGCTCGCGTCGGCGACGGCGGCAGGGTACGCGTTTGCGGACCCGGTTAAGATCTGTAATCCCCGCACCGGGATCTGCGTGGGAGACGTCGAAACGCCTGGGACTGATCCGGGAGGCGGCAACGGCGGCGGCGGCGACTACACGTGTGTCCCAGACCTGGGCTGCCATAGCGGCGACAACCCCTGCTACTACAAGTGGGCACAGCCACAGCCTGACCCCAGCGATCCGCGCTGGGCCGGGCACACCGGCGGCGGCTTCTATGTCAAGACCTGCGTTTACGTCGGCGACGACTACATGGCCGGCCTTTCAGAGTTGGTCTGGTTCGACAACCCCCCGTCGGGGCCATCGCCCGCGGTACTCGCCGCGAGAGCGGTGAGCCAGATGCAACTCCGGGGCCCGGCCATCGGCAGTGCGCCCAGTAGCACCGGCTCGGGGCTCGTAGGTCTACCGGTGTGGTTGTGGACGGAGGCCGGGCCACAGCACTGGGGACCGATCTCGATGACGGCGTCGGTTCCGGGCCTGTCCATCACGGCCACGGCACAAGCGTCCAAGATTGACTGGGACATGGGTGACGGGAATACGGTGACGTGTACCAACCCGGGCACCCCGTACGAGGCCCGCTTTGGCAACAGCGCCTCGAGCAGCTGTGGCTACCGATATACCCGATCGAGTCGTAACCAGCCCGCCGGTCGCTACACGATCACGGGTACCACGACCTGGCACGTCGAATGGTCCGGTGGCGGCGTATCTGGCACGCAGACCCTGACTCTGGCCTCGACGACAACTCTGCAGATCAACGAGCTACAGGTGGTGACTTCTTGACCGTGACAGCGAACCCCAGCACGAGGGCGGCGCCCGTTTCCGGACCCGCACCGATCCCGGTGCCGAAAACAGCGGCCCAGCGGCGTTGGCGACCGGGACTGGTGGCTCTCGCCGTCGCGCTCGTCGCGACCGGCGGTCTCAGCGCCGCCTACGCGATTTCCCTTGTTGGGTCGACGAGCTCCTTTCTCGCGGTCAGTAAGACGATTCAGGCGGGTTCGCGGATCGGCCCCTCGGATCTCGTGACCGTGCGGATCAGCAGCGATCCCTCGCTCCGCCCTATCCCGTCGTCCCGGGCAGGGGAGATCGTCGGCAAGTACGCCGCGGTGGAGCTGTTCGCCGGCGCGCTGCTCGTCGAGGGGCAGGTCGTCGACGTCCCACTCGGCGGTTCCGGCACCTACCTGGTCAGCATTGGCCTTTCGCCGAGCAAGGTGCCGTCCGGGCGCGTAAACCCAGGAGCCAAGGTGGTCCTGGTGGCGACGCCAGCGTCGGGATTTGGGCAAGACAGCAAGGCGACGGGTCCACCGGCCACGTACCCCGGCGTCGTCGTGGATGTCATCGCGGACAAGGGCAGGAACAATTTCCATTATGTGAATGTGTCTGTCGCGCAATCGGATGGCGCGGAGATCGCGAACCTGGCCGCGGCGGAGCGTCTCGTCATCGTGCTGGCAGGTGGCTGACCCGGATGGCTCTCATCGCGGTAACCTCGGCCAAGGGCTCGCCTGGCGCGAGCACAGCGGCCCTGGCCTTCACGCTGACCTGGCGGACACGCACGATCCTCGCGGAATGCGACCCGGCCGGCGGCGACATTCTCGCCGGTTACCTCGGCAGCCTGTCGATGCCGGCCGACCGAGGGCTGCTGCAGGTGGCGATGGCCGAATCGCGTAACGCCCTGCAACAGGAGTTCTGGGGTCAGCTCGTCGACCTGGACTCGCCCCATCGCCAACGGCTGGTACTGCCCGGCATCAGCAATCTCAGCCAGGGTATGACGCTGCGGGCCACCTGGCCGCGGCTGGCCGCGTTCTTCGCCGGACTCGAGCACGCCGAACCCGGCTACGACGTCATCGCCGACTGTGGGCGCCTGGCCACCACGCATGCTCCCTGGGGCATCTTCCAGCGGGCCGACCTGATCCTGCTCGCACTGCGCCCCACGTCGTTGCGATCGATCGCTCCTGCCTGGCCAGCCCTGGGCGAGCTGCGTCGTGACCTCATCGAGGCCGGTGCGCTCGCCGATTCGATCGGGCTCATGCTCATCGGTGGGGGTGACTACGGGCGCAAGGACATCGAGCAACGGCTGCAGTGCCCGGTCGTCGTGCAGTTGCCGGATGACCCCAAGTCCGCCGCCGCGCTTGCCGGCTCCGGTCGGTCGAAGCACAGCCGGGACCTACTGCGGCACGCCGCCTCGGCCGAGGACGCGGTACGCCAGGCGATCGCGCTCCGCCGCAGTGGGCGACTGCAGGTCAAGAGCGGTAGCCCGGAGGCACAACGTGTCAGCTGAGAGTCCGCCGACGGCGACCCCGGGCGGGTGGCAGTTTGGCGCGTTCGGGGACAACGGTGGCCAGGCCAATGGCCATGGCGGTCAGCGGACCGTCTACGCGCCCCATGTCAACGGGCGGGACACGCAACCCCGGCACGGGCAGGAGGCGCCGCCCGCGCCGACGGCACCGCTCGTCGAGGTCAGTCTCGTGAAGGCGCTGAGGAACCGGGTGAGCGAACAGCTTGCCGAACGGATCCGCCTCAATCCGGCGGTCAGCGTGGACGTACGCCGCGCGGAAGGCGAGCGCATCGCCGCCGTTGTCGTCGGCGCACACGTGAACGAGCTTCTCGCGGCGGGCAAGCCTCCGCCGGCCGGCTATGAGTCGACGTTGCTCGATGCCGTGGCGGCCGAACTGTTCGGGATGGGGCCGCTGCAGCAACTGCTCAACGATCCATCCATCGTAAATATTCATGTGCTCGGATGCGACCATGTCCGGCTCGAACACACGGACGGCCGCCTCACCCAGGGGCCGGCTCTGGCTGAAAGCGACGCCGAACTGATCGGCATGCTGCAGATGCTCTCCATGCGGGACAGTTCGACCGAGCGGTCCTTCTCTACCTCCAAACCATGGGTTGACCTGCAGACGCCGGATGGCAGCCGACTCACCGCGCTGCAGCAGGTGTCCCAGCGTCCCATTGTGACCATCCGCCGGCACACCGTCACAGACGTTCGTCTGGAGGACCTCCGCGACCGGTTCGGACTGATCGACTACCTCATGTGCGACTTCCTTAAGGCCGCCATGCGTTCTGGCTGCAACATCATGGTGGCTGGGCTCGCCGCCGCTGGCAAGACGACGTTGTTGCGGGCACTGGCCAGGGAGATTCCCCCAGCGGAGGCCTTCGTGACGCTCGAGGAGAGCCGGGAACTGGGCCTGCACACGACCGGGCACCATCCGTGGTGCATCAGTCTGGAGGCTCGGGAGGGCCACGGCGACCGGACCAGCGACGGCCGCAAGACCGGCGAGGTGACGATCGCTGATCTGATCCCGCTGACTCTGCGTATGTCGACCCGCCGGATCATCGTGGGTGAGGTCCGGTCCCGGGAGATCGTGCCGATGCTGCAGGCGATGGCCACATCCAAGGGATCGATGTGCACCATTCACACCCGCGATCCGCGTGGCGTCATGGACCGGATCATCGAGTTGGCGCTGTCGCACGGCCACGAGATGCGGGCAGACCTGGCCCGCCGGATGGCCGCGGGTGCTCTCGACCTCATCGTCTACGTGACCATCGAGGACGAGAGCACGATCGGCGGCACCGTCCATCGCTACGTGTCGGAAATCGTCGAGGTCGGTGGCATGAGCGAGGAGCAGGTTGTCACGACGACGATCTTTGGCCCGGGGCCTGATGGCCGGGCCATTCCGAAGCATCTGCCCGACCGCTTGCTGGAGCAGTTGTTGCAGGTCGGATACGACCCGCGGGTCCTTGCGCAGTACAAGGAGCACAACACGGGCTCGTGGGACCGACCGCTGAACACGATCCTGCGGAGGCGGGCGGCGTGATTTCCCTGATCCCCCTGATCGCCATGGGTGCGGCCAGCCTGTCGCTCGCGGGCATTGTCATCGGCGTCGTGGGCGTCGTGGGCACGACCCGGCCGCCCCGACCGCCGTCGGCGCTGCGCCGGCGGCTGCGGTCGTTCTGGCTGGGGCGTGGAAGCAGCCCGCTGGAGCGGCGGGCGCGACAGACCTCCATCATCGTCACCCTGGTCGCTACCGCCGTGACCTGGCTCTTCACCGGCCTCCCCGCCGCGGGCATCATCGTCGGCCTGGCCATTCCAGGGATTCCGTGGCTGTTCCTCGCCGGTTCAGCCGAGCAGCGGGCCATCAACAAGCTCTCGGCGGTCGAACAATGGACCAGGCGGATCGCGGACATCGTCGCCAACGGCCTTGGTCTTCAGGCCGCCATCGTGACGACTGCGGACACCGCGCCACCGATCATCGAAAACGAGGTGCGCGGACTGGCCGCCGGGCTCCAAGCGGGTCTCAGCGCCGAGGCGGCCCTTCGCCGGTTCGCCGACGAGATCGACGATTACACCTGCGATCAGGTTGTCGCGCCATTGATCTTGCAGGCCTCCGATCGTGGTGAAGGCCTGGCCAACGTGCTCACCGACATCTCCCGCTCCATCGCGACCGAGATCGAGATGCGCAGCACCATCAACGCGAAGCGCGCTGGCCCACGGTTCGCCGTCCGCTTTCTCACCGGAATGACGATGTTGCTGTTGATTCTCGGGGTGTTGAATCCGGCCTACCTGGAGCCGTACAAGACGTTCGTCGGGCAGGTGGTGCTGTTGGCGCTGGCCGCGCTCTACATCGTGCTGATGGTGTGGGCCCGCAGCCTCAGCATGCCGCAGCGCCGGGCCCGGTTGCTCCTGTCCTCGCAATGGCAGGGAGCATGATGTTCAGCAGTGCCTTCCTCACCGCGTTGCTCGGCGGAGCCGTTCTCGGCGGCGGAGTGGCCGCCCTGATCGTCGGGTTGTTTCCGGCGCCACCCGCGCTGGGCCCGGCCCTGGACCGGCTGTATCCGGCGACCCGCCATCAGCCGAACCGATCGCCGCTCGACTGGCTGCGCCGGCATGTCCGGGTACCACGGGCGGACCTGGCCATCCTGGGTCGCACGCCGGAGCGTTATGTACTTTCGCTCGTGCTGACCGTACTGTTCGCGTTGTCCATACCGGTGTTGCTGACGATTGCCCTTCTGGTACTGCGCGTTTCTGTGACGCCGGCAATTCCCCTCGGCGGCGTCCTCATTGCCGCGGCCTTCGGCGTATGGCTGGCTCACGCCGATGTGGTGTCCAAGGCGGCCGCGGCGCGGGAAGAGTTCGTTCGGGGAATGTGTACCTACCTGGATCTCGCGGCCACTCAGGTGCGCGGTGGCCACGGGCCGATGGAGTCACTGGAACGCGCCGTGGAGATCTGCCACGGTTGGGTGTTCGATCATGTGCGCGGCGCCTTGCTGCGGGCGAACCTCCAGCTCACGCCACCATGGAACGAGTTGAAGCGCCTGTCGGTCGAGCTCAACATCCTCGAACTCGGCGACCTCGCCGACATCATGCGCAGCGCCGGCGTGGATGGCGCGCAGGTCTACAACACGCTGCGCGCCAAAGCCGACTCCTTGCGGGACCAGATCCGCACTCAACAGCTCGAGAAGGCCGAGGTGCGAACCAACAAGCTCGACATCCCGGCCGCCGTCCTGATCCTCATCCTGCTCGTCCTCATGATTTACCCGTTCATGGCAAGGCTGTTGAGCCATTGAACATAACGATGAAAGGACCACTAATGGCAGTTGTCAGGCAGACGGCGACACCGCAACGAGAACGCGTCCCCGTGGTTGCCCGGATGTTTGTTGGCGCTCGCATGGCTCGGTTCACCCTGTCCGAGCGGCTCCGTCGACGGCTGGCCGATTCCGGCAGCGACCGGGGCGAAGGACCGGTTTCCACCGCGATCATGGTCGCCCTCATCGCAGCCGTTGCGGTATTCGTGGGCGGCGTGATCCTCACGGTGGCCACGTTCTGGACGAACGAGATTCCGGACACGAATCCCTGAGGGGGGTAACTCATGGTGGGGCGAGCAGTCCGCCGCTGCTGGCGACGTCGAATCCCGGTTCCGAGAGAGGACCGGGGTAGTTCGCCCGTCGAGTTCGCTATTGTTGCCGGTGGGTTGCTCGTGCTCACCTTCACAGTGGTACAGGTCGGGCTCGTCTTCTACGCACGTTCGATCGCCCTGGCCGCCGCGACGCAGGGCGTCAGTACCGCCCGAGGCTACGGCGCAAACGATGCGGCCGGGCGGGCTCGCGCCCAGAGTTTTCTCGATCAGGCAGGTGACGGATTGACCAATCTGAACATCGCCATCAGTCGCGGCCCGACGGACGTCACTGTGACGGTCACCGGGTCGGCGATCTCAGTGCGTGCCGGGTCTGACGTTCGGGATCCGCCAAAGTGCCCGGGGCAGCATCGAACGGGTCACCGCGTGACTGCTCGCCATCGTGTCCGGCCGCGCGGTGATCTCCCTGAGGGTGGTCACCGGCGCGAGGCCGGCCCATCCGACCACGGCTCGGCCGCGGTCGAGTTGGCCATCCTCGCTCCGGCGGTCCTCACGGTGATGGCGACGCTGTTCATCGCGGGGCGTACGGTCATCGCCGACCAGAGCGTTGATGCGGCTGCGTTCGACGCGGCCCGGACCGCGTCCCTGGCTCGTGACGCCCGCACGGCCCAGAGCGAAGCCGAGGCCGCCGCGGCCAGTTCGTTGGCCGCCCAGGGCATCAATTGCGTTCGGTTGGACATCGTTGCTGACGTGGCCGGTTTCACGACCCCGGTCGGGCAACCGGCGGAGGTGAGGGTAACGATAAACTGCATGATCAACAACAGTGACGTCGCATTCCCGGGCATGCCAGGCACCGCCACGCTCAGCGCCACGTTCACATCGCCACTGGACCAGTATCGGAGCCGGAAATGACTCGCTTCGAGCACCGCGACAAGGGCCGCATCGCGATCTTCTTTGCGATCATGATGCCAGCGTGGTTGGCGCTGATGGGGCTCATCATCGTCGGCGGAAACCGCATCATGGCCCTGCAACGAGCCGACAACATCGCCGCCGAGGCTGCCCGCGCGGCCGGACAGGCGATCAACGCGCCTGAGGCGATAGCTGGCGGCACCAAGGCCGTGGATCCCGACCTGGCCGCCGCAGCCGCCTCCGCCTACATCATGGCCGCCGGTGCCACGCCGGGCGAAATCGTCATTCTCGACGGCCAACATCTGACGGTCACGGTTCAGCTCACCTATGAACCCGGCGTCTTCGGGATCTTCGGAGCCAGGTGGACGGCGCAGGGCCGAGCAACGGCCACCCTCGTGATCTCGTAGGCGTGAGGAGATATCGTGCCAGGTGGCAGCGCTCATCGGCAGCGGACGGGGGGCATCGCCGGTCGGTTGGCCGTGGGCACGGCCTCATTCATCGCGCTTGCCGCGACCTTCCTGGGCCTGCCCTATGTCCTGATCAAGGTGGCCGGAAATCCGCTGCCCGATCATGTGCCGACCCCGGAGGAGATCTGGACCGCTCTGGTCAGCCCGGACCGCGGTGGGCTGTTCCTCGGTGCGTTGACTCTCGTGGCCTGGATCGCCTGGTTGACCTTCGCCCTGTCGGTTCTGGTGGAGATCCCGGCGCAACTACGCGGCAGGCGCACGATCCGCCTGCCCGGGCTCGGTGCACAACAACGCCTTGCCGCGGTCCTGATCGGCGCGATTCTGGCCATCGTGCTGTCTCCAGCGGTGTCAAACGCCAGTACGATGGCGCATCGCTCGGCCGCACCTGCCCCGGTGGTGGCGAGCGCGATGGCCGCGCCGGAGTTCCAGGAACGTACCGCGCAGGCAGGCACCAGCATTTCTCCGCACGTCGGCTCGGCGCGCCATACCGTACAGCTGGGTGAGTCGCTGCTCGGCGTGGCTGAGCAGTATGGCGTGCCCTATCAGACGCTGGCGCAGGCCAATTACGACGTCGTACAACCGGATGGGCGGTCGCTGGAGCCGGGTGGGCATCGCGTCTATCCAGGGTGGACACTGACCGTCCCGGGCGTTGCCCACGGTCTCGCGGCCCCGGTGGCTGGCGCGGCGCAGGCCCAGCAACAGCTGGTGTATGAGGTGGTGCACGGAGACTGGCTCGGTTGTATCGCCGAGCGGTATTTGGGCGACTTCGACCGGTACCCGGAAATCGCGAACCTCAACCAGCGGATCATCTCCGACCCCGACCACATCGAGCCGGCCTGGCAGTTGACGTTGCCGGCCGACGCCTACGACCGCGGCTCGCAGCGTCACGCCACCGGCACGGTCATCAGTCCAGCCGCGCAGGAATCCCCGAGCACCCCCGCCAATGGTGCGAATCCTGGACAGGGGCAGGAGCAACCGAGCGCGCCGGCGCAGCAGCCCAGCCCGCCGGTGCAGGAGCAGGCGCCACCGACGCAGGCGGCCCAGCAACCCGCGCCGGTGCAGACGCCGGCCCCCGCGCCTACACCCACCGCCGCGGCCCCGACGCCCACGCCGGCCGCAACAGCCAGTGCCACCCCCGCACCGAGCAGGAGCGCGCCCGTCGCGCCACCACAGGGTGCGCCTCCGGGCGTGAATGTGGGCCAGGGCCGCGGCGGTGACGCGGCCGATGGTGCCGACGTCGTTGACGCCGGGCAGGACACTCGGACCGGGGCGATAGCGCTGGGAGCTGCCGGGCTGCTCGCCGCGCTCGCGTTCGCGGCGTTGCGGCTGCGCCGTCGAGCGCAACACCAGCACCACCAGGTGGGTTATCGACCCGCTAACCCGATGGATGGGGCGATCGAGACGGATCTTCGCGCCGCCCAGCAGCCTTACAACGTGGACCGTTTCGACACCGCCCTGCGCTACCTGGCGGCCAGGTTGGCCGAGCGGCAAGAGGCGCTTCCTGACCCGGTCGGAGCTATCGTCAGCGCCGATCACGTACGGCTGCTGCTCGCGGCCGCGTGCGAGGATCCGCCCGCGCCCTGGCAGGACGATGGTGACAGCTGGTTGCTGCCAGGCGACGCCGTCATCACCCCGGAGTCGGGTCAGATAGCGCCATTCCCCGCTATGGCTGGTGTGGGCGCGGTCGACTCCACCCACCTGTTCTTGGACCTTGAGAAGATCGGTCTGCTCACCCTGACCGGTGACCCGCAGCGCAGGGCAAGCCTGCTGCGATACCTGGCCAGCGAACTGGCGCTCAACGCGTGGTCCGACGACGTAAACGTGATCCTGGCTGGATTCACGCCCCGTGAGGCTCAACTGCTCGTGTCGCTCAATCCGGATCGGGTGCGGTCGGTCGGCTCCATCACCGAGGCCGCGACCCGGCTCAGCCGGCGGGTCACGGCGGCGACCGCGACGCTGGACAACGCGGGTGTGCGCGACGCGCTGGCCGGCCGGGTCCTGGATGTCGCCGCGGATGCCTGGATGCCACAGATCCTCCTGGCCGCGCAACCGGATGGGCACGACCTCGACCTGCTACACGACCTTGTGGTGGAGATCCAAAACGGGGGACGCTGCGCCGTGGGCGTGGTCGTGTCGGCCAATCCGGACGCGGCGCAGCTCGGGCCGTGGACGATCAGCGTCGACACCGATGGCATGCTACGGTTGCCGTTCCCGCTGCCCTATTCGCCGCTGAACGCCGCCAGCCTGCCGATGGAGGACCTGGAACGGCTGGCGCAGATCATGCGGGCGGCACGCGATCACATCGAGACCGTCGTCCCGCCCGCGCCGGAGCCCGACGAATGGGCTCGGGGCACCGATGCTGCCGGAGGGATCCTTTCCTTGTTCGAAGGCTTGGCAGAGCCGACCCAGGAGCTGGCTACGCTGCGGTACGGGGAGCACGATGACCTACGTGATGACACGGGCCGCGATCAGGTCTATCCGATGAACAGTGACCTGCGCGACGACCGTGTGCACATCGACTTGGCCGATGGCATACATGACACTGTGGACAGTCCCGACCGGGCCACTGATGAACGGCTCGGCGTGGCCGTCGCAGCGGAGCAACGACGGCGTGATGTCATCACAGCCGTGGTCCACTCGGGGCGCGAGCTCGATCTCCACCTGGAAGCCGACCTCAGGGCGTGGTGGGCGGCTGACCCGACCAGGCCGCGCATCGCCATTCTGGGTTCCGTCGAGGTGGAGGCGCCAGGCCCGCCGCCGGATCAGCGTCGTCGCTTCCACGCTGAAATCATTGTGTACCTCGCCCAGCGGGCAGCGCGTGGCGCGGATCGGGACCAGTTGGAGGAGGCCCTCTGGCCGGACCGTCAGGTCAAGGACGCCTCCCGTCGGGTGGCCATCACCAGGGCACGGCGCTGGTTGGGGGAGACCTCCAGTGGCGAGCCGTGGCTGCCTGACATGGGCTCGGACCGTAGCTATCGCCTGCAGTCCGGATACCTGCTGGACTGGCACCTGTTCCGGCGGCTACGTACTCGTGCCGCGGCTGGTGGGGCGTCCGGCATGGCCGATCTCCGCGCGGCGCTGGAGTTGGTGCGGGGGGTGCCGCTGGACGGCGCCGACCAGCCGTTCGGCGCAGGCTCGCGCAACCCGTACACGTGGTTGGCCCAGTCGGACATCCACCCCGATCACATCACTGTGGCCATTGTGGACACCGCACACGAACTGGCTCGGTTGTATCTCGAAGCGGGCGACACCATCGGAGTCCGGTGGGCCGTGGTGCACGCCTGGCTCGCCGATCCGGGTCAAACCTATGACCAGCCCTGGCGTGACATGATGTCCGCGCAGTCTCAGGAAGGTCAATCCGACCAGGTACGTGCGACCTTCGCGGAGCTGATGCGGTTGCGAGATGCCGAGGTGCCGGAGGACCTTGACCCGGCCACGTTCCAGCTGGCGCTGCGCCTGCTGCCCGAGTTGCGGCGGGCGGAGACGGCACACCGGTGAGACACCTAACCGAACAGGTCCCGCGTAAGTGGCCGTTACAGGC
Source organism: uncultured Actinomycetota bacterium (assembly GCA_963742855.1). Classification (GTDB taxonomy): domain Bacteria; phylum Actinomycetota; class Actinomycetes; order Mycobacteriales; family Micromonosporaceae; genus CAVUNP01. The sequence goes on along the minus strand of CAVUNP010000048.1, from coordinate 15,788 downwards.
CAGCGGTCACCACGGCGACGAACGCACCCATGAGCATGAAGGGACCCTGGGCGAAGTGGTCCTTGGGGTCGGCCCGGCGTGTCACCACTAGGAAGACTCCATAGCCACCGGCCAGGACGAAGCCGGTGACCGCGCCCGAGACTGCCGCGAACATGCTGATCCAGCCGGTCACCAGTCCGGTCGCCAGGGCCATCTTGGCATCGCCGAGGCCCATGCCGGAAGGGCTGATGAGGACCAGGACCAGATAGAAGAGGGCCACACCGAGCGCGCACGCGCCGGCCCGCAGGAGCCGGCCAGGTTCGCCGTGGAGCGCTGCCGCGGTGGCGAGCAGTACGGCGGCGCCGCCCGCAGCCGAGAAGGTCAGCCGATCGGGCAGGCGGCGCACCCTCCAGTCGACAAACGCCAGCACGACACCGAGACAGAACGTCCAGCCGAAGGCCAGCAACGGCAGAACCTCACCGATGCGCCAGGTCAGCAACGCCAGCACGGCGGCGGTGGTCACCTCGACCGTGCCGGTCGGCGGGCCGAGGCGCTGGCGACAGGATGGACAGCCGCCGGTCACGGGAAGAACCGTGGCCAGTGCGCGCCAGCCATCGGCGATCAGTTGGTGGTCGCAGTGTGGACAGCCGCGCCGCCACGATTGCGTGGATTCGACGCTGTACCGCAGGATCTGGGTTCGCAGCGACGGCCCGAGCAGTGCGCCGACAACAGCGGAAACAACGATCCATGCCCAACTCATAACCACCCGTTCGTTATGGTCCAACGCCGCCTGAGAATACCCGATTGACGTCCCGGGTCCGGTTGCCCACCATCGCAATGGCCCCGAGCCGCCGCACCACGCCGTAACGCGAGGGTCTGGTGGTGTTTCTTCCCCGCGACCGGGGATCGGGTCACGCTCGAGCAGGAGGACCCACGCGACCGGCCGCCGGCCAGCGAGTGTCAGCGTGGTTCCACGAGGCTTCGGCATCGTGCGCCATTCTCGGCAACGACATCGGTCGTCCCGACACTACGCTCACGCATGTAATGCGACTGATCTCCCGTCGGCGGACTCGCGGGAGCCACGGGCGCGCGACGGGCTGTTGCAGGGAGGACCATGATGGTTGGCGCTCGCGCCCGTGACACGGTGATTGTGGGTGGGTTCGTCGCCGTGCTCGTCCTCGTGACCGGGGTCGTCGGCTTCATCAGGCTGCGCGGTGGCGGTCCCAATCCCGACGACCCGTTGGCGGGTGTCACCATGCCGGCCACGCCCGCCCGCGCCAGCGCGCCATCCAGCACAGGTGCGGAGCCGGCTCTCGCCGCGTACGACGGCTACTGGCAGGCGTACGTCGCGGCGGCCGCGCAGCGTTCGGATGATACCGCGGACCTGGAGAAGTCGGACCTCGACAAGTACCTGGCCGACCCGCTGCTGACCTCGGTGCGTGCCGGGCTCGTCGGCCTGCGCAGCGACGGCATCGTCTACAAAGGACGTCCACGATGGACGCCGCGGGCGACAGCGATCAACCTTGACGCCAAGCCGCCATCGGTGACGATGGTGGACTGCTTCGCCTTGGACACCTGGGAGCCGGTGTTCGTCAGCTCTGGCAAGTCCGCCCTGGCGCAGGGGCAGCCGACACGTTATGTGATCACGTCGACGGCGAAGAGATTCGAAAGCATTGGCTGGCTATTGACAGATTCCCTGGCAGACAGGAGCAGATCATGCTGATGCGCCGCCCGATCGGACGCCGTTTCACCATGCGGGCCAAGGGGCTCGCGGTCGCGGCGCTGCTGCTCACTTCGGTGACGGCGGCAGGATACGCCTTCGCGGAGGCGGGCGACGTCTGTGATCACGTCAACGGGATCTGCCGGATAGAAGCCGCGACGTCTGGTACTGAACCGGGCGACGGCGGCCGCGACTACACGTGTGTCCCGGGCCTGGGCTGCCACAGCGGCGACAGCCCGTGCTACTACCGGTGGGCGCAGCCTCAGCCCGACCCGGACGATCGGCGCTGGGCCGGGCATACCGGCGGCGGCTTCTATGTCGAGACGTGCGTCACCGTCGGCAAGGACTTCGTGGCGGGCCTGTCGCGACTGATCTGGTTCGCCAACCCGCCGGCGGGGCCGTCGGCCGCGATACTCGCCGCGAGAGCGGTCAGCCAGATGCAACTGCTCGGCCCGGCGATCAGCAGCGCGCCCAGTAGCACGGGGTCGGGGCTCGTGGGCCTTCCGGTGTGGTTGTGGACGGAGGCCGGGCCGCGGTACTGGGGACCCATCACGGCGACCGCGTCGGTGCCAGGCCTGGCCATCACCGCGACGGCACATGCCATCAAGATCGACTGGGAAATGGGTGACGGAAGCACGGTGACCTGTACCAGCCCGGGCACCCCGTACCAAGCCCGCTACGGCAAGAGTGCCTCGGACACATGTGGCTACCGGTATACCCGATCGAGTCGCCACGCGCCCGGCGGTCGCTTCACGATCACAGGTACCACGACCTGGCAGGTCGAATGGGCCGGTGCGGGTGTATCGGGCAGGCAGACCCTGGCTCTGGCCTCGACGACAACCGTGCGGATCGACGAGCTACAGGTGGTGACTTCTTGACCGGTCGATATCATGAGCGCAGGCCCGCGCCGCGGCTCACGACCGGGGAGTTCACGTGTATGACCTGCTCGTCAACCTTGCCGCCAGCGTCGTTGCCGGTTCCGCCGTCTGGACCGCGCAGTTCCTGCTCGCCTACCGGCGCAGGGCGAGGATGCGACGCTTCTTCGGCCTCGCCGATCGTGCTGAATGTGTCGTGATAGCGCCGCGCCACGCCTCATCCGAGCGCCTCAACAGCGTGCATCGGCAGGACGTCGCGGCCATCGTGGAACTGGCGACCACGGCCAAGGAATGCGGGGCCACCGCGCGCCTGATCGGGCCCGATGAGGCGCCGAGCGAACTCGGCCGGGTCACGGAGTTCTGTGTCGGCGGCCCGGGAGCCAATCCCCGAACCGCCGCCCATCTCAGGTCCGTCCTGCCAGGCGTCCGCTTCGACGAGCATGCCAGCCGCGAGGAACTGACATTCTGGGTGGGCACCCGGCCCTTTCGACGTGAGGTCGGTGGACGCGAATACGTGCTGCTCGCCAGGACCCAGGGTGCCGGCCACGCCTGTCCGACCTTCCTGGTCCTCGGCCAACGGGCTTACACGAACCTGGCCGCGGCGCGGTACCTTTCCTCACGGCACCGCGACCTCCGTCGAAAGTACGGTGTCTCGGGGCGATTCTGCATCGTTCTCGAGATCGCACAGCCGGAGGCGTACGGTAGCGACCTCATGCGGGTTGCCGCCGAGGTGACCGATGACGCCTTCCGGCCCAGGCTCGATGCTGACCGGCCGGCTGCTGACGGCGGCAACTCCGATATGGACGATGCGCCTGTCGCGAACGTCTGATCTAAGGCAACTTTCTCGGTAGCGCGGGTGGGTGAAACGGCGGCCGGTAACGCGGCGCGCCCGGGTGGAGTTCGTCCACTAACACCACGCCAGCGGCGAACAGTCCAAAGGATGAGACCAGGTACAGCGACGTGATGCCGCTGACCGTGGGCCCTGTCCACCTGGCATTCGCATGGAGAGATCATGAACCGAAGTAGCCGTATGATCCTGACCTCCTTTGGCGCCCTGGCCTTGCTGGCCGGGGCGCTATTCGTTTCCGGCTCAGCCGGCGCCAGCATCGACACCCAGGTGCGGGCCGCGAGCGACGCACTCGCCAACTGCCGGCTCCTTGCGGCCAATTCGACCGGCACCCAGCGTCAGCGAGCCAACGACTGCGTGGCCGACCAGACCCGCATCCTGAAACTTCTCGGCAGTTCCCCATCGCCCACCGCTACACCGACGCCCACCGCTACACCGACGGCCACCGGTGCACCGACGCCGACCGCCACGCCGACGCCGACCGCCACGCCGACGACATCGCCGCCGGTGGGTGCCTGCCCCGCGTGGCCAGCCACACCCGACGCTTCCTGCACCGGGTACCGGCACACCGGCGTGACGCTCAGGTCATGCCCAGTCGTGATCTCCGCGCCAGGTACGTACGATCAGTGCCGGTTCGCCAGCACTCTGGTGATCGCGTCAGCCGGCGTCACGGTCAAGCGATCCCTTGTGGATGGTGGTCATGTCGAGGCGACCTCCGGCGCCGACCTGCTCGGCGCCGTGTTCGAGGACTTCCAGATCATCGGAGAGGGCGACGACGGCTCGGCGGCGATCGGCAACAACAACTACACCTGCCGGCGATGTGACGTCTCCGGCGGCAACCGCGGCTTCGCGTTGGGGTCCAACGTGGTCATCGTCGACTCGTTCGCGCACGATTTCTGGCGCCAGCCGGCCAGCCAGCAGGGTCCGAACTCGGTGCACCAGACCGCCATCTCCACCCACGGCGGTCGCAACATCCGGGTCACGCACTCCACGCTGGACTGTCGCAGTGACGGTTACGCCTGCTCGGGCGGCTTCGCGTTCTACAGCGAGGACGCACCGGGTATCACCGACGTCGAGGTCCGCAACTGTCGCATCACGACAGACGCGGGCTACGGGATGCTGTTCGGCACCCTGATGCCGGGCAAGCCGTACCCGATCACCAACACCCGCATCATCGACAACGTCCTCGGCAGCGACGAGTACGGCCCGGTGGCAAACTGGCCAGCAGACCAGGCCGGCAACGTCTGGAGTGGCAACAAAACCACCGGCGGCGCGACCATCTGAGGCGGGCGGCGGGCGTGTTGATCGTGGAGTGGCAGCTACCGGATCCGGTGGTTGCCCACTCCAATGTCGCGGACGGCGGTGGCGATCACCCGGCTCAGGCGGCGGCCGCGTCGGCGGTGTCGGTGGTGTCGGTCCGGGAAGGGGCGCTGAGGGGTGCGGTGGCGCGCACCGGTTCGACATGCTCGACGTGCCTGCGGGGCATGAGCGCGACGGACAGACCCATCAGCACGGCGACGATGACGGCCGCCACGAAGACATGGTGCGACGCCGCACTGATCGCGGCCACCGAATGGGTGGCGGAGTCGCCCAGCGTGGCGTTCGCGATCGCGCCGAACACGGCCACCCCGACCGCACTGCCGATCGACCGGCTGAAGCTGTTGGTACCCGTGACCACACCACGTTCGCCCCAGCCCACGGTGGCCTGGGCCGCGATCAACGTCGGCGCGGCCACGAATCCCAGGCCGGCTCCCACGATGAAACAGGCTGTGGCGATCAGCACCACAGTGGATCCTTCGGTGAGCAGCGCGGTGGTGGTGACGCCGGCGGTGGCTACCGCGGCACCGATCAACGCGGTGGAGCGGAAACCGATGCGGGTGTAGACCCGGCCGGACAGTGACGACGAGAGCGGCCATCCGAGGGTGAGGGTGGCTAGCGCGAACCCCGCGATCAGCGGTCCGGTGCCGAGCACGCCCTGCACGTAGGTCGGGATGTACGAGGTGAGCCCGAGGAGTACCGCGCCGACGCAGACCGAAACCAGGCTGCTGGCCACCAGGATGCGACGCCGGAACACCCACAACGGCAGTACCGGTTCCGCGGCGCGGCGTTCGACCAGCACGAAGATGACGAGCAGGAGCGCGCCAACAGCGGGTACGCCGATGCCGTAGCGGGACAGCCACGGCCAGGCAACGCCGCCCTCGAGCAGCCCCAGGATGACCAGGCTGCACCCGGCGGCGAGCAGGACCGCGCCCGCGTAGTCCAGCCGATGGCTACGCCGGGTGACCTGTTCGCGGAAGTTGCGCATCAACGCGGTCGCCGCGATCAGGCAGAGCGGGACGTTCACCAGGAAGATGAGCCGCCAGTTCAGATACTCCGAGAAGACACCGCCGAGCGTCGGCCCGATCACCGCCGACACCGCCCAGACGCTGCCCAGATATCCTTGTACCCGGCCACGTTCGGCAATGGTGTACAGGTCCGCCGCGATGGTAAGGGTCATCGGTTGCACCGCACCGGCACCGAGTCCCTGCACCGCCCGGAACGCGATCAGGGCCGGCATCGACCAGGCCAATCCACACAGGACGGATCCCAGCAGGAACAGCCCGATGCCCAGCAGCATGATGGGCTTGCGCCCGAACAGGTCGGCCAGCTTGCCGTAGATCGGCACGGACACGGCCTGGGCCAGTAGATAGGTCGAGAAGAGCCAGGGGAACTGCGCGAATCCGCCGAGGCTCGCGACCACCGACGGTACCGCGGTAGCGATGATCGTCGAGTCGATTGCGACCAGGGCGATCGACAGCATCAGCGAGATCAGGACCGGACCGCGGTCCGACCGGAACCCGACCTTTGTCGCGGTGTCAGTCATCAGTACGACTCAACCGTGTCGGTAATTACCGTGGGGCTTTTCCACTCCATACCGCTCATGCCGCAGAGCATAGTCGCCCCGACGGCGGTGCCGAGGATCTAGACCTTCAGCGCGCCACGCCTGTCGGGTGCTCGACGGATAGGGAGATGCGTGCGGCGTATGGCGTTGGGCGGTCGATGGCGCGCACGAGTGTCCACTGTCGACTATGTGACCGTGGCGAACCGTGTCAGGCGCCCAGCCGGCGTTGCCTGCCGCGGGCAGGCGCCGCCTCGGTCAGTTCCACTGGCGTCTGGATCTCGACATCGCGGCTCTGCGCCGCGGCCATCACCTTGAGGAAGAAGTCGTCCCGAAACCTTGGCCGACGAACCCACCGGAAACCTCGACTCGCGAACCGGTGTGGAGATCCTCGACCTGCTGGCCGCACTGCGTGAGCAGTTCGGCATGACGGTTCTTATCGCTACCCATGAACAGCATGGGGCGGCCCGGTGTGACCGCCTCATCCGGCTGCGCGATGGCCGGGTCGTCGACGACCTCGACCTGTCCGATGGCGAGAGCGTCGAAGCCACCCTCCGCCGCGCCACCAGCCTGCGCCTCTGACGTTGTGTTCTCGGGTCTCGGATGGTCCGGCTGATCGCGTAGGGTGCTAACTCACCCCCTCACCGGACGGAGCACCGACGATGGCAGAATTCACCCGTGACGCGGCCATGACCGCCGCGATCTTTGGATTCTTCGCATCCGTCTGGTTCGGCTGGGCACAGGAGAAGCCGCCGCCGGCATGGCGGAAGTGGCTGATCGGCGGCTCCGCCCTATCGATACTGGCCATCATTGGCGGGGGACTGCTCGCCTGGCGGCACTGGTCGGGCGGCACCGCGTTCGATCCCGACACCAGCAAGGTGTTCGGCATCGTGGTGGGCATCGAGTTCGGCCTGGCCGGCCTCGGCGCTGCCCTGCTCGCCCTGCGCGGCAAGAAGGAGTTCATCCCGGTCTGGATCGCCCTGATCGTCGGGGTGCACCTGTTCCCGGTGGCGGCGCTGCTCGGCTACCCCTTCATCCACGTGGTGGCCGCGTTGGTCACGCTGGCCGCGTTGGTGGCCGTGCCGGTGGCCCGGTCGAAGTCGCTGCCGATCAGCGCGGTGAACGGCGCCGGTGCGGGAATCGGGCTGCTGATCGGTGCGTACGTCTCGCTGATCGATGCCCTGATCCGTTCCTGACCGCTATCCGGCCGGGCCGTCGCGACGTTCCGCTTCGGCGGCCCGGTGGAGGAAGATAGCCCGCTCGGCCTCGTTGCGGGTCAGCGCCGCGGCGCGCTCGAACTCCGCCCGGGCCTCGGCCAGCCGGTCGAGCCGGGCCAGCAGATCTCCCCGTACCGCGGGCAGCAACGGGTATTCGGCCAGTGACCTGTCCGCGAGGAGCGGTTCGGTCAGCGCCAGGCCATCGGCCGGCCCGACCGCCATGGCTACCGCGACCGCACGGTTGAGTTGCACCACCGGTGACGGCGACACGTGCGCGAGCACCTGATACAGCGCCGCGATCCGGGCCCAGTCAGTGTCCTGTGTGGACGCCGCTCGGGCGTGGCAGGCGGCGATCGCGGCCTGCAACGTGTAAGGGCGCAACGTTGCGCCGAGCTCTTCGGCCCGGCGCAGGGCTGTGAGACCTCGGCGGATCAACAACTGGTCCCACAACCGGCGGTCCTGCTGCTCCAGCAGCACCGGTTGCCCGTCGGGACCACTGCGGGCCCGGATCCTGGAGGCCTGGATCTCCATCAACGCGACCAGCCCGTGTACCTCGGCCTCGTCCGGCATCAGGCCGGCCAGGATCCGGCCCAGCCGCACCGCCTCCTGGCACAACGACGGCCGCGTCCAGTCGGACCCACCGCTGGCCGCGTAGCCCTCGTTGAAGATGAGGTACATGACCTCGAGGACGGATGCGAGCCGGCCCGGCAGGTCGTCGGGCGCCGGTAGTTCAAACGGGATGTTCCGGCTGGCCAGGGTCCGCTTGGCCCGGACGATCCGCTGCGCGATCGTCGGCTCCGGCACCAGGAAGGCCCGTGCTATCTCGTGTGTGGTCAGTCCGCCGATCAACCGCAGGGTGAGTGCCGCCCGGCCTTCACCGGACAACACCGGATGGCACGAGATGAAGATGAGCCGCAGCATGTCGTCGCCGATGTGATCGTCCATTGCCGCATCCAGATCCGGTGGACCGGAGTCCAGGTCAAGATCCCGGCCGAGTTCCTGTAGCTTGCGCTCGTACGTGCCGCGGCGGCGGAGCAGGTCGATCGCCCGATGCTTCGCGGTGGCCATCAGCCAGGGCCCAGGATCGTCGGGAACGCCGGTGCCGGGCCACCGCTCGAGGGCGATGACCAATGCGTCCTGGGCGAGTTCCTCGGCCAGACCAACGTCGCGGACGATACGGGCCAGCGCACCGACCAGCCGGGCGGATTCGATTCGCCAGACCGCGTCGATGGCCCGGCGAGTGGCCTGGTGTGGATCGGCAACCCCGGTCATGGCTACCGATCCAACCACCTGGCCGGCGCCGGTCAGGCCGGGGGAGTGAAGTCTTGCGGACCAAACAGCCGGTAGATGTACGTCTCGCCGGACCAGCCGGGCCAGAGGTCACGGTGCAGCTTCATGAACCGGGACGTCCATTCCATGACCTCCTCCTTGGTCCGCGCCTCGTACAGGGCGTAGCTGATCATTTCCTTCGCCTCGGTGAACGGGCCGTCGGTCAGGCTGAGTCGGCCGCCCGCGAGCGAGACCAACCCACCGGCCGTGCTTGGGTGCAGGCCGGCGTTGTCCAGCAACGTGCCGGCTTTGGTCGCCTCGTCGCCGAGCGCCATGATGGCGTCCATCAGTTCCGGTGGCGGCGGGGTGCCGGGCTCCGCCGTCTTGTACAGGGTGGCCAGATACCGTGTCATCGAATGTCCCTTCTGGTTGGCGTACCGCGGGTCCGCGGCACGTGGTCACACAAGTCAGCGCGTTTGCTGATACTGGTACAGGGCGATGGCGGACAGCCATGCCCAGGCCACGACGACCGCCACGGTGAAGGCGATGGTGGTGGCCGCGTTGCCGCCGCCTGAGGCTATGCCGACGAAGGCGGCGAGAAACAGCACGCCGGTGATTCTGGAGTACCAGGCCCAGCCGGGGCGGCCGGCGGTCGCGAACCGGCGGGCGACGACAAGGCACGCCGCGATCAGCGCGGTGAAGCCGACGGCGCCGAGGAGGAAATGCAGGGTTCCGTGCCAGCTCACCGGCGCCGGACCGGGCGGCGTGCCGACCGGGAAGCCGAGCGCGGGATCGGCCCGCAACGCGCCGGCGAGCATCAGGCTCACCCCGAACGTCGCGACCAGGCGCGGCGCCCAGCCGGGCCGCGGCCACGCCTGGTGCAAGCCGATCGCGAGGGCGACCGTCAACGCGCCGGCCAGCACGAAGTTGCTGATCTGCAGCCAGCCGAGGTTGCCGTTGCTGAGAAAGCTCCACGGATGGCGGGCCAGATCGAAGCCGTCCCGGGTCAACGCCTGAGCCAACGAGACCGTCACATACAGGGGACCGGCGACGACACCGCAGGCCATCCACATCCGAGTTCGTGCCGCGACCGCCGTACGGGTTTCCGCGAGCATTGCCCACCGCCTCGAGGTCCGGGGCTGATCACCGCGATCAGCCCTTCATCCACACCTCGAACGGCGACGGCTGGACTCGACACGTCCACGGAACTTTTTTCCAGCACAACGGTGCGATCGCATTACGCGACCGCACCGTTGCACTGCGTGTTGATGTACTCCGCTGTGGTGCCCTAGTAACCCGGGGATCCGTGCGGTGAACCGGTTGACCCGGGTGAGCTCGAACCGCTCGGCTTCGCCGAACCGGAACTCGAACTCGTCGAGGTGATGGCGGAACCGTTGGGCGAGACCAGCCACCACAGGGCACCGAACTGGTTGAGGCCCTGACCCTTGGTGTCGCCCGGGTTCTGGTCAACCGAGTACCGGTACAGCGGATGCCCGTTGTAGGTGACCTGCTTCACGCCGCCGGAAGGTTCTGTCGTACCCAACTTGTTCGCGGCAACCCCGGAACCCGCCTGCGGCGGGCCAGACGTGACCAGCGGTGGCCACACCTCGGCGCAGGCGCCCGAGCAATGCGACGTGTTCCCGGTGTCGGCCAGGAACAGGTACAACGACCTGCCCTGACCATCCACGAGGTAGGTGCCCAGCGGGCCGGTGCGGGTCGCTACGGTTGCCACCGCGGCGGCGGAAGCGGAGCCGCTGGCGGAGGGCGTACTCGCCCCCGCACTGGGACTGCTTCCAGGAGTCGAACTGGCCGCCGCGTTGACGGTCCTGCTGGCGCCGGCGGAAGCGTAGGTGGCGCCGCCGATGGCAACCACCGCCACTCCGGCGAGCAGGAGCATCACGCGTCCCAGTCGGCGGGAGATCATCGAATGCATGTCGAAGCCCTTCCCAGCGAGGTACTCCTTACCCCTCGGACCATAGGCCAGCCCCGGTCCGGGCTGCAGGCGTTTGCCGACGGCTGGAGCGCTTCGAATCAGTGCCTTTCGGATCGGTGTCGCCACCGTTGCCAGAACGGGCGCAGCACCAGGGGGAAGGTCGCTACCATCGCCACCCCTTCGGCCACCACGGCGAGGATCTTCTTTGTGTACCAGATTGGTTCGTACAGCACCGGAAACGGTCCGAACGCGCCGATGTCGACGTATCGGAAGATGAGCAGCACGGCGAATCCGCCCGTGGCGACCAGGAAAGCGATGAGGTCGGTGACCCATCGCCGGACGAGAATGACCAGGATCGCGGCCACCGCGGCGAGGCTGGCCTCTATCCGGAACAAATTGCCTTCGCTGATCGACGCCGTGTTCGCGTCGAAGCCCGGCGCGAGGTCAAAGTGGACATACGCAGCGATCGACAGTCCCACGAAGGCGATGATGCGCAGGATCAGCCTGACCATGTCCATTCCCGCATTCTTCACTCCAGGACGGCGGTTGTGGGCCTGTAGACGACATTGGTGCCGGCCAGCAGCACCCGGTCAGGCCGGATCGGCAGGTCCCGGTGCCGGACTCCGGTCGCGTGCCAGATCGCGTTGGCAATCGCGGCCGCGCTACCGCAGATGCCGATTTCGCCGAGTCCCTTGATCCCCGAGGGGTTGAGCTGGTCGTCATGATCGGGAACCCAGCCGACCTCGATGGACTGCACGTCGGCGTTCGCGGCCACGTGGTAGCCGACCAGATCGTGGTTGGTGAAGTCGCCGAACTGTGGATCCATAATGGACTCTTCCAGTAAGGCCATGGACAGTCCCATGGTCATGGCTCCGACCAACTGCGCCCGCGACGTCATCGGGTTGACCACCCGGCCTACCGCGAACATGCCCAGCATCCGGGGCACCCGGACCTCGCCGGACTCGACGTCCACGGCGACCTCGGCGAACTGAGCGCCGAACGCATGCCTGGCCAGCGCCGGCCGTGCCCTGATCTCGTCGGTGGTGTCGACAGACGCGGTCAGTCCCTCATCGGGGACCTCCTCGCCCGCGGTCAGGGCGGCCCGGACCTGCTCGCACGCGGCCACCACCGGCCAGCTCCAGGAGGCCAGTCCCATCGACCCGCCCGCCAGCTGGGCTGGCCCGAAGTCGCTGTGGCCCACCCGCATGTCCACTTCGGACACTGGTACGCCCAGTGCGTCGGCGGCAAGCTGCGCCAAGGCCGTGCGGGCTCCTGTGCCGATGTCGGCCGCGCCGACCCGTACGGTGAACCGGCCGTCCGGCTCCACCGTGGCGCTGGCGGTCGAGCTTGCGGTACGGGCCGGGTAGGTGGCCGCGGCCACGCCGGTGCCGATCAGCCAGCGACCGTCGCGTCGGACCGCCGGCCGGGGATCGCGATCCGACCAGCCGAACCGCTCGGCGCCCGTACGCAGGCAGGCGGCCAGATTGCGGCTGGTGAACTCCAGGCCGGTGGCGGGCTCCGCGGTGGTGTCGTTGCGTAGCCTCAACTCGATCGGATCGATGCCGCAGGCCACCGCCAGTTCGTCCATTGCGGACTCGAGCGCGAAGGATCCGGGTGCCTCGCCCGGTGCCCGCATCCACCGCGGCGTCGGCACGTGCAGAGCCACCATCCGGTGGCGGGTACGCAGGTTCGGCGTCGCGTACATCACCCGGGACACCAGCGCGGTCTGCTCGGCGAATTCGAGCACTGTGGACGTCTGCGCGAAGGCGAGGTGGTCGAGGGCGGTCAACCGGCCGGCGCGGTCCGCGGCGAGCCTGATCCGCTGGATGGTCGGAGTGCGGTAGCCGACCAGGGAGAACAGTTGCGGGCGGGTGAACGCGACCCGAACCGGCCGGTCCACGAGTATTGCCGCCATCGCGGCCAGGATCACGTTCGGGCGGGGCGTGCCCTTGGCCCCGAAGCCACCTCCGACATGTTCGGAGAACACGTGGACGGAAGCGGGATCCAGCCCGAACGCGGTGGCCAGCGTCGTCTGGACCGTACTCGCGCCCTGGGCGGAGTCGTACACGATGAGTTGGCCTCCTTCCCAGTGCGCGGCCGCGGCATGTGGCTCCATCGCGCTGTTCTGCTCGGCCGGCGTGGTGTAGGTGGCGGCCAGGGTCACCTCGGCCGCGGCGAAGGCGGCATCCACGTCGCCGGTGTTGGTTTCGGTGGGGTTGTTGGGATTCACGTGATCGGGCCGGTACGTGTTCGGATGCTCGGCGGTGAAGGTGACGTCGTGCGGCAACGTCTCGTACTCGATCCGCAGCGCCTCGGCACCGGCCCGGGCCTGTTCCGGCGTCGTGGCCACCACCAGAGCCACGATAGCGCCGCGATGGTGAATCCGATCATCCTGCAGCACCAGCAACGTGGCGTCGCCGGGATCGGCCAGCCTGACCGCGTTGCCGTGGTGGACAACCGCGAGTACGCCGGGCATGGCCGACACCCCATCGACGTCCATGGCCACGATCCGGCCGTGGGCGATCTGGGACTGGGCGACCCAACCGTGCACCAGATCAGGGAGCGGGATTTCGGCCGCGTACCGCGCCTGCCCGGTCACCTTGAGGCGGGCCTCGCGACGCGGCATTTCCTGTCCGATCGCGCTCATGCCTGTGCCGCCGCCAGATCAGCCAGGGTGCGGACCACGAGGTGACGCACCAACGCAACCTTGTAGCGGTTGCCGGGCAGCGGCTGCGCCTGGGCGAGTTCGAGGTCGGCCGCTTCGGCGAAGTGCCGCTCGGTGGCCCGCCGGCCGATCAGCGCCCGCTCCGCGTGCCGCGCCCGCCACGGCATCGACGCCACCGCGCCGAGTGCGATCCGCACGTCGCGCACGTCGCCGTCCACCACATCGATCGCGGCCGCGATGGAGCCGATGGCGAAGGCGAACGACGCCCGTTCCCGTACCTTCCGATAACTGGACCGCTCGGCCATGGCCAACGGCGGCACGGTGATGCCGGTGATGAGGGCGCCGTCGGCCATGGTCACCTCACGGTCGGGTCGCTCGCCGACCGGACGGTAGAAGTCGGCCAGCGCGATCTCCCGCGGCCCGTCCGGCTCGTGCACCTGCACCTGCGCGTCGAGCGCGCACAACGCGACCGCCAGATCAGACGGGTGGGTGGCGATGCAGTGCTCCGAGGCGCCGAGAATGGCGAGGTTGTGGTGCTCGCCCGTGCGGGCCGGGCAGCCGGTGCCGGGAATCCGTTTGTTGCACGGCTTGGTCACGTCCGTGAAGTACCCGCAGCGCGTGCGCTGCAGCAGGTTCCCGCCGGCCGTGGCCATGTTGCGCAGTTGACCGGACGCGCCGGCGAGCACCGCCTGCGCCACCACGGGAAAGCTCCGCCGCACGGTCCGGTCGGCGGCCAGGTCGGAGTTGCGGGCCATGGCTCCGATGAGAAGTCCACCATCCGCGGTGGACCGCACCGATTCCAACGGAAGGCCGCTGACATCTACCAACAGCGGTGGCGTCTCCACTCCGAGTCGCATCAGGTCGACCAGGTTGGTGCCCCCGGCCAGGAACCGGGTGCCCCGGTTGCCCTGCGCCACCGCGACCGCGCCTGCAACGTCGACAGCCTGCTCGTAGGCGAACTCCCTCATCCGGCCGCGGCCCGGTCGCAGATCGCGGACACGATGTTGACGTAGGCACCGCACCGGCACAGGTTGCCGCTCATCCGCTCCCGGATCTCGGCCCGGTCCAGCGTGGTCCGCTCGGCCGACAAGTCCTGGCTCACCGCGCTGGGCCAGCCGGCCGCCGCCTCGTGCAGGACTGCGACGGCCGAGCAGATCTGTCCGGGCGTGCAGTATCCACATTGGAGCCCATCGTGGTCGATGAAGGCCTGCTGCATCGGATGGAGCCGGTCGCCGTCGGCCAGCCCCTCGATCGTGGTGACCGCCCGGCCGTGCATGGCCACCGCGAAGAGCAGGCAGGCGTTGGCCCGCCGGCCTTCGATCAGCACGGTGCAGGCGCCGCATTGGCCGTGGTCGCAGCCCTTCTTTGTGCCGATCAGATCCAGTTGCTCGCGCAACGCGTCCAGCAACGTCGTACGGTTGTCGACCCGCAGCACGTGCTCCTGGGCGTTGATGGTGATCACAACGGTGCTGGATGTGGATCGGCTGGTCATCGCTCTCCGCCTTCCTGTTCGAACGATAACCGCGCCCACGCCCGTGGCGCGGCCATACCGGTCGAACTGCCTGGTCGCGGGGTGGTGTGGCTTGACCTGATGCAGGATGCTGGGACAGTGACGCTCGCTCCTGCCGAAGAGCACACGGCAAGGCTGGCCACCTGGGGCTGGCAGGCCGGCCGGGTGGCGCTCGCGCTGCTGTGGCTGGGCTGGGCGGCCTTGGCGTGGTGGTCGGCTCCCCGACCGGCCGAGATCGGGGTGGCGCGGGCCGATCTGGACGCTGGTCGAGTGGTCAGCGCCGTCCGCATCGAATCCTGGGGTCGAAGCCCGCAGTTCTGGGGTTCGACGCCCCAACCCAGGACCCATCCGGACGGGGCCACGCTGGTGTGGGAAACCACTGATGGACGGGTGCACTACACCGCGCCTGATCTTGATTTGCCGCTGAATCAGTGGCGTCGGGCCGGCGGCGTCGGGCCTGGTCCCGATTCCGCCGTCGCCAGCCTTGCCCGGCAAATGGATGCCCGAGGCGTTCCCCGCGGGTCGACCGCTGCGCTGGCCAACGTCGCTTTCCAGTTGGCGGGCCTGCTGGCCGTCACGGGCTTCCTGCTGGTGTGTGTGGGACCGAGGCCAGTGCGGGGTACCAGGGTGTTCTGGTTCTGGGTGGGTCAGTTCCCCCTCGGCCTCGGCGCGTTGGCGTGGCTCGCGACCGAGCGTCCGTGGACCCGTCGACATGGGTTCGAGCCCGAGACGCGCATCAGCGGCTGGTGGGGCTTCGGCATACTCTTTGTGTTCGGGATCGTTCTGATGATGGTCATGCAACTGTTGCGACTAATGGTGCCGGTGTCGATCCTGCCCTGACCACCGTCCGCCACCGCGAGAAGGATCGACGCGGCTAGGGCCTGTTTCCAAACTG
>CAVUNP010000047.1:0-424106 GCA_963742855.1 uncultured Actinomycetota bacterium | reverse complement strand
CACTTTGGAAACAGGCCCTAATGGGGATGGGAGGCTGCTGGGTCCTGGAGGGATTAGGGTATGTCGATGAGGGCTGTCGTGTACGACCGTTACGGGCCGCCGGACGTGCTGCGGATCGAGGACGTTCCCAAGCCATCTCCGGGCGCCGGGCAGGTGCTCGTCAAAGTCGCGGCGACCTCGGTCAACCTCAGCGACTGGGAGACCCTACGAGGCTCGCCGCTGTATTCACGCATCGGCGGTCTGCGCTTCCCGGCACGCCGGATACTCGGCTCGGACATCGCCGGTTGGGTCGATGCGGTCGGCCCAACCGTCACCCGGTTCCGGCCCGGTGACGAGGTGTACGGCGACAACCTCATGCTCAAGGGCGGCTTCGCTGAGTACGCGATCGCCCCCGAATCGGCGCTGGCCCGAAAGCCCCCGGCGTTGACCTTCGCCGAGGCGTCGACGATTCCGCAAGCGGGCGTCATCGCGCTGCAGGGCACCGATGGCAGCACGGCCGGGCAACGGATCCTGATCAACGGTGCCGGCGGAGGTTCGGGTTCGTTCGCGATTCAGCTAGCTAAGCGACTCGGCGCTCAGGTGACCGGCGTCGACAACACCGACAAGCTCGACTTCATGCGGTCGGTCGGAGCGGACAAGGTGATCGACTACCGCAGCGAAGACTTCACCCGCAGCGGCCCGTACGATCTCATTCTCGATCTGGTCGCGTACCGGTCGGCGTTCGCCTACCGCCGGGCACTGGCCCCCGGTGGCCGTTACCGATGCGTCGGCGGATCGGTAGGAGCGCTGCTGCGCGTACTGACGATCGGCTCGGTGATTGAACGGCTCACGCACCGCCGACTGGGCGTACTCGCCGTCAAGGAAGGGCCGACGCATTTCGAACCGGTCGCCGAGCTCTGCATAGCTGGTGATCTCAGCATCCACATCGACCGCACCTTCACCCTTGACGAGGTGCCCCACGCACTGGCCTGGGTGGGCGAGGGACACGCCCTCGGCAAAGTCATCGTGAGCGTGCACTGACCGGGATCCGCAGCCGGAGCGCGCCCAACCAGTGTCCACAATGGTCGGACGAGCTGACATTGCTCCGCCCGACGCAGATCAAACGAGGATCGGTTCTTCGCCGTCCTTGCCCCTGGTGACACGAGGCAAGATATCCTATTGTTCCTTTATGGTCCCGAGGACACGGGTCGCCAAGAACCGCGTCCACCTCGATGTCCTTTGCGTGGGAGCCTGGTGCGATGCGGAAAGGCTTCGTTGTGCGGACGTTGGGCGCGTACGGGTGGGTCCACGACCTGATCGCGATGGACGATGACACACGTGACGCGGCGCTGGGCCGTCACCGTGCGTTGTTGTGGCGGTGGTATCACGACACGCCGACCGGCACTCTCGCCGATCCCGTTCGCGCGTTCGCGCAGTATTCGTCTCCATTGGCCGATGCCGAACTTCGCCAGTTGGAGCCGTATGCGGTGTTGTTCTTACAGTGGGAGGCACGGTTTCCGCACGTGTGGCGGGAGCACTGGTGTGGCTCGCCCTGGTCGGCTAAGGAGAGCGTGCTCAATACGTTCATACGGTGCGGCGTGGCGGCGCCCGAGTCGCAGAATGCGTTGGAGGATCTGCTGATCGGGGCGGTCCATCGGGTACAGCGCTGCCAGGACCGCTGGTACTGGCGGCTCGCCCGCCGCGTGGACAGCGCGACGTTGCAAGCCCGGTTGTCGCAGGCCGCCGAGGACCAGGACGAGCGTGTCCGGCTGCGTGCCCGGTACGTGTTGTGGGTGATCGAGCACCCGGATGAGCCCGTGGATCGCCGGACCTGGCGGCGTTGGCGGCGCACGATCGGCGTGCCGGTCACCGTGCCTGCCACGGCTTCCGAGCTGGCGTCAGAGGCCGGTCCGGCGGCGCGGATCGCGGTGGCGATCCGAGACACCACGGTTGTGGCGCACGCGGTCCAGGTGATGGATGCCCGCACGGCGGCGCGGATGCTGCGCGTGATGCCGCAACCATTCGCAGCCGAACTGCTCACGGTGATGCCACCGGAGGCGGCAGCGGTCCGGTTCCCGCCACCGAATTGCAACCAGGTACTGCGGCTGATGACTCCGGCGCAGGCGGTCGCACGGCTGGCGGCGATGTCGCCAAAGGTCGCCGGCGAACATCTGAGTCGCTTGTCGGCGACGCAGGCAGCCGAGTTTGTGATGGCGATGGACCCGACCAGCGCCGCACAGGCTCTGGCCAGCGCAGGGGACGGCTGGGAACCCGGCAGGACCTTGGCTTCGATACCGAACGAGATCGGGCTCGCCTTGATCGAACGCATGCCGGCCAAGGACCAGGACCACGCCCGTTGGACGCTGGAGATGCAGCGCTTCCGCACGGCCATCAGCACGTCGATCGCTACGGCCGAGCCCCAGGGCCGCCAGTAGTATTTCACGTCCTGTATTGACTGCACACCCGGCGCGACATAGCCTGCGGTAGATCTGTTAAGTAACCTTAAAGATCAGTAACCTTAGAGATCCCTTCCGCCCGAGTGTCCGGCGCGCCTCGCCCAGAAGGGACCCGTCCCCGGGAGGTATGCAGGTGCGAAGACTCAAATCGTTGGCCTCAGCCACGCTGGTCGCGTCGATGGTCGCGACCGGCCTGGCGGTCGTGTCGTCACCGGGCGTGGCGCAGGCCGCGGTCGTGTGGAACGAGGACTTCAACGGAGCGTCGGGGCAAGGCGTCGACACGTCAAAGTGGAACTTCGACACCGGTGGCGGCGGCTTCGGCAACCAGGAGTTGGAGTACTACAACAGCGGCACCAGCAACGTCTACCAGGACGGCCAGGGCCACCTGGTCATCGAGGCTCGGC
Source organism: uncultured Actinomycetota bacterium (assembly GCA_963742855.1). Lineage (GTDB taxonomy): Bacteria > Actinomycetota > Actinomycetes > Mycobacteriales > Micromonosporaceae > CAVUNP01. Next base: position 421,267 of record CAVUNP010000047.1, on the reverse strand, counting down.
GGGAAAGTGGCGGACGCAGCTGCTGGTACGGCACGTGCCAGTGGACGTCCGGCCGGATCCAGACCGCCGGCAAGTTCACCCAGCAGTACGGCCACATCGAGGCCAGGATCCAGGTTCCGAAGGGAGCCGGTCTCTGGCCGGCCTTCTGGATGCTCGGCGGCGGCACCTGGCCCAACGGCGGCGAGATCGACATCATGGAGAACGTCGGGCGTGACCCGAACACCGTGTACGGCACGATCCACGGCCCGGGCTATTCCGGCGGCAACGCGGTCGGCGGCACGCGCAATATCGGCCAACCGTTAGGCAACGCCTACCATGTGTTCGCGGTCGACTGGTCCCCGAACCTCATCATCTGGACGATCGACGGCTCGGAGTACTTCCGCGCCACCCCGGCCAGCATCCGCGGCAACAGCTGGGTGTTCGACCATCCCTTCTTCATCATCCTGAACCTCGCGGTCGGCGGCAATTTCCCCGGCAGCCCGGACGCCGGTACGCCGTCGGTCAACCGCATGCTCGTCGACTACGTCCACGTCAGCACGACGTCCACCCCGCCGCCCGGCGGGACCAACGCACTGCGCGGTACCGAGAGCGGACGATGCATCGACGTGCCCGGCGCCAACCCGGTGGACGGAGCTCGGCTGCAGGTCTACGACTGCAACGGCACGGCAGCGCAGCAGTGGACGATCGGGTCGGACGGCACCGTCCGCGCGCTCGGCAAGTGCATGGACGCCGCCGCAGCCGGCACCGCGAACGGCACGGCCGTGCAGCTGTACACGTGCAACGGCACCAACGCCCAGAAGTTCACCCTCTCCGCCGCCGGTGACCTGGTGAACACCAACGCTAATAAATGCGTCGACGTGGCCAACCACGGCACCGCGAACGGCTCTCAGCTACAACTGTGGACCTGCACCGGCGCCGCGAACCAGAAATGGACCAGGATCTAATCAGATGCCGTAGCTGTGACTCCGGCGTCACGCTGACAGCCTGCTCGTCCCTGCGTCAACAGCGAATCTCACCGACTGACGCAGGGACGAGGAAGCGCAGAAGCCCGCGCCGCTTCAGACGCGCCGGTAGACCGGGATCTCGGTGAGCGGCACCGGCCGGTTCACGACAAGGGCCCGCTGTGCCGCTCACCGGTGAAGAAGTCCTCCCACTCCCCCGCCGGCAACCACACCCGCCAGTGCGTCACGCCCGGCTCGGTGACCGGCGAAACCAACAGGTCGTCGCCGAGGTGATACTGCAGCGGCCACTGCCACACCTGCTCGTCATCGGGGTGGTCGAAAAGCAGAGGTCGCATCAGCGGTCGACCGGTGGCCGTGCAGACTCGGGCCTGCTCGGCCAGGTATGGCACCAGCGTCTCGCGAAGTTGGGCGAAGCGCCGGTATGCCTCGAGCACCTGCGGGTCGCCGGTGCGCTCCGCCATGTTCCACGGGGTACGGTCACGGTTGGGCGAACGGTGGTGGTTGAACTCCGAGTGGTATTGCATGATCGGGCAGAAACACGCCATCGCGGCCGAACGCAGATACAGCTCGGCGTCGGGAATGTCGCCCGAGAAGCCGCCCAGGTCCCATCCCCAGTAGTACACGCCACCCACGCCGGCGGTGAGCCCGGCCGTGATGGATGCCCGGTAGGCGTCCCAGGTGGAGTCCTCATCTCCGGCCCAGTGGCAGGGGAATCCGGCGGCCCCGGTGAAGCCGGCCCGGCTGAACGTCACGTCGGTCAGCTGGTGGTACGCGGCGGCGTAGAGCACCGGGAAACGGTTGTTGGTCTCGTCCCCACGCGTGCCGTCGGCGTAACGCAGGTCGTGGCCCCAGGCGTGCTCGCCGCCGTCGGTCTTGAAACCATCGATGCCGAGTTCGTCCACAAGGTACCGTCGCTTGTCGATCCACCAGCGCACCGCTTCCGGGTTGGTGAAGTCGGGCAGCAGCGCGCCGGGAAACCACCAGCCGCGGTTGTGGTACGGCGAACCGTCCGCCTCGCGTACCGCGAAACCGGACCGTACCAACGCCTGCGCGTCCGCCTCGACCTGCTCGCCGGCACCACGATCGGTGGGGATGAGCGGAATCTGCCACAACAGTACCTTCACCCCGAGCTCGTGCAGCCGATCCACCATCCCTTGTGGATCTGGCCACGCGCCGTCAGCGGGGAACTCGAAGTCAGCCAGTCGGTGCGGCGCGCCGTCGGTGTGCAAGGGATATCTGGCATCGCGGAACGACACGAAGGTCGCCTCATCGCTCCAGGCCTCGATGACCACGGCGCCGACCGGGATGCCCTCGGCGATACTCCGTTGCACCTCGGCCAGCACCCGTGCCTGGGTGTTCCATTCGTTGCCGCTCATCCATGGCCGGAACACCCAGTCGGGCACGGCCGGCACCGGGGACGTCTCAGCCAGGAAGGTGCGCACCACCGTTGCCGGGTCCCCGCCGTACAGCCGAAGCGACAGCACCGGATCGGTGGGGTCCACATCGGCCTCCACCGTGAGCAGGTCCGTCTGCGACGCGCCGACGTCATACCAGGTGCGGCGGGTGGTGCGAACGTGTAGGCCCCAACTGCCGTCGAGCCCGGTGACGAGCGCGAACGGCATAGGCAGGTAGGTGCGGTGCCCCTGGTGCTTGTACTGCTCGAACAGCATCGCGTCGACCATCTCGCCACGCTGGTCCAGTCCATGGAAACGCTCGCCGAAACCGACCACGTGATCGGACGGCCGAAGCCGCAGCGAGAAACGCACCCGGCACGGGCCGGTCGAGTCGGTCAGCCAGTTCACGCTGCCCGGCACGAGGCTCGCCACACCATCCGGGTCGGACAATTCCAGCCGACCTGCATGGGAAGGAGAGCCAGCGGCGGCCGGGCCGGTCCAGGACCGTGGCCGCACCACGAACGTCTCGGTACTCACCTCGCTGCCGTCAGCGGTCCGGCCGACGACGCGGTAGGAGGTATCCGCGCTGACCCGCAGCCGGGCCACCCACACGGTCGCGCCGCCGGTGTCCGGAGCCGCGACGGCCGCCGCCGTAAGGTGACCGTCCACTTCGACCGGAGGCGCCGGTGCCGCGAAGGGCCCGTACTCCGTGACGAGGTCAGCCAGGCACGCGCCGTCGACCGGGTCCGCCGGGAACCGCCCGCCATCACCGGCGTCCACGACGAGGTCCCGCACACCGGCGCTGGCCAGCACCCGCACCTCGAAGTCCTCGCCGGCAATCGGTGCCACGGGTACGCGCTGGTCCAGGTCGAAGCGGTACGGGTGTTCGCTGCCAAACGGGCGATGACTCAACATCACTGATCTCCCATGTCCAGCGATGTCGCGAGGGTCAGAAACATCGCGTGTGACCAGAGCAGCGGTGTGGCTACCGTGCCCCATCGCTTCGTCCACTGCTGAATGTAGGACGGATCCTGCGCGTTGCCGCTGACCTGTTCGGGCAGGTAACCCTCCGGGGTGGCCTGGGCAGCGATCCACTCCAGGCGAGACAGCGCCGCGTCCTGCCGTCCGGTCAGTGCCTCGTACCAGCCCAGCCACGCGGTGAGGTTGATCCATTCGCCGCCACCGTAGAAGGTGTCGCCCAGATACCGGTAGACGCCGCCGGGATTGAGCTGGCGGCACACCTCGTCATAGGTCCGCTCGGCCAGCGGTGAACCTGGCACGGCGGTGTCGAAGACCGTGATACAGGCGAGCAGGCTACCATCCACGCTGGTACCGCCCAGCCACTTGATCAGGTGTCCATCGTGGACTCCTGCGGTGCGGGTCAGCACGTCGATGGCTTCGGCACGTGTCGCCGCACGCTCCAGCCGTACCGGGTCGAGCAGAGGTTCACCATCGGTTGCGGTGAGGTTGACCGCGGCCCGCAGTCCGGCCGCGACCGCGCCCAGGGTCGAGGTGTGCTGGTATTCAGTGTGCTCTTCCCACCAGTCAAAGCACGGTCGTTCACCGAAAGCCACCAGGTAGTCCACAGTGGATCTCACGGCTTCGGCGTAGCCGTCGACCGCGGCACCGTGGCGGTCGGCGTGGGCGGCCAGCGCCCAGAGCCAGGTGCCGTAGCCGTCGAGCTGAAAGTTCCACCACGGGTCGTGGCTGTCTTCACCATCGAGGGTGTACCGGGTCGGCAGCAGTTCGGCATCGAGTACCTCGTCAGCGCGCGACACCAGGTCGGCGATCCTGGCCGACCTCGTACCGATGACCCGCGCGCACCAGGCGAAGAAGGCCTCCGCACTGTCCGGCCGGCCGGCCCGGCTCATCGCGTCGGCGATGAACGCGCCGTCGCGTAACCAGCTGAACTGGTAGACGGGATAGTCGGGACAGGCGGGATACGCACCCGTTGGATGCTGATGGGCCTCGATGAGCGCGATACTCGACGAAACGAGCGCGCGCAGGGCGGGCCGGGCGACTGGCGGCACCGGTCGGTCCTCCTGAGCTGGTCTGTAGTCTGGCTGGCGTGGGGTGCGGCCGACTGCGATTCGGCCGCACCCCACCTGTTCGTTACTTCTTGATCAACCCGTCCACGGCGGTGGCCGCGTCATTGAGCGCCTGTTCGACAGAAACCTGTCCACCCGCGGCCTTCTCCAGGGCCTGGGTCACCGCATCCTGCATCTTCGCCTGCTGGTCACCGATGACCGGCGGCAGCGCGATCGCGTCGAGGGAGTCGAAGACCGCCTTGCGGTTGGCCGGCGCAGATGCGAGGTATTCATCGAACGCGGCCTGGTCGTTGACGGCCGGCAGTTCCCAGCTCGAGGCGAGCCTGGTCTTCACCGTCGTTTCCGAGGTGCTCAGGAAGCGAGCCCACTTCCACGCCGCGGCGGGCTTGCTGGTCTTGGCTGAGACAGCGGTCGCGTTCATGAACACGGCGCTGGCCTTGCGGGTGTTGCCCGGCTCGACGGCGATGTCGTAGTTCAGATCCTTGGTCTCGTTGAGCCCGCTCATCTGCCAGATGCCGTTGATCCACATGGCCAGCTTGCCGGACTTGAACAACGCGGTGTCGAAGTCGGCCTTGCCGCCGATCTCCGCCACGGTTGGCATGACCGTGCCCGGCTTGCCGATCAGCCACTTGGCCGCCTCGACACCCTTGGCGTCGTTGAAGGTCGCCTTCTTGCCGTCAGCGGACAGGAACGAGCCACCGTTCTGGGCCAGCGCCTTGTAGAACTCGTAGAAGGACACCGGCTGGTACTCGCCGTAGACGCCGGCGGCCTTGTTGGTGAGCTTCTCCGCGGCCGCCTTCTCGTCGGCCCAGGTCCACGACGCGGTCGGGTACGCGACGCCGGCGTCGTCGAAGAGCTTCTTGTTGTAGTACAGAACCACGTCGGAGAAGGTCGCCGGCATGGCGTACTGCTTGCCGTCGGACTGGAACGCCGCCAGCGCCTTGGGGTAGACGCGGTCCGCGCTGTAGCTCGTGTCCTTCTTCGCCTGGTCATCGAGTGCCAGCAGCGCGCCGTTGCGGGCATAGGTGTAGAAGTTCTCGTAGTTCAGCTCGAAGGTGTCCGGTGCGTTGTTGCCCGCGATCTGCGTCTGCAACGCGGTGAAGTAGTCGGCGTACGCGGCGGTGCGCACCTCGACCTTGATGTTGGGGTTCTCCCTTTCGAACGCGGCCTTGATCGCGTCCAGGTCCTTCAGGTGATCGGGTGCCGCGGAGAAGGTGAAGTAGGTGATGGTGCCGGAGTCACCGGCATCGTCACTGTTCGCCTTGTCCTGCCCACAGGCGGTGAGCCCACCCACAATGGCCAACGCCGCGACGGCGGCGAGGGCCCTGCGTCCCATTCCCATTCGTGCCTCTCTTCAACTCTTGCGGTGCAGCGGTCGTTGGTGGAGCGGGTGAATCAGATTCCTTGCGGCAGGCGGTCTAGGCCTTGATCCCAGAAGACGCGATGGAGCGCACCACGTAGCGCTGGGCGAAAACATAGAGCGCCAGGATCGGTAGAGCGGACAGGGCCGACCCGGCCATCACGACATTCCAGGCGGGTCCGTACCGTCCCAACAGGAGGGACAGCCCAACCGGGAGCGTCATGTGCGCTTCCGTCTGCGCGATGACCAGCGGCCAGAGGAAGCCATTCCAGCTGGCCATGAAGGCGAACACGGCGAACGTGCCGAGGGCCGGCTTGACCAGGGGCAGCAGCACCTGGCCAAACACCCGGAAGTGCCCGGCACCGTCGACGAACGCCGCCTCGTCCAGTTCCCGGGGCAGCGCCAGGAAGGCCTGCCGGAGCATGAACACCCCGAAGCTGGACACGATTGTCGGCAACACCAGTCCCGCGTAGGTGTCCACCAGGTTGAGATTTCGCATTTCGATGAACAGCGGCACGATGATGACCTGCAACGGAATCATCATCGTGGCCACATACAACAGGAAGATGGCGTTGGAACCACGGAAACGCAGTCGACTGAACGCGTACGCCGCGGTGGCGCTCGTGAAGAGTTGGAGCAATGTGGACACCACGGCCACACCGATGCTGTTCGCTACGAACCGCCAGAACGGGAAGGTCTGCGTGAGGACCCGGTACGGCTCGATCGTTGCGGGGCTGGGTAGCAGGCCGGCGTCCACGTCGTCCAGTTGCGCGGCGGAGGTCAGCGACGTGGCGACCATCCAGACAAACGGCCCGATCATGGCGCATGCGCCCAGCACCAGCGCCACGTACCGCCAGATCACCACGGACCGCCAGATCACCACGTACCGCCAGACCTTAGTCATAGTGCACCCACCGCTTCTGCAGTCGCAGCTGGGCGAGCGTCACCAGCATGATGATTCCAAACAGGACAATGCTCATCGCGGAGGCGTAACCGACCCGTCCGTAGCTGAACGCGTACTTCACGATCTGCTCGACCACCACGCTGGTGGCGCCGGCCGGCCCGCCACCGGTCATCACCCACACCTGGTCGAAGACCTGGAACCCGTTGATGATGCTGATGACGGTCACGAAGAACAGCGACGGTGACAGCAGCGGCAACGTGACGCTGCGCAGGCGTCGCCAGGCGCCGGCGCCGTCGAGCTGCGCCGCCTCCGTGAGGTCGTCGGGTATCGCCTGGAGGCCGGCCAACAGGATGATCGCGACGAAGCCCAGATCCTTCCAGACGCTCGCGAACACGACCGCCGGCATGGCCCACTGCGGAGATGTCCACCAACCAGGTCCCTCAATGCCCACCCAGGACAGTGCCTGGTCGAGCAGCCCGTTGGCGGGATTGAGAATCCACTTCCACAGCAGGGACACCGCCACCCAGCTGGAGATGACCGGCAGGAAGAAGATGGCCCGGAACAGATTCATCGCCGGCAGGGCGGCATCGAGCGCGAGCGCCACCGCGAGGCCGAGCACCAGTACCAGCGGCAGGTAGAGCCCGAGATAGAGCAGGGTGTGCCCGACCGCGGCGCGGAAGTCGCTGTCGTTGGCCAGTTCCACATAGTTGTCCAGGCCGGCGAACTTCGCCGTACCGATGAGGTTCCACTCCTGCAGGCTCACCCAGACGGTGCCGAGCATCGGGCCGATCCAGAACAACAGCAACACGATCAGGCTCGGCGCGAGGAATGCCCCTGCCACGCCCGCCTTGCGCCAACCACGGTCGCCTACCATGCCGACGCTCCCCACGGACTGGACTCGGTGGCTTCGGACTCGGCACCGGGAAAGGCGGCGAGGCGGGCCCTGATCGCGTCGGTGCGCGCATCGGCGGTCAGCGCGGCGGTGAACGGCGCGCGCAGCACGAGAGCCGCCGCACCCAGGGCCCATTTTGTGTCGTCCCACGGGTCGACGTGCACGCTGATCGCGTCCGCCAGCGGCGGAAACATGGCCGAGCGCAAGGCGGTGAGGAAGCCCTCCGACAGGTACGCCCACGCGCGGGTGCCCTCACCACTGACCAGCACCGCCTGCGGATCCAGGACCGCGGCGAGGCCGGCCGCGACATTGCCCAGTCGAACCCCCGCACGGCGGTAGACCTCGCGCGCCCCGGGGTGGCCGTCGTGGGCGGCGGCGAGAAGGTCAGCCGCCGTACCGTCGGGGCCGAGTATGCCGTCGGCCCGTGCCTGATGGACAAGTGCGGTGTCGCAGATGTAGGTCTCCAGGCAACCCTGCTTGCCACAGTGGCAGGCCGGCCCGTCGGGATCCACCGGGAAGTGACCGAGTTCCCCCGCCGCACCGTGGCCGCCGCGCCGGATATCCCCGCCGCTGAACACGGCCGCACCCACGCCCAGGCCCAGCGTCAGGGTGAGGAAGTCGTCGTAGGCGCGGCCAAGACCGTAGAGGTGCTCGTACGCGGCGAGGGTGTTCACGTCGTTGTCGACCAGTACGGGCACTTCGATCAGCTGACTGAGGTAGCCGGCCAGCGGCATGTGTCGCCACCCGAGCAGAGGCGCCTCGACCTGACCTGTCCTGGTGTCCACAAAGCCCGGTACGCCGAGTCCGACACCGAGCAACCGGGTGTTTCCCGCCGCGGCGATGTGCGGCCCGAGCAGAGTCGCCAATGCCTCGAACGGATTCGTCGTGCGCTCGTCGAACGGGCTGGAGAAGGTTTCCTGCACGGTGCCGTCGAGGTCGGCCCGCACGCCGGTCAGCCGGCCCGAGGCCACCTTCACGCCGATCGCCACCGCGGCGTTGCCCGCCACGGCCAGCAACTCGCTCGGCCGGCCACCCCGGGGCTCACCATCGTCGACCTTGTGGATCACGCCTGCGTCGATGAGAGACCGGCTGACCGCGGTCACCGTCGCCGGACTCAAGCCGAGCCGGCGAGCGATGTCCGCTCGGGAAATCGGACCCTGTCGACCGACGAGCGACAGCACCGCGACACGGTTCATGTCGCGAAGGCGCGGTCCGGACGCAGCCGTACTCATGGAGGGGGGAGTTCCTTCCGACACTAAATTCGGGGGCCGAACAAACTGTCCGAACATTGCGCCCGCGTGTCAAGACCCTCACAAGGTGGAGGTGGCTATCGGCCGAACGGTCAGATTTTGGTTCTCCTCGCCAAGCTCTTGCCAACGGGCACGGATGGCGCGATCATGCAGCCGACCTGCGCATACACGCGCGCGAGGAATCATCCGGTGGCACCCGTGCGATCCCAGGTCTACCTGCCATGGGTTGCTCGGACCGAGGAAGTCATCGCGGACCAAATGTCGGACCACGGTGTGTCGGCGCCACACCCGCGTCAGGGACGCCCAGATGCCGGCGATAGCCTTCGCGAACTGCAAGGATGACGCTGTGCATTCCCTTGTGGACTCGCCTGATGCGTCGGCGGCAGGCCCCGTCGTCGTGACGGTCGATGGCCTGCCCGCGTTGTTCGACGCCCTACATCGCCGCGACTACACCGTGGTAGGGCCGACGGTCCGCGACGCAGCCATCGTCGTGGCCGAGTTGGCCGCCGCGGACGAGTTGCCGTTCGGCTGGGGCGTCGAGACAGAAGCAGGACGATATCGGCTGCGACGTAGGTCTGACCAAGCCGCGTTCGGTCATTCCGCGGGACCTCAGTCCTGGAAGAGCGTGTTGCATCCCGCTCGAGTCCGGATGTGGTCGGCCGACCGGGCAACCGGCACCGTGGTCGCTGGCGAGACTGGAGAAAAGCTCAGATACGCATTGCTGGGCGTTCGTCCCTGCGACGTACAGGCGGTTTCGATCCTGGATCGCGTGCTCGCGGGAGGCCGGCATGTCGAGCCCGCGTATGAACGGCGCCGCGATGGCTCTTTCATCATCGCGGTTGAGGCGCTGCGCCTGATCGATCGATATGAACCTCCGTCACCTTCCTTTGTGGACGTACCGGCCGTGGAAGGTGTGGGGTGTGGTGCTACCGAGGCGCCGAGAGGTCTGCTCCTGCACCGCTACGACATAAGCGCGGATGGGCTCATCACCTCGGCCCGGATCGTCCCGCCCACATCACAGAACCAAGCCAGCATCGAGGACGACCTGCGCCGGTTCGTCGCGCAGCGCCTGGACCTCGACGACCATGAACTGACGGAGCAGTGCGAGCGGGTGATCCGCAACCACGATCCCTGTATCTCGTGCGCGACCCACTTTCTCGACCTCACCGTGGAGAGAGCATGACCGCGGCGGATGCCGTTGCGGCCGGCCGGACCGTGGTGATAGGCGTCGGCAACGAACTGCGACGCGACGACGGCATCGGTCCGGCCGCGGTCACCCGCCTTCGCGACCTCCAGGCGGTTGACTCGACTCTGGTCGGCGTGATCTTGGCTGTCTGCGACGGAGAACCGACCAGGATGATCGACCTGTGGACCGGAGCCGATCTCGCAGTTTCGGCAACGAACTGAGCCGGGCGGTCGCAGGTGCCCTCGATCCGCTGATCGAGCGAGTCCGCCACACAATCCGTAGCCACTGCCCGGCCCCGGCCCCCTCTGCGGACCAGACATGACGGCTGTGTGCAGATTCAGGTCCTGTCGCCACGGATAACGACTACCGGACACACGGCGTGCTGCGTGCAGTGCTGGCCGACCGAGCCCAGCAACGCTTCGGAGAACCCGCCGTAACCCCGGTTGCCCACCACCAACAGTGCTGCGTTGCGCGAGGCGTCGATGAGCACACGCGCGGCGTTTCCCTGCACGACCGACGTATGTAGGTTGGGGGGCCGGGTCGAGTCGAATGCTTCCGTGATCGACGACTCGAGCACCTCCCTCGCCCGGCCCTGATAATCGAAGTCGTCTGTAACAATGCCGATGCCGGTATATGGCGGAAAGGTCCAGGCGAGCACAGCCTCGATCCGACCGCCCGTGCAGCTGGCCTCACGTGCCGCCCACCGCAACGCCTCCTTCGAGGCGTCCGAACCGTCGACGCCCACGACGATCAGGCTGGACTTGTCATCCTCGTCCACGGGGCACCTCCAGCAACTCACGACCTTCGCCCGCTGGGCATCACTCACCGATCTCACCGCCGACGAAAGCGCACCACGGCCCGCTTCTCCTGGCTGTCACCCAATGGTGTCCACGATCGACGAAAGCGCGACAGCGAGCTCTCAGATGGACTCGCCATCGCTGGCACGAACTAACCCCCGACGCGCGGCTTGCCGGCTGGACATGACGGCGGCGGCCAATGTCACTATGGCGCCCAGGATCAGAGCGGCACCTTCACCGGGTGTGAGGAGGGCTTGCTGTGTTCCGATGGTGGCTGCGGCAACGGGTATTCCGAGCTGGGCCGATGCCAGACCGGCGAATGCCAGTGGCTGGCCGGTCAGCCGCATCGAGGCGTGGACCGCCACCGCTCCGATACCCAGAGCGAGCCCCAAGAGGATGAACGACGGGTGGTCGATGACAGCGCGAAAGTCCAGCGAGGCACCGAGCCAGACGAAGAACAGAGGGCCGAGGAAGCCCTCGGTCAGGGCGAACAGCTGCCGAGCCAGTCGCCTGGGCTCGCCGACTGCCGCGACGGCGATGCCAAAGGAGAAGCCAGCGAGGAGTACGGAGAGGTGGTTCGCGACAGCGAGGGCGCACAGCGCGAACAGGATGGCCAGATTGACTCTCATCTCGAGGGCGAATTTCCGCTGTTGCGACAGTCGGTGCACTCGCTTTCGAAGGCCGGACTGTTCCAGGTATCGCAGCACGACCAACAACGCCAACGCCACGGCGAGGACGGCGGCGGCACCCGCGATGGTCCTGCCCGCGTGGGCGGAGCTGAGAACCACCTGCAATGCCACGATACCGGCGACGTCGGCGACCGCGACCTGCGGCAACAATCGGAGCAACTCTGGGCCAGCCAGCCCCAGCGACTGCACCATGGGCACGACCAGCGCGGCCGACGATGAGGCCAACACCACCGCGTAGACCCCGGCGTGCCCCGTCTGGAACGCCCGTTCAATGAGGATCCCGGCACCCACGGCCAGCCCGCCGACGGCGGCGGCCCGTAGGACCCCCACCCGTAGTGCTCTGTGCAACCGGGGGTCGCGGACCGGGACATGGGTACCGGCTACGAACATCACCAGCGCGAACCCGATGTTGGCGAAGAACGCGAAGGTTGGATCGCCCGCGTCCAGGATCCCGATAGCCGTACGGCCGAGTATCAACCCGCCGAGCAACTCACCGAACATGACCGGAAGGCGCCACCTTTGGGGCAGGGCCAGCAACGGTCCAAGCAGTGCGATGGCCGAAATGATGGCGAGCGTGCCGAAACTCACCACAGCATCCTGTCGGGCTTCAGTTCGGCGAACATGGCGGAGGTGTGCTCCGTCCGTCGTGCGAGGCCCGAGGTCCTCCGCTTGGTGGCATCACTCGGATGGCCGGAATCCGCGAATGACGACCGACTCGCCCGGTCCGAGCCAGATTCGTTCGGTGCCACAACGCAGCAGGATGGGTTGTTGGCGGCCGGGCCGTGTGGACGCGCGAATGGTGCGACCGTTGATGCGCAGGTTCAACGTGTGACCGCGATAGTTGAGGTTGAACTCCAAGGTGCCGAGATGTTCGGGCCAGTACGGGTTGAGGTGCAGGGTGTCGCCACGGGTTTCCACCCCGCCGAAACAACGCTGAAGGACGTTGACCGACCCGGCCATCGCCGCGAGGTGTATCCCCTCCGCTGTGGTACCGCCTTGAACATCCGCGAGATCGGTATCGACGGCCTCGACGAAGTAGGCCACGGCACGATCGCGCCGGTTGCGGGCCAGGACCCACGCGTGAACAACAGCGCTCAGGGTGGAACCGTGTGAGGTTCGGGCGATGTAATAGTCAACGTTGCGTGTGACTGCTTCGGGCTGGAGGGGATATCCGAGCTGGGCGAACAGCTCGTACAGTTCGTCCGTCGACAGTAGATAGAATAACATCAGCACGTCGGCTTGTTTCGATGCCTTGTAGTGGTTCGGACTGTCGCCTTCGGCTTCGAGGATGCGGTCCAGGCGCCGGATGTCGCCGTACCGGCCGCGGTAGTCGTCCCACGGCAGTTCGGCCAGGTCGTCGTAGCCTTCGAACTGGCAGATGATGCCGTCGCTTCGTACGGGCACGTACATCAGGCTGGCGACGGCGTCCCATCGGCTCGGTTCTTCCGCACCGACACCCAGCGAGGCCATCAGGTCCGCGCGGCGCTCGTCGCTGAGCAACCTCAGCACCTCCTGGGCCCGGCGCAGCACCCATACCGCCATCACGTTGATATAGGCGTTGTTGTCGATGCCTTCGTGCGGCCGGTCGGGGTAGCCGGTGTGGAACTCGTCAGGTCCCATGACGCCGCATATGACGTACCGCCCACGGTCCGGCTCGAACGTGGCCAGGGCGGCGAAATATCGCGCCACCTCAATGATCATTTCGGCGCCGTAGTCGTTCATGAATTCGGTGTCCGCGGTCACCTGGTAGTACTGCCAGACGTTGTACGCCAGCGCCAGGCCGACGTGGCGCTGCCTGCGGCTGATATCGCGCGTCCAATGGCCTGAGTCAGGATTGAGATGCAGGCGTTGGCTCTCCTCGCGCCCGTCACTACCCGACTGCCACGGATAGCCCGCGCCGGCCAACCCCTCCTCGGCTGCCAGGTGCCGCGCCCAGGGCAACCGGCGGTATCGGTAGAGCAGCAGTGAACGGGTCAGGGCTGGCAGGCCCAGATTGAGGATGGGAAAGACGAACAACTCGTCCCACAGGACATGCCCCCGGTATGCCTCGCCGTGCAGTCCTCGAGCGGGGACGCCGACGTCGAGTCCGACCGTCCGGGGTGACAACGTCTGTAGGATGTGGAACAGGTCCAGCCGCACCGCCGGCAGCACCCGCTCGCCAGGCCCGTCCAGCGCGATGTGGAAGCTCCGCCACAGTTGCTCCCACGTACGCTCGTGTTCGGCGAGCGCGGAGTCGAAGTCGGCAACCCAATCGAGCCGTTGAAGCGCCTCCGTCGCTGGATCGGTGATAGCGGCGTCGGTGGACAAGAAGATCGTGACCAACTTGTCGACGATTACCGGGATTGTCTCGACTGCCTCCACCTCGATGTGCTGTCCGACCCGTCCGTTGTCGTGCCACGGTTTGAGCGTCGCGCCGGGTGGTCTGCCATGCTCGACGACGTGGGTACGGGCGGCAATGGCGATCCAGATCCCGGATTGCTGAGTCTGTACCAGCGCCACGGCAGTCTCAGGTCCGACAGACTCCAACCGGACCGGACTGTGGTGGCGGCCCGCCAGGGTTCGATAGCGGGCCACACCCGAGTTGTCCACGTCGGTGTCCAGCCACGATCGGATCTGAACAGTTCCGGACCAGTTCTCGGCAGTGACAGTCGTCTGCAGACCGCACAGGTACGGGCGTCGCATGTGGACGAACCGGCGCTGCACCACGCCCGTGGTACGAGTGCCGTCGCGGACACGAAGTCGCCGGGTCAGAACGCCTCTGCGCAGGTCCAATTCGCGGCAGTCGGCAAGAATCTCGACGCCGGGATCGCCGAGCCAGCGGCCGTCCTCGGCGCGGAAGGTGAGCGGAAGCCAATTCGGCAGATTGACCAGACTCTCATTCTCGACAGGTTCGCCCGCGATCATATCCGCGAGCCGGTCGTAGCACCCGGCCGCGTAGGTGCCCGGGTAGTGGACCCCGTCGGCCTTCGACTCGGGTGCGGCGCCACGAGTGGCGAGTCGACCGTTGCCCAGCGTGCAGAGTGCCTCCCGGAGACCTTCGCTCTGCGGAGCACGACTGTCATAGGCGATTGTCCAGTCGTCGGCCAATCCAGCTACTCCTTCTCGGTACAACGAACATGAAAGACGTCAAATGTGCATTCTGGCGACGTCAACGGGACAGCCTGCGAGAACGTCCTCACCTCCGGTATCCCAGAGCGCAGCCAACCGGGCGGACCATCACCGGCGGCTCATGCGAACAGTGTCCCTGTCACCGACCCCAGTGATCGTCGAAACCCCGGTGATCGTCGAAACCCAGTGATCGTCGAAAGCGGCGATTTGGCCCCCGCGCGCCCTCGTGCGCGCCTTACGGTGGAGCTTATGAGCCACTCGCCGCAGCCAAACGGGGCAGCTCAGGAAAAACATGTCGTTCTGCGGGACGTGGCCGAAGACGCCGGGCGGGCGCCATCCATTCTCAACACCCAACCATGGCGATGGCGCCTAGGGCGAGACCGCATTGATCTTTACGCCGACCGCAGCCGCCAGCTTGCGTCTCTCGATCCCGCTGGCCGGCTACTGATCGTCAGTTGCGGCGCGGCGCTTCATCACGCCCGCGTCGCGTTGTCCTATCGCGGCTACGAGCCGCACGTCGAACGCTGGCCGACCACGGATGCACCGGACCTTCTCGCGACTGTGTCCATCGCAGGACCACACCGGCCAGGCCGAGAAGATCTCGATGAGTACCACAGCCTTCGCAAACGTCGGACGGAGCGCCGCCTGGCACCAGAGATCCAGGTACCCGCCGACACCCTCCGCGCGCTTCAGGCTTACGCAGATCGCGAACACGTACGGCTCCACCATCTCACCGACAGCCAGCTTCCCATTCTGGCGACAGCGGCGAAGGTGGCACAGCAGAGCGAGGACAGCGACCGCACACGCCTGGCCGAGTTACGCGACTGGGAGCGCCGCGCTCGGGCGACCGGTCAAGGCGTGCCGCCCGAGACAGTGGTCGCGCCCGTGCAGCGACCGGTTCCTCTTCGCGACCTCACATCAGGTGGCGCCACGCTCCTGCATGCCGGCATGGGCGACGACACGTACGCCGAGTATCTCGTGTTCGCGACCGAGGGTGACGGTCCGGCCGATTGGCTGCGAGCAGGTGAGGCGACCAGTGCCGTCTGGCTCGCGGCGACCGGCCGCGGTCTGTCCGGCTCCGTCATCAGCGATGTGATCGAGGTCCCCGACGCACGTCGCCTCCTGGGTTCGGTCATCGAAACGGCGAGCCATCCTCAACTGGTCATGCGAATCGCCGTGGACTCCCAGCCGACCCCGCCACCGGTGACGCCACGGCGCCCCGGCAACGAATACATCGACACCCAAGCGGCCGATTAGCCGGCGGGCGAACGGGTGTGTCAGTCGGGCAACCACAGTCGAAGCTCGGTGTCGTGTGGCGCGTAGGTCACCGCGGGCGTCGGTAGGTCAAACCGCATGACCGGACGGCGCGAGTCCCAGTTCGTCCAGCCGGGCTTGCCTGTGCTGGCGAAGTCGACCCAGGAGTGGTGCATCGCGTCGGCCAGGTGTTGTGGGGCGCCTGGGCCGGCGAGGGCGATCGCGTCCGGGTCGCGCAGCGTGTCGAACACGAAAGCGATCTCGAGGGCGTGGCAGGCACCGAGACTGTCCACAGGGGATTCCCAGCCGAACTCGTACAGGAAGGTGTTGGTGCCCTGGCGACTGTCGGCCAGCCGGTTGGCGGGTGCCCGGATCAGCATGTCAGTGGCGATCATGCCGAGGATCTCGCCCGGCTTCGCCGCCGGGTTGCTGCGCCGGTACTGCTTGGCGACTCGTGCCTTGATGCGGAACTTCGCCAACGCCAGTCGCAACGTGAACGCGTTGACGCGATCGACGACGCCGGTGGGCACGAACCACAGCCGGTACTCCTCGCTGTTGTATCCGAGGAGCAGGTCGATGTCGCGGGCCGCGCCGCCGCACAAAGCCATCATCGGATCGGCCGGGATCAGGTCACCGTCGATGACGGGTCCGAAGGAGTTGGCGCCGGTGAGCGGATTACCTGCCCGGGTGACGGCCGATTGGGCTTCGAGCAACGCCTCCCGGTCGGCTGCGGCGAACGCCTGTGCGGTGGCCGGGACGCCCAATCGCTTGGCGATCAGCGTCGTCGTCCGGCGACCGGTCGAGTCCGACATCGCCATCGGTGGCCCGCTTTGCAGCACAGCGCGCCGGAACAGACCGGTCGAGCGCGGACTGGCCAGAAGTGCGCCAATCGAGATCGCACCGGCCGACTCGCCACATACGGTCACGTTGCCGGGATCCCCACCGAACGCTCCGATGTTGTCGTGGATCCAGTGCAGCGCCGCGATCTGGTCCAGCAGGCCGCGGTTGTTTGGCGCGTCGGGGAAGACGCCGAAGCCTTCGATGCCCAGCCGGTAGTTGATCGAGACGAGGACCACGCCGTCGCGGGCGAACGCCCGGCCGTCGTAGATCGGCAGGCTCGAGGACCCGTTGCGAAACGATCCGCCGTGAATCCAGACCAGCACTGGTAGCCGTACCGGGTTCGGGTTCGGCGTCCACACGTTGAGGTTCAGGCATTCCTCTCCGGGGATTGATGGATCTGGTAGCAAGCGGTCCAGCGGTGGAGCGTACGGGCGCTTCGGCGCGGTCGCCCCGAACGCGAGCGCGTCCCGCACACCATCCCACGGTTGCGCAGGCACCGGCGCCCGGAACCTGTGTTCACCGAACGGAGCGGCAGCGTAGGGGATGCCGCGGAATGCTGCGATCCCGTCTTCGATCCGGCCCCGCACCCGACCGCTGGTCGTGGCAACGACAACATCCACCGCTCTCCTCCTCCGCTCGCCGCTACCGGCACGGGCTGCTGACCCAAGCCCCGATGGAAGCCGACAGCCAGGTACGTGACCCTACCGCAAACCAGATGGCCAACCAATCGATTGGTTGACAGACGGCTCGCCCAGCGCCGTTGCCCTGGGTGGGTGGGCGAGCCCGCTCACCCACCACGATCTTGGGCTATGGCTTCGGATGGGCCTGGAAGAAGGACCACGTCAGGCCGGTGGCGTCCGGCCCGGATGGGTCGCCGTACAGGCTGCACGCGCAGCCGCCCGGGTAGACGTGCCCCGCGCCATTGATCATGTACCGCTCGATCAGCGCGGCGCCGCCAGCTGTCTTGTATGTGTAGTGGGTGAAGGTGCGCCCGCCCGGTACCTGTCCGGGCTGGACGAGGTCGGCGACGGCGTCGATACCGTCGACGACGGCCCACTGTCCGACGATCCGCTCCGCCGTGGACGGCGCGACCACGATGTCGGCGGTGCCCTGGAACACCATCGCCGGGACGGCTCGGGCTCGACTGCCCATCTCGGCCAGGGCCCATTGGCCGGACTGCGTGGGGGTGGTGAGTTGCAGGACATCGCAGCGGTACTCGCACCCGGCGATGATGCTGGTCGCCGCATAGATGTCTGGGTAGGTCACCGCCATGATGTTGGCCATCACGCCACCGGCGGACACTCCGGTGACGAAGACCCGCCGGGAGTCAACGGTGTACCGCGATCGGATGGTGTTAGTGATCCCGGCGATGATCGCCGGTTCACCCAAGCCGCGGTGCTGGTTGGCCGGTAGGACCCAGTTCCAGCAGCCGGCCGGGTTGGCGAGGTTGTTCTGGTCGGGGAACACGACGATGAAGCCCTGCTGCTCGGCTTTGGCGCTCCATCCGGACAGAACGTCAAATCCGACGTCGTTCTCGGTGCAGCCGTGCAGGGCCACGACCAGTGGCATCGGAGTTCCCGCCCGGTATGACGACGGCACGTACCCGTGGTAGTCGCGCGCACCGTAGACACTGACGTAACCGCCGTAGAAGAACGAGCCGGCGGCCGCGTGCGCCGGGGTGGCGACCGTGCCGACCAGGACCGCCAACGCCAACCCGGTGACGAGCACGAGTCTGCGTAGGTGGACCACATAGCGTGATGCGGTGGAAACTGGCATCTCCACTCTCCTCTGCGCTGGCAGCCAATCAATCGATTGGCAGCGACGGTGTGGTGTCCGTCACTATGCGACGCTTTGCGCTAGGGTGTCAACCAATCGTCCCTTGGTCATGTCGGAGGTGCCCGCACGATGGCTTCCCGATGGGAGCCCCGCCGGCTCAACGCTGTCGCGGTGACGCTGCCGGAAGGGGCGACCCCGGCGGGCACCCGTGGCCGGATCCTGCTGGCGGCGCTGCGGCTGTTCGCGGAGTATGGGTTCTATGGCACGTCGATCCGTGACCTCGCGACGGAGACGGGCATCAACTCCGCCACCCTCTATGCCCACTACCCGTCGAAGGAGCAGGTGCTCGCCGATCTGGTCCTCATCGGACACGAGGAACTGCACCGGCAGTTGCAGCAGGCCCTGATCGAGGCGGGCGGCGGGCCGTCGGAGCAGTTGACCGCGCTCGTTCGCGCCCAGGTCTACACCCACACCGACTACTCGCTGCTGGCCACCGTCGCCAACAACGAACTGCATGCGCTCAGCGCCGACCAGGCGGCACCAGCGCTGGCGCTGCGCGAGCAGTCCCGAGAACTGTTGCTGCGGGTGCTCCAACTCGGCGTGGACCGCGGCCATTTCGTCGCGGCAGATGTTGGTCTTGCCGCGATCGCCATCGGCTCAATGGGCCTGCGGGTGGCCAGCTGGTTCGGCCCCGACCAGCCATACCGACGCGAGCAGGTGGCAGAGGCCTTTGCCCAGTTCGCGCTCCACATCGTTGGGGTCCACGGGATCACCCCCGCGGCGGCGGTGATCCCGCCGTCGGGACCGCGTGGCGTCAGCGCAACAGGGACCGCGCGGTAGGGGCAAGGCGCAGGTGTTGCGTTGCGGCGCCCATCGCCACAAGCGGGGCGTCGGTGCCGCGGTTGAGGTGGTCCTGCATGGCGGCCAGGCTGGAGAACCGCGCGAACCACACGAACGCGTCCAGCCCTTCGCGCACCGGAAGCGCTGGGTACGTGTTTGGCGCGTGTTCGGTCTGCAGCCACGCCAGTGGTTGGACGCCGCAGCCAGCCAGCGCTGGCCGGACCTGCCGGTCGAACACCTCGACGAAGGTTTCGTCGAAGGGCCGGTCGCGGAAGTAGAGCGTGGCGAGGACCAGGCAGGTGGGTGGCGTGGTGTGTCCGATCGGCGGCCGGACCGCCGTGGCCGTCGGGAAGCCTACGTGCGGGCGCAACAGCAGCACGTCGTCGCTGTCGATCATCGTGGCGTTCGCCTGTGCGGCATTGGCGCGCCAGGTCGGTCCACTGTAGAAAGATGTGAGGGACCGATACCGGCTGTCCATGTCCGGGAACCCGCGCAGCCACACAAACCGGTCCGGGTTGTCGAGGTCGCGGAACTGGCCGAGGATGGCCATGCCGTCGACCTCCTGGCTCTCCACGAACTCGCGGTCGAACAGTTCGATGAGCACGTCACGCTGGTGTGGGTGCAACGTGTATTGGCGCAGTTCCAGCACGCGCGGTTGCATGTAGTCTCCCTGGTAAGAACAATTTCTGTTACGACATTCGCAAGGTTTCCCGCAGTACGTCGGCGATGGTGGTGCGCTCGAGCTCGCGGCGCAGGGATTGGTCCAGGCGGGCGATCCGGTCCGGCCAACCAGTCCGGGTGACGTGGGTCACACCGCGAGACGGTATCCGCGCTTCATGACCGTCTGTATGAGTTCCGCACCGTCGAGATCGCGCCCGAGCGAGCTTCGCAGGCGGGACACCGCCATCTCGATCGCGTGATGGTCCACTGTGGAGGTACCTGGCATCGCTGCCCTGATTTCGGCCGCGGACAGGACCCGACCCGGGCGGGCGGCGAGGACACGCAGCACCGCGAGCGGCCCCGCCTGTACGGGTACCACGTGGTCACCCATCACCACCGCCTGTCCACGTACCTCGATCTGCCGGCCGCCGACCTCGACGACGAGTGCCCGGCGGGGTAGCTCCGCCACGATGAGGGCAGCCAACGACTCCGGCACCGGCTCGACTGCCTGCATGACCGGCACGCCCCGTGCGCGCAGGGGCTGTGCGGTCAGCGGCCCGAGGCACACGGCTGCGACGTCCTCGACGAAAGCGTTCAGCAGGTCGTCGAGGGCGCCTTCCCTCGACGCCTGGTCGAGCAGGTGCCGGGTCGCCCCGGCCCCGACCAGGGCCACCGCGTCGACCTGGCGGCGCACGACCAGGTCACACAGGCGGCGTAGCACCTCGGTGTGGACGGGAGGGCTGACCTGGGTCGTCGCCACCTCGACCACGCTGGCGCCGTGTGCCCGCAACACTTGACACAGCTCGCGTTGGGCGTCTGTCTCGATGTGCGCGACTACCCTCCGGCCGGCCATGGGCTGCGCGATCAGGTAGCGGAAGAGGTCCTCCGTGGTGCCGGCGGCGGTCGACCAGATCTGGGTGAGACCGAGTTCCCGCAGGCCATCGGCGGTGCGGGCGTCGCGCGCCAGCAGCCGGGCCTGACCAATTCCGCGTACAAGCTCATCGAGGCGTCCGGCCCGACGGGCCGCCTCGAGCCACGCACGTAGGCCGAACGCGGACGAGACGATGACCTCGTGCACCGGTTCAGCCACACAGGCGAGCACCGCGGCGGCGATGGCGTCCGGATCCGGCTGCGGCACGGTCCGCACGGCCCGGACACCGATCGTGCGCGCCCCGTGCGCATCGAGCCACGTGGCCAGGTCGTGATTGCGCAGATCGGTCGCGACCGCGACGGTGAAGCCGGCCAGCGCGGACACGGTCGTCCGGGGTGCCGGCGTGACCGCGTCACGGGCGGGTGTCAACCCATACGTGGCCTCGGAACCACGTGGCGGACTGTAGCCCGCGATTCGCACGGTGACCTCCCGTCCTCAGACCGAGACGCGTTTGTGCGGGCTGGTCATCGACCTTCGTAGAGCCCCGCGATGGCAGCAGAGACAGTCTCGCCTTCAGGTACGGTTACGACGACGTGGCCGGTCATCACGGTTCGGTTAAGTTCTTCTCACAAATCTTGCACGTCGGCTGGTTGCGGTGGACCCGCGACCGAGCCAAGCTGGACGGATCAGTGCAGGTGGCAGGGCTGGCCGTGGCCGTCCGACGGGTCGGTCTATCTGCTGATCTTGTGAGAACTCCGTCGGTTACGTTACGCAATCGTCGCAGGGCTGGTGTTAACCGTCTTCCGGGGTGAGACTGCGCTGACGGCACGGTCCATGCCAGGACTCCCGATGGCGACGCCGGCCATCCATCGAGGAGGCTCAGATGTCCCGGAAGGCAAGGCTTGCCGCGGTATGGGCCGTCGTAACCCTCGCAACCACGGTTGGCTGCGTCGGCGGAGATAGGAGATCGCTGGACGAGCTCCTGATCGACCTCACGGGCAAGACCGTGGAAGTGGCGGCCACCTGGTCGGGCACCGAGCAGAGGAATTTCGAGGCCGTCCTGCACGAGTTCGCCCGACGGACCAACGCCTCGGTGAAGTTCACCTCTGGCGGCAACGACCTGCCCGTGCTGCTCAACAGCCGGCTGGCCGGCGGGGCGCCGCCCGATGTCGCGCTCATTCCGCAACCGGGAGTCGTGGCCGAGCTGGCCAGGCGAGGCGTGCTCAAGGAGCTCACCGGCGATGCCGCCGCGGCTGTGAAGGCCAACTTCTCCGACGCCTGGCGTGAATTGGGCACCATCGATGGCAAGGTCTACGGCATGTACTTCAAGGTGGCCAACAAGTCGGTGATCTGGTACCGCACCGACAGGTTCGCCGAGGCCGGCGTCACGCCGCCGAAGAACTGGACCGACTTCCGGAGGGTGTCAGCGGTGCTGGTAGACGCCGGCATCACGCCGATGGTCGCGGCGGGTGGCGATGGATGGGTGCTGACGGACTGGTTCGAAAACGCTTACCTGCGCATCGGTGAACCCGACAACTACGACAAGCTGGCCCGGCATGAGATCCCGTGGACCCACCCGACCGTGGTGGCGACCCTGCAGTTGCTGGCCGACTACTGGCGCGCCCCCAGGTTCGTCCAGGGTGGACCGAGCGGAGCCGTGCAGGTGACGTTCACCCAGGCCATCGCCGATGTCTTCGGTGAGCGTCCAATCTCGGCCATGCTCTACGAGGGTGACTTCGTCGCGTCCGAAATCGACAAGCTCGATCGGGTGAAGGTGGGCGAGGGCGCGAAATTCTTCGACTGGCCGGCCATCAACGGGTCAAAGCCCGCGGTCGTGACCGCGGGTGATCAGGCGGTCGCCTTCAAGGACACACCCGAGGCGAACGCGCTCATGGCCTTTCTCGCCTCACCGGAGGCCGCGCGCATCATGGCGAGCAGGGGCGGGTTCATGTCGGCGAACAAGAACCTGGATCCAACGGCCTACCCCAACGACACGACCCGCGCGCTGGCAACCTCGGTGGTCAACGCCGAACTGCTCCGCTTCGACCTTTCCGACCTGACACCACAGGCGTTCGGCGGCGGCACCGGCGCCCACATGTGGGTGCTGCTCCAGGACTTCCTCAGTAAGCCCATCCCAGCGGCGGAGATGGCCCAGCGTTTGGAAGACGCGGCGACCCGAGACTTTGGGGGCAAATGATGACCCGGCGGCTGGATGAGCGCCGCACGGTGGCGCTGGTCTTTCTCGCGCCGGCGGCCCTGATGCTGCTGGCCCTGGTCTGCTACCCGATCGTGTACACGATCTGGCTCAGCATGCACAGCGCCGACGGCGCGCGCTTTGTCGGCTTCGACAACTACGTGCGCATGTTCACGGCGGCCGAGACCCGCCGGGCCATCACCAACAACATCGTCTGGGTGGCGGTCGTACCTACGATCGTCACCACCCTCGGCCTGATGTTCGCCGTGCTCACCGAGCGGGTGCGCCGGAGCACCGCGTTCAAGACCATCCTGTTCATGCCGATGGCGATATCGTTTCTTGCCGTCGGCGTCACGTTTCGGCTCGTCTACGACGAGAACCCCGACCGCGGGGCGCTCAACGCGGCAATCGTCGCGGTGCACGACGCCTTCGCGCCGCCATCGCAGTACTACGACGCCACCCCGAGGGACGGCTCGGACCTGGTGCCGATCGACGGCGGCTACCAGACCCGGTCCACCGTGGACTCCAACACCATCGTGGCGCTGCCCATCGTGGGACTGGGGCCGGACCGCCTGCCGGCGCAAGCCACCCTGGCCGCGGCGCCGGCGACGGGAGCCGAACTGCGCGGGGTGGTATGGCTCGACTTCACCCGAGGTGGCGGCGGGAGCCCCGGCGTCATCGATCCCACCGAGATGGGGCTGCCCGGCATGGCCGTCGAAGCCATCCGGGACGGCGAGGTCGTCGGCCAGACAACCACCGACGCGGGCGGCGCGTTCGCGTTCGCCGGCCTCACCGGATCCGGCTACACGGTGCGGCTCACCGAACCCAACTTCACCGAGCCGTTTCGTGGGCTGACCTGGCTCGGGCCCACGCTGGTGACCCCGGCGGTCATCGGTGCCTACATCTGGGTCTGGGCCGGATTCGCGATGGTTCTCATCTCGGCTGGTCTGGCCGCATTGCCGCGCGAGGCGCTCGAGGCAGCCAGAGTGGACGGTGCCAACGAATGGCAGGTGCTGCGGATGGTCACGATTCCGCTGGTGCGCCCAGTGCTCGTCGTGGTCCTGGTGACGTTGACCATCAACGTGCTGAAGATTTTCGACCTTTTGTACGTATTACCGCCGGAGTCCTCCCAGGATGACGCGAACGTGGTGGCCCTGGAGATGTACCGGGTCTCGTTCGGTGGCGGACTCGACTACGGGCTCGGCAGTGCCCTCGCGGTGCTGCTCTTCCTGCTCGTGCTGCCCGCCATGCTGTTCAACATCCGTCGGTTGCGGAGGGAACGATGACGCAGTTGACCCAGGCCGAGGTGCCCGTCCTGCAACCAGCCGGAACCGCGATGGTCGAACCGCCCCGCCCCAGTCTGGTCCGCCGCTTCGCCCCGGTAGCACTGCGGGTGTTCGTATTCGCGGTCGGGCTGTTCTGGCTCTTCCCGACGCTGGGCCTGGCGATCGCGAGCCTGCGCAGCAGCGCCGACAACAGCGCCTCGGGGTGGTGGAACGTTTTCACCGCACCGCACCAGCTCACCCTGGACAACTATGCCTCGGTGCTGCACAACGGCCGCATCGTCGGATCCCTGTGGAACACGGTGCTCATCACGGTTCCCTCGACGCTGCTGGTGGTGCTGCTCGGCGCGCTCGGCGCCTACGCCCTGGCCTGGGTCGATTTCGCGGGTCGGGACGTCATCTTCGTGGTCGTGGTCGCACTGATCGTGGTGCCGGTCCAGGCCGCCATCATTCCGGACGCGAGCATCTTCAAGCACCTGGGAATCTACGGCGAGATCCCGGCGGTGGTCGCGTTCCACGTCGCCTTCGGGCTCCCGTTCGCCATCTTCCTGCTGCGCAACTTCTTCATCAGCATCCCGCGGGATCTGCTCGAGGCCGCGAGGGTCGACGGTGCCCGGGAGTTTGCGATCTTCCGCCAGGTGGTGCTGCCGATCGCGTGGCCTGCGATCGCGTCGCTCGCCATCTTCCAGTTTCTCTGGGTGTGGAACGACCTGCTGGTAGCGCTCGTGTTCGGCTTCGACAGCCCCCCGATCACGTACACGCTGAAGGAACAGATGCGGGCCTTCTCCTCCAACATCGACGTGATCGGCCCCGGGTCACTGCTGTCCATGCTCGTACCACTGGCCGTCTTCTTCGCCTTCCAGCGGTACTTTCTGGCCAGCGTCCTGGCCGGGTCCGTCAAGTCAGGCCAAGAAGGGCCACCGTGGACAACCACGATGGCCCCCTTGCGTTGCACCCAGCGGATCAGCCCTTGACGGCGCCACCCACGATGCCGCGCACGAAGAATCGCTGCAGGCCGAAGAAGACGGCCAAAGGCAACACCATCGACAGGAACGCCGCCGCCCCGAGCAGGTACCACCCACCACCCAACGAGTTCACCAGATTGGCCATCGCGGCGGTCATCGGCAGGTTGTCCGAGTTGGACAGTCCTATGTAGATGAGCGAGACGAGTAGGTCGTTCCAGACGAACAGGAACTGGAAGATCGCCAGCGCGGCGAAGGCAGGAACGCACATGGGTACGGCGACGCGGAAGAAGGCCGTCACGTGGTTGGCGCCGTCGAGTGCGGCCGACTCGAAGACAGCCTTGGGTAATGAACCCATGAAGTTGCGCAGCAGATAGATCGCGAAGGGCAGCCCATACCCGGTGTGCGCAAGCCACACGGCCAGGAACTCGCCGGTAAGACCCCAGGAGGCGAAGAGTTTCAACACCGGGATCAGGGTCGTCTGCAAAGGGACGACCAGGAGGCCGACGACCACGACGAAGAGCACGTCACGACCGGGGAACGACATCCAACTGAACGCGTAGGCCGCGAACGCCGCGACAACCAATGGGATGACGGTGGCCGGGATCGCGATGAACAGGCTGTTGACGAACGCCTGCCCGATGCCACTCTGGTTGACGACGTCCCGGTAGTTCTCCATCGTGAAGTGATAGGGCGGCGCGAGGGCCGACCACCACCCCGAGGTGGACAGTGCCGACTGCGGTCGGAATGAACTCACCAGCAACCCGACGGTGGGCACCGCCCAGATGGCCATGAGCGCGACGACCGCGACGTGCAGGGCGAGCCGCCAGGGCCGGCGGGCTCGGCGGCGTGACAGCTGATGTTTGCCGGGCGCGCGTGGCGCCGTGACTGTCGTGATCGGAGCAGTGGTCATCGTACCGACTCCTGGGCGCGGAACTGACGGATGTTGAAGGCCATGATGGGCACGATCGCCAACAGCAGCACCACCGCGACCGCGCTGGCGCGGCCGAAGTCTCCGAACGTGAACATCTCCTTGACCATCAGGTTGGCGATGACGTCGGTGTCGTAGTTGCCGTTGGTCAGGGTGTATACAATGTCGAATGTCTTCAGGGACGTGATGATCATCGTGGTGGAGACGACCGCGAGGGTCGGGCTCAACAACGGGAACGTCACCTTGCGGAACACCTGCCACTCGCCGGCACCATCGATGCGGGCTGCCTCGAGCAACTCGGGGTCGATGCCCTTGAGTGCGGCCGAGATGATGACCATGGCGAAGCCGGTCCACATCCAGATCATGATCGCGATCATGGCGAAGGTGCTCAGCCGAAGCGTTGGCGACTGCAGCCAGGGCACCGGGCCGAGGCCGAGCGTCCCGATCACCGCATTGACTGTGCCGGTCTGCGTTTCTCCGGGTGGCTTGTAGTCGTACATGTACTTCCAGATGACCCCGGCCGCGACCATGCTGATCGCCAGGGGGAGAAAGATGATGCTCTTGGCCCATGCCTCGTACCGGACACGGTCCACGAGCACGGCCACAAGCAGCCCGATCCCGACGGTGAACACCGTGAGGAGAACGAACCACAGGATGTTGTTCACCAGCGCGCCGAGGGCGTCGGAGTTGGTGAAGAACCAACGGTAGTTGTCGAGTCCGACGAACCTCGGCTTCAGTTCGCTCTTGCTCTGCAGGCTCCGGATCGCTGTTCGTATGGTCGGGTAGACCAGGAAGAAGCCAAGGAATCCGAGCGCGGGGGCCATCCACAGCCACGGCCGGATGCGCGAATGCCATGACTGTGGGGCCAGGGTGATGAGCCGTTCTGTGCCCCAGATGTACAGGACGAGAACGGCGGGAACGCCTATCACCACCTCGATTGCGGTGATGAGTCGTGAATCCATGCGCGCCTCCGGATGAGGGTCGTCAATAGGGATGGGGGGGAGCGGCAGGGCGCTCCCCCCCAATCCGCTCAACTAGCGGAGTAGGCATCCTTCTGTACCGCATCCAGGTCGGACAGCACCTGGTCGACGGACTTGCTTCCGTTCGTGAGCGCCACCATGGCCTTGAAGAACGCGTCGTTCATCGCGGTCGGCATGCCGTCGGAGGCGTCGAACACGAAGCTCTTGGCGTTGGCCAGGACAGCGGCCGACTGCTTGCTCACGTCGTCGGGGTAGCTCACCGCCTTCTTGTTCGCCGACAGCGCACCGCCTGCCTTCACCCAGATGTCCTGAGCCTCCGGGGTCACCAGGTACTTCATCAGCGACTTCGCCGCCGGCGTGTCGTGGAACATGCCGAACAGGTCGCCGGCGCCGACAACCGAGCCCGCGTACTTCGGATCCACGTCCGGGAACGGGAAGAAGTTGTAGTCCGTACCGGCCTTGTGCGTCTTGAACTCGCTGAAGCCCGTGATGAAGCTCGCCTGGTGCAGGAACTCGCAGCCGGGTGCTTCGGCGAACAGCGGGTCACCGGCGTCGCCGAAGTTGGTGGCTACCGCCGCCGTGCCGCCCCCGTAGGTCTTGCCGACCACGTCGGTGGCGTACATCGTGAACGCGTTCTTGATCGCTGAGTCAGTCCACTTGACCTTGCCCTGATACCACTGGGTGTAGACAGTCGGGCCCGCGGTGCGCAGGACCAGATCCTCGATCCAGTCAGTGCCCGCCCAGCCCGAAGCCGCGCCGGACTCGATGCCCAGACACCAGATCGCCTTGGCCGCGCCCTGGTTGGCCGCACCCTGGCTCATCAGCTCGGTCCACGTCTTGGGGGCGCTCGTGCCGTAGTCGTGCAGCTTGGGGTTGTACCAGATCAGACCCTTGATGGCTGCCTTGATGAAAACGCCGTAGACCTTGTCCTTCGCCTTGCCCAGCTCGACCAGCGCCGACGACGTGTCGCTCTGGTAGGCCTGGAGGTCGAGCACGTCATCCAGCGGCAACAGCCGGCCAGCCTCCGCGTACTCGGCCATCTGGCCCGGTCCCGGCAACCCGGCCAGATCCGGCAACACGCCCGAGGCCACGCCAGCGGTGAGGACAGTGTTGATGTCCCGGGTGCCGGTGTACTTAACCTTTGCCCCGGTCTGCTTCTCCCAGGGTTCGACCATCTTCAGGAAGGCGGCCTGTTCGTCGCCGCCCCAGGTGCCGATCACTGTGACCGTCTTGCCGTTGAGATTTCCGTCGTCGGTGGACGAACCACCACTGCTACAGGCTGTCGCCGCCAAGACGACAACCGACAACGGAACCAACGTCCGTAGCCACGGACTCATGGGTACTCCTCCTCGTTCACTCGGTGCCTTCGCACCACGTGGCGCGCCGAGGCGCCGCACGGAGTTTGCGCGGCCGTAACCAACTCCCGCCATAGATGCGACGATTGCGTAACGCAAACGCAGAGGTCCTCACAAGATCCTTCCGCGACACACCGCGGCCCGGACGACGATCGGTGCGGAGAATGTCATCGAATCGTTGGACATCACGACGCGTGCCAACCCGCGTCACGGTGTGGACTATGAACGGGCAGCGGTTATCGCGAGTAATGCATCGATGCGATAACGGCCTGCTCACGGGTCTCCATCGCGAGCATGTGTGATCTTGTGAGCTTTGCCACGGTTGTGTCACGGCCACCGATGGCTCCACACACGACAGACGTGCGTTCTCGCGGGTTACAGGTTCGACCGGGAGAGGTCCGGTACCGCTCCCACGCCTTCACGGCGACGTCGGCGGCTGGTAGGTTCCGCCGGTAACCTTGTCTGACCTTCTCCGTCACCGTTGCCGAACTTCGCGCCGAGCTCGACGCGGGTACGGTGACCAGCCGACGCTCGGCCTGGTCAGCCGGACCGGCACCCTGCCGATCGCGGCAAGTCAGGACGCGGCGGGTCCGATGACGCGCATGCCGATATCAACCCGGCAGCATTCCAACGACTCTGACGCTGAACTCCACTATGGACGCACGATGTTCGTCCATAGTGGAGTTGGTGCGGCAATGCTAGTGCAGCGTGGTGACACAGTGGACGGGGCCAGGGTCCTTGCCGTTACCGCTGCCGACGGCCTCCTCGGTCACCGATGCTCCCGGCTGCAGGTCGACGATGAACTCGTCGTCCGTGGCCAGCCGCTTGTTGCTCGCGTCCTGCCACTCCACCCTGACCGTGGGGCTGGCCTTCTTCGACGTGTTGTTGGTGACCACAATGGTCGCCAGCAGTGGCTTGTTGCGTCCGGCGGTGCACGATTGCACAGTGACCACGACCGAGCCGGTCTCCCGAGGCGCGCTCGTGCGAGCCGCCGGACTGCTCTGTCGTGGCGTGCCCGAGGCCGCGGGCCGCGACGGTGGTTGGTCCTCCACCGTGGACGGACCGTCCGTGCTGGCGCACCCGGCGACGGTCACCAGGCTGGCAATGACGAGGCTTCCCCGTCCGAGAAGGCTGAGTCGCCGAGGTCGCGACGACCCGGCGGCATCGCCGCTCGGGCCAGAGGGACTTGTGTGATTCATCCAATCGGTCATACGAGCGAGATTGACAGACCCGTGCAACGAGCCGTGTGGCACCCCGCCGGCGCCGCGTGCGGTGCCCGGGCCATGGCACAGAAGATCCCACGCTCGACTGAATTCCGCAGATAAGTGACTATCTGAGGAATTTGTCCGATACCCGACTGGCCTCTCATCCGTTGAGGCAATGGGAGGTGCTACCGGCACATATCCGCAAGTGCTATGCGGAATCTGTTCGACAACAAGCCTGCCACTGACTTCGACGGCGCGAACGGGTTCCATCCGCTGACCACACAAGGAGCCCAATGATCGCCCGTTTCGTCACTGCCGCTGCCATTGCCGCTCTCTCGGCCGCAGGCCTGCTCGCGACAGCCACAACGGCCCAGGCCAACCTGAACCAAGTCAACACACCAGATGTCGGGGTCCAGTTCCACGGAACGTGGGCCCGATATACCGACGAGGAGCGGGTCGACATCCTCAACCGGCTGCAGGCCACCGGAGTCACCACCGTACGTATGGATGTCTCGTGGGCGATGCTCCAGCCGGTCGACCGCGACTCCTACGACGAATGGGGAACGGCCGTTCTCGACAGGCTGATCGCCATGTGTAACGAACGCGGCATCACCCCGTTGATCACTCTATGGCTCACCCCTGGCTGGGCCAACGACAACGCCGGCCAGCGCGCGATGCCTACCGACGTGGCCGACTACGCGAGGGTCGCCCAATGGGCCGCGGCCCGCTACACCGACAAGGTCGCCGGTTGGGAGGTATGGAACGAGCAGAACAGCCAGGCCTTCTTCGCCGGCGCCGACCCGGTCGCCTACACCAACCTGCTCAGGGCCGCATACCCCGCCTTCCATGCCGGCTACCCGGACACGACCGTTGTCTTCGGCGGCGTGGAATACAACGACGACGCCTGGATCGAACAGGCTTACGCCGTCGGCGCCCAGGGCTACTTTGATGCCATGTCGACGCATCCCTACATGGGAGTTGCCAACCTACCGCCCGACACGCCCGACGATGGCACAAAGTGGACTCTGATGCACGCGACCGCGGTCCATGACCTGATGGCCGCCCACGGTGACGGCAGCAAGTCGTTGTGGTTCACCGAGTTCGGCTGGAGCACCCACGACAACCCCGCCCATACGCCCAACTGGGAGCTGGGGGTCTCCGAGGCGGTGCAGGCCACATACTTCACCGACACCGTCGAGTTGATCCGCGCCAGGATGCCATGGGTCGGGAAGGTCTACTGGTACACCGGATACGAAGCGGCCTCCGACGAGGTCGGACAGATCGCGAACTACGACCTTCTGCGCCTCGACCTGTCGTCCAAACCCATCGTGGGAGCCATCTCCGCCGTCATCCGGTAACGCGGGTATCGTGTCAATCGAAGCTGCTTGACTTAGAGCGCGGTCCAACATCTAGCGTCTGCGGCATGACCGACGATCGAATGAACGGCGCTACATTTGGCGCAGCCAGCACCGCCGATGACGTTCTCGCCGGTGCCGACCTCTCCGGCAAGACGGTGGTCGTCACGGGTGGCTACTCCGGTGTGGGTCTCGCGGCCGCGCGGGCGCTGGCCGCCGCCGGGGCGCGGGTGGTCGTCCCGGCTCGCCGGCCCGAGCTGGCGGGGCGGGCCCTCGCCAACGCGAACGAGGTCGAGATCGACGAACTCGACCTCGCCGACCTAGGCTCGGTGCGGGCGTTCGCGGAGCGGTTCATGCGCAGCCACACGCGCCTTGACATCCTGATCGCCAGCGCCGGTATCATGGCGTGTCCCGAAACGCGGGTGGGCCCGGGCTGGGAGGCACAGTTCGCCACCAACCACCTGGGCCACTACGCGCTGACGAACCTGCTGTGGCCCGCTCTCGCGGCGGCTGATGCGGCCCGCGTCGTGTCGGTCGCGTCCGGCTACGACCCGGACGGGCGCATCCGCTGGGACGACGTACAGTTTGCCCGTGGCTACGACAAGTGGGCCGCCTACGCGCAGTCCAAGCTCGCGAACATCCTGTTCGCCCGCCACCTCGATCGGTTGGGCGGACCGCATGGTGTCCACGCGTTCTCGGTCAGCCCGGGTTACATCCTCACCCCGCTGCAGCGACACCTTGCCGTCGAGGAGATGGTCGCCGCCGGCTGGATCGACGCTGCCGGTACACCGGCGCCGGGCCTGTTCAAGACGCCCGGACAGGGCGCGGCGACATTGGTCTGGGCCGCCACCTCACCCCAACTCGACGCGCACGGCGGCGACTACTGCGCCGACTGCCACATTGTGCACGGTGTCGCGACGGACATCGGGCCGGCGGCCCGGCTCTGGGCGCTGTCGGCCGAACTGACCGGCGTCGACCTCAGCAGTCAGCCTGCCCCACCCCGATGATCCCGACCAGCCGTCCCGGCACAATGGAGCTATGACGGTGCGCACCGCGATCGGCCCGCTGGTTCACGGCGCAACCTACCGGCGGGGCGTACACCTCCTGCTCGGCGGAGTGGTCGCGCTGCCGTATGTGTTGCTCGGCCTCACTTTCGTACAAATGTTCGCCAACCCGGCGGTGCCGGTCCCCGCCCTCGTCCTGCTGTTGCTCGCCACGGTACTGATCGGTACGGTCCCGGCCTTCCTCGGCGGTGCGCGGGCGCTCGAGATCGCCGCGGCGCGGGCCCTGCTCGATGTGGACCTGCCTGATCCGGTCAGCCGCCGCCTCGATGGGGAGACCCGCCTGCGCGGCGCGCTGTGGTTCGTCGGCCACCTGATCATCGGCGGGCTGGTGGCGCTTGCGCTCCTGATCGCCTTGCCGATGTCGCTCGTCTTCGTGACGTCTGAGCTGGGAATCGGCCGGGAGGCGCTGGCTGGCCTGCGGATCGGGCCCTTCGATGAGCACGACACCGGTTGGCTCACAATCCTCGGCCTGATCCTCCTGGTCGGCCTCGCATACCTTGTCGCCGGAGTGGGGGCACTCGCCGCGATGTTGGCTCCGGCCCTGCTGGGACCGTCGCAGACGGAGCGGATCGAGGCGCTGGAGGTCAAGGCCAGCCGGCTCGCCGAACGCAACCGGTTGGCCCGCGAGCTGCACGATTCAGTCGGACACTCACTGACCATCACCATCATGCAGGCCAGTGCGGCCGATGAGCTGTTCGACCGCGACCCGGAGTTCGTCCGCCGGGCACTACAGTCCATTGTGGAGGCTGGCCGCAGCGCGATGGTTGACCTGGACTACGCCCTCGGTGTCTTACGGGACGGTGTATCACGGGACGGTGTGTCACGGCACGGTTCGATACCGGACGAGGGGGCTTCGACCGAGCCGCGACGCGCACCGCAGCGGTCGCTCGCCGAGCTCGGGCGGCTGGTCGCAGACACCCGGGCGACTGGACTGCCGGTGGCGCTCGAGGTCGTGGGCAGTCTCGATCGGCTGCCCGCTTCGATCTCCCGGGAGGGTTACCGGATCGTGCAGGAAGGACTGACCAACGCGACCAGGCACGCCGCGCCACTTCCCGTGGCGATGCGGCTCGCGGTCACCGGCGACAGCCTCACCATCGATATGAGTAACCCGATCGCGGTCGCACCGCCGGCAGCAACGTCGCGCTCATGCACGACCGTACGCCGCACCGGCCGTACCGGGCAGGGTCTGGCCGGCATCGAGGAACGGGTACGGTTGCTGGGCGGCTGGATGACCGCGGGCGAGGCGGACGGCACGTGGCGGGTCCGGGTGGAGTTGCCCGCCAGACCGGAGCGGGCCGGGTGACCAGCGTCCTGATCGTCGACGACAACGAGCTGATCCGGATCGGCCTGCGAGCGGTGATCGAGGCACAGCCCGACCTGCGCGTGGTCGGCGAAGCGGCCGACGGTGCGCAGGTGCCACCACTGGTGGCCCGGTGCAGTCCCGACGTGGTGCTCATGGATGTACGGATGCCGGACGTGGACGGCATCCAGGCCACGCAACACCTGCTGCGAGTCTCGGCCCGGCCGCCCCGGATCCTCATCATCACCACATTCGAAAACGATGAGTACGTGTACCAGGCGCTGCGGGCCGGCGCCAGCGGCTTCCTGCTCAAGCGGGCCCGGCCGGCGGAGCTGGTCGAGGCGATCCGGGTGGTCGCGCACGGTGAGTCGTTGCTCTTCCCGGCCGCTATCCGGCGGCTGGCGGCGAACTACGGCGTCGGCCGCACCGATCGGCTACGCGGTGCCCGTCTCACCGAACGTGAAGCGGAGGTGTTGCGGTACCTGGCCGCCGGTCTGTCCAATATGGAGATAGCCGCCGAGCTGGTGGTTGGCGTCGAGACGGTCAAGACCCACGTCGGTAACGTGCTGGTCAAATTGGGCGTACGCGACCGGACCCAGGCGGTGATCGCCGCGTACGAATCCGGGTTCGTCGCGCCGGCCGCCTGACCCACGATTCCCTCTCCTGGGGGAGGCAGTTGCGACCAGCGCGGGAGGCGGTGCGCAAAGCGGTGGCCGAGTCTGGCAGGCGGGGCCCAGCGGGGCCTGCCACCAGCACACCGAGCAATGCCACCCGAGAATGGAACCGCGATGGTGAAGCCGACCGCAGCGCCGCAAAACCCGCCCGCGTCAGGACACGCTTTACGTCGGCCGGATCGAGCGTGTCTTCTGGCCGGCGCGTGGGCGGCTGGCTACGGCGTACTGGCCCTGGTCTGGACGCTGACCGGCGTGGGCTATCCGTACGAGCATCCCGACGACCTGACCCTGATGCGGCTGCTGCCACCGCGGGCCGGCGGACCGGTCTTCGCCGGTGTGCTGCTCACCACCGCGGTGCTCGCCTTCGCCATGGCCGGGCGGCACGCGGTGCGCCTGCGGGGCATCGCGCGCGCGGTGCTACTCGGGTACGGCTGGCTGGTCGCCGCGGCGCTACTACTCGTCGTGCCCGACGTGGAGCCACTGGTCGTCGCCGGCTACGCACCAATGCTCATCCTGGGCGCGCCCTTCGGCTGGCCACCCGTCGACTACGCGACCATCTTCGACTGGGCCCTGCTCAACAAGGTGATCGCGCTGGTGGGCGGGCTGCTGCTGGCCAGGGCGCTGCTGGTGTGGCGGCGACGTACCCGCGGCTCGTGTGTCTGGTGTGGACGCGGCCCGAATCACGACGGCTGGGCATCCGCAACGGCGGCCCGCTGGGGCTGGTGGGCGGCCGTCGTCGCGGCTGTCGCCCCCGCCTTGTATGCAACCGAGCGCCTGGCCTGGGTGCTGGGTTTCCCCGTGGGCATCGACAGGGCGTTCCTGGCCGAGATGCAGGCGAGCGGGGTGGTTTGGGCAGGCGGCGGACTGGCCGCGTTCGCCCTGGTGGGCAGCATTCTCACGCTGGGGCTGGTGCGACCCTGGGGCGAGCGGTTCCCGCGGTGGATGATCGGCCTGGCCGGGCGACCGGTACCCATCCGCCTCGCGGTGGTACCGGCCACCCTGGTCGCCATCGCGGTGATGGCGGCGAGCCTGGCGTTTCTCGGCAATCCGGATTTCGCGAACCGCATGGCCGGTGCCGAAGGCGCGGCCCTGCCCATGCTGATCTGGCCGCTATGGTCGGTCGCACTGGGCGCCGCGGCCTACGCCTACTACCTGCGCCGTCGCGGCACCTGCCCCCATTGCGCTCAACCCGCGAGCCTCGCATGATCCGGTGCTGTCAGGTGCCGACGTAGGCCGCGAGGTGCTCGCCGGTGAGGGTTGAGCGGGCGGCGACGAGGTCTGTGGGGGTGCCCTCAAAAACGATCCGGCCGCCGTCGTGGCCAGCCCCGGGTCCGAGGTCGATGATCCAGTCGGCATGCGCCATGACCGCCTGGTGGTGCTCGATGACGATGACGGACTTGCCGGAGTCGACAAGCCGGTCGAGCAGGCCGAGCAACTGCTCGACGTCGGCGAGGTGCAGGCCGGCGGTCGGCTCGTCGAGGACGTAGATGCCGCCCTTCTCAGCCATGCGGGTGGCCAGCTTGAGCCGCTGCCGCTCGCCGCCGGACAGCGTGGTGAGTGGCTGGCCGATGGTGAGGTAGCCGAGCCCGACGTCGACCAGGCGCTCGAGGATGGCGTGCGCGGCCGGCGTGTGCGCCTCGCCTGCGCTGAAGAACTCCTCGGCCTCGGTCACCGACATCGCGAGCACCTCGCTGATGTCGCGGCCGCCGAGGTGGTACTCCAGCACCGATGCCTCGAACCGCTTCCCCTCGCATTCCTCACACATGGTGGCGACGCCGGCCAGCATCCCCAGGTCGGTGTAGATGACGCCGGCACCGTTGCAGTTGGGGCAGGCACCCTCGGAGTTGGCGCTGAACAGTGCCGGCTTCACGCCGTTGGCCTTCGCGAATGCCTTGCGGATCGGCTCAAGCAGACCGGTGTACGTCGCCGGGTTGCTGCGCCGCGAGCCACGGATCGGGGTCTGATCGACGGCCACCACGCCGTCTTGCCCGGACACCGAGCCATGGATCAGCGAGCTCTTGCCCGAGCCCGCTACCCCGGTGACGACGACGAGCACGCCGAGCGGAATGTCGACGTCGACACTGCGCAGGTTGTGGGTGCTGGCGCCGCGCACCGAAAGTGTCGCCGACGGCGTGCGCACCGACGGCTTCAGTCGGGCGCGGTCATCCAGGTGCCGTCCGGTGAGCGTCGCACTGGCCCGCAGCCCTTCCACGGTGCCCTCGAACACCACCTGGCCGCCCTCGGTGCCGGCCCGCGGACCGAGGTCGACGACGTGGTCGGCAATCGCGATCGCCTCCGGCTTGTGCTCCACGACGAGCACGGTGTTGCCCTTGTCGCGCAACTGCAGCAGCAGGTCGTTCATCCGTTGGATGTCGTGGGGGTGCAGGCCGATGGTGGGCTCGTCGAAGACGTAGGTGACGTCGGTCAGCGACGAGCCGAGCTGGCGGATCATCTTGACGCGCTGTGCCTCGCCGCCCGACAGTGTGCCCGACGGTCGCTCGAGCGAGAGGTAGCCCAGCCCGATCCGGACGAACGATTGGAGATTGAGCCGCAACGCCTCGAGCAGCGGCGCGACGGACGGTTCAGCCAGGCTCTGTACCCACTCGGCCAGGTCGCTGATCTGCATCGCGCAGGCGTCGGCGATGTTGAGCCCCTTGATCTTCGACGAGCGAGCCTCCTTGCTCAGCCGGGTGCCGCCGCACTCGGGGCAGGTCTGGAAGGTCGCTATCCGCTCCACGAAGGCACGGATGTGTGGCTGAAGTGCGTCGATGTCCTTGGATAGGAAGGACTTCTGGATCTGCGGGATGATCCCCGCGTAGGTCAGGTTGATGCCGTCGACCTTGATCTTGGTAGGCTCCCGGTACAGGAGGTCGTTGAGCTCCTTCTTGGTGAACTTCTTGATCGGCTTGTCCGGGTCGAAATAGCCACAGCCACGAAAGATCCGGCCGAACCAGCCGTCCATGCTGTAGCCGGGAATCGTGAGCGCACCCTCGTTGAGCGACTTGCTGCCGTCGTACAGTTGGGCCAGGTCGATGTCGTTCACCGATCCCCGGCCCTCGCAGCGCGTGCACATGCCGCCGGTGATGCTGAAGCTGCGTCTCTCCTTCGTCGTCTGCCCACCACGCTCGATGGTGACCGCGCCGGCGCCGCTGATCGAGGCGACATTGAACGAATAGGCCTGGGGCGAGCCGATGTACGGCTTCCCGAGCCGGCTGAACAGGATGCGCAGCATCGCGTTGGCGTCGGTGGCGGTGCCTACCGTGGACCGGGGGTCAGCGCCCATCCGCTCCTGGTCGACGATGATGGCGGTGGTCAGCCCGTCCAGTACGTCGACTTCCGGCCGGGCCAGCGTCGGCATGAAGCCCTGCACGAAGGCGCTGTACGTCTCGTTGATCAGCCGCTGCGACTCCGCCGCGATGGTGCCGAACACCAGCGAGCTCTTGCCGGAGCCGGAGACACCGGTGAACACCGTGAGCCGACGCTTCGGGATCTCGACGCTGACATCCTTGAGGTTGTTCACGCGCGCGCCGTGCACCCGGATCAGGTCGTGGCTGTCGGCAGCGTGCAGCGCGGGTGACTGCGTGTTCTTCCTCGTGGCCTTGGCCATGCTCATCATGTCTCCATCTGTGATGCGTCAGCGTCGCCTGGGCAAATCTAACCGGCGCCAGCTCGGGCTGAAAACGACCGAGGAGCCCGGAAATGATGATGTTCGTGGCGGCCACGCTACGTGCGCCCGCGAAACTGGCGCTTCTCGAATCCTGATCGGTCTGGTCCGCCCATCCTCGGCCGGCCGGGTGCGCAGGACGTCTACCGGGAATCAGATCTTTGACGTACGACTGGGGTGGTAGCCGGCGATCGGCGTAGACTGCCCGCAGCGGAGCATCTTGCGCCAATCGGAACCGCGTCGCGTTGTGAGGGTTTACCGTACGTAACGTGACCGCTTTTCACATTAAGGTCATGACGCTCGGCGCCATCCTGGTGCTGCCCGCGGTGGCGGTCGCCCCGCCTACGCGGGCGCCGGCCGCGCCGGTGCCATGCCCGGCCGTGCAGGCGCCGGTGCCTCCGCCCGCCGCACCAACCCCGCCACCGGTTGACCCCGCCCAACGGGCAGTCGGAGGGCAGGCGCTGACGACGGCTGGTCTGGCTGTTGCGGCGTCCGCGCCGATGCCGCCGGCGGTGACCGCCACCTCGTGGCTCGTCGCGGACCTGACCAGTGGTGCGGTGCTGGGCGGGTGCGGCCCGCACGAGCGCCGGGCGCCGGCCAGCGTACAGAAGCTGCTGCTGGCGGCGACCCTGATGCCCCGCCTCGATCCGACCCAGGTGGTAGAGGTGGCCCAGTCGGACTTGCGCGATCTCGATCCGGCCAGTTCGCTGATGGGGGTGGCCGCGGGCAGCCGGTACACGATCGAGAGCCTGTGGCTGGGGCTTCTCCTCAAGTCCGGCAATGACGCGGCCAACGTGCTCGCTCGCGTGGGCGGTGGCACCGCGGGTAGGCAGGGCGGCGTGCAGGCCATGAACGACGAGGCCCGCCGGCTGGGCGCGAACCAGACCCATGCGGCAACGCCCTCGGGCCTGGACGGCCCGGGTCAGTTCACCAGCGCGTACGACCTTGCGCTGATCGCGCGGGCCGCGTTCGCCCGCGAAGACTTCCGCCGGTACATGGCCACGAGGGTGGCGCAGGTACCGGCACAGCCGGCAACCCCGGCATTCGAGATCGTCAACGAGAACACGCTGCTGGACCGCTACGCCGGAATGCTCGGGGGAAAAACCGGCTACACCGACCTGGCTCGGCAGACGTACGTGGGCGTGGCCGAACGCGACGGTCGGGTGCTCGCGGTGACCTTGCTCGCGGCGGAGACCGCACCACTGGGCAGCTTGGGCGAGGCCATGGCCCTGCTCAACTGGGGCTTCGCGTTGCCTCGCAACGCGTCCGTCGGCCACCTGGTCGCGCCCGAAGAAGTGAAGTCTGCCACGCCAGAAGAAACGAAGCTGGATCCCGCGGCGGTGGCCGTCAAGAACGAGAACCACGGCGGAGCCGGAGGCTGGCCCACATTCGCCCTGATCCTCGGCCTCGGCGCTGCCCTCGTCCTGGCCGTCGTGATGCTGACGGCGCACCGGCGACGGCGAGGAGCACGCGAACCGGGGCAGCCGAAGAACTCCTGACGCGGCGACACGATCCCGCGCCGGCAGTCCCGGTACCTCGGAACGCGACCCGGTGTCACTCGGTGTTGTCGTCCAGTTCGCCGCGACCGTCGTATCCACATTGGTCAGTTGACAGGGCCGGCGCCCCGATCACATTGCGCCCCCACCGGGCGGGGTTGGCCGAGCGGTACGTGGACGTCATAGTATCTTCTTGGAAGTCCTAGTGTTTTGCCCGCGATCGGGACGGTGCCGCGATGTCCGAACGACCCCCTCTGCACGTGCCGGCCCACCCGGTGCGGTTCGTCACCGCGGCCAGCCTGTTCGACGGCCACGACGCCGCCATCAACATCATGCGGCGGCATCCTGCAGTCGCAGGGCGCCGAGGTCGTCCACCTGGGCCACAACCGCTCCGTCGACGAGGTCGTCAGACGCCGCCGTCGCAGGAGGACGTGCAGGGCGTCGCCGTCACCTCCTACCAGGGCGGCCACGTCGAGTACTTCAGTACCTGGTCGACCGGCTGGCCGAGGCGGGCGGCGGCGGACATCCGGGTGTTCGGCGGCGGCGGCGGGTCATCGTGCCGGACGAGATCGCGGACTGGCCGACGGGCGTGCGACGATCTTCTCGCCCGAGGACGGGCAGCGCCTGGGCCTGGCCGGCATGATCAACGAGCTGATCGAGGAGTGCGACGTCGACCTGGCGGCAGCGCGCCGGTCGACGCGTCGACGCTGCTGGCCGGGCGACCGGCCGCGCTGGCGCGGGCGATCACCGGCGCTCGAAGCCGGGCGCGCTGCCCGACCGCCGTGCTGGCCGAGCTGCGCGCGGCCGCGGCCAGCGCGTCGACGTCACCGGTGCTCGGCATCACCGGCACCGGCGGCTCCGGCAAGTCGTCGCTGACCGACGAACTGATCCGCCGGTTCCGCCTGGACCAGCGAGGACAAGCTGCGGATCGCGGTGCTGGCCATCGACCCGACCCGCCGCCGCGGCGGCGGCGCGCTGCTGGGCGACCGGATCCGGATGAACGCCATCGACGGCCGCGCCACGCGTCTTCTTCCGCTCGCTGGCCACCCGCGGGCGCCGGACCGAGCTGCCCGACCGCCTCGCGCGACGTGATCGCCGCCTGCAAGGCCGCCGGCTTCGACCTGGTCATCGTCGAGACCCCGGGCATCGGCCAGGGCGACGCGGCGATCGTGCCGCTACGTCGACGTCTCGCTGTACGTGATGACGCCGGAGTTCGGCGCTGCCTGCCAGCTCGAGAAGATCGACATGCTCGACTTCGCCGACGTCGTCGCCATCAACAAGTTCGAGCGCCGCGGCGCGGAGGACGCGCTGCGCGACGTGCGCCGCCAGATGGTGCGCAACCGCGAGGCGTTCGGCACGCGCCCGAGGACATGCCGGTGTTCGGCACCATCGCGGCCCGCTTCAACGACGACGGCGTGACCGCGCTGTACCAGCACCTCAAGGCAGCTGGCCGCAGGCACGGCCTGCCGTCGCCACGGGCGTGCTGCCCGCGGGTCGCCGGCGCGCCTCCACGCAGCCGGCGCTCGATGCCGCCGACCGCGGGCGCGCTACCTGGCCGAGATCGCCGACGACGGTCGCGGCTACCACACCACGACGGCCGAGCAGGTGGACGCCGGCTCGCCGCGCCAGCACCGGGACCACGGCGTCGAGCCCGCTCGCGGCACGCGCGGCGACCCGGCCGAGCTCGGCACGCGCTGTCGCCGCCGACCGACGCAGAGCCTGCACGGCGACGCTGCGCCAGCTGCTCGAGCAGCTGGCCGGAGGTGCGTCGCAGCGCTACCGCGGCGACGAGCACGTGTACGCCGTCCGCGGCCAGGAGATCCGCACCGCGCTCACCCGGACGTCCCTGTCCGGCACGCGCATCCCGCGGGTCGCGCTGCCGCGCTTCGACCGACCACGGCGAGCTGCTGCGGTTCGGCTGCGTGCCGAGAACCTGCCCGGATACTTCCCGTTCACCGCCGGCGTGTTCCCGTTCAAGCGCGAGGGCGAGGACCCGGCCCGGATGTTCGCCGGCGAGGGCGACGCGTTCCGCACCAACCGCCGCTTCCACCTGCTCGGCCGCCGGCCAGCCGGCGACCCGGCTGTCCACGGCGTTCGACTCGGTCACCCTCTACGGCCGCGACCCCGACGAGCGGCCCGACATCTACGGCAAGATCGGCACCTCCGGCGTCTCGATCGCCACGCTCGACGACATGAGGGAGCTCTACGCCGGCTTCGACCTGTGCGCGCCCGACACGTCGGTGTCGATGACCATCAACGGCCCGGCCCCGACGATCCTCGCGATGTTCCTCAACGCCGCGATCGACCAGCAGATCGACCGGTTCCGCGAGGCCCAGGGCCGCGAGCCGACCGCCGAGGCGGCCGAGATCGCGGCGCGCCGGCGCCTGGCCACGGTGCGCGGCACGGTGCAGGCCGACATCCTGAAGGAGGACCAGGGCCAGAACACCTGCATCTTCTCCACCGAGTTCGCGCTGCGCTGATGGCCGACATCCAGGAGTGGTTCATCGACCACCACGTGCGCAACTTCTACTCGGTGTCGCATCTCCGGCTATCACATCGCCGAAGCCGGCGCGAACCCGATCAGCCAGCTGGCGTTCACCCTGGCCAACGGCTTCACCTACGTCGAGGCGTACCTGGCCCGCGGCATGAACGATCGACGACTTCGCCCCCAACCTGTCGTTCTTCTTCTCCAACGGCATGGACCCCGAGTACACCGTCATCGGCCGGGTGGCGCGGCGGATCTGGGCCGTCGCCATGCGCGACCGTACGGCGCCAACGAGCGGTCCCAGAAGCTGAAGTACCACGTCCAGACCTCGGGCCGGTCGCTGCACGCGCAGGAGATGGACTTCAACGACATCCGCACCACGCTGCAGGCGCTGTACGCGATCTACGACAACGCCAACTCCCTGCACACCAACGCCTACGACGAGGCGGTCACGACGCCGACGCGCGGAGTCGGTGCGCCGGGCCCTGGCCATCCAGCTCATCATCAACCGCGAGTGGGGCCTGGCGAACAACGAGAACCCGCTGCAGGGCAGTTCATCATCGAGGAGCTCACCGACCTGGTCGAGGAGGCCGTGCTCGCCGAGTTCGACCGGATCGACGACCGCGGCGGCGTGCTCGGCGCCATGGAGACCGGCTACCAGCGCGGCCGCATCCAGGACGAGTCGATGCTCTACGAGACAGCGCAAGCACGACGGCAGCCTGCCGCATCATCGGCGTCAACACCTTCCTGCGCCGAGGATTCCGCCGCGCCGTCACGGTCGATCGAACTCGCGCGCGGCGCGGACCGAGGCAGAAGCGGTCGCAGCTACGCGCGGCTCGCGGACTTCCACGCCCGGCACGCCGGAGGCACCGGCGCGGCGCTGGACACGGCTCAAGAGCGCCGCGACCAGCGGCGGCAACGTCTTCGAGGCCTGATGGACGCGGTCCGCTTCTGCTCACTCGGACAGATCACCGAGGCGTTCTTCGAAGTCGGCGGCCAGTACCGCCGCAACATGTGACGCTACCAGAGAATATTGAGAGGTAACGGAAGCATGCGCATCGAGAACACCGCCGCAATCGTACCGGAGGCGCCTCCGGGCTGGGCGCGGCCACCGCCCAGCGCTGGCCAAGCGCGGCGCGAAGGTCTTCGCGTTCGATCTGCCGGCCAGCATCGAGGGGGCCCAGAGCGGCGACGGCATCGAGTACGTCGCGGTCGACGTCACCGATCCGGAGCAGGTCCGGTCCGCCGTGAGTCAGGCGGCCGGCTCGGCGTCTGCCGCTGCGTACCGTCGTCAACTGCGCCGGCATCGGCCCGTCGATGCGCATCCTCGGCAAGAAGGGCGTCCACGACCTGGCCCTGTACGCCGAAGGTCGTCCAGGTCAACCTCGTCGGCTCTTCAACGTCCTGGCCCTGGCCAGTGAGCGCATCGCCGAGACCGAGGCCGACGAGCACGGGCAGCGGGGCGTCATCATCAACACCGCGTCCATCGCCGCGTACGACGGCCAGGTCGGCCAGGCGGCCTACTCCTCGTCCAAGGGCGGGATCGTCGGGCTGACCCTGCCTGCCGCGCGGGACCTGGCGCAGTACGGCATCCGGGTGTGCACGATCGCCCCCGGCATCGTCGACACCCCGATGCTCGCCACGGTCTCCGAGGACTTCCGCGCCTGGCTGGCC
Organism: uncultured Actinomycetota bacterium; assembly: GCA_963742855.1. Classification (GTDB taxonomy): domain Bacteria; phylum Actinomycetota; class Actinomycetes; order Mycobacteriales; family Micromonosporaceae; genus CAVUNP01. The sequence goes on along the minus strand of CAVUNP010000047.1, from coordinate 377,814 downwards.
GCCGGCGTCCCGTTCCCCAAGCGGCTGGCCCGGCCCGACGAGTACGCCCAGCTCGCCCTGTCGATCGTCGACCACGACTACCTCAACGGCGAGACCATCCGGATGGACGGCGCCCTGCGGATGGCCCCGCGCTAGGCGGCTCGATCGTACTTGACGCGCATGTCAACTCAGGGAACACTCGGAGGTGCCGCCGATCCGCGGCGGTAAAACCGTTGGCTGGAGTTGACATGCCGCGAACGCCATCGAGTGACCGTGTGCCGGGCGACCTGCTGCGCGACCGGACGGTGTTCATCAGCGGCGGCGGCAGTGGCGTGAACCTCGCGATCGCCAGGACCTGCGCGGCCGCCGGAGCGAACCTGGTGCTCTGCGGCCGCACCGAGACCAAGCTCAGCACGGCCGTCAAGGAGCTCCAGGCCGGCGGCGCGCAGGCAACCTACGCGGTGGCCGATGTGAGGGATCCGGACGCGGTCGCGGCGGCGTTCGCCCACGGCGCCGAGCGGTTCGGGCCGGTCGACGCGGTGGTGTGCGGTGCCGCGGGCAACTTCCTCGCACCGGCCGAGCGGATCACTTCCAACGGCTTCCGGGCCGTCATGGACATCGTGAGCGGCCTGACCGGACCGACCATCGGCCAGGTGAAGAACGACGCGTCGCTGCAGACGAAGGTCGCCTCGGAGAGCGGACTGGTCACGCTGCAGGTCGGCGGTCAGGGCAACCCGGACAGTCCGCTCAGCAAGGCCGATGTGCGCAAGGCGGTCAGCATGGGCATCGACCGCGCGGCAATTGTCAAGACGCTGCTCGGCGGCGAAGGGTAGGCGGCCCCGCTCTTCGGCTTCCCGCGTGGACTGGGCTGGCCCAGCAACGCCTTCGACAAGGTCGACAAGTACGACGTAGCCACGGCGAAGCAACTACTCGCCAACGCCGGATACCCCAACGGCTTCGAGCTCACCCTCTGGGCCGGCACCAACGGGTCCAACTTCGCCGACGCCATCGCCCAGGGACTGCGCGAGATCGGCATCACCGTGAAGCTGCAGATCGTGGACACGGCCGCGGTGCTGGCCGAGTTCCAGAACAACGCGGGCAAGGACCAGACCCGGGTCGTGCTGGTATTCGGCCCGAACGGCCACGGCTCGCGCATCGACGTCTCGTCGGTACTCACGACACACTTCGACCCGGGTTCGACCTACGCCCAGTACGGCAAGGCGGACGACATCCTGGCTCTGCTCAAGCAGCAGTCGACCACCGTTGACGCGAGCCAGCGGGCCGCGCTGATCGGCCAGGTGCTGGAGCTCAACCGGGTGCAGGAGCGGGTCATCCCGCTGTGGCTGGTCAACACGGTGTTCGCGACCAACAGCAAGGTCGTCAAGTGGTCGCCGCTGCAGGGTCAGGCGTACCCGTCGAACCTGCAGTCGGTCGTACTCGGCTAGCAGTTCGTCCTCAGCTAGCGCTAGCAGAAGGCGGCAGTTCCCGCCGGGACACCCCGGCGGGAACCCTGTTCACGCAAAGGAGTTGGCAGGATGCCGCGATTCATCGCAGGCAAGATCGCCCGTAGCTTCATCGCGCTGGGCATCGTGACGGTCGTGATGTTCGGCCTGAGCAGACTCAGCGGAGACCCGATCTCGCTGCTCCTGCCGTCCGACGCCTCGGCGGCCGAGATCGCCGCGGTGCGGGCACAGTACGGGCTCGATCGCCCACTGGCCGTGCAGTACCTCGACTTCATCGGCGGTATCCTGCATGGCGACTTCGGCCGGCGAACCCACCCGCGCCCGGGTGGACGAGTTGCTCGACCTGGTCGGATTGGGACGTGACTTCGGCGCCCGGCTGCCACACGAGCTCAGCGGCGGGCAGCGCCAGCGGGCAGGACGGTGGAATCGCGCACCAATGAGGAACTGTTCGCCGATCCGCGCGAACCCTACACCCGCCGGCTGCTCAGCGCTGTCCCGTCGATCGAACACGGCCGAGCCACGCAACACCTGCCGCACGCGCAGACACGGTAGGGCGGCTCGATGGGATCCACTACACGCCAGCCCGCAACGCGTTGCGCCAGACCGAAACCAGCGCTTCGATCAGCCGGGGCTCGTCGAAGTTCTTGTCCAGGCAGAACCACACGTAGCAGCTGTACTCGATCATCGCGCCGAGTACCTCGGCGGTGTACTCGATGTCGAGTTCGGGGTCGGCGAGCTGGCCGCTGGAGCGCATTCGCTGGATGCCGCGACGGGTACGCCGAACGAATGTGTCACGCAGTTCGAGGCGCAGATTGCGCATCTGCGGCGACGACGTGCCGACCTGCTCGATCAGGCCGATCATCTTGGCGTGCGGCCGGTACGCCTGTACGAAGCGGACCACCGAATCGTGGATCCGCTGGTCGAGGCTGGCCTTCGGCGCCGTTGTCGTCATCGACCGGAGCATCGATTCGATGACGTCGTGGGCGAGCGCGCTGAAGACCGCTTCCTTCGTGTCGAAGTAGGTGTAGAAGGTACCGTGCGAGACATGCGCCTCTTTGACGATGTCGCTCACCCTGGCGTCCATGAAGCCCTTGCGTTCGAAGACCCGACGGGCGGCCTCGAGCAGTTCGCGCTTGCGCGTGGCACCTCGATCCGTCACCGGTCCGTTGTCGCGGCGAGCCTGTTGTACGTCGGTCGGGCCGGGCATGTCGTCTCCAGTCACGGCTCGGTCTCTGCCATCGATTCTGGGGTATGTTGCTGCGCTTGGCGTTGCGCCGCAAGTCGGAGAGTCTTGACCAGCCCGGAATCACCCACGTATCGTACTTAGCGAACGCTAAATAAGGAAGGTGCATCTCAATGCCTGACGCCGTCATTGTCGACGTTGTCCGCAGCGCTTCGGGCCGCGGCAAACCAGGCGGGGCACTGTCCTGCGTGCACCCGGCCGATCTGCTGGCCATTGTCCTGCGGGCGGTGATCGAACGAAACGGCCTGTCCGGCAGCGAGATCGACGACGTCATCGCGGGCTGCGTCAGCCAGAGCGGCGACCAGGCGCTCAACATCGCCCGCACCGCGACGCTGGTCGCCGGGCTGCCCGAGGAGGTGCCCGCGACAACCATCGACCGGCAATGCGGGTCGAGCCAGCAGGCCGTGCACTTCGCCGCGCAAGGGATCATGGCCGGCGCGTACGACGCGGTGATCGCATGCGGTGTGGAAAGCATGAGCCGGGTACCGATGGGATCGCCGAGCGCTGGTGGCGATCCTGTGGCGCCGCTGGGTGCCCGCTATCCGGACGGGCTGATCAACCAGGGCGTCTCGGCCGAGCTGATCGCGGCCAGGTGGAAGCTGTCACGGGCACAGTTGGACGACTTCTCGGCCCGGTCGCATCAGCGTGCCGCCGAGGCGGTGGCACAGGACGCCTTTCGCCGGGAGATCGTGCCGGTCGACGTGACCGGGCCGGACGGCGCCGGCCGCAAGCACACCATCGACGAGACCATCCGGGCCAGCACCACCGCGGAAGGTCTGAGCGGTCTGAAGCCCTCGTTCCGCACCGACGAACTTGCCGGCCGCTTCCCCGAGGTGGACTGGAACATCACGCCCGGCAACTCGTCGCCACTCACCGACGGCGCCTCGGCCGCGCTGATCATGAGTGCGGAGCGGGCGCGGGCGCTGGGATTGACCCCGCGGGCGCGGTTCCGCTCGTTCGCGGTGACCGGCAGCGACCCGTTGCTCATGCTGACCGGCGTGATCCCGGCGACCTCGAAGGCGCTGGCCCAGGCTGGTCTGTCCATTGAGGACATCGATGCGTTCGAAGTGAACGAGGCGTTCGCGCCGGTGCCACTCGCCTGGGCGCGGGAGTTCGGTGTGGACCAGGCAAGGCTGAACCCGCGGGGTGGCGCGATCGCGCTGGGCCACCCGCTCGGCGGGTCCGGCGGCCGCCTGCTGGCCACGCTGGTCAACCATCTCGAAGACACTGGCGGCCGGTTCGGCCTACAGACCATGTGCGAGGGCGGCGGCATGGCCAACGCCATGATCATTGAGCGGTTGGGCTGACCCGATGGCAGAGCACGTCCACTACGACATGACCGGCCACGTCGCCGTCGTCACGCTGGCTCGGCCCGAGGCGGCTCAATGCCTTCACCGACCAGATGGAGTCCGAGCTGATCGCGTGCTTCGACAGATCGGACGCTGACGACGAGGTGCGCGCGGTCGTGCTGACCGGCTCCGGCCGAGCGTTCTGCGCGGGCATGGACCTGACCGGAGGCGACACCTTCGAGTCGTGGCGGGCCAGTGCGTCGGCACCGCCCGGCAGCCAGTTCGATGTACCGGGCGAGGCCCTTCCGATCCGCCGCGATGGCGGCGGCCGGGTCGTGCTGCGCATCTTCGAGTCGCGCAAGCCGGTCATCGCCGCCATCAATGGGCACGCCGTCGGCGTCGGCATCACCATGACCCTGCCATGCGACATCCGGGTGCTCGCCGACCACGCCAAGGTCGGTTTCCCGTTCACCCGGCGCGGCCTGGTGCCGGAGTCGTGCTCGTCATGGTTTCTCCCCCGCCTTGTGGGGCCGCAACGCGCACTCGAGTGGACGTTGACCGGCCGCGTCTTCGGCGCCGAGGAAGCACTCGACGGCGGGCTGGTGCGCAGCCTGCATCCGGCCGAGAAGGTGCTCGAGGTGGCGATGGGCATGGCCGGTGAGATCGCGACGCACGCGGCCCCGGTCTCCGCGACGCTGACCCGCCAACTCGTGTGGCGCATGCTCACCGCCGAGCATCCGATGACCCCGCACCAAGCCGAGACCCATGCGCTCAACGTGCGGGGTACCAGTAACGACGCGAGGGAAGGCATCGCGGCGTTCCTGGACAAACGCGAGCCACGTTTCACCGACCGCGTCTCGCGCCATCTCCCCGAGATTCTCACCGCGCTGGCCAGCCCGCGCTACGCACCCCCGGTAGGTCGCCCGTGACCGCCCCGGATCTGCGCCTGACGCGCCGCGGGGAGGAGTTGTACGCGGCGATGCTCGAGTTCATGCGGGAGTGCGTGTTCCCGGCCGAGCCCGGTTACCACGCGTACCGGGCCGCGGCGGGCCCGGTAGACCATTGCGTGCCGCCCGTGGTGGAGGAACTCAAACAGGAAGCGCGCCGGCGCGGGCTGTGGAACCTGTTCCTGCCGGAGGTCTCCGGCATCGGCCAGCTCGACTACACGAGCATCGCCGAACTGTCCGGCTGGAGCCTCGATCTCGCCCCCGAAGCGATCAACGGCCAGGCACCCGACACCGGCAACATGGAGCTGTTGCATCGCTTCGCCCAGCCGTGGCAGCGAACTCGCTGGCTCGATCCCCTGCTGGACGGCCGGATCCGCTCTGCGTTCGCGATGACCGAGCCGGACGTCGCGAGCAGTGACGCCACCAACATCACCACGTCCATCCGCCGCGACGGCGACGACTACGTGATCAACGGCCGCAAGTGGTGGATCAGCGGCCTGGCCGACCCGCGGTGCGAGATCCTCATCGTGATGGGCAAGACGGACCCGTCCGCGCCGGTGCACCGCCAGCAGTCCATGGTGCTGGTGCCTCCGGACACCCCGGGCGTGACCGTGCACCGCGACCTGCCCGTGTTCGGCCGGTACGACCAGCACGGCCACGTCGAGGTCTCCTTCGACCAGGTGCGAGTGCCGGCGGGCAACCTGCTCGGCCAGCCGGGCGACGGCTTCGCGATGGCACAGGCACGGTTGGGACCGGGCCGCATCCATCACTGCATGCGGGCACTGGGCGCGGCGGAACGGGCCCTCGCCATGTTGGTCGCGCGGGCCAAGAGCCGCACCGCCTTCGGCGCGCCATTGATCGAGCGGGAGACGATCGCGCAGGACATCGCCGAGTCACGGGTCGCGATCGACCAGGCCCGGCTGCTGTGCCAGGCAACCGCGAAACTCATCGACGATCACGGTAACAAGGCCGCCGCCACCCAGGTATCGATGGTCAAGCTGGTCGTCCCCCGGACGGTCACCCAGGTCATCGACCGGGCCATCCAGGTGTACGGCGCAGCTGGCGTGAGCGATGACGTACCGCTGGCCGCGATGTGGGGCTGGCACCGGGCGATGCGCCTCTTCGACGGCCCCGACGAGGTGCACGTACGTACGGTGGCAAAGGCGGAGCGGCGACGCGAGCCGTTGTTCGACCTGCCACTACAGATCCGGCGTCCCGACACCGTAACGTCCACGCCATGACGAAGGACCTGACCACGCGGGACCCGTTGACCGCGAGCACAGTCCCGCTCAGTCCCATCCTGTCCGCCGCGCTGGATGCGTTCTACGAGAACGGATACCACGGCGCGAGCGTGCGCGACATCGCCGCCCGCGTCGGGGTGACCGTGCCGGCCCTGTACTACCACCATGCGAACAAGGAGGCGATGCTGTATGCGCTGCTCGACGTCAGCATCGGTATGGTGGAATCCTCCTGCGCCGCCGTCGCGCGCGAACGTACCGACCCGGCGGAGCGCTTTCTCGACATCGTGGAATGCCTGGTCCGGCACATGGCGGTGAGCGGGAAACTGGCCTATCTCGATGCCGAGATACGGTTCCTCGCACCCGCGCACCGGGAAAGCTACATCGCCAAGCGCGACGCGGTCGAGGCCATGCTGCTGCACGCCGTTGAGGAGGGCACGGCGATCGGCCGGTTTGCCGGCGTCTACCCGCGCGACGCCGTGCGCGCGCTGCTCGGCATGGTGCAGGCGATCGCGGTCTGGTTCCGCCCGGCCGGCGAACTCAGCCTCGACCAACTGGTGGAGCGCTACCGCGCCATCTCCTCCCGCATGATCGGACTCAGGACCCCCTGACGTCATCGACTGGGCGACCGCGTTCGCCGCCCGGCAACCAACGAGCGATAGGTACGCACGATGACAGTGGATGTGAACGTCTCCGCGGTGATGGCGGTGGTCGACAGCGTCGCGGTGCTGACGCTGAACCGACCGGAGGCGCTCAACGCCGTCAACGCCGACCTGTCCCGTGCGCTCGGCGCTCTGCTCACCGAGGTCGAGTCCACACCGGACATCCGGGCGACGGTCATCACCGGCGCCGGCCGTGCGTTCTGCGCGGGCGCCGATCTCAAGGCGCTGGCCGCAGGACAGACCGTGCACGACCCCGACCATCCGGAGTGGGGTTTCGCCGGGTTCGTCGACCGGGTCCTGACCAAGCCGGTCATCGCCGCCGTCAACGGGCTCGCCCGCGGCGGCGGGATGGAGATCATGCTCGCCTGCGACCTCGCGGTCATGAGTGACGAGGCCAGCCTGGGCCTGCCCGAGGTGCGGCGCGGCCTGTTCGCCGGCGCGGGCGGTCTCATCGAACTGCCGCGGCACCTTCCCGTGAAGGTCGCGATGGAACTTGCCCTGACCGGCAGCACGGTCGACGCGGCGACGGCGCTGCGCTGGGGACTGGTCAACCGAGTCGTGCCGGCCGGGGACGTGCTGGCCACGGCGTGCGGACTGGCCGGCGAGATCGCCGCCAACGCCCCGCTCGCGGTGCGGGCCAGCAAACGGATCGTGAATGCGGCCGCGGGCGCGGGGTCTTCGTGGGACCAGTCGCTGCACGAGGAGCAGGACCGCGAGATGGCGGCCGTGATATCCAGTGCCGACGCGCGGGAGGGCGCGACGGCCTTCGCGCAGAAGCGGGCTCCCCACTGGAGCGGCGCATGACCACCACGACCCCGGTCGCTTCCGAAGCGGTGGACCTGGCGGCACTGACCCGGTTCCTGGCCGCCCGGGGAGTGGTCCTCGCGGGCCAGCTCAGCGCCGTCCTGATCGGCGGCGGCCGGTCGAACCTCACCTTCGCCATCACCGACGGCGCCAGCCGCTGGATCCTGCGCCGGCCGCCGCTGGGTACCTACCATCCCGGCGCGCACGACGTCGCCCGCGAACACCGCGTCATCGACGCGCTGGCACAGACCGCTGTGCCGGTGCCACAGGTGGTCGCACTGTGCGAGGACGCTGACGTGCTCGGCGCCCCGTTCTATCTGATGGCAGAGGTGCAGGGGCTCGTCCTGCGAACCCGCCAGCAGGTCAGCCAGGTCCCCGAGGCGGACCGTCGGCGGCTTTCAGAGTCCATGGTGGACACGCTGGCCGCACTGCACACGGTCGACATCGGCGCGGTCGGCCTGCATTCGCTGGGACGGCCCGACGGCTTCCTCGCCCGCCAGCTCAGTCGCTGGCAGCGGCAGTACCACAGCGTCGCCAACCGGCACGCCGCACTGGTCGACCAGATCGGCGAGACCCTCGCCGGCACGCTGCCGCAGTCGCCGGCGGCGGCACTGGTGCATGGCGACTACCGCATCGACAATCTGATCGTCACGGCGGCGGATCCCGGCCGGATCGCGGCAGTGCTGGACTGGGAGATGTCGACCCTCGGCGATCCGCTCGCCGACCTCGGCATGCTGGCGATGTTCTGGGACGAGGTCGGGCGGCCGTTCAACCCCATCACGGGCGGCCTCACCGCGTTCCCTGGCTTCCTCAGCCGCGACGAGGTGGTCGCCCGCTACAGCGCGCGGCGCGGCCTCGACGACCACGCGATGGCGACGATGCCCTGGTATCTCGCGTTCTCCCAGTTCAAACTGGCCGTGATTCTCGAACAGATCCATGTCCGTCACGCGTCGGGTCAGACCATCGGATCCGGCTTCGATGGCATCGGCGCGATGGTGGACGAACTTCTCGACAACTGCGCGGCGACAATCAGGAAGGCCGGCTCATGAAGCGTAACCTCTACACCCCCGACCATGAGCAGTTCCGCGACGTCGTACGCGAGTTCATCGAGCGATCCGTGCTCGACAATCTGCAGCGGTGGGACGAGCAACGCCTCATCGACCGCGATGTGTGGATCGCCGCGGGCAAGCAGGGGATCCTCGGCCTGCACGCGCCGCAGGAGTATGGCGGTGCCGGGCAGCACCACGACTACCGGTACCGCAACGTGGTCCAGGAGGAGTTCGCCCGGGCCCACGCCACCTCGCTGTCGTCGAGCTTCTCGCTGCAGGACGACATTGCCATCCCGTACATCGCGATGCTGGGCACGCCCGAACAGAAGCAGCGCTGGCTGCCCGGGATGGCCGCTGGTGAGATCATCGGCGCCATCGCGATGACCGAGCCCGGCACGGGCAGCGACCTGCGCGGGGTGCGGTGCGCGGGCCGGCGGGTCGACGGCGGTTGGATTGTCAACGGTGCCAAGACATTCATTACCAACGGTATCAACTCTGACCTCGTCATCACGGTCGTCCGCACCGCACCCGAGGGCGGATCGGCCGGCTTCAGCCTGCTCGTGGTCGAACGGGGGGCAACCGGGTTCACCCGCGGTCGCAAGCTCAACAAGGTCGGCCTGCACGCCCAGGACACCGCCGAACTGTTCTTCGACGACGTCTTCGTGCCGGACGAGAACCTGCTCGGCGAACTCGGCGGTGGGCTGCGCCAACTCGCCCAGCTGCTGCCACTGGAGCGGCTGGGCATCGCGGCCCACGCGATCGCGGTGGCCGATTCCATCTTCGCCGCGACGCTGGCCTACGTCGACCAGCGGCACGCGTTCGGCCAGCCGATCGCGGACTTCCAGAACACCCGTTTCGAGCTGGCCGCGATGGCGACGGAGATCGACGTGACCAGGGCCTTTGTCGATAAGGCCATCCTCGCGTTCGGCGAGCAAGATCTGTCCGTTGTGGACGCGGCCAAGGCGAAGCTGTTCGCCTCCGAGATGCAAAACCGCGTGATCGACCGATGCCTGCAGCTACATGGCGGGTACGGCTACATGCTCGAGTATCCGGTCGGCCGGGCTTTCCAGGACGCCCGGATCCAACGCATCTTCGGCGGCGCCAACGAGATCATGAAAGAGATCATCGGTCGTGATCTCGTGGGCCGGCGCTGACATGAACGGCGCACTCGCGGGCATCAAGGTACTCGAACTGGCTGGCATCGGCCCGGGACCGCACGCGGCGATGCTGCTCGGCGACCTGGGTGCCACCGTGCTGCGGGTGGTGCGGCCCGGCGCGCGGCCCGACGAGTCCCCCACCCATATCCTGCGTAACCGCGTCGTCGTCGACGCGAACCTGAAGGACCCGGCGCAGCATGCCCAGGTGCTCGACCTCGTCGAACGCGCCGACGTGCTCATCGAAGGCTTCCGCCCGGGGGTCGCCGAGCGGCTCGGGATCGGTCCGGCCGAGTGCTGCGCGCGCAACCCGCGTCTCGTCTACGGTCGCATGACCGGATGGGGCCAGGACGGCCCGCGGGCGCACGACCGCCGGGCACGACCTGAACTACATCTCGATCACCGGCGTGCTCAACGCGGTCGGCCCGGCCGAGGCGCCGCTGCCACCACTCAACCTCGCCGGCGACTTTGGCGGCGGGTCGCTGTTCCTCGTGGTCGGAATCCTCAGCGCGCTGCTCGAGCGATCCCGGTCCGGCTGCGGCCAGATCGTCGACGCGGCGATGGTGGACGGAGCCAGCCTGCTCGTCCAACTGCTGTTGGACTTGAAGGCGCAAGGCTTGTGGCAGTACGGGCGCTCGGCCAACCTGCTCGACGGCGGCGCGCCGTTCTATCGCACCTATGCGTGCGCGGACGGGCTGTTCATGGCCGTCGGTTCGCTGGAGCCGCAGTTCTACGCGCTCATGCTCACCGGCCTGGAACTGGACGAGCGGGACCTCCCCGCACAGTACGACCGGTCCGGCTGGCCCGTCCTCGCGGAGACGTTCGCGCGGCGCTTCCGTACCCGTACCCGGGCGGAATGGACCGCGGTCTTCGACGGCACCGACGCCTGTGTCACCCCCGTGCTGAGCTTCGACGAGGCAGTGTCCGAACCGCATGTCGCCGCACGCGGGTCCATGCGCCTGGTCAACGGACAGGTCGTCGCCGGCTACGCGCCCCGGTTCTCCCGGTCGGCGGCCTCCACGGTCGAACAGTTCCGGCAGACCGATCTCGCCGGCGCCATCGCGGCCTGGTCCTGAGCCAGGCCCTCAGTCAGCGAAGGGCGGTTATCGACCGGCCGTCATCGCTGCAGGAATGCGTCGATGAGTGCCGCTGCCTCTGGGCCTTCCGACAGTGCGGCGATCGTGTCCGCCTCATCATTGCCGAGCTGGTCCGGCGTGGTCTCCCACGAGCTGCGGATGAGCCGCTTGGCGTGCCCGAAGGCGGTGGTCGGTCCAGCGGCCAGCGTGGCGGCGAGACCCTCGGCCCGGGCCGACAGCTCGTCGTCGTCGACCACCTCGGCCACGATCCCCCAGTCCATTGCTTCGTCGGCGCTGAGCGTGCGGCGGGTCAACGTCAGCTGCAACGCCCGCGCCTGCCCGACCGCCCGCGGTAGCAGCCGGGAGAAGCCGCAGTCCGGGGTGAGACCGACGGCGCGGTGTAGGCAGCGGCGAACGTGGTCGAGCGGGCCGCGATCGCGATGTCGGCGCTGAGCACCGCGGCGAGGCCGGCGCCGACTGCGGCACCCTGCACGGCCACGACCACGGGCTTGGGCAGCGAGGCCATCGCCCGCAAGGCGCCGTCCAGGGTGGCGGCAAGGGTGCGCACATACGCCTGCCGCTGCGCCGCCTGGGCCATCGACGCCAGGTCGCCACCAGCGCAGAACCGCCTGCCGTTGCCGCACAGCAGCAGCACGCGCACGCCGTCATCCGCGGCGGCCCGGGCCACCGCCTCGGCGAGGGCCTGCGCGGTGGACAGGTCGACCGCGTTGGAGGCCCCGGGCCGGTTCAGCGTGATCCGTCCAACGCCATCAGCCACGCCGTACAGCACCGGCTCGCTCATCCGCGCTCCCTACGCCTGTCCTACCTTTACGAAGATAGTAGGGCGTCCTAGTTTCTGGCCTGGCGCGGCGGTCAGCCCTTGAAGTCACCCGCGTCCAGGCGGAGCTCGCGAAGCAGGTTCACCAGCGTGCGCAACCGCCGCTCGGACAGGCCGGGCTGAGAAAAGACCTCGTCGTTGAGTCGCCGGGTGGCCTCGGTGGACGCTGCCCGGCCGGCATCAGTGATCTCGACCAGGACGGCGCGGCCGTCGCTGGGGTGGGGCCGGCGCACCACCAGGCCCGCGGCCTCCAGCCGTGCTGCCGCATTGGTGATGCTGGTCGGGTGCACCTGCAGCCGCGCGCCTGCCTTCGCCATCGGCAACGCCCCGCTGCGGGTGAATGACAGCAGCATGAGCAACTCGTACCGGGCGAAGGTGAGCGACAGGGGTCGCAGCACTTCCTCCACCCTCGCCAGTACGATCGCCTGTGCCCGCATGATCGACGTCACCGCGGCCATGCCGTCGGCCGCCTCGGCCCACCCCCGCGCACGCCATTGCCGGGCAGCTTCCTCGATCGGGTCCAGGGGCAGCGAACTCGGCGGCGTGGTCACACTCTTAGGCTACTGAATCGCACGACCACCGTCAGGCCTGCCACCCATCCAAGATCACCACCCGGAGGGCGAGAAATGGCGGATATGCGGCACCAATATGACCTGAGCGCCGCTACCCGCTGTTGTCAGGCTGGCGCTTCGGTGCCGCTCCCAGTCAGGCGGCGGGCGACCAGCACGGCGTCGTGAATGGTGACGGCCTCGCCGTCCGCATTGAGCACGCCCCGGGGGCGGGCCTGCGCAACCAGGACCGTCCACTCAGCCGGGTCGAGCGAGGACCCGACCTCCTCCGCGGTGAACATCATGTCCGGGAAGTGCATCCGGTGCGCACTGGTGCGCAGGTCGTGCGGATGGTGCCCGACGATCAGCAGCGTGCCGCCCGGCACGACCGCCGCGGCCAGCGCGGCGAACAGTTCCCGGCGGGCCGCGCCGGGCAGGTGCATGAACTGCGACGACACCAGCTCGTACGACCGCTCGGCCGGCGGCTGCTCGCGCAGGTCCGCGTGCGTCCAGGCGATCCGGTCTTCCTCGCCAGCGGCCCGTGCATGTGCGGCGGCCCGCCCGAGCGCCGTGGTGGAGATGTCGACCGCGGTCACCTGCCATCCCCGTTGCGCCAGCCAGACCGCGTCGGCGCCCTCGCCACAGCCGACATCCAAGGCCCGCCCCGGGGCAGTCCGGCTGCCTCGGCGACGAGCTGTGGGTTCGGGTTTCCGCTCCACACCGACGGACGCGCCTGGTAGCGCTCCTCCCAGCCGGCCTCCTCGAACATCATGCGCACCCGCTCGCGATAGACGCTGAGCGCGCGACGGCTCTCCTGCGCCACAAGGTCTGCGTTGATGGCCGCGCCAGCGGTCAACCCCGACGCGGCCGCGGTCACCACCTGGGCCCGTACGTCGGCCACGTTGCCAGCCGCCCACACACCCGCGACGGCCGTCGCCCCCGACGGGTCGACCGGCACCTGACTACCGATCACCTGACCCTCCACCTCGACATCGGCCGGCGTCAGCCCCAGCGACGCCAACAGGGCGGCCCGGGCGATGAAGCGCGGCGCCACCACCACCGCATCGAGCTCCACCATCTCCCCCGTTGCCAGGCGCACCCCGGTCAACCGGTCATCGTCCACGACCAGCCCAGCCACGGGTCCGTCCACCACGGTGATCTCACGGGCCGCGAGCAGTTCGGCCTGCTGCGGATCCGGTCGCCAGGCGCCGTGCACCAGCAGCAACACGTGTGGGCTCCACTGCCGCCACATCTCGGCCTGGTGCATGGCCGTCGACCCGGTCGCCAGCACGCCGATGCGTCGGTCCCGGACCTCCCAACCGTGGCAGTACGGGCAGTGCAGCACGTCGCGCCCCCAGCGCTTCGCCAGTTCCGGCACGTCGGGCAGCTCGTCGAGCAACCCGGTCGTCACGAGCAGCCGCCGCGCCCGGACACTCTGTCCGTCCGCGAGCGCGAGCCGAAACTCCTCGCCGTCGCGCGCGGCGGTCTCGACCCGGCCGGCGACCACCTCACCGCCGTGCCGGGCCACCTCCTCCCGGCCGGCCGCGAGCAGCTGCGCCGGTGCCATGCCGTCGCGGGACAGGAAGTTGTGCACATGCCCGGCGGGCGCGTTGCGTGGCTGTCCGTCGTCGATCACCAGCACCGAGCGCCGCGCCCGCGCGAGTGCCAGAGCGCCGCTCAGTCCGGCTGCGCCGCCGCCGACCACCACCACGTCATAGGTCCCGTTCATCGCACACCCCGCCCGTCGCCGCACGTCATCTACACCACGGTGCCCGCCCACGGCGGAAGTGGCAAGCAATGTTGCCGGTACGGCAAAGGCGCTGATTCGCGGTGAGCTTGGTCGTTGCCTACGCCCAGCCCGTGGGACCGGCCCCGGTCAGCTGGGCCGGTCCCACGGCCTGCCTCGCGACCGTCGAGATCGGACGATGGCGCGCGGCGGATCGCTACTGGGGGGCGTGGACGCTACGCGGCCACCACGGGGTCTCCACGAACCCACGCCGGAAGGTGAGCAGCAGCATGTTGGCGGTCCAGCCGCGGACGCCTTCGAGCCTCCCCAGTTCGTTGGTGGTGAATTCGAAGATGTCTCGGGTCGTCGGCAGGATCACCTCGCACGTCAACGTGTTGCGGCTCAACATCGCGGCCACGAACCGCACCCCGCGGTAGGTTGTCAACGACCGGGCTACGGAGTCCAGGAACGGCGGGTCGACGGTGATGTGCAGCAGGATCTCCGACTCGAACCCGAGCGCGTGCGCCGGCACCAAGGCGGTGACGGCGATGCAGCCGCCCGCCTGCAGGGTTTCGAAACGGCGGCGCACCGTGCTCTCGTTGACGCCCAGCGCGTCGGCGACGGTCCGGAAACTGGCCCGCCCGTCTTCCCGCATCACATCGATGATCTTGTGAGCGACCGGGTCGAAATGGCTGGGATCGCACTCGTGCATCTCGGCGACGACCCCGGTGTGGTCATCGGTGAGCAGTTGCCGGCTCCAGTCGGCGGCCACCTTGTACGTGTGCAGGTTCAGGTCGCTGTCGCAGCGCTGTACCCCGTCGATCGCCTGGATCTCATTGACGATCGTGTGCAGCGAATGTTCCTTGCGCACGACGAGTTCGGCGAAGATGTCGTCCGGTCCGGTCACCAGGGCGACGAACCGGATATCGGGCCGGCGGGCCAGCTCCACGCAGATCTTCGCCTGCGTGCCGGGGGCGCAGCCGATCCGCAGGTCGAACAGGTCGGCTGCGCCGGCGTGGTTGATGTCCGGAATAACGGCGACCCGCACGACGCCGTCGCGCAGCAGTAGCTGCCCCCGCCGCGCCACTGTGGTGACCGAGGTGCCGCACAGGTCGGCGATCTCGGTCCAGCTGGCCCGGCCGTTGGACTGCATGGCGGCCACGATGCGCCGGTCCAGCGGGTCCAACTGGTTGGCCGGGTTCGCCACCCTCAGCCCGCCGGCCGGTCGGCGCCAACCTCGGACAGGAACTCACGCACCGTCGACCGCCACAGCTCTGCCTCCTCGATCTGGGGCGAGTGCCCCGACTTCTCGAACACGACGAGCCTAGCGTTCGGGATGAGGTCCACAATCGTCTGGCTACTCGCCACCGGCGTGATCCAGTCATCCCGGCCGACCGTGACCAGCGTCGGGCAGGTGATCGTGGGAAGCTGCGCCTTGATGTCGTAGCTGAGTTGGTTGACAGCGAAGGCGTAGTTGTGCGTCTCGTACCGGTAGAAGGTGTTCTCCACCTTGGCCTCCACCGCCGCTGGGTCGTACACGTGATCGTAGAGCGGAAGGATCTCCCGCCAGCAGTCGCGCAGGTCCTCGTCGTCGCGCACCGTGCCGGTGTTAATCCGATGCAGTTTGGCCCGGTCCACGTAGACGCGGGTGGAGTTCTCGGCGTTGTGCTGGGCGGCCTTCTCGTTCTCGTGATCCGCCGAGGTGTCCCGCAACACCAGCGCCCGAAGCCGCTGCGGATACCGGATCGCGTACTCCATCGCGATGAAGCCGCCGTAGGAGCCGCCGGCCATGACGAACTCCTCGACCCCGGCCCACTCGCGCAGCGCGTCCACATCGGCGACCCACTGTTCATGTGTGAACGGCGGGGTTCCGCCACTGACCCCCGACCCTCGTGCGTCGAACACGATCACCCGGAAGGTGTCCGCGAACGGCGCGAACGTCGCCTTCGGTTCCGCCCGTGACCCGAGGCCGGGTGCGCCGTGATGGGCGATCAGGACCGGCGCGCCGGCGTCGCCGAACACCTCGACCTCGAGTTCATTTCCGTTGATCAGCAAACGCATGGTGTCAGTCCTATCTAGACAGAGACGATGACGTCGGCGAGCGCGCGGGGGTAGGCGGTGAAGGGGCGCGCGCCGTCGTCGGTGATGAGCATGGAGTCAGAGATGCGGTATCCGCCGTGGTCGGCGATGTAGATGCCGGGCTCGTTGGAGACCACCATCCCGGCCACCAGTTCGGTCGAGTCACCATCCTCGAGCCACGGCGGCTCATGCATGCCGAGACCGATCCCGTGGCCCTGCCGGTGCCTCAGGTACTGGGCCAGGCCCGCCTCCCGGATCACGTCCAGGCACACCTTGTTGGCCTCGGCGCAGGTGAGTCCCGGACGCAGCGCCTCGGTGCCGGCCTGCTGCGCCGCGCGTACGGCCTCGTAGTAGCGGCTCTGTTCGGCGGTGGGCTCGCCGAGAATGAAGGTGCGTTCCCCCTCGACGAACCGTCCACCCACCGCGCATCCCAGCGACAGGACGAACGAATCGCCCGGGCGCAGCCGGTAGCCTGACGGCAGTCCGTGCGGGCGGGCGCTGTTGCGCGACGCGTAGACCAGCCCGCCGGCCAGGAACGACACCACCACGACGTCATCGTGCTCGGCGTACATCATCCGGGTGCCGACCGAGCCGACGTGCGCGGCCAGTTCGGCTTCGCTGGGCAGTTCCCCGCCCGCCGCCACCGCGTCCTCGACGAGGGTCCGCCCAGCCACCAGCATCGCGTCAGTGATGCGGGCGGCCTCCTGGTGCAGGGCGATCTCCTCCGGCCGCTTGCGGTAGCGCGACAGCGTGAGCAGGTCGGTCTCCACCAGATCGGCCGGATCGAAAGCCTCCCGGACCTGGCGCAGCCTGCCCACGCTCATACTGCCCGCGAACCCGATGCGCAGGGCCTGTCCCGGTGCCAGTCGACCGCCGAGTGTGGACACCGCACCCGACAGGTATGCAAACGGCGGCCGTAGCCCAGGAAACTCGGGGTAGGAGACGATGTCGGCGGCCGAGTTCTGCACCTCGGCGTGCTCGCGTTCCAACTCGGGCAGGAGCAGAACAGCGGGCCCCTGCGCCGGCAGCAGGACCGCGACCGGACGCTCGCACGGGTGGTGGAAGAAGCCGGTCAGGTAGGCGACGTCTTCCGGGTCGTCGGCGAGCACCGCGTGAAGGCCTGCCTGGTCCAGTCCGGTGCGCACATCGTCCTGGATCGCGGCGTAGAAACCAGTCGGCAGCCGTTGGCTGAAGGACATCTGAGCCTCTCAGTTCTCTCGGGTGCGGGGATTGCGCGCGTCGTTGTAGGCGATAGAGATAAGCGTCGCGGAGACCACCAGCGCCAGGATGGCCAATGACGGGAACAACGTGGTCCACCAGGCACTGGACATCGCACCGGACTGCTGGGACTCATACAGGATCCGGCCCCACGACCAGCTGTTCGGGTCAGCCAGGCCGAGGAAGGCGAGTCCGGCGGCGGCGAGTACGGCCCTGGACGCGGTCAGCACCACAGAGACCACGACCACCGGTGCCACCGCGGGGATCAGGTGCTTGCGAATGATCCAGATGTGTGAGCCGCCGGTCAGCCGGGCTGCGTCCATATAGGGCAGCCCCACCACGGACAGTGCCTGGGACCGCACCACCCGGGTCACCTCGGGCCAGGAGAAGAACGCGATCACCAGCACCACCGTGGACAGGCTCGGCCCGGCCAGCGCGGCGACGAGAATCATCAGCGGCAGCACCGGCAGCGACAGGCACAGGTCCACAAAGGTTCCCACCGGACCGTCCAGCCTCGGGAAGTACGCCCCGACCACGGCAACCAGCACCCCGATGACGATGGCCAATGCGGACGCAAGGCCAGCCACCAGCATGCTGATCCGGGTACCCCAGACCAGTTCGGCGAAGATGTCGCGGCCCAGGTTGTCGGTGCCGAACCAGTTCGTTGACGACGGTGCTCGCAGCACGTCGCTGCCGTAGCCGCTGGGATAGTCGGCGATCAGCGGCGCGAACACGGCCACCAGGATCAGCACGACCAGCGTTCCCAGCGAGATCAGTCCGAGTGGATTGCGCCGGAAGGCGGCCCAGGTGGCCCGGGCCGCGGTCGGCTCGTCAACGACCACCGTGTCCAGAACGGGCTCGCTCATGACGTGCGCACCCGTGGGTCGAGCAGGCCGTAGACCAGATCGGTGACGATGTTCGCCAGCACCACGGTCGCGGCGAGCAACACGAAGGCTCCTTGCAACACGGGGAAATCGAGTTGGGTAACGGCCTCGTAGATGCCCCGGCCGATGCCCGGATAGGCGAACACGGTTTCGGTGAGCACGGCGCCTCCGACAACAAAGCCAAGCTGCAGACCGATCAACGTGGTGGTCGGCAGCAACGCGTTACGAAGGGCGTGTTTCCAGACCACCGTGCGGTTGGGTAGGCCCTTCGCGGTTGCCAGCGCGCAGTAGTCCTCGCCCAGTGACTCGATCAGGGTCGAGCGCAGAGTCAACACGTACGAACCGAGTTGCACCATTACCAGGCTCAGGCACGGCAACACGAGATGTGACAGTACGTCGCCGTACCATGCCATCCCGTAGGTGCCCGGCGTGTACGCGCCGCCGATCGGGAACCACTGCAACTGCAGGCCGAGCACAAACAACAGGAAGATGCCCACGCTCGGGATGAACAGCGACTGGCCGACGACTCCGCTTACCTGGACGAGCCGGTCGAGCCAGCCGCGCGGGTGGGTGGCGGCGAGCACCCCCAAGGGGATGCCCACCGCCACCGTGATCACCAACGAGGAACCCGCGAGCAGCAGCGTCCACGGCAGTCGCTGCATCAGGACCGTGGTCACGGGTACCTGCTGGGTGAAGGAGATCCCGAGGTTGCCATGGAGCAACTCCCACAGGTACTTGCCGTACTGCACCAGCAATGGCTGGTCCAGTCCGTACTGCTGGAGAAGGATGGCCCGCGCGGACGGTGTCATGTTGGGACTGGCCACCGCCAGCGCAGGGTCGCCGGGCAACAGGCGGAGCAGGAGGAAGGTGACTGTGGCTGCGAACCACAGGGTCACCAGCCCTCTGCCCAACCTGCGCGCCGCGAAACCAACAACGGGAGGCATATCTGTCGCGCTTTCCTATCAGCCGGTCTTCGTAACGTTCGCCAGCGACTGCGGGTCGATGACCGACATCAGCTCACTCGGCTTGACCACAAATCCGGACCACTTGGCATTGTGTGCAATGTAGAGGTTCTGCATGTACATCACGTTGTCGTAGACGTTGTCGCGAACCAATGCGGCCGCCTGCCAGATCAACTGCTTCTGCGCCGCCTGGTCGGTGGTCGTCAGCGCCTGGGTGATCAGTGCCGACAGCGCCGGGTCGTCAACCAGCGAGTAGTTGATGGCCCCACCGGGCAGGTAGGTCAGCGTCATGTTGGTGGTCGGGTCGTCCATGATGGCGAAATTGCCGGCGTAGATGTCGTATTCACCCGCCGCGGTCTTGGCCAGGTAGGTGTTGCGGTCCATCCCCTGCAGGTTGATGGTGATGCCGGCCTTGGCCGCGTCATCCTTGACCATCGACGCCCACTGCGAGGTCACCGCGTCCTGCAGGGAGTAGATCATCGTGAACGCCAGCGGGAACTTGCCGCTCCCGTCAGCGGTGTAGCCCGCTTCCTGGAGCAGTTGCTTGGACAGGTTGACGTCGTGCGCGTATTCCTTGAGCGCCGGGTTGACGAAGTCCTTCAGCGCCGGCGGAATCGGGCTCGAGCCGGTGCTGACTCCCTGCCCCTGTAGGACGACGGTACGGATGGCCTCATAGTCGACGGCGTGCGAGAGAGCCTGGCGGACCTTCAGGTTGTCCAGCGGCTTGCGCGACATGTTGTACGACATGTGCGCGTAACCGAGACCGGGCACCTCCTGCACCTTGATCCCGTTGACTGCCTGCAGGTTCTTGACCTGCGCCGGCGGGAGCGTGTTGGCGATGACGTCCACGTCGCCGTTCTTCAGGGCCAGGATCTCCGTGTTGACGTCCGGGTAGACCCGGTAGACAACCTTTGCCACGGTCGGCGTGTTGCCGGGCGCAAACGGGTACGGGGTGACCCGCTCCAGGGTGTAGCTCTGTCCCTTGACCGCGCTGACCAGCTTGAACGGACCGGCGCTGACCCAGTCGGAGTCGTTGGCGAACTTGGAGATATCGCCCTGCTTCTCGAACACGTGCTTGGGCACGACGTTCATCCAGAAGCCAACCTCGGACACCACGGTCGCGTCGGGCTGGCTCAGCTTCAGCTCCACCCGCGAGTCCGTGGGTGCGGAAGCGGACTCGACGTTGACCAACTGGCCGTACGTCGTGTTGCCGGCCGGCTTGTACTGCTTGATGGCGTTGATCGTGTATGCGACGTCGGCGGCGGTGACGGGTGTGCCGTCCGTCCACTTCATGTCGGTGCGGATCTCGTAGAACCCGGTGGTGGGGTCGCTGTACCCGAATTTCTCCGCCAGCATCGGCGACTTGGCACCCTGCGCGTTGATGGTCAGTAGGCGCGGGTACATCAGGTTGGAGATCCAGTAGTCGGTACGGCTGTTGCCGACCAGGGGGTTGTAGTTCACCACGTCGGTGGTGGTGGCGATGGTGATGGTTTCGTTGCCGCTGTTCGCGTTACCGTTATCTGCCGGTGCGCTCGGACTGCATGCGGCGACTGCGATCATCGCCACGACCGCGGCGGACGCGATCAGGGGTAGGCGCAGACGCATCAGACCCAGACCTCCTCAAGGACACGGATGGTGTTGCCACCGACGACCGCACGGATCTCGTCGTCCGAGTAGTCGTGCTGGACCAGCCATCCGATGATGTTGTAAAAGCATTCGGCCGGGTTCTCCAGGCCGTCGACGTACTCCACCTTCGGGAACTGCACGGCGCCGTGCGCCTCCTTGGTGGACAGGTTCGCCGCGAACGCGTCGTGCAGGCCGACGTGGTCGCCAAAAAGGGTGTCCGGTCCGAACGTGACGTGCTCGATGCCGACCAGGTCGACCGCGTGCACGAAGTGATCCATGACCGACTCGAGACTGTGCGCGGGATGGGCCGCCGACAGCGTCGTGTGTGGCGCCGCCTCGAGACCCAACACACCTCCGCGTTCGGCACACGCCTTGATCACCGCGTCCGGCTTCATCCGGTTGATCGGCCACACCTCACGCGATCCGCAGTGTGTGATGAAGACCGGCTTGGTGGAATGCTTCACGACATCCATGGCGGTGCGGTCGCCGGAGTGCGAGATGTCGATGGCGAGGCCCAGTTTGTTCATCCGCTCGACGGCCTTCTCGCCGAAGTAGGTCAACCCGCCGTCGCCGCGCTCCTTGAGCCCACCACCGAGCATGTTGGCTTCCGAGTACGCGATGCCGATCTGGCGTACGCCGAAGCCATACAGCACGTCAAGCCGGTCCACCTCGTTTTCGATCATGGTGGCGGCTTCCAGCGCGAACACGTGGGCCATCCGGCCGGTCTCGTGCGCGTGGTAGATGTCCTTGAGCGACTCAGCCTTGATCACGTAGTCCTGGTGGGCGATGTCGGCCATCCGGACGCCGAGGTCGAACAGGACATCCTGGTACTTCCATCCGGCGTCGCTGGAGATACAACACGTTCCGTCCATGCCGTTGTCGAACACAGCGGTCATGCCGGAGCGGGAAAGACCCTCGTATCCGGTGGGTTCACGACCCGTGCGGATGTGTTCGCGCAACTGCGAAAGGTCCTGCGGGAACACCTGCACGTGGTCGTGCAGTGAAATCACGATCTCGTCGCGCAGCAACCTGGTGGTGCGTTCCTTCTGTGCGTCGGACAGGTCGAGGCCCGCGTAGGGGGCGACCCGGCCGATCTGCTTCGCGTAGGCGAACTCCTTGAAGTCCTTGCCAGCTTCCAGGTAGTCGTACGCGGTGTATCCGGTGTATCGCTTCGCCGGTTCGAGCATGGGATGTTCCTCTCTGAACAGCTGGCCGCCACCATGATTCGGCGCGACCGGTGCAAGGGTTGCAATATTCCGGCGCAGAAGTCAAGATGTAGGCGAGGATCGGGCACGTGTTGATGCTGAGTCGTGAATTGCCGGCGCAGCCTTGATGCATGTTCCCGCCGATGCGCGGTGATTGTCCGATCAACGGTTGTGGTCGTCGTCCCGGCTAGTGTTGCTCGCTGACCGGCGTAGACAGCAACGAAAAGGAGGCGCGGTGACCCAAACCACCAGACGCACCGGCACATCCGCGCTCTCGGTACGCGGCCTGTCGGTGCGGTTCAACACCCGACGCGGCCCGGTGCCGGCGGTCGCCGACGTGGATCTTGATGTGGCTCGCGGCGAGCTGGTGGCCCTGCTCGGCGAGTCCGGCTCGGGCAAATCCGTGACCGCCCGGGCCGTGATGGGCCTGCACACCGGCAACATGGAGATCCGGGCCGACCGGATCTCGCTGGGCGAGACGGATCTGCTGGCCCTGCCGCCAAAGGAACGCCGCATGGTACGGGGCAACCGGATGAGCCTGATCTTCCAGGATGCGCTGTCCGCCCTCAATCCGGTGCTGTCCATCGGCGACCAGCTTGGCGAGTTGTTTCGCGAGCACCGCGACCTGTCCCGTCGGCAGGCCCGGCTGCGCGCGATCGATCTGCTCGGCCGGGTCGGCATCCCCGCCCCCGCCGGGAGGATCGACGACTACCCGCACCAGTTCTCCGGTGGGATGCGCCAGCGCATCCTGATCGCCATGGCCATCGCCCTGGAGCCCGAACTGGTCATCGCCGACGAGCCGACCACCGCGCTCGATGTCACCGTGCAGGCACAGATCCTGGAACTCCTCGACGGACTGCGCCGCGACCTGCAGATGGCCGTACTGCTCATCACCCACGACCTCGGCGTGGTGTCCGAAGTGGCCGACCGGGTGATGGTCATGTACGCCGGTCGCATTGTCGAGTCCGGCAGCGCGCAACAGCTCCTGGGCCAACCCGGCCACCCGTACACAGCTGCGCTGCTGCGTTCCGTCCCCCAGGTCGACCGGCTCAGCCAAGACCTGTATGCAATCCCAGGCAGCCCGCCGGATCCACGCAACCAACCCGACGGCTGCCCGTTCCATCCACGATGCGCGTCGGTGATCGACCAGTGCCGGTCCGAGCGCCCGTTGCTTCGCACGGTGCCAGCACTCGCCCGTACCGTGGCCTGCCTTCGCGCCGAGGAGGTATCGCATGGCATCGCCGGGTGACCTGGTGCTGGAAGCCAGCGACCTGTACAAGACGTTCGCGACCGGGCGCGCCGGCATGCGCCGTACCCGCGTCAGCGCGGTCGATGGGGTGAGCCTGGACCTGCGGGCCGGCGAGTCCCTCGGCGTGGTGGGCGAGTCGGGGTGTGGAAAGTCAACGCTGGCCCGGATGCTGGTTGGTCTGGAGACCCCGGACTCGGGCACGATCCGGGTACACGGCCGCGACATCGGCCGGGCCCGGGGTGCCGACCGCAAGCTTCTGCGGCAACAGATACAGATGGTCTTCCAGGATCCGTACACGTCCCTGGATCCCCGGATGACCGTCCTGGAACTGATCGGGGAGCCGCTGACGATCCACCAGCGCAACGGCAGCCGCGCGGGCCGCCGGGATCGGGTCGCCGAACTGCTGAGTCTCGTGGGGCTGTCACCGCAGATGATGGCCCGCTATCCGCACCAGTTCTCCGGCGGGCAGCGCCAACGCATCGGTATCGCCAGGGCGCTGGCCCTGGAACCCGACGTACTGATCTGCGACGAACCCGTCTCCGCCCTGGACATGTCGGTGCAGGCTCAGGTCATCAACCTGTTGCGGGACCTGCAACGGCGGATGGGGATCGCGCTGGTCTTCATCGCGCACGACCTGTCGGTGGTGCGCCATGTCGCGGACCGCACCGCCGTGATGTACCTCGGCCGGCTGGCCGAGATCGGTGCCACCGAAGCCGTGTACGACAGACCCGCCCACCCGTACACCCAGGCCCTGCTCTCCGCGGCGCCAGTGCTCGACCACGCCCGGCGAGGCAGGCTGTCCCAGCGCATCGTGCTCGCCGGCGATCCACCGAACCCGGCCAATCCGCCATCGGGCTGTCGTTTTCACACCCGGTGCCGGCTCGCCCAGGACCGCTGTGGTGTCGAGCAGCCGGCACTGCTGGCCACCACGCCCGACGACGACCGCGCGGCCGCCTGTCATTTCGCCACGGAGGCGCTCAGGCGTCTCCCCGAGGTCTTCGCCATGGGCTCGCGATCTGCCCGTAACCAGTGATCCGACCTAGGTGAGTCGCAACCCGACCGTGGCGACGACAGCTGTCGTACGCGAGCGCAGAGCCGCCTCCAGAACCAGCTCACGTTGGTTGTGCAGCACCTCGAAGCGCCGGTGACGTGGTTGCACCTGGCCGAGCAGGACGGTGACCTGTTGCCTGGTCTTCAACTGCGTCTGCACGTATCCCACGATCGGTGCCACCAGGCTGCGGTGCGGACTGGGCAACACCCGTAGTTCGACACCCGGATTCCACCGCCGCCATAGCTCGCAGACCTGCGCGGTGGTGGCAGGGTCGAGTTCAACGGCCACCGCGATGACCTCGCCACCGAGCAGCAAGGCGGTTCGTAGCGAAAGCTCGGTCAGGCGACTGACATTCGAGACGGGCACGATGACGATGGCGTCGTGTCGTTCCTGCGTTGTCGGCCGGACCGGCACTGCGGGAAGATGGCCAAATCCGAGTTGCCGGGCCACGCTGCGGTAGTAGACCTCGATGCGGTGGTACAACCAGATGAGGGCCGGGACGATGAGCAGCAGAAGCCAGGCGCCTGCCAGGAACTTGCTGGCCATGAAGATGATCGCGGCGCCAGCGGTCAGCACCGCGCCCGTGGCGTTGAGCGTCGCACGTCTGCCCCACCCCGGTGAACGCTGTTTGCGCCAATGGCGGACCAGGCCCGTCTGGCTGATGGTGAAGCCGATGAAAACGCCAATCGCGAACAGGGGCAGCAAGCGGTTGGTGTCCGCTCTCGTGGCGATGAGCAGAATCGCCGCCAGGAACGCCAGTGCCGAGACACCCCACCGGAAGACCGGGTGTTCGGCGCGCAACGCGAACAGGTGCGGCAGCCGGTCGTCCTTGGCCAGGAGGCTCATCAGAACGGGGAGCCCACCGAAGCTTGTGTTGGCCGCGAAGCCGAGCACCAGCGTCACCGCGATGTTCGTCACATAGAACAGCCAACCAGTCCCGAAGGAAGCCGCCGACAGTTGGGCGAGCACCGTGACGGCGCCACGCGGCGTGACATGGTGGATCTTTATCAGTAGCGCCAGGCCGAGCAACATCGTGGCGAGCAGGGCGCCCAAGGCCAGTTCGGTGTGCTGGGCACGCTTCACCGCGGGCGCGCGGAACGCGGGCACCCCGTTCGCGATGGCCTCCACCCCGGTCAGCGCCGACGATCCGGCCGCGAACGCCTTCAGGATGAGAATGAGGCCGAACGCCTCCGCCGGGCTCGGCGGGCCCAGGTCCTGCCCGATCGTGGCGACAGGTTGCGATCTGGTGAGTCCGACCGCGATGAGCCCAAAAATGCTCGCCAGGAACACCACGGTCGGTAGAGCCAGCGCCCGGGCCGACTCCGCGATGCCAATCAGATTCAGCCCGGTCAGGATCACCAGGCCGATCAGCGAAATGCCCAGCAGATGGGGAGCGAGCGCAGGAAAGACACTGGCCAGGCTCGCGGCGCCGGCCGCCAGGCTCACCGCCACCGTCAGCACATAGTCGACCACCAGGCTCGCCGCCGCGAGCAGGCTGACCTCCCGGCCCAGATTCGCCTTCGCCACCGCGTACGCACCACCGCCGGTCGGGTGGGCCGCGATGACCTGGCGGTAGGAGACCACCAGAACCAGCAGCAGAACGGTGATTCCCAGCGTGATCGGGAGGGTGTAACTCACCGCGGCGGCACCGGCGGCGAACAGAGTGACGACGATAGCTTGTGGCCCGTAGGCGACACTGGACAGCGCGTCCAGGGACAGCGCGGCCACACCACCCGCGGCCGTCAGCTTGTCCTTGTCGCTGCGTCTCTCCCTGACCGCCCGCCGGTCGACCATCCGATCAGGCGGCGTTGCCCCCCGACGCCCGCGCCTCACCGTCACTGCCCGCCATCCATGACGTGGCGCGTCGGACCCTCCGGCGCGTGCAACCTCCGTCATCCTCCAGCGGCGGCCGGTGGCGGACGACCGGGATGACCGCCATTCACGACAACGGGTAGCTCGGTAGTTGGGCGCGACTCGTTAGGCACAGAAAGCGAATCGGCCGGCTTCGGGTGGCGATAATGGTGGGCGGGTGGTGATCTTCGACCGCGCGGCGGTCGACGAGAGCATGGGTGGTGCTCGGCGTGTGCAGGCCAGAGTTGCTTTCGGGGTGAGCGAGGCGACGCCGGCGCGCCGTCCGACGTGGTTCGCCTTGGTTGGCGTGCTGCTCGGGGCACTGGGCGTGACGGCCCCGGCGTTCGCCGGGCCCTCCGTCGGGGGTACCACATCAGAACTGATCTTCCTGGCCTCGTTCGCCCTGGCGGCGGGATTGTGGCTGTCCTTTGTCACGCTCGGGCGTTTCGGGATGCTCGTCGTCATCAACCCGGCGGTCTGCTTCGCGTTCGCGCTCATGCTGTCGTGGGGTGTGGTACCGGCCATTGGCGCTCATCTGACCTCGGTGGCAGTGTTGACGTGGCGCTGGCGGCTGCCGTTGACCCGTGGGCTGCTGCTGACCGCCCAATTTCTGGCGGCGTACGCCGTCGCATACGGCATCCTGCGGCTGGGTGGAACCCAGGGTCCACGTGGCGAGGAGTGGACATCCATCCGCGACGCCGAGATCGTCGGGGCAGCGGCGGTGGCCTGGCTCGCCGTGTACACGTTGTCGTCCTACCTCCTGGCGGCGCCCGCATCGGAGCGTCTCGGGATCGCGGGCTTGACCTCCACCGGCGGGGGGCTGCTGTTCAATGCCGCCCTCGTGGTGCTCAGTCCGGTGGTCGCGGTGACCGCGGAACGCAGTGTGGCACTGTCTGCGCTGATACTCCTGCCGTTGTACGCCACACAGCGCATGGCGCGGCTGGCCGCGGAGCGGGAACGGGCCGACCGTCTGGATTCGCTGACCCTGCTGGCCAGCCGGACCGCGTTGCGGGAAGACTTCGACCGAATCGGTGCGGTCGGGTCAAGCCAACGCCGGCCAGGCCAACTGGTGGTTATATTGCTGAACCTGGACCGTTTCAAGTACATCAACAATTCGCTCGGTTACGAACTCGGTGACCAGTTGCTGGTCGCGGTGGGGCACCGACTGCGAAGCATCAGTGACAACGTTGACGCGACCGCGTCCCGGCTGGGTGCGGACGAGTTCGCCATCCTTGTCTGGATGCCGGACCTGGACCAGGCCAAGGCCCTCGCGTGGCGCGCGGTTGAGGCGGTGCGGGAACCGATCCGGGTCAGTGGCCTGCTCCTTGAAGTCACCGTCTCCGCCGGGGTGGCGGCACGTACGAATCCGGACGACGATTTCGTCAGGGTGCTGCGACACGCGGACTCAGCCATGCAGGATGCGAAGCGTCGCGGAAATGACGTCACGGAGTATCGCGGCCATGCGCCTTTCTCCTCTGCCGAGGGCCTGCAACTACTCGCGGACTTCCGGGAGGCGCTGACCGCGACCGACGATCGCAGCATCGCGATGCACTACCAACCACAGGTGAATATGGTCTCTGGCGCGGTCGAAGGCCTGGAGGCGCTGCTGCGTTGGACGCACCCCGTGCACGGCCCGATCGACGCAGGAACCATTCTCCTCATCGCCGAACAGACGCCGGTCATGGACCTGCTGACCACTCGCGTCATCGACGAGGTGACCGCGCAGGTGCAAAGGTGGCGTAGCGAGGCACTCGTGGTACGCGTCTCGTTCAACATCAGCACCCGCGACCTCTACAGCGACCGTGTCGTCACGCAGTTGGCGCAGTACCTGCAGCGCCATCACGTCCCCGCCCGCCAGTTGCAGGTCGAGGTCACCGAAAGCGCCCTGACCAGTGATCCGGTCCGAGCCCGCAGGACGCTGCGCGCGATCGCCGAGATGGGCATCGACATCGCCCTCGACGACTTCGGCACCGGTTTCTCCTCGCTGCAACAGATCAGAGGCACGCCGCTGTCGGAAATCAAGGTGGACCAGACGTTTGTCAGAGGAATGGCGAACAGCCGCGAAGACGCAGCGATCGTCGCGTCCACCATCAACCTCGCCCACTCCCTCGGCCTGCGCACGGTCGCGGAAGGCATCGAGGACGAGCAGACCCGGGCCCGGTTGATCGACATAGGCTGCGATCTCGGTCAGGGCTGGCTGTTCGCCAAAGCACTACCCGCGCAAGAGATCCCGGCATTCATCGCGCACCGGTCCGCGCATGCCCCACCCGACGCCGACCCAGCCTGAGCCGGTGGGACCCATGGCCCCCTTCCATCGACCTCGCGGCGGCCGAAGCGGCGGCCGCGGGCGTCTCGCTCCCTGGTGCGCCGGTCGGCCTGCCCCGTCATCGTGGCGCACGGATGGGGGGTTATCCGTCGAAACTCGACCGCGACGGACCGCGCGTGGTGAGATGGCGGTGGGATGGTGACGGTGAACCGGAGCGCATCGTGTCAGTCGAGACCGACGGGAACCGGGAGTTCTTCACCTCAGCGCAAACGCACACCGCGGTCGTGCTCATGTTCGGCGAACATGCCTTCAAGATCAAAAAACCGGTCGACCTGGGCTTCCTCGACTTCACCCGGCGCGAGACGCGAAAGGCGGTCTCCGAACGAGAGGTCGAGCTGAATCGTCGCCTCGCGCCCGACGTCTACCTCGGCGTCGCCGACGTGCTCGGCCCGGACGGGAATGTGTGTGACCACCTGGTCGTGATGCGACGGATGCCCACCGAACGTCGCCTGTCCACAATGGTCTGCGATGGCAGTACGGTCGAAGGCCCGCTGCGGGGTGTGGCCCGGCAGTTGGCCGCGTTGCACACCCCACAGGAAGCCGGCCCGGACGTCCAAGCCGAAGGATCCGTGACCGCGCTCCGGCGCCGCTGGACGGCGAGCTTCGACCAGCTTCGCCCGTTGCGTGGACGCATCATCACCGAGGAACTCACGGGCGAGATCGAGACCCTGACGTACGAGTTCCTCAACGGCCGCGAGTGTCTGTTCGCCAGCCGGATCGCCGGTGGGTACATTGTGGACGGACATGGCGACCTGCTCGCCGATGACATCTTCTGCCTCGATGACGGCCCACGCATTCTGGACTGTCTGGAGTTCGACGACCGGCTGCGGTGGGTGGACGGCCTCGACGACGCGGCCTTCCTGGCGATGGACCTGGAGTACCTCGGCTCAGCCGGCTTGGCCACGCGATTCCTGAACTGGTACGCGGAGTTCGCCGCCGACCCGGCACCCGCTCCCCTACGGCACCACTTCATCGCCTACCGCGCCTTCGTCCGGGCGAAAGTCGCCTGCCTGCGCCACCTTCAAGGTGAGGCAACTGCTGCGGCCACAGCACAGCAGCACGCTGAACTCGCCGCCACGCACCTGCGCGACGGCGTCGTGCGACTGGCGGTGATAGGCGGCCTGCCGGGCACCGGGAAATCGACGCTCAGTGTCACACTGGCGGACAGGTTGCCCGCCATGGTCGTTTCCAGCGACCGGGTACGCAAGGAGCTCGCCGGGCTGCCGGTCGAGACTGGCCGGGCCGTGCCCTACCAGACCGGAATCTATTCCCCCGAGCGCACGGACCAGACCTACCAGGAGATGATCAACCGGGCCGAGAGACTGCTGGCGATGGGAGAGTCAGTCCTGCTGGACGCGTCCTGGAGCCGGCACGACCATCGCGAACTCGCCCGACAACTGGCCCGCCGTACCCACAGCAGGCTCGTCGAACTACGGTGCGAGACAGCGCGGGACGTGGCCGCCGCCCGGATGCGTGAACGCACCCACGCGACGTCCGACGCGGACGACAGGATTGCCGCGGCGTTGGCTGCGGACGCCGACAGCTGGCCCGAGGCCTTAACTGTCCAGACAGGACAATCGCTCGACGGTACCGTCGAGAGCGCGGTGCGGATCATCCGGGCCAGTTAGGTGCCGAGCACTCCGCCCCAGATCCAATCGCGGACCTCGGGAAGGTCCTCACCGGTGCGGCGGATGTAGTCGTGGTGCTCGGTGCGCTTGTCACCCATCAGTTGTCGCAGTCCAGCCGCTCGCTGCGCCAGACCGGGCACCCGGTCAATCACGTCCATGACGAGTCCGAAGCGGTCCATGTCATTGCGTACGACCATGTCGAAAGGCGTGGTCGTGGTCCCTTCCTCCTGGTAGCCGTGAACATGGAAATTGTCATGGCCGCGCCGACGGTAGGTCAGGCGGTGAATCAGCCATGGGTAGCCGTGATAGGCGAACACAACAGGTCGGTCCACGGTGAAGATAGCGTCGAACTCGGCATCGGGCATACCGTGCGGGTGAACGTCCTGTGGTGGCAGACGCATCAGATCCACCACGTTGACCACCCGCACCCGCAGTTGTGGCAGGTGTTGACGCAACAGATCGGCGGCGGCGAGAACCTCCAAGGTGGGCGCGTCCCCGGCGCAGGCGAGCACGATGTCGGGCTCTGCGACGTCATTGCTCGCCCAATCCCAGATCCCGGCGCCGCGGGTGCAGTGCAACACCGCCTCCGGCATCGAAAGCCACGATGGCGCCAGATTCTTGCCGGCGACGATTATGTTGATGTAGTCGCGGCTACGCAGGCAGTGGTCCGCCACCGACAACAGGGTGTTCGCGTCCGGGGGCAGATACACCCGCACGACGGCGGCCTTCTTGTTGATCACATGGTCGATGAACCCAGGATCCTGATGGGAGAAGCCATTGTGGTCCTGCCGCCAGACATGCGAGGTGAGCAGGTAGTTCAGCGAAGGAATCGGGTGGCGCCAGCTCAACCCTCGGATGACCTTCAACCACTTCGCATGCTGGTTCACCATCGAGTCGACGATCTGGACGAACGCCTCGTAGCACGAGAAAAGCCCATGCCGGCCGGTCAGCAGGTAACCCTCCAGCCACCCCTGACAGGTGTGCTCGGACAGGATCTCCATGACCCGGCCGGTCGGGGCCAGATGGGCATCGACCGCATCGATCCTGGCCCGCCAGACCCGGTCGGTCACCTCGAGCACGGCGCCGAGCCGGTTGGACTCCGTCTCGTCCGGACCCACGATGCGAAAGTTGCGGTACGGCTCATTGCGCACCACGACATCGCGCAGCCATTCGCCGAGCACCCGGGTCGGCTCAGCCACGGCCTTGCCAGGCGCGGTCACTGCCACCGCGTAGTCGCGGAAGTCGGGCAACTCCAGCGGACGAGGCGCGCGGCCTCCGTTGGTGCGGGGATTGGCTCCCATCCGCAGGTCACCGGTCGGCAGCCACTGCGTCACCCGCGCGACCGGCACACCCGCCGCATCGAACAGTTCATCCGGCCGGTAGGAACGCATCCATTCTTCGAGCGCTGCCAGATGCGCGAGGTCCCCCCGGGCGGCGGGCAGCGGCACCTGGTGTGAGCGCCAGGTGCCCTCGACGGGCACTCCGTCCACCTCACGGGGGCCGGTCCACCCCTTGGGAGTACGGAGCACGATCATCGGCCACCGGGGGCGGCTGGTGTTGCCGCCGTCGCGCGCCTCCTTCTGGATCTCCTCGATAAGATCGAAGACCCGATCCAGCGTCGCGGCAAGCCTTTGGTGGACGAACTCGGGTTCATCGCCCTCCACAATGTAGGGATGGTAGCCGTATCCGGTGAGCAGGGCGGTCAGCTCGTCATCGCCGATGCGGGCCAGCACGGTCGGATTCGCGATCTTGTAACCGTTGAGGTGAAGGATCGGCAGGACAGCGCCATCGCCGGCCGGGTCAAGAAACTTGTTGGAGTGCCAGGCCGCGGCCAGCGGACCTGTCTCAGCCTCGCCATCCCCGATCACGCACGCGACAACGAGATCCGGGTTGTCGAACGCCGCACCGTACGCATGGGCCAGGCAGTAGCCGAGCTCGCCACCCTCATGGATGGAACCGGGCGTCTCGGGGGCCACGTGACTCGGTATGCCGCCCGGGAAGGAAAACTGCCGGAAAAGCCGCCCCATGCCCGTCGCATCCTGGCTGACCAACGGGTAAACCTCACTGTAGGTTCCCTCCAGCCAGACATTCGCCACCACGCCGGGGCCACCGTGACCGGGCCCCGCGACGAAGATGATCTCCCGGTTACGCCGGCGGATAATGCGGTTGAGATGGCTGTACACGAGGTTCAGGCCCGGGGTCGTCCCCCAGTGACCGAGAAGCCTGGGCTTGACGTGCTCGGACTGCAACGGCTCGGCCAGCAACGGGTTGTCCATGAGATAGATCTGCCCGACCGAGAGGTAGTTGGCCGCGCGCCAATGCGCGTCCAACTGAGCCAGCTCGTCAACGTCCAGTGGCTTGTCCACGATGACGTACATGGATGCTCCTTCAACATCGTGGCCGAGTCCCTATGGTGAGCATGGCTGAGCAGGTAGGCCGACGTCCGCGATAAGCGCACGAGCCCTCCGATTGTCTGGCGGGTTGGGCAGGCACGACACCGGACACGATCAGATGCCAGCCGGACGAGCTCGCGGCTCGCCCGGCTGGCATCTGAGTGCGGGTATCAGGCGTTGACCTTCTCCCGATCGGTTGATTCGTTGGCGTCCGGGACCGCGAAGCCCTTGCTCCCAGGAGTGTGCAGGGCGTGCGCGAAGCCGGCCAGGGCCAGCAGCAGGAGCAACCCGGCGGCGATGTAGGCCACCGTGGCGGCCTGTGCCGCCTTGGTGCCGAACTCGCTGAAGCCGTACGAGGTGAGCAGCAGTCCGCGTAGCGTCTCGCCCTTGAACACGGTCTCACGCTGCCCGGTCACGGCGGCGAGTTGCTTCTGCAGGTCGGCCAGGTTGGCGGCGTTGTCCTTCTGCGCCTGCGCGACCTTCGCCTGCAGCTCGCTCTGCGGTGCACCGAGCTCGGCGTAGGTCTTGCCCCCGGCGATCGACTTCAGGTGCAGGCCAATGAAGTTGTTGGCGTAGCACTCGGATTGCTTGCCCGTGGTCAGCGGCTGGCCGGCGTACTGCACCAGGCAGGCCTGCGCCTTCTCCTCCTCGGTGAGCGTGTCCGCGGTCTTGAAGGTGATGTTCTGCTCGGACAGCTGGGAGGCGACGTAGTTCTTCGCGAAGTTCGCGTTCGAGGTCAGTACGAGCCCGGCGATGAGCAGCAGACCGGCGATCGCCAGGCCACCGATGCTGAACATGATGTCGAGGGTCTTGCGCTTCATGGTGTCACTCCGAGTGATAGGAGCCTGTCTGGCTCGCGGCGTCTGCTCTTGTGACATCTATGTTGTCGGCTGCCCTGATCGGACGGCAGAGAACGAGGTCCCCATCCGGCGCGTCAGTAGCCCCGGCCCGGTCGGGACCTTCGGCCCTGCCGTTCGTCGACATCGGCACCCGCGAACGCGAAAGAGGTCCGGCTCGGGTGGAGCCGGACCTCTGTGGTGAAGCCAATGCTTACGCGACAACCTCGACGGTCTGCTCGGCCGCGAGGCGCGGCGTCTTCGGCGGACCCGCGGTGGCCGGATCCGGCACGCCCAGCCGGATGACCAGGTAAGGCTCGCCCAGTTGCGACAGCAGGCGGCGCAGGAGCTGGCGGGTGCTGTCGACTTCGACGGCCGCGCTCATCGGCACCACTGACAGCCCGGCCATGATCGCCGTCAGCCAGGCAGCGCTGAGCGCCTCGCCGCCGCGCAACCAGTCGACGGGAGTGTCCGAACTGCCGTACAGGATGCCGTAACGGGCGGCCCGGTCGTGGCCGGCGCTGACCGGAAGCTCACCGGGATGGCCGAAATTGCGTCCGGGAACGGTGGTTTGTGGCGACTGCGCCGGGATGGCGGAGTCCGGCACACCGAGACCCTCCGGAGCGGATGCGCCGGCCCAGTAGGAAATCTCCTGCCGCCATTGGGGATCGTACTCTTCCAGCGTCTGCGCGCGGTTGGCGGTCGCGGCCAGATCGAGAACGTCATCGGGCCGCAGTAGGTGCAGCCAGGTATGCTCCGCCTCCACCGCCCGGCGGATGGTCTCCAGCGTTTCGGGGGCGATCGGTGTGTCCAACACCGGCCGGCGGTCGGTGTGGCGGACCCGGATGGTCTGCATCAGGCCCATCGCCTCACGGGTGACCTCGGTCCGTCCGGTCAGGACCAACCGGGCGAGCAGGTCCGGCCGCTCGGGGTCAGGGAGCCGTTCGATGTCAAACGACCAACCTTCGGCGGCGAGAGCGACCCGGACGTGGTGCAGAGCGGCACCGGCACTGACGACGAGCAGTCGTCCACTCGGATCGGTGTTGGCGAGTTGCCGGGCGATCTCGCCGTACAGCTCCAAGGTGTTGCCCCGCACCCGCCATCGCCATGGCTGCGTGTTGTGGATCGACGGCGCGTAGCCGCCAGTTTGAGCCGCGCTCGCCAGGGCCGAGCTCTGTTCGTTGCCGTTCGTCATGGTCTCCAGCATCCACGTATGCCGAGCCCGCCGGCAGAGGCACCCTGACGGGCAGGACGGGACCTTTGGCCTGAACTGCTAACGAAACCCAATCTATACCTCATCCCCGGCCTCGGACGGCTCTTCCGCCAGCACCGTGGTCGCCCAATGTCGCCGGTCGCCGGCGAGTTCGCGTCGGCGAAGGCTCAGCCGGCATCGTGGGCGCCACTTTCGAGGTGGCCGATACGGCGTTCCCGCTCTGGCCGCCTAGCGCTGGTCCCCCAACAGTCGGGTCGCGAGAACAGCCGCCTGGGTGCGACGTTCCAACCCGAGCTTCGCCAGCAGGCTGGACACATAGTTCTTCACTGTCTTCTCGGCCAGGAACATCCTTCCCGCGATATCGCGGTTGGTCAGTCCTTCGGCGATAAACACGAGGATGCGTCGCTCCTGGTCGGTGAGCTTCTTCAGCTCCTGCGGCTCCTCCACGCCGTTGCGGATGCGTTCCAGCACCCGCTGGGTCACCGCGGGGTCCAGCATGGACTGTCCAGCCGCGACCCGTCGTACGGTGTCCACCAGGTCCGTACCGCGGATCTGCTTGAGGACGTAGCCGGCCGCCCCGGCCATGATGGCGGCGAAGAGTGCCTCGTCGTCCTCATATGAGGTGAGGATCAGACCCTTGATGCCCGGATCCACCGACCGGATCTCCCGGCAGACATCGATACCGTTGCCATCGGGCAGCCGGGCGTCCAGGATCGCGACATCGGGCCGCAACGCCGGGATGCGGTGCTCCGCCTCCACGGCCGAACTGGACTCGCCGATCACCTCGATATCGCCGTCGTGCTGGAGCAACTCGCGCAGGCCAGCCCGCACCACCTCGTGGTCGTCCAGCAGAAAGACTCTGATCACCCCTCCTTCCTACCCCATCGGCCGGCCGAGGGCACCGGGCCGAAAGTCCCGACACGCGGGGCATGGCGGCGGGACTGTCGGCCGCCGCGGGTGGGCCGTGTGGCTCTGCCCCTCGCCATCACGCTGGTCGAGCGTTGTTGGCGAAGGCACACGTCAGTCGTCCCGACCCTTGTCCATGCAACCCTCGCGGCGCTCGCCAGTCCGGAGTACGGGGGCGGCGGCCGGAAAGAGCGTCTGGTAGCGTACCGCCTGCACATAGCGACCTAAGGAGGTGACACCCATTACCGCTGTATCCGGCTGGGTGCTCCCCTCCCACGAGGCTGTGCGGTTCATCTGACATAGGTGGCCGTCGGGGCGCCCGCGAGGCATCCGAAAGGCAAGGAACCTATGGCGATCTTCACAGGCTCCGACGGAGCTTCTCTCTACTACGACGACCTCGGCATTGCCGGTGGCGGCAGGGAAAGATTGCCGGTCATCGCGTTGGCTGGCGGTGCGGCTGCGCATCCCAGCTACCTGGGCGACCTGGCCGGACTGGGCGGCGACCAGCGACTGATCGTGCCCCACCTTCGGGGCGTGGGACATTCCCCGCTACCCGCCTCTGCCGAACTGGCCTCGTTCTGGCGGCAGGCCGACGATATCGAGCGCCTACGCGTCCATCTTGGACTCGAGCGTGTGCTGTTGCTGGGACATTCAGCCGGTACGAGATTGGCCATCAGCTATGCGGCACAGTTCCCGCGACGCGTCGCCGGCATGGTACTGATCACGCCTCCGGCCGGCTATCTGGTCGATGAGCCGTCCGACGCCCAACAACTGATCGACGCGCGACGCGGGGACCCGGCCTTCGACGCAGCCGTCACCGCTTGGGCCGCCGGGCCGGGCACCTACGACGATGCCGGGTTCAACGCCTGGCAGCAGCAGGTAGCCCCGCTGGCCTACGCCGCCTGGGGCGAGAAGGAACAAGCCCACGCGTCTCGCGCGCAGTACAGCTTCGCGGCCAACAGGGCGTATTTCAGCGTCGACCCGCCACCTGACCTCGCGGCCCGGATGTCCGATGTCACCGCCGCGGTCCTGGTGGTCGCCGGAGCCGAGGACTGCGGCACCGGGCTGGCTCCGGTAGTGGCGCTCGCCAAGCTCTTCCCGGCCGGCGAACTCGTGACCATTGAGCGGTGCGGCCACCATCCCTGGGTGGAACAGCCAACAGCATTCAGGCACGCGGTGGACGGATTTCTCCATACGCTGTCTGACCAGGCGTGACTGTTCAGACGTGACTGACCGCCGGCGGTGCGTTCACCAAAGCGCGCCGCCGGGGCCACCAGATCATTCAAGCTCGGCGGCTCCAAAGGAGACCGAGAAGCGTTTGCACCAGATGCTCACGCTGCGAAACTGTGACACATCACCTCCATCAGCGGCCCGGCGCATTCTTCGTACGGTAGCGACGAGGGCACTCAGGGTCATGGCTGATGCCCACTTGCCCATCGTGGACGAGAAATATTGATGTCCAGAGCGACCGAACGGAGGTCTTGAGGCGTGTTACTTGCGGATGGTCGCCACCGGGCGATCAGGACAAGGACGAAACATGCTCACGACCACCAAGCACGTCCCTGGCGAGGCGGACCCAACCGGCCGGGGCCGCGCCGGGGCGCCGCCGGCGAGCAAGCGCAAGAGTCCATTGTGGGCGAAATTGCTCATCGGCTTCGGTGTCGCGGTGCTGGCGGTCAGCCTCGGTGCGTACGCCACGGTGAACCTTGTCCTGCACAAGATCGACACCTCCGTTGACCAGGAGCAGTTGCTGCCGACCGCCGCTGCCGTCGCCCCCGAGGGGCGGACCATCGACGGGGCCATGAACATCCTGCTCCTGGGCACAGACGAACGGCCGGGCCTGCCAGGCATCCGCTCCGACTCGATCATCATCCTGCACGTGAACAAGAACCACGACGGTCTCTACCTGTTGTCGATCCCGCGCGACACGTTGGCCACCATCCCTCCGTACCCCAAGACCAACTACAAGGGCGGACGAGGAAAGATCAACTCAGCCTTCGAGTACGGCAGCCGCAACGGGGTCGGCCGTAGCGGCGGATTCGAGTTGCTGGCCACCACCGTGTCGAACCTGACCGGAATCAGGTTCAACGGCGCCGCCATCATCAACTTTGCCGGGTTCACCTCCATCGTCGAAGCACTGGGAGGCGTGTACATGTGCGTCGACGAAGAGACCATGTCGTGGGACCACGACACGAACGGCAAGGAGTGGTTCAAGCCCGCCAAGCGCATGGTCTACCACGTCGGTTGCCAGGATCTGCTGCCGTGGCAGGCGTTGGACTACGTCCGTCAACGTGAGTTCCTGCGCGATGGTGACTACGGTCGCCAGCGTCACCAGCAGCAGTTCATCAAGGCGGTAGCCAAGGCGGCCATCAGCAAGGGCATGACCAATCCCACCAAACTTGGCAAACTGCTCGAAGCGGCCGGGCAGGCACTGACCGTCGACCTGCAGGGGATTGACCTCAAGGACTGGGTCTTCACCATCAAGGGACTGCCCATCGACAACATGGTCATGCTGCGCACCAACGGCGGGAATTTCGCTAAAGTCGCATGCCCGGACGGCCTGGACTGCGAACAACTCACCGCTGAAAGCTTGAAGATGTTCGAGGCGGCGAAGAACGACACTCTGGAAGGGTTCGTCAAGTCGCATCCGACGTGGATCGCGGGCGACAAGACGATCCAGGCCCCAGTGACGGCATCGGAATCGGCATCACCAAGCCCCACTGGCACCCGGGGGTGACCGCCAACCGTAGATAAACCGACAATACAGTCCATTCTGGACCCAGGTCGGGTCGCTCTCCGGTCCGGGGCGGCTCGCCAGGTACGGTCGGGCGATGTGTGTGAGGCGCCGGACGGGTCGATGGTGAGCGTGACCGAGGCACCAACCACAGCGCGGACGAGTCGCCGATCGATGCGCACCATGCTCGCCCGGGCGGAGAAGGCGCAGGTCGACGCGGAGCAACTACCCAGGATCGTCGAGGCCGCCCGGGCAGAGGTCGTGGCCGCCTACACCGAGGTCCGCGACGGCGAAAGGGTCCGCGAAGGCGGCAAGAACGGTGCCGGAGTCGGTCCAGTTCCGCATCGCGTTCGACCCGTCCGACGCGCGGACTACCCGGATGCTGCGGGCGCTCGCGGTCTGGGGAGAGGTGGGCGACCCCGGCGAGACATACCTCGTACAGGCAAAAGAGCTCGCGCACGAACTGGCCGCCCAGCGCGAGCCCGCCCAGCCAGCCGGCGCCGGGGCCATCCAGCGCCTGTTCATCGGCGCCCGCCGCAAAGGTGCCGCGGACGTCGCCGCCCAGCGGGTGCGTGAGCTGCTGGAGGACGCCAGCTCCAGCGGCCTGCTGCGGGCGGCGAGGGAGATTCGCGCGGTCACCGCGCCCTCCGCGGGTGAGGTGTGGCAGGACTTCGAACGGCGGTCGGCCGCCTACTACGGCCTGCTCGCTCAGGTCATCGACCTCGGCGGTGACGCGGCCGCGGCCGAGGGCTACCTGCCGGCCGAGATCGCGGAGCGGATCAACGGGCAGCGACTCGACACCTCCCGCCTGTCCAACGGCCTGCGGCTACGTGGCTACCAGTCGTTCGGTGCCCGGTTCGTGCTGGTGCAGCGGCGAGTCATTCTGGGCGACGAGATGGGCCTCGGCAAGACGGTCCAGGCGATCGCGACGATGGCACACCTGGCCTCGAATGGCGCGACCCATTTCCTCGTGGTGTGTCCGGCCAGCGTGCTCATCAACTGGACCCGCGAAGTGGCAAAGCACTCGACGTTGCCGGTGGTCGCGCTGCACGGCAGCGACCGGACCCGGGCCACCGCCCGATGGCACAGCCAGGGTGGCGTCGCGGTCACCACGTTCGGATCGCTGCAATCCCTGGTCGAAGCGGCGACGAGCCCGGCCCTGCTCGTCGTCGACGAGGCCCATTACGTGAAGAACCCCAACGCCAAGCGATCGCAGGCGGTCAACCAGATCGCCGCCGACTCGCAACGGGTGCTGTTGCTCACCGGTACCGCCCTGGAGAACCGGGTGGACGAATTCGTGGCCCTGGTCGGACACCTGCGGCCCGAGATCGCGGCTGCCATGGACGCCGAACAAGGCCTGTCGGGTGCGGAGGAGTTCCGCCGCGTCGCGGCGCCCGTCTATCTGCGGCGCAACCAACAGGATGTC
Organism: uncultured Actinomycetota bacterium; assembly: GCA_963742855.1. Taxonomy (GTDB): domain Bacteria; phylum Actinomycetota; class Actinomycetes; order Mycobacteriales; family Micromonosporaceae; genus CAVUNP01. The sequence goes on along the minus strand of CAVUNP010000047.1, from coordinate 338,211 downwards.
CTCACCGAGCTGCCGGAGCTCGTACAGGTCGATGAATGGGAATCTTTCGGCCCCAAAGACGGTGCGGCGTACGAGAAGGCCGTGAGCGAAGGCAACTTCATGGCCATGCGCCGCGCCGCGTTCGCGGTCAGCGACCCACGCGATTCCGCCAAGCTCAACCGGCTGCTGGAAATCACGACCGAGGCGATGACCAACGGACGCAAAGTCGTGGTGTTCTCGTACTTCCGTGACGTGCTCGACGCTGTGGTCGCTGCCCTCGGCGCGCGTGCCTGCGGTCCCGTCACCGGCTCGACGTCGACGACGCAACGACAGCGGCTCGTGGACGAGTTCACCGACTCGACCACAGCCACGGTGCTCGTGTGCCAGATCGAGGCCGCCGGCGTAGGACTCAACATCCAGGCAGCCTCGGTCGTCATCCTGTGCGAACCACAGGTGAAGCCTTCCATCGAAGCGCAGGCCGTGGCGCGCGCCCACCGGATGGGCCAGGTGCGCTCGGTTCAGGTGCACCGGCTCCTGATCGAGGACTCCGTAGATCAGCGGATGCTCGATCTGCTCGACTCCAAGGCCCAACTCTTCGACGCCTATGTGCGCCACAGCGCGATCGTCGAGGCCGCTCCTGGTGCCGTGGACGTCTCCGAGGTCCAACTGGCCCGGACCATCGTGGCCCAGGAGCAGCGTCGGCTGTCCTCCGTTGCCCAGGCCGCCGACCCGGGCGACAGGTCGATCAGATCGGCCTGATAGCCCGCCCGGTGTGGATCACCGCGGCCGCCTCGATGGACGCGTTCGAGGCGGCCATCGACAGGCTGGCACCATGCGGGCAGCCGTCGAGCACGATGGTGCTGTCCACACCACTCGGTTGGCGCCCGGTGTCGGACGGCTCCAGCGTGACCTCCGCAGCTTAAGAGGGACTAAAAGCGCGGATAAGAATCCGCAGACGGCCACATTCTGGGTGCGCTGCCGGGTGCTGACGCTGTATGACTTACCCGGTGAACAGTTCCAGTCGGCTGGCCGCGTCCTCAATGGCAGGACGGAGCACCACGCTCGGGCCCACGAGTCGGGTGCTGCTGCGTCCACCCGGGCGGGGCCAGGGGATCGCCCGGATCCTCGCGGCGGCCTTCTGGCTGGGTCTGTTCGCCGGCCTGGCGCTGTGGTGGATCGGCACACCGATGGGGTCGGTCGACAGTGTCGGGGCTGCCATGATCGAGGCGGGCCGCATCACCGGCATGATCGCCGGCTATGTGTTGCTCGTGCAGATCCTGTTGATGAGCCGGGTCGGCTGGCTGGACCGCCGGGTCAGCGCGAACGCGTTGATCGGACTGCATCGAGATCTCGGCGGCCTTCTGGTCGTGCTGGTGCTCGTCCATGTTTGCTTCACGATCGTCGGCTACGCCCAGACCGAGAATCAGTCCATTGTGGGCGAAACCACGTCCATGCTCACCACGTACGAGGACATGATCAGCGCGTTCGTGGCTACCGGCATCCTCATGGGCGTGGCGTTACTGGCGATCCGCGCCATCCGCACGATGATGCCGTACGAGCTCTGGTACCACGTGCACCTCACCAGCTACGCAGTGCTCCTGCTCGGCTACGGCCACCAGTTCGCCACTGGCCGTGAGCTTTACGAACCAGGCATCGGGCGTTCGTACTGGATCGGGCTCTACGTGTTCGTCCTTGGCTGCCTTGCCTGGGGCCGGGTGCTGGCACCTGTCAAGCTCAACCTGCGCCACCGCCTACGTGTCGCCAGCGTCGTACACGAGGGCCAGGACATGTTCTCCGTCTACATCAGCGGCCGGCGTCTCGACGAGTTGGAGGCGCGTGCGGGCCAGTTCTTCCGGTGGCGGTTCCTCACCACCGGATGCTGGTGGCAGGCGCACCCGTTCTCGCTGTCGGCGGCCCCGAACGGACGCTGGCTTCGCCTGACCATCAAGGCCGTCGGAACCCACACCGAGAGACTGAAGTGGCTCAAGCCGGATACTCGGGTACTTGTCGAGGGGCCGTCGGGCGTGTTCACCGCGGACCGCCGTACCCGCCACCGGGCGCTGCTCATCGCTGGCGGAAGCGGGATAGCGCCCATCCGGGCGCTGCTGGAGGACCTGCCCCCGCGTACCATCGTGATCTACCGTGCCAGGTCTGCCAGTGACCTGATCTTTCGCGAGGAACTCGACTGGCTGGCCAGGGAACGCGACAGCGAGATCTACTACGTCATCGGATCCCGCGACGACCCGGGGCCACGCTCGGTCATGACTGCCAAGGGGATGCGTCGCCTGGTCCCCGACATCACCCGGCGCGACGTCTATCTGTGCGGTCCCGAGGGCCTCATCACGGCCGCGGTGACACTGTTGAAACGCCTGCGGGTGCCGCGACGCCAACTGCACCTGGATCCCTTCGAGTTCTGATCGCGCCGGCAAGGAGAAACCACGATGCGACGGATCGTCCTGGGGCTGGTAGCCACCGCGATCGCCACCACGCTGCTCATCGGGCTCAAGTCCACCGCGGCGGTGAGCCGGTTGGGCCTGTCCGCCGCCGCCCCCGCCGATCCGGCCGGCGACGAGGAAACGGGCAGCGGCGAACCCGGCCCAGGACAGCCCGACCCGTCGCTGCTGCAGCCGACCGGTACGCCGGCCGGCACGAGCACGTCGCCCGCGGGAGCACCGGTGACGGCCGGCGCCACCGCCACCGCGGGGCCTGCCGGGGCGCCCAAACCGCCGCCCGCCAGCACGACCGCGGTGCCGCCGGCGTCTCGAACGATCCTCGGGCCAGCCGTCGCCACGGTCTGGAAGAGCGACAACTACGGCAAGATGCAGGTCAAGATCGTCGTCACCGGCACCCACATCGACGACATCGTGACCGTCCAGCAGTCCAACCGGCCCAAAACGGTGTCCACGACCCTGCGCGCACAGGCCCTGTCGGCGCAGAGCGCCAACGTCGGCAACGTGAGCGGCGCGACCGCCAGTAGCAACGCGTACAAGCAGTCGCTACAGGCCGCGATCGCGAGCATCTGACGCGGATTGCCAGCGTGCAGACACGTTTTCGCCGCTCCGAATCCGTCATGGGTACCGGCGCGACCCTCGAGCTGGCCGACCCGCTGCCGCCAGGCGGGGCCGACCGGCTGGCCGATGAGGTGTTCGCGTGGTTGCACGAGGTCGATCGGCGCTTCAGCACCTACCGCGCCGACAGCGAGGTCAGCCGCCTGGACCGTGGTGAGATCCGGATCGGGGACTGTTCGGCCGATCTGCGCCATGTGCTCGAACGCTGCGCGGACCTGTGGCAGGCCACGGATGGGCACTTCGACGCATACGCCAGCGGGCGGCTCGACCCGTCCGGATACGTGAAGGGCTGGTCGGTGCAGGTGGCGTCGGAGCGGCTCAGCGCAGCCGGGGCGGTCAACCACCTCCTCGACGCGGGCGGCGACATCCAGGCCCGGGGCCGGCCCGGGCCTGGCGAGCAATGGCGCATCGGCGTCCGCCACCCGTGGGAACCGGCATCCGTCTGCTGGGTGCTGTCAGGCACTGACATCGCGGTAGCCACCTCCGGAACCTACGAGCGTGGGCCACACATTCTCAATCCGCGTACGGGCAAGCCAGCCACCGCCCTGCGATCCGTCACAGTCGTCGGCCGTGACCTGGCGCTCGCCGATGCCTACGCGACAACCGCGGTCGCCATGGGACCGGCGGCGCTGAGATGGCTGGCCCAACTCGACGACCACGAGGCTGGCGTGGTCACCGAGGACGGCCGCTGCTACCGGTCCGACGGGCTACCAGTCATCTCGCCGGCGAGCGACTGACCCCCGTCCCCGGAAGTCCCGCATGATCCCACGGGGTCGGATACCACATGGCTGTACCCAACCCCATGCGATCACCACAAGGATTCAGCGGGGGCTGGATTGTTCGCGATGACTGCGGATGCCATGCGGTGGCGGGGGTCCGAAGTCGACAGTGATCTCCGCTCCGCCCCAGGCTGCCCGGCCCACCCGTACAGATCCGCCCGATCTCGCCGCGGCGCGCGCGACGATGTCCAGTCCCAGCCCGGTCGAACCCCCGCCGCTCTCGCCTCGACGCAGCACCGAGCCCGCCGGCACACCGGGCCCGTGATCGGCCACCACCAGCCGCGCGCCCTGCGACGGCAGGCGCGACAATGTGACCGCGAACGGCGTGCCCGGCGGGGTGTGCGCGAAGACATTCCCGACCAGTGCATCCACACAGGCCGACAGGTCGTCCCGGCCGATCCGGATCTCGACCGGGTCGCGGGACACCACCACATCCACCCGGCGGCCTTCCTCGTCGGCCACCACCGACCAGAAGGCGACCCGGTCGGCCACCACCGCGACCGCGTCACAGGACGCGGCGACGCCTTCGCGTACCGGCCGGTCGACCTCCCGGATCACTGCGTCCACCGTCCGGTCGACCGCGTCGAGGTCGGCCATCAGACGCGATCGCGTCTCCGGATCGGTGAGGGACTCCAGATCGATACGCAGCACAGTGAGCGGCGTGCGCAGCCGGTGCGACAGGTCCGCCACCGTGGCCCGTTCCTGGACGAGAAGTTCCGTGATCCTGCCTGCGAGCAAGTTGAGTCCGGCGCTGACCTGTCTCACCTCGGCGGGCCCTTCGTCGGCGGCCCGCGCGTCGAGACTTCCCTGCGCCAACCGGTGCGACACCCGGGCCACCGCGGACAGTGGACGGGTCAACGACCTGGCCAAACGGTCGGCCACGAGCAGGCTCACGCCGAGTAGCCCCAGACCGAGCAAACCCAGCACCAGCCAGGAACGCGCAACGCCCGCGTTGAGTTCGGCATCGGGTACAAAGGTGCGCACGACCGCGGTCCCGTCGGCCAGCCCGGCCACCGCGACCACCACCTCGCGGCCGCCGGCGACCTCGCTGGTCGTGCTCGCACCGGTCAGCCCGAGTGCGACCGCGGGTGACCGCACGGCGCTCGCGCCCACCACATGCCCGTTGGAGAAGAAGACCGTGAGTTGGTGCGCGGACGTCCCGTTCGCCTGCGCCACGGCCCGGCGCACCGTCGCCTCGTCGGAGGTGGCCACGGCCGGTGCGAACCCCTGGACTTCCACGATGGCGGTGCTCAGCGCCCGGTCAGCCACCGCGGAACGGACCAGGAGTGCCAGCGGCACCAGGAACGCGACCAGAATCAGGGAGCTCGTGGCGCCGACAAGACCGATGAGCCGGACTCTCATGTGGACGCTGGCGCGGGTGCACCATCGGCCGGGACCACCAGTTTGACGCCGACACCCCGGACGGTGTGCAGATAGCGTGGCTGCTGCGCCGTCTCGCCCAACTTGCGACGCAGCCAGGACAGGTGGACGTCGACGGTGTCGTCCTGTCCGCCGTACGGTTGGCGCCATACCTGGGTCAACAGTTCGCGCCGGGAGACCACCGACCCGGCCCGGGACGCGAGGTAACTGAGCAGTTCGTATTCGCGTGGAGACAGATCGACACGGGTGCCGCGCAGCGTCACCTCGTGGGCCGGGTGATCTATGCGCAGGTCGCCGATCACCAGGGTGCGAGCCGACTCCGTGGTACCGGCCGCGAACCGGCGCAGCACGGCCCGGATCCGGGCGTCCAGCTGAGCCGGGCCGAACGGCTTGATCACATAGTCGTCCGCACCGTTTTCCAGCACCTTGACGATGATGTCCTCGCCACCACGGGCAGTGGCCACCACGATAGGAACCTGGCTCACCGAACGGATCATCCGGAGCAGGACCTCGCCATCAATATCGGGCAGGCCCAGGTCGAGCACCACCAGGTCGGGACGAGTGTCGATAACGGCCTGTAGTGCGCTCATGCCGGTTTCGACACTGGTCACGACATGACCGAGGTCGCCAAGGGTGCGGATCAAGGCACGACGGATCTCCGCGTCGTCCTCCACCAGGAGGAGTTCGGGCACGCCGTCAGGGTAGCCGATCGACCGGGAGATAGCGATCACGGTCTGTTCCGGCGGACTTAAGCCCACCTTAGGCTCATGCATGGCATCATCGTGTCGATGATCCGGACCCGGTCGGTGGTGGCCAGCGTCGTCGCCTGGACGGTCGGCGCCTGCATCGCACTGGCCGTGAGCCTGCTGGCGCTGTCGACCGTCGACCTGTCCACCGAGCCTTTCCGGCCGGCAACCCGCGACATCGGCGCGGCCAACCCGTCGACACCGACACCGTCCCGGAGCGCCACGTCGGTGGATGTCACGGCAGAGGCAGGCGAGACCACCCCTACCACGGGCAAGGTTGCCGCGAACGAACGGTCGCTGAGTTTCGCCGGTGGCACCGTAGTGGCCCACTGTCGCAACGGCGGGGCCTACCTCGTCTACTGGAGCCCCGCTCCGGGCTACCACGTGGACGACGTCGTCCGCGGTCCGGCCGACCCGGCGCGACTCACGTTCGAAGGGCGTGGCAATGAACTGAAGGTCGCGATCACCTGCGTGACGGGGACACCGCAGGCAACGACCCGCCAGAAGGACCACACCAGTGACTCCTGAACGCCGAAAAGCCATGACGGCGCCAGGTATGCGCGGTGGCAGCCCGACCAGCGCCACGTTGGCCAGCAGCATCAGTCCGTACGGCGTGGTCACCAGGCCGTCCACCGTGGTCACCTGTCCGGCCGCGAGCAGCAGTCCGGTCGCGGGCCGACGTGGTCGTCCATCATGGCCGATCAACGACCGCGGTTCGCATTCCGCTCGTCTGCGACCGCTCGCCGCGGCTCGATACCGCGAGCGCCTCGTAGCCTTCCGGCCAGGTGATCCAGGCGATGGCGTCGCTGCCCCGCGCAAGCGCGGCGGTGGCGTAGACATCGGCCCACAACAACGATGGTCCGAACACCGTCACTGACCGTAGCGCGGCCGCCGCGCGCCCCGTGGTGGGATCGACGACGTGCCCGCCGCGATGCCCTGTGCCCGAGGTGGCGACACCGCCGTCGCGCAGTTCGAGCACGCCGTACAACGACTCGGGATGGTCGGGGTCCTCGATGCCGATCCGCCAGTGCGACGTCGGCCCCACACAGCCGAGAGCGATGTCGCCGCCGGCGTTGAGATAGTAGTCGTCGCCCAGGCCGGCCAAGTGGGTCGCGGCCCGCTGCGCCGCCCATCCCTTGACCAGTCCGGAGGGGTCGAGCCGGAACACGCCGTCCGGGCCCGCCTGCCAGGCGTCGAAGTATCCGGCGGTGGCCAGCCGGGCCTGCTCGCACAGGTCAAGCACCTCGGCGACCAACGGATGGCAGTCCGCGACGGACACCTCCTCCCGTCGCAGCCGCGACATTTCACTGGCTGGGTCGTAGATGCTGAAGATCCGGTCAACCTCGCGCAGTTCGGCGAACACTGACTCCACTGTGGAGGCCCACAGCGGCTGGCTGGTCGTGCCTCGCAGGTGAATGCTGATCGGCATTCCCATGATGTGCTCCGTCCACGAACGACGGACGGCGGCCGGAGTGCTCACCGGAAGTGCACCGCGTCGAGGGCGGCCTGAAGGGACTGCGTGTAGCCGTCACTGGTGACTGTCGCGCCGCTGACCCCGTCGATGTTCGCGCTCTGGGCCGAGATGACCTGATCGTGCAACTGGGGCAGCGCGTACGAGTTGATCTGCTGATCCCGGCCGTTGCCGGTCGGGTACTGCAGTGCGGTGACGTTCGTGATCCGCCCATTCGCGATGGTCACCTGAACCTGCACCGGGCCCCATCGGGTCTGGGCAACCGTGCCGTTCACGGTCACATCCTGTCCGGTGCCGGCATCACCGGTCGTACCAGCAGAACTGTTGGGCACGATGCCGGCCGCCGCGCCGAGGTTGCCGCCGGGGCCGGAGTCGGGGCCGCGACTGGTCCGATAACTGAACAGCAGGATAAGCGCTGCCACCGTGGAAACTCCGAACAGGACGATGCGACGCACGATCAGCCCCCGGTCCGGTGGATGGTCACCATGCGAACTCCTCGATGTGAATGTTCTCCGGCTGGACACCGGCCTCGGCCAGCGCGTCGCGAACACTGTCCATCCAGGACGAGGGGCCACAGACGAACACATCATGAGCGTGCACCTGGGGCACCATCCAGCGCAGCGCGTCCGCGTCGGTGAGGTGCGCCAGGTGTTCGGGCAACCACGACCGGCGGTTGGCCCGTGGGCCGTCGACATAGATGACCCGGGCTCGCCGGTGGGCTGCCAATTGGTCCAGTTCGGACCGGAAGACCGCGTCCTGCGCTCGGCTGACCCGGTAGACCAGGGTGGCCTCCCCCGGGCGGTAGTCAAGGTCCTCCAACAGCGGCCGCATCGCCGTGATGCCGACGCCAGCCGCTATCAGCAACACCTTGCGCCGCTTGCGACTGGCCGCGGTCAGCGCACCGAACGGGCCTTCGACGACCACCTTGGTACCGCGCCGCAGCCGTGCCACCTGGCCGCTGCCGTCGCCGAGGTCCTTCACCGTGATCCGTAGCTGGTCGGTGCGGGCCGGCGCGGAAAGCGTGTACGGATGAGCGCGAGTCCACCCGGGACCGTCCAGGAACCGCCACAGGAAGAACTGCCCGGCCCGTACCGGCAGCCGCTCCAGGTGGCGGCCACGCAGGTACACCGACACCACATCCGGCCCTTCCGGCACGACCTTGGCCACCTCGAGCCGGTGGTAGAGCGAGCGCCACAACGGCAGGCCCAGACGGAACACCAGTACGGCACCGAGAGTGCCGCCGTACAACGTCCACCAGTAGGCCTGCGCCAACCCGGAGGCGGTGAAGTCGGCGCCGGTCCAGATCTCGTGCGGCAGGGCGAGACCGACGCCCAGGTAGGCGTAGAGGTGCAGCAGGTGCCACGACTCGTAGCGCAACCGGCGGCGCGCCGCGCGGATGGACAGCGCCACCACCGCGACCAGCAGCGCCGTCGCGGCCGTGGCCAGCAACATGCCCGGATAGGTGGTCACCAGCGACCACGTCTCACGAACCAGGCCGGTGTTGTCCCGTACGGCGTAGCCCACGATCGTGAGGACCACGTGGGTGATCATGAGCCAGAAGGAGGTGAACCCGACCAGCCGGTGAGTGCGGGCCAACTTGTCCTGACCGAAGCCTCGCTCGACCCACGGAATCCGGGCCATCAGCAGCACCTGCAGGATCAGCAGGTCGGCCGCGACCAGCCCGGTCAGCCGGCCGAGGCTCGTCACGGCACCACCGGGGCCGGCCAGGTTCTGCAGCCCGCGGTTGGACAGCCACAACGCCACCACAAGCACCACGCTCAACGCGGCGGCGGACCCGGCGGCGCCAGCCCACCATTCACGGGGCACACGCGCCTGGACACGGGCGGCCAGCGGGATCGGGCTATGCCGCCCGGCGGTCACCGGAAGCTCCCCACCTGCTGCAGGTCCACCCGCCCAGGATGCAGAACGGATCTGTGAGAATTCTTAGAAGGCCCGTGCAAGTATTTCCGCCGTGACCACCGCAGCGCCCACACCCGGGCTGAACCTGGTGCCGTTGCTCCTGGTGGAGGACGACGCCAGGCTGTCCGAACTCCTGGCCGACCTGCTCACGGAGGCCGGATACACCGTCGATCTCGCCCGGGACGGTCAGGCCGGACTGCACCGGGCGTTGACCCGCGACTATGCCGTCATGATCGTGGACCGGGCGCTGCCAGCTATCGAGGGGGTCGACCTGGTGGCCCGGTTGCGATCACGGGGCGTGTCGACACCCATCCTGATGCTCACCGCCCGCGGCACCCTGGCCGACCGGATCGAGGGTCTCGACGCGGGTGCTGAGGACTATCTCGTGAAGCCCTTCGAGATCGACGAACTACTGGCCCGACTGCGCGCCCTGCTCCGCCGCAACGCCGATCGCCCGTACGCCGTGAACCTGGGCCGCCGCCAGCTCGACCCGGTCGGACGCCGGGTCACCGGTCGCGGCGAGCCACCCGTCGAACTGTCCGGCCGGGAGTGTGCCCTGCTGCTGGCTCTGGCGAGCCGTCCCGCACAGGTGTTCAGCCGCGAGGAGCTGCTGAGCCTGGTCTTCAGTGACGCCGACAGCACCGGAGTCGTGGACACCTACGTGCACTACCTTCGCCGCAAGCTCGGCCGCCGTGCGGTCCAGACGGTGCACGGTCTGGGCTACCGGATGGGTGAAGCGTGACATGGCGTCCGGCCGGCACGCCCTCGCCGCGGGCCCGTGACGACAGCCTGCTCATCCGCCGTGCCACGGTCACGATCGCCGCGCTGACCGCGGGCGCCGTCGCTGTGGTGGTCGCCGCGGTCGTGCTGCTCGCGGTCGGGCTGACGATCCGGGAACAGCACGTTGACGCCGAGCGCATCGTGCGCGACGCGGCCACCTCGGCCGAAGACGTCACCGACCCACCCCCCAATGTCATCCTGCTCATCCACCGCAGCGACCACGCCGGCAACGAGGTCAGCGCGGGCGCACCGCCGGCGCTGGCCAACCTCGACCTCCAACGACTACCGGTGGGGCCGAGCCAGGTCTCGGCCGGCCACCAGTACCGGATCTTCGTATCCGACCGGGACGGCACCCAGGTGGTCGCCGCGCTGGACCTCCGCTACCGGGGCCGCGAAACGCAACAACTGCTGAGCTCCCTCCTGCCCGCCGGACTGGTCGGCATCGCAGCCTCGGCCATCGCCGGCTGGCTGGTGGCGCGCCGGGCGGTGCGACCGCTGGGCGATGCCCTGGCGCTGCAGCGCCGGTTCGTCGCCGACGCCAGCCACGAGCTGCGAACCCCGTTGACCATCCTGCACACGAGAGCACAACTGTTGCGCCGACGGGCGGGCGGCGACCCGGAGCTGAGGGAGAACCTCGAACGCCTCACCGCCGACACGCGGGCGCTGACCGAAATCGTCAACGACCTGTTGCTGTCCGCCGAGATGCAACACCGCCCGGCGGCCCGGGAGCCGGTGAACCTGGCCAGGCTCGCCCGCGACGTCACGACCACCTTCGCGGTGCTCGCCGATCAGAACAACGTGCACCTCGCCACCCTCGTCGAGGGCCCGGGCGACCCGGAAGGCGAGGGAAACCTGACTGTGGAGGGCATCCCGGTGGCCCTTCGCCGAGCCCTCTCAGCGCTGATCGACAACGCGCTCGGCCACGTCGGGCCCGGCGGGAGGGTCACCGTGACCATCGAGCGGCGCGGGAGCACCGTCCGGGTGGCGGTCATCGACAATGGTGAGGGCATCGACCCCGATCAGGTGGAGGAACTGACCCGGCGTTTCGCCCGAGGGACGGGCGCGCCAGGGCAGGGCCGGCGGTTCGGGCTCGGCCTGGCCCTGGTACGAGAGGTCGTGGACGCTCACGGCGGCACCCTCACGCTCACCGGCAATCCCGGCCAGGGCGCGACCGCGACCATCAGCATCCCGGCCGCGCCCGCGGTCTGAGGACGGCAGGTCTCCTGAGGGTCAGAGGTGGCCGACCTGCACCCTGGGCAGCAACTCCTGAAGTTCGGCGCGGATCGCCGGGGACAGCACCTCGCCGGCCTGCTTCACGAGCTTGGCCATCTCATATCCGACCACGCCCACGTCGGCCTCATGCGCGGCCAGGGTGGCCAGGATCGAACCGTCCCGAATGGACATGACGAGGAAGTAGCCCCGGCCCATCTCGACCACCGTCTGGCGGATATCCTCGCCGTCGAGAATCATCGCCGCGCCGTTGGTCACGCTGACCAGGCTCGACGTGACGGCGGCCAACTGGTCCGCGCTGTCGCGCGGCAGGTGATCGGACACCGCCACCAGCATCCCGTCCGAAGAGACCACAACAGCGTGGGTCACCCCCGGCACCCGTTCGGTGAACGCGTTGATGAGCCAGTTGAAGTCCTTGGCCTCCTGGCTGAGCGTCATCGGATAACCCTCCGTGATTGTCGGTCGCTGTGGTGGCGTCATGGTGATCCCGGGCCGTTGACCGCCGACTCGAAATCGTCATCCTCCAGCGCCGCGAGGTGCACCCCGCCGTAGAAGCTGGAGAGCGTGCTGCCCACCTCGGCCGGGTCGGGATCCGTCAGGGGCCGGGCAGCCGCCGGGGCCGCCGGCGACCGTTGCCCTGGCAGGTTGGCCATCGGCACACGCACGGGCAGGCCCAGCAGGCCGGCGCCCAGGTCCACGCCCGCGCCCAGGTCCACGCCCACCTCCACGCCCGCGCCCACCGCCACGCCGGCACCCGCCGCCACGCCGGCACCCATCGCCACGCCCGCGACCATGGCGTCGACCGAAACGTCGTCCACTCTGGACGGTGACTCGGCCGATGCCGGTGCCGGTGCCGCAACCGCGTGCTGCGCGGGCCGGCGTGACCACCAGACACTGCCTCGCTCACCCCGGCCGGCACCGAGGACGTCCTCGGCCCGGGTGGGTGCCCCGCGGCGAGCCGCCGCGGGCTCAGCATCGGATGGAGCAGCCAACGATGTGCCGTCAACGATGGTGCCCTGCTCAGTCCGGATCCACCGGCCCGGGCCGCCAGACCAGGTCAGCGGTTCGGCCGGCGGGTCCGCCACCAGGTTGGCCGGGATCTCCACAAAGACCGCCAGACCACGCCCCGGTGAGCGCATCTGGATCCGGATGCCCTGCCGGTGAGCCAGGTGACCCACGACTACGAGACCCATGCGCTCGGCCGCCGCGACGTCGATGTTCATCGGCACCGCCACCTGGTCCTCGGCGAGAGCGAGCGCTTCACCCGCCATGCCGATACCCTCGTCCTGGATGACCAGGGCGGCACCCCCGCTGTCGGTGGCCCAGCCCAACACGGTGACGGACGTGTCGGGCGGCGAGAAGACCGTGGCGTTCTCGAGCAACTCGGCCACGAGATGGACGATGTCTGCGACCGCGTGCCCGACCAGATGCAGGTCGTCGGTGATGTCGAGTTGCACCCGCGTGTACTGCTCGATCTCCGCCGCGGCGGCGAGGACCACGGCAGCCAACGGCACCGCCTCAGTCCACCGGCGGTTGGGCTCGCCGCCGGCGAGTACGAGCAGGTTGTTGTCGTTGCGTCGCATGCGGGTGGCGAGATGGTCCAGCCGGAAGAGGCTGGCCAGCTGTTGCGGATCTTCCTCCGACGACTCCAGCTCATCGAGGAGCTGCAGCTGCCGCTCGACCAATGTCTGGCTGCGGCGGGCCAGGTTGACGAAGATGGCGTCGACGTTGTGCCGCATCAACGCCTGTTCGCGCGCGAGCCGCACGGCGCTGTGCAGGACAGCGGTGAACGCGTCCGCGACCTCACCAACCTCGTCTCGGGACCGCACGGTGATGGGTTCGACCTGAGGTGCTGGGGCGCCCACCGGTGCTGCGCGAAGTTGCTCGATGACGAGCGGCAGCCGCCGTTGCGCGACATCATGCGCCTGTGCCCGCAACGAACGCAGCGAGGAAATCATGCCGCGTCCGACCACGAACGAGGTGAACAGGGCGACGGCCAGCAGCGCAAGACTTCCGAGCGAACCGAACACAGTGGCCCGCCACTGAGCGGTGCTACGCGCGTCGGCAGCCGCGACCGCCGCGTCGAGCAGCCGCTTCTCAACCCCACGCATGAGTTCTAGCTCGGTGGTACTCGCCTGCCACCACTGTTGCGCGTCGACACCCAGTGCCGGCGCCCTGGCGTTGCCGATGACCGTCTGTTGCAGACGGTCGGTGGTGCGCACCGCCTGGCCGCTGACCGCCTCGTCGTACGCCGTGATCTGCGCCCCATTGGCATCGGAACGGAATCGGGCGACGGCGGCCTGGCGCTGCGCCACCACATCATTGATCATCTCGAATTCGCCCAGGCCGAAGCGGGCTGCGGTGCAGACGACGTAGAGCTGGCCACGGATCTGCGCGGTGAGCTCCTTGGCCCGGGACATGTTCACAAACGCCCGTACGGCCTGCCCGACCGCGACGTCACCGCCGACCGCGGCCGGCACGAACATCAGGGCATGCAGATCCGAGATGATGCGGGTGTATGCGTCGAAGGCACCCTGCTCCCGCAACCAGCCGGTTTGGGCGCCGTCGCGGATGCGGGGCAGATCGGCGAGCCCGGCCTCAACCGCCTGATACGCGCGGGACACGGCCGGGTCGCCGCGCAACGGTGCCGCCGCACTGGCCAGCGCGGCCGCAGCCCGATCCACGGCCGTACGGTCCGGCGCAAGATCGGCCAGGTTGCGCACCCCGGCAGCGCCGCCGGGTCCGCCGATGCTCAGTTCCGCGAGGACACCAGCCGCTCGGTCGCGCTCGCGCTGGAGCTCATGCACGAGCCCGGTGACCTCGCGGCCAAGCGCTACCTGCCGGGAGAAGTCGTCGAGCTGGCCGGCCGCGGCGACCGACGTACCCACCTGTACCCCGGTCACCGCCAGGAAGCCCAGCAGCGGGATAGTGAGGACGGCGGCGAGCTTGATACGTACCCGCAGGCCACGGGCGGCGCGCGTGACACGACGGCGGTGCGACGCGACGGTTCGCGGTGCCGGGCGCGGCACTCTGGTCGACACGGTCACCACCTTCTGTCGGTCACCACGCGACGCCATACCGCCCTGGTGTCATTTCCGCGCCTATCTAACCGGGCGGGCTCATGGCTCGGCAAGTAGTGGCGATGAATGAACATGTCCGAAAGCAACATGGGGATTGATAAATCACGTCGGGTCAGGGAAGGATACCCCCTTGGTCCGTGCGGCGATCAAGCGCCCACTGCCGATGCCTGCCGGAGAGGAGTCCATTGTGGTGGTCCGTCGCGCCGTCATGGTGTTCTCGCTGGCGACCGCCATGGTCGCGGCCGGCTGCAGCGGCCCGAGCCAGCCTCCAACCGTGTCAACCCCGGTGACGATTGGCCTGCTGGCACCGGCGACCGGGGCGGCGGCGGACGCCGGCCTCGATGCGCTGCGGGGCACCCAACTCGCCGCGGATGTGATCAACCATTCGCACCCTGAGCTGGCCATACCTCTCGCGGCCGGTACCGGGCTGCCGGGCCTTCACGGTCGGGCCCTCGCCCTGGTCAGCGCGGACACCGCAGGCGCGCCGGGCGATGCGGGGAATCAGGCTGGGCAAGTCATCGCGAACGGCGCGGTAGCAATCGTCATGGCCGACTCGGCCGAGGCGGCGGCCGCGGCAGGCAGCCAGGCCCAACGGCTGCACGTACCATTGGTCGACGCGGTGAGCACCGCCGACTACGTCACCGAACTGGGCATGGACTGGTATTTCCGCACCGTACCGAGCGACCGTTCACTCGCCGCGAGCGCCTTCGCCATGCTGCAGCGGCAGCTCGCCGGCACCTCGCGGCCGACGATCGCCATCCTCGCCGAGGCCGAGACTGCGGGCGCGGCGACCACGGCGCTGGTGCGCGACCTCGCCGAACGCGCCGGCTACACCGTCTCTCCACAAGAGACATTGATCGACCACACGCACGCGGGTGAGCAGGCCAGACGCATCGACCAGAGCGGCGCCGATGTCGTGCTGGCGCTGGTCAGCAGCTCGCAGGGGGCGACCGAGGTGACGCAGGTAACGTCACGGTTGACCACCACACTGCCGGTGATCGGATTCGGACCAGGTTTTGGCGAGGCACCGCAACTGGGCCCGGCCAGCGTCGTGCTGCGTACCGCTTCCTGGTCGGCCGAACTGGCCGGCCGGAGCCCGGCCGCGAAGGCAGTGAACGACTTGTATGCAAGTCGGTTCGGCGTGGCCATGACGGACATCGCCGCGAACGCGTTCACCGCGACCATCACCGTGGCCGCCGCGATCGACGCCGCCGGTTCCACCGATCCGGCCGCGATCCGTGCCGCCCTGCGCCAGACCTGGCTGCCGGCGACCCAGCTGATCATGCCGTGGAACGGGGTTCGCTTCGACACCAACGGGCAGAACGAGCTGGCCGCCGGTGTTGTCGAGGGTCGGGAGGCCGAGGGCTTCCGGGTCGTGTTTCCGCGTGAGCTCGCCACCGGGCCGATGATCTGGGCCACGGGCGGAGCGGCGTCATGAGCCGGCCGGCCCTCCTCCTGCGCGGCGTCAGCCTGCCCGACGGCAGGATCGTGGATGCTGGGATCCGGGACGGGAGGATCGAGGCGGTCGGTCCCGCCGGCAGTCTCACCCGCGCAGGCAGTCTCACCCCCGGCGCAGGCAGTCTCAACCCCGATGTCGACGCGGAGCCCGACACGGTCCTCGACTTGCCCGGCTTCCTGCTGCTGCCGGCTCCGGCCGAGCCGCATGCGCACCTGGACAAGGCCTACACGGCCGATCACGCGCCCAACCCGGCCGGCGACCTGGCCGGTGCGGTCACGGCGTGGCTGCGTTACCGGCCCAGCCTGACCGACGCGGATATCATCGCGCGGGCGAGTGCGGCCGTGCGGGCCTACGTCAGCCACGGCGCGACCGCCATCCGCACACACGTCGACGTGGGTGACGACATCGGCCTACGCGGTCTCAGCGCCATCCTGGGGGTGCGCGATGCCATGGCGATGGCCTGCGACATCCAGGTGGTCGCCTTCGTCAGCACGCCGCTGTCCGGTCTCGCTGGTGCCCGCAACCGCGCGCTGCTGCGCGAGTCTCTCGCCGTGGGAGCCGATGTGGTCGGCGGTTGCCCCGCTCTGGATCCGGATCCGGCCGCCTGCGTCGACGCCTGCATCGAGGCCGCCGCCGAGCATGCCAGGCCCATCGACCTGCACATCGACGAAGGGCTCGAGCCGGACCCATGCACACTTTCCCTGCTCGCCGACGCGGTACAGGTGAGTGGCTTTCCATACGGCGTGGTGGCGAGCCACTGTGTGAGCCTCGGCATGATGGCGCCGCACGTCGCGGGCGAGATCGCCGACCGGGTGGCGGCCGCCGGCATCGCCGTGGTCTGCCTGCCACAGACCAATCTCTACCTGCAGGGGCGGGCGCACCCGGTCGCGTCGCCGCGGGGGCTCACCGCGGTGCGGACGCTGCGCGCGGCTGGCGTGACGGTGGCCGCTGGTGGCGACAACCTGCAGGACCCGTTCAACCTGGCCGGCCGCGCCGACCCGCTGGAGGCGGCCACGCTGCTCCTGCTCGCGGCCCACGATCCGGTGGAGGCGGCGTACGCCTCGGTCAGTGGCGGGGCACGCCGGGCGCTCGGACTGTCCGATGTGGAGATCGCACCCGGCGCGCCAGCCGAGTTGCTTGCCATCAGGGCAGGGTCGCTGGGGCAAGCGATCGCCGAGTCCGGACCTGACCGGGTCGTCATCCACGATGGTCGGGTCGTCGCCCGAACCCACACAGCCCGCATGTTCATCCACCCCACCGCCCCGCAGGCGGTGCCCTCGGCCCTTGGGCGCGAGCATCGAAACGACGGATCGATCTGATGAGCGATGAGATGGCGGGCCAGGACGTGCTCAGCCTTACCGATGTTGGTCTGCGCTACGACGCCGGAACTCAGGCGCTGGAAGAGATCTCGTTGCGTCTGACGGCTGGTGAGTTCGTCAGTGTCGTGGGTCCGTCGGGTTGTGGCAAAAGCACCCTGCTCCGGCTCGCCGCCGGGCTGCTGGCGCCGACCGATGGGGAGGTCGGGCGCCGCAGCGACCGGGTCGGCTTTGTGTTCCAGGACCCGACACTGTTGCCATGGCGGACTGTCCTCCGCAACGTCGAGCTGATCGGTGAGCTGGAAGGACTCAGCCGCAAGGAGCGCCAGACCCGGGCCCTGGAGGCGATCGGCCGGGTGGGGCTCGCCGACTTCGCCGAGCACCGCCCGGGCGCCCTGTCCGGCGGGATGCGCATGAGGGTGTCGCTCGCCCGCACGCTGACCGTCCAGCCCGACCTCTTCCTCTTCGACGAGCCGTTCGGCGCGCTCGACGAGATCACCCGCAGCCGGCTCGGGGACGACCTGCAGGCCCTCTTCGCCGCGGACCGGTTCACCGCGCTCTTCGTCACCCACTCCCTCGCCGAGGCGGTCTATCTGAGCGGTCGGGTCCTGGTAATGTCCGACCGACCGGGTCGCATCGTGGGCGAGGTCGATGTGCCCATCCCGTACCCGCGGCCGCCGGAGTTGCGCTACACCACCGAGTTCGTCGAACTGACCACGCAGGTGTCGCGCCTGCTACGCGCCGCGCCGGAGATCCACGCATGACATCGACTGCCCCACTGCCCGACCTGGCCGAGCTACCGAAGACCGCACCGTCCACATCGCCCGGTGGATGGCGACGCGCCGTGGCCAGGTTCGGTCCGCCGCTCGTCCTCCTGGTGCTGCTCATCGGGGCCTGGTATGCGGGCACGTACCTGCTCGTCGACCCGCAGCTGCGGTTCCTGCTGCCGCCACCCGACGCGGTTGGCACGGTCGCGTTCCTGGATGGGGACAACCTCGCCGAACTGCTCGCCGGGCTGGCCCTGTCGGCCCGGGTCGCGATGACCGGTCTCGTCTTCGCGGTGCTGATCGGCACGTTCCTGGCGATTGTGATGAGCCAGTCCCGCACCCTCGAACGCTCCCTGTATCCGTACGCGGTGGTCCTGCAGACGGTGCCCGTGCTGGCTTTGGTGCCTCTGTTCGGATACTGGTTCGGGTTCGGGTTCACCAGCCGGGTGCTGGTCTGCGTGCTCATCGCGATCTTCCCGATCATCGCGAACGGCCTGTTCGGACTGCGTTCGGTCGAGCCGGGACTGCACGACCTGTTCACCCTGCACCGGGCCAGCCGCCTGGCCCGACTGGTGAAACTCCAGGTGCCGGCAGCCGCGCCGGCCATCTTCACCGGGTTGCGGATCTCGGCCGGCGCGTCGGTGATCGGCGCGATCGTCGGCGACTTCTTCTTCCAGCAGGGCCAGCCCGGCATCGGCCAGCTCATCTACATCTATCCGAAGCGACTGCAGTCGGAGATGCTGTTCGCCGCGGTGATCCTTGCATCCCTCTTCGGCCTCGTCGTCTTCTGGGTATTCGGCGCGATCGCCCGCCGGTTCACCGCGTGGCACGAGTCCGAACACAGACGTCCCACCACCCTCACCTCCCGCTGACCGGTCTGTCCGACCGGCCTCCCCGTCAAGGAGACAGATGATCCCGATTACCCCACGCACCGCAACGCGTCGTTGGTCCGCCGTCGCGGCCACGCTCGCGTCCGGACTTCTCATCGGTGGCTGCCAAGCCCCTGCCGGGGACACCACGACCGGGCCTTCGCTCAGCCCCGGTAGCGGCCAACTCGACCTGGCCGCGGTGTGCCCCGCCACGGTCGTCATCCAGTCGGCGTGGACACCCGAAGCCGAACATGGTGCCCTGTATCACCTGCTGGGTGAGACCTACACCGTGGACGCCGACGCCAAGAAGGTGTCGGGGCCACTGATCGCAGGTGGCAAGGACACCGGGGTGAAGGTCGAGATCCGGGCCGGCGGGCCGGCGATCGGCTTCCAGAACGCCGGCGCGCAGATGTACGCCGACCCCAGCATCATGCTCGGACAGGTGTCCACCGACGACGCCATCGGCCTCTCGGCGAAGCAGCCGGTGGTGGGCGTGATGGCGCCGTTCGACATCGCCCCATACATGATCATGTGGGACCCGGCCACGAACCCCGCCATCCACTCCATTGTGGACATCGGGAAGACGAACACGAAGGTGCTGTACTTCAACGGCGCCACCTACATGGACTACCTCACCGGATCCGGCATCCTCAAGCGTGACCAGGTGGATGGCTCGTACGACGGCAGCCCGACCCGGTTCCTGGCCGAGAAGGGCAAGACAGCACAGCAGGGCTTCGCCACCAACGAGCCGTTCATCTATGAGAACGCGCTTCCACAGTGGAGCAAGCCGGTGAAGTTCCAGCTCATCCACGACACCGGCTACCCCATCTACCCGGAAGCGATCGTGGTGCGGGCGGACAAGAAGGTCGAGTACTCGGCCTGCCTGAAGAAGCTGGTGCCGATAATCCAGCGGTCGCAGATCGAGTACGTGAAGGCCGCCGGACCCACCAATGACCTGATCATCAAGCTGAACGATGCCTACAAGGGATTCCCGTACTCCAAGGAACAGGCGGCGTACAGCGTCGAACAGCAGGTGAAGCTCAAGATTGTCGGCAACGGCTCCAATACAACACTCGGCGACTTCGACGTCGACCGGATCAAGAAGGTCATCGAGGTGGTCACCCCGATCTACACCGGGCAGCGCAAGGAGATCAAGTCCGCGTTGACCACACAGGATCTGGTCACCAACGAGTTCATCGATCCATCCATCGCGCTGTCCTGACGGCGGACGACCCACATCCATGCGCCAGCCACCACTCGTCGAGGCCGCCCGGTCCGCAGCTGACCGGGCGCCCGATCCGGCCGCCGTCGAAGCGTTGACGGCTGACCTGGTCACGGCCCTGGGGCCGACACGGGTATCCACTGTGGAGGCGGCCCGACGCGCCGCCTCCACAGACTTCGCCCATCTGTCACCGCTGTTGCCGCCAGCTCTGCCACAACGGCCGGCCGACATTGTCGCGTTCCTGCACACGGTGGACGAGATCGTGACGGCGGTCGGCCTCGCGCAACACCATCGGGTGCCGATAACCCCGCGCGGTCGGGGCACCGGAAACTACGGCCAGGCCGTACCGCTCGCCCGTGGACTGGTGCTGGACCTCACCCGTCTCGACCGGATCCTCGAAGTCGGCGACGGCTGGATCCAGGCCGAAGCCGGCGCCACCTTTGTCGCGCTGGAGGCAGCCGCGCGACGGCAGGG
Source organism: uncultured Actinomycetota bacterium (assembly GCA_963742855.1). Taxonomy (GTDB): domain Bacteria; phylum Actinomycetota; class Actinomycetes; order Mycobacteriales; family Micromonosporaceae; genus CAVUNP01. The sequence goes on along the minus strand of CAVUNP010000047.1, from coordinate 317,671 downwards.
CCAAGAGATCGCGATGATGCCCACGACTCTCGGCAGCACCATCGGCGGATTTCTCGCCGGTGGAGCCGGTGGCGTGGGCTCCATCGAGCATGGCTGGCTCTGGGACGGCTTCGCGCTCGCCCTGGACGTCGTCACCTGCACGGGCGGCTTGGATTCGGTCCGCAGCGCCGTCCACGGCGGGAAGGCCGAATCCTTGCCATTGACCGTCGTGCGGGGCGCTGACTGCCTGCCGTACCTGCACGCCTACGGTGTCACGGGCATCATCGCCACCGCGACGCTGCGGCTGACCCCAGCCCGCGACCGCGTCGCCGTGCTCGCCTCGTTCCCCGACGGAGCCTGGCTCCAGGCCGGCGCATGTGGCCTCGAACTGCTGCGACTCGATCCGCCGCCCCGTCTGGTCTCCCTCGACGAACCGGACCTGGTCACCACCTACCCGACCGACCCGGCGATGCCAGCCGGACAGATCAGCCTTCGGGCCATTGTGGACACCGAAACAGTGGAGTCGGTGCACGCGATTGTCTCCGGCCACGGCGGCCGGGTGGAAGCCGAACGCGCCGACGGTGCGGCGTACGTGACCTCACTCGGCTTCAACCACGTGACGCTGCGCGCCCGCAAGGCCCGCCCCGACCTCTGTCACCTGCAGGTGTCCGGCGACGCGCTGCTCACCAACGCGGAGCAGGTGCGGGCCGCACTCCCGGGCGCGATGCTGCACCTGGACGGACTCAGGACCTTCGTCGACGCGGCCGACCCTGCCCGCGGGCGCGGCTTCGGCGGTCTGCTGCTGTCGCGGTTCACCGACGCCGAGACCCTCTACGCCGGCATCTCGCGGCTGGAGGAACTTGGAGTGCACGTCGTCGATCCGCACAGCTGGCTCCTCGGCGGACCCGGCCTGCCGGGCATCGCGGCCGTGGCGGCAGCCAACGACCCAACGGGTCTCCTCAATCCCGGCAAGCTCCCACCCCGCACCCATTAACGGGGCTTCGCCCAGCCCGACGAGGCGTGTGGCAGGTGTTCGCGAGGCGTCTGAACCCCGATGGGCTGTCAAGCGCTGGCGGACGCGGTGCCGGCCGAGTTGTTCCGGCACCGCGTACCGTGTGACCTTGGAGCCGCCACCACCGGAAACGGTAGTAACGCCACCACGATGCTACCGGTGTGCGCGTGGCCGGGACGGCCAGCCGGTGGTGAAGGCCCGCTCGGCCACGTCGGCACCCTGGTCGGGGGTTACCCCCGGCCAGTCCGCGACCTCGGCCTGACACCACTGTGCCCACCGGACGAGCAGCCGACTCTGCTCCATTACCAACTTGCTGATCAGCGAGATCACCGGCAGCCGCTCCGGGAACGGGCCACCGTGCTCCCGGTACTCACGGATCTGCTGGGCGAGAATCGCTTCCCTGGCCTGGGCGTCGGCCAGAATGGCATCCACGGTTGCCCGCAACTGCTCGACACTGCCGTGATCGGCGAACGCCACCTTGAGCAGGGCCTCGTGCTCGAGTGCGGGGCCGGCTCCGCCAGGAGCCTGCAGCCATTGGGCCAGCGCCTGTCGACCGGCCGGCGTGATCTCGTAGGTGGTGCTGCGCCGCCGTCCGGTGTAACTGTGGCTGCTGGCGGCCAACCCCATACCCACCAGCCTCTTCGGCTCCTCGTACACCACGCTGCTTGCGCGCGGCCAGATCGTGTTCACGCTGCGCTCCATCTGCCGCGCCAGCTCGTACGTCGTCCAGGGCCGCACCGCGAGCAGCGACAGGATCGCATGGGACGTGGTTCCCAGTTCCATGGTTGTCACTGAATCACTATACTCCGGACCGGAGTATCCATCGAGGAAGGTTGGTCCGACGCATGACCGAGATCGCAGGCTTCTCTCACGTGTCCCTTTCGGTACGCGACCGGCAGGCGAGCCAGGCCTTCTACGGCCGCCTGTTCGGCTTCGCCCCGATCAATGAAATCGCCGGCGACAACTGGGCGGGCACGGTCACCGCCCATCCCAGCGGCGCCATCCTCACCTTTTTGCAGCACGACGACAACGACGGCACGCCGTTCGACGAGCGGCGCACCGGCCTCGACCACCTCGCCATCAATGTCGCGACCCGGGTCGAGCTCGACGGATGGCAGGCACGGCTGGCCGAGCACGGCGTGCAGCACTCGCCGATCGCCGAGCAGCCCTACGGCGCGGTGCTGTGCCTGCGTGATCCTGATGGCATCCAGGTCGAACTGTTCTGCATGGCCGGCGCTTGAGCAGACGCTGAGCCCGACCAGTCCCGCCCGGGGTGGTCGCCGCGCAACGCGAGTCGGAATTCTTCGCCATCTGACGTCCGTCGCCTTCGTAGCCGGGGATGATCGGAGGATGGCGGCGAGAACAGTGCTGAACCGGATCGAGAAGGCGAGCGGCCTGGACCGGGTAGGGGCTCCGTTGCTCCGAGCGGTCCAGACCGTGTTGCGCGGACGGGTGCGAGATGCGCTGCACGGTGTGTGGACCGGCCATCCGCTGCACCCGGCGGCGGTGCAACTGCCCATCGGAGCGTGGATGAGTGCTGCCGTGCTGGATGCCGTCGGAGGCCAGGAGGCTGCCTCCACCGTACTCGTGGGGGTCGGCACCGCGGCTGCGGTGCCGTCGGCGCTCACCGGTTTGAGCGACTGGTCCACGTTGTCGCGCGAGCAACGTCGCCTGGGACTCGTGCACGCCTCGTTCAACACGGTGGGACTCGCCGTGTACGCCGGATCTTTGGCCGCACGGCTGGCCGGCAACCATCGGCTCGGGCGGCGACTGGCATTGGCCGGGCTGACCTCAGTCGGAATCGGCGGCTACCTCGGCGGGCATCTGACCTACCGAGGGGCAGCCAGCGTGAACCAGGCCGAGACGTTCCTGCGGCAGATCCCGGAAGGCTGGCACGATATCTACGACCACTCCACGCTGATCGAGAACAAACCGGCGACGACCTCGATCGGCGACGTGCCCCTGCTCGTCTACCGTACCCGCGACGGAGTCACCGTCATGCTGGGACGCTGCGGCCACGAGACTGGACCGCTCACCGAAGGCGATGTGACCGAGGTCAACGGTGCCGCCTGTGTCATCTGCCCACAGGATGGCAGCACGTTCAGGCTCGTGGACGGAGGAGTGGTCCGTGGCCCGGCAGCCTCCGATCAGCCGCTGCTGCGGACCCGCATCGTGGACGGCCGCATCCAGGCGGCGCTTCCTTAGGTGGCCACGCCGCCGTGCACTCGGTGGCCCAGGTGTGGTCCAGCCAGTGTGGGGTGATGCGCACCGCTCGCGCATGGCCGCGGCGTGGTGACCGTGCCGCGCAACCGTTACGTCGACCTGTTGCGGGTAGCCTCGATCTTCGCCGTCGTGTTTGGACACTGGCTGCTCACCGACGTCACCTACCGCGACGGGCGACTGTCCGGAGTGGATGCCATCAACTACATCCACTGGGGACGGTGGGTGACCCTGCTGCTGCAGGTGATTCCCGTGTTCTTCCTCGTCGGGGGCTACTCGAATGCCGTCTCCTGGACCTCCTTCGAAGGCCGCGCCGGATCGTGGACCCAGTGGCTTCGGCGCCGGGTCACGCCGCTGCTGTGGGCGACGGCCGTGTACGTCGTGGTCGCCATCCTGGTCATTGTCGTGGCCCGTAGCGCCGGGGCCGCGCGCATCGAGCTCTCGCAGGCCGCCTGGTTCACCGCGCTGCACCTGTGGTTCATCCCCGCCTACCTGCTGATGATCACGCTGACTCCGGTCATGTTCGCCGCGCACCGGCGTTGGGGGTTCGCCGTTCCCGCTGTCATGGCGGTCGGCGCTGCCGGAGTGGACACCGCGGTGATCGGTTTTCAGGTGCCGTTCATCGGGTTCGCCAACTACCTCCTGGTGTGGGGTTCCATGCACCAGTGGGGGTTCGCCTGGCAGACCGGCAGCCTGACGAACCCGAGGTGGCGGCCACGGGCGCTCGCCGCCGGCGGAATCGTCCTGCTCACCCTGTTGCTGAGCGTGGGGCCCTTCCCCGTTGACATGATCGGTTCGGGCCAGCGAGTCAACAACACCAGCCCGCCATCCATTGCCCTGTTGGCATTCGCCGCCGCGCAGGCCGGACTGCTCCTGACGGCGGAGCCGGCCGCCAACCGTCTGCTCGCCCGGTCGCGGTTGTGGCGACCTGTGCACCACCTCAACCCCATTGTCCTGAACATATATCTGTGGCACATGGCTCCGGTGATTGTTGTCGCCGTAGCCTTCTACGCCACAAACCTGGTGCCCCAGCCGGCAGTCGGAACCCTCGAGTGGTGGGCGCTGCGGCCGGCCTGGTTCGCGATCCTCACCATCGTGCTCATCCCCATCATCATCGTGGTCACCTGGGCCGAACGGCCGTTGCGTTACCTGCCGCCCGGGATCGGGCCGGAGTGGGCGGGGTCGCCAGCGATCCTCCTGGTCGGCCTGATTGCGGCCGCGGTTGGCCTCGCCCGGTTCGCGATCGCCGGATTCGCCCCGACCGGTGATCCGGTGTACCCGGTCCTGATCCTCTTTCTCAGCGGCCTGTTTCTCACCATGCTCTCCGGCCATTCGCCGCAGCCGGCCCGGCAATGAGGCGTATTCTTAGACGGGCGCCGGGCCCTCGTGGCGGTTGATTCAACCGTCGACGTCGCAACGGGGATCGAGGATGAGTCATCGGTGCTGTCATCCGTACGGAGGATCTGACCAAGGTCTACCCCAACTCGAAGAATGCCGCCGTGGATAGGTTGACCATGGTGGTCGACAGTGGCGAGATCTTCGGCTTGCTCGGGCCCAACGGGGCGGGAAAGACCACAACGGCCGGAATGCTCACCACCCGGGTCGTGCCGACATCCGGCCGTGCGTTCATTGGCGACCTCGACATCATCCGGCATCCCGCCCTGGCCAAGCAGCTCAGCGGCCTGGTCTCACAGCAGAACACGCTGGACCGGCAATTGACCGTGTGGGAGAACCTGTACCTGCACGGGCGGCTGTTCGGGATCAGCGGCCGCTGCGCCCGGCGGACCGCGGACGACCTGCTGGAGCGGTTCAAGCTCACCAACTGGAGGTCGTCGTCTGTGTACGCGCTGTCCGGCGGCATGGCCCAGCGCCTGATGGTCGCGCGCGCGGTCTTCCATCGGCCGGCAGTGTTGTTTCTGGACGAACCCACGGCGGGTATGGATCCGCAGAGCCGGCTCGCATTGTGGGGCATGCTCGGTGAACTCAACCAGGAGGGACAGACGGTGGTCCTCACCACACACAACATGGAGGAGGCTGATCACCTGTGTCGCCGCGTCGCGATCATCGACCATGGTCGGGTAGTCGCCATGGACACGCCAACCGAACTGAAGCGCAGCCTGGGCGCCGATACTGTGGTCTTTGTGCGCAGCAGTGGTGATCCGGCCAAGCTGTCCACATTGCTCAGCCAGGAACTCGAGGGTGTCACCCGTACTCGCATTGCCGACAACGGCGTTGAACTGCACGTCGCCGGAGCGCGAGGACTCCTCCCCCGGGTGGTGAATGTCGTGGAGTCGGCGGGCTTCGACATCGTTGACCTGTCCGTCGCCGATCCAACCCTCGAGACTGTGTTCATACAGCTGACCGGCCAGGAACTGCGGGAGACATGACCGCGGCACAACCACCCGGATCCGGCACCGCGGCGTCGATGAGCACTCGACCCGCGCGTTCCGCCACGGCCGCGAGCACCACCGCGCTGGGGGCATTGCTGCTGCGGGACCTCATCGTGCTCCGCAAGCATGTCGCGGAGTTTGTGCTGCGTACGCTGATCCAACCCTTCTTGTTGTGCTTCATCTTCCTGTACGTGTTCCCGAAGATCGGGCAGGGTATCGGCGGAAGCGGCCCAGCCGCGGAGTCGGCCTTCGCCACCGTACTGGTACCCGGCGTGGTCGGCCTGTCCGTGATGTTCCAGGGCGTGCAGTCCGTGGCGCTGACCATGGCCCAGGAATTTGGATACACCCGAGAGATCGAGGACAGGGTGCAGGCGCCCTGTCCAGTATGGCTGGTCGGAGTGACCAAGGTGCTCTCCGGAGCGATACAGGCAGCACTGTCGGCTGCGGTCGTCCTGCCGATCGCGTCCGTCGTGCACACGTCATCCGCTCGGGCGTTGCTCCACCTGCACTGGCCGCTGATCCTGACCCTGGTTCCGCTGGCATGTCTGGCAATGGCGGCATTCGGACTGTTTCTCGGCACCAGCTTCGACGCCAGGAACATCGGTCTGATGTTCGGCTTCATCGTCCTGCCGATCACCTTTCTGGGCGGCACCTACTACGAGTGGAGCCGCCTGGCGCCGGTCAAGATCGGTGGCTGGTCGTGGCTACAGACAATCGTCCTGGTCAACCCCCTCATCTACGTCAACGAAGGCATGCGCGCCGCGTTCACCGACGCACCGCACATGCACCTCTATGTCATCTATCCGGTCATATTTGGCTTCCTGACATTGTTTCTCGCCCTGGGCCTACGCAACTTCCGCCGCCGCGTGCTGTCCTAGCGGCGGGTGAATGCTCAACCGGCGTGCCCGATTTGTGACGCGGCGCCCCCAGGAGTTGCGTGAGGTTCGAATATCACTGACAGCGGGTGCCTGCGCCGGCATCCAGCTCGTTGCATGCCATTTTGTGGCCACTATCCGAACTGATACTTGCGGGGCAGGTCAACTCATGTTCCTCTTATCGCAGATGACGAGGCCCGCGACAGGAGCCCAGTGGATCTTAATGTTGCCATCGGCGCGGGTTCGCCAGTGTTCACGATCATCGGGACGGCGGCCGCCGTGGTTGCCGTCCGGCGGTCCGGGGACTCACGGCCGATCCACATTACTGGCGCAGTAGATCCAAAACCGGCGCTGCGGGTACTTCGCCGACGAGGTCAGGGTTCACGGCGCAAGGCGGCGGCCGTTCGGGTGCTCGTGAAGTTTGTGTTCGTGAGCCACCAGGGCCGGGTCGTCGTCGGGGCACTAGATCAGTTCGAGATTTCTTTGTTTCTCGATCTATTCTCAGCTGCCACATTCCCGGCATATAGGCGCGTGGTGGCCAACCTGATCGTCGATCATGTCCGTGGCACGAAGTTCCACGAGCGGCCGACGCACGTTGCCGTGCCAAAGGAAGGCAACGTTCTTCTCGCAGACGAAGTCGCGCGGCAACTGAAGCTTCCGATCGTCGTTGTGCGCGCGCTTGTGCCGGCCATTCGATTCGGAGACCCGGTCGAAGGCATGATCGCGGCGAACGCATGTGTCGTCATGGTCGACGATATAGCCTCGGACGGCGAACTACTGGTGCGGACTGTAGCTGCGTTGCGCGGACATGGCGCACGCATTGCCAATTGCTTCTGTTCCGCCGAACGACTGGACGGCAACAGCCGGGAGCGACTCGCGAACCATAGTGTCGTTTTGCATGCCCCCATCCTCCTCGACGAAGGGACCCTCCGTGAGCTCGCCCACCTTCCACCCGAAATCGCTGACTCCCTCCAGCGACCGGATACCGTCCGTGGACTGGTGGGTGACCAGCCGGTGCAATCTGACATGTGACTTCTGCTATGGTCCGACCCCCTCGCGCGATCCTGCGAAACTTCAAGACGACATCGCTGACGCGATCCTAGCGTCGTCGGCAGATGTTGTGACGTTCTGTGGCGGCGAACCGCTGCTTGCGAAAAGGACGTTCCAGTACGCGAGACGTGCCCGTGAGGCGGGCAAGTCGACGATCTTGAACACCAACGGGGAACTGCTCATTCGCCGTTGCAGCGAGCAAGCTCAACTGCCATTCTCGGTTGTTGGTATCTCTATTGATGGCCCAGACGCGGATACCCACCGGTCGATGCGCGGTGCCAACGCGGACTTCGACGGCTCGCTGGCCGCCGCCCGCTGGCTGCGCGAACGGACAGATCGCACCAAGCGGAAGATCGCGACCGTCGTGAGCGCAGTCAATCTTGGCAGAATCGCGGATCTCGCAAGGTTGGTCCGGGACCTGACGCCAGACGTTTGGCGATTGTATGAGTACAGCCCATGGGGGCCGCAAAACCGTGGACAGTCCCGGCATTCGCTCGCGCGTGTCGACTTCGACGCGGCGGTGGAGGTGGCCAAGCAGCACGCTGGCGGCGTCACCGTGCACGCATCATCCACAGACTCTACAAGCGGGTGTCTGATCGTGGACCCCTCGGGGCGTCTCTTGCAGGCCAACGGTGCAGACTATGCGTCGGTCGGCAACTGCCTCGAAGAGCCCATCGACGACATCTGGCGCCGACTGCCAGAACAGTCGGTGGTCAGGTCGAACAAGTTGTGGCTACGTACCATACAATAGTCGCAGCGAAGGCATGCGCGATGCCACAAGACACTCGACAGAAGACGATGGAAGATCTGGGCGAGAAAGAGTTTCCCGTGCCGGACCTCAATGCGCTTCGGCACGCAGTGGAGATTGCCTCTGCGAAAGTGTGTGAGTTCGCGCTCGAGGGTCCGAATCTTCAGCGGGCTATCGACCGAGTACATGCGCAGGTCGCTGCCTCGAAGGCTCATCTGTAGTTGCCTTCACAAGATGACGAACCCTTGCCCAGCGCCGTCAGGGGCGGGCTGAGAGGGAGCGGACTCGAGTAGAAGTCCATCAGAACGGATCCGGGGGTGGCGACAGGACGCGCCACCACCCCGTCAACCGAGCTTCTTGCCGCCGCGTGCTGTCCTAGCGGCGAGTGTATGAGGAGGTCCAGTTGGCCTCCCAGGTCTCACCGCCATCGGTCGAGAATGCCTGCTCCCAATGGGGATGCGCGGTGTCGGTTCGCGACCAGACGTAGCGCACCCGGATCGGTGTGCCCTCCCAGGTATCATCGCATTCGAACGTGCCGACACCATTGTCGAAGCGCCCCACGACCGGGACGTCGAGCTGACCGCCACTGGTCTTGGACGCCCACCAGATCCGCCATACCTGGGCCTGTGGGTCGAACAGTCGCAAGGTCATGCCTTCGAGGTCACGTTCCGGTGCCCGGAGCACGTCGAAGACACCGGTGCCGTCGAGCATCACCTGGCAGTCCAGGGTCGAGGGGAACTCGTACCACTCATCCTGGTCCGCCAGCACCTTGACCCGCCGGCGCTGCACGCCATCCCAGCTGCCGGCCAGGAAGTCGAAGTCCGTATTCGTCATGCTGCGGAGGCTAGGGGCCTATCCTGACATCTTCCGTCAGTGGATCCCCGGGATCATGTGGGGTCGAAGCGAACGTGGTGGGTGAGAATCCTGGCCCGAGGCTCTGTCGAATCCGTGCCCGCCGTTCGACATAAGGGTGTTGGCACAACCCATCCTGATTGGAGAATCTGATGGCCCAGTACGCGAGCCTCCTGTTCCCGCCGGCCCGTCGACTCCGCGGACCTGACCCCGCAAGAGCGCGCGGCACACCAGCGTCACGACGAGGACGTGGAGAAGTACGGCGGCTCCATGGTCACCGGATTCGCGCTGCAGCCGAGCACCGTGGCGACCTCGATCCGTGGCGACGTGGTGACCCGGCCACGCAAGAGGGCGGCGGCATCGAAGTGCGCCCCGTCGACAGTGGCTTTGTGAATGTGCAGTCCTTCGAAGATGACCGAGCCCACTAACCCGCAAGCAGCCAATCGTCAGCCAGGCAATCGTCGAGCGGGCAATCGTCGAAGCGCACCGTCGCGGCTGGGCCCTGGCGCTCGCCGCAGCGGCCCGCATCATGCGCGACCTGGACCTGGCCGAGGAGTGCGTACAGGAGGCGTACGCTGCGGCGCTCGTGGCCTGGGCCCGCGACGGCATCCCGGACAACCCGTCCGCGTGGCTGACCACCACGGCGAGGCGCCGCGCGATGGATACGGCCCGGCGCGAGCGGGTGTTGCGTTCGAAGCTGCCCCTGCTGTTGGCCGAGGTGGAGGAGTTGGAGCGTCAGGACCAACTCGCGAGCGACCAGTACCTGCCGGCGATCAAGGCAGACCTGTTGCGGCGCCTGGGACGCACCGAGGAGGCATCGGTCGCCTACCAGCAGGATCGCCTGATGACTCGATGAGGCACCTGTGAGCGGACCGTAGCACAGCAGCGCGGATCCGGTGACCACGCGCATGGTGCGTACAATGTCGACGTGCGTCACGCTGACCTGGTTGCCATCCGGGACATGTCACCCGCGGACGCGGCGGCCGTACTGGCCATCTATCAGGCGGGTCTCGACACCGGACAGGCCAGCTTCGAAACCACCGCACCCGACTGGGGCAGGTTCACCGAGGCGCGCCTGCCAGACCATCGTCACGTAGCGGTCGACCCCTCTGGTGACATCCTCGGTTGGGTGGCCGTATCGGCGGTGTCGACCCGGGCCGTGTACGCCGGGGTGGTCGAACACAGCATCTACGTGCATCCAGCCGCCCGTGGCATGGGCGTGGGGCGAATCCTGCTCGATGCCCTCATCACATCCACCGAGACGGCCGGCATCTGGACCATCCAGTCCGGCGTCTTCCCCGAGAATGTGGCCACCATCGCGCTGCACCGCGCCGCCGGTTTCCGGATCGTCGGAACCCGCGAACGCGTCGGTCGCCACCACGGCGTGTGGCGCGATGTGCTGCTGGTCGAACGGCGTAGCCCCCACATTGCCTGACCCCAGTTACCGTCCACATAGGAGTGATGATGAACGTACAGGACACCGGCCAGTGAAGATCGTCGTGGATGACCTCTCTGGTCGGCAGATCGCCGCGTTCCTCACCGAGCACGTGCAGGAGATGCTGTCCATCACCCCGCTGGAGAGCAAGCACGCCCTGGATCTCGACGGTCTCCGCAAACCCGAAATCACGTTCTGGTCGGTGCTGGATGACGGCGCGTTGGTGGGCTGCGGTGCGATCAAAAGGTTGGACCCCGACCACGCCGAGCTGAAGTCCATGCGCACCGCGACGACGCGCAAGCGAAGTGGGATCGCGTCCCTGTTGCTCGGGCACATCATCAGCGAGGCCACGCGGATGGGCTTCACCCAGTTGAGCCTCGAAACCGGCTCCGCCGAGTTCTTCCGGCCCGCCAGGCAGCTGTACGAGAAGTTCGGGTTCGGTTACTGCGAGCCGTTCGGCGACTACCAACTCGATCCGCACAGCGTCTTCATGACACGAACGCTCTGACGCGACATACATCGGGCCTCGATGAATAGCGACTACGTTCAGAACACCCGTCGGGACGACGTCGCCTACATCCGATTCACCGATGGCAAGGTCGTCTGCATTTGGCCCCAAAGCGGATACGGCACAGATAAAGACAAGCCGATGCGTAAGATTAACGGAGTCCGAATCTCGTCGTCCGCGACCTGCTAGCAGGCCGGGTGGCCGGCGGGTTTCTTTGTGGGGAAGCGGGTTTTCCGGTTGGGGCACGCGCCGACGAAGCGTACGAGGATGGCTTGGAGTTCGCGGAGTACCGCGTAGAGGGTCAGGCCGGCGCGTGGGCTTTTGGGTCGAGACGTTGCAATGTGCAGTTGGAGCCCTGACGCCAGGTGACCGGCTGGGCGGCCGATTGTCCGGCGGCCAGGGCGAGTTCTTTGACGCTGCTGGCTTGCCCACGGTACTTCGCCACCGGCGGCCGGCCCTGACCGTGGTAGACCGGGGCACAACGCTGAGCTGCTTGCGGATGGGCGGATGCGGTGGAGGCAATCTGCACCACGTACCGCAGCGCGCGGTCTTCCAGCCCTTGGCGAAACTCGGCCGCGTCGCCGTAACCCGCGTCGGCGGCCACCAGAGGTGGCACCAGTCCCCAACCGATCGCCTCGTCGAGCATGTCCAACGCCAGCCGCCACTTCTCCTTATGTCGGGCGGTATCGGGATCGCGGTGCCCGCTCTTTGGGTGCTTCGTAAGATCGTTGGTCGGCGGGGCGTGGCGAGCGGCCGGCGCGTGTTGCGGAGCACCGGCCGCCTCTGGCGTCACGGGATGAGCAGTCCCCAGTAGGCTGCCCAGGGTAGGAACAGCAGGCCGGCGCCGACGAGCAGGCCGAGCCGGGCCTGGCCGGCGCGGGAGATCTCGCGCTGGTGACGTCGCCACGATAGCGCGGTCGCGGCGGTGGCCCCGACCGTGGCGACGGCGAGTACCTGCAGGACGAGCCACGGTATCGGGCGGCCGATCACCGTGGGCCCGACGAAGTTCGCTGCGGTGGCCATCATGAAGAAGAGGTACACGAGCGTGCCCATGGTGGTCGCGAGGCCGACGGCGGCCAACCATCGGGCGGGACGCCGGACCAGCGGTGCGCCACGGCGGCCGCGGACACGGCGGGCGGCGGCGGTCAGCGGGTAGCCGGCGAAGGCCACCGCGAACAGCAAGAGGGCGGCGAGCTGAAGCCAGGGGGACTCGTACCAGGCCAGCGGCTTGAATACCGGGGAGGCCGAGTCCTGGGCCGGCGCCGGCTCGACGGTTGCCTCGGGCAGGGCGTGCGCCAGGCGGTGGATCCAGGCCGCTTCGTAGTCGCCATAGTCGGGCGGGAGGCCGTCGAGGTGGTCGAAGCCGCCGTTGGCGGTGCGGTGCAGACTGTGCCGGACGGCGGGTACGAACCGGATGGTGTAGTTGGTGTTGCCGCCCCGTTCCAATGATTGCCGAATGATCTGGCTGCTTTCGCGCGGGACGGCGTCGTGGTCGAGTTCGCCCCATTCGGCGAGCACCGGCTGGCGCACGTGGCCCCAGGCCGGTGCCGGGTCGAAGTTGGCTTCCGGGAACAGGCCCGCGCCGATCATCATTGGCACGGCGGTCACCCGCATCGTGTGCGTCAGCGAGCCGGACACCCCGGCGTGTTGGAGGTACTCGCCCCATTGCCACGCCGTCTGAGCGGCTGGGGTGACACCGACCGCACCGACAACGATCAGGAATTTCACGTCGGTCGAGCGGTTCGCGGTCAGCGGGGCGACAAACGCCCCTTCGGAGGCGGCCCACATCCCGATCCGTGCCGGGTCCACGTCGGGGTGGGAACTCAGCAGCCGCAGGCCAGCGAGTGCGTCGTCGGCCAGTACCGAGTAGTCCCGGTGAAAGAGGGAGTAGCCGACGGTCCGCTTGTCATAGAGGAGCGTCACGATGCCGCGCCGGGCGAATGCCTCGGCGTCGGCGCGCAGCGCCTGCTGGCCCCGGTTGCCCGCTCCCTGCACCATCACCATCGCGGGATGGCGCTCCGTCGTCGGCGCCGGCGTCAGGACGGTGCCGTGCAGGACCACGCCATCATTGCCCGCGAACGACACTTCGGCGGTGGTCAGGTCATTCGGCTCGGCGTGTGCCGGCGCAGCCGGAAGGACCACCACCGCGAAGACGACTGCCGGCAGCATCGCCAGGATCCATGGTAGTCGACTGGTTCGACGCGATTCCCTACCGTGAGCCGCCGTGTGTCGCATCGTGTCCGTCCTCCGCAGATCGGTTGGCGCACCCGGTGGAGCACCGTTCGGCATTGAGGCTGGCCTGATTGTGGGACGCGGACCAGGGCCGCCGCACCTGATGTCGTCGGGGTGCAGGCACCTGGACCAACGGGGGTTCCCGCCTCATCGACCCCGGCCGTCCCGGAACCTAGCGTTGACCGGTGTCGGTCAGAAGGGCTTCGGGGCTGACACCTCTGACATGCTGGAAGGATTTGTCATCATGCGGCGGAAGATCATCCGCGGGGCGCGCGAGTGGGGGCAACTGCTGGCCGGCGCCGCCATCGGACTGGCCGCACCGTTCCTGCTGTTCCTGATGCTGTTCTCGGTGCCGGCGAGTCTCGCGGCAGGTCTGGGCATCGCGCTCTTTCTCGCCGTCGTCTGGCTGATCCGTCGGCTGGCCGATCTGCAGCGCCGCCGGGCCGCCACGGTGCTGGGCGAGCCCGTAACCTCGCCCTACTCACCGTTGCCGGCGGGTCCGCTCCGCAGAACCCGCGCGTTGATCGGCGACGCGGCGACCTGGCGCGACCTGGCCTGGTTGCTGAGCCAGTTCGTCGTGGGTGTGGTCTGCGTGGTACTAGCTCTCGGACTGTGGTTAGCGGCCGCGGAATGCCTGACTGCGCCGGTGCTGCGGGTGCTGCTGCCCGCTGAGACCTCGTTCGACCCCGCGGTGCTGGAGTTCACCGGTCGGTCCGAGGTGTTCACGTGGCTGCTGGTGCCCGTCGGCGCTGGATTGCTGGTGGTGGCGTACCGTCTGCGCCGGCATCTCATTGCCGGTCAGGCCCGGCTGGCAGGCGCTCTGCTGGGGCCCACGTCCGCCGCACGGCTATGCGCCCGGGTGCACCGGCTGACTGCCACCAGGGATGCCGCCGTTGATGCTTCCGCTGTGGAACTCCGCGCCGCGTACTCGCGGTTCTGGCCTACCTCGACCAGTAATCAGCCTCGCGCGCCAGCCTCCGCCGCGATGCTCGTCGGACACGTCAGCACAACAAACGTGCTCGTCGGCTATTTAGAGTACTCAGGATGATTGGGGAACGGTGTGACCTTTGTGTCGCAATGGCAAAGTCGGACGTTCGGGTGCAGTTGCGGTTGGTCTGGTGCCCGTCCGAGCGATGACCCGTGCTGTCGGCACGGCCGGCTGCTGCGTCGCTGATGTCGCGCTGCGGGATATCGACGGACGGACCCGCAGCGACGATGGAGAGGTCCGGGCGCTCGTGTCGCCAGTCACGAGGTGGACGGCTGGCCTGATGGGCCAACGTTAGAGGCAGGGTACGAACCTGCGCAAATTCGCGGTGCGCTGACCTGCGCGAACGTGTGATGCCTCGCCCACGCAGGTGGAGAGGGCCCCTCAGCAAGTCCACGCGGGACATGTCAGGTCAGACGCGCGAAGCGCCGACAACGAGGCGACCTTCCCCACCAGCGATCCTCCGACCGGCGGCCCACGCTGGTCAAGCAGGGCTTGACACCAGATCCCCGATAGGGAATCAGGCGGAGGTGACTCGCCCTGCCCGGTCGTCACGGCGTGCGGCGAGCAGGCCGGCCGCGAGCCCACCGCAACCGACAAGGAGTAGCAGCCCGGACATGTACGTCGCCCACGGGCTGATGCCGCTGCCGACAAACTCCACCACGAGCCACACCCACAGCACCGGGCCGACCCATCGAGGATGCACGTGCGAACGGAAGTGGGCGATCGACAGCAGCAGGATGCCCACCACGGTGCCGACCACACCGATCATGAGGAACGGGACGATCAGGGCCGACTGCTCCTGCGCGGCGATCAGTTGGGAGTAGGCGTCACGGTGGGCAGGCTCGTCGGCCATCACGATCGGGGTGAGCGCCCAACTGCCGGCTACGGTGTGGCCGAACGCGCCGAGCACCCCGAACACGCCACCGATGATCGTGAGCCGCGGGAACCTCGGCCGCAGCCAGGCGACCAGCCCCACGATCGCGACCGCGAACGGCAGTTGGGACCAGAGGAACATCTGGGCGGCGGCCGATGCGCCTGTACGTGCGTCAGCGATCGTGGCGAGCCACTGCGCCCGGTCATCGGGCAACTCGGGCTGCAAGACCAAGAAGCCGACGGTGAGCACGGCAAACGCGAGGAGGCAGACCGCTACGAGAAGTCGAAGGTGTCGTGTCATGCGCGACAGTCAAGCCTGACCGGCCCGTCGCTGTAGTCGGCCGAAAGTGGTCGGCACATGTCAACCCCGGACTGATGTCTTCGGCATCCCGTCCCCTACGGTTGACCCCATGGACGTGTGGTGGCGCCGGATCGTCGATGCCGGCCTGTGTCTGGCCGTGCTGGTCACGGGCGTCGCCGAGGTGTGGCTTCCGCTCGAATCGCGACAGGGCGACGGGGATCCGCTCGCGACGAGCGTGCAGGTGCTGGTCGTCGCGGCTTCGCTGTGGTGGCGACGTACCCACCCGATCCCGACGACCGCCGTGACGATTGCCGGGCTATGCGCCTCGGGCCAGCTTGGGTTCCTGCTGTTCCTCGGGCAGTTCGTGCCGTTCCTGATCGCCGTGTTCTCGGTGGCGCGCCATGGCAAGGGACGCGAACCGTGGATCGGTGCAGCTATGGCCAGCGCGGCCCTCATCTACGCCGACCTGTTCATAGAGCTGCTCGGCGGGCTCAACGAAATGCTGTACCACTGGGCTGTTGTGAGCCTCTGCTTCGCCTTCGGGCGCTGGCAGTCCATCATGGCCCGCCACGCCCAGTCCTCCCAGCGGCGGGCGGTGGCAGCCGAGGTCGCCGCAGCCGAACAGGCGACACAGGCCGTCATCGAGGAACGCACCCGCATCGCCCGCGAACTGCACGATATCGTCGCACACGCGATGAGCGTGATGGTGGTACAGGCAGGCGCGGCCGAACAGATCGTCACCGACGACCCCGACCGGGTACGCAGTACTCTCGCCACTATCCGACGCACCGGCAACAGCGCCCTCGCTGAAATGAGACGGGTAGTCACCATGCTGCGCGACACCGACGAGGTCGGCCTGCTCTCACCCCAGCCCGGACTGTCGGGCCTGCAGACACTGGTCGACGACGCTCGGAAATCCGGGCTCCCCGTGGAGTTCGCCGTGACCGGCGCGTTGCGGGCACTGCCTGCCGGCCTCGACCTCACGGCATTCCGGATCGTGCAGGAGGCGCTGACCAACGCGCGCCGCCACGCCAACGCCGCCACCGAGGTCAGCGTGGGTGTGACATTCAGCACCGACAAACTGCGCATCGACGTACGCGACGACGGCTGCGGACGCCCGGACACCGCAGGAACCGGACACGGCCTGATCGGAATGCGGGAACGCGCGGCGCTGTACGGCGGAACGCTGCAAGCCGCTCCATTACCCGACCGCGGGTTCGCCGTCGCCGCCGTCCTTCCTCTGGAACCGGCATGACCCGCGTGATGATCGTCGACGACCAGGCGCTTCTACGGGAAGGCTTCCGCCTCATCCTCGAAAGAAGCGGCATGGAGGTCGTCGCCGAGGCCAGAGACGGAATCGAAGCCATCACCGCCTGCGCCGAACACCGACCCGACGTCGTCCTCATGGATGTACGGATGCCCCGGCTGGACGGTATCGAAGCCACCCGGCGGATCGTGGCGCAGCAGCCCGGCGTCCGCGTGATGGCACTGACCACCTTCGATCTCGATGAGTATGTGTACGGTGCGGTGCGGGCGGGCGCCAGCGGGTTCCTCCTCAAGGACGTCCCTCCCGATGACCTGGTACACGCGGTGCGTGTCGTGGCCCGGGGCGAGGCGATGCTCGCTCCCGAACTCACCCGCCGGTTACTCGACCGATTCGCCACCGCGCCTTCCACCAGCCCAGCTCCGCTACCCAATGTGACCGAACGAGAAGCGGCCGTGCTGCGACAGGTCGCACGAGGTCGATCGAACACCGAGATCGCCAGCGCACTGTTCCTCAGCGAGGCCACGGTCAAGACCTATGTCTCCCGTCTGCTGACCAAGCTGAACCTCCGCGACCGCGTGCAACTCGCAGTCCTCGCCTACGAATCAGGCCTCGTCCGAGCCGGCGACCGAGGCTGGGACGCATAGTCCGCCCACACCGCGTACGACAGACCGTCTGAGTGACCACGTCCAGCGGATGCTCGATCGCCACTCGTGACCGGAGTCACCGACCGACGAGGTGTCTGCTCGCGAAAACGTCTGCCGACACCGTAGGTCGCGCATAGCAGACGCCGGACCCGCACGACGATTAACACCCGGGCGCGCATCGACGGGCAGGTCGCCCACGGTCCGCTCGTGAAGGCCATGCACCCGCGTCGTCGCCGCGCCGCAGTCCGGGCAGCTCACCGCCACCGCTGGGGTACGCGCTCGTACCAGGGTCCGGTCACCCTTGTCCTCGACTTCCTCGATGACCAGCGGTGCCAGCCCGCCGAACGCCATCCGCGCCGTGGACGCCATGGACCCCACCGGACGAGGCAGAACCCGCTGGACCAACCGCTGGAAAGCGGCGTTGAATGCCTTCGACATCACCTTCATCAGCCGCGTCACCGCCGGCCGTCGATAGGCCATATTAGACAGACGAAGGCTAGAAACCTTCAGTTACACCGAAAACCGGATAGACCCCAACGGGTGGTAGGAAGACCCGCACCGTCCCCTGACCGCCGGAACCAACTGCACCGCTGCACGAACACATCGCTCAGTTCGGTGTCGGTCCCGCCGGCCGGCTCTTCCGTGGGGAGGCAACGACGATCAGGTCCCGAGGAACACGATCAACAAGACCTGGCGGCAGGCACGGGCCGAGGTGTTCACGTCCGACGTGCTGAGCTCACCGCTCGCGGCGACTCCCTATGACCTGTGTCATGCAGCCGTGTCGACATGGCTCGATGGCGGTGTGCCGGCGGCGGACGTTGCGCCGTGGGCGGGCCACTCGGTTGAGGTGCTCAAGATCTATGCGAAGTGCCTTGACGGCGGATCGGAGCTACTCAGACAGCGTGCCCATGGGCATGGCCCGGTGTAGCGAAATCTGGGCAAGCATTTGGCAAGAATGACCGACACGACCACGAAATCCCCGCAAATGTCGGACAGACGTACGAAAACCTCGATCCTGTTTCGGCAGGTCGGGGCCTTGTTTTGGCTGCTCAGGCGTGGTGCCCCCGGCGGGATACATCCCAAAACTGCTCCCCACAGGGCCGCCTGTCGATAGCCGCTGACCTGCCCATTCACCTGTAGCGCTTCGCGTTCCCGTGCGCTGGCCAGTGTCGCTGGTGCACGGGAACCGATCACGCCCGTGATAGCGCGGTCCGCGTTTGCTCCCAAGGTCGCGTACGACTGACTCCGGCGACCGGTGGACGATCTGAGTCGTCGCCCTCGGGCCCTGCATCCTGTACCCCGATCGCAGCCATGGTCTGTGATCATGTGCTCATGCCTGAGCTTGTTGAACGGGTGGATGAGACCGATCGAGTCCTTGGTGTCGTACTGCGGGCGGAAGCGGTGGCGAGGGGCTGGATGACCCGTATCGCCACGACCGTCTGCCGCGATGAGCGAGGGCGGTACCTGGTCTATCGGCGACCGGATGACGCACCCTGGTTCCCGGGACGATATGAGGTCTCGTTCGGCGGTGCGGTCCAGCCCGGTGAGCCGTATGCAGTTGCCGCCGCCCGTGAGCTGGCCGAGGAGCTCGGCCTGACGGTGCCGGTGCGGTTCCTGTTCAAGTACCTGGTAGACGGGTCGATGGGAACGTATTGGCTCGGCGTTCATGAGGCGCTGATCGACGCAGTGCTCTCGCCGTCGCCGTTGGAGGTCGCGTGGCACGACTGGATGACTGCGACGGAGCTGCATGACGCCGTGCAGAGGCTTCCGTTCATTCCGGACGGGCAAGACGTCTGGCGCCGGTACCGCGCCTATGTCGGCGAGACCCGTGCCTGACTACTTTCGGGGGTACCGCCCGTCACGCCGCTCTTCGGCCGGCCGTTCCCCGGACCGGTACCGCGGTGGAACGAAGCGGGTGCCTGGAAGCCCGAGCATTGGGCCACCGACGACGAAAGAACAGTCTTCAAGATCGCCCTAGCCCGGAAACTGGGGCTAGTACTCCAGCCCGGGTTCGCTGTTAAACCGAAGTCGGTTTAACAGCGAAACGGGACTGGACTACTAGGACGCATGCACAGATGGGGCACTTGCCGAGCAGGGAGGTGCCCCATCCGCATGACCGCCCTAACCGTGCCACGAGCGCCAGAGAGCGGCGTACGCTCCCCCGGCGTCAACGAGCTCGTCGTGACTGCCGAGTTCGGTGACGCGCCCATCCTCGATCACGGCGACGCGGTCGGCGTCGTGGGCGGTGTTGAGCCGATGCGCGACGGCGATGACGGTACGTCCGTGCAGCACCGCCGCCAGGGCACGTTCCGTCCGTCGGGCCGTTGTGGGGTCGAGCGCGGAGGTCGCCTCGTCGAGAATGAGCGTGTGCGGGTCGGCGAGCACCAGCCGGGCCAGCGCGAGCTGCTGCGCCTCGGCGGCGCGCAGCGGACGCGCACCGTCGCCGAGCTCGCTATCCAGGCCGTCGGGTAGGCCGGCGTACCAGTCAGCACCTACAGCGTCCAATGCGGACAGCATCTCGGCGTCCGACGTTTCAGGCGCCGCGAAAGCCAGATTGTCGCGCAACGAACCGATGAAGACATGGTGTTCCTGGGTGATAAGCGCGATCCGGCGGCGGCGTTCGGCCGGATCCAATTCGACGACAGGGACTCCCCCGAGGCTCACCTCGCCCTGACGCGGAGCGTCGATACCGGCGAGCAGCCGAGCCAAAGTGGACTTGCCAGCACCGGAAGGACCGACGACGGCGAGGCGCTCGCCGGGCTCTACCTCAAGGTCAATGCCGCGAAGCACGTCATGACTGTCCCCATAGGAGAATCGAACACCACGTACCAGAAGTCGCTTGCCCGGCGGCGCCTCCGCCCGACCGCCAGACTCCGAAACTCCACGTCCAGCGACGTCGCCGGACTCCGAACCCACCTGGCTGACGCCGAGCACGCGGGCGTAGGAGGCAAGTCCGCGCTGGGCCTGCTCCATCCATTGCAGCAGCCGATCGAGCGGATCGATCGCCTGCTGCAGGTACAAGGCGGCGGTGACCACCGCGCCAAGACTCACCGTGCCGCGGGACAGGAAGTAGCCACCCACGACCAGTACGGCGGCGATCGGCAGAGCGTAACTGGCTTCGACGACCGGGAAGAACACCGACCGTAGGGCGAGGGTACGCCGCCTGGTACTCCACATGCGACCGATCCGCTCGGTGCCATAGTGGATCCGGTCCTCGTCCAGGCGCAGCGCTTCGACCGTACGCGCGCCTTCGGCGGTCGTGGTCAGCGCGTCAGTCAACTCGGCCGTGGCCGCGCCCTCGGCGAGATAGGCATTGGTGGCACGGCGCAGGTACCAGCGGGCCGCCACGCAGATCGTCGGTAGGCCGACCAGCGCGACCACGCCGAGGAGCGGGTGAAGCAGGAACACCGCACCGAACAGCAATGACAGTTGCGCTCCGGCGATCACCATCACGGGCAGCACATCCCGCACGGCGGTCCCGACGTTGCCGACGTCAACCGAACTTCGGGTGGCCAGATCGCCGGTGCCGGCGCGTTCGACGACGGACACGGGAAGGCCGAGGGTCCGCCAGACGAACTCCTCCCTCAACCGCGCGACGGCCCGTTCGCCGAAACGGTGGCCAGCGTACTGGGCGAAGCGGGCCAGCACGCCATGTATGAGCACGGCCGCAACGATGACGAGCGCCAGCCGATCGACGGTGCCGGCACCGGCGCCCGCGGTCACCGCGTCGACGATGCGGCCCAGCAGCCAGGGCGCCGCGAGCCCGGCGATCGCGGCCGCGATATGCAGGATCAGTACGATCACCACAGCGCGGCGATCACCCGCGATCAGCCGCATGGCCGCCTTGCGTACGGCGGTCCGATCGGCGATGGGTAGCCCGGTCACCGCACGGCTCCTTCGATATCGCTGTCCCTCGAGACCAGCGCGCGGTAGCCCGGATGCTCCCGGAGCAGGTCGCTGTGGCGGCCGACGCCGACAATCTTTCCGTTGTCCAGCAACGCGACCGTGTCGAGCCGCCCGAGCAGTAGCGGCGACGTGGACATCACGATCGTGGTCCGCCCCGCGCGCGCCTGCTGGAGCCGCTCGGCGATGCGCGCCTCCGTGTGGGCGTCCACCGCCGAGGTCGGGTCGAGCAGGATGAGCACGTCCGGCTCGGCGAGCATTGCCCGGGCGAGGCGCACCCGTTGACGCTGCCCGCCGGACAGGGTCCGGGCCCGGGCACCCACATGCGACGCGAGGCCGTCCGGCAGGGTATCCACCACGTCATCGGCCGAGGCCGCGTGCAACGCCGCCCTCCGACGGCTGTCGTCGCCAGGCTGCGTACCCACCCGCAGTACCTCCCGCAACTGCCCGGCGAACAGATAGGAGTCGTGATCGGCGACAAGGATCCGGGCGCGCACCTGGTCGAGGGCTATCTCGTCGAGCGGCACACCACCCCACGTCGCATCGCTGACGACGAAACGCCCCAACCGGTCGGCCAGGGCGGCGGCATCGGCCGGGTCGGTGGCCGCGACGCCGAGCAGTTCGCCGGCGCGGATGCGCAGGCCACTGACCGGGTCATGCAAGTCCGCCGGCTCCTCGGGCGCAGGCACGCGGCCCGGATGACGCCCGACCACATCTGGCGCGAGTGTGAGCAGGTCGATGATGCGGGCGGCGGCGACCCGGCCGCGGATGATGTCGTAGGCGCCCATGAGGAGGAACCAGACCGGCATGATGAGCGTCGCGACGTACCCGTACACAGCGACCAACTCGCCGACGGTGATCTCGCCGTTCGCGGTCATGCGCGCCGCGAGCCACACCACGATGGCGAGGAAGAGACCGGGGATGACGAGAGTGAGGGCGTCGATCCAGCTGTTCACCGCGCCCACCCGGTACCCCTTGAGGAGCAGGTCCTGTGACCGGGCCACGTACCGGCGTCCGAACAGATCCCGCCCGCCGACACCGGCGAGGACCCGCAGGCCGGCCACGATGTCGCCGGCGCGGGTGGTGAGATTGCCCTGTTGGCGCCGGTAGTCGGTCTCGGCCCGCTCGAGCGCACGCAGGAGTGGCCCCACGATCAGCGCGATCGCCGGCACGCCAAGGAGCACGACGAGGGCCAGTACGGGCGAGACAGACCACAGCACCACTGCGATCACCGCGTACGCGAGCACCGCGCCCACACCAGGTCCGGTCATGGTGAGGACCTGCGACACATGGGAGATGTCGGATCCACCGACGGTGGCGACCTCGCCGGCCGCGAGCCTGCGTGGCAGCACCGCGCCCACCCGGGACAGGTGACGCAGTAGCACTTCGGCGGACCGGGCGGTGGCGTCCTCACGCACGAAAGTCATGGTGCGGTGGCGCATGATGCCGAGCCAGGCCAGCGCGACGCCGGCGACCACGATCGTGGCGCTCCACAGCAACAGCGCACGGTTGTCGTGGAGTCGTAGTCCGTCGTCGATGGCCCGGGCAACGAGATACGGACGCACCGCCAGACCCACCATCCAGGCGGTGCCGATGACACTGCCGCGAAGCACGCGCCAGGGTTGGCAACGAACCAGCCACCAGATGTAGCGCAGCGCACCTCGGGTGTCCGGTACACCAGGTTCTGGATGCGGTATCCCTGGCGGCATGCACCCAGGCTACCGAGAGCGGGCCAGGCCCCGCCGCCCGGGTCTGTTGTCTACACAGGAATAAACCAGCCGCGAACTCAGGCCAGTTCGGCGTCATGTACGAGCAGCGCGACCTGAACCCGGTTGTTGAGAGCCAGCTTCGTCAGCAGCCGCGAGACGTGCCCCTTGACCGTGGGCACACTCATGTAGAGGTCGGCGGCGATCTCGGCGTTGGAGTGCCCACGCCCGAGCGCCATCGCCACGTCGTGCTCCCGCTCCGTCAACTGCTCGAGCAGAGCGCGGGCGCGATCACGCCGCGACTCGGCCGAAGAGTCGACGACATGTTGAATCAGTTGCCGGATCACCGACGGCGAGAGCATCGCGTCACCGGCCGCCACCGTACGTATGGCGTGCACGATGTCCCGAGGCGGCAGGTCCTTGAGCAGGAAACCACTTGCCCCCGCCCGCAGGGCCCGCAACACATAGTCATCGGCGTTGAACGTCGTCAGGACGATGACATTCGGCGCCCCGGCCCGGGAACGAAGCCGTTGCGTGGCGACCAGTCCGTCGACTCTGGGCATTCGGATGTCCATCAGTACGATGTCCGGCCAGTGCGCGTCGACCAGCGCCTCGACGTCGCCGCCGTCACCCGCCTCCGCCACAACCTCGATATCCGGCCAGCCGGCCAGAAGCATGACGAGCCCGACCCGTACCAACGGGTCATCGTCCACGATCGCCACCCGGATCGTCTTCGGCTGATCCACTACCACGGCGACACGACTACCACGGCAGCCATGCCTCGACCCGGAACCCGTCCGCATCGGGGCCGTACTCGAACCGGCCACCGGCGAGAGCCACCCGTTCGCTGAGACCGACCAGCCCCAGCCCGGCCCCGGGCACGTCGAGGCGCGCGGCCGGCAACGGGAACGGGTTTGTGATGCGCACCCGCAGTCGCTCGCCGTCGCCTCCGTCGACCAGCACCTGCACCGCCGCGCCGGGTGCGTGCTTACGAGCGTTGGTCAGCCCCTCCTGGACGATCCGATACGCCGTACGGCCGGCGAGGGCCGACGGTCGCGTCCCGAGGGCCGGGCCTGTGTAGCGGACCCGCATGCCGGTCGCGCCGGCGTCCTCAATGAGTTCCGGGATGTCCGGCAGACCGGGTTGCGGACGCTCAGGCCCACCGGACACATCCGCCCGCAACACCCCGATCACCGCACGCAGTTCCTGCAGCGCCTCGTGCGCATTGGCCCGGATCACCCCGGCGGCGGTGGCCACCTCCTCCGGCCGCGCGTCGGTACGCACCTCCAGTACGCCCGCGTGCAGGCTGACCAGTGACATCCGGTGGGCCAGGACGTCATGCATTTCCCGGGCGATGCGAGCCCGTTCGGTCAGCCGTACCTGGTCTACCCTCAGGTGCTGTTCGGCTTCGAGGCGTGCGGCGTGCTCGCGTAACGAGAGCACCAGCTGGCGGCGGGCCCGAGCGAACATGCCCCAGCCGACGGTCGCCGCGGTGATCACCAGACGGACGCCGAGGTCGACCCAGACCGAATACTTGGGATGCGTCTGCTGCAGCGCGTAGATCGGTGCCACGAGCACGTTGAGGACGCCGATGAGCAGGGCGGTCGAGGCACGGCGATGCACGGCGACGGTGAACAGCGCGATGGCCATGGCACCGGTTGCCATGGCCGACATCGTGGCCAGGCATGCGATGGCCACGGCAACCCCGACCGGCCAACGGCGGCGCAACCACAGGCCGGCGCAGCACAGCGCGCCGATGCCGGCATCAACCGGCCACGGCACCGCGGCTTCGGGGGCGGTCGCGTCCCCGACCCACACCACGAGTGCACCGTAGGCGAACGCGAGGACGACACCGAGGAGGTCGACCAGCCAGTCCCGCACTGTGCGCCGGGTCCGGCCGGCGTCATCCGGAAGCGGCGAACCGGGACCGGCTGGCGGGCCGGGCAGCAGCGCGGAGGGCAACAGCGCGGGCAGGTCGACCCGCGCAACCGGCGGAGCGAGGCGGGCCTGACCGGACATGACCTGAGACTACGGTTGGCGCCCACCCAGGTACAGCATCCAAAGTCATGCCGGGACTGACCGAAGTCGGGGCTGGGCGGGTGCCGCGCCAGATCATTCGCCGCGCGAGAAGCGACCAGGGATCGATGCACCGCGACGGGGATGACGTGCACGCTGATGGGCATGATCGAGGTCCAAGTCTTGTCCAAACGCTACGGTGACCGGCTCGCCGTGGCCGAGGTGTCGTTGCGGTGCGAGCCGGGCACCATCACCGGCTTCCTGGGGCCCAATGGCGCCGGCAAGTCCACCACCTTACGGATGATCTGCGGACTGACCCCGCCAACATCCGGGTCGGCACTGGTCTGTGGTGTGCCGTACCGGTCGCTGGCCAATCCCGGCCGTCAGGTCGGCGTACTGCTCGACGCCTCCGCCCAGCACGCCGGCCGTACCGGCCGCGAGGTGCTCGCCCTGTCGGCCCTGGTGCTTGGGGTCGGCGCCACCCGGGTGGACGAACTACTCGACCGGGTTGGACTAGCCGGCCCGGCGGCCCGTCAGCGGGTGCGCGGCTACTCCCTCGGCATGCGACAGCGACTGGGCATCGCCCACGCACTGCTCGGCGAACCTGAGGTACTGATCCTCGACGAGCCGGCCAACGGTCTAGACCCGCAAGGCTTCCAATGGATGCGTGGCCTGCTTCGCGAGCACGCGGCCCGCGGCGGGACCGTCCTGCTGTCTTCGCACCTGCTCCAGGAGGTCGACCGGACTGCCGACCGGTTCGTCGTCATCACCCGCGGACGGGTCGTGGCGCAGGGCAGCCGCGATCAGCTCGTCGCGAGCGGCGGCGACCTGGAGGACGAGTTCCTGCGGCTCACCAGCCAAGCCCACACACCGGAGGTCCGATGACTGCCACCGCCACGGCGCGCCCTGGTCATGCCACGGCAGGCGACGGGCCATCGTTGGCACGCCTGACATTCGTCGAACTACGCAAGGCAGCCGACACTCGCGCCGGGTTCTGGCTGATCATGACAGTGGTCGTCCTGGAGGCCACCACCGTCTGCCTCACCCTCGGGCTGGGCAACTCGCGGGAGCGCACGCTCGGCGCATTCGTCCTCAACGCTCAACTGCCGGTCTCGGTACTACTGCCAGCGCTCGCCGTGCTGCTGGTCACCGGCGAATGGTCACAACGAACGGCCCTGAACACGTTCAGCCTCGTGCCGGCGCGGGAGCGAATCGTGGCCGCGAAGCTGTTCGCTGCCACCGTTCTGGCCACCGCCGCGGCATTCGCGGGCCTCGCGGTCGGTGCGGTCGGGTTCGCGATCGGCGGGGCATGGGACCGGACGACCGGCGGGTGGCACATGCCCGTCTCGTTGATCGGTCAACTGTGGCTGATGGCCTGGATAAACATGATCTGCGGCGCGGCGTTCGGCCTGCTGCTGCTGTATTCGGCGCCAGCGATCGTGACGTTCTATGTACTTCCCAACGCGTGGGCCATCGTCGGCCGGCTGGTGCCCGGGCTGGATGCCGCGGACCAGTGGCTCGACCTCGGCCGTACGCTCATGCCCCTGCTGGAGACGGGAATGACGGGCCTGGAATGGGCAAAGCTGCTCACGGCCAGCAGCCTGTGGCTCGGGCTGCCGGCCGGAATGGGTTTGCTACGCATCCGTCGTACCGAGATCCACTAAACCAGCTAGCCGAACCAGGTCATGGCCTGGCCGTGCGGGCGTGTCCAGGCGAGCGGCTTTCCGTCCAGCGACAGCACGTTGTGCCAGGTGTCCGTTCGGCGGCTGTGGCAGACCCGCATATCCCATGGTTTCGAATCCCATGGTCTCGAATCCCATGGTTTCGAATCCCATGGTCTCGGGGCTTTCGACCGAGACCCAGTGCCCCGGCAGCCCCCGCACCAACTCTGCGAACGCCAACCGCCGTGGCGCCGGCACATAGAACAGTACGGAGGTATGGAACACCACCAGGGTCGCGCCGGCCGGCGCCTGCGCTGCCAGCGCCGGCAGGTCGTCCACCAGGTCGCCACGCACGAGCAGCGGCGGATCGGCCGCGGCGACGGCGGCCGCGGCTCGCAACCTGGCCCGGCGTTGCTCGTGCTCGGGCCAGATGAGTGCGTCGAGCCATGCGACGTCGGCGGGATCAGTCACGTCGAGCGGGTTCAGATCCAGGCCGGCCCGCCAGACCACCTCGGGTACGCCGGCCGGCGGCGCCATGCCGGTCGCCGCGCACTCGAGGACCGGTTCGCCGGAGCCCACGACATGCTCGCCATAGCGGTAGGAGTACCGGTCCGGATAGAGGCACAGCCCAGCCGACGTGCCCACCTCCAGCAACGCGAGCGGCTGCGCCAACGCGGCGAGCACCGGCAGCAGTAGGGCACACCGCCCGACCTCGTTGGTCTGGGTGGCCCGGGTACGGATCTCCGCGTCGATCGCCGACCAGTTGGCCACGACGTAGTCGCGGAACGCGGACGGATCCTCGACCGGACCGCCGAGGAACCGTACGACGCTGAACAGCAGGTTGGGCTGCCGCTTGCCCGGCGGCAGCGTGTCGAGCAGCGCCAGCACCCCGTCGTCGCCGCAGATCGCGAGCGACAGGCGGTCATAGGTGGCCGAGACGCCGCGCGCCTCGCGGACAGCGAAGTCGGCATACACCGCAGCAGTGGTCATGTCCCCATGATCGCAGAGTCCCCCCCGCCACGAGGCCCCGCCTGATGTCAGGTAACCCTCCATAATCGACCGTCCGGCCACCGTAGTGCGAATTGCCGTCATGGCGCACCGGTCATCACGCCGTCACCGAGCCAGCCTGCCGAGGAAGCCATCCATTCCGACCTAGGTCCTTTCTCGTTACGGTGGTGCCCATGAGCGACCGCGGCTTCGGCCCGGAAATAGTGGTGGCGGACGTGCTCGGAGGTGAGCGGCAGGTGCTCATCTCGTTGCCGGCGACCTCGTTCTCATCGTCCACAGTGGTTCCCGAGGGCTAGGCTAGGCGAACGGATCCTGCGGGCGCACACCGGATCCATGGCGCCGGCCCGGCCCCCGATCCCGCTGCCTACCTGTCGATGCATGACGAGGCCGTACGCTGGGGGTCGCTCAACCGGCGGCTGATGGCCGCGCGGGTTGCCCACGCTCTGGGGGCTGTGCCGACCGAGCCGATCGCCGACTGGCGCATCCACGATGAACTCGTGCGCGGCGACCCCACCCGCACCGAGCCATCCGGAGCCCTCGGAACCGGACCTGGCCCGCAGGAGCGGGCGCGCCAGCGATCGGCGTTAGAGTTACGCCGTGAGAATCCAGACGCCGCAACGCGCGGCCGTTGTCGCCGAGATAGCCGATACCGTGATCGCGCTGCACCCCAACCGCACGGTGCGCGTCGCCGTCGACGGAGTGGACGGAGCCGGCAAGACTGTGTTCGCGGATGAACTCGCCGAGGCTGTCGCAGCGTCGGGACGCCCCGCGATTCGCGCCGGTGTCGACGGTTTCCACAACCCCCAGCACGTCCGCCACCGCCGCGGCCGCGCCTCACCGGAGGGCTTCTTCTACGACTCCTACGACTATCCGCTGCTGCGTGAGCTCCTGCTCGATCCCCTCACGGCCGGGGCCCACGCTCGCTTTCGTCGAGCCGCGTTCGACCACCAGACCGACCGACCGATCGAGACGCCCTGGGAACGCGCGGCCACGGACGCCGTCCTCGTCTTCGACGGAATCTTTCTGCACCGACCCGAACTGCGGTGCTACTGGGACTACTCGATCTTCCTTCAGGTTGGCTTCGACGTGTCGATTCCACGCGGTGCCCAACGTGGATACGGCGAGCCAGACCCTTCGGCTGCCTCGAATCGGCGCTACGTCGAGGGCCAAACCCTCTATCTGCACCAATGCCGACCCAGCGACCACGCATCCGTCGTCATCAACAACGAGAACCTCGACGCACCTCGCATCATGCGGTTGAGCGTCTGAACTCAGTCGCGGTCCCTGGCGGCGGTACGGGCTTCGGGTGCCCGGCGTACCACCTGCGGGTCGCAGGTTGAGCCTTGGTCCGCGGGACACCTGCTGCATAGGTTCCCTGCGACGCCCGGATCAGATCAGAGCTTGCCGGCTCGAACGACCAGGACCGGGTCGCGTATCGGTCTGGCAAAGCGCCATTCATCGAGGGGGTTCTCCGTGCATCGCCGGTAACGAGGGACGACCTGAAGACGCGATCGCAAACGTGGCATACAACGGATCCTCTACTTTGGACCTTTATCTGTCCACGGTAGACGGCAGGCGGCGCGGCAGGCTTTCGGGCTGCCGCGCCGCACTCTGTTGGAAGCCGCTACGGCGAGGTGCAGGTGAGCGTCGGTGCCGAGTTCGTGCCGGTCCACGTGCCGAGGAAGCCGAACGTGGTGGAGGCGTTGGCCGCGAGGCTGCCGTTGTAGTCAGCGTTCTTCACGGTGATGGGCGACGTGGTTCCGGTGGCCAGACCGTTCCATACCTGGGTCAATGTCTGGCCGTTGGCGAAGGTGAGCCGCACGGTCCAGCCGTTGATGGCGGACGTGCCCGCCTTGACGGCCACCTCGCCCTGGAAGCCACCTGCCCACGAGTTGATCAGGGTGTACGTGGCGGTGCAGGCGCCACCACCAGCCGGCGGCGTGGTCGTCGGAGGTACGGTCGTCGGCGGCACCGTCGTCGGTGGGACAGTGGTGGTCGGCGGAGTGGTCGGGTTGGTGCTGTCCGGCGCCACGGCCCGTCCGGTCGCGGGCGAGATCATGCCGGGGCACATGTTGCGGCTACGGAGGTTCGCGGCGATCTGCGGGATCGCGGCGATCGTGGTCGCGTACTGGTCGTGCATCAGGATGATCTGGCCGTTCTGCAATGTCGACGCGGCCTGCACGATCTGTGCGGTGCTGGCACCGTTCCAGTCCTGCGAGTCGACGTCCCAGATGATCTCGGTGAGACCGAGTTGCTGCTCAACCGTCTTGAGGGTGGCGTTGGTCTCGCCGTACGGTGGGCGGAACAGCTTCGGCGCGGTACCGGTGATCTGCTGGAGGATCGTCTGGGTCTGCTGCAGTTCGGACAGCATCTGCGCCTGGGTCAGGGTGGGCAGGTGCGGGTGGGTCCAGCTGTGGTTACCGATCCACATGTTCGCGTTCTTCTCGGCCGTGACCAGCGACTGGTTGTTCTGCGCGTTCTGGCCGATGTTGAACAGGGTGGCCCGAATCTTGCTGGCCGCCAGCGTCGACAGCAACGTGTTGGTGTTGCTGGGGTTCGGACCGTCATCGAAGGTCAGACCGACGTAACCGCCACTGCAGTTCGTCCAGTCACCGCTGGGCGGCGGCGTCGTGGTTCCCGGCGGGGTGGTGGCCGGCGGTTGACCGCTGTTGAGGGCATTGAGCACCGAGGTGTAGGCCGCCTTCTTGTTGCCGCTGCCGTCGAAGAGCAGCGGGGTGTCGCCGGAGCGCCACGAGTCGCTGTCCCGCACGCCCCAGGTCGTGATGCCCTGGCAGCGAGGAACCGCGAGGCAGTCGTTGACCACGCTGGCATAGGTGGTGGCCGACGCACCCTGGATGTCCAGTTCGGTGATCTGCACGTCAACGCCGAGAGCGGCGAAGTTCTGCAGGGTTGTGCGGTAGTTGCTCGGGTACGGGGAGCCGCTGTTGAAGTGCGACTGGAACCCGACGCAGTCGATCGGCACACCGCGGGACTTGAAGTCGCGGACCATGTTGTAGACGCCCTGCGTCTTGGCCCAGGTCCAGTTGTCGGTGTTGTAGTCGTTGTAGCACAGCTTCGCGGCCGGGTCGGCGGCGCGAGCGGTACGGAAGGCGACCTCGATCCAGTCATTGCCGGTCGCCTGCAGGTTCGACTGGCGGCGTCCGCCCGAGCCGTCGTCGAATGCCTCGTTGACCACGTCCCAGTACTTGATCTTGCCCACGTAGTGCGCCATAACACCGTTGATGTGGTTGATCATGGCGTTGCGCAGGGCGGTGCCGCTCAGGCTCTGCATCCAGCCCGGCTGCTGCGAGTGCCAGGCCAGCGTGTGGCCGCGTACCTGCTTGCCGTTCTGGACCGCCCAGTTGTACACACGATCCGCGTTGGTGAAGTTGAACTGGTTCTGGTTCGGCTCAGTGGCGTCGATCTTCATCTCGTTCTCGGCCGTCACCATGTTGAACTCACGGTTGGCGATCGTGGTGTAGGCCGAGTCGTTGAGCTTGCCGGCACTGATGGCGGTCCCGAAGTAGCGGCCCGACTGGGCTGCCGCGGCGCCAAGCGTGGTTTCCGCCGCCATCGAGGCAGGCGCAAGGGCCACCATGGCGACCACACCGCCGGCCGCGACGGTGGCCAGCGATGTGAGGGTGATCAGCAGTCGCCTGGTTCGGCGACCTGGTTGGATGGTCACGAAACGTTCCTCCTCAGGGACGGTCACGATGCGTTTCGGGAGCCGCCGGCCAGCCAACGCCCAGGGCGGACGCGCCCAGCACCGTTCTCAGGGGCGCCAGTGGCCCACTCATCGGTGAACATCACTGCTGCCCCGGCGTGCGACTCATTCTGGATAGCCGCTTCGAAATGTGTCAACGGTCTCCCCGAAACATTTCGGTACGGGCTGTATCGGTTAAGTCGCCGCTCAGCAGGCAAAACATCGCTCGAAAGTTCATGAAACACCTAGTAAGTGCGCCGGTACGCCGTTGGTGCCGATCCATGACCCATAGGCCGAGTCTCAATCGATGGTTTGGCAACTGGCGATGGCGTCGGCCGGTGTGGTCTGATTTGTGGCTACCAGCGGATGCCATTCCAGCCCGACGACCAGCCGGAGGACTCGTGGTTGCCTGCCCTCGGTGCGCGGCCGAGAACGACGAAGATTCCCCGTACTGCCTCAACCCGGAGTGCGGCAGCATCCTCGTCACCACCAGCCGAACCAGCGCCAGAGCAAAAGGACGAGGCGGCGGCAACGAAGGCCAAGGCGGCGAAACCGAAACTGGCACCGACTCGGCAGGCGCCCACCGCGCAGAGGCACGAGCCCGCCACCGTCCGGCCGCTGTCTCGCAGACCATTGCTACCTGCCGTCGCCGCCGTCCTCGCGCTCGTCATCGTGGCCGGGTTGCTTGCCAAAGGCTGGCGCGGCGACACCGACTCCGTCCTCACCGCACCCGAGCCGGTCGCGCCCGCGACGCCACCCGTCCCCGCGACGAGCGCGACAGCGCCGGCTACCAGCGTGGAGCCGAGTCTCTCGCCAACCGGCGTAGCACCGGCGTCCCCAGCCGCATCCACGCAGTCGGCCGATACTGGGTCGCGCAGCAGCGGCAACCCTCCTGCGGGCACCTCGACTCAGTCGTCCCCGACCCAGCAGCCCGTCAGCCACCCGACAGCCCCGCACCACCGCCGGCACCGCCGCCGCCATCGTATGACAATGCGTCGTTGTCGGTCGAAGCCGGAGAGGGATGCAGCTACACCGATTACGCGCCGAGCAGCGGATACTTCCTGCGCGCCAGCTTGACCCTGACAGTCAAGGCAATCTTGTCCGGCGCGCCGCACGCCACCAATCCGCTGCTGAACGGCAACCCGATGTCCGGCAGCGGCTCGACGTCCTTCTCAGGAACCCTGGTTGTCGACTCGCGCGGGTCGTCAGTGGGGGCGACCTCATACACAGTCCGGGTGACCCTTCCCGACGGCCGCACCATCAGCGCAGGCGACACCTCCAAGGGCTGCCCAAGGTTCCCCATCTGAGCAATGCACTCGATCTTGGGGAGGGTGGTCCCAACCGACTGGGAGATTGGGCGAGACCGGTGGCCAACCCGGATCTGGCCGGAAGTCACACCACGTACCGTCAACATGATCCGGTGCGATTGTCTGTCACGGGCGACACACAATCGCCCAATGCGCACCTCCCGGCGTCGCGGCGGCGCCGAACGACGTCTGGCGACCACCATGGACAGTCCAATTCGGAGCGCGAAGCGTGGCGCTGACACGGCGCAGCGAGCGGATGCGACTGACTGTCCTTGGCGGGTACGGCGCCTGGCCGGAGGCTGGAGGGGCGCACGCCAAGCGAAGCAGCAGGCGACCGACGCCCGCGCAGGACACCTGCTCCTCACCCCATCTGTGACCGGGTATGGACCGCGCGCACCGGCCGGATCCGGTCAGCGTCCGACAGATCCCACTGCGCCGAGGAAGGTGGCGAACATACCGCACCAGACGATCAGGAACAGCCCCATCACAGAGGTGAGGATCCAGCCGGTGATGATCCCGGCGGTAGCCATCTCGATACCGCGCTCTCCGGTTCGCTGGATCTCCGCTTTCGCCTTCTTGCCGAAGTAGATTCCAAGCGGGGGAAGCACAGCCACGGCGAAAATAATGGACAGAATCGCGTACGTGTTGAACGGCGGGGCCGCCTGGTACATCGGGTACGGCGGATAACCCGGCGGTGGGTAGCCTTGCGGTGGGTAGCCTGGCGGGTGCCCCGGTGGTGGTGCGGGTACCCAGGTGGCAGCTGATACCCCGTGGCGGCGGCGTGGCATCCGGCGGATAACCAGCCGGTCCGGGTTGTGTCGGCTCAGTCATGGCAGCTCCAGCGTGAGAGGTCGCAGTTGTCAGTATGACGACGCCGCGCAAGCCAGCGATGCCGCAACCTCCGGCATCGTGCGCGTGCGCCCACCTCCGGCATCGTGCGCGTGCCCCACGGCAGGCGGCTCCGTCTGCGCCGCCGTCGGATTCCAGCATCGTCCGCGGCTGGCCCAGGAGTGGCGGGAACGGACCTAGCGGGTCCGGGCGATGTGCAGCCCGGCTTCACCGATGAGTGACTCGATGTTGGTCACCACGTCGCGATCCTTGTCCTGTTCGGACACCGACAGCCGTTCCCACGGCACCAGGGACGGATGGAGCTTGCTGGCATCGTCGCGGACCGGGCCGTAGGACCAGCCGGCGCCGGTACGCTGCGCACACCACCGCTCGTGCTCGATGCGGGCCAGGCGGTCCACCTCGTCTGCGGTGAAGGAAGAACTCGGGGAACCGCCCGGGCGGATCTCACAGCCGACGATCAGCAGTTTCCGTGAGATGTCCCTGGCCTGCGCACGGTTGGCTTCCCGCACGTCGTCGGTCAGGTCTGCCCATGGACTCATCGCCTGCGTTCGGGGCGCCGCGCCCGCGTGCTTGGTGTAGTAGCGCTGATGAATCGCCCGGGCCAGTTTCTCGATGAGCTCGTCGTCGATCTCCACAATCATCAGGATAGGGCC
This sequence comes from uncultured Actinomycetota bacterium, assembly GCA_963742855.1. Classification (GTDB taxonomy): domain Bacteria; phylum Actinomycetota; class Actinomycetes; order Mycobacteriales; family Micromonosporaceae; genus CAVUNP01. Next base: position 283,491 of record CAVUNP010000047.1, on the reverse strand, counting down.
CACACACCAGCGCGCCCGGCGACACCGTCCACATTGAAGAAGTCCAGCCGCATCGCCTCGGCGGCAGGTACCGTCGCGATGTCGACTCCGCTGCCGTCCACCTCAGCCTCGCACGCGTAGATGGCCGACGCACCCTCGATGCCGTACGCGAGCAGAGTCTGCGAGTCACCCGCGTCCGCGACAACGACGTGAGTCGACCGGGCCGCCAGCCCGCGCGCGATGGCCTGCGCAACCAGGGTCCCGCCAACAACGATGGTGGCCCAGCCGTCCACGTGGACTTCGCCGCTGCCTTCTGCCCGGTCGGTGGCAGGCAGCCAGCTGAATGACTGCGCTCATCAGCGAGTCGTACACTAGTGCCGCCTGCGCCATCCATCGACATGAGGTGGCCGACCGGCGCCGGGGAGGGTGACATGCCAGGGCATGTGTTCGTGAGCTACAGCCGCGCCGACCGAGCCTACGTCGAGCGGCTCGTCGCGTACCTCACCGCTGAAGGCTTCGAGGTGTGGATGGACAACCAGATCTCCAACGGCGAACGCTGGGATCTGCGGCTGCGCGAATGCATCGACAGTTGCGCGGCCTTCGTACTGGTGATGTCACCCGACGCCGAGGAGTCGCACTGGGTCGGCGAGGAACTGACCCGGGCCCGCAACAAGGCCAAGCCGATCCTGCCGCTGCTGCTGGCTGGCGAGGTGTTCTTCGGTCTCGGCCTCACCCACTACGACGAGGTGGCCGACCAGTCCATGCCACCGAGCCGGTTCGTGGAGGCCCTGCGACTCGCGGTCAACCGCGACGACAGCCCAGCCGCGCAGGAGCCGGCCGAGCCGATCGTGTCACTTGTGGACGGATCGGCGGTACCGGTTCGGGTGCTGACCGGCCACAGCTCCGAAGTCACCTCGGTCGTGTTCGCCCCGGGCGGCGGGCAGTTGGCCAGCACCAGCCGTGACACGACGGTGCGGATCTGGCACGCGAGCTCCGGCATCCCCCTGCGCACCCTGACGGAGCACAGCGCACCCGTGTTCGCGGCGTCCTATTCGGCCACCGGGCAGCGGTTGGCCACGGCCAGCGCCGACCGCACGGTGCGGATCTGGGACGCGGACACCTGGACCGAGCGGCAGCGCCTCGCCGGCTACACCAAGGCGCTGTACGCGGCGATGTTCTCCCCCGACAAGCGCTACCTCGCCACCGCGGGCGCCGACACCACGATACGGCTGCAGCAGGCTGACACCGGGGCACGGCTGCACAGCCTGTCTGGCCACACCGCCGGCATCAACGCCATCGCCTTCTCACCCGATGGGTCCACTGTGGCTACCGCGAGTGCCGACTCGACCGTACGGGTGTGGCGTACCGACGCGGGGACCCGCTTACACACCTTGTCCGGGCACCTGGCGAGCGTGTTCGCCGTGGCCTTCTCGCCTGACGCGAGTCAGGTGGCCACCGCGGGCGCGGACAAGACCATCCGGATCTGGTCGGCCGAGACAGGTGCCGAGGTGTCCGTCCTTCATGGACACGAGCGCAGCGTGTTGGCCCTGGCGTACTCGCCGGACGGCCAGCACCTGGCCACGGCCGGCCGTGACCGGACCGTCCGGCTCTGGCACACCGGCACCGGCGCGCACGTGTCCACACTGGAGGGCCACGACGGTCCGGTCGGCTCGCTGGCCTACTCACCCGATGGCACAACTCTCGCCACCGCGAGCCACGACGCCACCGTACGGATGTGGCAGCTGGACGCCAACGGGTGAGTGAGCCCGGCCGTGCACGCACGGCCGGGCCACCGGTCATGTGGTCCAGACCGTGTTTTCCTCGTTCTCGCCGCGCAGGCTGTGCCGGGCGGCCGGCAGTTCGGCGTCCATTGTGGCGTCCGCTCCGCCAGCCGATGCCGCCTTCGGAGTGCGGGCCCTGAGCATGAGGAACCCGCCGATCAGCAGAACCAGTCCCACCACGGCTGCCGCGATCGGCAGATAGAGCGTGATCAAGCTCAGCTTGAAACCGTTGTCCTTGGCCGACTGTGCGCTGTTCTTGATCGTGTCAGTGGTGTACACAAAATCGGCGTCCAGCAGGTCGACCGTCGCTCCGACGTTGGGCTTGAAGGTCTGGTGGGGCTGTTCGCGGACCTTGATGAAGGACCCGGTCACGGGATCCACCCACACCTCGCGGACATTGTTGTACAGCACCTGTCCAGAGGTGGCCGTGGGCGCGAAGGTACTGATCAGCACGGCGAGACTCTCATCGGCCACGGCGACCGCGGTCGGCGGGATGGTCTGCACGAAGTGATAGGTCTCGACGCCCTCGATCGACTCGACCGAGGTGAACTTCGCCGCGGGCGCGGTGCGTGTGTCCGAGTCCCAGTACGGGTAGTCCTTCTTCTCCGTGCCGAACGGGAACTTGTACACCTGGCCCTTGTAGGCGATCGACGTGTCCTTGACGTCCTTGGACTCGCTGATCCACTGGCCCTTCCAGTCCGTCACCGCCGCACCGCTGGCGCGATCCAGGGCGAGCTCGGTTGAGGACTGAGTGATGACGGTACCGTCATCGATGCGCGCGGCGGTGGAGTACACGTCCCAGACGATGGCGTCCGTGAGACGGTTGTGACTCTGCTCGTCGGCGGTGGTCTTGGCCTGCGGGATCACCTCGGTGGTGGAACGAAGGTCACCGGTGTTGATCTTTATGTCCGCGCCGATCTGCAGGAACGTCGCGTTCCTTGCTTCGGCAACAGATGGCTTGAGACAACCGGGCGGGGGGTTCTCCTTGGGGCAGGGCACCATGTCATATGGCAACTTCGTGACGGCAGGCGCGACGAACAGAACAAGACCGCCCGCCGCGACGAGCAACAACGCTCCCAGCCCTATGAGAACGGCGCCGAGAAGGCGACGCATGATTCCTACCTCTCCGTTACCGCTGGCCAAGACTGTCGCGGGGAAGGCGCAGTCCCTAGTATCGGCGGAACGTTACTACCAAGTTAACTTGAACACGATCCCCCGGATGAACCATGTCGACAGATGATGAGTCAGTGCGCCGCGAGGACACCTCCCGCCTCCCGGCGCTGGACGCGCTGCGTGCGGTCGGCGCGATCGCGGTCGTGGCCACGCACGTCGGTTTCTGGACCGCTGCCACGTCGGATCCGTTCTGGGGCGGACTGGTCGCCAGGCTCAACGTCGGCGTCGCGATCTTCTTCGTACTGTCCGGCTTTCTGCTGTTTCGCCCGTTCGTTCGTTCCGCCGCAACACGGACCACGGCCCCGGACACGTACCGGTTCCTAATCCGCCGGGCGGCCCGGATCCTGCCGGCGTACTGGCTCCTGGTGATCGTGAGCCTCATCGTGCTACCGCAGACCCGGCCTGTGACGGGATCGGACTGGGCCGGTTACCTCACGCTTACCCAGATCTATGGGTCGGACTGGGGCCGGCCGGGCCTCACCCAGACCTGGAGTCTCGCCACCGAAGCCGCCTTCTATCTGCTGCTACCGCTCATCGCGGTACTGGTCCTGAGCGGCCGTTGGCGGCCGGTGCGCGTCGCGTGGCTGACCGCCGGTGGCGGCGTTGTCATCTCATCCGCCTGGATCGCTGGAATGGTCAGCGGGTCGCTACAGGTCACCCGACATGAGACCTGGCTGCCGACCTACGCCATCTGGTTCGCGGCCGGCATGGCACTCGCGGTGGCGCACGTGGCCATGGGCACATCCACCGCCCCGGCGCGATGGCAGCTGCTGGAGCGCCTCGGGGAAGCCCCGGGGGTGTGCGTGGTTCTCGCCGGCGCATGCCTCGCGGTCGCCACCACGCCCGTCGCCGGGCCGCGTGACCTGACCGCAACCACCCCGGCGCAGCTCGGTGCACGGGTGGCGTTGTACCTCGGGGTCGCGGTGCTGCTGGTCATCGCCGCCGGGTTCGGCCCGCCGAACCGCACCAAGCAAGCGCTCAGCAGCGGCCTCGCTCGCTGGCTCGGGTCTGTCTCTTATGGACTGTTTTTATGGCACCTGCCCGTGCTCGAGGCGGTCTACTACTTCGGCCACCGACCACTGTTCACCGGGCATTTTGTCGACGTCTTCGCCATGGTCCTCGCTGGCGGCCTGCTCCTCGCGACCGTCAGCTGGTACGTGGTCGAACGGCCCCTGCTCGCCCGTACCCGGTCGAACCCGAAGCGGCCCGCCAGCGGCCAGCTCACCGGGAACGCTCTGGGCCGCAACTTCAGGGGCGGGCCTGCGGACGATCGATACCCAGAGCACCGTGACGGCGAGCAGACCGGCGAGCTGCGGCCACGCCGCGACGTGGTCGTTCCCGCGCAGGGTGAGCGCGCCGGCGAGCACGACGAACGCGACTGGTAGGCCTGCCTGCAGCAGTCGTGAGGTCCGCCGTGCCCGGCGCCCGGCCGGCCCCGGCGGATAGGTGAGGATGCGCCGGTAGGCGGCCGCGACCGCGCCGGCGAACGCGACGACAACACCCGCGATGCCACCGATCACGACCAAGGCCAGCCCGCCCACAACGAGTGGCAGGAGGCGCCCGTCGCCCGGGCTACCCGGAGGTAGCACCATGTGTGCCCCGCGGCGGCGGTTCGGCCAGGCGGCCACGATGGCGACCAGCAGCAACGCTCCGGCGCCGGAGAGCAGGGCCAACTGGTAGAGCCGGTTGGGTGTGAAGTCGATCTGGATGTCGCCACCGGCGCCGGCCGGCAACAGCCATCCCTGCTGCCAGCCGTCCACCACGAGCGGGCGCAGCACCTGCCCCGCGACGGTCGCCTGCCAACCGTCGTTGGCGTTGTCGCGCACGTACACGATGCGATCGATGGTCGCCGGATCCACCGTGAGCCGGCGATGCGTGGCGGACCATTCGGCGATACCGACCCGGCTGGCGGTCGGCGCCGGCCTGGCCACCGTCGGCAGCAAGGCCAGTTGCTGTGGCGCTGCCAGAGGGCTCGGGCTGGCCACGATGCGCAAAGTGCCCGCAGGCAACGACATCGTTGTCGCGTCACCGCAGATCTCAGTCGGCACCCGGCGCAGTTGGACCAGATCCTGGACCGTCGCGACAAGCCTCGTGGCGATCTCAGTCGAGCCCACCCGCAGCGTAGGACCGCTGCCACAGGGCAGACCCAGCCTCAGGTCCGCTCGACTTGCCGGGGTACTGGCAGCCGGTAGCACGGTAAGCTCGCCGACCGCCAGCGGCAGCTTGGTGGTCGACCCCGTCCTCGGGTCGTACGACGTCGCGCTCGGTGCGTCGAGGAGGAAGACGGACAGGTCGTCGCTGTGCAACGGCGGGTCGAACATCAACCGCCCGTCGCCGTCGAGGTAGCCGCCGCGGACGCCGTCGTCACTGACCACCCGCACGGTGCGGACCCGGGTCGCCGCTACGCCCTCGGCCAGGCTCACCTGGATGCCGGTGATCTCGCGCGGCTGTTTCCACGACAGCTTCAGCATGGGGTGCGCGTCGTTGGCCTCGGGACTCCACACAGTTGCCGGATCCCCGTCGAGCACCGCGCCCGGCCGCCTGACCGGATCGGCGATGCCCCGGGACGTGGCGATCGCAGCCGTTGGAGAGTCGGGCCCGTTGGCTTGGGCGACCTCGCGGTCCAGCAACGCGTCGAGTTCGGCACCAGGCCTCGGCGTGGCCCAGAGCGCGGAGGTGTAGCTGCCCGGGCCAGGCAATGTGACCGTACGGTCGAGCACCGAACTATCCTCTGAGCCACGCTGCGCCGCGGCAGAACATGGGCTGCCGCCATCGAGGAAGAAGCAGGACGGCGTGGCAGTGCCGGCGGTGACCACGACTGCGGTGCTCGCCTGACCGAGCGTCGTCGATGAGGGCACGACGAGTGTGCGACCCACCCGCAGCTCGGGAATCGTGATCTCGGAGAAGCCCACGGACCCGCCGGTCCGGTCGGCGATGGCCAGCGATTCGTTCACGGTAATCCGCACGGTCCTTGTCGCGCGCTTGCCGGGCAAGGTGAGGATCATGTCGGGTGCGAAGCCGGTCGCTGTGGCCTGCTCGGATCCGGCCACGACGGTCACCTTGGTGGGTACCGAATCAGCGGCGAGATCGAACTGCACGCGGACCTGCGAAATCGTTTGAGGGCTCGCCAGTTGCAGTTCGATCCATTGCCCGGCCGGTGTGGAATGCGGCGGCGTACGCCACGATGTACTCGGGTCGCCGTCGAGCGCGGAATAGGGCTGGTGCTCGGGGTGACTACCCGCGATCGAGCGCGGCTGCGCCCAGGCACTGGACGCGGTGAGCGACGTGAGGCCCTCATAACGCACGGTGGCCAATCGCCCGTCTGACCACGATGGCAGGTAGTCGTGTGCCGGCAGTGGCAGGTCGAAGTCGTCGGTGGCGGTCATGGTCGCGGAGGTGTTGTTGCGCAGGCCGCCGAAGTTGACGTCCCGCCGGCGCAGGCCATCGGTGATAACGGCCGAACCGCCGATATCGGCGACAGACGGATCGCCGTCGAGCACGGTTGGCGCGTCCGGCAGTTGGCCTGCGGCGGCGAGATCCAGCAACGATTCCGGGCCGCCGACCACCCGCATGGCGTCACTGGCGGCAAAGGCCGCGACGGCGCTGACTGGTCGGTCCACCTGGTACACCTCGATGGCCGGCACCGGGCCGCCGAGTCCGTCGTCAATGAAGTTCGGTCGGAGTCCAGCGACGTCGCTGGACGTGGTGACTCGGAGTCCAGCGACGTCGCTGGACGTGACAGCACCATCGGGGACCCCGATGTCGGGGCCGAAGCGTGCCACCGGGGTGAGTCCGGGCGAACGTCGAAGGGCCTGGCGGGCGACCACCGGGGCCGTCGCATCGGCCTTCCCGTAGTCCAGGTCCGCCCTGGCCAACACGTACCGCACGCCGGACCTGGCCAGGATGTCGGCGAGACCGGCGGATCCGGCACCGGTGGCCAGCACCGTCTCCACGGAATCCAGCATGCGGATGGCGGCGGGTGTGGTCAGCGGGATCGCGCTGCGCAGTGCCCACGACCCGGAGAACATGGCCTGGACCACCTCGTCACCGGTGTTGCCCCAGGCGTAGTTGCCGAACCGGGCACCCGGCACGACCAGTACCCGGTCGCGCCCGAGGTGCGAGTCGAACCAGGCAGCGGCGTCGTACCAGTACCGGGGCACTTCGCGATACGCACCGTTGGGGGCGAGCCCGGTCGCAAAAGCCGGCGCCAGCGTACCGGCGAGGACGGTCAGCGCAACGGCCCAGCCCACCCGGGTCGGCAGCGAGACGGACGGGGCCGGGTGCGTTCGGTGGAAGCCTTGCGGGCGAGCACACCGAGGACATGCGCGAAGCCGAGGACAAGCGGGATGCGCAGGACCATGTCGAACTTGTGCACGTTGCGCAGCGGTGCGCCGGCCCCGTCGAGAAACGCGCGCAGGGCGCCGGACACGATGCCGTCGAGCTGGCTGATATGGCCCATCCCGACCAGTGCCAGCCCGACGAGCAGGCCGGTGACGAGGAATCGGCGGTGTGGCATACCGCCGCGGGCCAGGCCCACGATGCCGATGGCAGCCACACCGATGGACGCGATGACGGCGATCGAGCTGGTGACCAGGGTGGCGCCGGCGGGCAGATCCGGGCCGAAGTCTCCGGTGAGATACGCGACCCAGTACGAGGCGCCGCGCAGGTTCGTCACAACGTCGGTGAGCCGGGTCGTCACCTCGGCGTTTTCGATGTAGTCGAGGAACGGCGGGCTGTAGCGACCCAGCAGCGCCAGCGGTACCACCCACCACGCGGTCGCGCACGCCACGGCGATGCACCACAGTCCGATGGCGGTGAGCCTGCGCCGCAGCGGTCGCAGCATGGCCAGCCAGATCAGGGCGAGCGGGACGACCGCGAACACTGCCGTGGCGTTCACGCCGCCGGCGCACGCGACGGCCAGCGCGGACAACGCGATCGGGCGGCGCAGGTGGCCGCCCTTGGCCATGCCGACCAGGGGCACGAGCACCCATGGTGCGACCGCCATCGGCCACGACTCGACCGACGCGGTACCCAGCTGGGTCAGAATGCGTGGCGTCAGCGCGAACGCGAACCCGGCCACCAGCCGGGCCGCCGGCGTGCCGATGTTGAGGCGGCTGGCCAACTGGACGAGGCCGCAGAACGCCACGCACAACAGCAGTGCCCACCACAGCCGCTGGATGACCCACCCGGGCAGGCCGAGCATCCAGCCGGCGGCGAAGAACGGTCCCATCGGCCAGAGGTAGCCGTACGCCTGGTTCTGCAACTCGCCGAAGTTGGCCGCGGGATTCCACAACTGCAGGGACCGCGCCATGAAGCCGGCGGGGTTGAGCACCAGGTCGACCTTCGTGTCGGCGATCAACTTCCCGGGCGCCTGCAGGAACGCCAGGGCGGTGAGCGTCGCGCAGCTCGCGGCGATGCGCAACCGCCACACGGTTGCCGCTGTGGCGGTGGCACCCGCCGCGGGTCGGGCCGAGCCTACGGCGACCATCGGGGGCGCCCTCCCTCTCTCAAACGGCCTCACCGGTCCGAAACGGCTATTGCCCGGCGCACTGACAAGCACCTATGGTGGCGCGATCGCGAAGATTACTCGGGAGTAGCGTTGAGCGGAAAGACCCCCGGAACCGCAAAGGCGCACGTTCTCTTCCTGAACTGGCGCGATACCCGCAACCCGGCGGGTGGCGGATCGGAAGTGTACGTCGAGCGTGTGGCCGCACATCTGGCGACCGCCGGCCATCGGGTGACCGTGTTCTGTGCCGCGCATGAGAACGCGCCGCGTGACGAGGTCACCGACCACACCGTCCGGATCGTACGGCGCGGCGGCCGCCACTCGGTGTACCTGCGGGCGGCGTTGGCATACCTCGTTGGGTGGCTGGGTCTCGGACCGCTGAGCCGCCGGCGGGGCCGTCCCGATGTGATCGTCGACGTGTGCAACGGACTGCCTTTCCTGTCGGCCATCTATGCCCGTCGGCCAGTGATCGCGCTGGTCCACCACGTGCACCGTGAGCAGTGGGGGGTGGTCCTGTCCGGCCCGCTGGCCCGCGTCGGCTGGTGGATCGAGTCGACTGTGGGACCGTTCGTCTACCGCCGTTCGCGCTACGTCACAGTGTCCGAGGCGACCCGCGCCGAACTCGCCGCCCTGGGCGTCGACCCGTCCCGCATCACAGTTGTCCACAATGGAACGCCTGAGGTCATCGCCGCCGCGGCACCGCGCAGCGCCGCGCCGGCGGTCGTGGTGCTCGGCCGGCTGGTGCCGCACAAGCGCGTGGAGATCGCGCTGCGCGCGGTCGCCCAGCTCGCCGACGAGTTGCCCGACCTCGAATGCGTTGTCGCCGGTCAGGGCTGGTGGCAGCCGCAGCTTCAGGCCCTGGCCGCGGAACTGGACATCGACAAGCGGGTCCGCTTCTCCGGATATGTCAGCGAAGCCGAGAAACACGCGATTCTGAGCTGGGCCTGGGTAGCCCTGCTGCCGTCGCTGAAGGAGGGCTGGGGCCTGACCATCGTCGAGGCCGGCGCCCGCGGCACGCCAACCGTCGCGTTCCGTGCCGCGGGTGGCGTCGCCGAAGCCATCGTCGACGGTGAGACCGGACTGCTCGCCGACGACGCGTCCGACTTCGCCACCAACCTGGGCCACCTGCTCACCGAGCCGGAGGCACTGCGCACGATGGGCGAGGCGGCCCGGGTGTACGCGACCGGATTCACCTGGCAGGCGGCCGGCGAACGGTTCGAGGCCGTGGTGAACGCACCGCGGCCTCAACCTCGCTAGGCTGGACAGATCAACGAGAGCCGTAGACCTGCGGCTTCGCCGCCTCGGTGGTTCCGGCCTTCTCCTGCTGCTCGACGACGGTATTGGCCGCCGGACTCACGCTGTCCTTGAGCTGGACAACACCGACGACACCGACCCCGGCGCCCAGCACAATCGCTACGGCGCCAGTCAGCACTGTTGCACCCACCATGTGCCACTCCTCCTCAGGACGTGCGCGGACGTTACCACGGGGTAGGTTTGCGGCGCAGGAGCCAAACGGCTCCGAATACGAGTACGGCCGCGACGCCATGGGCGGCGCCCACCACGATCCGCCGCACCGTCACGGTCCCGTTGGGTTCTCGCGCGGTCGGGTTGGCGTAAAGCTCGAGGTCGGGGCCAACGTACGTGGCTACCAGGCCAGCCAGGGCGCTGGGCGGCGTCGACTGCCTCGCGGACCGGTCCAGCAGCACCCAGTGGGTGCCGGCTTCGGCGGCAGATCCCCCGCGCTCCAGGACCTGTCGTACGGCGGCGGCCCGCGAGTTCTCACCGTCCACAGTCATCGCCGAGACGTACAGCGTGTCGTCGGTGACCACGGCGGCCGGCAGATAGCGCGGTGCCGGATCGATGACGGTCTGACCACCGTTCCACCGGTAGGAGCGGTATTCGGCGAACGGCAACGACAGGACATCACCAGGGTCCGCGGCCACCACGGCGGCCACCTTGTCCCAGTCCGCCGGGTAGCTCACCGGACGCAGCATGCCGGCCGCACCCCAGGCCAGATCCGGCATCACGACCACCGGCAGCGCAGCCACCGCCACCAGGACGAGCTGGCCGGCCGGCTCGGCCAGGCGATTGGCCAGACGGTTGGCCAGCGCCTGCGCGCCCAGCGCCAGGCCGAGCGCGAGCACGAGCGCGTACGGCATGACGAATTTCTGGCCGTCCCGAAGGATCCCGGCGCCGGGTACCGCCCCCACCAGCCAGGCGACACCAGCGCGCACGCCGGGCGCGGCACCGGCCAGCGCGACGATCACACCGGCACCGGCGACACCCGCCAGCCGGATCGTGTCAGCACCCCAGCGTCGCCACAGCTCGCGCCATCCCCAGATGGCCAGCCCGACGAGGATGGCGGTGACAACGGGGACCGCGTCCGAGGCGCGGCTGGCCGGCGTGGTCTGTGCGTTCCAGATTCCACCGGTACCGGCGAGGGCGCCGACGGGCCCGCTCCAGTTCTCCGCCCGCAACGCGAACGCGGCGACGCCGTCCGGATCGGAACGACCGTCGGCGTTGGCCATCATCGCCGCCGCGATCCAGGGCGCGTTTAGCCCCATGGTCGCAACGGTCGCCAGCAGGTGTCGCCACGACCCACGACGCATGGTGAGGCCTGCAGTGATGGCCACCGCGACGAGTCCACCGGTGGGAGTGATCGCGCTGATCGCCGCGGCCAGGATCAGGCGCGGCAACGAACCCGGCCGCCCGGCCCGCACACCACAGGCCGCGGCCACCAGCCATGGCAACGCGGCATATGCCAGCAACACGCCCCAATGACCCAGTAGCAGCCGCCCTGCCAGGAATGGCGCCCAGGCATACGCGACCGCGGCGATGACGCGGGGCAGCACGCCGGATGCGGGCACCAGCCGGCCGGCGCCGTAGGCGGCCAGGTAGAACGCACCCAGCAACACCACCCGTTGCAGCAGCCAGCCGGGCACGGCGAGGTTGACCAGCGACACGATGAGGTCCTGCGGTACGGCCCGGGGCAGGCCGTCGACCGGTGCGATGAGATCCCATCGCAGTGGCTGTTTCGGCACGAACATCAGGTCGAAGCGCAGCACATAGCCGGGGCGCAACAACGGAGCGAACACAGCCAGGGTCAGCACCGCGGCGACGACGTGCAGGATCAGTCGTTCGCGTCGCGTCATCGCAGCGGTTGTCGCCAGTCGCATTGTCGTGGGTCGCGCCGTGGTGGGTCGCGTCGCATCGGGTCGCGTCGCATCGGGTCGGGTCGTCATCGTTTGCGCAGAACGACAACGAGATTCCAGGTCAGGAACTCCCGCAGCCCCGGCACCCGGACGATCGGGTTGGCCCACCCGGGCAGGTAGCGCGGGCGGATGCCGATCACGTCCGCCGCGGTCTGCCTGCGCGCCCACCGGATGCCGGTGGCAACGGACACGGGGTACATCGTCGTGCCGTAGATGTTCTTCGGCGGCTTGCCGGTGCGGCGTTGGTAGCGCCGGGCGGCGCGGTGCCCCCCGAGGTAATGCCACGGTGACGTCTCATGCCCTCCCCATGGCGAGAGCCAGTTCGTGTACGACAGGAACATGGTGCCGCCCGACCGGGTCACGCGCAGCATCTCATCGGCCATGGCGGTGGGGTCGGGGACGTGTTCGAGGACGTTCGAGGAGAAGCAGACGTCGACGCTGGAGGTCCGTACCGGCAGGTGCATCGCGTTACCGATCACCGAACCTTCGCCCGGTGCCCTACCGTGCAGGGCCATCTCCGCCGCGTCGAGGTCGACCGAGACCACCCACGCCCCGGCGCGGCGCAGGGCGTCGGCGAGGTAGCCCGGTCCCCCGCCCACGTCGACTACCGTGGCCCCAGCCAGGTCCACCTCGGCGCTGACCTGACCGACCGTGTCCTCGGCAAGGAGGCCATAGAAATGGGCGGGATTGGTCTGTTCCGCTCGGAACCCGGCGAAGAGCCGGCGCGAGCGGGCAAGATCGGGCCGCCATGGTGCCCGCACGGCCTCCCGCACTGGTCAACTCCTTACTACGCTGAGCACCGCCCGTGGCGGGTGGCGAACACTGTACTTTCCCGGGCACGTGCCTGCCGCCTCCCCCGACCCGATGGAGCCAGATGAGCAGCATCGCCAGAGCGGTCAGGCAGCGCCGCCTGGGCGTGCTCGGCTCGGCCGGCGCGTTGGTGAGCCTGGCGGCCATGGCCGTCAACGGCCTCGCCTACCTGCCACCCCTGCTGGCTGCGCGGGTGCTGACCGCCGACCAGTTCGGGGCTCTGGCCGCGTTGCTCGCGGTCGGCGCCATCGCGACCGTGCCCGGCCTGGGGCTTCAGACGGCGCTCGCGGTACGGTGGGCGCGCCAGCAGGCGGTACCCGGAGCCGGTCGGCTCGCCATGGCCACCGCAGGCGTAAGCGCCGGAGCCCTGCTGGTCGCCGCGCCCGTCCTCACGGTTGTCCTACACATCACGGTCGTGCAACCGATCCTGCTCGCGCTTGCTGTTTTTCCGGTGGTCCTGTCTGGATTCTTCCTGGGGGAACTCCAGGGACAGCAACGGTTCGGCCGACTGGCGCTCGGCATGGTGATCCTGGCGGTGGGTCGTTTCGGCGGTCTCGTGGTCGCGCTCGCCGCCGGTCTCGATGTCACCGCCTCCCTGGCCGTCGGCGCTGTCGGTGGTTGGGCCTCGATCGTCGCGCTACGCGGACTCGCCCGGCCCACGGGCGAGGCGATGGCGATGGGTGGGCGGCTCACGGTGCGCGACGTCACCAGAGCTGCAACGGCCACGCTGGCCATGCTCGCGACCTCGTACGCGGACCTGATCCTCGCCCGCTCGGTCCTGCCGGCGGCGGAGGCCGGCGCGTACTCCGTCGGCGCGGTGCTCACCAAAGGCGCACTCTGGGCGCCAGGTGTGGTCACCGTGCTCGCGCTTCCCCAGCTGGCCCAGGGCAGCCGACGGGCCCTGGCCGCTGCCGCCGGCTGCATCGCCGCCTGCGGCGTCGTGCTCGTCGGGGCTTCAGCCACTTTCGGTGGGCTGGCCATGCGCCTGGCCGGCGGCCAGTCGTTACGAGCACCTGGGCCGGTACGCGGTGGCTTTCGCCGCGGTGGGTGCGGTCTACGCCTTCGTCTTCCTACTGGTGAACGCGGGGATCGCGGCGGGTGCGCGATGGGCCGCCGCCCCACTGTGGGTGGCAATGTGCGGGCTCGTCGTCGCGGTACGGGTGCAGGATCAGCCGAGCCTGGGCGCCATCGTGCTCACCTCGCTCGCCACCGCGGTTGCGGCGGCCCTGGGCACGATCGCGATGATGGTCGCGATCAACCGCCGCCGCCCGGCCGGGGCTATCGGCGTCCCTGGCGGCTATGGCAGTGTGCTGCCATGACGGCCGCACCCATCGAGGTAGCACAACACGACGATGCGGTGCGCCCCGCTGACGAGGTCCCGCCTGCTCGGCGGCGCTCACGAGACGGCTACCAGGTCGTCGCGCTCGTTGTCATCGGTGCGTCGGTACTCATCCGGGTCGTGATCGCCGCACAGGGGTATCTCGCCTTCGACGACTTCGCGTTCATCGGCCGGGCCGCCGCCGCGACGCCGGGCCCCGGGTACACGTTCACCATCATCAACAATCACCTGATGCCGGCGGCGCTGCTGGTGAACTGGGCGATCACCCATACGGTCGGGCTCGAGTACTGGCCCTACGTCGCGGTGATGGCGGTGGGCGAGGCCATCCTCGGTTTGGCGTTCCTCCGGCTGGCCCGGCGGTTGCTGCCGGCCGGTCCCCCTGTCGTGATCACGCTGGCCCTGTTGATGTTCAGCCCGCTGACCCTCGAAACGACGTCGTGGTGGGCCGTGGGCAGCAACCTCCTCGCGGTCCAAATCGCCATCGCGCTTGCGTTGACCGCACAACTGTCGTACATACAAACCCACCGCGTCCGACATCTCGTCGAACTGGCGGCGAGCATCCTGCTCGGACTTGCCTTCTGCGAGAAGGCGCTGCTCATCGTCGCCCTGGTGCCGCTGGCCACGGTAGTGCTGTTCATGGACGGCGGTCTGGCCCGATCGATCCTGACCGCGCTGCGGCGCTATGCGGCCTCGTGGGCCGTCCTCACCGCCATCGCGGTCGGATATCTGGGGCTCTATCTGTCCCGCGCCACCTCGACGACACGTACGCCGAGCTCGTCGCAGGAGATCGCCGTGTTCCTCGAGCAGATCTTCGGGTCCAATGTGGTCCCAGGGCTGCTCGGCGGGCCGTGGGTGTGGCTCGACGCCGGCGACGGCGCCGCGGGCACGGCGCCTCCCGCGGGACTGAGCTATGCGGCGTGGCTCGTGTTCGGCGTCCTGGTCATCGCCACCGTCGTGCGGCGTCGTGCGGCGATCCGAGCCTGGATCCTGCTCGCCGGATACCTGGGACTGGTGGTCGCGCTGCTCGGCTCGACCCGACTGGGCGGCATCTACAGCGGGACGGCCGGTCTTGCTCCGCGATACGTCAGCGACGTCATCGTCGTCGCCGCGCTGGCCATCGGCATAGCTGTGTTCGGCTGGCTCCCCCTCGCCGAAGCGAGGCGACCGCCGGCCCCTTCGGCGCGCGCGCCGCGACCGAATACGGCCCAGCCGCCGATCGTGGCTACGGCAGCGGCGATCGGTTTGGTGCTGGTCGTGGTCGGCTCCGCGTGGAGCTTCGGTGGCTTCGCGGACGACTGGCGGATCAAGTACGGTCGCGACTATCTCACCACCGTGCGGGCCGAGTTCGATGCCGCGCCGCCCGGCACCGTCCTGTACGACCAGCCCGTTCCCGAACAGATCATGGGGGGACTGTCGTGGCCGGACAACATGCAGTCACACGTCCTCGGGCCACTCGAGGGTCCGGTTTTCGGCACCTCGGCAGAGAATTTGTCCATACTCGACGCTGACGGCCGCATCCGTCCGATCAGGATCGAGGGCCGCAACAACCTACCGGGGCCCGAGGCGGGCTGCGGCTACCGCATCGCCGGCGGGCGGGCGGTGAGCGTTCCACTCGATGGTCCGCTGATCGACTGGGACTGGGTGGTCCGCATCGCCTACATCAGCTCGGGCGACTCGACGGCGACTTTCACGCTCGGCACCAGGTCCCGCCAGTTCACCATCCATACTGGACTAAATCAGATCTTCCTGGTCGTCAACGGACCCGGCACCGCGGTGACCCTCACAGTCACCGACCCCGCGGTAACCCTGTGCACCAATGAACTGACCATCGGCGACGGCGTGGCCCAACGCTGAAGGCCCGCCCGACCTCAGCCTTTGACAGCTGCCGCGGAGTTCCACGCGACGCCGCGGTTGATCCAGTCCGGATAGGACTCGATCATCGCCTCGTACAGCTCGGAGGCACTTGCTCGTACGCTGTGCGGCGGCGTAGAAATCCTCGAGATACCGCCGGGTCCGCTCGATGTTGTCCGGGTCATCATCCGCACCGTCACGCTTGTGTCCGGCGATGACCGCGCTCGGGTGCAGCGATTCGATGGTGTCCAGTCCGGCGATCCATTGCCGACTGCCGCCGTTGCCCGACTCATTGAGGTACAGGTGCACGTCGTTGTACACGGCGTCACCGGCCACCACCAACGCGATCGAGGGAACGTGCAGGGCGGTGGTGACATCTGTGTCGGTGTGGCCCAACTCGATCGCGTTGAGCCGCTCGCCTTCCAGGTCGACGCTGTGGTCGGCCAGCGGTTGCGCCACCACCGGTTGATCGGCGATCTGATTCGGGAAGCGGGGCCGCCAGAAACCGTCAAGCATCTGTGGGCTCACCTGCTCGCGCATCCGCTCCACCACGCTCGGGGTCGCCACGAGCCGGGCCTGGGGGAAGCGCTCCAGTACGCCCGTGGCGCCGAAGAAATGATCACCATGCCCATGGGTGATGTAGATCGTCGTCAGGTTCCGGCCGGTCGCGCCCACCCAGTCGGCCAGCGCCCGTCCCTCGTCCATGGTCATCAACGCATCGACCAGCACGGCATCCTGGCTGCCGTAGATCAGCGTGGCGCTGGTGGGCGACCAGTGCTGCTGCGTCTCCCCGGGCGCCACGTCCGCGGAGACCACGGGCTTGGCCGGCGAAACATACGTCGTGTACGCGAGCGATCCCATGGCGACTCCCGGAAATGTCCGTGACTTGCGCATCCGCAACCGCCCCAGCCAAGCACACCGCCGCCCCGGCTCGTTGACGCTGCACCAAAATTCACCGTGATCCACCGGAGTCAGAACGGGGAGTCGGCGTCCAGGTCGGCCGGGCGGAGCCGGAACACCTGGAGCCGCAACCCGTAGTACTTCTCGGTCTCGCCGACCCATTCCATGCCGATGCGCCGCGCGGTGGCTTCCGCGCGGTTGTTGGCTGGCCGCGACACGGCGAAGATCTCGTCGAATCCCTCCTGGAAAGCCCACCGCGCCAGCACCAGGCCGGCCTCCACGGCGTAGCCGTGCCCCCACACGTCCGGACGAAGCTGCCAGCCCATCTCCAGGTCGTCCCGGCCGGGCGGCAGTGGCAGCAGGATGGTCCCGCCGATCACCTGACCGTCATCGCGACGTTCGACCGCCCACCGGCCACATGGCGAGATCATGCGGGCGTCTTCCGCGACCCATTGCTGCAGGACCAACCGCATAGCGCCCAGGTCGCCAACGCTGTCCATCGCCGGGCTCAGCCAGTGCGCCACGGACGCCTCGCCATACACCGCCAGGGCTGATTCCGCGTCGTCCACCCGCCACGGACGCAGGATGAGGCGCGGCGTTTCCAGTTGCTCTGCCACATATCCACTCTAGGCGGGCGTGGTCCGGGTCTTCGACGGTTCCCGATCGGGCACCCTCGCTCAGGACAACTGGCGTAGGTCCAGGATGTGCCAGACCACGGTCTCGTTGTCGCCGGTCGACCACCACAGGAACGGTCCCCGGCTGCCTGTGGAGGCGCTCGCGTTGTTCTCGAGGAGCACCTGCCGGCCGGTGTCAAGGTCGAGGAGCCAGAGGCTCTGGCCGGACTCGGGGCGGGCATCGTCGACCGATGCGAGCACCTCGAAGCGGTCCAGCAACGCGATGTCGTTGTTGATCGGCGTCAGCTTTGTCTTGATGCGTTGACTGCCGTCAATGCGTTCCAGCTCGAAGGTGAGGGCCCTGCGCTGGTTGATCAGTGTGGTGACCCGACACCACACGGGCGTGCAGTCGACGAGTTCGTCCAGGCCGGCCGCGACCGTCCGGCGTTCGCCACTACTGAGGTTCAACAGTTCGACGTCACCAGGAATACCACCGATCGAGGACGTGACCCAGGGCCAGGCCGACAGGGCGTACCGCCGGTCCAGAGCGCGTACCGCAATCGCGCCGCCGCCGATCGGGAGCGAGTGGATCTCCGTACCGCCCTGGGGACTGAGCACGGCCCAGACGATCAGCCCGTCGACCACCTGCAGGTCGTATCGCGAGTTGTAATAGAGCAAATCGGTGGGTTCAGCTGCCAACTGCTGGGGCTGCCCACCGGCCAGTTCCGTGCGCCACAGGGTGACGAGCGAGTTGCCGCCCTCATCGCCGGCACGCTCGAGCCAGTACAGCGTGCCGGCCGCGGCAACGATGGCGGCGACTGTGGAAACAGGCTGGGCGCCGGTCCACGTACGCAGCGGCCGGATCGAGCCATCGGCCGACCGGATGACCAGCCGGGAGCTGGTCAGGTCAGCACTGCTGGCGAGGCCCACCACGGTGGGGCCGTCGAGCACCAGCAAGGGTTGTAGCGATGAGCCGTCCGGCTGCGCCGTGACGATCGAGATCGGCTTCGCGGACGGCCAGGTGTCGGCGAGCCGGGGCGGACCGGCGGGCGTCGCGTTGAGGGCCGGTGAAGGTGATGGCGCCGGCAAGGCGAGCGCGGCGCCCACTGCGAGCAATCCGACCGCGATGGTCCAGGCTTCCTTTCGCATACCTCACTCCACCCGGTGGGCGATCGGATGTCTGCACGCTATCCCAGTCTGGTTGTGGCCTGCAAGCAGCCTGGACATCGCCCGGCCGACCGGATCCGGCTGAGTTTCAGCCCTTGTTCGCCGCGGCGTCCATTGTGGCCGGTGCGAACAGGGTCCTGGCCAGGGTGATCATCATGGCCACGACGCCGGCCAGCAGGGCAAGCCAGGACCAGGCCCAGCCGACGGTGAAGCTCAATACCGCGAATGCGGCAAGCGCGATGAGCCAGATGGTCACGGTGTAGAGGCCGAAACGGGCCGCCGCGGCGGGATCCTGAGTGAACCGGTCCTGTTCCGCTGTCCGCAGGCGGACCACCCACGGCTTGTGCCGGTTGGTCTGCGTTGCACCGAGGTAGGTGAATCCGACGATGGAGACCAGGACGGCGAGCCCGCCGCCGACCAGCCACGCGGGCGGCAGATCGCGCAGGCCCAGCGCGGCACTCCCCGCTCCGGCCAATGCCAGCACCGTAGCCACGCCGTACCCGACGGCGCGCGCCCTCGGCACCGGATAATTGGTCGTCGTCTCCTGGCGCAGAGCGTCGGCAACAATGACGCCCGCGACCAGAGCGACGACGGCGACCGACGCGACCTGCCACACCATTGCCACGGCGGGGCCGAACTCGGCAACCACCACGGCGGCTACGGCCGCGACTCCGATCGTTGCCAGGACAACGGTACGGACGAGGTAGCCGGGCTTCGGCCGGACCCGGTTGCGGGCCCACGGCGCGGTCTGCGCGGTAGCAGTCTGCGTCTCGTCGACGACCCCCTTGATGTCGCCCAGCTCCGCCATGGCGCGGTGCGCGGCCACGTCGGCAGGCAATCCCGTACGTTCGAGTTCGGCCACCCGTACGACGAGATTGGCCCTCATCTCCTCTTTCAGGTCCTGTACCTCGGCCGTCATGTCGACGCCGGCGAAGGCCTCATCGAGCAGACGGTGGATCTCCATGGTGGAACCTTCGGTGGTCATGATCGCTGCCTTCCCGGTCGTGTGTCGCGCGAGCCCGGGCGCTGGCCCAGGTCGAGCAAGGAATCGATGATGCCCCGGGTGACCACCCAGGCTTGTACGTTGTCGCGGTAGACGGCCTGACCGGCATCGGTGATGCGGTAGTACTTGCGCCGTCCGCCCTGGGTCTCGTCGCCCCAGTACGCCTCAACGAGGCCGTCCTTGAGTAGGCGCCGGTAACTGGCGTACAGCGTCGCCTCCTTGATCTCGTACGCGCCGCCGGTCCGGTCGCGGATCGTCTTGAAGATCTCGAAGCCGTAGCTCTCGCCCTGGCTCAACACCCCCAGCACGATCGTCTCGGTATGCCCGCGAAGAAGGTCGGCGGCGAAAGCATCACTCACAGAAGATGTATCCGTGTTCGAGTTCTCGGACATGTCAGGTACTGTATCAGACACAGTAGTTCAGCCGCTAGCCCCTTGGCGCGAACGTCGATGGCGGGATATTGACGGACCCGTGACCTGTCGGTACTGTCCATTCACTATAAGGAAACTTTCTTAACAATTGGTCTTCAGGGGCATCATGCCGCGTTCGCCTCCGCAGAACCAGAAGCAGGTAGCAGCGCAGCCGTGCACCTGCCCGTCATCACACCTGTCGCGGCCAAGGCGCGACGCCTCGCCGCACCCGTTCTCCCGTATCCCTCCTGCCTGTTCGTGGAGCGCACATGAGATCACGCAGAACATCCAAAAGTTTGACAGCCGCGATGGCGCTCCTCGTGCCACTCGCCGCTGTCCTACTGGCGCCACCAAGCGCCAACGCGGCGGTAGCCGCCCCGATCCGGGTCAGCGCGAACGGACCCGCGTTCACCGACGGCGGCGGCAAAGTCTGGAGCGCCGACCAGGCGTACAGAGCCGGCGCATGGGGCTACGACACCCTGTACGGGTCCAGCTCCACCGCGACCGCTATCGCCGGCACGACGGATGATGCGCTTTACCAGCGTTACAACCTGTTCAGCAACTGGACCGGTTACAAGTTCGACGTCGCCAACGGCACGTACCAGGTCACCGTGAAGATGGTGGAGGACTGGGCCAACGCCGCCGGCCAGCGCAAGTTCGACATCCGGCTCGAGGGCACCACCGTCGCCACCGCGTTCGACATCTTCGCCTCCTGCGGCGGGTTCACGGCGTGCGACCGCACCTACTCCACCACGGTCTCCGACGGCCAGCTCAACGTGCAGTTCAACATGAACGGCGGAGCCAACTACGCGACCGTGTCAGCAATCGAGGTGACCGGCGGCAGCGGTGGCGGCGACACCACGCCGCCGAGCGTGCCTGGCACGCTGCGGGTTACCGCGACCACATCGTCGAGCGTCTCGCTGGCCTGGAACGCGTCGACCGACAACGTCGGCGTCACCGGCTACCAGGTCTTCCGCGGCTCGACGCTGGTTACCACGGTGACCGGCACGACCTACACCGACACCGGGCTCACGGCCAACACCGCGTACAACTACACGGTCAAGGCCCGCGACGCGGCCGGCAACGTCTCCGGCGCCAGCAACCAGGTCACCGGGACGACCCAAGCTGGCGGTGGCGGGGACACCACCGCGCCATCCGTGCCGGGCAACCTGCGGGTCACCGGCACCACATCGTCGAGCGTCTCGCTGGCCTGGAACGCGTCGACCGACAACGTCGGCGTCACCGGCTACGACGTGTTCCGCGGTGCGACCAGCCTCGGCACCGTGACCGGTACGACCTACACCGACGGCGGGCTCGCGGCCAGCACGGCCTACACCTACACGGTGAAGGCCCGCGACGCGGCCGGCAACGTCTCCGCCGCCAGCAACCAGATCACCGGCACCACCCAGGCCGGCGGTGGGGGCGGGGGCGGCAACAAGGTCCTCGGCTACTTCGCCCAGTGGGGTGTCTACGCCCGTAACTACCACGTGAAGAACATCGTGACGAGCGGGTCGGCCGCGAAGCTCACGCACATCAACTACGCCTTCGGCAACGTCACCAATGGACAGTGCGTCCTCGGCGACACCTACGCGGACTACGACCGGTTCTACGACGCGGCGACCAGTGTGGACGGTGTCGCCGACACCTGGGACGCGGGTGCGCTGCGTGGCAGCTTCGGCCAGTTGCGCCGGTTGAAGAAGATGTACCCGAACATCAAGGTCATCTTCTCGTTCGGTGGCTGGACCTGGTCGGGCGGCTTCGGTCAGGCGGCCGCGAACCCGACCGCATTCGCCAACAGCTGCTACAACCTGCTCAAGGACCCGCGCTGGGCCGATGTCTTCGACGGCATCGACATCGACTGGGAGTACCCGAACGCCTGCGGCCTGTCCTGCGACACGAGCGGAGCGTCGTCCTTCAAGACACTCATGAGCGCGTTGCGGACCCGCTTCGGGTCGAGCTTCCTCGTCACCGCGGCGATCACGGCGGACGGAACCTCCGGCGGGAAGATCGACGCGGCCGACTACGGCGGCGCGTCGCAGTACGTCGACTGGTACAACGTGATGACCTACGACTACTTCGGAGCCTTCGCGCCCACCGGTCCTACCGCCCCGCACTCGCCGCTGACCTCCTACACCGGAATCCCGATCCAGGGCTTCAACTCGGATGCGGCGATCCAGAAACTGAAGGGCAAGGGCGTGCCCAGCAGCAAGCTGCTGCTCGGCATCGGGTTCTACGGCCGCGGTTGGGCCGGCGTCACCCAGAGTACGCCCGGCGGCTCCGCGACCGGTCCGGCGCCCGGCACGTACGAGCAGGGCATCGAGGACTACAAGGTCCTCAAGACACGGTGCCCCGCGACTGGCACAGTGGCCGGCACAGCCTACGCCTTCTGCGGTGGCCAGTGGTGGAGCTACGACACGCCAAGCACGATCGGTGGAAAGATGTCCTACTCGAAGACCCAGGGTCTCGGCGGCGCGTTCTTCTGGGAACTCTCCGGCGACACCACAAACGGTGAACTGATCACCGCGATGAAGAGCGGTCTCGGCTAAGACAACCGCCTCGGCGTACGGCCTCGCGCCTGCTCCGAGTCAACGACGGTGGTCCGGAAGTGGCATCCCCACTCCCGGACCACTTTCGCTTTGGAGACCGTGGTCGATCAGCTACCGGATCCGGTCGCAACTCGCCCAAGATCCCCGCAGCCACGAGATCTTGGTCAGCCGACTACCGGATCCGGTAGCAATTCGCACAAGGTCTCGGCCGAACGCCACGATGCGGATGCGCGGGGGCGGGAGGATTCATCCGGTCGATGCTGAAATTGGACTTCCGTCGGCGCGCCCGGCTCGGGTCGATGATTCTGATCTCGGCGAAAGACCCGCATCGCGCAGGCCGCCTGGCTTCGAGGGGGAACTGGGCCGTGTCAGGCATAGTGATCGTCATCATCGTCGTCATCGTCGTGGTTGCCTTCCTGGTGCTTTCGCTCAGTCTCAGAATCGTCCGACAGTACGAGGAAGGCGTGCTGTTCCGGCTCGGCCGCGTCATCGGTGTGCGGCATCCAGGGCTCACGGCGATCGTCCCGTTCGTGGATGTTCTGCGCCGGGTGAGCCTGCGCATCGTGACCCGGCCCATCCAGTCGCAGGGCATCATCACCCGGGACAACGTCAGCGTCGATGTCTCCGCCGTCGCCTACTACCGGGTCACCGACGCCACCAAGTCGGTGGTGGCCATCCAGAGTGTCGAGGCGGCCATCGACCAGATCGCCCAGACCACGTTGCGCAAGGTCGTCGGACAGCACACCCTGGACGAGACCCTGGCCGAGACGAACAAGATCAACGTGAACATTCGCGAGATCCTGGACGTGGCCACTGAGGAATGGGGCGTGGCTGTGACCCTCGTCGAACTGAAGGACATCCAACTGCCCGAGAGCATGAAACGCGCCATGGCCCGCCAGGCCGAGGCCGAACGGGAAAAGCGGGCCAAGATCATCGCCGCCCAGGGCGAGGCACTTGCCGCCGGTGAGCTCGGCAATGCGGCCGACATTATGATGGCCCACCCGCTGGCGTTGCAGCTTCGCAACCTGCAAAGCCTCATCGAGATCGGAGTGGACAAGAACACCACCGTCGTGTTCCCCGCTCCCCTGATGAGCACCATCAGCGATCTGGGTCAATTCCTGGCCCGAGAAGCCAAGTCCGCGCAACAGATACCGGGAACGACCCCCGCACCACCCGATGCCGGCGAGCGGTGATGATCGGGAGTCGTACCGACCAGGTCAGCGGGCCTGCAGCGCGTCCAGGGCGACCGCCATGGCGAGGACGAGGCGGCGGTCCAACGCCGGGTCATTGATGGTGATCACGTACCGGTCCCGTAGGGCGAACTTCTTGTTGACCGAGAAGGCCACGGCGCCGTTGCGGGTGAAGTCGAAGTGGTAGGGCAGGAAGCTCACCACGAAGCGACGCAGCAATGCCACCAGTAGGCTGCGCTCCGTGCCGGTCACGACCCCGATCGAAGGCTGCTCGAGGTGCCAGGTGGACTGCAGCAGCGACTTCGCGAAGTCCTTGCGGAAATTGCCGATGGCCGAGCCGGATGCGTCAGTCACGTCGTAGGTGGCGCCGAGATCGATCACCTGACGGGCCTTGAATCCGCCCACGACCTGAGACTTGGTGCCGTCGGTGTAGAGGGTGACCTGCTCCTTGAGTGCCATCCGCTTCTGCTGGGCGAAGGCGACGAGTTCGCCGGGGTTGCCGCTGGCGTCCGCCGTGAACGCCTCGTACTGGTTGACCATGAGCGTAATGCGCTGCTTGAGGTGAAACGTCTGTTGCCTCTGCAAGGTAGCGATGTCCACGTGCGTCTCCGGTCCGGGGGGGTAGGCGTAACCTGCGCGGACTGCACGATATCGCCTTGGCGCCGGCACTGCGCCCCCCGGTACCCGGACCCGGCGTAACCGGACAGACCCGACCGTCAGCGAACGGCCAGCCACAGCAGGCTGCCGAGGCCGGCCGCGACGCAGTAGATCGCGAAGGGCGTCATCGTGCGGGTTTGGAAGTAGCGCATCAGGAACCGCACCGCGAGGTAGGCGGCGATGCCGGAGGCGAGGCTACCCACGAGCACCTGGCCGCCGATGCCGGCACCGAGTGGACCGAACAGGTCCGGCAGCTTGAGCACACCCGCGGCCAGGATGACCGGAGTGGCGAGAAGGAACGAGAATCGCGCCGCGTCGGTTGCGGACAATCCGCGGGCCAGCCCGGCGGCCATGGTGACACCGGACCGGCTGATGCCCGGCAGGAGCGCGGCGACCTGAGCCGTGGCGATCAATGTGGTCTCGCGCATCGAGCGGCGGGCTATGCGCCCATCCGCGGCCACGTCCGACTCGAGTTCGATCTCGGCGACGGGCGCGTTCGCGACCTGGGAACCAGATCCGGCCACCACGGGCACCGCGACCGCCGCAATCTCGATCGCCGCAGTCTCGACCGCCGCAGTCTCGACCGGCCCACTCTCGACCGGCCCACTCTCGATCGGCGCCGGCTCGACCGTTGCGCGCTCAACCGTTGCGCGCTCAGCCGTCGTGCGCTGGACCGCCGCCCGCGCGACCGACGCGCGCTGGAGGGTCTCGCTTTGGACCAGGCGTTGCGCGCCGAAGAGGATGAGGCCATTGACGATCAGGAAGACCGCGGCGGGCATCGGCCGGCCGAGCACGGTACGGAAGGTGTGTTCGAGCAGCAGACCCATGACGCCGACGGGGATGGTTCCGATGATGATCATCCACGCGAGTCGTTCGTCCGGCGTGGTGATGGACCGGTGCCGCACAGAGGTGGCGAGTCCGCCGATGATGCGTACCCAGTCCCGCCAGAAGAAGGCGAGCAGGGCCAAGGCCGTCGCGACGTGCAGGCCGACGATGAATGCCAGATAGGGCGACTCCGGTGTGGACACATTCAGGTCCGCCGCCCATCGCCCGCCGATCACCGCCGGAATCAGGATGCTGTGGCCGAGGCTGGATACGGGAAACAACTCGGTGATTCCCTGCAATGCACCCACCACAATGGCCTCTGGGTAGGTCAGCGAAGCGCTCATCGGTGGCTCCTGGCATTCTCGTCACGAGTCGGCGGCTTTCGGTGCTGGCGCCGGCCACGGAGGATTTCCACGGCGACCGGAATCAGTGACAGCACAATGACGACGGCGACGAGGGGAAGGATGTATCGGTCCACAGTGGCCGCATCGACCCGGCTGCCCAGGATGCGGGCACTGACGTATCCGGCCAGCAGGACGCCGTCTGCCCACAATATGCCGCCGATCACATTGTAGGCCAGGAAGCGTCGGCCGGGGACGCCAAGCACGCCGGCCACCGGATTGATCATCGTACGGATGACCGCGATGAAGCGGGCCAGGATGATGGCCTTGGCGGGCCCGAAACGGTTGAAGTAGTTCTCGGCCCGTTCGACGTACTCCGGCTTGAACAAGCGCGATCGGGGACGGCTGAACAGTCTTCGGCCGTACCGTGCACCGAGCAGATGGCCGAGTTGGGCCCCGGCGATCGCGCACGCGGGCGCCCCGATCAGCAACACCGGCAACGGCAGGGACAGGCCGACAATCTGCTGGGCCAATGGCGCGGCGGCGATGCCGGCCAGAAAGAGCAGCGAGTCGCCGGGCAGGAAGAACCCGATCAGCAGGCCGGTCTCCGCGAAGATGATGGCCAACACACCGATAGTGCCGAAGGTGCGGATCAGTGACGTCGGATCCAACGGATTCAACGCCACACCATCGGTGAGGAGGTTCAGCGCGGTGTTGCTTCCCATGCCGCAACCCTACACGGTGTAGGGCAACAACTAGCCAGGTAGGAACGCGGCGGCGAGTTGCGCGAACTCACCCGTGGCGTGGGCGGTGGCGACAACCACAAGACCGACCACCAGCCCTGCGGTGCACAGCGCCAACCGGCCTGGCTGCCGGGCGCGGTGCCCGCAGTGCCGTCACCCGATCAAGTACGGCCGAGTGTTGCAACGCTGGCAGCAGTCGGCCGGCGCGAGAAGACAGCGGCGGATCGCCCGCAGCGGCCAGCGCCGCTGTGGCCAGGGTGGTCGCGGCCAGGTTCCGGTCGCCGACCACCGCCGCGGCGCGTTCGTCGGCATGACGCTCTGACAGGTAACCGGCGGCCCTGGCCACCGGGATGAGCAGCGGATTGGCGGCCGCGGCGAACTGTGCCAAGGCGAGCATGCACGGATGGCGGGCTACCAGGTGCGCGCGTTCGTGCGCGATCAGCACCTGGCGTTGCCGCGGGCTCAGCGCGCGCAGCATGGTGTCCGTGGCGACCACGCGTCCCCGCCGGCCGGGCAGGGCGAAGGCGAGTGCCCGAGCGTCGGGAAGGACCACCAGACCGTCGCCCGGCAGTGCCCGTAGCTCACGCATCTCGCGGCGCACCGGACGCTGCCGCAACACCTCTCGAGCCAGCCGTACGCCAGACCAGCCCAGCACGCCAGCCGCGAGCACCGACACCCAATCCTGAACCGGCAACCCCGGCTGGCCCGCGGCCAGGATCGGCACGTCGTCGATCAGGCTCGCCGCCAGCAGCCCGACCGTCCACAGTCCACTGACGGCACCGACAAGGGCGGCGGCGGTGAGCGTCCACGCACCCGCACCCGGCGGCAGGCGGCGAGCCAGCGGCCGGGCCACGATGCCGAGCATCGCGCAGACCATCAAGGGAAGGTAGACGGTGACACTCAACCGGTGTCCTGGGCCAGCAGGGCACGCAATGCGGCCTCGTCATCCGGATTCAGGTTGGACACGAACCGGGCCAGGATGGTGTCCCGATCCGAACTGGACTCGAGCACGGCGTGCATCCGGTCCGCGGCAGTCTGGGCCGCGTCCTTCACGGGCGCGTAGGCTGGGCGGCCGTTGTGCAGTCCACGAGTCACTTGTTGCTTGTCCATCAACCGGGTCAGGATCGTGTGCACCGTGTTGTAGGCCACGCCATCGACCGCGGCCTGAATCTGGGTCGGCGTCAGAGGAGCGTCCGCGGCCCAGAGAACGGCCAGGACCTCGCTCTCCAACTGGCCTGACTCACGCCGGGCCGGCGACCCACGCTTCACCACAACGACCTCCCGCCCCGGGCTGTCACAGATCCGGTGCACAAGACGCCATCCTACACCCTACAGCCTGTCGACAAAGGTAAGGCTTACCTGGTGTCCGGACACGGGCACGGCTGCGAATGTACGTCACCCGCGACACGCAACCACACCGCATCACGCAACTGCACCGAGCGCAGGTTGCCGATCAGGATGCCGGCACAGGCGCGATTGTTGATCACCGGGCGCTGCTGTCGTGATCCAGCCTGGCGCGGAAACTACGTGCCGACGTTTGTCAAGGAAAAGTCGGCCCGCCCAGATGCCCACACGGCGTTCAGCGCCGCACGGCCGCGGTGATTCGATGGGTCTCCGAAGCGAGAAGTCCGCATCGAAATGAACTACGCGCCAGGCTCCCCAGCGGCCACAATCGCCCTGGATCACGCGACACACGCACGCCGACAGGCCCCGCCGCCGTGATCCACGCAGAAAGTGGACCACCCAGCGGCCACAATCGCCCTCGATCACGCGACACACGCACCCGACAGGCCCCGCCGCCGTGATCCACGCGGAAAGTGGACCACCCAGCGGCCACAATGCCCATCGATCACGCGACGCACGCACCCGACAGGCCCCGCCGCCGTGATCCACGCAGAAAGTGGACCACCCAGCGGCCACAATGCCCATCGATCACGCGACGCACGCACCCGACAGGCCCCGCCGCCGTGATCCATGCAGAAAGTGGACCACCCAGCGGCCACAATGCCCATCGATCACGCGACGCACGCACCCGACAGGCCCCGCCGCCGTGATCCACGCGGAAAGTGGACCACCCAGCGGCCACAATGCCCATCGATCACGCGACGAAGGCGCGCACTGAGGGCGGTCGCCGTTCCCATGTTGATTGTGGCCTGCCTGGTGCCAGGCTGGATC
Organism: uncultured Actinomycetota bacterium; assembly: GCA_963742855.1. Taxonomy (GTDB): domain Bacteria; phylum Actinomycetota; class Actinomycetes; order Mycobacteriales; family Micromonosporaceae; genus CAVUNP01. Next base: position 255,269 of record CAVUNP010000047.1, on the reverse strand, counting down.
GGGCACCTGTGGCCGGCAGTGTCGCCGCTGGCTGGGCGGCGTGCCTCCTTGATCACCGGGCTCTGCTGTCGCGATCCGGTACACAAACGCCCGCTGGTCATGGCCTGAACGACCGCAGAGTGCACCAGGACCCGTTGATCACGCGCTGGAAGGACCACCGGGATGCAGTAGAACCCGCTGATCATGAATCCAGGGGCGATTCACATTGATCACCGGCTCTACTGTTGCTGGCGAGCCTGGCGCGGAAATTACGCGGGGGTGTTTGTCAATCCTCGGCGGGAGAACCTGATCACGCGCCGGAAGGCCATCGAGGTGCAGTAGCTCCCGCTGATCATGAAAGTAGGGGCGTTCTACGTTGATCACCCGGCCCTACGGTCGCTGGCGCGACACCAGACCCCCGGTGATCACGCCTGCGCAGGCCCAACGCCATGATCAACGGGATTAGTGTCGGTGTTGGCGCACAATGCCGCTGACCGCGTCACCGGCGACCCACAACCACACCGCATCACGACCCGCCGACGGGTCTCTCCTGCAACTCGAACGTGCCGGCGGATGCCTGTGTGGATACGGGCACGGGTGCGATTGTGCGTCGCTCGCAACACACAACCACACCCGATCACCCGATCACCCGAAGACCGACACTCAGCCTGGCGGGACAATCAGGAGACGTCGCGCCGGCGGGTGAGCAGGACACCGACGGCGCCGGCGAGCACCGACCAGCCGATCATGACCAGAGCACCCACCCACCAGGCGGCGGACTGGGGATACAGCTTCTCCGGCGAGATCATGACTTGGGAAGCGATGGAAGGCAACGAAACCGCAGAGGTCAGCACCCAGTCGCCGTGGATGAGGTAGGTGCGGATCAGGATGAACACGCCGATCCCACCGACGTAACCCACGAGATACACCACCATGCCGGTCACGACCGAGCCGATCTGGCTGCGGATCAGGGTGCCGAGCCCGAATCCGAAGACCGCCCACAACAGGTACGCGGCCGCGTTGAACAGCATCGCCCGCTGCACCGGCCATTCGCCGAGAGAATTGGTGAGGCCGATGTTGTGGAAGAAGAGGAGGCCGGAGCCCAGGGAGATCAGCTGGGAGATGAGCCAGAACAGCATGCCCAGCCCGATCGCGGCGACGAGCTTGCCGAACACGACGCGGCTTCGATGTGGCGTGGTCAGGAACGTGGCGGTGGCGGTCTGGTACTGGAACTCGTTGGTGATGACCAGGATGCCCAGCAGCATCACCAGGACCAGGCCGAAGAACTGGCCGGATGTGAAGATTGACCCGGCTGCCGTGATCAGTTGGGTATGCAGGTCGTGGTTCTCCACGAATCGCTGCTGCGCCGCGGCGATCTCATCGGGCGACATACCGGGACGGGGCGTGAAGACAACATCCTCGCGAGCCCTGGCGAGGTCGCCGGCCGCCTCGGCCATGTTGCCCCACATCGACAGGCCGGTGATGACGAGCGACGCGATGCCGAACAACCACCACGCGTTCGTACTCGTTATCTTGCGGATCTCGCTACGAATCAGGCGCAGCCCGGGTACACCGACATGAGGGATCTCCACCCGGCCCGGGGCGGTGGGACGTTGCGCGGTGGTCGTCATCGGATGTCCGCCTTTCCCGCGGTCAGCTGAAGGAACACGTTCTCCAGGTCGGGTCGGTCCGTGGTCAGCTCATGGATCTGGGCGGCTGCCTCCATCGCGGCGGCTCCGATCGTCGGACCATCCGCGCCGCGCACCAGCAGAGCCCCGTCCGGCAGGCGGGTCGCGGTGACCGACGCCCCGAGCGCGGCCAGCAACTCGTCCGGTTTCGGAGTACGGACCCGCATCTGGGTGGTCCCCATCGAATCGATGATGTCGGCGACGTTGCCTTGCCGGACGAGTTTTCCGGCAGCGACGATCACCAGGTCGTCCGCGAGAATCTCCATTTCGGACAGCAGGTGGCTGGAGACGAGGATGGTGCGTCCGTCGTCGGCGAGAGACTTGAGCAGGTCTCGCATCCACCGGATGCCCTCGGGGTCCAGGCCGTTGGCCGGCTCATCCAGGATGAGCACCTGCGGGTCCCCCAGGAGCGCGGCTGCAATGCCCAGGCGTTGGCGCATGCCGAGTGAGTAGCCCTTGAACTTGCGGTTGGCCGCCGCGGCCAGCTGCACCATCTCCAGCACGTCGTCGGCCCGGCTGATCGGGATGCCGGCGGCGTCGCACAGCATGCGGAGATGGTTGCGACCCGATCGGCCGCGGTGAGCGCCGGAGGCCTCGAGGATCGCACCGACCTGCCGGACCGGGTCGCTCAGGTCGGCGTAGCGCCGCCCGCCGATCGTCGCCGTCCCGCGGGTCGGCCGGACAAGGTTGAGCACCATCCGCAATGTCGTGGTCTTGCCGGCACCGTTCGGACCGAGAAAGCCGGTCACCCGGCCTGGTTCCACGGTGAACGACAGATCGTCCACCGCCCGTACGTTCTTGTACAGCTTCGTGAGGCCACTGACGACGATCTGTCCGTCAGACATGGATGTCCCTTCTCCTACCGCCGGACAGCCCGCTGCCAGGCGTATGGGTCGTCGACACCCTAGATCTTTACACCACAGGCTGTAGTGTCGGCCTCAGCCTGCACACAGCTATCCCCTCCTCCCGGGAGCCTGACGGCAAGAATAATACTGTGTATAGTATCGAGTATGTTGAGCACAGGTGATGTGACGTGAGTGTCCGCCACGCGCTGCTGGCGCTGTTGAGCGAGGGGCCCAAGTACGGGCTGCGACTGCGGCAGGAGTTCGAGGCGCAGACCGGTGAACTCTGGCCACTCAACGTCGGCCAGGTGTACACGACCCTGCATCGGCTCGAACGGGAGGGCAACGTCGAGTCCGAAGGTGCGGAGGGGACGCAGAAGCGGTTCCGGATCACCGCGGCGGGCGAGAACGAGCTGGACCTGTGGCTGCGGACACCGCCCGATGTGGACTCCCCACCCCGCGACGAACTCGTCATCAAGGTTCAGGTGGCATTGCGGATGCCGGGCGTGGATGTGCGGGAACTACTGCAGGTGCACCGCCGCCACATGGTGGTGGCGATGCAGAACTACACCCATCTCAAGGCAGAGACCTCTATGGACGACGTCGGGCTCGGGTTGCTGATCGACTCGGAACTGTTCCGGCTGGAAGCCGTCGTGCGGTGGTTGGATGCCGCGGACGCCCGCCTGCGCAACCTGCCCGATCAGACGTGGGCCGCGGCCGTACTCGACCTGCCGACCAACTCGGTGCCAGCTCGCCTTCGGGCCCGCGCGTCCGGAGGTAAGCGATGAACCCGGCATTGGAACTGCGCAATGTGTCCAAAGTATACGGAGAGGGCACCGCGGCGGTGCATGCCCTCCGAGAGGTGGACATCGCGGTGCGAGGCGGCGAGATGGTCGCCATCATGGGCCCGAGTGGATCGGGAAAGAGCACCCTGCTGACGATAGCGGGCACGCTCGAAGCACCGTCGGATGGCGTCGTGCTGGTCGCCGGCCAAGATGTGTCGCACCTGTCGTCAGACAGCCGCGCCCGGATCCGTCGCCGCTCGATAGGTTTCGTGTTCCAGGACTTCAACTTGCTGGCCGGACTGTCCGCAGTGGAGAACGTCGCCCTCGCCTTGGAGCTGGACGGCGTGCGCACCCGGGTCGCGAAGGCCGCGGCGATGAACCTGCTCGAGGAACTCGGGCTCGGCGAGCGGGCCGGCCACTTCCCCGACGACCTGTCCGGTGGCGAGCGGCAGCGAGTGGCGATCGCCCGTGCGATGGCAGGCGACCGGCAGCTGCTGCTGGCCGACGAGCCGACCGGCGCGCTCGACTCCGTCAACGGGGAGATGGTGATGCGGATGCTGCGCACGGCCTGCAAGCGCGGCATGGCCGGCGTTGTGGTCACCCACGACGCACAGCTGGCGTCGTGGGCCGACCGGGTGGTGTTCATCCGGGACGGGCGCGTGGTCGACCAGACCGCAACACCCGATGGTCCAGAAGCCCTCCTCACGCAGGAAACCAGCTCATGACGGCAACGGTCACCGAGCCCCCGAGGGTCAGGCGAGCTGCCGGCGGCGGCCTACCGCCCAGGCGGGCCGTGATCCGTTGGGCGATCCGGATCTACCGACGGGAGTGGCGCCGCCAGATCCTGATGTTGGTCCTGCTGACGGTCGCTGTCAGCGGGTCGGCGTTCGGCGTCGCAGCCACCTACAACATCGCCAGCACCGACGACGCGACCTTCGGCAGCGCCGAACATCTGATGAAATTCGACGGCAGCGACGCTGCCGAACTCGCCACCCGGATAACCGCCGCCCGCTCCTGGTTCGGCACCATCGACACCATCGGCCACAGGTATGTGCAGGTGCCGGGGCTGTTCGACCCGGTCGACATTCGCGCACAGGACACTCATGGCCCCTACGGCACGCCGATGCTCGCCCTCCAGGCCGGTCGATTCCCCGCCGGCCCGAACGAACTGGCGGTCACCGATGCGGTGTCACGGATTCTGACCGCCGGAATCGGCACGACGGTGAACCTCGACGGCCGCACCCGTACGGTGGTCGGCCTCGTGGAGAACCCCAGTCAGCTGACCGACGCGTTCGTCCTGGTCGACAGCGCACACGCCGACCCGCCCCAATCGGTGACCGTTCTCATCGGCGGCAGCCACGACAATCTGGAGGCATTCCGCAAGACCCTCAGCGGGGCGGTGGTGCGGGAGTCGCGGCAGGACGGCGGCCGGACCACCATCGCCGTCATGGTGATGGCGTTATCCGCGGTCGGGCTGCTGCTGGTGTCGCTGGTCGCCGCGGCGGGATTCCTGGTCGCCGCCCAACGCCGGATGCGCCAACTCGGCATGCTCGCCGCCATCGGCGCCACCCGCCGGCACCTGCGCCTGGTCATGTTGGCCAACGGTGCCGTGGTCGGTGGCATCGCCGCGGTGACCGGCACCGTGCTGGGTGTCCTGGCCTGGTTGGCGGTCGCGCCCGCGGTGGAAACGGCTGCGGGACACCGCATCGATCGGTTCGACCTGCCGTGGCTCGTTCTCGCTGCGGGCATCCTCCTGGCCGTGCTCACCGCCACCGCCGCCGCATGGTGGCCGGCCCGCGTGGTCGCCCGGATCCCGGTCATGAACGCGCTGTCCGCCCGCCCGCCGAAGCCGAGGCCGGCTCGCCGGTCGGCCATTCTGGCGGCCATTCTCCTCGCCGCCGCGGCAGCCGGCCTGGTCACGTCCCGAGGCGACAACCCTCCCCTCTTCATCGGCGGCACATTGCTCACCGCGGTGGGTATGCTCCTGCTGGGCCCATTGGCCATCCGCATCCTCTCGGCCGGCCGTGCTCGTCTGCCCTTGCCGGCCCGCCTGGCGCTGACCGATCTGGTCCGCTATCAGGCCCGGTCCGGCGCGGCCCTGGCCGCCATCAGCCTCGCTCTGGGAATCTCGGCCGCGATAGTCGTCGCAACCGCGGCGAGCGACTACACCCTGCGCCGCGACGAGGGCCTGGGCAACCTGTCCGACAGCCAGCTCATCGTCCGCGTCGGCCGACCCGCACCCGTAGTCGCAGAACGAACGCCGGCGGAAACCGCCACGTTGCAACAGGCGACCGACTCCCTCGTCGCGAGCATCGGTGGCGCACCGACGGTCACCGGCCTCGACGCGGCTGTGGTCGCCTCCCACAACGACATCAGCCCTGACGGTCGGGTGGGTCATCCCGTGGTCGAGATGGGCATACAGGTTGGCCACTCGAACGTGAGCGAGTCCTATCCGATGTTTGTCGCCACCCCCGAGGTCCTGAAACTGCATGGGCTCGAACCCGGCGCCATCGCCACTGATGTCGACGTGCTCAGCGTCCACAGCGGACAGCTACAGATCAACAACACGCCGGAACGAGGCCTGATCGCGACAACCCAACACCTCAACCGGCTGGACTACTCCTCCATACCGAGCACGCTTGTCACACCCGCCGCGATGACCCGTCACAGCTGGGTGCCGGTCCGGGTCGGCTGGTTCATCCAGGCCGACCACCCGCTGACACAACAGCAACTGAGCGTCCTTTCCGGGTTGGCCGCCGCCGGTGGCCTCACCGTCGAGCCGCGCCGCGAACGGGCGTCACTCGCTCCGCTCCACAATGGAGCGACTGCGGCCGGAGGTCTCCTCGCCCTGGCCGTGCTGGCCAGCACCGTCGGACTCATCCGCAGCGAAGCCGCGGGCGACGTGCGGACCCTGACCGCGATGGGGGCGCGGCGGCGGATCCGGCGATCACTGACCGCCGCCACCGCCGGAGCGCTGGCTCTCCTCGGCGCGATCCTCGGCGGCGTCGGCGCCTACCTGGTCCTCGGCGGCCTGTTCCAGCGCGACCTCGCCGGCCTCGGGCACCCACCGGTCGCGCATCTCACCGCCACCATCATCGGCGTACCCTTGCTCGCGACGGTCGCGGCCTGGCTGCTGGCCGGCCGCGAGCCAGCCACGTTCGCCCGGCGTGGCCTCGACTGAGCTGTCCGCGGCCCGGGCGCGAACTCGCGTCCGGGCCCGGCGGCCTATCGGTCTCTTCGGCCTCCGCCCGAGGCACCGGCATGGATCTGCTCCCAGTCGGCGTGCTCGAAGCTCACCTGAAGGTCGCTATCCGTGGCGTCCACTGTGACCACGCCGGTGCCGGCGATCTCGCCGGCGAGCAGCGCACGCCCGATCCGGGTCTCCACGTCGTGGGCGATGTAGCGGCGCAGCGGTCGGGCCCCATATACCGGGTCGAAGCCGCGGGCAGCGATCAGCTGCCGGGCCCCCTCGGTCAGCTCCAGCCGCAGCCCGCGCTCCGCGATCCGGGCGCGTATCTCGTCGAACTGCAGATCTACGATGCGTTCGATCTGAGCCAGCGTGAGCCGCTTGAACAACACGATGTCATCGACCCGGTTGAGGAACTCGGGCCGGAACGCTCCACGAAGCTCGGCCATCACCCGGTCCCGGGCATCCGCCGGGATCTCCCCCTGGGTGCCGGCACCGGCCAGCAGATGCTCCGCGCCGATGTTGGAGGTCATGATGATGACCGTGTTGCGGAAGTCCACCGTGTGGCCCTGCGCGTCGGTTATCCGGCCATCGTCGAGAATCTGTAGCAGTGTATTGAAAACGTCGGCATGCGCCTTCTCGATCTCGTCGAACAGTACGACCGAGTACGGCTTGCGCCGGACGGCCTCGGTGAGCTGGCCGCCCTCTTCGTAGCCCACATATCCGGGTGGCGCACCCATCAGGCGGCTGACCGTGTGCCGCTCCTGGTACTCGCTCATGTCGAGGCGGACGATGTTGTCCGGTGTGTCGAACAGGGCTCCGGCCAGGGCGCGGGCGAGTTCCGTCTTGCCCACACCGGTGGGGCCGAGGAAGATGAAGGACCCGATCGGCCGTCGTGGATCCTTGATGCCAGAACGAGCGCGGATGATCGCGTCGGCCACCGCCTGCACGGCCTCGTCCTGGCCCACCACCCGCTCGTGCAGGATCTCGTCCAGACGCAACAGTTTCGCGCGTTCCCCCTCCTTGAGCCGGCTCACCGGGATGCCGGTCCACGCCGCGACGATCTCGGCGATCTCGTCCGCGGTGACCATCTCCCGGAGCAGTCGCTGCTCGTTGCCGCGCTGCTGAAGGGACTCCTCCTCGGCCTGCAGCCGGCGCTCCAGTTCCGCGATGCGGCCATAGCGCAGTTCCGCCGCCCGGTTGAGGTCATACGCGCGCTCGGCCTCCTCCGCCTCCTGCCGCACCTGCCCCAACTCGCCCCGGAGGTCCTGCACTCTCCTGATTCCCTGCCGCTCCGACTCCCACTGGGCCCGCTTGGCGTCCGCCTCGGCGCGCAGGTCGGCCAACTCGCGGCGCAGTTGGTCCAGCCGGGCGACGCTGGCCGGGTCGTTCTCCTTGGCCAATGCGGCCTCTTCGATCTCCAACCGCATCACCCGCCGGGTCAGCTCGTCGAGTTCGGCCGGCATCGAGTCGATTTCCGTACGCAGGCGGGCACACGCTTCGTCGACCAGGTCGATGGCCTTGTCCGGCAGGAACCTTTCGGTGATGTAGCGATGGCCCAAGGTGACCGCGGCGACCAGCGCGCTGTCCTGAATCTTGACACCATGGAAGACTTCGAGCCGCTCCCGCAGTCCACGAAGGATACTCACCGCATCCTCCACTGTGGGCTCGTCCACCATGACAGGTTGCAGACGGCGGGCCAGCGCGGCGTCCTTCTCGATGTACTTGCGATATTCGTCCAATGTGGTGGCTCCGATCATGTGCAGCTCACCACGTGCCAGCATGGGCTTGAGCATGTTGCCCGCGTCCATCGAACCCTCCGCCGCACCAGCACCCACCACGGTGTGTGCCTCGTCGACGAACAGCAGGATGCGGCCCTCGGCGGCGGCTATCTCGCCCAGCACCGCCTTGAGCCGCTCCTCGAACTCGCCGCGGTACTTGGCGCCGGCGAGAAGCGCACCGAGGTCGAGAGCGAACACCGTCTTGTCCCGCAGGCCCTCCGGTACGTCGGACCGCACGATGCGCTGGGCCAACCCTTCGACGATGGCGGTCTTACCGACACCGGGGTCGCCGATGAGCACCGGATTGTTCTTCGACTTTCGCGACAGGATCTGCACCACCCGCCGGATCTCGGCGTCCCGGCCGATCACCGGATCCATCCGGCCGGCGCGGGCATCGGCGACCAGATCCCGCCCGTACTTCTCCAGCGCCTCGTACGACGCCTCCGGCATGGCCGAGGTGACCCGCTGGTTGCCACGGATGCTGGTGAGTGCGGACAGAAAGGACTCGCGCGTCACTCCGTGTTGTTTGAGCGCACGGCCCGCCGCCGTGCCGGATCCCTCGTCAGCCAACGCGAGCACCAGGTGCTCCACCGAGACATACTCGTCCTTCAGCCGCTTGGCCTCCCGGTCGGCCGCGTCAAGGAGGCGACTGAGCCGAGACGTGACCATCACCTGGCCGGGCGCCGCACCCGGCCCGCTCACCTTGGGCCGCCGGTTCAAATCGGCCTCCACATCGGAGCGGACCGCGTCGGGGTCCGCGCCGACCTGCCGCACCAGCCGCGGTGTCAGCCCTTCCGGCTGGGTGAGCAGGGCAAACAACAGGTGCTCTCCATCGACCTCCGGGTGGCCGAACCGCAACGCCGCCGTCTGCGCATCGTGGAGTCCTTCCTGCGACTTCTGGGTCAACCGGTTCATATCCACAGTGGATCAACTCCTCGAGGTGCGGACGGGGCGGACGGTGCGATGTGCCAGTGGACGTGTCGGCGTGGACCCGGCGGCCGCACGTTGCAACTCGTCGATCTCATCCAGCAGGTCCATCACCAGGCCGATGGACGCGTAGTTCAGCGAGAGCCCGGCCCGCAGTCGTTGGATGCGCGCGACGGTATACACATCGGACGGACGGAACAGCAGTTCGCCTGACGCGGTCACATCGGGGTCGAGCAGCCCCAGCGCGACAAAACGCCGGATCAGCTCCGGATGCAGGCCCACGCGGCCCGCGAGCCCGTCCAGGCTGAGCCGGAGCGGACGCAGGGGAAGGTAGCGCGGCGTGGTCATCGCTGGCCTCCTGCGCGTGGATTGAAGGACGAGACCCTGGACAGTTGCTGGTACAGCTCGCGTTCGGCGTCCGACAACGTGCTCGGCACCAGAATCTTCACCTCGGCATAGAGATCGCCTGGCTGTCCACGTGGATTCGGCATGCCCTGGCCCCGCAGGCGCAACCGCCGACCGGTAGGCGTCCCCGCCGGCACCGTCACGCTCGCCCCGCCACCGGGTGTCAGCACCGGCACACTCGCACCCAGCGCGGCCTCCCACGAGGCGACCGGTAGGTCAACGGTGATGTCGCGGCCGTTCAGCCGGAACCGTGGATCCGGCCGGACCCGCACCACCAGGTACAGGTCACCGGGTGATCCGCCAGCACGTCCTCGCCCACCCCCCTGACCAGCCAACCGGATCCGCTGCCCGTCGATGACCCCGGGCGGAATCTTCACCTCGTACCGGCGCCCGGCTATCTCGATGGAGCCGGGCCCGCCCCGAAACGCCTCCTCGAACGACAGTGAAAGCTCCGCTTCCTGGTCCGCACCGGCGAGTCCGCCCGGGCCTGCGCCTGCCTGCTGGCCGAGGAGGTCGCCGAACAGGTCCCCCAGATTGATCCCGCCCTCGGCGCCGCCATACCGGAATCCGCCAGGACCCCAGGTGAAGCCGCCACCAAAGCCGGCCGGCCCCTCCGCCTGCCGTCCAGCGCCGGCCCGGGCGTACCGCTGGTCGACGTCCTCCGGCACGTTGCGGAAGTCAGCCCCGTACTGGTCGTAGCGCTGCCTCATGGTGGGGTCGGCCAACACGTGATAGGCCTCGTTGATGTCCTTGAACCGCTCCTCGGCACCAGGATCTTTGTTGACATCGGGGTGGTGACGCCGGGCCAGCGCCCGGTAGGCCCGCTGGATCTCCTCGGTGGAGGCGGTCCGCGGCACCCCGAGTACCTCGTAGTAGTCACGCCTGCGGTTCGAAGTCATCTGTGCCTCGACTCCTGTGTGACTCAGGCCCGCTTCCCGGCGACCACCACGGCGGCTGGCCGCAGTTGACGCTCGCCTTCCCCGTAACCCGGCCGAACGACGTCGACGACCGTTCCCGGTTCGGCAAGGACCTCGGCGTCCACGCCGACCGCCTCGTGCAGGTACGGATCGAATGGCACCTTCACCTCGGCGTGCCGGCGGAACCCGAGGCTCTCCACCACCGACACCGCCTGGCCGCGCAGGGCCTCCATGCCGGCGACGAACGCGCCGGCCTCGCAGGCCTCCGCGGCCGAGGTGGCCGCTCGCTCGAGGTTGTCAATGACCGGTAGGAACGCGGCCGCGGTGTCGGCCCGAGCCTTTGCCCGCTGCTCCTCGGCCATGCGCACGTAGCGCTTGCGGGTGTTGTCCAGATCGGCCAGGGCCCGCCGCAATTGTGCGTTGACCTCCTCGAACTCCGCCTGTGACACGACACCCTCGTCGGTCTCTGCGCTCGGTGAAGGCTGCACGCCGGCCGCAACCGGCTCCTCTGGCCAAATGGCATCGTCTGTATGAGACATGGGTACCTCGCATCGGCGTCAGCATCGGCTTCGGCGTCATTGCTGGGTGAAGTCGGCGTCGATCACGTCGTCATCACCTTGCTTGCCTGACTGGCCCTGGCCGGTGGCCGGGCCACCGCGGCTGGGTCCCTGTTGCGTGGGCCCCTGTTGCGTGGGTCCCTGTTGCGTGGGTCCCTGTTGCGCCATCAGGCCCTGGTAGACCTGCTGGACCTCGCCGGTGAGCGAACGTACCCGGTCCAGCGGTGCCTCCTCCTTGATGGCCTGGCGAGCATCCGCCACGAGCATCTCGGCCCTGGCCCGCTCGTGCGTGGCCGCGGCATCGCCCAGTTCGCCCAGTCTTCGTTCCACCTGGTACGCCCCGGCCTCGAGCTCGTTGCGGGCGTCTACCAACGTACGGGTCCGGGAGTCCTCCTCGCGGTGGCGCTCGGCGTCCGCCAGCATCTGCTCCACTTCGGACGTATCGAGGTTGCTGGTGCCGCTGACGGTGATGGTCTGCTCAGCACCGGTGTCCTTGTCCTTGGCCGAAGCGGTCAGGATCCCATTGGCGTCCACGTCGAAGGTGACCTCGACCTGCGGCACCCCGCGCGGAGCCGGACGGATGCTCTCCAGCCGGAACCGGCCCAGTACCCGATTGTCCGTCGCACGTTCGCGTTCGCCTTGCAGCACAACGATATCGACCGCCGGCTGGTTGTCTTCGGCCGTGGAGAACACTTCGGTGCGGCGCACCGGAATGGTGGTGTTGCGTTCGATGAGCTTTGTCATCACCCCGCCCAGCGTCTCGACGCCCAGGGACAACGGAATCACATCCAGCAGCAGGACCTCGGGTCCTTCTCCGGTCAGCACACCGGCCTGGGCGGCGGCGCCGAGCGCGACCACCTCGTCCGGGTTGACCGACATGTTCGGGTCCTTGCCGCCGGTGAGACGACGCACCAACGACTGCACGGCCGGCATCCGGGTCGAGCCGCCAACAAGGATCACCTCATCGAGGTCCGCGTCGGTCACCTTGGCGTCGGCCATAGCCTGGCGGACCGGATCGAGGCACCGTTGCACCAGATCGCCGGTGAGTTCGTCGAACTTCGCCCGGGTGATGGAGGTGGTCATGTGCTTGGGGCCATTGGCGTCGGCTGTGACGAAGGGAAGGTTGACCTGCGCCTGGGTTACCGAACTGAGTTCCGTCTTCGCCTTTTCCGCCGCCTCGAACAGCCTCTGCAAAGCCTGCGGATCCTTGCGTAGGTCTATGTTCTGGTCCCGCTGGAACTCGTCGGCCAGATAGTCGACCACCCGGCGATCGAAGTCATCCCCACCGAGGTGGCTGTCGCCGGCTGTTGCCCGTACTTCGACGACGCCGTCGCCGACATCCAAGATACTCACGTCGAAAGTACCGCCGCCGAGATCGAAGACCATCACAGTCTCGTGCTCGTGCTTGTCCAGGCCGTAGGCCAGCGCCGCCGCGGTCGGCTCGTTGATGATCCGCAGGACCTCGAGGCCGGCGATGCGGCCCGCATCCTTGGTCGCCGTGCGCTGGGCATCGTTGAAGTAGGCCGGCACGGTGATGACCGCCTGCTTGATCTTCTCGCCGAGCTGCCGGCTGGCGTCGTCCACCAGCTTGCGCAGCACCTGCGCGCTGATTTCCTCAGGGGCGTACTGCTTGTCGCGTACCTGGAATCGGGCCGTCCCATTTGGACCCTCAACAACGTCGAAGGTGACCGCCTTGGCCTCTTCGCTCACTTCCGAGAAGCGACGACCGACGAAACGCTTTGCCGAGTAGATCGTCCCTTTGGGATTGAGGATCGCCTGGCGCCGAGCCAGCTGACCGACCAAGCGCTCGCCACTGTCGGTGAAGGCGACCACCGACGGCGTCGTGCGTGCGCCTTCGCTGTTGTGAACGACCGTTGGTTCCCGACCCTCCATCGTGGCAATCACCGAGTTGGTGGTTCCGAGGTCGATTCCTACTGCTTTGGCCATAACCAACACCCCCGTGTGGCGGTCCCCCGAACGACTTTCGAGTACCAGCACACATACCCGGCCAGACGCCGGAATAACCGGCCCTGGCCGGCAACCGGCGGCGTGGGTCCCGTCCCGCGAAGAAGGTATTCTCGAATCACCGATCAGCCCAGATGACCGGTCTGGTCGCGTCAGGCCGGCGGTGCCTGCCAGAGGTGCACGTTGGTGAAGGTCACGGCGAACGGCGGCTCGGCCGTAACGCTCGCCGGAAACACGCCCAATGCCACGATTCCGGAAGCGAACTGATGTGCCGTGATCTCCGCTGAGACGTCGTTGTTGCGGTAGAACCACACCCGGTTGCCCTTGGCCTGGATTCCAACCCGGATCACCGTTGCAGGCCCCGCCCGCTTGTCGGTGAACAGCCTGATCACGGTGGTGGCACTGGCACCGACATGGGTGATCAGCTCGTACCGGTCCGGGCAGACCATCAGCGCGTAGCCGCCACTGCTGGCGGCGAAGTGGAACCACACGCCACCGCAACTGTTCGCATCGGACAGGGTCACGTCCACCGTGACGGTGAAGTCAGTCAATACATCTGTCGGACCCTTGCAGCGGTACCCGCGGGTTGTGCTGCTGCCCGATGTGACCGTCAGTTCCGAAGATCCCGACGCGCAGGTCGCCTGGTTGACGGCATCAACCTTGGACTCCCAGTTGCCGAAGGATCCAGCAATCAACGACACCGCGCCCGGCGCGACTGACGACTGCGCGGTGTCGCCCCGGGATGGGCTCGCCGTTGTCGAGGGCCCCGCGCTGGGCGTGGTCTCGGGCGTTGGCGTCGGTGTCGGTGTGACCGGCGGCGAGGTCGGATCCACGAGGGCTCCGGGAATAACGGTTGCCGACGGTGACGAGTTTCCGGTCAGCTGAGCGCCCAGGCCTCCCTGCCAGATAGCGACCATCGCCCCGGCCAGGAGGACCACCGCCACGCTGAGTACGACGAGCGCCGTCCTGATTCCCTTCGAACCGCTGGCCGGCTTCGGCGCCGGCCGCACCGGTCGCGGCTCCGGCCCGGGGCCGTTGCGGTGGGGTCGGGGTGCGGGCCCGGTTGGCCGGAATCCAGGCGGAGGTCCGATCAGGCGTGGCTGCGGCGGACGATGGATCGGGCCCGCGCCAACGATCTGGGTGTTCGCGTCCGCAAAACCCGGTATGCCCAGATTCTGGCTATTTCCTGCGACGACGGTGGTCATGTCGCCGACTGTCGCGATGCCGGCCGCAGCGAGGACCTCCGGCTGCTCGACGAAGGCCGCCGGGCCCGCGGCCAGCCGGTCACTGCCGGCCAGCAGGCTGTCGACCAACTCTCGGGCGGTGGGCCGGTCAGCCGGGTCCTTCGCCAACGCGCGATCGACGAGGGCACGCAGCGGTCCGGTGAGGCCGTCCAGGTTCGGCGGCTGCGTCATGATCCGCGCGGCCACCTCGCCCTGCGACTCGGCCGCGAACGGAGTACGCCCAGTTGCCGCGAATGCCACGATCGTGCCCCAGGCGAACACGTCGGCGGCGGGCGTGAGGGACTGGCTGGCGCCTGGCCCGAACCGTTCCGGCGCCATATACGACACCGTGCCGACGACCTCGTCCGTACGGGTGTCGAACTGGTTGCCAGCGGCCGCGCGGGCGATGCCGAAGTCGATGACCTTGGGACTGCCCGGAGCCAGCAGGACGTTGCTGGGCTTGAGGTCCCGATGGATCACGCCGGCACCGTGAATCGCGGTCAACGCGACCGCCACCCCCAGCGCGATGCCGTGCAGGTTGGCCGGGGTCAGCGGGCCACGTTCGACCACCACGTCGGACAGGCTCGGGCCGTCCACGTACTCGACCACCAGGTACGGCGGTTCGTGTTCGGTGTCCGCGTCGAGTACCTCGGCGGTGCAGAAGGGCGGCACCTCCTGAGCTCGGGCCACCTCCTGCCGGAACCGGCGACGGAACTCCGCGTCGCCGGCGAGTTCGGCCCGGATCACCTTGATCGCGACCGCTCGCCCCTCGGCCGAATTGGCCAGGAAGACCGAACCCATGCCGCCCTGGCCCAGCCGGCCGACTATCTCATAGGAGCCCAGACCACGCGGATCGGCCGGACGCAGCTCACGCACTCGTGGCCCAGAGCCTGCCATAGCGCGATCAACCCCCCGCTCCATCGATGTGCGACAGCATGCCACATCAGCGGCCCAGGCTCCGCCCTACGCCGCCCGCCTATCGTTGTCAAGCCAGGCGTTATCAGCGCCAGAAGACCGCAACTGCGGCGTTGACCAGGGTCAGCCCGACTATCGCGAGGAAGTGCCCCCGGTTGACGGTGTCGCGCTTGCGGGAGAAGAACACCATCGCGAAGATCGCGACGGCGATCACCAGCTTCGTGGCGAGCTTGGCCGACGGCGGCTCATGACCGTCGCGCAGCGGTGCGGCGAGCGCGATGCCGGACACCAACTGGATGATCGCACCCCAGAGCATCGCGGGGTTGATCCGCAGGACCCCGCTGACATACTGCGCGATTGAACCGCCCAGCAACAGCGCGAACCCGATCAAGTGGACATAGAGCAGGACAAGGCGTAGGGGTTCCACGTGCATATTCTCCACCATGCATCACTGCCCTCTTCGGCGGCCGGCTGTCCGGTACCGGCGTATCGATACAGATCGTTGACAGTCCGGTAACCGTCACAGTAAAGTTCCCTAACAATTAGGCCTGATTTGACGGCCGCGCCACCGAGGTGTTGGAGAGTGCCATGAAAACTCGACGTTGGGCCGCTGCGTTGGCCGCCGCTGCGGCGCTGGTACTCATCACAGGGCTGGCCCTCCTGCCGGGTAACCTTGCCTCGGCCGCGGTGACCTGCACCGCGCCGGCCTGGGCCGAGGGAACCGCCTATTCGGTGGGTTCACAGGTCACCTACAAGGGCCATCTGTACCAGGCCCTGGTGGCGCACACACCACCCCCGGGCGCGGGCTGGAACCCGGTTGACGCTGCCTCGCTGTGGAAGGACCTCGGCGCGTGTACGGGCAACCCGCCCACCACGAACCCGCCCACCACCACCCCGACCACCAGGCCGCCAACGACACCGCCACCTTCCACGACGCCGCCCACCACAACGCCACCGACGACCGCACCGCCCACGACTGCACCTGCGACGACAACTCCGCCGGGTAGCACCTGCGCGGTGAAGTCGCGGCCGACCGGCAAGGTGCTCCAGGGCTACTGGGAGAACTGGGACGGCGCGGCCAACGGCGTGCACCCGCCGCTCGGCTGGATCCCGATCACCGACTCGCGCATCCGTGCGCACGGCTACAACGTGGTCAACGCGGCGTTCCCGGTCATCCGCTCCGACGGCACCGTCCTGTGGGAAGACGGCATGGACGCCACCGTCAAGGTCGCCACCCCGGCCGAGATGTGCCAGGCCAAGGCCGCCGGCCTGACCATCCTGATGTCGATCGGCGGCGCCACCGCCGGCATCGACCTCAGTTCCAGCCGCGGTCGCCGACCGGTTCGTCGCCACCGTCGTGCCGATCCTCAAGCGGTACAACTTCGACGGCATCGACATCGACATCGAGACCGGCCTGACCGGCAGCGGCAACATCAACCAGCTCTCCACCTCGCAGGCCAACCTGATCCGCATCATCGACGGCGTGCTCGCCCAGATGCCGGCCAACTTCGGCCTGACCATGGCGCCCGAGACCGCGTACGTCACCGGCGGCAGCGTCACCTACGGCTCGATCTGGGGCGCGTACCTGCCGATCGTCAAGAAGTACGCCGACAACGGCCGGCTGTGGTGGCTGAACATGCAGTACTACAACGGAAGCATGTACGGCTGCTCCGGTGACTCGTACCCGGCGGGCACGGTGCAGGGATTCACCGCGCCAGACCACCTGCCTGAACAACGGCCTGGTCATCCAGGGCACCACGATCACGCGTCCCGTACGACAAGCAGGTGCCGGGCCTGCCCGCCCAGCCCGGTGCCGGCGGCGGCTACATGACGCCCTCGCTGGTGACCCAGAGCTGGAACAGCCTTCGGCGGCGCGCTCAAGGGCCTGATGACCTGGTCCATCAACTGGGACGGCTCGAAGGGCTGGACTTTCGGCGACAACGTCAAGTCCCTCCAGGGCCGCTGACCACCATCCCTCCTGAGCGATATGTCGTGATTGACGCGTCAACTACGAGCACGTATAGTTGACGCGTCAACAAAAAAGGGGGGCGTCCGGTCATGGTAGACGGACAGCGCATCGCCGTGCTCGGTGCCGGGCACGTCGGTCCAGCCATCGCGCGGGTGGCGATCGCCGCCGGCTACGACGTCTCCATCGCGGCTTCGGGCGATCCCCAACGGATCGCTCTCATCACCCAGGTGCTGGTGCCGGGAGCCAAGCCGCGGTGGGCGGTAGAGGCGATCCGGGACGCCGACATCGTGGTGCTGGCGATCCCGCTGCATAAGTTCGTCACTTTCGATGCAGGCCTCGTCACGGGCAAACTCGTCATCGACACCATGAACTACTGGCCGCCCATCGACGGCGTGCAGGAGATGTTCGAAGACCGCCAGTACGGCAGTAGCGAGATCGTCGCGCGGCGGCTGGCCGGGTCCACACTCGTCAAGACCTTCAACCACATCGGCTACCACGAACTGGAAGAGCAACGTCGGACCCCCGGCTCGCCCGAACGTCGCGCGCTCGGCGTCGCCGGCGACGACACTGCCGCGGTGGATGTCGTGGCCGGTGTCATCGAGCGCATCGGCTACGACTCCGTCCGTCTCGACAGCCTGCGAGCCGGCCGGCTGTTCGAACCCGGCGGTCCCGTCTTCGGCGCCTCGTTGAGCCAATCCGAGTTCGAGCAGGCTGTGACAGTCTGCAACGCCTCACCCTGATCTGGCCTTCTTCACGCCGGCGCGGATCGATGTCAGTCATCCCCGCATGGCAACCCGCCCCTGATGATCCCACGGAGTTGGCCACCAAATACGGTCCTGGCGAGACATGCGCCGAGACAACGCAGCGGTTGTCGAAGGCGACCACGTATTGCGCTATGGCTGCGCCGATGTCGATGAGCATCCGTGTCGGGTAGCGGCACAAGTATCGACGGTCCTCCGTAGCGAGGGCTGGACCGGAACACCGCGCCGCTGTACCCGCGGGGACTGCGTCATCGACTGATGCTCGCCTAGATGACCGACTTGGCAGAATATTTCGATCTGCCGTCAGTATCTTGCGAGATCGTATCGACCAAGTTACGTTCGTAGCTATCAGTTCGGACACCGACCGCTCTCGACGCCTCGATCTGGTTCCCACCGTCCCGCCTCGTCCCCGGGAGTAGGCATGCGTCGTAGAGCACATCCACGTCGACTGTTGGCCGGGCTGCTGCCCGGATTCTTGCTGTTGGCCGGCATCGTCGGAATTCCCAGGAATGCCAACGCGGACGTGACCACCGTGTCGGTGGACACGCTGCGCACCGGCTGGGACCCGAACGAGCCCGGTCTCGCGCCGTCCGCGGTGTCCGCATCGGACTTCGGCCAATTGTTCTCGACCGCGGTCAACGGCCAGGTCTACGCCCAACCCATCGTCGTCGGCGGCACCGTCATCACGATGACCGAAAACAACTGGATCTATGGGATGAACGCCGCGACCGGTGCCATCACCTGGTCGCGCAGCGTCGGCCCGGCGTGGCCGGCCTCGACCATCGGCTGCGGCGACCTGGTGCCCAACATCGGCATCACGAGCACGCCGGTGTATGACCCGGCGACCAACGCGGTCTATTTCATGGCCAAGGTGAACGACGGCCCCGACGCCGACCATCCACACTTCTACTTGCATGCAATCAGCCCGGCGACGGGTCTGGAACGCGCCGGCTGGCCGGTCACCATCCAGGGCTCGCCCACCAACGACCCGGCGAACACGTTCAACCCGAAGACCGCGGCCCAGCGCCCCGGCCTGCTCCTGCTCGACGGCGTGGTCTACGCCGGCTTCGCCAGCCACTGCGACTACGGCCCGTACGTCGGCTACATCGCCGGGGTCAAGACGACCACCCCGGCCATGTCGACTCTGTGGTCCACCGAGGCCGGACGTTCCACCGGCATGGCGGGCATCTGGCAGTCCGGTGGCGGCCTGGTCTCCGACGGTGCCGGCCGGATCATCGTGGCGACCGGCAACGGCGTCTCGCCCGCACCCGGACCCGGCACGAACCCGCCCGGCACGTTGGCGGAGTCGGTGATCCGCCTGCAGGTCAACGGTGACGGTTCGCTTTTCCGCCAAGGACTTCTTCAGCCCCTACAACAACAGCCGGCTGGACCAGGACGACACCGACTTCGGCTCCGGCGGCCCGATGGCACTGCCGGCTGGTTTCGGCACCGCCGCCCACCCGCGCCTGTTGGTACAGACCGGTAAGGACGGACGGGTGTACCTGCTCGACCGCGACAACCTGGGCGGCAACGCGCAGGGCCCCGGTGGCACGGACGCGTCGGTGGGTCCGCCCGCGGGTCCGTACAACGGAGTGTGGGGCCATCCCGCGTTCTGGGGCGGCGACGGCGGCTACGTGTATCAGGTGGAGAACCAGGGATTCCTGCGGGCGTTCAAGTACGGCGTGAACGGCGCCGGTCTGCCGGTACTCAGTTCGGCCGGGACCAGCCCGTCGACCTTCGGCTACACGTCGGGTTCGCCGGTCGTGACGTCCACCGGTACGACGTCGGGCTCGGCCATCGTGTGGGTTGTATACAGCGACGGATCCAACGGCGCCAACGGTCAGCTGCGCGCATACGACGCTCTACCGGTGAACGGCCAACTCCGTCTCCGTTACTCGGCACCGATCGGTACCGCGACGAAGTTCGCCGTACCGGCCACCGACGGGAACCGGGTATACGTCGGGACCCGGGACGGCAAGATCTTCGGCTTCGGCCGGCCCACGACGGCGGCCCTCACCAGCTCGCCGACCGACTTCGGCAACGTTGCCGTGGGCACTACCGCGAACGCCACCGTCACGGTGACCGCCACCCGCAGCGTCACCATCTCGGCGATCGCGACCTCGCCACCGTTCGGTGCCACACCGCCCTCGCTGCCGCGAACCCTCAACACCGGGCAGACGCTCTCGGTACCGGTGCGGTTCACACCGGTCGCGCCCGGTGGGGCCAACGGCAGCCTGCTGTTCACCACCGACGCCGGCAACGTGCCGATCGACATGCACGGCGCCGGTACCCAGGCCGGGCTGGGCGCGACCCCCTCGACGCTCAGTTTCGGTACCGTACCGACCGGCGCGAACAAGACGCTCAGCGTCAACATCACCAACACCGGCACCTCCACGGTCACCATCACCGGCTCCACTGCGCCGGCGGCGCCGTTCTCCGCCACCGGTTTCCCCGCAAACGGTTCGACGCTCGCCGCGGGCGCATCCGTCTCGGTGACGGTGCGGTACACGCCAACCGCCATCGGTGACCAGACCGGCTCGCTCTCGGTGGCCAGCAGCGCGGGGTCGGTGACCGTGCCGCTCACCGGCACCGCGGTCACCGGGGCACCGCATCTCACCATCACGCCCAACCCGCTCGCGTTCGGGTCGGTGCCGCTCGGCCAGACGGCGACGGGAATCTTCAACATCGCCAACACCGGAAACATCACCCTGACCCTCACGAAGGCGGCGCCACCGGTCGGTGTCTTCAACACCACGACCCCGGTCTCCGAGGGCCAACAGCTCTCGCCGGGCGATGTCATCCAGCAGGTGGTCACCTTCACGCCGACCGCGCAGGGTCCACAGTCGGCGGTCTACTCCATCACCGGAGACGACGGCCAGGGCGCGATCCTGGTCCAGCTCACCGGTACCGGCGTCACCGGGACCGGCACGACCAACATCGCCGCGGGCAAACCGACATCGGCATCCACGACGCAGGGCGGATATCCGTCCAGCAACGTCACGGACCCGGATGCGAACTCCTACTGGGAAAGCGCCAACAACGCTTTTCCACAATGGATACAGGTAGACCTGGGCTCCTCGACCAGCATCGGCAAGGTCACGCTCAAACTTCCACCACTGGCCACCTGGGCCACCCGTACCCAGACTCTCTCCGTACAGGCAAGCCTGGACGGGGGGACCTTCTCCACGATCGTCGGATCGGCCGGATACGTCTTCGACCCGGCCACCGCAAACACGGTGAGCATCACGTTCCCCGCGAGCAATGCCCGGTACGTCAGATTGACCATCACGGCCAACACCGGCTGGCCGGCCGGACAGCTCTCGGAC
Source organism: uncultured Actinomycetota bacterium (assembly GCA_963742855.1). Lineage (GTDB taxonomy): Bacteria > Actinomycetota > Actinomycetes > Mycobacteriales > Micromonosporaceae > CAVUNP01. The sequence continues at coordinate 234,042 of CAVUNP010000047.1, read as the reverse complement.
TTCGCGGTGTTCGCGACCAGTGGCGGGACCGGTTCGGCGACGTTGACGGTGAACCCGACATCGCTGACCTTCGGCGCTACGCCGGTCAACCTGAACAACGAGGACCCGCAGACGGTGACGGTGACCAACACCGGCACGGCCGCGGCCACGGTGTCGTCCATAGCGGTAACCGGTGACTTCACGATGGTCAAGACCTGTGGTACCACCATCGCCGCCGGCGCCAACTGCACCGCCACCGTGACGTTCCATCCCACCGCGAGCGGCACCCGCACCGGCACGTTGACCATCAGCAGCAACGCCACCAACTCGCCGTCGACGGTAGCCCTCTCGGGTACGGGCACCGCCACGAACACCAATCTCGCGTTGAACCGGCCGACCGGCCAGTCGTCGAACACCCAGACCTACACGTCGGCGAACATGGTGGACGGAAATGCCAACACGTACTGGGAAAGCCTGAACAACGCCTTCCCGCAGTGGTGTCAGGTCGACCTCGGCTCCGTACAGACCATCAGCCGGATTGTCATCAAACTCCCGCCATCGTCGTCGTGGGGAACCCGTACGCAGACCATCGCCGTCTCCGCAAGCACAGACGGGACAACGTTCACGACCCTCAAAGCCGCCGCGGGGTACACCTTTGATCCGGCCACCGGCAACACGATGACGATCACGTTCCCGGCAGCCGCCATGCGTTACCTCCGGCTGACGTTCACCGGCAACACCGGATGGCCGGCCGGGCAGCTCTCCGAACTCGAGGCGTATCAGTCCTAACTTCGCCGGAGGCGCGCCGTCGCGGCCCAACCAGCTTCGTGCCGATTCCCGCCCGCGCCGGTGGATCCCCCACCCGCGCAACCGTCCCACAGCGACAAGGACAGTGATGAGACGAACGAATCTCAACAGAATGATGGCGAGCACAGTCGTGGCCGCCGTGGTGGCCACCGTAGGGTGGGTGGCCGTCGCGAATGCGGCTGGCGGACCGAACCTGGCCAGCGGCAAGCCCGCATCCGCCAGCAGCACCAATGGCGCTTATGTTGCCGCCAACCTCACGGACGGCAATCAGGGTTCGTACTGGGAAAGCAGCGGTGCCCTGCCGCAGTGGGGTCAGGTCGACCTCGGCAGCACTACCACCATCGACCAGGTCGTGCTGAAGCTCCCCGCCGGATGGGGTGCCCGTACCGAAACCCTGTCGGTGCAGGGAAGCCTCGACGGCGCCACCTTCTTCACTATCGTCAGTTCCGGTGGTCGCGTCTTCGACCCGGCCGCAAGCAATGCGGTGACCCTCACCTTCACCGCCGTCAACACCCGGTACGTTCGCGCGAACATCACCGCGAACACCGGCTGGGCCGCCGCTCAGCTGTCCGAACTCGAGGTCTACGGCGCCACGACGTCGACCAGCAACCTTGCCGCGGGCAAAGCCACCTCCGAGAGCGGACACTCCGACGTCTATCCGTCGGGCAACGTCGTCGACGGTAACCAGGCCACCTATTGGGAGAGTGTCAACAACGCCTTCCCGCAGTACGTGCAGGTTGACCTCGGCGCGACGTTGAGCATCAACAAGGTCGTGTTGAAGATCCCCTCCGGTTGGGGTGCCCGTAACCAGACCCTTTCCGTACAGGGGAGCACCAACAACACGAGCTTCACCGACATCGTGGCGTCGGCCAGCTATGCGTTCAGCGGTGCGAACGTCGTGACGATCAACTTCACCACGACGAGCGCCCGCTATGTTCGGGTCCGGATCACCGCGAACTCGGCCTGGCCGGCCGGTCAGCTCTCCGAGCTCGAGATCTACGGCCCCGCAACCACCACGGACACCACCCCGCCCAGCATTCCGGGCACACTGTCCTTCACTCAGAGCGGCACCGCGATCACCCTCAACTGGGGCGCCTCCACCGACACCGGCGGCAGCGGACTGGCCGGCTACGACATCTACCGCAACGGCAGCTTCGCCGGCAGCGTCGGTGCGGGCACCACGACCTACACGGACACGCAGCCCACCAGCGCGACCGTGTCGTACTACGTGCAGGCCCGTGACGGCGCCGGCAACGTGTCCGGCAACAGCAACACCGTGACCCGGACCGGCACTACCACGGACACCACCCCACCCAGCGTTCCCGGCACACTGTCCTTCACCCAGAACGGCACCACGATCACCCTCAACTGGGGCGCCTCCACCGACACCGGCGGCAGCGGACTGGCCGGCTACAACGTCTACCGCAACGGCAGTCTCGCGGCCACGCTCGGCACGGTACTCACCTGGGCCGACACGCAGCCGACCAGCACGACCGTCTCGTACTACGTGCAGGCCCGTGACGGCGCCGGCAACGTGTCCGGCAACAGCAACACCGTGACCCGGACCGGCACGCCGCCGCCCAACTGCACCAACGTCGCTTTGGGCAAGACCATGACCGCGACCGGCTCCACCTTCACGTTCACCCCGGACAAGGCCAACGACGGTCAGCTCACCACCTACTGGGAGGGCTCCCCGACGTACCCGCAGAACCTGACCGTCGCGCTGGGAGCCAACCACGTCATCACGGCCGTCAACGTCAAGCTGAACCCGGACGCGGCCTGGGGCACCCGTACCCAGAACTTCCAGATCCTCGGCCGTGACCAGGCGTCGACCACCTACACCAACCTGGTGTCCGCGGCGAACTACCAGTTCGTCCAGGGCACCAACGTGGTGAACATCCCGGTCAGCGCGACCACGGCGGACGTGCAGTTGCGGTTCAATTCCAACACCGGTGCGCCGTCCGGCCAGGTGGCCGAACTCGAGGTGTGCGGTACGCCGGCCCCGAATCCAGACCTGATCGTCAGTTCGATGAGTTGGACACCGACATCACCGAACGAGGCCAGCCCGATCACCCTTTCGACGACCGTCCAGAACATCGGGTCGGCGGCTTCCGGCGCCACCACGGTCAACGTCAACCTCGGCGGAACGCTTGTCGGCACCGCCGCCGTGGGTGCGCTGAGCGCCGGCGCCTCGACGACGGTGACGGTCGACGCCGGAACCCGGCCGATGGGCAGCTACAGCGTCTCCGCGGTCGTGGACCCGACCAACGCCATCATCGAGAGCAACGACAGCAACAACTCCTTCACCGCGCCGTCGCAGTTGGTGGTCGCGCAGGCTCCGGGGCCCGACCTGCAGGTGCTCAGCGTCAGCTCCAGCCCGGCGAATCCGGCTGTCGGGGCACCGGTCACGTTCATCGTGGCGGTCAACAACCGGGGCACCGTCGGAGTTGCGGCCAACACGGTCACCCGGGTGGTGGTCGGTGCCACCACGCTCAACACCAACAGCCCGGCGATCGCCGCCGGTGCCACGGTCAACGTGGCCATCAGCGGTAGCTGGATCGCCACCGCTGGTGGAGCCACCATCACCGCCACCGCCGACGCGACCAACATCGTCGCGGAGACAAACGAGAACAACAACTCGCTCTCCCGGTCCATTGTGGTCGGCCGCGGGGCCGCAGTTGGGTATGTCGAGTACGAGGCCGAGGCGGCCAGCTACCAGGGCACCCTGGTGACGACCGATCCGCTGCGTACGTTCGGGCACACCAACTTCGGAACCGAGTCGTCGGGCCGGGAGTCGGTGCGGCTGAACAGCACCGGACAGTTCGTCGAATTCACCTCGACGAATGCCGCCAACTCCATTGTGGTGCGTAACTCCGTCCCCGACGCACCGAACGGTGGCGGCCAGGACTACAGCATCAGCCTCTACATCAACGGCACCTTCGCCCAGAAACTGACCCTGTCGTCGCGCAACAGCTGGCTGTACGGCACCACCGACGACACCGAGTCACTGTCGAACACACCGCAGGCCAACGCCCGGCGACTGTTCGACGAGTCACACGCACTGCTGTCGCAGTCGTACCCGCCCGGCACCAAGTTCAAGTTGCAACGGGATGCGTCCGACTCGGCGTCGTTCTACATCATCGACTTCATCGACCTGGAACAGGTGGCACCCGCGGCGACGAAACCGGCCGAATGCACCTCGATCACCGCCTACGGTGCCGTGGCCAACGACGGCATCGACGACACGGCCGCCATCCAGCGGGCGGTGATGGACGACCAGAACGGCATCATCAGCTGTGTCTGGATCCCGTCCGGGCAGTGGCGGCAGGAGCAGAAGATCCTCACGCCGGACCCGACCCGCGGCCAGTTCAACCAGCAGGGCATCCGCAATGTCGTGATCAAGGGCGCCGGCATGTGGTACTCCCAGCTGTACACGAACACCGAGCCGCAGAACGTGGTGGGCAACATCAACCACCCGCACGAAGGCAACGTCGGGTTCGACATCGATGACAACACACAGATCTCCGACATCGCCATCTTCGGCATGACCACCAACCGGGCCAACCGCGGACACGGGCTCAACGGCCGCTTCGGCAAGAACACGAAGATCAGCAACGTGTGGATCGAACACGTCAACGTCGGCGCCTGGGTTGGCCGGGACTACTCGGACACACCCGCCTACTGGAACCCGGCGGACGGACTCGAATTCACCGGCATGCGCATCCGGGACACGTTCGCCGACGGCATCAACTTCTCCAACGGAACCCGCAACTCGCGCGTCTTCAACTCGTCATTCCGTACCACCGGCGACGACTCGCTGGCGGTCTGGGCGAACCCCTTCGTCAAGGACCAGGCGGTGGACATCGCGCATGACAACCACTTCGTCAACAACACCATCCAGCTGACCTGGCGAGCCAACGGCGCGGCGATCTACGGCGGCTTCAACAACTCGATCGAGAACAGCCTGATCTACGACACCATGAACTACCCCGGCATCATGCTGGCGACCGATCACAGCCCGTTGCCCTTCTCAGGTACGACATTGATCGCCAATAACGGGCTCTACCGGACCGGTGGCGCGTTCTGGAACGAGGCCCAGGAGTTCGGTGCGATCACACTGTTCCCATCCACAAAGGACATCACCGGTGTCACCATTCGGGATACCGACATCTCCGACTCGACGTACGACGGCATCCAGTTCAAGAACGGCGGCGGCAATATGCCGAACGTCGTCATCTCCAACGTGAAGATAGACAAGTCCAACAACGGTGCCGGCATTCTGGCCATGGGCGGCGCACGCGGCAACGCGACGCTGACCAACGTGACCATCACCAACTCGGCCGACGGCAACATCGTCATACAACCGGGATCCCAGTTCACGATCACGTAAGCCCCGGCAGGTAACTACAGACGGCCAGCCATGGGCGTGCTCCAGCCAGGCAGCGCGCCCCATGGCGGTCGGACCAACAGTCCTGGCGACCGCGGAGTCTTCCTGGCGGGCTGGCCGGTGTGGGCGGCGAGGATGGCGGCAAACTCGTCCGCCGCCATGATCCGTACGCCGAGTTCGGCCGCCTTTTCGGCCTTGCTGCTGGCGCCTTCGCCGACGACAACGAGGCAGCCCCGCCACGTCGAGGTGTAGAGGTCGGCCGGATCGGTGACCAGCGCCGATCAGGGCGTCCAGGACGCTTGTCACCAAGTCCTTCGATGTCGATCGCGTCGCGGCTGGTGAAGTAGGCCAGCGACTCTTTGGCACCGCAGACGCGGCCATTGACGCAACGCCACCGCTTCTGCGAGCGATGGATGTCGCCACCACAGCGGGGACAAGTACGCAGGCGGCTCGAACTCGACCGAGTCGTCGGCGCGCGCTCGTCCAGCTTCGCCCCGACGACCTCGGGGATGACCCGGCGAAGTAGGCCGCTGCGCCTGGGTCAGAATGGACGTATGAAGTGGGACCGAGCCGTGCATCATGTCGAGTCGCTCGCGCAGACCTGCGCCGATATGACGCTGCGGCCGACCTCGATCTTCCCGCTACGGGTGACCCAGCTGTGGGCAGTCGGCGACATCCTCGGCCCGCGCCAGGACCTTGAGGTAGTAACTGTCGCGTTATGCGTCGACTTGCCCGTCGACGACGTCCCGTGGTGGAGCGAACCGCCCGGCTCGCAACACTGGTCGAACGCCACGCGGCTCGCCAAGAATCCCGTTCTCGCGTGGTGGAGGTCGGCGCACGGCCCGGTGTGGAATCACCGCATCGACCGGCCAGCTCTGGTCTGGGACGACGTTGACGGAATCAGGCAGGAAACACTGGCGGCGTTGCGCGAGGGACGCGGTGAGTCCGTCCGATCGGCCGGCCCGACCCCGGACGAGTTTCGTGCGCGCCTCACGGCGGAGCTGGCGGTCAGTCTGGGTTCGCTTCGCGCCCACACACAGGTCTACGAGGAACGCCGCTGGCGCCCGGGCAAGCTCGAACCGGTCGCCGACGCGTTGTGGCGGGCCAGCGACGGCTACCTGGACGTGTTGACATCGTGCACAGAATGCGACGAGTCCCCGTGATCCCACATGGGTGGATCTTGCTGTAGGCGGTCAGCTCGTTCGTTCGAGATAGCAGAAATGATACTCGTCGAGGTCGCCCAGCGGGAAGATGATCTGGTCTTCCTTCGCCTGCCAGACGTAGCCACTCAAACCCTGCTTGCCGTCCTCACCGAGTCGTAGGTTCTGGTACGGATTCAGGCGCTCGGGGCCGTCCAGCGTCCACGTGCCGGACAGTTCGCTACCGTCAATACCCGCGACCGAACCTCGCTCGTCGTCGCATCCGTGCAGGTCCGCGGCGGTGAAGGTGCCATCGGCGTTCAGCGTGATGGTGGGGCCCTTCTCGCTGGTCCAGGTGCCCACCAGGTCGTCGGCCATGAGGTCGGGTGATGGGCCGATCGCCCCGATCGGGCAGCACGTGCAGCCGGTCGCGAACAGCAACACCGACATCCAGAACGCGATCCGCTTCCACGCTGTCACACGCCCACCCTACCGAACGCCCAAGCACCTCTGGTATGCCCGTCCACAAAGGACGGCACGAGACCGGATCGCGGTACGGGGTGGCTGAGATCCTGGGTGGTGAAGTAGCGTTGCGCACAGACAAGCTCGCAGCCACAAGGTCGCCACGATGCAGAAGAGTAGGACGACGTTGGCGGCAGGTCTGGCCCAAGAGGAGATCCGCCGGCACAATCTCGGCACGCTGCTCCGACACGTACACCTGGGCGGCCCGGTCTCCCGCGCAGTGCTGGCCGACCGGATGGGTCTCAACCGCTCTACGATCATGGCGCTGACCGCGGACCTCACCTCGGCCGGCCTGGTCCGCGAGGAACTCCCGACCGACAGCGGCAAGGCTGGGAGGCCATCGCTGGTGGTCCGGCCAGAGTCCGACCGGGTTTATGTGCTCGCCTTCGACGTCGCGGTGGACCGGCTGGTCGCCGCCCGGGTGGGCCTCGGCGGCACGGTACTCGACCGGAGGGAGACGGTCCGGCCGCGGGCCGGCGCCGACCTCGACACCGTGGTCGGGGTACTCGCCGGGTTCGGCCGGCGGCTGCACCGGATGGCGCCGGCCGATTCGCTGTGTGTCGGCCTCGGCGCGTCCTACTGCGGCATGATCCGGCCCGACGACGGGATGGTGCGTTACGGGCCCGACATGGGCTGGGTGGACCAGGCATTCGGTGCCGAACTCGGCCGCAGGCTCGGTCTCGGTCTGCCCGTGTCCGTCGGCAACGAGGCTCACCTGGGTGCACAGGCCGAACACCAACGCGGCGTCGGCATGGGCTTGCAGAACCTGATCTACCTGCACGGGGATGTCGGGGTGGGTGGCGGCATCATCGTCGGCGGCACCCTGCTCGGCGGTGATGGTGGGTATGGCTGCGAACTCGGTCATATGGTGGTCAACCCATACAACGGCCGGCCCTGCGGGTGCGGCTCGCAGGGCTGTCTGGAGGCGGAGGTCGGCGAACGGGCCCTGCTCGACGCCGCGCACCGCTCCCCCGACCTGTTCGGCCGCGACGCGGTGCGAACCGTGGTGGACGACGCCGATCGGGGCGACCAGATGGCTCAGGAGGCCCTCGACCGCATCGGCGACTGGCTCGGCATCGGGGTCGCGAACCTGATCAACCTGTTCAACCCCGGCGTGGTGATTTTCGGCGGGATGCTCCGCGAGGTGTACCTGGGCGCCGCCGCCCAGGTAGGTCGCCGGATCGCGAGCCACGTGCTGGCAGTCTCGCGTGAGAAGGTTCGCCTATGCATCTCCGCTCTGGGTGACGACGCCGACCCTGGTCGGCGCGGCGGAACTCGCTTTCGCCGAGGTGCTGACCAATCCGCTCGAGGTGCTCACCCGGAGCATTTGAGCCAGTCGTAGATGCGGATTGGCCTACGCCACCCGCCGGGGCCGCGGCCAGCGTCTGCCGAAGCGGCGCGGGGTGGGGAGGCTGGCCTGGTCGGCAGCGGCGCGGCCGGATTGCCATCCTTCCTCGCTGTCCACCCGGGCTCCCCTGGTGCGAACAGTGTGGGGAAATGCCCGCTGCATACTGTCGCGGATCTGCTCGTCGCGGCGGGCGAGGACCGGCAGCAGATCGCTCGCCGCCCCGGCGAAAGCAACCTCGGCGCGACCGGCTTCGGCGAGCGCGGCCTCGGCGGCACCGGCCAGTCGCTCGCCGATCCGGACCGCGAATGCCACCAGAAAGGACTGCCGGAATGCCTTCAGCCGGGCCCGGCCGGCCTTGCCGCCCGGCGGCTCCGTCTGGGCCATCGCCCGGTGCGCCTGCAACAGCAACGAGGTATGCAGCAACTCGACCGCGTCGAGGTCTGCGTCGAAGCCAAACACCGTGGCGAAGCCGAAGTCGGGCGACCACACCACGTGACACCGGTTTGCCCGGGCGACCGCGTCCAATAGGGACGCTTTCTCGCCCTCGTACGGATGGTCGATGCCGATCCGCCGGGCGAACGGAACCGCTGACGCCTCGCCGGTCCGGACGGCGAGCAGCGCGGCGTCCAGGCTGTGCCGGGCGACAAGTTCCTGCGCCTTCGTCGTGTACGCCTCCGCCTCCGCCGGGTAGTCCGTCGACTCCGCCTTGGCCAGCAGGCCTCGTACCCGCTCCAGCAGGCGTACGTCGAGTGATCCACCGGTGCCGCGGCCGGCACTGGTCCCCGGTGGCGGCACCAGCACGCCGATCGGGGGCAGTCGGGCCAGCGCACCCAGCAGCGTCAACACCGCGTCGAGTACGGCCACCCGATCGAGCTTCCACCGGGCGGCGACCTCGTCGACGTACGTGACATCGCTGTCCCACCAGACCGACGCCCGCAATGCCTCGGCCTGGGCGAACCACCGCTCGTCGACCGAGGCCCGCGGGAACGGGCGCAGGTGCGCGGCGATGGCATCCGTCACCAGGGACGCGTGCGTCGAGTGCTCGCGACGGGCGACGACCCGATGCAGTTCGACCGGCTGCCAGCCACCCCGCCACAACACGGCGCATGCCTCGTGCACAACGGCGACCAGTACCGGGTTCGCCTCAGCCGCCGGTAGGACGGCCAGCGCGTCGAGCCCCGCTTCGTAGTCGACGGCGCCGGCCAGCACCGCGGCGATGGCCGCCCGCACCGATGTCACCAGGACAAGACTACCCAGACCTCACGTCGAGCCGGCGCTGGTAGTCGTCGCGGGTCTGTTCGAGCTCCTCGCACCGGAAACGTAGCCGATGACGACAGCCACGGCGGCCGACGGCCGGACACCATCGCGCGCAGCGATGGGCCGCCAGCGCGCCGAGGCTCGGGTTGGGCCAGTCGTTGCACCATGTCACCCACATTGATAATGATGACGAACCTGCGCAACAGCCCCGAGGACGGACTTCCGTGAACACGCTCTCGATCGTCACGCCGAGCTACCAGCCCAACCGGGACCATCTGATTGCCGCATACGAGTCGATCGTCTCGCAGCCGATGCCGACGGGCTGGACCTGGGAGTGGATCATTCAGCAGGACGGCACCGGCGGCGGTCCGGCCCGCATGCTTGCGGGCGATCCTCGCATCAAGCATGGCACCGGGCGGCGGGGCGGGGTCGCGGTCACCAGGAATCTCGCCGTCGCCCGTAGCACCGGCTCGCTGGTCAAGAACCTCGACGCCGACGACGTACTGGGAAGCGGCGTGTTGGCACGCGACATCGCCATCCTCACCGGCGATGATTCCATCGGGTGGACCGCCTCGCGCGTACTCGACCTCCATCCGGACGGCACGACTGTCGGGTTCCCCGACAACCCACCAGCCGGCCGGATCGAGGTCGGCTCGGTGACCGACTACTGGCGAAACCACGACTACCGGCTGCCGGTGCATCCGGCGACAATCTGCATACGTCGTACGTTGGTGTTGGCTCTGGGGGGCTGGATGGGTATCCCCGCCTCCGAGGACACCGGCCTCCTGATCGCCGCCAACACGATCAGTCCCGGCTACTTTCACCCGGAAGTTGGCTTGCTGTACCGAAAGTGGCCGGGCCAGGCGACCGCCGCACCCGAACACACCACACGCGAGGAATGGCCACTCCGGATGGGTCTCATCGACGAACGCGCCGAGGCTCTACGCGCGCTCTGGTTCGCCGCCCAGCCAATGTGGTCCAATGCGAACTCGGGGCGGGTGTCCGCATAATCGACGAAGTTCTTGGTCGGCTTCTACCGCGAGGCTTCGCCACGACGGGGTAGTTTCCAGTCCGGCCGGACATAGTGGCACGTGTAGCCGGCCGGATACCGCTCCAGGTAGTCCTGATGCTCAGGTTCGGCATCCCAGAACGGGCCGGCTGGACTCACCTCGGTGACCACCTTGCCCGGCCACAGGCCGGAGGCCTCGACGTCGGCGATCGTGTCCTGGGCGACCCGTCTCTGTTCGTCATCGGTATAGAAGATGGCCGACCGGTAGCTCGTGCCCACGTCGTTGCCCTGACGATCCTTCGTGGTCGGGTCGTGGACCTGGAAGAAGAACTCGAGAAGATCCCGGTAGGACAGCTTCTCGGGATCGAAGATGATCTCGATCGCCTCGGCGTGGGACCCGTGGTTGCGGTAGGTCGCGTTCGGCACGTCCCCGCCGGAATATCCGACCTTGGTCGACAGCACGCCAGCGCGCTTGCGGATGAGGTCCTGCATGCCCCAGAAACAGCCACCAGCCAGGACCGCCCGCTCGGACGTCTCCATCATGCTTTCCCTCCCGCACCCGCCTCGAACAGCCGTCGGTATTCACCGTAGCCTTCGCCATCGAGATCGTCGAGCGGGACGAAACGCAGCGCCGCGGAGTTCATGCAGTAACGTAGCCCGCCCGATTCGGCGGGGCCGTCGTCGAAGACATGTCCCAGGTGACTGTCCGCGTGCGCGGACCGGACCTCGGTGCGCACCATCCCCAAGGTCGCGTCCCGAATCTCCACCACGTTGTCCGGGTCGAGTGGCACCGTGAAACTGGGCCAGCCGGTACCGCTGTCGTACTTGTTAACGGAGGCGAACAGTGGTTCCCCCGAGACGACGTCGACATAGATGCCCGGTTCCTTCTTGTCCCAGTAGGCATTGCTGAAGGCCGGCTCAGTCCCGGCCTCCTGTGTGACTTGATACTGCTCCTGCGACAGTCGGGAAACAGCTTGAGGATCCTTGCGGTAGTTGCTCGACAATGTCAGTCCTCCTCGAACTGAGCGGAGCGAGGTCTTCACCGACCGTACCGTGTCCACCCGATGCTCGCGGTGCGGAGCCCGAACGTGACGGACACTCGGCGTCAGTCTCGCCGGCGGGCGAGCAGACGGCGCCACAATGCCATAGCGGTGCCGACCAGCCCTCGCCGGAACAACAGGACGACCAGGACGAAAATGCTGCCGGTGACGAGGCCGATCTGTTCCACGCCGGAGAAGGACAGCCAGTCCTCCAGCCGGACCAGCAGCGCGGCACCCACAACACCGCCCCACAACGTACCGATGCCACCCAACACAACGATGATGACGGCCTTGCCCGACGTGGTCCAGTGCAGTGTGTCCAATGAGACGAACCCGTGCGCGACCGCGAAAACCCCGCCGCCCAGGCCGGCCAGGAAGGCGGACAGCACAAACGCCAGCATCTTGTACCGTTGCGCCGGGTAGCCGAGCGCTCGGGCCCTGGCGGTGTTGTCGCGAATGGCCACCAGGACCCGGCCGAACGGCGAGTTGACGATCCGCCAGGCCGCAAACAGTCCAAAAGCGATGATCGGCAACGCGGCGTAGTAGAAGTAGAACGAATCGCTGAGATCCAGCCCCCACAACTGCCGCGGTACGCCCTGCAGGCCGTTTTCCCCCTCGGTCAGGCAACGCCACTCGTTCGCCACGTAGTAGACCATCTGCGCGAAGGCCAGCGTGACCATGGCGAAGTAGATGCCGGTCCGCTTCACCGCGAGGTAGGCGATCGGTGCGGCCAGGACGGCGGCCGCCACGGCACCGGCGAGTATCGCGAGCGGAAACGGAAGTCCACTGTGGATGGCCAGCAGGCCCGTGGTGTAGGCCGACATCCCCCAGAACGCGGCATGGCCGAATGAGAGCAGGCCGGTGAACCCGAGCAGCAGGTCCACCGCCACCGCGAACAGCGCCCAGCAGAGGATATCGATCGCGGTGGCCGGATAAATCCCCACCGGAAGCCAGCCCACCAGGGCGTGCACCGTCCCGGTCACGACGTCCAGGTCAACCCCATCGACGGCGCGGAAGCCGAGCGCCATGTGACCGCCGCCAGGCGGTTGGTGGGCAACGGTATGCGGGAGTTGGCCAGACGGGACATGGCGGCGGTCCATACAAGATGGCCGGCGGGAACCTGCTAGCTATATACAGATCTAAATGCGACCCGTTTAAACCCTCCGATGCTGGTGTAACATCGACCTAGCCCGCTATGAGTGCCAGCACGAAAACCAGCAGGATCCAGGTCCACAGTAGACCGAATCCGATGTGGCCGACGGCAAACAGCATCGGGGCGCGCCACAACGCCGGCGGGAACGCGACGAACTGAGCGCACCAGCGCAGACCCCAGAACAGGCACTTTCCGCCTAGCACAATCCTGGCCGTCGGGTCCGGCGCCAGCAATTGGTCCGCGACCATGCGCAATCTCGCCGCGACCGGAATGCGGCCCGCGGCCTGCCAGTAGGCTGCGCATGTGGCCAGGTACTTCGACGTGCACCCCGACAACCCGCAGGCCCGCTCGATCCGGCAGGTCATCGACCTGGTCCGGGACGGCGGCTTGATCGTCTACCCCACCGACACCTGCTTCGCCCTCGGCTGCCAGATGGGCAACCACGCCGGGCTCGAGCGGATTCGCGCGATCCGCCACCTCGATGACCGGCATCACTTCACGTTGGTGTGCCATGACTTCGCACAACTCGGCCAGTTCGTGAAGATCAGCAACTCCGTGTTCCGGCTGATCAAGGCGAACACCCCGGGGAAGTACACCTTCATCCTGCCCGCCACCCGGGAGTTGCCGCGCCGCCTGCAGCACCCCAAGAAGCTGACGGTCGGCGTGCGCATCCCCGATCATCCGGTCGACCAGGCCCTGCTGGCCGAGTTGGGCGAACCCCTTCTGTCGAGCACCCTGTTGCTTCCTGGACAGGACGAGCCGATGACCAGCGGCTGGGAGATCAAGGAACGGCTGGATCACGTCGTCGACGCCGTCATCGACTCCGGCGACTGCGACGCCACCATGACCACTGTGGTCGACCTGTCTCAGGACGAGCCCGAGATCGTACGGGTGGGCGCCGGCGACCCGGCCCCGTTCGAATAGCGCCTAGCCGAGCTCTCGCCGAAAAGCCTCCAACCGATCGGCCAGCTCGATCGGATGGGCCAGGGCCATCAGGTGTCCGCCGGGCATCTCGTCAGCCGGCACGCCCAGTCGCCGCCGCGCGACCCGCTGTTGGAACTCGACCGGGAGGAGCCGGTCGTCGCGTCCCGACAGGACCCGGGTCGGCACGTCCGGCCAGGCCGGCAGCGGCCACACCTGGCCGAACGGCGTGTCCGACTGGGGCAGGTCGACCGCGAGAGCCTGGTCGGCGACGTCATCGGGCACATCGTGGAAGAACGTCGTGCGCAGGTCGAACGGCGCATCGGGATCCCGGCCGGCAGCGATGTCGTTGGCCCGTCGCGCCTCCGGCTGGCCGGTGTTGGCCCACCATTCGCCGCCGGTCTCACCAGGCAGCGGGATCATCGCATTGACCAGCACCAGCATCCGCGCCGGCAACCGGGCACAGACCAGCGGGGCGGTGAAACCACCCATCGACTGCCCGACCACCACGAGGTCAGTCCGGTCGCCCACCGCCGCCACCACCGTGTCGGCATACTCCGACCAGCCAGCAGTGTCGTCGCCCGCCGGGAGGTCCACCGCGACGACCTCCTGCCCACGACAGCGCAACTCCACCTCTACCAGGTGCCAGTACCAGCTGGACCCGCCAGCTCCCGGTATCAGGACGTAGGTCATGACAGGGACGCTACCGGGATGGTGTGACCTTTTCTGGCCGGTGCGCATTTCCTCGCACAACTCTGGCCAGCCGGATCCGGGGCGAGAGCCCGGGCGCGGGATGCGTCCCGAGCGCTCTACCACGGCTAGCAGGATCCCTACATCTGGATGCGCTGATGGCTGGAAGCTGCACCCCCGACGCGACGGCTCACGCCATGCCGTGTCACCACAGTCGACTCCCGGAGCCGTCGGCCCGCAGCTGCCAACCCCGCGCCCGGTCGCCGCCCGGCGGGACCACCTGGCGCGGCGCCGATATTGTGTTGGTGACTGTGCGAGCGGCGTCGTTTCGGGGGGGCTGCGACCTCGTAGCAGGATCGTACGAACCGTGCGACCGCGAACCATGCATCCACAGTCGCGGCAGGAGGGAAGGAAGACCAGGAGCTTCGTCGGCATCTCGCCGGCACTTCGCGGTCCGGCCGGTCGCCGGATCGCGAGACGCGCAAGGCTCATGGTTGCCCTGACCGAACAGGAGGCTTGGTGTTCGGTGCGATGGTGCGGGAGCACCGGCGGCGGTTGGGCTTGACACAGGAGGAGTTGGCGGGCGACACCGGAATCAGTGTGCGCAGCATCGGGAAGATCGAGTCAGGCCAGATCACCGCGCCGCGGCCAGCCACCGTGCGGTTGCTGGCCGATGCTTTCGGGCTGACCGGTGATGACCTGGTCCGTTTCCGGAAGGCCGCGGCTAAGGCCGCACCGTCCGATGTCACCCAACAGCCGAGCCACGCCTCCGGGCCGGCGCAACTACCGCCCGCGGTGTCGTCGTTCACCGGGCGGGACGAGGAACTGGCGCAGCTGGATGCGTTGATGGGTGAAAGTACTGACCTCGGTTGCGGACCCACCCGGATAGCGGTGGTGTCCGGGATGGCCGGGGTGGGCAAGACCGCCTTGGCTGTCTACTGGGCGCAGCGACTCAGCCATCTGTTCCCGGACGGGCAGTTGTACACCAACCTGCGTGGGTTCGACCCCGGCGGTCCGGCGGCGAGCCCAGCCGAGGCCGTACGCAACTTTCTCGACGCGTTGGGGGTGGCGCCCGGGCGGGTGCCTGCCGACCCGGCTGCCCAGGTCGGCATGTACCGGAGCCTTCTGGCGCGACGGCGGATGCTTGTGGTGCTCGACAATGCGGGCGACGCCGCCCAGGTCCGGCCGCTGTTGCCAGGCGCGCCCGGCTGCGCGGTCGTGGTCACCAGCCGTGACCAACTCACCGGGCTCGTTGCCAGCGAGGGTGCCCACCCTCTCGTTCTGGATCTGCTGCCCGTCGGCGCAGCCCGGGAACTGCTCGCCAGGCGCCTCGGCCCGGACCGGGTCGCCGCCGAATCAGAGGCGGTCGCGGAGATCGTCGAGTTGTGCGCGCGACTTCCGCTCGCGCTGGCCATCACCGCCGCGCGGGCCGCGGCCGATCCCCGACTGTCGCTGACCAAACTCGCCGACGAACTGCGCGACGCCGGCGCCCGCCTCGACCTGCTCGAGACCGGCGATCCGGCCACCGACGTCCGTACCGTGTTCTCCTGGTCGTACGAACGCCTCAACCCCGGTGCGGCCCGGCTGTTCCGGTTGATGGGGCGATACCTCGGCCCGGACATCTCGGCCGCCGCGATCGCGAGCCTGGCCGGCCAGCCCGCCGGTGCGACCGCGAGGCTGCTCGGCGAACTGACCCGGGCACACCTGGTCACCCGGCACGCGGACCGCTACAGCCTGCACGATCTATTGGGCGCGTACGCCATCGAACTGGGGCAGTCCCTCGATCCGCCGCAGGACACCGATGCCGCGGACGTTCGACTGCTCGACCATTACCTGCACACAGCCCACGCCGGCGCGCTGCTGCTGGATCCGCATCGGGACCGCATCGCGCTGACCCCGCGATCGGCCGCGGTGACGCCCGAACCGCTGGCAGATGCCCGAGAGGCGCAGCACTGGTTCCTTCTGGAACGCTCCGCCCTGCTGGCCGCCGTGCAGCGGGCCGACGAGGCGGGATTCGACCGTCACACCTGGCAGCTCGCGTGGACTTTGGTGAGCTTTCTCGAACGGGAGGGCCACTGGGACAGCTGGGCAACGACCCAGGAACGGGCGATCGACGCGGCCGGGCGCCTCGCCGACCGGCACGGCCAGGCTATGGCGCTGCGCCAGCTCGGCCGTGCGTACGCGAAGTTGGGCCGCCACGATGACGCCCACGCACAACTTCAGCAGGCGGTGCGGCTGTTCGAAGAGGTCGCGGACGACAAGGGCCAGGCTCTCACCCATCGTGACATCGCCAGCCTGTTCGGTTACCGCGGCAAGCACGCGCAGGCGCTCGAGCACGCCGAGCTGGCCCTCGCCCTGTACCGGACCAGGGGAGATCGCGTCGGGCAGGCCGGCTCACTCAACGCGGTGGGCTGGTACCATGCGGTGCTGGGCCACTATGCGCGAGCCCTGTCGCACTGCCAGCAGGCGGCCGCCATGCTGCAGGAGATCGGCGACCCACAGTCCGAGGCGGACACCTGGGACAGCATCGGGTACGCGTACCACCATCTCGGCGACCACGGTCACGCCATTGCCAGCTACCAGCACTCCATCGAACTGTGGCGGCAGGTCGGCCACCGTTACGGCGAGGCCGACACGTTGAGCCATCTGGCCGAATCCCATCTCGCCGGCAGCGACCCGCAAGCCGCACGGGCGGCGTGGCAGCAGGCACTGGAGATTCTCACCGACCTCGGACATCCCGATGCCGACTCCGTCCGCGCCCGCCTCCGCGACCTGGAACCCCTCGTGAACCTGGCATGATCGGCGCCACGAACGTCGCCTGGCCCGACGGAGCCGACGTCGCGGTGTCCCTGACGTTCGACGTGGACGCCGAGGCTGGCTGGCTGGGCACGGGTTAGAGCATTAGTTTGGCGCCGCGGTCGCGCAGGCCACGTCCTGGACCGGCTGCTGTGCCCTGTGGGTGCGGCGCAGGAGAAGCATCGTGAGGGCGCCGGCGAGCAGCCCCCAGAAGGCCGAACCGATACCGAGCAACGTCATGCCGGAGGCGGTCACGACAAAGGTGACCACCGCGGCCTCACGCCCTTCGGGTTCGCTGACGGCGGTGGCGAGCGACGAGCCGAGCGCGGCCAGCAGGGCCAACCCGGCCACCGCGATGACCAGCGCCGGCGGGGAGAGCAGGACAAGACTGGTGGCCAGGCCCGCACCGAGGCCCAGGGTGAGCTGGCCGAAGCCGAGTGACACCGTGGCGATCCAGCGCCGACGCGGGTCGGGATGGGTGTCGGGGCCGGCCGTCAGCGCTGCGGTGATGGCGGCCAGGTTGAGGGCATGCCCGCCGAAAGGTGCCGCAGCCGCGCTGACCAATCCCGTCGTGACCAGCACGCCCCGAAGCGGTGGCACGTATCCGTAGGTCGACATCACCGCCATGCCCGGTACGTTCTGGGCGGCCATGGTGACCAGGAACAGCGGTATCGCGATACCCACGACCGCGGGCACCGTGAACGTCGGCACGGTCAGTTCCAACGCCGGGCGGAGTTTCGCGCCCGCCAACCCGTTGCCCGCACCGCTGGCCACGATGCCGGCGACCGCGGCGGCAAGCGCACCGGGAACGGCCCACTGCCGGGCGTAGCGCATCAGCACCGCCCACGTCAGCACGACCGGCGTGGCCAGCAGCGGAATGTCGATCAACGCCCGCACCGGGGCCGTACACAGTGGAAGGATCACACCGGCGAGCATCGCGCCGGCGATCGGGCGCGGGATGGCGGCGATGCCACGGGCCAACCAGGGCACCAGTCCGGACAGCAGGATGAGCGCCGCGCACACCAGGAACGCACCGACAGCCGCGGCATAGCCGCCCGTGACGGTGCCCGCGGCCGCAAGCAGCGCCGCGCCGGGCGTTGACCAGGCGATGGAGATCGGCATCCGGTGTCGCAGTCCCAGATAGATCGCCGCGACCGCGATGCCGAGGCACAGGGCGAGCAGTCCGGACGCGGCCTGCTGGGAACTCGCGCCCACCGCCTGCAGTCCGGTGAGCACGACGGTGAAGGAGCTGGCGTAGCCGACGACGGCGCTGACACCACCGGCGAGCACTGGTTGCACCCAACTCCACGGCCGCATGGTCAACCCCTCTCCGCCCCGCAGTTCGTTCCGTTTACGGAACGCAACACGGGATGACACGATAGCCAGGTGAGTGCTCGTACCACAAGGCGGTTCGACCCGACCGTGGGACGGCGTCTGCGCAGCCTCCGGGAAGCTCGTGGCGTATCCCTGTCAGCGCTCGCCCGGGCCGCCGGCGTTGGCAAGGCGACCCTGTCCGGACTCGAGAACGGCACCAGAAATCCGACCCTCGAGACGATGTATGCCATCGCGGCAGCCCTGTCGGTACCGATCAGCGCGTTGACCCTCGATCCTGGCGCACCGGCCAGTGCCGCCTCACCGGTGCACGGGGCGGCCGTCGAAGCCACCCTGCTCGACGTATTCGACGAGGAGGCGGCGACCTTCGAACTGCTGCGGATGCGCGTGGTCGCCGGCACCGAACAGACCTCACCCGCACATCAGCCAGGCGTCACCGAACACGTCACCGTGTTCCAGGGCGTCCTGCGGGCCGGGCCGGTGAACAAGCCACTCGTCGCCCGCGCCGGCGACCACATCACCTGGGTGGCCGACGTGGCGCACAGCTACCTCGCACTCAGCGACGAGGATGTACTCGCTACCTTGCTGATTCGTACACCTCGGTTGATTTAGCCACATACTGGGCATTTGTCGCTTATCGTGGCTCCATGGACAACAGGCCTTGGCGAAAGAACAGGCTCGCGGTCTGGGTCAGCGCCGCCGTAGTCGCCGCCATCGGTGCCATCGGGCCGGCAAGCCCCGCATCGGCAGACATTTTCACGCCCGCGGACGCAGCGACCGTCGCGCTGCCCACCAGGGTGACCGGTACCGGCACCGCTGGGCTCGAGATCTACATAGCGGCAATCAGCCAGGAGGCCGCCCGCGAGGTGACGCACTGCTCGACCACCGTGACCGCCGCGGGTAGGTACTCCTGCGCCATCCCCGCGGTGGTGCAGACCGGTCCGTTCCGGTTCGTGGTCTATCAGTTCCCGATCGGGCAGTCACCGACCCCACGAAACATCTTCGAGGAGGTCGCCGTCACGGTTGTGCCTTCTCTCCCGGTCACGCCGGCCGACCTACCGATGCCCTTTGTCGTGGCCGGATTCACGCTCATCGCCGGTGGCCTCGGGCTGCTGCTCCTGCCCTCCCGATCCGCCCGATGGTTGCGCCATCGCAAAGAGAACCAGGTGGATCTCGACGTATGAACCTCGCTCACCTTCCGCTGCGCGTCGCCATCGGCGCTTTCTTCCTGAACTCCGGCCTGGAGAAGCGGTCCCTGGAGGAACAGCCGGCGACGGCCATCCATGGCATGGCGGCCGGCGCGATGCCGGCGTTGCAGCGGGTCAAACCGACCACCTTCGCCCGCGTGCTCTCCCGTTCCGAGATCGCCATTGGTGCGGCTCTCCTGGTGCCAGCCGTGCCGTCCGTGGTGGCCGGCGCGGCATTGTGCGGATTCAGTGCTGGGCTGGTACGGCTCTACTGGGCAACCCCGGGCATGCGCCGGGCGCCGAACGACCTGCGGCCAACGCCCGAGGGCATATCGCTGGCCAAAGATGTCTGGTTGTTCGGGGCCGGCCTGACCCTCATCCTCGATGACATGCTCAACGGCCGCGGCGCTAAGCGTCGTAGGCGAGGTTGGGGCGCAACCAGCGCTCAACCTCGACCAGCGCGCGGGCCCGCCGGGTGGCGTACTCCTGGGTCTGGTCCCGACCGATGCGGCCGACGGTGAAGTACCGGGAGGCCGGATGCGCGAAGATCAGGCCGCTCACGCTGGCCGCCGGGGTCATCGCGAACGACTCGGTGAGGCCGATGTCCAGCTTCGCCGCGTCCAAGAGGTCGAACAGTTCGCCTTTCTCGCTGTGGTCCGGGCTGGCCGGATAGCCGAGCGCGGGCCGGATACCCCGGAAACGTTCCGCGTGTAGGTCTTGCAGGGCCGGCGCGGCGTCGGGCTCGAACCAGTCCCGACGTGCCCGCAGATGGATGTATTCGGCGAACGCCTCGGCCAGCCGGTCAGCCAGCGCCTTGACCATGATGGCGCGGTAGTCGTCGTGCTGGGCCTCGTACCGGGCCGCGAGTGCCTCGGCACCGTGGATGGCGACCGCGAACCCGCCGAGGTGGTCACCGCTGGGGGCCACATAGTCAGCCAGGCACCGGTTCGCCCGGCCTTCGGGCTTTGTCGTCTGCTGGCGGAGCATGGGGAACCGGATGCCATGGTCGGTGTCGATGACAATGTCGTCGCCATCGGCATGCGCGGGCCAGAAGCCGTAGACGCCGCGGGCGACCAGCGAGCCGTCCGCGATGATCGTGTCGAGCAGCGCATTCGCGTCGTCGAACAGTTCCCGCGCCACCGGTTGGTCGAGGATGGCGGGGAACTTGCCCTTCAGCTCCCAGGCGAGGAACAGGAACTGCCAGTCGATCATCTCGCGCAGCGCGGTCAGCTCCGGCTCCACAGTGCGGATGCCCGTGAACGCTGGTACGGGCAGCGCGGTGAAGTCAACGTGCTCACGGTTGGCCCGGGCTTGGGCCAGGGTGAGCATCGGCTGCTTGTGGCGGGCCGCGTGTTGCTCGCGCAGCCGCTCCTGCTCGGCTCGGTTGGCCACGTCCATCTCTTCGGCCCGCTCGGGGTCGAGCAGGTACGACATGACGCCGACGACCCGCGACGCGTCGAGGACATGCACCGTGGAAGCGTTGTAGGCGGGCGCGATCCGTACCGCGGTGTGCTGCCGCGAGGTGGTCGCCCCACCGATCAGCAGTGGCAGATGGAGCCCACGGCGTTGCATCTCGGTCGCCACATTGACCATCTCGTCGAGCGACGGCGTGATCAGACCGGACAGCCCGATCGCGTCGGCGCCCTCCGCGATCGCGGTGTCGAGGATCTTCGCGGCGGGCACCATCACGCCGAGGTCGACGACCTCGTAGTTGTTGCAGCCGAGCACAACGCCGACGATGTTCTTGCCGATGTCGTGCACATCGCCCTTCACCGTGGCCATGACGACCTTGCCGTGACCGCGCTGGACCTCGACCCTTCCCTCGATGCGCGCCTGCTCCTTCTCCGCCTCCATGAACGGCTCGAGGTAGGCGACGGAACGCTTCATCACCCGGGCACTCTTGACCACCTGGGGCAGGAACATCTTGCCCGCGCCGAACAGGTCGCCGACGACCTTCATGCCGTCCATCAACGGCCCTTCGATCACCTCGAGTGGCCGGTCGAATGCCTGCCGAGCCTCTTCGGTGTCGGCCTCGATAAAATCGACGATGCCGTGCACCAGCGCGTACGACAGCCGCTCACGCACGGGCGCTTCGCGCCACGACAGGTCGATCGTGCGGGCCGTGCCGGAGCCGGTGACCGTCGAGGCGAAGGTGACCAGCCGGTCAGTCGCGTCCGGGCGGCGGTCGAACAATACGTCCTCGACCAGTTCCAGCAGGTCGGCCGGGATGTCCTGATAGACCGCGAGCTGGCCGGCGTTGACGATGCCCATGTCGAGGCCGGCGGTCACGGCGTGGAAGAGGAACGCCGAGTGCATCGCTTCCCGGATGATGTCATTGCCGCGGAACGCGAACGACAGGTTGGAAATCCCACCGCTGGTACGGGCACCGGGGCACCGCTGCTTGATCAACGGCAGGGCGTCGATGAACGCCTTGGCATACCCGTTGTGTTCGGCGATGCCGGTCGCGACCGCGAGCACGTTGGGGTCGAAGATGATGTCCTCGGGGGCGAATCCCGCCTTGGTGACGAGCAGGTCGTAGGCCCGGCCGCAGATGGACACCTTGCGTTCGGTGCTGTCGGCCTGCCCCTGCTCGTCGAAGGCCATCACGACCACACCCGCGCCGTAGTCACGGATCCGGCGGGCCTGGGTCAGGAACTGCTCCTCGCCTTCCTTGAGGCTGATCGAGTTGACCACGCCCTTGCCCTGAACGCACTTCAGGCCGGCCTCAAGCACACTCCACTTTGAACTGTCCACCATGATCGGGATCCGGGCCACCTCGGGCTCGGTGGCAATCAGGTTGAGGAACGTTGTCATGGCCTGCTCGCTGTCGAGCAGGTCGGCATCCATGTTGACATCGAGCAGGTTGGCGCCGCCGCGGACCTGTTCGAGTGCCACGTCGACCGCGCCCTGATGGTCGTCGGCCTCGATGAGCCGGCGGAACCGGGCCGACCCGGTCACGTTGGTCCGCTCACCGATCATCACGAAGCCGGTGTCCGGCCCGATCTCGAACGGTTCGAGGCCGCTGAAGCGGGTGGCCGCCGTAGGCACCGGGACAGTACGCGGTGCGAGATCCGCCACGGCCTCGGCGATGCGAGCGATATGCGCCGGCGTCGTGCCGCAGCACCCTCCGACGATGTTGACCATCCCCGCGCTCGCGAACTCGGCGATCAGACCGGACGTCGCATCCGGCGTCTGGTCGTAGCCGCCAAATGCGTTCGGCAGTCCGGCGTTGGGGTGGCAGGCCACGTACGTCCCGGCGAGTCTCGACAACTCAGCCACGTGTGGGCGCATCTCCTGCGCGCCCAGGGCGCAGTTCACCCCGACCACCAAGGGCTGCGCGCGTTCGATTGACCGCCAGAACGCCTCGACCGTCTGCCCGGACAGCGTCCGCCCGCTGAGGTCTACGATCGTCACGGAGATCCACAATGGCAGGTGCGGGGCCACCTCCCGGGCGGCGGCGATCGCGGCCTTGGCATTGAGCGTGTCGAAGATCGTCTCGATCAGCAGCAGGTCGACGCCGCCCTCTGCCAGAGCGGCGATCTGCTCGGCGTACGTCTCACGGACCTGGTCGAAGCTCACCGCCCGGTACGAGGGGTCCTCGACCCGCGGCGACAGCGACAGGGTCACGTTCAGCGGGCCGATCGACCCGGCCACGAAACGGCCGCCAAACTCGTCCGCCGCCTGCCGGGCCAGTTGGGCGCCCCGCACGTTCATGTCCCGGACGAGTGACTCCAGGCCGTAGTCCGCCTGGCCGATGGATGTCGCGGTGAACGTGTTCGTGGTCGTGATGTCCGCGCCGGCGGCCAGGTACTGGCGGTGCACGTCGAGGATCAGGTCAGGCCGGGTCAGATTCAGCAGGTCGGGGTCGCCGGTCACGTCCCGCGGGTGATCGCCGATGAGGTCGCCGCGATAGTCGGACGGGGACAGTTGGGCCCCCTGCAACATGGTGCCCCAGGCGCCGTCGAGGACCAGGACCCGGCGGGACAGAAGATCCCGCAGGGTGGTGATGTCACGGCTCGCCGACCTGTTCAACGGACACCTCCGACTCATCGGAGGCGCCCTTGGACCTGCCCATCAAGGTCGAGCGTGGCGGGTCCAGCCCGTCGCAGCGCCCCTCGGCCTCGCCGTTGAGAATACCTCATCCACGCCGGGCAATGACTCCGACTGGAGCATGCGGTCGTTGCGATCTCACATTCTGGTACCGGCGCTCATCGTGCCGGGACCGACCACAAAGGAGGCTGGGTACCGCGGCGCTCGCTAGGGCCGCGTCGCCAAGGCTCGGAGCGAGGCTATCCGGTCGTCGGCTCCGATGGATGACGGCGGGTCCCCCCGAGCCGCACGAAGGTTGGGCCGCCGTCACGACGAGCGACGCTCGTAATCCACGCGCGATCAGCGGCGCGATTCCCGCCACGAAATCGGCTTCGGCGGCGCTGAACCCGCCCGGACCTTCGCCCCGGTAGTAGCCGGCCAAACCCCATGTCACGCCATCGGCCTGGAACGCCGCCCGCGGTTCGTGGCCGTAGGAGAAGCACGGTCGCAGAAGTCGCGGTATCGGATCGACCTGCCCCATCGCCACGTCGATCGCGGACCTGCCGGAACCGACGGAGGCCTCCATCCGTACGATCCTCGACCGGCTCGGCGATCCAGCGGTCATCGCCACCGAAGCGCGGGGCAGTCCAGTCGCTTCGTGCCCGCGATCGCACCCGATCCGGCGCCGGCCGCCACGCCGGCGAGGCCCGGAGCCCTGGAGTGGATCGGGGTGGCCATGCTCGGTATCGGGAGCTATCTGTTGCCCGTCGTAGGCACCATCGCCGGCCTGATCATGATCTCGTTGTCGCGGTGGTGGACCACCCGGCCGAAGGTCGTCGCCACGGCCGAACTGCGCTGACACGCCAGCCGGAGGGCCACCGGTGTCGAAGTGGCCGGCGAAGATCGGCTACCTCGCCGGCAGACTGGACGGATGGACATTGTCACGGCGCAGGAGTTGTGGGAGCCCATCCCAGGCTGGCTCAATACGGCGACCTACGGCTTGCCACCGAGGACCGCATGGGACGAGATGCAGTCGGCACTCGACGACTGGCGGGTGGGTCGGACCTCCTGGGAGGGGTGGAACGACTCGACCCAACGGGCCCGGCAGACGTTCGCACAGCTGGTTGGGGTGGATGTCGCCGACGTGAGTGTCGGGGCCCAGGTTTCCCAACTTCTGGCGCCACTCGCGGCCGCGGTGCCGGATGGTGGGCGGGTTCTCGTCGCCGACCAGGACTTCAGCTCGCTGGTCTTTCCATGGCTCGTACACGCCGAACGTGGGGTGGACGTACAGACCGCACCGGTGGCGCGGCTGGCGGAGGAGATTCGGCCTGGGCTCGATGTTGTCGCGTTCAGCCTGGTCCAGTCGGCCACCGGGGAGATCGCACCGTACTCGCCAGATAGTCGCGGCGGCCCGGTCGGCTGGCGCGATGGTGGCGCTCGACGCGACCCAGGCCTGCGGGTGGATGCCGATGCACGCCGGGCTCGCCGACGTGGTGGTCGTGGGTGCATACAAGTGGCTGATGTCGCCACGCGGGACCGCGTTTGCGTATCTGTCACCCGCCGCACAGGAGCGCTGTCGCCCGTTGGCCGCCGGTTGGTACGCCGCGGAGGATGCACACGGGTCGTACTACGGCCCACCGATGGAGCTGGCCAGCAATGCCCGCCGGTTCGACATTTCGCCCTCCTGGTTCAACTGGGTCGGCACGGCGCCCGCGCTGGACCTGGTCGCCGCGGTCGGCGTCGAGCGCATCCATGCCCACAACGTGGAACTGGCAAACAGGTTCCTGACCGGATTGGGACAGCCGCCGGGCGACAGCGCGATCGTCACCGTGGATGTCCCTGACGCACGGGAGCGGCTCGAGGCTGCCGGTGTACGAGCAGCGGTGCGGGCCGGCCGGGTCAGGGCATCGTTTCATCTCTACTCGACCGAAGCCGACGTCGATCTGGCCCTCAACGCGTTGACGTCGACAGGCGGACGTCAGCTTTCGGGGGTCCGTACATAGACCAGACGGGCGGACGTGGCTGACGCCAACCGGCGGCCGAGGCCTCCTCTTCGTCAATACCTTCAAGGAAGACCGTGCCGTCGGATATCGCCAGCATGCCGGCGCTGTACGTCCGGCCGGGCACCGTGGGGTCGCCCTGTCCGTCCGCCTTGGCGCCGCAGGCCGCCAACAGCACGATGGAGGCGGCGGCGGCCGCGCAACGGACGAGCCTTTGGCGTGCGAGGATGGCGCGCATCGGTTGCCTTCGAGTGGGCAATTCGACTACCTGACCAGGAATGTCCATCCGGCAGGACGATCGCCACGATAGGGCAGCATGTCCAGTCCGACGTGCCACCCGGTTAAATCGGCAAATCGTGCGAACCAACGACGGCAGTCAGTGGGCGGCAATGACAAGCGCGAGGGCGGCGACCGCCGGCAGTGTCTGCACGAACAGGATTCGTCGGCTCGCCGTGGCCGCGCCGTAGGCTCCGGCGACCGCCACGCAAACGAGGAAGAACACCTTGGCGGCGAACCCGGTCGGCCCGCCCGCAACCAGTCCCCAGATCAGGCCCGCGGCCAGGAAACCGTTGTACAGACCCTGGTTCGCGGCCAACGTCCTGGTCGCCCTGGCGAACTCCATCTCGGTGCCGAAGACCCGCCGGCCGCGCGGGCTGGTCCAGAGGAACATCTCGAGCACAAGGATGTAGACGTGGATGAGCGCCACGAGGGCTACCAGGATGTTCGCCGCGACCAGCACGGCGACATCGTAGCCAGCGCGGTCAGTGTATGCGAGGTTTCCTGATGAGCGACCTGGCCCGGGCGATCCGGATCGCCTTGGTCAGCGTCTGGATGTCGTATGCGCCGTAGTGACGCTGACCATTGATGAAGAACGTCGGCGTGCCGGAAACACCGCTGATGTCGGCCGACTGGACATCCTGGTCAACCCTGGCCGCGTACCGATGGCTGAGCAGGTCGTCGCGGAAGCGTTCCTGGTCGAGCCCCAACTGCTCGGCATAGGACATCAGGTCATCGAGCATCAGGTTGTCCTGCCGGGACAACAGGAGGTCATGAAGTTCCCAGAAGGCGCCCTGCGCCGCGGCGGCTTCACTGGCCTCGGCCGCGAGATGGGCCTGCGGGTGGACATCGGTAAGCGGCAGGTGGCGCCAGACGTATCGGATGTCCGCGCCCTCGACCAGGTTTCGCACCGCTGGCTCGGCCTGGCCGCAGTACGGGCATTCGAAGTCTCCGTATTCAACGACTGTCACCGATGCCTCCTCCGGGCCACGGATGTGGTCTCGCTCGGGGTCGACCGGTGCGCTCAGGTCCACCAACTGCTCGGCGGCGCCGAGGAGAGCACGGACGCGACGACGCGTCGGCATGAGCGCGGTGACGCGGTACACGGTCCAGGTGAGAATCGATGCAACCAGCGCGGCGGACAGCACTCCGACCTTGGCCTCGGACAGTTCCTGGCCTTCGAAGGCGAGGTCCGCGATCAGCAGGGACACGGTGAAGCCGATTCCGGCGATCGTGCCACAGGCGGTGACCGCCGCCCAGCCCACCGGCGGACGGATCCGGCCCCGGCTGAGGTGCGTTACCAGCCAACTCGCCCCGATCACGCCGATCGGCTTGCCCAACACGTATCCGAACAGCACCCCGAGCGTGATCGGAGCGGTGTACGCATGCGCGAGGAAGCCGCCGCTCAGCGCGATTCCGGCGTTGGCCAGGCCGAACAGCGGCACAATGACGTAGCTGGTCCACGGATGGTAGACCCGCTGTAGCCGGGCGTTGGGCGACAGCGTGAGGATGAGTCCCTGGCGGGCCGACCTCGCCAGTTCCGGGGTGGGTTGCTCCCGGAACAACCGGACCAGGACGCTTGCCTGCTCGAGGTCGGCGCGCACCGGGCTGTAGGCCGACGCGGTCAGCCCGATCGCCAGGCCCGCCACGACGGGATCCACACCACTGGCCAGCAACGCACCCCAGATGGTCACCCCGAGCACGGCGTAGACGATGGCCCGCCGCACCCGCAACCATTGCGCCACCAGCAGGAGCCCGAACGTCCCGATGGCGATGATGAGCGGCACCACCTCGACGTGCTTGGTGTAGGCGATCGCGATCACGCCCAGCGCGACCAGGTCGTCCACGACGAACACTGTCAGCAGGAACGCCCGCAGCCGGCCCGGGGCGCGACGCCCGATCAGGGCCAGAAGTCCGAGCGCCAGAGCGGTGTCGGTCGACATCGCCACGCCCCAGCCGTGCGCCGCCGGGCCACCGCGGTTGACGGCGAGGTAGATGAGAATGGGGATCACGAGGCCGCATACGCCGGCGGCCATGGGCAGAAGCACCCGGCGCCGGTCCCGAAGGTCGCCAAGATCGATTTCCCGGCGTGCTTCGAGGCCTACCACCAGGAAGAACAGCGTCATCAGGCCGCTGTTGATCCAGGTCTGCAGGTCCCGCGTCACGCCGACACCGCCGAGGCGGATGGAGAAGTCCGTGTGCCAGACCGCGTCGTACGACGAATTGCTGATGTTCGACCAGATCAACGCGGCCGCGATGGCCGCAACCAGCACGCCTGAACTGCCGGACTCGGTACGCAGGAACGCTCGCAGTGGAGCGGCGGCCCCACCTCGCCACAGCGTCCGTTCGCGCATCCGCGACCAGGCGGTCAGACGAGAACCGCCGCCAACTCGGGCATGCTCGACGTGATCTTCATCCACTCCGTGTCGCTCACATGCTCACGCAGCACGCCGACGACCGTCCGCACCACCGGGTCGGTGCCACCGGTGACGCTGTAGGGAAAGCCTTCGCGCACCCGCTGGCGGAACTCGTCCGCGCTCATCCGTTGCGGCACCTGGCTGGGCTCCCAGCCCTCATAGAACATGCCACGAATGAGCATCGGGAGTCCGGCGGCGAACTGGGCGGTCTGGTCCACGCTCATCCGGTCCCGCAACGTATGCATCACTGACCGCAGCGCCGCGTACGACTGGTTGCGGCGGTCCTTGGGCCAGCCGCAGCCGTCCTCGATCTCGGCGAGCATGCGGTTTGACTTGTCCACCGTGGTGGCGAACGAGGCATATCCGGCTTCAGCCATCGAGTTGTCCTTCCGCGAACGGTTAATCCGGTTCTGGCGGCATGGAGTCCAGCGACGTCGCTGGACGTGGCGGCATCGTCACCCTCCGCACGAGACCATCCTCACCGGCGAGGCGCCTGTCCCGCACGGTTTTCTGAGTTTGCGAGGCGCTTGCGGAGCTGTCGCGTTACTCCGGAGTGGACGTGAGTGTGGCGGCCAGGGCGAAAAGGCTGCTCTCCCGGCCGGGGACGTCGCGCGTGTGGCCCCCGACACGCTCCCGAGCGTCCGGGCGATACACGACGTCGATGGCACGATGAAACAACTCGCCCCTCAACAGCCCGATGCGTTCACCGCGCGGTTTATGGACCTGGCCACCTGAGCCCGCCACGGTGAATGTTCCTCATCGATGTAGATATTGGATTGTGTGCTTCGATGGTGCAACATGTCCCCATGAAATCTCGGGGAAGCTATCGCACTCTCGCTCAGGCCGTGGTGTTGGCTGTGGTCGCCGGCACGTTGGTGACCGCGGCCCAGCCGGCCACGGCCCAGGTGGCCGACGCCGCCGCTGACCAGTTGCATGCACAGCTCGACAGCATTCTCAGCGATCCCGCGCTCAACGGAGCCAAGGCCGGAGTGGTGGTGGTCGACACCACCACGGGCGAGACGCTGTACCGACGGGATGGGGCGGACCGGCTCATGCCCGCGTCCAACCGCAAGCTGCTCACGTCGACAGCCGCGATGGACATTCTCGGCCCGGAGTTCCGGTTCACCACCGAGGTCAAGGCCACCGCGTGGAAGACGGGCCCGGTCCTCGCCGGCGACCTCTTCCTGCGGGGTACCGGTGATCCCACGATGCTGGCGAGCGATTACGACGCCCTGGCCACGCAGATCGCGGCGAGCGGCGTCCGGCTGGTCACCGGATCGCTGGTCGCGGACGACACCTGGTTCGACGACACCCGGCTGGGTCAGGAATGGTCCTGGGAAGACGAGCCGTACTACTACGCGGCTCAGGTGTCCGCGCTCAACGTCGCGCCGGACACCGACTATGACACCGGCTCCATTATCGCCACGGCTGGTCCCGCCGCCACGGCCGGCGCGAAGCCGGTGGTCACCCTGGACCCGGCCACGGACTATGTGCGCATCGACAACCGCGCCACCACGGTGGTGAGCGGCTCGGACACCCTCACCATCACCCGCCAGCACGGCACCAACACGATCGTGGTGACGGGGCAGGTGCCGGTGGACGGTGGGCAGACCGCCGAATGGTTGTCGGTTTCGGAGCCGACCGGTTACGCCGCCGACGTGTTCCGCAGGGCGCTTCAGGCGCACGGCGTCCGGGTGCTCGGCCCGACGACGCTGGGTCAGGCCACGCCAGCGGGTGCCCGTTCACTGGCATCGCACCAGTCCATGCCGCTGTCGCAGATGTACATCCCATTCCTGAAGCTGTCGAGCAACGCACATGCCGAGGTGCTCGCCAAGTCGATCGGGCGCGCGGTGTCCGGCTCCGGAACGTGGGACGCGGGACTCGCCGCGATCGCCGTCTTCGCCACCGCCAACGGCGTCAACATGAACACGATCGCTCAGGCGGACGGATCCGGCCTGTCGCGGCGCAACCTGATCCCGCCGGACGAGATCACCGACCTGCTCCTGTCGGTGCGGACCAAGTCGTGGTTCCCGATCTGGTACAACGCGCTGCCCATCGCCGGCAACCCGGACCGGATGGTCGGTGGTACGTTGCGGAGCCGGATGCGCAACACGCCGGCGGCCAACAACGTACACGCCAAGACAGGCAGTTTCACGGGCGCGAACGCCCTGTCGGGATATGTCACTGATGCCGATGGGCATCAGCTCGTCTTCTCCATCGTCATCAACAACCAGCTGCCCGCGGTGTCACCGGTCCAGGACCGGATCGTGGTGGCGTTGGCCTCATTCAGCCGATCGGCGGCATCGGCCCGCATCGCCGTTCCAGCCGCACCCACCGTTCCCGCCGTATCCGAGGTCCCCGGCGGCCTCGAGTGTTCGTGGGTCAAGCCGATCCGCTGCTGATCGCCCGATCAATAGGTAGCCCTCTGTGAGGGACCGTGCGCACCCGCACGGTCCCTCACACGGCGGTGACGGGGCCGGGCCCGGCTGACCCGGCCGGCGCACGCCTGCCAGGCTTGGGCTCATGGCGCTGTTCACCATCCCCGAGGCACGCACCGAGCTCAGTCTGCTGCTGCCGCTTCTGCATGATCTGGTGATTGTCCGCGCTGATGCGGCCGAACTGGCGGCGGGTCTGGCCGCCGGAGGCCCGCCGACCGGGCTGGGTGGCCGGCCTGAATGGAAGGCCGCCGAGGCCCGGCTCGACCACCTGATGACCGAGGTGCAACAGACCGGCGCCGAGCTGCGGAGCCTGGCGCCGCTCCTGGTCGACTTCCCCGCCGAACTGGACGGCGTGCCGGTTCTCCTGTGTTGGTTGGAAGGCGAGACGGACTTGGGCTGGTATCACCGCGCGGACCTGGGGTTCGCCGGCCGTCGCCCGCTGCCCTGACGATCGACACGCGAAACGACAACCTCGCCGGAGGCCGGCAACGCCACAACTTCGCGACGTCGAAACGGTTTCTGAAATTGTTTGCGTTCAACGCCTCCGGTGAAGTTCGAATTGCCGGGGAATTCGTCGAACAACAACCAACATCGACAAGCGCGGGTGGTCGGCCGGCGGCTCGCCTGACATGCTGAACCCATGTGTAGGAACATCAGGGTTCTGAGCAACTTCGAGCCGCCGGCCACCGAGGATGAGATCGTCAAAGCGGCAATCCAGTATGTACGCAAGGTCAGCGGCACGACCAAGCCGTCGGCCGCGAACCAGGAGGCGTTCGACGAAGCCGTGGCGGCCGTGGCCGCCGCCACCAGGACTCTGCTCGAGCAAATGGTGATCAAGGCTCCGCCACGCAACCGCGATGTCGAGGCGGCCAAGGCCAGGGCCCGCGCCGAAGAACGCTACGGCCCGCGCGCCTAGGCCCGTTCCGGTCACCGGCCGAGAGGTTTCTGCGCTGATTGCCTCCGCCAAAGTTTGGCCTCCGCCGCCTCGGACAGGCCGCCTTGGGGGCGGTCGGGAGGCTGGGGCGCCACGCCACCGTCGGCCACCGCCTCCGGCGAAAGCCAGTGGAGGGTGGCATCCGTTGGAGTCCCAGCTCGTACGGTCCGGGCGCCGGCACGTCGCCGCCCCGGACCTGGTGTCCTGTACCGCGCCCCCGGCCAGCGTTTCGCGGACAACACGGTGGACATGGGTACCGGGTTCGACTGCTTCGACCCCCTCGCCCACCCGGGCCGCCGCGATCACCGGCCCGGCCCGGGACAACCGGCTGAGGCTGGTACGCCTCATGGCCGACCAGGGCTTCGTGAACTACGCCAAGGAATGGTGGCACTACACCCTGGCCGGCGAGCCGTACCCGAACACCTACTTCGACTTTCCGGTCACCCGGCCCCGCTCACCATGAGCGCGGGATGCACCGGGGAACTGCACCACAGGCCCTGTTCGGTCGTCATACGCACCGGGTGACCGTTGCGCAGGCAGCGCCGTGGCCGCCCTCACCTCCGGGAAGAGGTCGACTGGAGT
Source organism: uncultured Actinomycetota bacterium (assembly GCA_963742855.1). Lineage (GTDB taxonomy): Bacteria > Actinomycetota > Actinomycetes > Mycobacteriales > Micromonosporaceae > CAVUNP01. The sequence goes on along the minus strand of CAVUNP010000047.1, from coordinate 201,799 downwards.
GACCGTGACGTAGCGTCGTGTTATGGGAGCGTTCGGGTCAGGGCGGCGAGCATTGCGGCTGCACCCGTACGTTTTCGACGCTCTGCTGGCCTTGGTGGTCTTTGCCGCCAGCGTCTCCCCTCCCCTGCTCCGCCTGCTGACCGGCGAGGGAAGACTCACCGCCGGCCAGGTCGCCTTCAGCAGCGTGGTGTGTATCGCACTGGCCCTGCGCCGGCGCTGGCCGCTGCCGGTACTCGTGGTCAGCGGCGCCGCCACCGCGGTGTCGGTCGCGCTGAACGCGGCCCAGGGCCTGTCCACCCTGGTGGTGGTGATCGCCGTCTACACCGTTGCTTCGACAACGAACCGGATAACCGCGGTGATTGCCGGGCTGTCCACCGCGTTTGTTCTGGTCGGGGGCGCGCTCCTGTCGACCACCGGTCCCGTGCTGGACTCGCAGAAGGTCGTGCTCGCGCTGTGGACCGGCCTGGCCGCGGCGGTCGGTGACGCCGCCCGCAGCCACCGCGAGTACGTGGCCGCCGCCGAGGAGCGGGCAATGCGGGCCGAGCAGAGCCGCGAGGAGGAAACCCGGCGCCGGCTGGTGGAGGACCGCCTGCGCATCGCCCGGGATCTGCATGACGTGATGGCCCACAACATCGCCGTCATCAACGTACAGGCGGGGGTGGCTGGACACGTGTTACGCAGCGATCCCTCCGGTGCGCAGGAGGCTCTGGTCAACGTCCGCCGGGCCAGCCGCACAGTGCTCGACGAACTCGGCAGCGTGCTCGGCGTCCTGCGCGAAGGGGAGGATCTCTGCGCACCGACCGAACCGCTGCCTGGTCTGGCCCAGGTGGACGAACTGATCGAATCCTTCCGTGGCGCCGGAATGCGGATCACCTGGCAACAATCCGGCCGCATCTACCCGTTGCCGGCTCAGGTCGACCTCGCCGCCTACCGTCTGCTGCAGGAGTCGCTGACCAACGCGCACAAGCACGGCGGCGACATCGTGCGTATCCGTCTGGCGTTGCGGCCCGAGGACCTGACCATCGAGGTGGACAACGACGCCCGCTCCGGTCTCTACGGCGACCGCCCGGCGATCGGCACCGGCTACGGCCTGCTCGGCATGCGGGAACGGGTATCCGCGCTCGCCGGCACGATGGAAGCGGGTCCGCGGCCGGGTGGCTTCCGGGTCCGGGCTGTCCTGCCCACCCGGCAGGAGCGCGGATGACGGTCAGGGTGCTGCTGGCGGACGACCAGAACCTGATCCGGGCCGGATTCCGGGTACTGATCGACTCTGCCGCCGATCTGGAGGTGGTCGGTGAGGCCACCACCGGCGTGGAAGCGGTCGAACTGGCTCGGACCACCCATCCGGACGTCGTACTCATGGACATCCGGATGCCGGATCTGGACGGACTGGGCGCCACCCGGCGGATCACCGCCGACGAGGGCCTGGCCGGCGTACGGATCCTGATCCTGACCACCTTCGAGATTGACGAGTACGTGCTGCAGGCGCTGCGGGCGGGCGCCAGCGGGTTCCTCGGTAAGGGCGTGGCTCCAACCGAGCTGCTCGACGCGATCCGGATTGTCGCCCGCGGCGATGCGTTACTGTCGCCGACTGCCACGAAAAGACTGATCGCCCGATTCCTCGCCCAGCCGGAGCATGCCGCACCTGCCGTGCCGGCCCGACTGGAAGTGCTCACGGAACGTGAACGCGAGGTCGTCACGTTGGTGGCCGCCGGGCTGTCCAACGACGCGATCGCCGAACAGCTGTTCGTCTCACGGCTAACTGCGAAGACCCACGTCAACCGGGCGATGGCGAAACTCGGCGCCCGCGACCGGGCCCAACTCGTGGTCATCGCGTTCCAGAGCGGGCTGGTCCGGCCGGGTGAGCCCCCGGCGCGCTAGCCCGCATATACCACCAACGCAGTACGCCGAGGTGTCTGCGCGCGGACGACGGCGTCATGCCAGGTCGCCGGCATCCTTGAAGCAAGCCCCCGCCTTGCCAAAGGAGCAACCGGCACATGATCGAAGTCAAGAACCTCGGCAAGCGGTACGGCACTCGCGCCGCGGTCGATGACCTGACCTTCACCGTCCGGCCCGGCATCGTCACCGGCTTCCTCGGCCCCAACGGGGCCGGCAAGTCGACCACCATGCGGATGATCGTGGGTCTTGACGCCCCGACGTCCGGCACGGTCACCGTCAACGGCCGGGCCTACACCGAGCATCAGGCGCCGCTGCAGGAGATCGGTGCGCTGTTGGACGCCCGCGCGGTGCACAACGGCCGGTCGGCATATAACCACCTGCGTTCCATCGCGGCCACCACGGGCATCCCGAAGCGCCGCGTTGATGAGGTGATCGATCTGGTCGGGCTGAGCACCGTCGCCCGCCGGCGCGCCGGCAGCTTCTCGCTGGGCATGGGACAGCGTCTCGGCATTGCCGCCGCGCTGCTCGGCGACCCGTCCACGGTGATCCTCGACGAGCCGGTCAACGGCCTCGACCCCGAAGGTGTGCTGTGGATCCGCAATCTGCTCAAGAATCTCGCCACCGAGGGCCGTACGGTCTTCGTCTCCTCGCACCTGATGAGCGAGATGGCCCTGACCGCGGAGCACCTGGTCGTGATCGGTCGGGGTCGTCTCATCGCGGACGTGCCGCTGAGTGAGTTCACCTCGCTCGCCTGCGTGGACAGCGTCCGCGTCCGCTCACCACAGGCCACGACGTTGAGCCTGCTGCTCGCCGGACCCGACGTCACCATCAGCAGCACAGAGCGGGGCGTACTCGAGATCACCGGACTGCGCCTCGAGGAAATCGGCGAACGCGCCACCCGGGCCGGCATCTGCCTGCACGAGCTCTCCCTGCAACGTGCGTCCCTGGAGGATGTCTTCATGGAGTTGACCCGCGACTGCCTCGAGTACCAGGCCACGAGCCTTGCTGGAAGGTCCGCCGGATGAGCATGACAACCATGGCGCCCCAACGGGTGGGGGCGCCGGAATCGATCGCGCCCGTGCGCATGACCAGGGGGCGGGTCACTCTGCGCCGGGTCATCCATTCAGAGTGGATCAAACTGCGGTCGGTACGCTCGACCGTGCTGACCATTCTTGCCGCGGCAGGAGCGGTCGTTGCGCTCGGCTTGCTGTTCACCGGCACCGCGTCCGGCAGCATCGGCCCGGCCGTGATGGGCGGGCAATCAGGGACCGGTGATCCGATCGGAGCCAGCCTCGGCGGCGTCGACCTGGCCCAACTGATCATCGGGGTGCTGGGGGTCATCCTGGTCACTGGCGAATACGCGACCGGTGTGATCCGGTCCAGCCTGGCGAGCGTGCCCCGGCGCATTCCGGTGCTGTCGGCCAAGGCCATCGTGCTCGGCGCGGCCACCCTGGTTTGCATGCTGATGGCGTCGTTCGCGGCGTTCCTCGGTGGCCAGGCCATCCTGGGTCCGGCCGGCGCCAGCCTGGCCGATACCGGCGCACTCCGCGCGGTTATCGGCGCCGCCATCTACCTCGCCGGGGTCAGCCTGCTCGGCCTTGCCGCGGGCGCGATACTCCGCGGTACGGCGGCCGCGATCGGCGCGCTATTTACCGTCATGTACGTAATTCCCGGCCTCTTCCCACTCCTGCCACACAGCTGGAACGACGCGGTCGGCCCGTACCTGCCGTCCCGGGCCGGTACGGCCTTCATGCACGCGACGCATACGGCTGGCTCGCTGGGGCCGTGGATCGGCCTGGCTGTTTTCGCCGGCTATATCGTCGCGGCCCTCACCGCCGCCGCGTTCCTGCTCAAGCGCCGCGACGCCTAGCGCTAGGCGTTCACAGGCCGCGACCTTGGAGTCGTTGCTACGCCGATCCGGTAGCAACGACTCCATCCACGATCAGATAATGCGCTGGTACCCGCGGAAGGTGAGTGTCGAGAGCCAGATCAGGACACTGGCGAGGACGGTCAACCCGAGGCCGTGGATCAGGATCGTGGACCAGTCAACCGTTGCGGCGGAGGCGCCCCGGGCGGTGTCCAATGCCCAGTTCACCGGATTTACCGACGCGATGGCCTGCATCCAGCCCGGCATCAGCGCCTTGGCCATGAAGGCGGTGGACAGGAACGTCAGCGGCAGCAACAGGAAGATGCTCAGTCCGATGATGCTCTCCCGCTGCCGGATGGTCATGCCCAGCACATTGGACAATGCACTGAAGACGGTGCCGAGCAGGATGGCGGCCAGCACAAGGACCACCGGCCCCGTCGGGCCGCCCGGATAACGCGCACCGGCCGCCCAGGCGAGCAGCACGATGATGCTGGACTGGATGGCGGTGCTGAAGGCCTGCACGATGACGTTGGCGTTGAGGATGGCCGCCCACCGCATGGGCGTGGTGAGGAAACGGTTCAGGGTGCCCCGCTCGATCTCGTCGATCGTACCCATGCCGGCCCACATGCTGGCAGATACCGCGTTCATCACGACCACACCGGGCACGAGGTAGTCCAGATAGGACGCGGTGCCAAACCCGGGTAGGTCGATGATCCGGCGGAACAGGTTGCCGAACAGGAACAGCCACACCATCGGTTGTACGAGGGTGATGATGAGCACGCCCGGCTGGCGGAGCTGGGCCTTGAGCTGGCGGTGGGTCATCCACCAGGTGTCGATGATCATCGGGCACCGCCGACCGTGACGAGCTGGGCGTCCTCGGCGTAGCGATGGCCGACGTGACGGAGATAGACGTCATCCAGTGACGGGCGGGCCACGGTCACCGAGGCCACGGCGATCCCGGCCCGGTCGAGCGCCGCGAGCACGGCCGGGACAGCCGCGGCGCCGTCGTCGGTACGGGCACTGAGCCGACGACCGTCCACAGTGATCTCCCTTACTCCGGGCAGAAGTTCGATGTTCCCAATACTGGACTGGGCCGGCTCGCGCAGTTCGATGTGAACAGCGTCGCCGCGCAGTTCGCCCTTGAGCGCGTCCGGCGTGCCGGTCACGATCACCCGACCTTTGTCCACAATGGCCAGGCGGTCGGCGAGACGGTCCGCCTCGTCCAGATAGTGCGTGGTGAGCAGGACCGTGATGTGCTCAGACGTCGACAGGCGGTTGATTTCGCGCCACAACGCGGTCCGGGCCTCCGGGTCGAGACCGGTGGTCGGCTCGTCCAGGAAGAGTACGGCCGGTTGGTGCACCAGTCCGAGGGCGATGTCGAGACGGCGTTGCATTCCGCCCGAGTACGTGCGGACCGGGCGGTTGGCCGCCTCGGTCAGACCGAGCCGCTCCAGCAGTTCGGCCACCCGACGTCGCAACGATCCGGCGCGCATGCCGTACAAATGGCCCTGGAGCATGAGATTGTCGTGCCCGGACACCAGCGGGTCGCTGCCGGAGCGTTGCGCCACCACACCGATCACGCGGCGGACCCGGTCCGGGTGCCGGAGCGCGTCGTGACCAGCCACCGTGGCCGCACCGGAGTCCGGCCGGGCCAGGGTGGTAAGGATCTTGATTGCGGTGGACTTGCCGGCCCCGTTCGGCCCCAGCAGGCCGAAGATCTCGCCGGGCTCGATGGACAGGGACAGCCCGTCGAGGGCCCGGACGCCGGGAGGATAGGACTTGACGAGGTCGTGTGCCTCGACATGCATGACAGAACTCCTCTGGTGTGCGCGTGACTGTGTCACCCGAGGAACGGAGCCTGGCCTATCCTTTGATGTGCCACCTCATGCCAGGTCCGTACCCACGGGTCGGTGCGAGGTTCAGACCCCGGCACGGTGTTCCCGCACCGGGCCGGGGTCACTCCTTAGGTAGACCGGCCTCCTTTTCGTAGAAGAGGTCGAGAAGCTCGGGCGACATCTGCCCGGTCTCGTGCAAGCTGCGCCACTCGGCGAGCCCAGACAACGTGCCCTCGGCCAACTCGACCAACAGGGACCGCACCCAGGACAACTCCGCCTCCCGCATGGCGAGCGCGTACTCGGATTCGATCAGGAAGATCCGCGGGATCTCTGCGGTCGCCTGCGTCAACGTGGTCCGGCTCGCCGCGATCTCGTCTGTGAGGGCCTGGACGCGCGTGTGCAACAGGCTTGTCACCTCATCCGGTGCGAGCACGCCGGCCACCGAAAGGCCCGCTTCGAACCGGGGGAACTCGACATCCGGCTCCGCCACCAGTTCGCGCACCCAGTCCTTCAGCTCTGCCCGCCCCGCCTCCGTGATCACATAACTGGTTCGCTCCGGGCGCCGCCCCTCGCGGTCGCTGCCGGTCGCCTCGATCAGGCCGTGCTTCTCCAGATTGCCCACCACGGTGTAGAGCGAGCCCCACTTGATGTTCATGTCGCGGTCTTTGCCGGTCCGCCGCAGGAGCTGCGCCATCTCGTACGGATGTGTCGGCCGACCGGTGTTCAGGAGAGCCAGCAACGCCAGGGCCAGCAGGTTGCCCACCTTGCGCCGCTTCGCCACGCGATCCCTCGCCTCGCCGCCGGATACTCGTAGACAGTCTACGGCGACGAGCATCATGCTCGCTAGCCCTTTTCGGAGGCGCTCCTGACCGGAGCCCCCGAGTGGGCGTTTCCGGGGGGACTCGGGGGCAGAGCCCCCGAGCGGGCTCCGGTCCGCTCGGCACCGATCCCGGCCGCGATCACAAAGGCGATGCCGATAACAGGCACGAGACCCGGCACCTGATGCAGCGCGATCAGGCCGATGACGAGAGCAAAGGCCGGCTCCAGGCACATCAGGGTGCCGAAGGCCGACGTGGTGAGCCGGCGCAGCGCGGACAGTTCGAGGATGAAGGGAATCACGGGCAGCAGTACGGCCAGTCCGAGGCCGACGAGCAGCAGTTCCCAGGTCATGCGCCCGATGGCGAAGGGTCCGGCGACGAGGGTGGCCGCGATGCCGGCCACCGGCATGGAGATGGCGAGCCCCTGCACGCCCGACACCTGGTCGCCAACCCGCTGGGTCAACAGGATGTACGCCGCCCAGCACAGTGCGGCGGCCAGTGCGTAACCGATCCCGACCAGATCGCCACCGCCCTGCCAGGGCTCGGTGAGCAGCACGACTCCGACCGCGGCGCACGCGGTCCACAGCTTCGTCGCGCCGCGTCCCCTGGCCACGGCCACTCCGAGCGGGCCTAGGAACTCCAGCGCGCTGGCCGTGCCCAGTGGCAGACGGGCCACCGCGGCCATGAAGAGCATCGTGACGCCGGCGGTCACCACGCCCAGAGCCACACAGGCCAGCAGGCTGGATCGGCTGAAGTTTCGCCGGCGTGGCCGCACCACGACGAGCAGCAGCACGCCGGCCCAGGTCAGCCGCAGCCAGGCAGCACCCTGCGGCCCGATCTGGTCGAACAGGCCGATCGAGGCAGCGAGGCCAAGCTGAACACAGAGCATCGACGCGATCGCCATGCAAGCACCCATGCGAGCCTGTGAGCGGATGGCCGGGAGCACGGAGGTGGTCATGCCTCCCAGTAGACCCAGTACCGATCATCCGCGTCCACTTGCCGATCGTGGACATATTGTTCGACAATCGTGAACGATGCATGGCGTGGAGACTCGCCGGCTGCAACTGCTGCTCGAACTGTCCCGACTCGGCTCGATGCGCAATGTCGCTGATGAACTCGGCATCACCACCTCGACGGTGTCGCAGCAGATCGCCGCGCTCTCACGCGAGGTCGGGACGGTGCTCATCGAGGCGGACGGGCGACGGGTCCGGCTGACACCGGCCGGACAACGGCTGGCCAGGCACGCCGTCACCATCCTCGCTGCGGTGCAAGCCGCTCGCCTCGACCTGGATCCGACGGCGGAACCGGCCGGCTCGTTGCGGGTGGCCGGCTTCGCCACCGCGGTCCGCCGGACCCTCCTGCCGGTCGCGGCCCAACTCGCCCGCAGTCATGCCAGCGTGCGCCTGCTCATCCATGAGCACGAACCCGCCGAGGCTTTCGGGCTGCTGGCGACCGACGCCGTCGACCTGGCCCTCACCTACGACTACAACCTCGCGCCGGCGGTCTTCGACGACAGCGTCGAGACCCTTCCCCTGTGGTCAACGGCGTGGAGTCTGGGCGTACCTTCTCAGGACGCGACATCCGGCGACGCCCGCACCGTGTTCCGGCATTTCCGCGACCACGACTGGATCGTCAACTCGCGCAACACCGCGGACGAGGAATGCGTGCGCATCGTCGCCTCGATGGCAGGCTTCGAGCCGGACATCGTGCACCGGGCCGACAGCTTGGAACTCGTGCAGGACCTGATCGTCGCCGGGATGGGCGTCGGCCTACTTCCAGCCAACGAGAGGCCGCTGCCGGGCGTGAGCCTGCTCCCGCTCGACGATCCGGACATCACCATGCGGACATACGCGGTGACCCGGCGCGGCCGCGCGGACTGGCCCGCGCTGGCCCTGGTCCTCGACCTTATCCGCCGAACACCGCACCCAACGTAAAGCGGGCCGACCCCGGTGGGCCGACCCGCTCTGTACGCGTACACGGTGACGCTGGGTGACACCGACGCATGGCGAGACTAGTCGCAGGACAAGACCAGCGAGGTGGCCGCTGCGCTACTTGCGGCGTTGTCGCCCGCCTTCGCCGCCTTGGCGAGGTCCTTTGCCGCATTGAGGCACGGCGCGTCTTTGTTGACCGTCTTGTTCACGGCGGTGAGCTCGGTCTTCGCCGCGTCGAGGTCCTTCTTGGCGGTGGTCAAGTCCTGCGTTGCCTTGTCCGCCGCACTGGTCTTCTCGGTCAGATCATTGGTCAGCGAGGTGATCTGGGCCTGTTGGTCGTTGATCTTCTTGTCCGTGTCCTGCTTGGTCATCACGAACAGCGCCGCCAGAGCACCGGCGGCCAGCAAGAACACCACCATCAGCACGGCCAGGACCGGCGTCGCCTTGCTCTTCTTCACAACCGGCGCCGCCACTGGCGCGGCGGGCACCGGCGCCACCGGAGCCGACCGGTACGGCGATGCCGGTACGGCGGATGCCGGTACGGCGGACACCGGCGGTGCTGATTGAGGTGCCGGTGCGGGCGCTGGCTCTGGTGCCGGTACGACCGCGGCCGGGGCTGGCTGCGTCGAGACCGGTTGCGCCGGGATGGGTTGTGTCGAGATGGGTTGCGTCGGAACCGCTGCGGTGGGTTCGGGAGCTGCCGGAGCGGCGGCCGCGGCTGGCGCTACGGGGGTCGGTTCGGAAGCCGGAACGGTGGCCGGCGAGGCTGGCTCGGCCGCCGGCGTCGTGCTGTCCGATTCCGCAGGGGAGTTGCTCACAGATGTCTCCTCAGAGGTCATTGCGGGTGGTTGGTCTATCAGCAAGTCGGAACCGGTGGATGTTACCGTCCGGCCGCTCCTGCTGGCGTCCTCCGCCCGGTAGTCTCCCGAATCGTCCCATTGCGGCGCCTCATCCGCATCCGCAACCTTCCTGTCTCCGGCGAGACGCACCAGGTCACCCGCGCATCGGCGGTCGCCCGAACTCCTGGCAGCATCCAGATTGGACTATCCAATCTGGACCATGTGCGGTGCTCAGCCACGGCACACAATCGCCTCGCGGATCTCGGCCAGGGTCGACGAGCGCACGTCCATCGTCCACGGCCCGTAGAAGATGCCCACGCCGAGCGCCTGGGCGGCTACTGGTCGAGGTAGGCCAGTACGGCGAGTACCCGTCGGTGGTCGTTGCTCGACGGGGGAAGTGCCAGCTTGGCGAACAATGCGTTGATGAGGTTACTGACCGACTTCTCGGTGATCACCAGCCGTTGTGCGATCGCGGCGTTGGACCTGCCCTCTGCCATCAAGCCGAGTGCCTGCCGCTCTCGCGGCGTGAGGGAGGTGAGGGCGTCGCGCTGATGCAGCAGCTGCGCGACCACCTCCGGATCCATCACTGTGCCGCCGGCGGCCACCTGCCGGATCGCGTCAACGAACTGCCGTACATCACCGACCCGGTCCTTGAGCAGATAGCCCACGGCCCCGGCCCGGTCGGACAGCAGATCCCGTGCATACAGTCGCTCCACGTACTGGGACAGGATCAGTACCGGTAGGCCGGGCACCCTCGCCCTGGCAGCGATCGCGGCCCGCAGTCCCTCGTCCGCGAATGTCGGAGGCAACCGCACGTCGAGAACCGCGACATCGGGTCGCACGTCCACCAGCGTCTCCACCAGGTTCGTGCTGTCATCCACCGCGGCCACCACGTCCAAGCCGTACGCGGTCAGCATGCGGGTTAACCCGTCGCGCAGGAGCACCTGGTCCTCGGCGATCAGGACGCGCATGGCAGCTCGATGTCCAGTGTGGTCGGCCCACCGAACGGGCTGTCGCATCGCAGCGATCCATCCATCGTGGACAGCCGGCTCTGGATGCCGCGTAGCCCACTGCCGCGGGCTGGGTCAGCCCCACCGCGCCCGTTGTCCCGCACCGTGATGCGCAGTATCGTACCACCATCGTCGATGGTCACAGCGATCTGGTCGGCTCCACTGTGGCGTATCGCATTGGTCAACGATTCCGCGATCACGAAGTAGGCCGTGGACTCCACCGAGGCACTCAGCCGTCGTTCCAGGCGCAGGTCCAGCGCCACCGGAACCGATCCGGCCAACGCCAGGGCCCGCACCGCGCCGGGCAGTCCGCGATCCGCCAGCACCGGCGGATGGATGCCACGCACCAGGTCCCGAAGCTCGGTCAAGGCTTCACCTGCATTGGCCCGTGCCTCCGCCAGCAATGCTTTGGCGCCAGCAGGGTCGTCGTCGATGACGTCCTCGGCCATGCCGAGGTTCATGGCCACCGCGACCAGCCGCATCTGCGCACCGTCATGCAGGTCGCGCTCGAGCCGGCGAAGTTCGGCGGCGGAACTGTCGACAGCGGTCGCCCTGGTCTCGGTCAGCTCGTCAACCCGGGCGGCGAGCCGGCGCGCGGTGCTCGGCGCGAGCAACGCGATGGCCAGGCGATTCTGGCCGGCGATCAGGTGACGTGGCAACCGGTAGGCCACCGGCAGCAGCGCTGCACCCACCAGGACTGCGAACCAGGTCGACGGCGTGGATCGGCCGGTGAACTCCAGCACGGCCGGATCGAAACTCGATTGCCGCGGCAGCAACGTCTTCAGCAAAGGCGCGGCGAGGCACTGCACCGCAGCCGCCCACACTCCGATGCCGACGATGCCGCTTGCGACGCCGACCACGCACTGGCCCAGCAGCCAGATCAGGTCTCGACCGGTGGCCGGATCGGTGACCAATGTGCGGAAGCTGCCGAGCAGGCTTGCCGGCAGTGGCCGGTAACTCGAAGCCACCATCTTGCCGGTGAGGCCGGCCACCCGTCTTCGTTGCCGGTCTGCGAGCCGTCGCGTGAGCAAGGCGGTGCCGGCAAACAGGAACAGCCCGGCGCCAGCCGCGGCAGCGGCGGGCAGCGACAGGGCCGTCAGCGCCAACAGCAGCAACGCGAGCAGGCCGGTACCCGCACCGGTCAGCAATTGCGCCAACTCGCGCCCCGCCCGCACGACCTTCCGCATGGTCACGATCCTTCCAGTCCGTTCGCCTGGACAGCACGCTAGGCCCTGGGCCGCGATGAGTCGACGGGCCGGCCACCTGTGGTGATCGAGGTGTCTGCACCCTTTTGATCGCCGACGGTTGTCAGCCAGCCTCAACATCGGGCGTCGCCGTGGGCGCGCCGGAAACGGAGGCAACCAGTCATGTACACCCGCATTTTCCGCGGCACGGTGTTGGTGGTGTTTGGGGCACTGGCCGCGATGCTCGGCATCCCGGCCGCGGCCGGCGCGGCGCAGACCCCGCAGGCAACGACCGGTTTCACCGGGACCGAAGTATCCTTTGTGGGCAGTGGCGATGTGGTACTCCATGGCACCGTCCTGGCGCCGGAGTCAAGCGCGACGCCCGGACCGGCCATGGTGTTGCTGGGCGGCGCCGGCAGCCGGGGGCGCAACGCGCTGCGAGCGGAAGCGGAAGCGTTCGCCCGCCGCGGCGTAGTGACCCTCATCTACGACAAACGAACACAAGGGTACTCTCTGCTACACCGCGACTACTCGGTGTTGGCCGATGCGCTCGCCGGTCTCCGTCTGCTGAAGTCCCGCGCCGATGTGGACCCCGCCCGGCTCGGACTCTGGGCACTTTCGGAAGGCGCATTCGCCGCTGCCCTTGCCGCAGGCCGGTCGCCGGACGTCGCATTCCTGATCACGGTCGGCGCCATCGGCGTCACGCCAGCCGCGCAGACCGCTCAGGTGTACGGCACGTTTCTCGCCCACGCTGGCGTGTCCGGATCGTTGAAGCACACGATGCCTGGTACGAGTCACCGGGTCTGCACCTCGCGGTGCTGATCCTGCTCGTCGCCGGGTTCCTGAGCCACTTGATCCGTATGGTGGTGCGCCGCGCCCGGATCGTGCCCGCGATGTGGCTGGCCGCCGCGGGGCTGGCCACCGTGGCGGGAACGTTGGTGTATCTGGTTTTCATGCTGGCCGGGGCCGCCAACATCATCGGCGCGGTCATCCTCGGCCGCCCCGATCCCGTGGCTCCTGCTGCAACTCGACGCGCTCGCCACGCTCGCGTCCACCGTCGCGACGGCGCGGGCCTTGCGCAAGCACCGCCACAACCGCGCGGACGCCATCAACCTCGGCATACTCGTCGGTACCGGTGTCCTCTTCATACCGTGGGCCGTCTACTGGGGACTTCTGCTGCCCTGATCCGCGTGCCGTCAGGCGGCGATCGTGGCCCAGCGCCTGACTTCACCGGCCGTCCCGCGTGAGGTCACCCACGCCGAATGACATTGCGCGGGACATGGCCGGCTGATCTGATCATCAGCATGACGGGGAATCGCTTTGCCATGTCCAAGATCCTGCCACCACCGGGTTTGCCCCGGTCGCTGGCATTCCAGTCCGCAATCATCGCCACCGGTAGTGGCACCTTCCTCACCGGAAGCGTCGTCTTCTTCACACACGTCATCGGGCTGAGCCCGTGGCAGATCGGCACCGGCCTGTCGGTCGCGGGCCTGACCGGGCTGGCCGGCTCGCTGCCTCTGGGTAGCCTGGCCGACCGGCTGGGTGGGCAGCGCGCCTGGGTGATTGGCGCGATCCTCGAGGCGATCGGGTTCGCCGCGTACCCGATGGTCGGCTCGTTCATCGCCTTCCTGGGCCTCATGGTTGTGACCGCGGCCGCCGACACGTTGGCCAACACTGGCCGCACCCTCTACACCGCGGAGGCCATACCGGCGCAGAGCCGGGTCCGTACGATGGCCTTCGCCCGGGCGTACCTGAATGTGGGCTTCACGATCGGAGCGGGACTCGGCGCGACCGCACTCGCCTTCAATTCCAACACCGCGCTGATCGCCATGGTGCTGATCAACGCAGCCGGACTGCTCATCAACGCGATCGTGGTGGCCCGCCTGCCGAAGGTCGCCGCCACCACGCATGTCCGGGTCAAGCGGTCCCAGTTCGCCGTGCTGAGTGACCGCCCCTACCTCGCGCTGTCGATCCTGTTCGCTGTGCTGTGGTTTCATGGGGTGCTCTTCACCGAGATCATCCCGCTCTGGGCCATCACCCACACCGATGTGCCCAAACCGGTCCTGGGCGCGCTGTTCGCCCTGAACACCGTGCTCGCGATCACGCTCCAGGTCGCCGCGACCCGTGGCGCCGACTCCCTGCCGGGCATTGTCAAACTCCTGCGCCGGGGCGCATGGGCGAGCGCGATCGCCTGCCCGGTGGCGGCCCTGGCGGGCATGACCCACGGCCTGGCCACCATCGCGTTACTCGCATTCGCCGTTTTGCTCACCACGGCCACCGAGCTCTGGGTGTCCGCGGCACAGTGGTTCGTACAGACCGATGTGCCGCCAGCGGCCCAGCGCGGCGCGTACGTGGGCTCTAGCCGCATGGTGATGTCGGGCGGACGGATGATCGCACCGGCCGGGTTGACGCTGCTCGCGATCCAGACCGGCGGCTGGGGCTGGTGGCTCGTCGCGGCCATCTTCGTCGGCTGCGGCCTGCTGGCCGGACCGGCGATCGGCTGGGTGGCCGCAACCCCTCGTGTGGGCGAGCCAACCGCGCGCCCAACCGCGGCCGAACCGGCGCTGTCCTAGGTTTTCCGCGTCTGATCCGCCTGCCCCCGGCGGGCGGTTGACGACATGGCGACGGTGTTGACCGCGACGACCACCAGCACGCCGATCCACTCGTGCAGGTTGAGCACCTGGTGGAGCAGGACGATGCCGGCGAGTGCGGCGAGCACCGGGTTGACGCTCATGAATACGCCGAAGAACTGCGCGGGCACCCGCCGGAGCACGATCAGATCGGCGGCGTACGGCACGACTGAACAGAGCACGCCCGCGCAGACGGCGTAGAGCACCGGCACACCGGCGAAACGGCCCTGTGCAACCAGGACGGCCGCGATCGGCAGGTAGATCAACGCAGAGACGCAGGTCGCCACCGCGGGGGCCTGCAAGCCTGGCAGCCGCCCGCCGAGCAGGCGGTTCAGCAGGATGTACGACGCCCAGCAGGCGGCCGCGAGCAGCGCCAGCGCGACGCCTAGGTAGTCGAGTCGTCGGGCCGGGCATGACCAGCACGACAACACCGATGCCGGCACCGATCGCGCACAGCACATCCGTGCGCGACCGGGATGCGCCGAGCGCGACCGTGAGCGGCCCCAGAAACTCCAGGGTGACGGCGAGACCCAGGCCGATCCGCTCAACCGCGGTGTAAAGGGACAGGTTCATGGTGGCGAAGACCAGCCCGAGCAGCAGGGTCGGCCACCACTGGCCCCAGGTGAAACGATGCGGCCGCGGGCGGGCCACGGGCAGCAGCACCGCAGCCGCGACAAACTGGCGGACTGCGACCACCCCCGCCGGGCCGATGGCGGGAAAGGCGTGCGCCCCGACCGCGGCACCGACCTGATTGCCGGTGCCGCTGGCCAGCATCGTCAGCACTCCGGTCACCAACGACCGCCGCCGCACCGTGTCCGGCCGCGACACCGCGTCCGGCCCCAACACTGTGTCCGGCCCCAACACTGTGTCCGGCTGCAACACTGTGTCCGGCTGCAACACCTGGCCAACCTCATGCGCCGTACCCACAGTCATGCCATCAGTCTCACCGAGTGACCGGTGATTCCGGAAATGCATAACTCGGCTGTGCCATACGATCTGGTTATGAATGTGCAGGTGCGCCAACTCCGGGCCCTCGTCGCCGTGGCTGATGAGGGCACCTTCACCAACGCGGCGATCGAGCTGGGTATCTCGCAGGCCGCGGTGTCCCGCACGGTCGCCGCCCTCGAGGCCGACCTGGGGGTGAGACTGTTGCGCCGCAACACCCGCCACGTCACGACCACTGCGGTCGGCGCCCGCGTCATCGCCCGGGCCCGCCGCATCCTGGCCGAGGTCGCCGAACTCCAGCGGGTCGTCGACCAGGGTGCGGGCGAACTGCGCGTCGGGTTCGCCTGGTCGGCGCTGGGCCGGCACACCCCGATCCTGCAGCGCCAGTGGGAGCGGACCCATCCCGGCGTACCGCTGGTGTTCCTACAGTCCAACACCCCCACCGCCGGACTCGCCGACGGTACGGCCGAGATCGCCGTGGTCCGGCGCCCACTGGCCGGCGATCGGTTCGCCACCGCATTGGTGGGTGCCGAGCGACGCTACGCGGCCGTGGCGACCGACGATCCCTGGGCCAGACGCCGCTTCGTCCGGCTGGCCGAATTCGCTGGACGCACCGTCGGCGTCGACGCCCGCACCGGAACGACCACAGTGGACCTGTGGGAGCCCGGCGCCGGGCCTGCTGTCGTGCGACACACGCACTCGGTCGACGAGTGGCTCACCCTGATCGCCGCCGGGCAGGCGGTCGGTATGACATCCGAGGCAACCGTGGCCCAGTACCCCCGGCCGGGTGTCGTCTACCGCCCGGTGAAGGACGTCGCCCAGGTGCCGGTATGGCTGGCCTGGTGGCGCGACGACCCACCGGTGCACTGCGCGGCGCTGGTACGGCTCGCCCGGGAATGCTATCTCGACACCTGAGCCGGGGCTCAGCTCCGCCGATCGTGTACGCCGGCACAGGCCTACCGCCCCCGCCACCACGGTCGCCTTGTGTACGGCCGCCTCGGTCTCCGCCGTCACCGGTGCCAGCAGCACCACCTCGTCCACGGACTGCGCCTTCGCCGAACGAACACCTTGTGTACGGCACGCCTCGGTCTCCGCCGTCACCGGTGCCAGCAGCACCACCTCGTCCACGGACTGCGCCTTCGCCGAACGAACCCGGAACCGGTCGAACGTGTACGCACCGAGCACGCACCCCTCCCCCACTGCCCTGACCCGGGGGCCGGCGTCCGTATCGTCTCCCCCGACCAGGCCGACCACGAGCGTTGCGGCCTTGGCCATCACCCGTACCGCCGCTGCTGCCGCCTGTCGCAGGACGGCCGAGCACGAGTTCGTCTCCCCGCTGCGCGCCCCAGACCCTTCCACGACCGCGGCCACATGATCGCGGACGATATGAATGCGATAGAGCCTGGCGCGTGATTCATTTTGACGCGGACTCCCGGCTTCGGCGACCCATCGAATCACCGCGGCCGTGCGGCGCTGAACGCCGTGTGGGCATCTGGCGGGCCAACTTTTCCTTGACAAACGTCGGCACGTAGTTTCCGCGCCAGGCTCCCCAGCGGCCACAATCGCCCTGGATCACGCAACGCACGCGCGCGAAAGGCCCCGGCGCCTTGATCCATGCGGAAAGTGGACCACCCAGCGGCCACAATCGCCCTCGATCACGCGAACGCACGCGGGCAAAGAGCCCCCCTCACCGTGATCCACGCGGAAAGTGGACCACCCAGCGGCCACAATCGCCCTGGATCACGCAACGCAGGCGGGCGAAAGGCCCCGGCGCCTTGATCCATGCGGAAAGTGGACCACCCAGCGGCCACAACGCCCATCGATCACGCGACGCACGCGGGCAAAGAGCCCCCTCACCGTGATCCACGCGGAAAGTGGACCACCCAGCGGCCACAACCGCCCTGGATCACGCGACGCACGCGGGCGAAAGGCCCCGGCGCCGTGATCCACGCGGAAAATGGACCACCCAGCGGCCACAACGCCCATCGATCACGCGACGCACGCGGGCAAAGAGCCCCCCTCACCGTGATCCACGCGGAAAGTGGACCACCCAGCGGCCACAACCGCCCTGGATCACGCGACGCACGCGGGCGAAAGGCCCCGGCGCCGTGATCCACGCGGAAAGCGGACCACCCAGCGGCCACAATCGCCCTGGATCACGCAACGCAGGCGGGCAAAGAGCCCCCCTCACCGTGATCCACGCGGAAAGTGGACCACCCAGCGGCCACAATCGCCCTGGATCACGCGACGCGGGCGCGCGAAAGGCCCCGGCGCCCCATCGATCCTCCGGTGCAGATCAAGCCGGGCGACACGTTGCGGGTGACCTGCACCCATGACGCATCGCTGCGCGCCGCGTTGCCCCAGTTGCGGCCGCTGGCCCCCGCTACGTCGTCTGGGGGTGACGGCACCGCCGACGAGATGTGCCTGGGCATCGTCATCTGGTCCCGGCCAAGCTGAGTTGGGTCGCCACCAGTTGACACGGGTAACAGGCGTCACGGTGGCCTCGCACCGCCGCACGGCTTGTCACTGGATCTGAGCTTTGTGCGTTATCAGACCGTTTCCTCCCGCATTTCCCCCTACCGTGCTACTCAGCGGCTCGTCCTGGACGGTCGCATGGGGGAAAGGACGGAGCCGTTGAAACGGACGGACGCGCAGGCACCGTGGTATCTGAGCGCGGGATTCGTGACCGCGGTGGCCGTGCTGACGGCGACCGGCAGCCTGGCCTCGGCCGACACGACGATGCCAGGAACGTCCTCATCGACGGTGGCCGAAGCGGAGGCCGACAGCAGCGCAACTCCGGTGCCATGCGATACCAACCAGCTGATCGCCGCGATCCTGCGGGCCGACCGGGAGGTCGGCTCACTCGACCTGGCCCGCGACTGCACCTACGTGCTCACCGCGAACCAGGACGGCAACGGCCTGCCGACCATCACCGGGCGGGTCACCCTGACGGGACACCTGACGACGATCGCCCGGGCGGCCAATGCGGCGGACTTCCGCATCTTCGACGTCGGCCCTGGCGGTGAACTGACGCTGCGCGGCGTCACCCTGACGGGAGGCAAGGACTCCAGCGGCACCGGCGGTGGCGCGATCCTGGTGCAACCGGGCGGCTTCGTCAGCATCACCGGCAGCCGGTTGGCCGACAACCAGACCAACACCGACGGCGGCGCGATCCTCAGTCGGGGCATACTCGCCGTCTCGCACAGCACGCTGACCGGCAACGTGGCCAACGGCGGGATCAGCAGGGGCGGCGCGATCGCCAGCTTCGCCGGTCAGGTCACTGTGGACGATTCACACCTGGACCGCAATGCCGCGCCGCCGTCGGATGGCTCGTTCCCGAGCCGTCCCTCGGGCGGGGCGCTCTACAGCAGCCGCAGTGTGGTCGTGATCCGCGACAGCACGGCAGACCACAACGAGTCCGAGGTCGGCGGCGCACTGTCGCTCGGTGGACCAACGACCATCACTGACACCCAGCTCACCGGCAACCGATCCTCGTTCGGCGGCGGCATGCACGTGGCCGAGACGGCGAAGGTCGCGGTCCGGCACGGCCTCATTAGCGAAAACAGCGTCGACAAGTTCGGTGGCGGCATCTACTCCGACGGCAATCTGCTGCTCGAGGACAGCCGGGTGACCGACAACAGGACCACCTTCGCCAGCGGCGCAATCCAGAAGACCGGGGTCCTGATCCTGCGCCGGACCTCGGTCGATTACAACACCGCGTTCGGGACCGGCGCCAGGCGGTGAACACCACTCCGGTTCCCGGCTGCTTCGGCGCACCGGTGGGCCGGCCTGTGGCAGGCTGCTCCGGTGAAGATCTTCCTATCCGGGGACGTGGACAGTCGCACCGTGACATTGTCCGGCGACGAGCCGCTGGCGCGGCACCAGGCCTTCGTGATGATCGCCTGCCTGGCTCGCTCCCCGGTCGCCTTCGAACAGTGAGCAGGCGGGGCGTCACCGCCAGAGGTCGTCCATGGTGGGCATGGCGATCCGGGCCGGACTGGTCTGCGCCCGGCTGGCCGGCACCGGCGGGCGATCTTCCCGGATGTCCATCATGGCCAGTGCCGCGTCGTCGAGGAATCGGCTGATCGGAGCGTAACTGTGCTTGTCGTCCTGGCCGCGGCGATGGTGTGGCATGCGCAGCGGGGTGTAGATGGTGAGCTCGTCGCGGGCCCGGGTCGCGGCCACGTAGAACAGGCGTTGCTCCTCACCCAGACCGTCCGCGTTGGACAGTGCCATGTCGGAGGGGAACGCCCCGTCGATGACGTGGATGACATGCACGCAGTCCCACTCCAGGCCCTTGGCGGAGTGCACTGTGGACAGTGTCAGGTAGTCCTCGTCCAGGTGCGGCGGCCCGGCGAAATCGCTGGTGGACGCGGGCGGATCGAGGGTCAGGCTGGCCACATACTCAGCCAGGGTCGGCGAATTCGCCGCCGCGCCGACCAACCGGTCCAGGTCCCCCAGACGGGCCGGATGGTCCGGGTACCGGGCCATCAACAGCGGCCGCAGCAGCTCCAGCAGGCATTCGGCCCGCCCCGCCACGGTAGGCTGCCGGCGGGCGACGGCCAGCGCGTCGAGGGTGGCCGCGATCGCGGTACGGGCCGACGCGGGCGCGGCGGCCACGGCGAAAGGATGGCGTGCTTCGGTGTCCGGCTCCGCGGGCGCGACGGCGTCGAGGACGGCGCGCGCCCGGGCCGGGCCGATGCCGTCGTGCAGCCGCAACAGGCGGTACCAGGCGATCTCGTCGCGGGTGTTGTCCAGCAATCGCACGCTGGCGATGAAGTCCTTCACGTGTGCGGCTTCCAGGAACTTCAGCCCACCGAACTTCACGAACGGCACCCGGCGCGCGGTCAACTCCACCTCGAGCAGGTCGCTATGGTGGGCGGCGCGCATCAGCACCGCCTGGGTCCGCAGTGCACGGCCCTGGTCGGCCGCCGCCAGCACCGAGTCCACCACCATGCGCGCCTCGGCCGATGCGTCATGGCATCGCACGAGACCCGGACGCGGCCCGCCGTCCCGGTCGGACCGCAGCCTCAGGGCGGGCCCGCCCGATGACGGCCGGATCTCGTTGGCCAGCGCGAGAATGCGTTGCCGGGAACGAAAGTTCTGCTCAAGGCACACGGTCCGCGCGGTCGGTAGGTCGGCCGACAGTTCGACCAGATGCCGGCTGTCCGCACCGCGGAACCCGTACACCGCCTGTGCGTCGTCGCCCACCACGGTCAGTCCGGTGCCGTCGGGGCACAGCAGCCGGACGATGTCGACCTGGATCTGGTTGACGTCCTGGTACTCGTCGACGAGAACATGATCCCACCGGCCAGCCATCGCCGGACCCAGCCCCGGGTCAGCCAGCAACGCCCGCCAGCCCAGCAGCAGATCGTCGAAGTCCAGCAACGCCTGCGCACGCTTGCGGGCGAGGTAACCACGCACCAGATCCAGGATCGCGTCGGTGTGTGGCTCGCACCATCGGAACTGCTGGGTGATGACGTCGCGGGCAGGTTGGCCGGTGTTGACCGATCGGGAGTAGATGTCGAGCAGCGTCTCGCCGCGGGGAAACCGTTGAGAAGTGCCGCTGAGACCGTGCTCGGTGCGCAGCAGGTCCATCAGGTCGCGGGCGTCGCCGCTGTCCAGCACGGACAACTCGGCCGGCATCCCCAGCGCCTCGGCGTGTGCGGCGACGAGTCGGTAGGCGATCGCATGGAACGTACCGCCCCACAGCTTGCGGGCCGCGTCACGACGCTGGCAGATGGACGCGGCGCGAGCCAGCATCTCCTCCGCCGCCCGCCGGGTGAAGGTCAGCAACAGGATGCGTTCCGGGTCGACGCCGCGGTCGATCAGCGCCGCGACCCGCGACACCAGGGTGCGGGTCTTGCCGGTGCCGGCACCAGCCACCACGATCAGCGGGCCATCACCGTGCGTAGCCGCGGCAAGCTGTGCGTCGTCTAACCCCGCATCCCATCCGAACATTCGTTTGACAATACAACATGCGCGTTCGGTGGGCAGCTAGCAAGACAGCACTGCGTTAGACAGGGCGACCTCCGCCCGGTGCGGGTGCCGAGCCCACCGGGTCGGTGTGGCCGGGATAACCCGGCGTGGGGTTCGATGTCTGAGTCGGCGACGGGGTGGGTGACGGCGCCGGCGGCTCATCCGCGCTGGCGTCGGAGCAGGCGGCGAGGAGGGCGGCGAGCAACGCGGCGGTAGCCACGCTCAGGACCAGACGCCCCGGGGTCGGATGCATGAGGCGATGCTAGGTGTCGATCACCGGCGGCCGGGTACCGTGCCGACCCAACCGTGGGCTTGCCCACATTCCGTGACGGTCAAAATCCATGAAATACCGCGCATCGATCCAGCGGGTGCTACCGAGGGCGAGATGACGACTACACACCCGCTGGGCCACCCACGACGGATTGGCTCTCGACCCGCGGCCAATATTGCTCGTACGGTCGCGGCATGGAGATCCTGCGTTACACCGCGTTGAGCACCGACCCCGAGGGTGGCAACCCCGCTGGTGTGGTCCTCGATGCGACCGGTGTCAGCGACGCGGACATGCTGCGGCTAGCGGCTGATCTCGGATACTCCGAAACCGCGTACCTGATCCCCCGCGGCATCAACAACCTCGGCGGAGCCGATCAACGCAACCATTTCGACGTACGCTACTTCAGCCCGCGTACGGAGGTGCCGTTCTGCGGCCACGCGACCATCGCCTCGGCGTCCGCCTACGCCCAACGACACGGCCCCGGGGTGCTGCAGTTCCACACCCGGGCCGGCGTGGTCGAGGTATCCACCATGGTGGATGAGGATGGTACGACGACCGCGCGCCTGGTCAGCGTCGCTCCACGCACCGAACCGATCGCGGATAGCGACCTGGACTCGTTGCTGCAGGCATTGCGCTGGGCGCCGAGCGACCTGGACCCGACGTTGCCGCCGCGAGTGGCGTTCGCCGGCGCCTGGCACCCGATCCTCGCGGCGGCCAGCCGGCAACGCCTGGCGGATCTCGACTACGACATGCCGGCACTGTCCACTTTGATGGCTGACCGGGACTGGACCACGGTCGATCTGGTCTGGCGGGAGTCCTCGCACGTGTTCCACGCCCGCAATCCCTTCCCGCCCGGCGGTGTGGTCGAGGACCCCGCGACAGGTGCGGCCGCCGCGGCTTTCGGGGGTTACCTGCGGGAACTGGGACTGGTCACCGCGCCGGCCACGGTCACCGTGCACCAGGGCGACGACATGGGCCGCCCCAGCCTGCTGACCATCACCATCCCGGCCGAGCCCGGTACCGGCATCGCCGTCACCGGCACCTCGATCCCCCTCGTCTGAGGCCGGACATCTCCCCGCGCAGCAGCCGGGCTACAAAGTTGCGCTTGAATAAGTACAGAATCTCGCAATAATATGACAGCCGGGGCTCTGCCTCCGACGGTTCCCGGAACCCCGACGGCCCCCGAAAGGCCTAGCTGTTTCGTGCCGTTGCCAGCGCTTTGATCAATTCACCACAGGCGACCGCTCCGCCTTGAGCGTCGGTTCACGACGCCCGCCACCTCGAGAGAAACGAGTCAATCGATGTCACGGAGCATCATGGGAGCGGCCGCGAGGCGGTCCAGAGGGCCATCGCGGTGGATCGCGGTTTCCGTCGCCTCGGCGGCCGCGGCCGCGGTGGGTGTCGCGGTCGTGGCCAGCAACGCCACGGCCATTGCCCAGGTGAGCAGCATCCCGTCGGCTCCGGTGGTGACGCGCGCCGCGCTTGCCCCGGCTTTGGTCACCGGCCGTGGCGCCAACGTGGACTTCGTCGAGCAGGAAGCCGAGAACGCCAGGACCAACGGCACCGTCATCGGCCCGGACCGTACCGCGTACACGTTGCCGGCGGAGGCATCCGGCCGCAAGGCGGTCAAGCTGACCGCGGGCCAGTACGTCGAGTTCACCCTGCCGAGCGCGGCGAACGCGATCACCGTCCGCTACAGCCTGCCGGACGCACCCAGCGGTGGCGGAATCACCGCGCCACTCAACGTCACCGTCAATGGCGGGTCCGCCAAGACCGTGACGCTGACCTCGCAGTATTCATGGTTGTACAACCAGTACCAGTTCTCCAACGACCCGAACGCGGACCTGCTGCACCCCGACTGGTGGATCACCGAGTGCGCCTGCGTACCCAGCGCGACGACACCTGCGCCCACGATCACGAAGCCGTTTCGCCCGATGCATTTCTACGACGAGCAGCGCCTGTTGCTCGGCAAGACCTACAAGGCCGGTGACAAGATCCGCCTCACCGCACCCGACCGCCAGCACGGCCGCGTGGACCGTCATCGACCTGCTTGACTCGCAGCTCGTCGGCCCGCCGAAGGTCGACATCCTCGCGTCGAACGTGCTGCTGTTCGGAGCCGACCCGACCGGCAAGCGGGACTCGGCCGACGCCTTCGACAAGGCAATCGCGTTCGCCAAGAAGGCTCGGATCAATGTCTACATCCCGCCGGGCACGTATCAGGTAAACCGCCACATCCTGGTGGACAACGTCACCATCAAGGGCGCGGGCAACTGGTACACGATCATCAAGGGTCGCGAGGTCGCCCTGCCGACCCCGGCGCCGGACGGCTCTGTGCACACCGGTGTCGGCTTCTACGGCCTGGACGCATCGGTGGGTGGTAGCCGCAACGTCCACCTGTCCGGGTTCGCGATCCAGGGCGACGTCCGTGAGCGCATCGACACCGACCAGGTCAACGGCATCGGCGGTGCGATGAGCGACTCGACCATCGACGGCCTCTACATTCAGCACACCAAGGTGGGCATGTGGTTCGACGGGCCGATGAACAACCTGAAGATTACCAACAACATCATCGTGGACCAGATCGCTGACGCGCTCAACTTCCACACCGGTGTGACGAACTCGGTCGCCTCGAACAACTTCATCCGCAACACCGGCGACGACGGCCTGGCCATGTGGTCGGAGAAGACCGGCAACGCCAACAACACGTTCGACCACAACACGGTGCAGACGCCGACCCTGGCCAACGGCATCGCCATCTACGGCGGCTCCGACAACACGGTCTCCAACAACCTCATCGCCGACCCGATCCGGGAAGGTAGCGGCATTCAGATCGGCTCCCGCTTCGGCGCCGAGGCCTTCACCGGCCACCTGTGGCTCACCAACAACACGGTGGCCCGGGCCGGGACGTACGAACTGAACTGGAACATCGGCCTCGGGGCAATCTGGATCTATGCCCTCGACAAGAGCATCAACGCCGACATCCAGGTGGTCGGGGACCACTACCTCGACAGCACCTACAACGCGATCATGATGGTCAGCGACTGGCCGGTGAAGGACCTGTACTCCATCACGAATGTCCACTTCAAGGACGTCCGGGTCGATGGAACAGGCACGTCCGTGCTCAGCGCCCGGGTTTCCGGCGGTGCGTCGTTCGAGAACGTGGACGCCCGCAACGTCGGCGCGGTCGGCATCAACAACTGTGGCTCGTTCAACTTCCGGCCCACGGGTTCGGAGTTCTCCATAACCGACCTGGGTGGCAATGACGGCGGCGGCACCACCGGACCGTGGCTGGCCAGTTGGGAACTGCCGAACACCATCACCTGCGACGACCGCCCGCCGGTCGTGGTTCCGCCGGCACCGTCTGCGTGGTAGCCGACAGGTAGCGCAAACGGCCGCGGGCGAGGACAACTCGCTCGCGGCCAATTGCGGCACAATGTCCTGGTGCTCGTCACCATCACCTCCACCGCGGAAGAAGCCACCGACCTGGGATTCCTGCTACACAAGCACCCGGGCCGGATACAGGACTTCGAGGTGTCGATCGGCCGGGCCCATGTGTTCTATCCGGAGGCGGCGCCGCGACGGTGCACGGTCGCGCTGTTGCTGGAGGTCGACCCGATCGCCCTGGTTCGGGGCAGGGGCCTGGGCGGACCGGACGGCTTCTCGCTGGCGCAGTATGTCAACGACCGACCGTACGCAGCCTCGTCGATGCTCGCGGTCGCCATCGGCCGGGTCTTCCGGACGGCGCTGGCGGCCCGCTGTGACGCCCGCCCCGAGCTGCCGCAACGGCGGTTGCCGTTGGAGATTCACATCCCTGCGCTGCCCTGCCGGGGCGGGGTCGAGGTGGCGCGACGGTTGTTTGCCCCGCTGGGTTGGTCGGTGCGGGCGGAGTCGATCCCGCTGGACGAGACCATGCCGGCGTGGGGCGATTCCCGCTACGTCGATCTGCGGTTGGCCGGTGAGCAACGCGTCGCCGACGCCCTCAACCACCTGTACGTCCTGCTGCCGGTGCTCGACGACGCCAAGCACTACTGGGTCAGTACCGACGAGGTGGACAAACTGGTCCGGGCTGGCCAGGGGTGGCTCGCCGACCATCCGGAGCGCGACCTCATCGCTCGCCGGTACCTCGCACACAAGCAGGATCTGGTGCAGAGCGCGGTGGGCCGGCTGGCGGAGGTCGATGACACGCAACCAGAGGTACTCGACAGCGCGGTGAACGACAGTGCAGTGGACGACGACGCGGTGGACGACACACCGCGACGCGAGCCGGGCCTGGCCGAGCAGCGCGCCCACGCGGTACTGGCAACCCTGCGCGCTGCCGGCGCGAGCAGGGTCGTCGACCTGGGTTGTGGCGAGGGCGCGCTGGTCCGGCTACTGCTGACCGAGCCTTCGATCACCCGGATTCTCGGCGTGGACGTGTCGCACCGGGCGCTACAGATCGCCATCCGGCGGCTGCGCCTTGACCAGCTGTCGCAGCGGCAGCGCGACCGGGTGTCGCTGATCCAGTCATCGTTGACCTATCGCGATGCCCGCGTCGCCGGCTTCGATGCCGCGGTGCTCATGGAGGTAATCGAGCACGTCGACCCGCCCCGGCTGAATGCTCTGGCGCGCAACGTGTTCGGCCACGCCCGACCGGGAGTGGTCGTGGTGACCACGCCCAATGTGGAATACAACATTCGCTATCCACAGCTGCCCGCCGGCACGATGCGCCACCGTGACCACCGGTTCGAGTGGACCCGGCAGCAGTTTCGGTCCTGGGCCGACACGACCGCGGCCGGTCATGGCTATGCCGTGCGCTACCTCCCGGTGGGTCCGGAGGATCCGGAGCTCGGCCCGCCCACGCAGATGGCTGTTTTCACTGTGAAGGACCAAGCGTGAACCTTGGCATCCCCGAACTGTCCCTCGTCGTCCTGGTCGGTGTCTCCGGATCGGGCAAGTCAACCTTTGCCCGCACCCACTTCGGTCCGTTCGAGGTGATCTCCAGCGACTTCTGTCGCGGTCTGGTTTCCAACAACGAGAACGACCAGGCCGCCACCGCCGACGCGTTCGCCGTGCTGTATTACATCGCCGGCAAGCGTCTGTCTGCCGGACACCTGACCGTCGTCGACGCGACCAATGTGCAGCCCGAAGGCCGCCGCCAGCTCGTCGCGCTGGCCCGCGAGCATGATGTCCTGCCGGTGGCGATCGTCCTAGATATGCCCGAGCAGATCTGCCGGCAACGCAATGCAGACCGGTCCGATCGCTCCTTCGGCGACCACGTAGTACGCCGCCAACATGACCAGCTACGCCGGTCAATGCGGAGCCTGTCCCGGGAGGGTTTCCGCAAGGTTCACATCCTGCGCGGAGTCGAGGACGTCGACGCGGCGCGAATCGTCCGGGAACGGCTGCTCAACGACTACCGCCACCTGCCCGGCCCTTTCGACGTGATCGGCGATGTGCACGGCTGCCGGGGCGAGTTGGAGACATTACTCGACCAACTCGGCTACATCATCAGCCGCGACGACCGGCAACGCGCGGTGGACGCCGCGCACCCCGATGGGCGTGCCGCGGTCTTCGTCGGTGACCTGGTCGACCGGGGACCCGACTCGCCTGGCGTGCTACGCCTGGTGATGGGGATGGTCGCCGCGGGACACGCCATGGCCGTACCGGGAAATCATGAGAACAAGCTGGTACGGGCATTGGCCGGACGCAATGTCCAGGTGACCCACGGTCTGGCCGAGACGCTGGACCAACTCGGCGCGGAGTCAACGGAGTTCCGTGAAGAGGTGGCCGCGTTCTGCCGGAACCTGGTCTCACATCTGGTGCTGGACTCCGGCCGTCTGGTAGTGGCGCACGCCGGGCTCAAGCAGGCCTACCACGGACGGGCTTCCGGCCGGGTGCGCAGCTTCGCGCTGTACGGCGAAACGACTGGCGAGACGGACGAATTCGGCCTGCCGGTGCGCTATCCGTGGGCCGACGACTACCGCGGTGCCGCGATGGTCCTCTATGGACACACGCCGACGCTGGAGCCGGAGTGGGTCAACAACACGATGTGCCTGGACACCGGCTGCGTGTTCGGTGGCAAGCTCACCGCGCTGCGCTATCCGGAGAAGCAGATCGTGTCGGTGCCGGCGCTGCGGATGTGGTACGAGCCAGTCAAGCCGCTCGGTCCGGTGGCCCCGCCGGTTCCCGATGGCGGCCGCCGCGAACCGGACCTGCTCGACATCGACGACGTGCTCGGCAAGAGGAGCGTCGAGACCCGCTATCACGGCCGAATCACCGTACGCGAAGAGCAGGCCGCCGGGGCGCTCGAAGTGATGAGCCGCTTCGCCCTCGATCCGCGTTGGTTGCTCTACCTACCGCCGACGATGGCGCCATGCCCCACCTTGACACTGCCGACGTCGACACTGCCCGAACAGTTGGAACACCCGAGTACGGCGTTTGCCGCCTATCGGGCCGACGGGGTGGCCCGGGTGGTCTGCCAGGAGAAGCACATGGGCTCCCGCGCCGTGGTTCTCGTCTGCCGGGACGAGCAGGTGGCGGCCCGCCGGTTCGGCCTCGATGACGGCAGCGGTGGCGCCGTCTACACCCGTACCGGGCGGCCGTTCTTCAGCACCGGGCTCACCGGGCATCTGCTCGACCGGCTCCGCGCGGCGGTCACCGCCACCGGGCTGTGGGACGAGTTGGCCACCGGCTGGTTGCTGCTGGACTGCGAACTGCTGCCCTGGTCGGCCAAGGCGGAAGACCTGCTACGGCACCAGTACGCCGCGGTCGGTGCCGCCGCCCGGGCCGCATTGCCGGCCGCCGTCAGCGCCTTGCAGGCGGCGCAGGCGAACGGCATCGCGGTCGAGGCACTGTTCAGTCGCACGTCCGCGCGGGCCGACAACGCCAACGCCTTCACTGAGGCGTACCGGCGCTACTGCTGGCCGACCGATGGCCTGGACGGGGTTCGGCTGGCACCTTTCCAGGTCCTGGCAAGTGAGGCGGCCAGCTACCACGACCGCGATCACGGCTGGCACCTCGCCATCGCCGACCGGCTCGCCGACGCCGCCCCGGACCTGGTGCGGGCCACCCGGCGTCTGGTCGTCGACACCACTGACCCGGACTCGACCGCGGCCGCCACGGTGTGGTGGCAGGACGTCACCGCCGCCGGTGGTGAGGGCATGGTGGTCAAGCCCTACGCGAACCTCACCCGGGCCGCGCGTGGCCTGGTCCAGCCGGGCATCAAGGTACGCGGCCGGGAGTACTTGCGCATCATCTACGGGCCGGACTACACCGAGCCGGAGAACCTGTCCCGGCTGCGCCAGCGCAACCTCGGCCACAAGCGTTCCATGGCCGCGCGTGAGTACGCCCTTGGCCTCGAAGCCCTGGAGCGGCTGGCCCGAGGCGAACCGTTGTGGCGCATACACGAACCGGTCTTCGCCGTGCTGGCCCTGGAGTCCGAACCGGTGGACCCCCGCCTGTAGCGGCTGGCACAAGCGGATGCCAAGCCGGATCCAAGTGGCACTCCTGATGCTGGGCACACCCCAGTTATCGAGAGGAATGTGTCGTGACTGTCAAGACCGGATCAGGTGGGCATGCGCTGGTGCTCGGCGCGAGCATGGGCGGCCTGCTCGCCGCCTGCGCGTTGAGTGAATCCTTCGCCCGGGTCACCATCATCGACCGCGACGAGTTGCCTACTGCGCCGGTCGACCGCAAGGGGGTGCCGCAGGGCGAGCAGGCGCACGGCCTGCTGGCCCGAGGCCGGGAGATCATGGAGGAACTCTTCCCTGGCCTGAGCGCTGACCTCGCCGCGCACGGTGCGGTGCCGGTCGACATCCACAACGACGCTGTCTGGATCAACGACGGACATCGTTACCGGCGCGCGCCGTCCGATCTGCTCGGCCTGTGCGTGAGCCGACCGATGCTGGAGACCTACCTGCGCGGCCGGGTGGCCGCCCTGCCATCCGTCGACATCATCGAACACTGCGAGGCGCTCGGCCTGATCGCGAACGCTGACCGCACCAGGGTCACCGGCGTACGGGCGTGGCGAACTGGAGCCGCGGCCGAGGAGGTCTTCGAGGCCGACCTGGTGGTCGACGCGACCGGCCGGGGCAACCGCGGACCGACCTGGCTCGGCGAGCTGGGTTACCCGGCGCCCGCCGAGGACGTGGTGAAGACCGGCATTGTCTACGTCACCCGCGAGTACCGGCGTGAACCCGGGCAGACCGACTTCGACGTGGCGCTGATCAGCGCATACCCGGCCAACCCGGCTCATCGCCCTGTCCGGCGCGCGTCGAGGCCGGGCAGCCCGTACCACCGGTCCGAGCGAATCCGGCCAACCCTGGTCAGCCGTGATCGTTCGCGGCACTAGCCTCGGACGTGAGGCAACCCGGGAGGGGATGGCCGTGTGCGCTACCCAGAATCCTGATCGTGACCAGTGGGATGTCATCGTCATCGGTGGCGGGCCGCCGGGTGAGACTGCGGCCCAGTACGCCAGCCAGTTCTCCGGCCTGTCCGCCGTCGTGGTCGAGCAGGAAAGGCTGGGCGGCGAGTGCGAGTTCTGGGCGTGCCGCCCCAGCAAGGCGTTGCTCCTGGTGGTCGAGACCCGCAATCTCGCCGCCAATCTCCCCGGCGTGCGCGAAATCACGGGAGACCGGGTGGATGTGGCGGCCACCCTGGCCCGACGCGACGACATGGCGAGCCACTACGACGACGCCGAAGACGTCGAGTGGATGGCGGCCAACAATCTTGACCTGCTGCGTGGCCATGGCCGCATCGCGGGTCCCAAGACCGTCACGGTCACCGCCGCCGACGGCACCACCCGTACCATCACGGCCCGTCACGCCGTCGTTCTCGCCACGGGTACGACCGCTCGGGTGCCCCCGATCACCGGCCTCGCCGCCGCCCGCCCTTGGATCTCGCGCGACGTGACCAGCCTGCGGGAGGTGCCGCGCCGGGTCGTGGTCATCGGCGGCGGTGCCGTCGGCTGTGAATCGGCGACCTGGCTGAACGGGCTGGGCGCCGACGTCACCATCCTGCACCGCGGCACGGCGCTGCTCGGCGCGGTGGAGCCCTTCGCGGCCGACATCGTGCTGCGGCAGTTCCAGCAGGCCGGTGTTGACGTCCAGTTCAACACCACCGTCACCGACGTCGCGCGCGACGGGGCGCAAGACCGCGGCAGGGGCATGATGCGCGGGGCAACCGCCACGCTCACCCTGAGCAACGGCAAGCAGATGGACGTCGACGAGATCGTGGTCGCCACCGGGCGCCGGCCCAACAGTGACGATCTGGGCCTGGACACGATCGACATGTCCACCTCGCACGGGTTCGTCGAGGTCGACGATCACCTCACCGTGACCGGTACGGACTGGCTCTACGCGGTCGGTGACCTGACCGGGCGCGCGCTGCTCACCCACATGGGCAAGTACCAGGGCCGCATCGCGGGCGCGGTCATCAGGGCCCGGGCCCACGGCCAGCCGCTCGACGAGCGGCCCTACAACGCCGTCACGAGCATCGCCGACCACCGTGCCGTCCCGCAGGTCGTCTTCACCGACCCGCAGGTCGCTTCGGTTGGCCTGACCGAGGCACAGGCCCGCGACCAGGGCATGGATGTGCAGACCGCCGAGTACGATCTCGCCGGGATCGCAGGTGCGACACTGCTGCGCGAGAACTACGAGGGTCGGGCGAAGATCGTCGTCGACCGGGGCACCGACACCCTGGTCGGGGTGACCTTCGTCGGCAGTGGCACCACCGACCTGCTGCACTCGGCCACGGTCGCCGTTGTCGGAAGGGTACCGATCGCCGCGTTGGCGCATGCCGTACCCAGCTTTCCGACCATCACCGAGATCTGGCTACGCCTGCTGGAAGACCTCGAGCAACGACGCCGCTCCGGCTGAATGTCCAAACCTCGGCGACCGGCCGTGTCAGGCTGGCACGAACGATATGGCTGCTATGGTGCATTTCGTTCGAACAACCGTGCCTGACAGAGAAGGAAGCCGGCCATGCAGTCTCGACTCAACGCGTATCTCAGCTTCAGGGACAACGCCCGGGAAGCCATGGAGTTCTACCAATCGGTGCTCGACGGCAAGCTCACCGTCAGCACGTTCAAAGACCTCCAGGCGTCGCAGAATCCCGCCGAAGACGACATGGTGATGCACGCGATGCTGGAGGCCGACAACGGCATGGTCCTGATGGGATCCGACACGCCCAGCCGTATGGAGTACCAGCCGGGTACCAACTTCAGCCTGTCGCTCAGCGGCGACAATGACGCCGAGTTGACCGGCTACTTCAACAAGCTGGCCGACGGCGGCCAGGTCACGATGCCGCTGGACAAGGCGCCCTGGGGCGACAAATTCGGCATGTGTACGGACAAGTTCGGGATCAACTGGCTCGTCAACATCTCCCCAGCAACCTAGGTACCCCGCACCCCGTGATCCATGGGGATTGTGGCTGCCCCGCAGTCCACAATCCCCATGGATCAACCGTCGCGGTGTCAGCTGGCGTACACCTCGAAGCCGAACAACGAGTAGCCGTAGCCGGTTGCCCGCGTGGTGCCGTAGATGCGCACGTAGCGGCCATTGCCACCGAGTCCGGTCAGGTCATCCACGCCGCCGTCGCCGCCGGTGACGCTGCGGATGGTGGTCCAGGTGGTGGCGTCATTGGACGTCTGCACCTGATAGGCCGAGCCGTACGCGGCCTCCCAGGTCAGCTTCACCCGAGCGATCGGATACGCCTGACCCAGATCCACCTGAATCCATTGTGGATCTGAGAACGCGCTCGACCACCGGGTGGTCAGCGAGGCGTCCACCGCGGCCGACGCCGGGTAGGCGGCGGCTTCCACACTGGACGCCGTTGCCGGCCGGTTCAACGCCAGGTTCGTCGTCGGGGGCGGTTCAGTGGTGCCACCGCCGTAGACCTCGAACTCCCACAGCGAGTAGCCGTAACCGGTGCCCCGCGCGGTGCCGTTGATCCGCACGTAGCGGCCGGTCGCGTTCAGTCCGGTCAGGTCGTCCACAGCACCGTCACCGCCGGTGACGCTACGCACGGTGGTCCAGGTGGTGCCGTTGGCGGAGGTCTGTACCTGGTAGGCCGAGCCGTAGGCCACCTCCCACGTGAGTTTCACCCGGTCGATCGCATAGGACTGGCCCAGGTCAACCTGAATCCACTGTGGATCCGCAGCGGCACTGGACCACCGGGTGGTCAGTGATCCGTCCACCGCGGCGGATGCGGGCAACGTGGCGTTCTCCAGGCTCGACGCCGTCGCCGGTTTGTTCAACGCCAGGTTCCCGCCGGGCGGTGGCCCGGTCGTGCCCGAGGTGAACGTGAAGTCGTCGACATCGAACAACGAACCCGCACCGCCGGTGAAAACCAGATAGAGCTGGTGTACGCCGCTTGGCGGGGTGACCGTACCCGTGACGTTGACCCACGTTTCCCAGCCACCGGTGGGGCTCACCGCCACCGATCCCAACGCGGCTCCGGTGGGCGAATCCGTTCGCAGGGTCAGCGTGCCGCCGACACCGGCCGAGGCGACCCGGGCGGTGAACCCGGTGACCCCGGTCAGGTCGTAGGGTGTGAACGAGATCCAGTCATTGTTCTCGATGTAGCCGACCGCGTTGCCACCGTGGGCCGAGGGCTTGGCCGCGAGTTGGATGCCCTGCATGGCGTTGTAGTGCTCGGCCTGGCGGGTGCGTGGCTGCAGCACACTCTGCGGTGCGTGTACGGCGATGGTCGAGCCGACCGGCAAGTACTGCGCGTCGAAGACACCGAAGATGTTCGCCGACGAGTCATGCTCGCCGTCCACCGTGGTCTGAATGGAACCGCTACACCCGGTCGCGCTGGTGATCGGGTGACCGTGGCTGTCATGGCCCAGAATGTAGTTGATCTTCACGCGGGAGCAGTCCACGGTGGACCGTTCGGATCGGTGACGGTGATCTGGAACGGGATCAGGTCCCCGAACGAGAACACCCGACCGTTGCCGGGAGCACGAGTTGCACCGTCGGCCGGTGTTGCCGACGCCGATGACCACGCTGGCCGTTGAGGACCGGCCCGTGTTGTCACTGACCGTCAACGTGGCGGTGTATGTCGCCGTTGGCGGTGTAGGTGAATGTCGGGTTGGCCGCGGTCGAGTCGGTGCTGCCGTTGGTGGCGAAGTCCCAGGATACGTGATGGGCTCCCCGTCTGGATCGCTGCTGCCGGTCGAACTAGAACTGCACCGTCAGCGGCGCATTGCCGGAGGTCGGATTGGCGTTCGCGACCGCGATCGGTGCCCGGCCCCCGCCCGATGTACTCGATGCGGTACAACGCCGAGTTGGCGTCCCCACCGAACCACCCGGTGCCGTAGTCCAGCACGTACAGGGCACCGTCCGGACCGAACTCCATGTCCATCACCTGCGTACCCGTCCAGGGGAACGGTTAGATCGCACCGTACCCCGCCGTTGCCGGTCGGCGTGACGGTCTTTATCCACTTGCGACCGAACTCGCCCGCGAAGAACTTCCCACTGTCGAGGCCGGGAACTTGACGTCCGGAATCAGCGCCGCGTCGTAGCGGTAGACCGGCCCGGCCATCGGCGACTAGGCCGCCGCAGAACAGTTCAGCGGCGAGTCCTGGCCATAGCCGTACGGCAGCCAGGTGGCCTGGCCGGCGGCAACTGTGTGATGCCGGTGTTGTTCGGCGAGTTGTTGGTCGGCCCGCCCGCGCAGTTGTACTTGCCCAACCGGTCCACTGGCGAATGTGTATTCGTTGTAGGTCTCGCGACGTTGATGCCCGTGCAGTACGGCCAGCCGTAGAAGCCCGGCTCGGTGATCCGGTCGAACGCCACCTGTCCCGGCCGGCCCGCGGCTGCGGGTTCGCCGCGCCGGCATCCGGACCGTAGTCGCCCAGGTAGACGACTCCGGTCGCCTGGTCGACGCTCATCCGGAACGGGTTGCGGAAGCCCATCGCGTAGATCTCCGGCCGGGTGTTCGGTGTCCCGGACGCGAACATGTTCCCGGCCGGAATCGTGTAGCTCGCCGTCCGCGCTGGGCTTGATCCGCAAGACCTTGCCGCGCAGGTCGTTGGTGTTGGCGGACGTCCGCTGGGCGTCGTAGTGCCGGGTTGCGGCCGGCCCGCTCGTCGATCGGCGAGTAGCCGCTGGACTCGAACGGATTGGTGTCGTCGCCGGTGGACAGATACAGGTTGCCCGGCGGCGTCGAAGTCGAGGTCGCCGCCGACGTGGCAGCACTGCCCGCGGCTGGTCGGCACCTCCAGGACCTCTTCTCGCTGGCCGGGTCGAGCGTGTTGTCGGCCTGTACGGTGTAACCGGGACAGCCGGTTCACCCCGTTGAAGGGGGCCAGTTGTGCCGGCGTGCCGGTCGCGGGCGCGTCCCCGGCGGGCGTGCTCAACGGTGGTGCGTAGTACAGCGTACACCCACCGGTTGGTGGCGAAGTTCGGGTCGACCTTGATGCTCTGCAGGCCCTCCTCGTCGTGCGTGTAGACGGGAGCTGGCCAGCGCCACCTTGGTGTTGCCGGCGACGTCGGTGTACCGCACGCGTGCCGTCGCGCGCGGTGTGCAGGACCCACGGTTCGGCAGTACGGTCAGGCACATCGGCTCGCCGGTCTCGCCGCGCCCTTCGCCAGCGTCACCTGGCTGAATCCGGCCTGCGGCGGCGCTCCCACCGAACAGTTGCCCTGCCCCGCGGCCGCATAGCGGATGCCGCCGAGTAGGTGGGTGCGGAAGTTCGCTTCGCTGTAGCTCTCCTGGGTGTGGCCCATGCCGGTATAGAACGACCGGCCACCGTCGTACGGGCGGCACCAGGCTATCGGGTGATCCGCGCCCATGGTGCCACCGCTGTAGGTGGATTCGTCCAATGTGGCCAGTACGTGCACCGATGACCGTGGGTTGGTCCGGTAGCTGTACCACTCGTCCGTGCGGGGCCAGGTCACCGGCAGTCCGGCGGTGGCGGGGTGGCTGGTGTCCTCCAACCGTACCGTCGCCGGCTGGATGGCCGGATGGCTGGAGAAGTACGCGCCCACCAGGCCGCCGTACCAGGGCCAGTCGTATTCGGTGTCGGCCGCGGCATGCACACCCATGTAGCCGTTGCCTGCCCGGATGTAGCGCTCGAAAGCGGCCTGCTGCGTCGCATCCAGGACGTCAGCGGTAGTGGACAGCCAGATGACCGCCTTGAACCGGGCCAGGTTCGCGTCGGTGAACTGCGCGGCATCCTCGGTGGTTTCGACGGTGAAGTTGTTCTGCGTCGCCAACTGCTGGATCGCGGCGATGCCCGCCGGGATCGAGTCGTGCCGGAAACCCGCGGTCTTGCTGAAGACCAGCACCGCGAAGTCGGGGGCAGCCTGAGCCGGTGCGGCGTTGACGCCGACACCCACCAGGACGAGGGCAACGCAGAGCAGCACTCTGCGCAACATGATCGGTGGACTCGCCTTCTCTCGTGCCAGGACGGAGACGTGCGCCGATCACGCCAACGAAGTACGTGCATACGTCAGAAGACACTGTTACATGAGGCCCCCATGCCGTCAACCCATGCCCGCAGAGGCTCAGACGGCCGCCCGTGTTGCCGGGACGACCGGCCGCAGGGTCCCGTCCTCGGCCAACGCGGTGATCGCAGCGAGCAGGCGGTCTACCTGATCATCCGTGTGCGCGAGCTGGCTGTTGGCGAGACCAGCCTACCGATCCGGCTGAGGCCGATCCGGAGTATTGAACAGCGGAGTATCGAAGACCCGGTGGGAACCCGCACCTGCGCCTGCGACTCATACGAGCTGTGACAGCTATACGTATGACCTCACGTCCGGCGCCGCGGGCCCGGCTGCGGCTGGCCGTACTCGGCGTGCCGGTGGCCCTGGCAGCGGGCTGCACGGCCTCGCCGCCATCCGTGGCCAGCGGGCCACCCACCAGTGCGGTGACCGAGGTACGGCGCTCGACGCTGCCAGCACCAGCCGGATACGGGGTACTGACCGTCGAATTCGCCGACGCCGTGCACGGGTACGCGGGCCTGATCACCGATGAGCCGGTCGCCCCGAACCAGTACGGATCGATGCTGTTCGCCACCGACGATGGTGGACGGACGTGGCGCCAGCTCGACGACCCACGGCGGCCCAGCCCAAGCCCGCAGCTGTACACTGTGGACGCTCGTACCATTGTCCTGCTCGCGGAGCCAGGATGGTTCGTGAGTACAGACGGTGGCGCCTCGTTCCAGGCCCGTGCGCAACAACCGGAGCCGGCGCAACTGTCTGACCTGTCGGGTGAGTACCAGCTGGCCTGCGACAACGGATGCTCGATCGTGCGCCGAGGTGGCCAGGTCACCCAGCCCGAGCTGCGCGGGGAGCTGGCCGCGGTGACCCAGGTCGGCATCGGCGGTCCGGTCTGGGCGGTCTCGTTGGACGACGGCGAGCCCCGGACCACGGTGAGTCAGGACGGTGGGAGGACCTGGCGGCAGATCGACGTGCCCGCCCACCCGGACGGGCGGCCGGCCCGCTTCTCGCTCAGTGGTTCCGGCGGCGAAATCTGGCTGATCGGCTACATTACCGCGGATGGTGGCGGACTCGGCCAGGTGATGCCGTTGCGACGCAAGGAGACCGGCCTTCCCCTGCTGTGGCGGATGGTCGATGACCGATGGGTCGCACAGGGCATCAGCAACGCACCGCCGACCGGCCACGGTGTCTTCGCCGTCGCGGCGATCGGCGGCGGGCTGGCCGCGGTGGCGGCCCCGACCGGTCTGTTCCTGGTGGACTCGCGATGGCACCCCGTCGAGCTGTTCCCACAGCCGGAGTGGGTGACCACGCTGCGCGACGGCACGGTATTCGCGCCTGGGCCCACCAACCAGACGTACTATCTCGGCACCCGAACCGGTTCGGCGGTCGCCTGGGTCCAGGTGGTGCTGACCGTCTCCTGATCGGAGGCTAGCCGGTGATGACGGAGACCACCGTGGTGCCCGGTACGAAGGCGCCGGCCCGGATCAGGGTCACCACGCCGTACATCATCTTGGCGGTATAGACGTGATCCAGCACAACGGCGTGCCGGGCCTCGAAGTCGTCGGCGAACTCGACCAGCGCCGCCGTCTTCCTCGCGTACCCGCCGAAATGGAAGTCGTGCTCGACGTGCCAGTTGCCCGAGTTGACACCGATCGTGCGCTCCTGCAGCTGGCTGACCCGGTCGGTCAGGAACTGGCCGCCCTTGAGCACGGAGAATCCGATCGCCCGCTGCCCCGGTGACAATCCGGCCGCGATGCCGGCCAGCGTGCCACCCGTGCCGACCGGGCAACAGATGACGTCAGTGCCCGGCTCGAGTTCGGCCGCCATCTCCGCGCATCCCCGTACCGCGAGTTCGTTGCTGCCACCCTCCGGCACCAGATAGAAGCGACCCCAGGTCTCACGGAGACGCTCGACGACCCGCGGATCTTCCTTGTCCCGGTAGGTGGTGCGGTCGAGGTAGCTCAGCCGCATGCCACGCCGCCGCGCGTACGCGAGCGACGGGTTCAGTGGCAGGTGTTCCTCACCCCGGATCACCCCGATGGTGTGCAGGCCCCAGTAGTGGCCAGCCGCGGCGGTAGCCCGCACGTGATTGGAGTACGCGCCGCCGAAGGTGAGTAGCGTGTCGTGCCCGCGGGCCACCGCCTCGGCGAGGTTGTACTTCAGCTTGCGCCATTTGTTACCCGGAATCTCCGGATGGATCAGGTCCTCACGCTTGACCTTCAACCGCACCCCGGTCGCGGCGATGCGGTCGTCGAACACCTCCGTCACCGGTGACGGCAGGTTCAGCGCGAGAGAATGCACCAGTCCAGGATGCCACCAGGGCGTGGGAATCAGCCGCCGGTGTCGACACGGTGAATCAGGTGGGCCTCGGTAAGGTCCGGGGCCTCCCAACGCCGTACCAGTCGGTCGATGACGGTCCGCGGCACTGGTGCCGCCCGGGCGGCATTGCGGGCGTGTACGACAGGCTCGGGAGCCTCCAGCGACGCGATCTCCACTCGCGCGCGGTAGTTCGCGGCCACGCTGATGCACGCCTCGCGCTGCTGCCGCGAGATGTTGGTGGCGTTCCACACGAACGACCGCTTGGCCCGCAGGTGTTGCCGGGCGCGCTCGAATGCCACGGTCGCGACCCGGTGCTGGTCCTCGGCCGGCGACACACCCAACTCGGTGCGGATGGCGTCCAGGCTCACGACCGGTTGGTCTGGCGCGTGCCCGGCCAGCCAGGTGTCCTTGCCGACGCCGGGCAGGCCACACAGGAGGGTCATGGTCGAACCCGAGTCGTCGTACGCGACGTATCGCGGATCCCTTCCGGGCGTGCGGAAGTAGGTGAACCGGGCATGGTCGGAGGCGAACGGCCACGGCGCGTCCAGGACGGACAGTTCGGAGCAGTACTCGCGGAACAACGCGATGTTCTCCAACACTTCCGCGGTGTCGGCGCACTCCCGGCCAAGGATGTCGGCGGTGGCCAACAGTGCGAGATCCTCGTTTCGCGCGATCGTGCTGACCCGCAGCACGATGCGTTCCAGGTCGGCCCGCTCCAGGGCCCAGAAGGGCACCTGGTGATGGCGGACCAACGCGGCCACGTGTTCACGCCAGTCCACCCGGGCGCCCAGTCGCCACAGCACCTGCCGTACCAGCAGGTCTCCGCGCCGGGAGTGGCCGTGCGCGGTGACCCGCCCGTCGTCGGTGTGCTGGGTGCAGTATGGTTTCGCGACATCGTGCAGCAGCACGGTGGCGAACATGCGCACCCGATCGTCAGCGGGCCGCTCACGCCATGCCGGCAACGACGCCAGCGCCTCGGCCGCCATCCGGGTGTGCACGGCCACATCCCCTTCGGCGTGGTGTATCGGGTCCTGGGGCACACCGTCGAGCCGTCGGGTCCAGTCGAAGCATTCATGGATCTCCGGCCACGGCACCGTCCAATCAGGTGTAGCGGGCCTTGCCGGCAGCGACGATGCCGGCCAACGCTTCCAGGGTCTCCTCCAACGGGGTGGCCCGGTCGTCCACATGCACGTAATACAGGTCGACATGGTCGGTGCCGAGCCGGCGCAGGCTGTCGTCGATGGCCTTACGCAGGGTCTCCGCACCAGCGCCCTCGAACCGGGTACGGGCGAGCACCCAGTCCGCCGCGTTCGGGTTGTCCCAGACGCCCTCCTGGTCCCAGACCATCCCGGAACCCTTGGTGGCCAGGAATATGTCATCGCGACGGCCGGTGCGGGCAAGCCACCGGCCGAGCAACTCTTCGCTGTCCCCACCGAGGCTGCCTGGCTTGTGCCACCAGCAGTAGCAGTTGGCGGTGTCCAGGAAAGTGCCACCCGCCTCGACGTACCGGTCGAGCATGCTGACCGCTTCCGCCTCGGGAGTCGTCGTCCCCATGATCATGCAGCCGAGCGAGAGTTGGCTGACGTTGTCCTGACCCAGCTGGACTGTCTTCACGCTGACTCCCTGAGTTCTTCCTCGTGACGTGCCTGCCCGACTTGTTCCATGAGCAGGGCGCGGTAAAGGCCGATCTTGTTCTCGATGGCCCGGAAATGCTGGTTGAGCAGCGCGAGCTGGCTCGCCAGCGCGTCCCGATGCGTTTCGAGCAGATCCACGCGCCGATCGATGTTGTGCTCGCCGGCCCGGGTCAACTCGACAAACCTGAGCATGTCCCGGATGGGCATTCCGGTCTGCCGGAGCAGGGTCAGGAATGCCACCGAGCCCAGGTCACCGTCGTGGTAGCGACGATGACCGCTGGCCGCTCGTCCCACCGGCTCGAGCAGGCCGATGCGTTCGTAGTACCGAAGGGTGTGGGTGGATACTCCGCACCGGTTGGCCGCTTCTTCGATCGAGTACGTTTGCCGCACGTCAGTCACGGTAGGAATTAGAGCGCACTCTAAGTCAAGGCGATGACCCTGACCACCGAAAGGTCGCAGCTGCCCGACATATCCGGCATCGACGAGAGCGACGAGTGGCGCCCCGCGGCTAGGCTGCTCAGGACTCAGTCGTCGGTTTTGGAAAGGCAACGAGGTAACCGTGACATCGAAGTCCGGCAAAGATCAGGCCGACCAGGTGGCCCTTCTCTTCATAGGCGTGGTCATCCTCCTGTGTGTCGCTGTCGCCCTGTTGTGGGTCGCAGGGCAGCTGTCCTCGGTGGTCACCGGAAACGGCTGGCCAGCCTCCACGTTCAGCACCGACCTCGGCCCCATTGTCAAGGCGTGGAAGGATGCGCCGGGCGATCCGGCCAGTGCCTGGCCTCCGGCCGCGGCCGCGGTCATCGGCCCCGCCTGGCTGGTATATCTGATCTTCGTCTTCCTCCTCCTGCCAGTCGCGCTGATCGCGACCGCGGCGATCCGGGCCACGTTGAACTGGCGGCGCCGGCGCGGCCTGCGCCTGTTCCGGCTCGGTTTCGCCTCCGGATACGAGATCCGCAAGTTGATGGGCCGCCGGGCGATCGTCCGAAGAGGACGGAAAGTGCGGCCGCGCATCAGCCGGCAGCGACTGGTGCACCCGCTCCAGGTAGGTTTCTTTCTCGGCCGCGACTACCGGTCCCAGAACCGGCTCTACAGCTCGGTCGAGGATGCGGTTCTCATCATCGCGCCGCCTCGGCAGGGAAAGGACGTGCATTTCTGCACGCCGTTCACGATCGATGCCCCCGGCGCCAGCGTCGTCGTGGCCAGCGGTATCGAGGCGTTCACCAACACATATCAGCAGCGTGCACGGATGGGCAAGGTCTTCGTCTTCGACCCGAACAGGATGACCAACTGGCCCGATCGGCTGCGCTGGTCGCCGGTACGTGGTTCGGAGAGCCCCGACGCCGCCGATGACCGGGCGAAGACCTTCATCAAGCAGGCTGGATTCACGCCGGGCGACGAGGGCAGCTACGCGGTCGTGAGCTCAGCCATCGTGATCCTGCGTTGCTATCTACACGCGGCCGCATTGCACGGCCGGGGCATCCGCGACGTGCTGCGCTGGGCGAGCGACCCGACCAATCCGGAACCAGTCGACCTGCTCCGGCGGGCCGAAGAGGCAACGGTCGCCGCTACTGGTTGGGCCTCCGAACTCGAGGCCGCCATGAAGACCGATCCGGCCACCCGCGGGGCCCGGTGGGCTGTGGTGGTCCAGTCGATGAGCTGCCTGTTCGAGCCGGCCACGCAGGCGGAATGCTCGCCTGACCCGGGCGAGGAACTCGACGTGCGAGACTTCGTCTCCGGCCGCAACACCTTGTACGTCCTCGCCAAGGAAAAGGGCGTCAATCCCGCCACGCCTCTGGTGACCATCATGATCGAGGACCTGTTCGGCCGGATGCGCGCGACGGCAGCCCAGATGCCGGGCGGCCGACTCGAACCACCGGCAAGCTTCGAACTGAACGAGGCCGGCACCATCCTGCCGATGGGCAGCCTGCCACGATTCATGGGCCTGCTCGGGCGTTCATCGATCGCGGTACATGTATACGTGCGATCGTTGAGCCAGGCCCGCGCCGCCTGGGGCAAGGATGGGGCGTCTCACATGTGGGACAACGCCGCGGTGCGGATCATCGCCGGTGGTGCTGGAAACATCGATGACCTCGAGGAGGTCTCCAAGCTTCTGGGCGACGCGTACCTGCCCGACGGAAAGGCCGTCGGTCGGCGGATCCTCACCGCGGACGAAATCCGAACCATGAGATTCGGCACCGCGGTCGTGGTCGGCCGCGAGACCCGCCCGGTCGAGGTAGTGCTCACGCCATGGTGGAAGCGAGCCGACAAGTCCCGGATCGCAGCCGGCAAGGCCGCGACCGAAGCGAAGATCCTCCAGTACAACCGGTCCAACGCGGACATTAGCAAGGTGGCTCAGTACATCAGGTCCCAGGACTGATCTCAGGCCGCGGCGCGGCCGCGGTCACCACGGACAATGCGGACGAGTTCGGGCAGACCTGGCCGAGGTGAGACACTCGAACCGCACCGGCTCGCCGCCTACCTGCACCACCTTGCGGTCACCTTCACGAGCTTCTACGAACTGTGTCCGACTGTGATCTCAGACTACGGCGGCGACGAGATTCGCTGGTACGCGGCGCGGAACAGGTCCAGCACCTCGTACCGGCCCGCCGTCAACTCCAGCGGCTCGAGTTGATCCAGCAACGCGTTCGGCCCGCCGCACGCTGCCCGGCGCCACCGGTGCCGGCGCGGCCAACCGTGGACCCGCCGTCCAGAAACTCGACACCGCGGGCTGCGCCCGGGGCATCCGGGAACTGGCGGGTACGCCCCGCAACTCCCGTAACCGGTCCAGCAGTTCGTCCCGGCCGCGCCCGCGCCAGGCCAGGATACGCAACGGGTCGCTGTCGAAGGATGCCGCCAACGCATAGCTGGCCGCGGCGAGGTGCGGGCACGGAACCTGCCAGGCGAGACAGGTGCAGTCCATGGCCATGTCTGCGAAGCTCTCTGGAAACAGTGACAGGCCGAACCCCGCCAGCACCTGCTCGAGGTCGTCGGGCAACTGGCCGGAGAGCAACTTCGCCGCGTACACAGCCTGGGCGGCCAGCGTCCGTTCGATCCGGTTCCAGTCCGTGCCGCTGTACGCCCGTACCGCGATCTTGGCACGGTAGGTCTGGCCGTCGTCGTCGAACACCAACGCCGACGCGAGGCTCGCGGATATGTCCAGCTGCCGCACATGGCCAGCCCGGGCGTAGCGCCGCCCCTGCTGGAACAGCGCC
The DNA here is from genome assembly GCA_963742855.1 of uncultured Actinomycetota bacterium. Lineage (GTDB taxonomy): Bacteria > Actinomycetota > Actinomycetes > Mycobacteriales > Micromonosporaceae > CAVUNP01. Next base: position 159,003 of record CAVUNP010000047.1, on the reverse strand, counting down.
GGCATCCGCAGCGCCTCCAGCATCCCCACGAACTGTTCGGACCACCGGCGCTCAGTCAACAACGGCCTCCGGGCTCAGGGCGACCAGGTCGAGGATGTCGCTTGTGGACAGATTCGTGAGCCATCCCTCGCCGCTACCCACCGCCACCTGCGCCAGGTTGCTCTTCTCCGCGATCATCCGGTTTATGCGTTCCTCGATGGTGCCGATGCAGACGAACTTGTGGACCTGCACGTCGCGACGCTGTCCGATCCGAAACGCCCGGTCCGTGGCCTGCTCCTCGGTGGCCGGATTCCACCACCGATCCAGGTGAATCACGTGGTTGGCGGCGGTCAGGTTGAGACCGGTGCCGCCGGCCTTCAAGGACAACAGCAGGACGCCCGGCCCTCCGGCGCTCGAGAATCGCTGCACCAGCGCGTCTCGCGCGCCCTTCGGGGTACCACCGTGCAGAAACGCGACCTCGGTGCCCAACTGCCGGCTCAGATGCGGTACGAGCATGGCACCGAGGCGGGCGAACTGGGTGAACACCAGAACCCGGTCACCATCGGCCAGCGCGTTGGCCAGGATCTCCTCAAGCCGGGCTACTCTTGCCGGACCGGCCGGGCAGGGCCGATCCGTCCGCGAGCAGTTGAGCCGGATGGTTACAGACCTGCTTCAGCTTGGTCATGGCCGCGAGCACCAGCCCCTTGCGTTGGTTGCTCCTGCGCCCCTCGGTAAGCTTGGCCACCATCTCGTCCACCACCGCGCGGTACAACGTTGCCTGCTCAACGGTCAGGTTGCACCATTGCACGCGCTCGAACTTGTCCGGCAGGTCGGAGATGACCGCCGCGTCATTCTTCAGCCGGCGCAGCAGGAACGGCCGGACGACCCGGCGGAGCCGGGCCGCGGCCGCCTCGTCGCCGTACCGTTCGATCGGTACCGAATAACGGGCGCGGAAGATGCTGGCCGGGCCGAGCACGCCCGGGTTCAGAAAGTCCAGTAATGGACACACAGCTCGGTCAGCCGGTTCTCCACCGGGGTGCCGGTGAGGGCGACCCGGTGCCGGGCCGGCAAAAGACGCACCGCACGGGCGGTAACGCTCGTGCTGTTCTTCACGTGCTGTGCCTCGTCCAGCACCACCCGGTCCCAGGTGGTGCGGCTCAACAGGTCGATGTCGCGGACGACCAGGTTGTAGGTGGTCAGCACCAGGTCGGCGGCGGTGTCCAGGCCCCGGCCGGCCCCGTGGTGGAGGGACACCTTCAACGTCGGCGTGAACCGCTCGATCTCGCGCTGCCAGTTGCCCAGTACGGACATCGGGCACACGACGAGTGTCGGCGGCCGTGGTCCCCGTTCCCGCAGCATGGCTTCGAGGGCGAGCAGTTGGACGGTCTTGCCCAGCCCCATGTCGTCGGCGAGCAGCGCACCGACGCCCAGCCCATCCAGGAAGGCCAACCAGGACAGGCCTTTACGCTGGTACGGGCGTAGGGTGGCAGTCAATGTGGCCGGCTGGTCCAGCAACGCCAGCCGCTCGTCGGCCCGACCCGCCAGCAGGTCCGCCAGCCAGCCGGAGCCGTCCACCGCGGTGATCGGCAGCGGCTGCCGGGACGTGAGTCGGGTCAGCCGCATCGCCTCACCCGCCGTCATCTGGCCCGATCCGCCCCGGGCCAGGAAGGTCAGGCCGGCGGCCACCTGTGCCTGGTCGAGGTACACCCACCGGCCACGCAGCCGCACCAGCGCAACCTTCGCCCGGGCCAGCTCGACCAGGTCTGCCTCACTGAGGAACTCCTCGCCCAGCGCCAAACCCCACCGGTAGTCGACGATCGCGTCCCGGTTGGCCGTCTCGTCGCGCAGCACCGGACTCGTCGTCTGCCCACTGTGGACCGTCAAGGAAAGGCCGAGATCAGTCTTCTGTTGCCAACGGGCGGGCAGCAACACGCCGAATCCGGCCTCCGCCAACATCGGTGCGTGGCTGAGGAACCGGTACGCACCGGCCACGTCCAGGAAGAGCTGCTCGGGATGGCGCTCTCGGAGCACCTCGTCGAGATCCGGATACAACCGGCTCGCCCGCCCGAGGTCGGCCAGCAACTGTGCCTGCGGATCGTCGACCCAGGCGAACAGGGGTGTGTCGCCGTCCGACCACACCTGCCCGGCCGCGATCAGCACACTCGGCTCCGCGACCGGCTGGAGCAGGAACTCGAGCAGCCAACCGGCCGGCTCGTCGTCGCGATCCCCTTCCTCAAGGTAGGTCAGCCGGAAGCAGGTACGCACCGCGGCCGGCGCCGCGCTGGCGTGCCACCGGCGCAGCCGGTCCCGCAATCGCCGCAACTCTTCTTCATCGGCGCAAAAGCCTGCCTCCGGCCCGGTCAGCGCATCCAGCCACGCCCGTACGGCGGTGCGGCCGGCACCCCGTGCCGCAATGCCGCCGGCGGCTGGCGGGACCAGGGGATGGTCGAGCCTCGCGCGGGCCAACCGGTCGACTTCGCTGTCAAGTACCGCCCGCACCGCCCGGTCCGCCGACCATCCACCGCCGGCGAGCGCGACACCCGGCATCGCGCGGCGCAGGTCCTCGTAGCGGCCCAGGTCGCCACCGCCCAACTCTGAGCGCCACCGAGCCTCCGCCCGGGCTCCACCCGTCGGTCCCATGAACAACGTAGGCAACAGCCGCCCTCGGCGGGTCAGGTCAGCCGCGAAGGTCAGCACGTCGGCCAGGTGGCGCACTGAGTCCCCGGCGGTCACGTCCCGCGTTCTGGACAGCTTCTCAGAGATCGGCACCGGGTTCCGGCCGTACCACCGCAACTGTCCACGGCAGTGTCTGGACCGCCCCGTCGCAAGTGCAGTCGGGCCCCAGGCCGGGGGACGCCAGGGGACCGTGTGCTCGGGAGGGCAACAGCAGAGTCGCCGTATCCACCGCCCCGGGCACCGGTGGCAGCGTTGCGAACGGGTGGACCCGGGCCGCGGACGGCTGCGCCATGGTTCGCCCGCCGGTTCCGGCCTGGCAGGGATCCTCCACGGGCGTCGCCTCGGCCCACAACGCCACCTGGCCGGCAGGCGTCACGAAGGCGTGCACCACAATCACCGTCCGACCCTAGCTCTAGCCATGATCTATGGACGTAGGCCCTGCCTGCTGCGTGTTCGTTTCTCTCGGCCGTACCCGGCACTGGATGCCAGTCGCCGCCACGGGGAGCTCAGCCCGGCCCCATACCCGGACAGCCGCCCAGGCCAGGAAGCCAAGTCCCAGCAGCGCGAAGCTGTTGGCGATGGTCTGCTGCGCATGCGTGTGTTGGAGTTCCAACAGGTCATTCTTGGGCAGAAAGCGCATCGGGCCGGACAGGAAGACCGCCGCCGCGATTCCCACCGCGGCCCACAGCATGGCGCGCCGCCACCGGGGTCGTTCCTCGCGGGTCCAGGCCACGGCTACCACGAAAGCTGGTATGCACCACACCCAATGATGTGTCCACGAAATCGGCGAGACCAGCAGAGCGGCCACGGCCACCACGCATACCGAAGCCAGCGCCTCGCCGCGATGATGCAGGCGGCGCGCGACGGTCAAAGCGAGGAGGACCACCACCGCACTGAGGCCCAGGGTGAGCAACGGCGCCGGCTCGGCATCACGGGTGAACCTGGCCACCGTGGCGCTGAGCGACTGGTTGCCGGCATAGGTGAAGTTGCCGGTACGGTCAGGGTCCAACATGTAGCCGGTCCAGAATGCCCATGCGCCGGACGGCTGGACCGCGAGTCCGAGTAACACGGTGGCCGCGAAGGTCAGGGCGGCGTTACGGGCAGCCCGCCACTGGCCGGTCACGAGGAAGTACACGATGAACAGGCCCGGCGTCAGCTTGATCGCGGTGGCGAGTCCAACCAGGACGCCCCGAAAACGGCTCCGCACCACCAGGATGTCGGCCACCACCGCCGCCATCAGAAGCAGGTTCACCTGGCCGAACAACAACGTGTCCAGCACTGGATGCAGGGCGACACAGGCCAGTGCGATCGACAGCACCCGTACCAGCGACGGGCCGCCCTGCCAGCGGAACTGCTCACGCAACGTCAGCCAGCAGACGAACACCAATGAAGCCAACGAGAGGTACAGGATGGCGGCCCGGGCGAGCCACAGCGGCACCGCGGCGAACGGCGCGAACACCATGGCGGCGAAAACCGGGTAGGTGAACGGCAACCCCGTGACGGGTTCCTTGGCCTGGTAGATGTCGTCGCCCGCCAGGAGTGCGTTGGCGCCGACGCGGTAGACCTGCATGTCGAGGAACCGGGGTCCCCAGGGGCCGAGGAATGCCACACCCAACAACACCGCGCCGATGAGGCCGTACGCCACCAGAGCGCGGCCACCGTACCAAGCCGCTGGTGCGTCGCTACGTTCCTGCACCGTACTCACGGCCCCCTGGAGAGGTGTTCGAAACCAGCAGCGCCACTGATCCGATCAGCAGGCAGCCCGAGATGTGGGTCGCCGCATTGTACCTGTCCGACCGCCCCGACCAGGTGAGGCCGAAACGCCCGAGCCGGTCACGGCCGGTGTGCCACAATCGGTCCACGTTGGTGGCCAGAAACGACCAGTAATCCGCTCCGGAGTCCGGGTCGGCCTCGTATAGCCGAGCCAGCCCCTGGGTGAAGACACCCTTGAACACCATTTGGTTGCCGTCGCAACGATCAGGTTCGCCTCGTTCGGTCAGGATCCCGGCCCGACCGACCAGACCGCGAACAGCCGCCCCGGCGATGCGGTGCGCGGGTGCGAGATACCGGTCATCTCCGGTGGCTCGCGACAATTCGACCAGACCGCTCAGGATCACGCCCTGGTTGTAGGTCCACACCGGCTGGCCGTTGTTGACACAATTGCCGTCAAGTCCGTCATTGACGAGATTGTCATGGTTGATCATGCCGCTCTCGCTGAACCACGTCCACGCACGCCTGGCCCACTCGAGGTACCCATGCTCCGGCGCGGCCTGATGCAGTCGGGCGGCGGCCAACAGAAACAGTTCGTTGGTGATGGCGTTCTTGTAGGTGCGCTCGTGCGTCCACCAGACGCCGCCCCGGCAGGTGTCGTCCCATGCCTCGGAGAAGCTCTGGAACAGGGCCGTCGCCTCGTCCAGGTACGTGACCTCGCCGGTCACCCGGTGCGCGCGGAGCCAGGCGTTGAGGTACCAGCCGTCGTCGTCGTAGAACCGTGACCTCCGGCCCCGATAGCGGGCGAACGACCGCCGCACGAACGTCAGGTAGAAGGGATCACCGGTGAGGATGTGGACGTCGAGGAGGGCTTCGATGGCGAGCGCGGGCTGCCAGCCCTCGCCGGTCGGCGTCACCCATCGACCTGACCGGCGGGTGTAGTTCACCAGCGTCCTGGCCGCCTGGACAGCCCGGTCGTGCGCAGTCGATGTCATCGATACCATCTTCCCACGCGGCAGCCGATCGCGATGCAGGGTAGCTGCCGCCTGGTCGAGATCCCGGTGGGTCACCACATCCATCGCTACGCACCGGAACCGTTTCTCGCCGAGGTCATCGCGTTCCTCGCCGGCTAGGCCTCCTACTCAGGGAGGAGGACGCTTCGTACCGCCGGTCGGGTGATCGGACCCGCGCAGGAAGAGATGGACCCCGGTAGACGGCACCGTCTATGGCATGACAACCACACCCGCGGCGCTGCCGCGCAACCGCTGGCACCGCCCATTGCTGGCTTTCGCCGGCGTGATGGCTGGGCTCGCGCTCGTTTCGGTCGGTGGCCTGATTGTCGATGATCGGGTGCTGGTCGCCGCCCCGATCTGGGCGAAGCCGTTGAAGTTCTCGATATCCTTCGCGTTCTACTCGTTGGCCCTGGCCTGGATGCTGACGTTCGTGACCCGGGCACGGCGGCTGGCCAACGGCATCGGCACCGTGGTGGCACTGTTCGGCGCCATCGAGGTGGGCATCATCGTGGCCCAGACCGTGCGGGGTCAGCGCAGTCACTTCAATGTCGCCACCGACTTCGACGAGGCCCTGTGGACGGCGATGGGCGCGACCATCGCGGTGTTCTGGGCGGGCACCCTGCTGTTGGCTGTGATCCTGTTCCTGACGAATATCCCCGATCCCGCGAGCCGCTGGGCGATCCGGATGGGGATCGTGTTCGCCCTGGCCGGAATGGCGGTAGCGATGCTCATGCTGCGCCCGACGCCCACGCAGGAAGTGCAGATCGCGGCCGATGTGCATACCGCCATCGGTGCGCACAGTGTCGGGGTGGAGGATGGCGGCCCGGCCATGCCGTTCACCGGTTGGAGCACCACCGGTGGTGACCTGCAGATCCCGCACTTCGTCGGAATGCACGGCCTGCAAACAATGCCGCTGCTCGCCCTGCTGCTCGCCGCGTACGCCCGCAGCGGCCGACCGGGCGCCGACCGCCTCGACCGGCATCGGCGCCTGCGGCTGGTGGTGCTCGCCAGCGGGTTGTACGCCGGGTTGCTCGCACTGCTGACCTGGCAGGCCTTGCGCGGCCAGCCGTTGCTGCAGCCCGATGTCGCGACCGCCACTGCTGGCGGAGCCCTCCTGGTCGCGGCGGTCCTCGGCTGCGGCCTGATCCTGACTCGACGTGGCCCGCTGGCTCGACCTGACCAGCCGGCACAGCTGCAGACTGTTCGATGAAGCGCCGCGGCCGCGCGGCGTTCTATCGTGCAACGATGCTCACCCGGATCTTCGACGAGCGGCGCACGTACCTGCGGCTGGGACTGCTCGCGCTCAGCGGTATCGGCTACCTGGTGTTGCTACGCAACCCGGCGGAAAGTAGGAGCTGGGTCGACTGGGCCACCGACGCGGCCGCGCTGCTGCTCTGCCTGGCCTGCGCGAGGTGGCCATTCGCCGGCGCCCTCGCGCAGGTCGGGGTGCTGCAATTCGCGATGATCTGCGGTGCGGTGGAACCGGTCGTGCCGACGGTCGGGGCCAGTTGGGCCGCCATGGAGTTGGCCATGCGGGCGCCCGGTTGGCGGCTGGGTACGGTCGTGACCGCGCTCTGCGGCGCGTACGTGGTGGACGAGTGGCGGAACCTGCCGGACCGCCTGGTCCCGGTTGCCTACAACATCGCCCTCGTGGTGGGCGTGCCGGTGTTGTTCGGCGCGAACATTCGGGCGGCCCGGCTGCTGGCCCGGCAGGCCGAGCAGCGGGCGACGGCCGAGGAGAGCCGCCGGCGGTCGGAGACCCGAGCGGCCAGGGCGAACGAGCGTACGGCCATTGCCCGTGAACTGCACGACGTGGTCGCTCACCATGTCGCCTCCATCGTGTTGCGGGTGGGCGTGGCCCGCCACGTCCTGACGGATGCCGATCCGCGCGTCACCACGGTGCTCGACGACGTGCACGCCACCGGCGGCGCCGCGCTGGCGGACCTGCGCCGACTGGTGACCGTGCTGCGCGACCCGCAGGCTCCCCCGGACGAACCGGCAATCGTGTCGATCGAACCGGGCTCGCTTCCCGCCGCACTGTCTGCCGCCGTGCAACGCGCCCGCCTGACCGGTGTCATCGTCGACGCGGCCATCGACCCGGCACTATCCACATTGGATGCTGTGCGCGGGCTCGCCGTGCTACGGCTCACCCAGGAGGGCCTGACCAATGTGGCTCGTCACGCCGGCCCGACCGCGCAGGCGAGGCTGGTGGTGACTGTTCGGGACGGCGCCGTGGACTGGGAAGTAGCCGACGACGGCGGCACCGAGGGCGGCCGGCAAACCGCGACGGGCACCGGTCATGGCATCACTGGCATGCGCGAGCGGGTCGAGGTGCTCGGCGGCGAACTGGAGGCCGGGCCGGCGGACGGCGGCCGTGGTTGGCTGCTGCGAACCAGGCTGCCCGAACGAATCGGGCAGCCCGCATGATCCGGGTTCTCCTGGTCGACGACCAGCACCTGGTCCGGGCTGGATTGCGGATGCTGTGCGAGTCAGCTCCCGACATCGACGTGGTAGCCGAAGCGGACAACGGACGCGAGGCGGTTCGACTCGTCGACGAACTGCGCCCCGACGTGGTGATGATGGATCTGCGCATGCCCGGGATGGACGGCACCACAGCCACGGCGCGGATCCGGGCCAGTCAGCCGACCTGTCGGATCATCGTGGTCACCACGTTCGACGACGATGATCACCTGTATCCGGCCCTGGCCGCCGGCGCCTGCGGCTTCCTGGTCAAGGATGCCGCACCCGGCGGAACTGCTGGACGGGATCCGCAAGGCCGCAGGCGGGGAAAGCCCGTTCAGCCAGAACGTACTGCAGCGCCTGGTGGACCAAGCGGTGCGCTCCCGGAAGGCGGCGCGCCAGCACCACCACAGGTGCTGGCGGCGCTGACCGCCCGGGAGCGTGAGGTCCTTCACCTGGTCGGTGCGGGGTTGTCCAATCAGGAGATTGCCGATCGGTTGCATCTGGGCGTCACCACGGTGAAGACACACATCACCAATCTGATGACCAAGACCGGCAGCCCGAACCGGGTACGCCTGGCCGTGCTCGCCCTACGCGCCAGCTCCAACGCGTGCACCTTTTCGGACGAGCGGCTCCATTTGGGGCACAACAGGTAGGGATAACCCGAACGCTCGGCACGGGACAGCCGGCTGGTCGCCGGCGCCACAGATGGGCCAGGCTGACTGCACGGCTCAGCCACTCTGGAGGTTTTGGTGCAAAGCGACACATTTAGGTTCGGGCGCATGGCCCGGGTGACGGCCCGGACGGGTCGGGAACTCGTGTACGTCATTGCCGGTGCACCCCTCGGGGCGGTTGGCTTCTGCACGGTCCTGGTGTTCCTGGTGGCCGGCAGCGCCACGGCGATCACCTTCGTCGGCTTGCCGATTCTCGCCCTCACGCTGCGGTGGGCAGGTGCGCTCGCCTGGACGCAGCGGTGGCTGGCCGGCCATCTGCTCAACCTGCGCATCGACGGCCCGCCACGTGCGATGGCCGCGCCGGGCCTCGTCGGCTGGTTGAAGTCGACGTTGGGCTCTGCCGCCCGCTGGCGGGCCGTCGCGTACGTGGTGGTCAAGTTTCCGCTGGCCATGGTCACGCTCGTGCTGGCCGTGGCGTTCTGGGGCTACGGCCTGCTCGCGGTGAGTTATCCGGCCTGGCGACTGCTCGTGCCAGCGCAGGTCGACGGCGACGGCCGGCCGCATCGAGGGGTCCAGTTGGCCGGTGACTTCTACGCGGACACCTGGCCGCGGGCGGCCGCGCTGGCCGGCGCCGGCGCCGTCCTGCTGATGGTCGCGCCGTGGGTCGTGCGCACCTTGCTCGCTCTCGACAAAATCCTGCTGGTCGCGCTGCTGGGCGGTTCCGGCACGCAACGGCGGGTCCAGGAGCTGGAACGCACGCGGGCAGAGGCGGTGGACAGCGCGGCCGTCCGGCTACGCCGGATCGAACGGGATCTACACGACGGCCCGCAGGCCCAACTGGTCGCGGTGGCGATGCGGCTGGGGATGGTCCAGGACAATCTCGACCCCGGCGACGGCCAGGTCGACCTCGCCCGGGTGCGTGAGTTGGTGGACAACGCACACCGCGGCGCCAAGCAGACTCTGGATGACCTCCGGCAACTGGCTCGCGGCATCCATCCGCCCATTCTGGACAGTGGGCTCGGCCCAGCCCTGAGTACGCTCGTCGCTCAGTCGGCGGTGCCGGTACGACTGCACGTACTCATTGCCGCGCGCCCCTCCCCCGCGATCGAGACAATCCTGTACTTCTGCGTGGCGGAACTGTTGGCAAACGTGGCCAAGCACAGTGGCGCACGACAAGCCACAGTGGACTTGACTGGACACGACCACGGACTACGGCTGCGGGTGCTCGATGACGGTGCTGGCGGTGCCACCATCGGTACGGGATCGGGCTTGTCCGGACTGGCCGACCGGGTGCGACCGGTGGACGGACATATGGAGATCGATAGTCCGCCAGGAGGACCCACCGTGGTGACCATCGACCTGCCGGCATCGGCGTAGGTGGCTGCATGCGACTGGCTATCGCCGAGGACTCTGTCGTGCTCAGGGCCGGGCTCATCGAACTGCTCACCGCACACGGTCACGAGGTGGTCGCGGCCGTCGGCGACGGCGAGGCGCTGCGGGCGGCGGTCACCGATCATGGGCCTGACCTGGTCATCGTGGACATCCGTATGCCGCCGACGTACGCCGACGAAGGCCTACGCACCGCAGTTGCGCTCCGGCAGACCACGCCGGACCTGGGAATCCTGGTCTTCTCCCAGTATGTCGAGACCCGGCACGCGACGTCGCTGCTGGCCGCAGGCGCGGAGGGCGTCGGCTACCTGCTCAAGGACCGGGTCGCCGACGTGCGCGACTTCCTGGCCGCGCTGGTCCGGATCGGCAACGGCGAGACCGTACTCGATCCGGAGGTGGTGACCCAACTGATGGGCGTGCGCCAGGACACGGTGGCCATGCTGACCGCCCGCGAACGCCAGGTACTGGCGCTGATGGCCGAAGGCCGGTCCAACGTGGCCATCGCGAACGCCCTCGCCATCAGCGCCGCCTCGGTTGAGAAGCACATCTCGAACATATTCGCCCACCTCGGCCTGCCGCCCTCAGCCGAGGACCATCGGCGGGTGCTGGCCGTGCTGCGATACCTGCAGTCGTCGCCGACGAGCGGCGGCCATTGAGCTGGCCGCCGTTCGCTTCACATCCAGCGCGCTGGTATTCAGCCCTCAGCCGAGGTCGACCGCGGCCAGCCGGGCTTCCTCGGCGGTGGCGTCGTCGGCCGCCTGCTGCGATCTGCGCTCGGCCTCGACCCGGGACTTGTAGGCTTCGATCTCGCGGTCAATGTCGGCCTGGGACCAGCCCAGGGCGCCGCCCATCAGTTGGGCCACCGTCCGCACCGCCTGCACCCCGCGCGACCACGTCTCGATCGATGCCCTGGTACGGCGGGCGAGGACATCGTCGACGTGCAGCGCGCCTTCGTGCGTGGCCGCGTACACCACCTCGACGCCGAGGTAGTCATCCGCGCCCGGTAACGGCTCGGCCAGCGACGGGTCGCCGGCGACCAGTTCCAGCAACTCATGGATCAGGGAACCGTAGCGGTTGAGCAGATGCTCGATCCGGGCCACATGCAGGCCGGACTCGTGGGCCAGGGCGTGGCGCCGGTTCCACAGTGCCCGGTACCCGTCCGCGCCAACCAATGGCACGTCCGCCGTGCACGACTCGGCAACGCTGGCGTCCAACGCCCGCACCGCCTCGTCGACCGCGTCCTCGGCCATCTTGCGGTAGGTGGTGTACTTGCCACCGGCCACGACCACCAGGCCCGGCACCGGATGCCCGACCTGGTGGTCGCGCGAGAGCTGGCTGGTCTGTTCGGACTCGCCAGCCAGCAGCGGACGCAGCCCGGCGTACACGCCCTCCACGTCGGCCGTGCGCAGCGGGGTGACCAGCACCCGGTTGACGTGCTCCAGCAGGTAGTCGATGTCCGACGCGGTGGCCGCCGGGTGCGTCTTGTCCAGTCGCCAGTCGCTGTCGGTGGTGCCGATCAGCCAGTGCCGCCCCCACGGGATGATGAACAGCACGCTCGTCTCGGTCCGCAGAATCATGCCCGTACGCGAACGGATCCGGTCTCGCGGCACCATGATGTGAATGCCCTTCGAGGCCCGCACGTGGAACTGCCCGCGGGTGTCTGCCATCGACTGGGTGTCGTCGGTCCACACCCCCGTAGCGTTGATGACCTGTCTGGCGTAGATCGCATACTTCACGTCCGTCAGCAGATCGAGTACGTGGGCACCGACGACCCGCTCACCTTCGCGGAGGAAACTGAGCAACTTGGCGCGGTTGGCGCACATCGCCCCATACACCGCCGCGGTACGCACCACCATCATCGTGTGCCGGGCGTCGTCCACCTGACTGTCCCAGTACTGCACGGCCCCGATCAGCGCGTCCTTGCGCAGCGATGGTGCCTCGCGCAAGGCCTGGCGGCGGGTGAGGTGGCGATGGTGCGGCACCCCCCGGGGGGTGCGCCGGGACAGCCCCATGGTGTCGTACAGGAAAAGGCCGGCGCCGACGTACGGCCGCTCCCACAGGCGGTGCCTGAGAGGATAGAGGAACTGGACCGGCCTGACCAGGTGCGGACTGATCCGATGCAGTTGCAGTGCCCGTTCCTTCAATGACTCGGCCACCAGACCGAATTCGAACTGTTCCAGGTAGCGCAGCCCGCCGTGGATGAGCTTGCTGGACCGGCTTGAGGTGCCCGACGCCCAGTCCCTCGCCTCGATCAGACCGACCGACATACCACGGGTCGCCGCGTCCAGCGCGCAGCCCGCTCCGACCACACCACCGCCGACCACCAGGATGTCCAGTTCGCGCGCCGACATGTCGGACAACGCGCGCTGTCGTGATTGCGTCGATAATGGCGCGACCGCCATGACAAGCCTCCTCAGTCAGTCCACATCGACCCAGTTGAGGGACCGCTGCACCGCTCGCTTCCAGTCCCGGTAACCGTCAGTGCGTTGCTGATCTGTCCATTCTGGAGTCCAACGCCGGTCCTCATGCCAGTGCTGGCGCAGCTCGTCGGTCGAATTCCAGTAGCCCGTCGCCAGCCCGGCCGCATACGCGGCGCCGAGGGCAGTCGTCTCGGCCACCACCGGCCGGCTGACCGGCACCCCCAACACGTCCGCCTGCATCTGCATGCACAGATCGTTCGCGGTCATGCCTCCGTCCACTTTGAGCACATCCATGTGGACACCGGAGTCCGCCTCGGCCGCTTCCACCACGTCGCGGGACTGGTAGCAGACCGATTCCAGGGTCGCCCGGGCCAGATGGGACTTGGTGTTGAACCGGGACAGCCCGACGATCGCGCCACGTGCGTCCGAGCGCCAGTACGGCGCGAACAGGCCCGAGAACGCCGGTACGAAGTAGACACCGCCGTTGTCGGGCACCTGCCGGGCCAGCGTTTCGCTCTCCGCGGCGGTACCGATGATGCCCAATTGGTCGCGCAGCCACTGCACCGCGGACCCGGTGACCGCGATGGACCCCTCCAGCGCGAACACCGGAGCGTTGCTGCCGAACTGGTAACAGACTGTCGTGATCAACCCGCTCTTGGACCGCACCAGTTTCTCGCCGGTATTCAACAGCAGGAAGTTTCCCGTGCCATAGGTGTTCTTCGCTTCGCCCCGGGCGAAACAGACCTGCCCGACGGTGGCCGCCTGCTGGTCACCCAACGACGCCGGTAGCGCCACCTCGCCGTTGAATGGCCCGTGTTCGCGGGTCCTTCCGTACAGGTTCGGATCCGAGGACGGACGGATCGCCGGCAACATGGACCGCGGAATGTCGAAAAAGGACAGTAGCTCGTCGTCCCAGTCGAGGGTCTCCAGGTTCATCAACATGGTGCGGCTGGCGTTGGTCGGATCGGTGACGTGCACGCCGCCATCGCGTCCGCCGGTCAGGTTCCACACCACCCAGGCATCGGTGTTGCCGAAGATGGCGTCACCGCGCTCGGCTGCCGCGCGTACCCCGTCGACATTGTCTAGGATCCACTGTATCTTTCCGCCGGAGAAGTAGGTGGCCGGCGGCAATCCGGCTTTCTGCCGGATCACGTCGCCCTGACCGCCCCGCTCCAGCGCCGAGGCGATCCGGTCGGTGCGGGTGTCCTGCCACACGATGGCGTTGTAGTAGGGCCGGCCGGTCTTGCGGTCCCAGACGACCGTGGTCTCGCGCTGGTTGGTGATGCCGGCCGCGACGAAGTCGCTCGCGTGCAGGCCGAGTCGGGTCATCGCGGTGCCGATGACGTTGCGGGTGCGTTCCCAGATCTCGACCGGATCGTGTTCCACCCAACCGGCCTGCGGCAGGATCTGCTCATGCTCCAACTGGTGTCGGCCAACCTCGTTGCCGTCGTGGTCGAACACCATGAACCGGGTGCTCGTCGTACCCTGGTCGATCGCGCCGACGAATTCCGCCATGTCGATGTCCCTTCGCCTAACGCTGGCCGCCGCTACTTGTCCTCGACATTAGACTCCTCGCCGACACGGCCAGGAGGTGTCTCGGCGCCCGCCATCAGTGGTAGGAACTGGCCAACGAAGAGCCTGTACGCCGCCGCGCCCACGAGTCCGCCGATGAACGGTCCGGCGATCGGCACCCAGAAGTACAGATTGCCGAACTGATCTCGCCAGGCTGAGTGATACCCGGTGATGAACTGGGCGATGCGCGGACCCAGGTCGCGGGCCGGGTTGATGGCATAGCCGGCATCCGTGCCCCACGCCATACCGATGCCCACCACGACGAGGCCGATGATCCAGGGCGTCAGGTTCGACAAGGGCGGGTTGTTGAGCCGGTCGGTCAATGCGAAGACGAGGAACAACAGCAGCGCGGTGCCGATGATCTGGTCGCGGAACGCACCGAACTGGCTGACCGGAAGACTGCCGTTGCCCGGCAGAGTCGAAAAGATGAACTGGGACTTGAAGGTGTGCTCTGGATCGAACTTGTGGATGACCTCGGTGTAGTTCCATCGCACCAGCAACGCCGCGCAGAACGCCCCCAACAGTTGGGCGAACCAGTAGGGCACCACCCTGCGCCAGGGGAAGCCTGAGAAAACAGCCAGGGCTAGAGTGACCGCTGGGTTCAGGTGGCCGCCACTGATACGACCGGCGGTGTAAACGCCGAACGTCACCCCCAGACCCCACGCCCAGGCGATGCTGTCGTGATTACCCAGCCCCCCGGCGACCACCTGGGCGACCACACCCACACCAAACATGATCAGGATGAAGGTGCCAATGAACTCGGCACTCATCTGTACGAGAAGTCCCCGTCTTTCCAACCAACCCACGACTTCCAACCCCCGCTGGCGTGTGTTTCGGACGTGCGGCCCTGCCAGGAGTCAAGCACAGCAGCATGCCCGAAAAGGTTGAATCCGCCTTATCAGAAGACTGCGGCATATCGCTGCTAACGGGATGACGGACTCGCCATCGATAGAAGATCATGACCGAACGAGTCAACCATCCGGGCCGGCCGGAGCGTCTAGTCCGCACCCGCCTGAGAGGAGCCAAGCAGTTGGGGCGTGACCCTAGGGTCGAGCGGGAGTTTCGCGATTTCGTCGCGGACCGTTCTGTCTCACTTCAACGAACCGCCTATCTGCTCACCGGGGACTGGGCCGCGGCCGAGGACCTGGTGCAGACGACGTTGATGAAGACGTACCTCGCCTGGAACCGCAGCGGCGGGATCGACTCGGTCGAGCCGTACGCGCGCCGGGTCATGATCAACACGGCGACGTCCTGGTGGCGCCAGAAATGGCGCGGTGAACGGCCCACGGCGGTGATAGTGGACCGGCCGCAGGGCGACGGGGCCGAGGCGTGGGTGGAGCGCGAGACGGTCTGGCAGTTGATCCGAACCCTGCCCGCCGGGCAGCGGGCCATCCTCGTACTGCGCTACTACGAGGATCTCACCGAGGCCGAGACGGCCCGACTGCTGGGGGTGTCGATCGGCACCGTGAAACGACAGTCTTCGCGGGCGTTCCAAGCCTTACGTCAGCGCCTCAGGATGGCTGACATCGATGCCGTGGAGGCGTTGAAAGGCGGCATGTCATGAACGAACTCGACAGCATCGTGCGTAGGTCATTGGAGGAGCGGGTCCAGTCGCCACCACGGATGACCGACACGGCTGACCGGGCCATCCATGGCGCGCGGAAGATGCGCCGGCGCCAACTGGCCCGCACGGTCGGTGGCGCCGCGATGGCCCTGGTCGCATTGGCGGGTGGTCTGGCGGCCCTGCGCGGCGCGTTCCCGGGCGGCGACCCGCTGGGCCCGCCCAACCAGCAGGTGGGTGGCCCGAGCGCGTCCACGCCAGCAGATCTTCGACCGGATCTGCTCCTCGGCGAGACATCGACGGACATCGGCTGGGCGAGCCTGCTTCCCGCCGACGGCCCGGATGTATCACTGCGCGACGTGACCGGATCGATCGAGGCCGCGTACGCGATCACCGAAGGTTGGCTGCTCGAGGCGGTCACGACGGACAGCGCGCGTGCCCTCTGGTTGGTGACCACGGCCGGCGCGACGACCCGCCTGCTGGACAAGGTGGAGGGCCTGGCGGTCGCGCCCGACGGCCATCGCATGGCCTGGCGCAGCGATGGCCGCATCCGGGTGGGCCGGCTGTCCGGTGCGACGCTGTCCACCGACACGTCGACACCGGCGCCGCAGCGTGGAGCGCCGATCGCGTACAACGGGACTGATGTGGTGCTCGGCTACAGCGCGACCGGCGGAGGTGTCGACCATTTCGACACCTGGGCGCCTAGCCGGGGCAACTATCTTCCGTCCTGGAGCCAGACCAGTCACGTGATCGCGGTATACCCGCCAGCTACCGACGGCTCCTTGTTCGGCCTGGTCCGCACGGCGGCCGGTGACCAGGACGTCTGTCTGGCCCAATTGAATCCCGCCGCCGAACTCCACCCGATCCGGACCGCCTGCGGACTGCCGTTTCTTATCTCCCCGCCCGGCCTGGTGTCGCCCGACGGACGTTGGCTCGCCGCACCGTCCCTCAACGCGGCCAGCCGGCAGGAGGTTGCCCTGGTCGACCTTGACACCGTCTTCGATCAACCGAAGGTCATCGTCACCTGGGCGGCGTTGCGGCCGGTCGCCTGGCTGAACGATGCCAGCCTGGCCCTCGTCGCAGATCACGACAATGCCGTGATCGCGCGAACAACGGGTCCCGGGCTCACTTCGGTCACCGCGCCCTCCGCGGGGCCGAAGGTGCGAGTGCAACCGGTACGTCGGTTGGGGATGAAGCCCTGATGGTGTCCACCCCGTGTTTACCGGTTGTGACGACTACGCTGCAGCACGTGGACGGACCGCAGCACGTGGACAGACAGTGGCGCGAAACCGATCCCGGTGTGATCCGGCTGCCGTCGGGCCGGCTCGTACGTGGCCGAGGGTTACGTCGCCCGGCGCCGCAAGGTCCAGCTCCCACTTTCGGGGTCTACCTGCTCGGCAAGCCGCCACCCGAGATGCCCTGGGAGACCCGGTGGCTGCGCTGGCGCGACTTCTGGCTGCCCAGCGACCGCACCGAGGCCCAGGCCACGTTCGTCGAGGCGTGGCGACGCTCGGCCGTCGAACGGGTCGAGGTCGCCTGCGCCGGCGGCCGCGGCCGCACCGGTACGGCGTTGGCCTGCCTCGCCGTCATCGATGGCGTGCCCGCCGAGGAGGCCGTGGCGTTCGTACGCCAGCACTATGCCGCCCACGCGGTCGAGACTGCCTGGCAACGGCGGTATGTCCAGCGCTTCACGGCCTCCACCTGAACCGGCGCGGGCACGCAGAAAGGCCCGGCGCCGTAGCACCGGGCCTTCTGTCGTCTGGTCTTACTGGGTGTCAGCCGGACTTGTGGTCGGCCAGCGGGCCCTGGCCGTACATGCTGTCCACCACGTCACCAGCCTTGGCTTCCCACTGGGCATAGGCATCGCCGAACGCGGACACCTGCACCGCCTGCGCGGCATCAGTCAGCGGCATCTTGTCCCAACCCTTCACCTGGGTCAGCGACTTGTAGAACGCCTTCGCCGCATAGGTCGGGTCCTGCAACTGGTCCGGCGTACCCCAACCCGACGTCGGACGCTGCTGGAACAGACCCAACGAGTCGTGGTCGTTACTCGAACCCAAATCACCCAGGTTGTGCAACTTCGACTCCTGCATCGACGTCGCCAGCGCGATAACCCACGCCCGCGGCGGCAGACCCATCGCCTTACCCGCGGCGACGATCTTCTCAGCGTTCTTCATCTGATCCGCACCCAACGCCACATCAGACTGGCTGCCCTGCACACCCACCGGATGCAACTGGCTGTCGGCAGGAGCCTTGCTCTGAACCTTGCCGGGCGACTGCGTGCCAGACGACTGCGTGCCCGACGACTGCGGGCTGGCATGCGTGGCCGTGGCCACGTCCGGCGAGGTGTCAGGCCCGGACTGGGTCAGCGCGATCGGCGCCGCCACACCGGTCACCACGGCCAGCGCGCCACCAGCGGCAACAGCCTTTGCCTTCGGCGAAGCCGACGCCAAACCCTTGATCTTCGGACTGGTCGTAGCAGCAACAGACTTGAAACGAGTCGAGAACGCGGAAACATAGCGGTCGAACTTGACCATGAGAATGTGTCCTTCCCGAGGGGGATCATGAACCCGACACGGCCCCGCACCGCACAGGCGCTGGTTGACCGATCGGAAGTTCAGCGTTGATTGCCTCCGGCAAGTCGTGCCTCTCAGCGAGGCGAACCATGTACAACCACACCCACCCGCTGAGCAATCCCCAACCGGGCGCCATGTAGCCGGCGTCACGGCAGGCCGGCAGGACGGCGAGGTATGCGACGTCCTTCGCGACCTGCCGGGGCAGACCTCTTACTGGCGGTAAATCTTGCGGCAGAAGACACACCTCCGGCTACGGTGTGTTGCGTGAAGAACAAGTCGATGCCCGCGTATTCCGCCAAACCTCGCCCTGGCGACAAGGTTGCCGTGCTCTCACCGTCAGCCGGCCTGCCACAACTCTTCCCCGCGTTGCACGAACAGAGCCTGCGGCGCCTGCGGGAACAGTTGGGCCTGGTGCCGGTGGAGTATCCGACCACCCGTGTGCTCGGTGCACCCGCGGCCGAGCGGGCCCGTGACATCAACGCGGCATTCGCCGACCCGGACATCACCGCGATCCTCGCCGTGATCGGCGGCGACGATCAGATCACGGTGGTGCCGAGGCTGGACGTTGATGTGATCCGGGCCAACCCGAAGCCCTTCTTCGGCTATTCCGACAACACGAACCTGCTGCACCTGCTGTGGCGCCTCGGGATCGTCGGCTTCCATGGCGGATCAACCATGCAGCACCTGGGTCGGGGTGGGCGCACGCACCAGGACACGATGGCTTCCCTGCGGGCTGCGCTGTTCACACCCGGGTGGTTCGACCTGACCGCGCCGCTCGCCTTCTCCGACGAGACGCTGGACTGGAGCGACCCGGCCTCGCTGCACATCGAGCCGGCACCCCGCCCGGCCCCCGACGGCTGGACCTGGCACCAGCCGGAACGCGTCATCGAGGCGCCGACCTGGGGCGGCAACCTGGAGATCGTCGGTTGGTTACTCATGGCGGACCGGGCTGCGCCCACGCCCGATGAGATCGACGGCCACGTGCTCTTCCTCGAGACCAGCGAGGAGATGCCCACCGCGGACGAAGTGTTCCGCACCCTGCGCAACATCGGCGAACGTGGCCTCTTGGGCCGGTTCGCGGCACTCCTGATGGGGCGGGCCAAGGCGTGGGAGCGGAACCGTCGGACCACATTGGACGAACGAGCCACCTACGCAGCCGACCAGCGCAACGCCGTGCTCAAGGCGATGGCGGCCTACAACCCGAACGCCACAATCGTGTTCGACGTGGACTTCGGCCACACCGACCCACAACTGATCATCCCGTACGGCGGACTGGTCCGCATTGACGGGCCAGCCCGCACCATCTCCGTACGGTATTAGCTGCTCGGGCATCAGCCCACAGGCAACCAAAACACCACCGGCCCACGTCTGTCCATCGATGGAACTAAAACACGGACCACTCTAGATACTCGGTATGCATATCGAGTATGCTCCCCGCATGCGCGAGGTGCTCAACCACAGGCTCCGCTGGCTGGTTCGCCGGTTGCGTTCGGGCACCCACCGGCGGCCATCGTGGCTGCGCGCCTGGCGTCGACCGTTGCTGCATTTCCTCCTCGCACTGGTGGTCTTCGGGACCGGGGCCGGAGTCTTCCTGAGTTCCCTGGTTCCACTACCCAGCGATCCGGTGCAACCGCAGGCATCGATCCTCCTCTGCGCCGATCGGACCACCCTGCTGGCCCGAATCGGGGTGACCGATCGCAGCGACGTCGCGCTGCGACAAGTGCCGGACCACGTGCGACACGCGGTCTTGGCGGCCGAGGATC
Organism: uncultured Actinomycetota bacterium; assembly: GCA_963742855.1. GTDB lineage: Bacteria > Actinomycetota > Actinomycetes > Mycobacteriales > Micromonosporaceae > CAVUNP01. Next base: position 139,210 of record CAVUNP010000047.1, on the reverse strand, counting down.
GTGACTTCCTCTCGCACGCTGGGGTGTCTGTCACGGGGGTCCTGCGCGCCCTGTGGTCCAACACCACGGGTGGTTCTACGCAGGGTGCCTCCACCATCACCCAGCAGTATGTGAAGAACGCCTATCTGACCATGGATCAGACGGTCAGTCGCAAGGCGAAGGAGATGATCCTCGCGGTCAAGCTGGAGCGGCGCGACAGCAAGGACGCGATCCTGGAGCACTATCTCAACACTATCTACTTTGGACGCGGTGCGTACGGGATCGAGGCGGCCTCCCGGGCGTACTTCGACCACGGTGTTGAGGATCTGACGCCGGCCGAGGGCATCGTGCTCGCGGCGGTCATCAAGGATCCGAGTGGATTGGACCCCGCCAACGACCCCGAGGCGGCGCGCGACCGGTGGAAGTGGATACGTGCGGCGATGATCACCAACGGGTGGCTGTCGCCGGCCGCGGCCGCGGCACTGTCCTATCCGGTCGCGACCAGCCCGGCCACGGATGCCAACCTGCCGGACGGGGCGCTGCTCGACCAGATTGAGCGGGAAATCAGGCTACTGGGGGTCACCGAGCAGGAACTGCACACCGGCGGCCTACGCATCGTGACCACAGTGGATGCCGAGGTACAGGCCGCGGTCGTGTTGGCAGCCCGCTATGCCCGCGACGACATGGTGGATGCGCCGTCGGTCGCCATGGTGGCGCTGGACCCCAGGACCGGTGGTGTGCGGGGCTACTTCGGTGGTGGCCGGGGACGCGGCTACTTCGACGAAGCGGTAGCCGCCCGACCGCCGGGGCAACTCTTCCAACCGGTCACCGTGGCCACCGCGCTGACGCAGGGCTTCGCGTTGGGCTCGCGATGGAACGGCCGGTCGCCCCGCATGTTCGCCGACCGGGGCGGTGTCGCGCTCTACAACCGCGACGACATCCAATGCCCCTCCTGCCGGTTGGACGAAGCGTTGTGGATGCACCTCAACACACCGTTGTACGCGGTGGCGCAAAGCGTCGGGCCAGACAAGATCGCGGCGCTCGCCAGGCAGTTCGGGGTGGCCGGCTCGTACGGCGGCCACCCCTCACTCGTGGACGCGGAGAACGAGCCCAAGCCCGGGCGGACACGCGCCGACATCGCCTTGGGGCGCTACCCGGTCACGGTGGCCGACATGGCCAGTGTCTACGGCACCTTCGCGGCCGGGGGCAGCCACGCCTCGCGCCACTTCGTGGTGGAGATCTCGTCGGCTGACAAGCAATGGACCAACCATCGCGAGCCAAGGTCCGAACGGGTGCTGCCGGCATCCGTAGCCGCCGACCTGTCTGCCGCACTTACCACGCCCAAGCTGAGGCCACCCGCGGCGCAGCCACCAACCTCGCCGGACTGGCGGGCAGTGCCGGACCCCGCAAGTTCCATGATCGGGGCAAGGACGACCTCGGCGACTCGCTACGGCGACGCCGGCGAGGTGTCCGCAGTCTGGTGTGCGGGCTACCTACCGGACATCGCTGTGGTGGGCTGGATCGGCCATGATCCGTCCAAGCCGCTGGCGCGGACGTCCGGCCAACCTGTCACAAGCGATCCGCCTGACCTCATGTGTGGCCAGGTGCTCGCCGACAGAAGCGGCCATCATGCCTGAACCCGAACGAGCCCAGGTTCGCCATGATCCGGTGCGGTTGTCCGTCACCCGCAACACACAACCGCACCCAACCATGTGCCCGCCGTGCCGCACGCCATGATCCGGTGCGGTTGTCCGTCACCCGCAACACACAATCGGACCCGACCATTGCGCACCTCTCCCGCACAACGGACGAGCCCAGGTTTGCCAGTGATCCGGTGCGGTTATACGTCACCCGCGACACACAATCGGACCCAACCTTGCGCGCCTCGGTGCACGCCGTGATCCGGTGCGGTTGTCCGTCACCCGCAACACACAACCGGACCCGACCATTGCGCGCCATGGCGCAAGCCATGATCCGGTGCGGTTGTCCGTCACCCGCAACACACAACCGGACCCGACCATTGCGCACCTCTCCCGCACAACGGACGGCCCAGTTTGCCATGATCCGGTGCGGTTGTCCGTCACCCGCAACACACAACCGGACCCGACCATGTGCGCGCCTTGGCGCAAGCCATGATCCGGTGCGGTTGTCCGTCACCCGCAACACACAACCGCACCCGACCATGTGCCCGCCGTGCCGCAAGCCATGATCCGGTGCGGTTGTCCGTCACCCGCAACACACAACCGGACCCGACCATTGCGCGCCATGGCGCAAGCCATGATCCGGTGCGGTTGTCCGTCACCCGCAACACACAACCGGACCCGACCATTGCGCGCCATGGCGCAAGCCATGATCCGGTGCGGTTATCCGTCACCCGCAACACACAACCGGACCCGACCATCCGCGCGCCTCGGTGCACGCAGTGATCCGGTGCGGTTGTACGTCACCGGCGGCACCATCGGCCAAGATCATGGCGCGCGTTGACGCCGCGAGGATCCGGCAGACGTCGGCGTGGCCCGCCACCGTGGTGACGGGCCACAACAGCGAGTGTCAGCCGACGGTGCAGGCCGCACCGTTGAGGGTGAACGAGGTGGGACTCGCCGTGTTGCCGGTGTGGGTGGCCTGGAAACCGATGCTGGTCGAGCTACCGGCGGGGATGGCCGCGTTGTAGCTCACGTTGCGCGCGGTCACCTGGCCGCTGGTCGGTGAGTAGGTCGCGTTCCAGCCCGACGTGATGGTCTGTCCACTTGGGAGAGTGAAGACCAGCGACCAGCCGTTGACCGCGGTGGAGCTCGTGTTCGCGATGGTGATATCGGCGGTGAGGCCGGTGTTCCACACGTTCGGCTTGTAGGTCACTGCGCAGGCGCCGCCGCCACCGGGCGGATTCGTGGTCGGCGGCGTGGTTGGCGGCCGGGTCGTCGTCGGCGGCGTCGTGGGCGGCGTCGTCGTGCTGGCACCGTTCAGGGCGCTGAGTGTGGAGGTGTAGGCCGCCTTCTTGTTGCCGCTACCGTCGAACAGCAATGGCGTAGCGCTGGCCCGCCACGAGTCGGTGTCGCGGATGCCCCACACCGTGATGCCGGTGCACCGTGACACCGCCATGCACGCCTGCACCACCCGGCTGTAGTTGTCCGCCTGGGCCGTACCCGAACCTTCGATGTCCAACTCGGTGATCTGCACGTCGACCCCGAGCGCGGCGAACTGCGCCAGGTTCTGCTGATAGTTGCTCGGCACCGGCGACTGGCTGTTGAAGTGGGACTGGAACCCGACGCAGTCGATCGGCACGCCCCGGGCCTTGAAGTCCTGCACCATGGCGTACACCGCGCGGGTCTTGGCCGCGTTCGCGTCATCGGTGTTGTAGTCGTTGTAGCAGAGCTTGGCGCCGGGGTCGGCCGCCCGTGCGGTCCGGAACGCGACCTCGATCCAGTCGTTGCCGGTGCGCTGCAGGTTCGAGTCACGGCGGCCGCCGCCACCACCGTCTGCGAACGCCTCGTTGACCACATCCCAGGCATAGATCTTGCCGCGGAAGTGCGTGGCCACCTGAGTGATGTGGTTGGTCATGGCCGAGCGCAGAGCGCTGCCGCTCAGGTTCTGGGCCCAGCCGGGCTGCTGCGAGTGCCAGGCGAGGGCGTGACCACGCATCCGCGAGCCGTTGCCTTGTGCCTGACTCACGATCCGGTCGGAGTTGGTGTAGTTGAAGTTGTTCTGGGACGGCTCCGTGGCGTCCCACTTCATCTCGTTCTCCGGGGTGACCATGTTGAATTCACGATTCAAAATGCCCACGTAGGTGGAGTCGCTGAGCTTGTTGGCCGCGACCGCGGTGCCGAAATAACGGCCCTTCTCGGCGGCAGAGGCACCGAGAGTACTCGCGGCACTCGCGGTACCGGCCAGAGTTACCGCGACGGTCACGCAGAGTGCGCCAGCGACGCCGAGGATCAGCGCGGTGCGGCCGCGGCCGAACCGCGCAACCCGCCGCGGCGGCCGGGCGCCAGGGACTGGATGGTCGTTCACGTGTGCTCCTCGAGTGGGGACGGTCTCGGGGCCGCAACCATAGACACATTAATGGACCGACCTCGATATGAGTGCCTCATTCTGATCGAGCGGTCGATGAACGTCAACGTTTTCGGAAACTATCGGAAGTCGATCGGGGGCCTGCGAACAGGTACTTTCCGGGCAATGGCCGGCATCGAGGGTGCCATATCGAGGGTTTTAACCTCTTTCGGCGCAGGCACCCGTGCCGAGCTTGTTTTCGCAACTTTAGGTCAGCCGCCGGGCCGGGCCGATGCTCACCGCATCCGGCAACGGAGTATGCTTGCCGCTCCTGGACTACTCGCCCGAAAGGAGAACGGCGACATGAACCTCCCCCGTCACCGATCCTTGCGAGTACGCCGAGTAGTACGCATCTCCTGACGCGCGCGCTCGAAGACTTCCTCCTCCGGCCGCCGTAGCGGCCGGCTTTTTTGTTCTCCAGCTTCCTGCTCCCGCCTGAAAGGCGATTTTGCGATGCCTGCCGCACACAGCAGCACAACCGAGGCCGCGCCGTACGACCACAACACGGTCGAACGGGAGGTCCGCGAACTCTGGAACACCCACGACATCTACCGGTTCGACCCGTCCGGGGATGGTCCGATTTTCAGCGTGGATACGCCGCCCCCGTACGTGTCCGCGTCACACCTGCACGTCGGCCACGCGATGAGTTACTCACAGCCGGACTTTGTCGTGCGTTACCGCCGGATGCGCGGCGACCGGGTCTTCTATCCGATGGGCTTCGACGACAACGGCCTACCCACGGAACGGTACGTGGAGAAGAAGTTCGGCATCGTCGCAGCGGAGATGCCGCGGGCCGAGTTTGTTCGCCTGTGTCTCGAGGAAACCCGGACAACCGCTGCCCGGTATGAGGACCTGTGGCGGCGGCTGGGATTGTCGGTGGACTGGTCGCTGTTGTATTCGACCATCGACCGCCGATGCCAGCAGACCTCGCAGGGCGCGTTCATCAAGCTCTACCAGTCCGGCGATGTGCGACGTGGCACGGATCCGATCATGTGGTGCCCGGAATGCCGTACGTCGCTGGCCCAGGCTGATATCGACGATCTGCAGCGCACTGGACAGCTGCACGACATCACCTTCTCCGCGACGACATCCGGTGCGCCACTGACCATCGCCACCAGCCGGCCCGAACTGCTCGCGGCCTGCGTGGCGCTGTACTTCCATCCAGGTGACGAGCGCTACACCGCCCTCGCGGATTCGACGGCGCGGGTGCCGCTCTTCGGACACGAGGTGCCGATCATGACCGACGACACCGTCGACCCGGGCTTCGGCACCGGACTGATGATGGTCTGCACCTTCGGTGACGCCGAGGACGTGGCCAAATGGCGCCGCGACCAGCTGGAGCTTCGGGTGGCGGTGAGCGCGGACGGGCACCTGACCGAATTAGCCGGGGCGTTCGCCGGTCTGCACCTCACCCAGGCGCGTCGGGCCATCGTCAAGGGCCTGGCCGAGCACGGGCACCTCGGCGCCAGCAAGCAGGTGAAGCAGGTCGTGGGCGTGCACGAACGCTGCCAGACCCCGATCGAGTTTCAGGTCCGCCCACAGTGGTTCATCGGCGTGCGCGACAAGCGTGAGGCCCTGCTGGCCCGGGCGGCGGAACTGTACTGGATTCCGGGGTTCATGCGCCGCCGGTTGGAGGACTGGATCACCGGGCTCGAATGGGACTGGAACATCAGCCGGCAACGCAGCTACGGCGTGCCTTTCCCGGTCTGGTTCTGTCAGGCCTGCGCGGAGCCGATCCTGGCCGACCTGGCCGACCTTCCGGTCGACCCGTTGTCCGACCCAGCGCCGGTGTCTCACTGTCCCGCCTGCGGTAATGACCAACTGGTCGGCGACAACGACGTCATGGACACCTGGATGACCTCGTCGCTCAGTCCGCAGATCAACGACGACTGGGCTGCCCGCGGTTTCGCCGACGGATTCGGGCTGACACCGATGAGTCTGCGGGTGCAGGCCTTCGAGATCATCCGGACCTGGTTGTTCTACACGGTGGTGCAGTCACACCTGCTCTTCGACCGCCTGCCGTGGACGTCGGTCATGATCTCAGGGTGGGGGCTCAACGAACAGGGCAGGAAGATCTCCAAACGCGACCTCGACCTCTCGAGTACGGATAGCTTCAACCGGTACGTGCCCGACGAGGTGATCGACAAGTACGGTGCGGACGCGTTGCGGCTGTGGGCGACCAAGGCCCGGGTGGGCAACGACCTGCGTTACAACGAAAAGGATGTGCGCGCCGGTCGCAAACTCGCGGTCAAGCTGTGGAACGTGGGCCGGTTCATTGAGATGAACAGCATCGACATGAACAGCGTTGGGATGAACGGCATTGCGATCGACCCAGCTGATGATGGGAGCGACGAACGGACCGCGGTCGACCGGTGGGTGCGCTCACATCTGGCCGACACGGTTCGCGATGCCACCGCTGCCTTCGACGAGTACGACTACATGCAGGCGTACCAGGTCACGGCCAAGTTCTTCTGGTCCATCTTCTGTGACCGCTACATCGAAATGATCAAGGATCGGTTCAACGACCCTGACGAGCACAGCGACGCAGACCGCAGCAGCGCCTCCCGCACCCTGCGCGAGGTGTACCGGGTGGTGCTCGGGCTGTTCGCACCGTTCGTCCCGTTCATCGCCGAGAACCAGTACCAGCGCCTGTTCCGTACGGCTGAGGGGCCGGTGAGCCTGCACCTGACGCCGTGGCCGCGGCTTGACGAGTCCTGGTCCGGTGATCGCGACGGCATCGACAGTCTGGTCACGGTGCTCGACACGGTCCGGGCGCTGCGGGCCGGGCACAACCTCGGCAGCCGGGCGCAGATCAGCACTCTGGTGCTCGACGCGCGCCACGCATCGGCGCGGGAACTGCTGGACTCCATCCAGGCTCCGCTGCAGCTGGCGGCACGGGCGAAAGCCGTCCGGTTCGGGGCTGCGGCGACCCCCAGCGGTGTTGATGATGTGTACGTGTCGGTGGAACCCTAGTCGTTGAATCCTAGCCCGGGTAGGCTGACCGGATCGTTCCGCCTCTCGGCCTGATCGTGCCTGGTCGTGACCTGCTACGGCGGGGAAGGATGAGAGCCATGAAGCGAGCACTTGTTGTGATAGACGTACAGGAGTCGTTCCGGCAGCGCCCGATCTGGGCCGCCAGCTCCAATCCGGAGATCGCCAAGGCGGTCGGGCAGCTGACCGAAGCGTTCCGGGCGGCAGGCGACCTGGTGGTGTGGGTGTTGCATTCCGAACCGGACACCGGCAACGTGTTCGACCCCGCGTCGGGATTCGTCCGGCTCTTCGACGGCCTCGAGGTGGCAGCGGGCGAGCCGGTGCTGCACAAGACGTCGCACAACGCGTTCACCACCACCAACCTGCACCAATTGCTGACCCAGCAGGGCATTCACGAGGTGGTCGTCTGCGGCATCCGCACAGAACAGTGCGTGGAGACCACCGCGCGGGTCGCCTCCGACCTGGGCTACGAGGTGACATTCGTGATTGACGCGACCGCAACCAACCCGATCGAGCATCCCGCCGCCGCGCCGGGCCGGTCGCTGGAGGAGATCCTGGCCGACCCGCTCACCCTGCGGTGCGAGGAGATCATCCGCCGCACCGAGTACGTGCTCGCCGGCCGGTTCGCCACCATCCAGACCGTCGCGGACCTGACCGCCCCGTGACGGACGTCGTCTTCCTGCTCGCTCCTCGGGTACATCTGCTGGACCTGGCCGGCCCCGCCCAGGCTTTCTCCACGGCGGCCGACCTCGGCGCGGACTACACCCTGCACTATCTGGGCGAGCAGGAAGACGTCGTGACCACGCAGGGTGTGCCGTTGCGGGTCGACGTCGCATGGCCGGATCTCTGTCCGGACGATCTGGTCGTGGTGCCCGGCTGGCGGCCACCCAAGTCAGGCCGGTACGCCGGGTTCACCGACGAGACCCTCGCCCGGGTACGCGCACATCACCAGGCGGGTGGCACCGTTGCCAGCGTATGCGCCGGAGCGTTCGCACTGGCCCGGGCCGGGTTGCTCGACGGCCGCCGGTGCACCACTCACCATGACCTGCAGGACGACCTGGCCAGCGAATACCCGGCCGCCGTGGTAGTCCGCGACGTTTTGTACATTGTGGATGATCGGGTGGTCACCTCAGCCGGCATTGCCAGTGGCATCGACCTCGCCCTGCACATGTTGGCCACCCGGCATGGTCCCGGCTTCGCCGCCCGGGCAGCCCGGGAGATGGTGGTCTATGCCCGGCGCAACGGCGACGAGACTCAGGCCAGCGCGATGCTCCGCCACCGTGCTCACATCAGCGATGTGGTCCACCGGGTGCAGGACATCATCGACGTCCGTTTCGCTGAGCCCCTGCCGTTGGCCGACCTTGCCTCGGCCGGTGACATCAGCGAACGTACCCTCACCCGTACGTTCACCCGGGCCACCGGGCTGACCCCGCTGCGCTACCAACAACTTCTCCGAGTTGAGCGGGCCGAGCACCTCATCGGTCAGGGCGTCACGGTGGAGGCCGCCGCCCGCACCGTCGGCTTCCAGGACGCCCGAATGCTCCGCCGCCTGCGCACCCGTGCCACCTGACCATTCCCGCAATGATCACTGACGAAATGGGTGCGTCCCGACATTCCGAGTCCCGAAGGTCGCAGATCTTCCCGCTCAAAAAGGGCGCTTCGCAGGAAGCCCTGCGACTAACCCGAGATCTCACCGCGGTGGGTGGGCCATTCGTCGGCGAGCATGGCGAAGTCCAGCTCCGTGCTCCACTCCCCCTTGAAAAGCTCGTTGTGTACCAGCGTGGCTTCGTGTCGCATCCCCAGCCGACGGGCAAGTCGCGCCGACGACTCGTTGCGCTCGTCGATCCGCGCCACGATGCGGTGCAGGCCGAGGTCCTCGAAGCCGAGGCGCAGCAAGGCCCGCGCTGCCTCGGTCGCATATCCGCGCCCAGCGAAGTCGGGGTTCACCACGTACCCCAGTTCGCCGCCGCCGTGCAGGCGGCTGTGCCAGAACAGCACCACGTCACCGACCAGCTGACCGGTCTCGGCCACCTCGATGCCGAGGGTCAATGCCTGGCCTTCATCGGTGAGTGCGTGGCCCGACCACAGCCCGCCGATCCGGTCGATGATCACCTCACGGGTCTGCGGCTCGAAGGGCACGTACCGGCAGACGTCCGGCACGCTACGGTAGGCCAGCAGCGCGTCGGCGTCCTCGATAGTCAACGGACGCAACAGTAGGCGCTGGGTGCGGATCGGGTACTGGGGGTGCAGCGCGGTTGCCGTAGGACCTGTCACGCCGATCATCGTGCCATCCCGCGCCTCAACCGGCGCGCCGAGGAGTCGGTCCGAGGCGCGACGACCACTGTGGACGTTGCGCGCGAGGCACCAGGCGTCAGGCCGCGGCGGCGCGGATCTCGCGGGCGGCGTTGCCGTCGAGCGAGACACGTACCAGCGCGCTGGCGAGGCGCGGCAGCTCGTCCGCCGGTACCAGGGAGCCCAGGGCGCGGGCTGACGTCGGCAGGCCCAGGACCTCGGCCCCTGCGGCTACCTTGTTGTCGACAAACGGGCCGAATTCGGGCCACACACCCTGAACTTCGCGGATGAAGATGTCCGCGCCAACTGGGCCGATTCCGGGAAACTCGGTGAGCGCGGCCCGCAGCCGGCTCACGTCGCCGTCGGCGAACGAGCGCAGTTGTCGCAGGTCACCGCGCCAGCGCCGCAGGCACATCTGCGCGCCGTCGCCCAACATCGTCGCAGTGCGAGTACCGGAACGCCGATAATGTCCCCGTATGAGCAAATCCATCCGGTCATGCCAGCTGCTCGCGCGCATCGCCTCGGGCGTACGCAGGCCGGCCCGGAACAGCTCCCGGCTGGCCGCCACACCGACGTTGGCGGAGATCCTTGCGCTCAACAACGTGCACAGCACAAGGAGCTGGTAGAGCGGAGCCGGGCGGTCGGCCAGGGAAATACCGGCCTCGTTGGCGAACGTACGTCCGTCGCGGTCGAGGAGCGCGGCGATCACATCACGTCTCTGGGGCACTCGGTTGACCTCTCACGAGGAGTTGCCGTGCCTACCGGTCAGGTCCCGCAAGGCCATGCTAGACTGGTATGCCGACGGAATTCTCCTCTTCGCGCATCGCCGCTCATCCGGCCAGGGGCAGCCAGCCCTGCCAGCAGTTCTGCCCAACCCTATCCGCGAATGGCTACCGCGACGCAGTGACTGGTGTCGCCGATGAGGGCTCACGTAAGGGACCGCGGCCGGACCGACCGGGAATGCCTGCTCCCGGCCCATGGTTGACGACACCGGTGCCGGTGATATCGCCGGCGGGAACGAGGTTCACGATGAAAGTCCGTAGCTCGATCCGCTCATTGGCCAGGAAGCCGGGATCCGTGGTGGTCCGTCGGAAGAACCGGCTCCTTGTGATCAACCGCAAGAACCCGCATTGGAACGGACGCCAGGGCTGATCTTTCAACGCCGCCGCCCGCGTAGTCACGCAGGTGGCGGCGTTTCGCCGTCACCGGCTTGACCTTCAGCCCGGTTGAAGGTCAAGGATGGCCCGGTGACCATACCGGACAACCTGTCGACCATCAGCGCCTTTGCCCGGCGGGTGGACCTGACCCCCAGCGCCCTGCGCTTCTATGACGACTGCGGCCTGTTGACCCCCAAATTTGTCGACCCAGCTTCCGGATACCGGTACTACGCCGACGATCAGGAAGACCGGGCGGTGATGCTGCGGGAGCTGCGCGAGGCCGAGATGTCGCTGGCCGACGTACGTGCGGTTCTCGAAAGTTCTCCACAGGACGCGGCCCGCATCGTGCAGGCTCACGTCCAGGCACTGGAGGGCCGGATCGGGCCGGCCCGGCGGGTGGCCGCCCGCGTTCTTGCCAGCGTCCCACGGGCGCAGCGTCACTGCCAGGTTGTCCTCTCCGGCGAGGACCTGGCCAGCGCCGCCCGCCAGGTTGTCCCGGCTGCCTCATCGTCGAACGACTTCCCGGCCCTCACCTGTGTTCTGCTGGAGTTCGGCCCGGACGAGACAACCATGGTGGCTTCTGACCGCTACCGGCTGTCGGTACGCGCCATGCGCTCATACGGTTTCTCCGGCCTGCCCCGACGCGTGCTGATCCCGGCGGCCGAGCTGACCGAACTTGCTCGCTGGGCGGCCGGTGAGCGTCGGGTGGAGTTCACTGTGGATGGTGAGTCCGCGATCCTGACGCGGGGCAAGGAGCAGCAGACGACATCGCTGCTGGATCTGGAATTCCCGGACTATCGCTCCCTTCTGGACGGTGTCGGCCCGTCCATCACCAGGGCCATTGTGGACAGAACAGGCCTGCTGGACGGGATCGTCGAGCGAGGACCGGATACGGTCCGGCTCACCATCGGCGACGATCGCCTGCTGGTGTCGGGATCCGAGCCGATGAGCGACCTCAGTCTGGCCGCTGTCTGTCGCGGGCCGTCAATGCGGGTCGGGTTCAGCCCGAAGGTGCTGGGTGCGACCCTCGCCGCGAGCGTTGGTCCGGATGTGCTGTTGGAGTTCGTCGACCCGAACCGGCCAGTTATCGTCCGGTCGGCCGATCAGGGCACGTTCACGACGCTCGCCATGCCGGTCCGGCTCGAAGCTGCCGATCGTTGACCCGTCCCGATCGCCTACCTGGTGCGTTTGTGGCCTGGCTGGCCGGCGCATCGGTGTCAGCCCTCGGCGATGGCGTCTTCTATTTCGCACTGGGGTGGGCCGCCAGTGCGATCGGGCCCCGTTGGGGCGGCATCGTCCTCACCATGATCATCCTTCCGCGGGCATTGCTGCTGCTGTTCGGTGGAGCGGTGGCCGACCGGTGGGGTGCCCGGCGGGTGATGATCGTCGGCGACGCGGTCATGTGTGCCGTGGCCCTGGCACTCGCGGTGTTCGCCCACACCTGGGGTGTTGGGCCGATCCTGTTGATGGTGGTGGCCACGGCGGTCGGGACCGTCGACGCCTTCTATCTGCCAGCCATGGGTGCCTTTCCGCGCCTGCTGGTACGCGACGAACAGCTGCCCCGGGCGCTGAGCCTGCGACAGTCCACGGCGCACATCGTCAGTCTGGCGAGCGCGCCAGCGGCTGGCGCCCTTCTGATGGCCGGAGGTATCAGCACAGCCGCGATCGTCAACGCGGCGACCTTCGCGGCGGTCCTTGTGGTTTTGACCGCAGTGCGGCCTCGCGTTCGGGTAGCGCTCGAGGTTGGCGGCGGTTCGGTGCTGGCCGATGCGGTCGCGGGGGTACGGCTGGTGCTGGCCAACCCGACCTTGACCGCTCTGCTGGTCTCGACCGGGCTGGTCGCCGCCGTCATCCTGCCGACAACGTCGCTGTGCGTGCCGTTGCTGGCACGCGAACACGGCTGGACACCATCGGCGGCCGGGATTGTCGTAGGCGGCGTGGCCTGCGGCGGACTCGCCGCATCCTTGATCGTCGCGCGGCGAGGGATGCTCGGCCCGCCCGGGCTGGTCGCTGGCGTCGCGACGGTGGTGGCTGGTGCGGGGATCGCGGGCATCGCGGTCAGCCCGCACGTCGCCTGGGCCGTCGCCGCAGCGGTGGCTCAGGGTGCAGGTGTCGGCATGTTCGTGTCGCACCTGGCGCCGCTCGTCATGGCGCTGGCTTCGAGCAGTCATCAGGCCCGGTCCAGTCCCTGCTCGCTCTGGCCCAGACCGTACCGCTGCTGTTTTCCACGAATGGCGTCGCCATGGTGGCCACCCACGCGGGCATCACGGCCGCCACGTTGGGTTGCGCGACCGGCGCCGCGGTCACCGGCGGCTACCTGTTGGCGCAACCACGGGTTCGCCGGGCCACCCTGAGCCCCGTCGCGCCTTTCTCTGAGCGTGGTGTGCGATGCGGTCAGGCCACGGCGAATTCGGTTCGGATACCCAGTAGGCGTACGGCTTTGCGCTTCTCGAGGTCGACGTGCAGGACCCACTCGGCCACGACCCATTGTCCCGCCATCACGTTCACAACACTCGCACAGAGTCCGCACAGGCCGCCGGAAGGTCCAGCGGGCGCCACCGCCCGTCGCGCACACAACATTGTTGTTCGGCGTGTTACCACCGTATCCGGTACGAATAGGATCGCCGGAGCCGACCGGTGCTGGCGTAGAGGGCAGTGCCCAGGCCGAAGATGGTCCCGGCGGCCCACCAGGATGCATCCACTGTGGATGGTTGGATGGGCCAGCCCCAGATCTGTTCGAACGTGCCGGCGCCCGGGGGTGAAGAGGCCACCACCGCGGAAATGTAGCCGAAGGCCGGCAACCAGGCCAGCTGGGCACCGAGCACCGCCGCGGACCCGACGACAAGTCCGGCGCAGGCCAGGGTGTTGCGCACCAGCGCGTGGGCGCCGTAGTCGTCCGGGGCGTACAGTCCGGTGAGGTACAGCGCGCCACCGACCAGGGCGGCTGACAGAACCACCTGACCGAGTCTCCACCGCCACCAGGCCAACGGTGTGGCCCGCTCCAGTTCCTCGTCGGCGCCGGCGAGCGTGGGCCCGAGCAGCACCGTGGCGAGCATCGGTGCGAGCGCGACCACGGGCAGCCGATCACCAGGCCCCCCGGAGTACTGCCTGTTCACGAGCCAGTCGGCGAAGAACCAGGCGCCCAGTACGACCGGGCCGAGCCCGAGCAACACCGCCGGAATGTGTCGGGCCCGCAGGTGCAGCCACAGCAGCCGGCCCTTCACAGCTGTGCCCCCAACTGCGCCAAGCGTTGCGAATCGCAGACCGCGGCGAGGTACTCACCGAACCAGGCACGTTGCTGTTCGATCGGCCACGCCATCAGTCTCGCCGCGGGCGCACCGCCAAACGACGGATCGATTTTTCAGCCAGCCCCCCACATCACGGGTCTCGGCGCCGCCGCCATCCAGCATGGTGCCGCCTAACTGGTCTAGCGGCTCCTGGCACCAGAGAATCTGCCGGAAGTCGTTGCGCACGTTCTCCACAGAGACCAGGCCGCCGCTCAAGGTCGCCTGAAACTCCACGGACAGCCACACGACAGCGCCGTCACGGACGGACACGTTCCGGTGCCCGACCCGGTCAACGGCCCGGGTCGGCGCACCGGGTATTCGGCCATGCGGCTCATCATCGGCCCGACCACATCGGCCAGCTCGTCGAGGAGGAAGGCGTTGACGCGGGCCACGCAATCGGCCATCCGCGATGCACACCGACTCGAGCGGCGGCGGCGGTCGAGGCGACCGATCCGCGGTCCGGGACGATCGTCACCGCCGCGGCGCAGTGAGATCGCCACGGCGACCACCGCTGTCCAACGCAGCCGAGCGGCGCGAGCACGAGCAGTGTGGCGGTCAACGCGAGCAACCATGCCGCCTGCGCCAGGTGGAGTTCGCCGGGGATCAACAGTTCGGCGCGCAGGTTGTCACGGACCGGGGAGAGCCAGGTGGCCCGGTAGACGTCGACGTAGGCGATGGACCAAGCCCGACGTAGGTGGCGACGCCGGCGATCGGAGCGATCGCCCGGAACGGGACGAGCCGCCCGACGAGGACGCCGAACGCGGCGGCGGCCCAGAGGGCGAGCAGCCCAACCGGCAGCACCCACCACCAGTCGCCGCCGGGATACGTGGCCGCGCGCCGACCAGCGCCGCTGCACCACCGAGTACGCGACCGCTCCCGCCGAGCCGGCAACGGCTACCGACAGCCAGGAGACCAGCAGCGGTTGCCAGGCCGGCCGGGGCGTCGAGGCGAGCAGCTCGCCCATCCCACGACGGCGTTCCCGGCCGGCCTGCCAGGCGCCGGCGGGACCATCAACGCGCAGAGGATCACCAGGCAGACCCGGAAATAGCCGACGAGCCCGGCCCACCGGCCCGCCCAGACATCGGCGTGCACGCAGAGCATCCAGACCGCGCCGCCGAACATCGCCAGCGCGGCGGACGGTGCCGTACCCCGGAGAAGTTCTACCTGCAGCGGGCGCCTCACCCGGCGCCTCGTCCGCGCGCCGCGCAGAACCGCCGTGTAACCGCGTTCGATGGGGGAGTCGCCGCTGTCGCCGTCCTCACCGGCGTCGACCAGCTCATCGGGGAAGCCGGCGAAGACCAGCCGGCCGCCGTCGACCAGGTTCACCCGGGTGCACGCCGCGGCGACATCCTCGACCAGGTGAGTGCTGACCAGCACGCAGGCATCCAGGCCCAGCTCCCGCAGCAGCGCCCGGAACTCACCCGCTGCTCCGGGTCGAGGCCGGCGGTCGGCTCGTCCAGCAGCAGCAGCCGAGGGTCGTTGACGATGGCCTGGGCGATGCCGGCCCGGCGCAGCATCCCGCCGGAGAGGTGCTTCATCCGGTCGTCGGCCCGCTCCAGCAGCCCGACCCGGCCGACCGCCCGGTCACCGCCAGCGGGATCCGCGCCGGCGGCATCTCCTTCAGCCAGGCGAAGTACTCCACGAACTCCCGCACGGTGAAGCGCGGGTAGAACCCGAACGTCTGCGGCAGGTAGCCCAACTGGCGGCGCGCCTGCCGCAGCGCCGCGGGGTCGCCGATGCCCGGCCCAGCAGCCGGACCGGCCCCCCGCCGGGTCGGAGCACCGTGGCCAGGACCCGCATCAGCGTCGTCTTGCCGGCGCCGTTCGGCCCGAGCAACCCGTGCACCCCCCGCCCAGCTCCAGGTCCAGGCCGTCGAAGACCACCCGCTTTGCCGTAGCCGACCCGCAGGCCGTCGACATTCACCGTCGGCGCTTCCGGTTCCCCGTCATCCCCGTACCCCGATCTCCATCCGATCCCTCCGCCAGAACATCAACGCGCCGCCGAACACCGTCACCGCCGCCCCCGCCGGCCGGTCTCCGGCGCTACCAGCCACGCCTTGCCGTCCGGCGCTAGCACCGTCCCCGTCCACTCCCTGCCGACCGGCGCCAGCACCATTGCCGCCCAGCCCGCCGCCACCACAGCCGCGGCCGTCCGATCTCCAGCAGCGTGCCGAGCGCCGACGTGAGCGCGGTCAGCGCGAGGCAGGGCAGCAGCCACAGCACCGGTACGCCGATGCCGGACACCTTCCCCGCCGCGAGCGCGACCGGCGCGGCGCGCGAAGACCGACAGGCGTCCGCCACAACACGATCCGCAATCCGCCGTACGGGGTCGCCCCCACCAGTTCGTGCAACGGGTCGGCCGCAGCCCGTACGAGGCGGCGATCCGAGCACCGGCAGCACCGGGCAACGAGCAGCAGCCACGACCGGGCCTCCGCCGGACCGGCAGCCAGCGCCGCCATCAGCCCAATGTGCCGCCACCGAGCCGAACCAACCGCGCCGCGCCGCCGGCCCCGCCCCGACCAGGACGGTGACCTGCCGCCACGGGCGCCGGACCGGACCTCGCCCTGCTGCGGCAGTCGCCCGCAGCGTTGCCCCGAACGTGGCAACCGCTGTGCCATCTGCTTCGTCGGGCACGATGCACGGTGCCGGCAGGCCGGGCAGCGGTCGAGGTGCGCCTCGACCGACCAGGCGTCAATATCGGCGAGCCGTCCTCGGCGTAGGCGCGCAGTACCGCGGTCATCGACGTGATATCCCGGTCATGACAGCGAGGCCCTCAACTCTCGGCGGGCGCGCATCGCCCGGGTCTTGACGGTCCCCTCCGGCAGCCCGAGCACCAGCGCCGCCTCCCGGACGGTCAGGCCGTCCAGGACGGTCGCCTGAAGCACCGCCCGCAGCTCGGGCGACAGTCGGCGCAACGCCTGCTCCAGCCTGGCGTCGTACGCCCCGGCCATGGCCTCCTCCTCAGCGGACGGGACCAGGCCAGCACGCGTCGTCCGGCGCGCGACGGTCTGCGGACGGACCCGGGCCCGCCGGTTCGCGTCGATCAGCCGGCGTGTGGCGATCGACCACAGCCAGCCGACGGCCTCACCGTCGCCCGCGGTAGCTGCCGGCGGCCCGCCAGACCGTGAGAAAGGCCTCCTGCAGCATTTCGTCGGCGATTTCCGCGTCCCGACACCGGCGGCGCAGTCGCAGCGCGAGCCAGGGCGCGTTTCGGGCATAGAACACATCGAACGCCCGTCGGTCACCTTTGCCGACGAGGCGCAGCAGCTCCCTGTCGTCCGCCTCCATCACAGAAGGTTAGGACGCACTCCCGCCGGAACGGTTCTCCAACTCCCCGGACCTCCGTGCCTGATCGATGACATCCGGCTGACATGCTGCTCGGATGGCCACCACCGACCTCGCCCGCAGCATCCTGGACCGGCTCGTGCCGACCTATGAGGCTGCGGCCGATCCGGAGAAGGCCGCCGGGATGCGGGCATACATGCGCGACCAGTTTCCCTTCTTCGGCATCCGCAGCACGCAACAGCAGGCCCTGACCCGCCAGGTGCTCGCAGGCCTGCCGCGACCCGACGAGCAGGACCTGCGTGCGGTGTCGCTGGCATGTTGGGAGTTGCCCGAACGGGAGTACCAGTACTTCGCCTGCGGCCTGCTGCGCCGGTACGCCCGAGTGTGCTCGGCGGAGTTCCTCGACACCGCGCGTCACGTGATTGTCACCAAGCCGTGGTGGGACACAGTGGACGCTCTGGCGGCCCACCTGGTCGGCCCGCTGGTGGCCAGGCATCCGGCCTTGTCATCCACAATGGACGAGTGGAGCGGCGCGACGGACATGTGGCTGGTCCGCACCGCGATCCTCTACCAGCTGCGCTACCGCGAGGCGACCGACGCGGCCCGGCTCTTCGGCTACTGCACGGCCCAGTCCGGACATCGGGACTTCTTCGTCCGCAAGGCGATCGGCTGGGCGTTGCGCGAGTACGCCAAGACCGCACCGGAAGCGGTCCGCGCCTACGTACGCGCGCACGAATCGCGGCTGTCCGGGCTGAGCGTGCGCGAGGCCCTGAAAACCTCTGACGCGGCTCTTTCGTGATCGCGGACGATACGGTGCGCGATAGCATTCCTCATCGTCCACGATCGCGGGTTCACGCGGCTATGATGCCGTGATGTCCGTTGCGCGGGTGCTGGTGGCCGAGCCGTTGCGTTTCCTGCTGCCAGCTCGCGACCGTCATGGCGAGCTGGCCCTGCCGGTTGACGACGCGTCCAGCCTGGGCCACATCGTCGAGTCCGCGGGCATTCCACGCACCGAGGTCGGCGAGTTCCTGGTGAACGGGCAGCCCGCGGCGTTCACCGATCGGGTGTCCGAAGACGACGTGATCAACGTACGGCCGGTGCGGCGCCCCCAGAGCGGAAACGGCCGGTTCCTGCTCGACGTGCACCTGGGCACGCTGGCCCGGCGGATGCGCTTGCTCGGGCTGGACACGGCCTATCAGAACGACGCGGACGACCCCGAACTGGTGGAGCAGGCGGTGGCCGAGAACCGCACCCTGTTGACCCAGGACCGCGGCCTGCTGCGCCGCCGCGCACTCCTCGCCGGGGCGTACGTGCGGGGCAGCGACCCCGACGACCAACTGTTGGACGTGCTGGACCGGTTCGATCCGCCGATGCAGCCGTGGACCCGCTGCCTCGCCTGCAACGGCGTCCTCGAGCGGGTCGACAAGGCCGAGGTCGCCGACCAGCTCGAACCCGGCACGCGGCGAAGCTATGACTGGTTCTATCAGTGCCAGAGCTGCGGTCGTACGTACTGGCGAGGTGCACACGCGAGCCGGTTGGACGCCATCATCGCCCGGGCCGCGAACGCCACCGGTCGGACCTGGCCAGTCACCGACTGAACGCACCGGCTGGCCGGTCGAGGGCTGTGCACAGCAGGGGCCGGCGAGGAATCCTCGCCGGCCCCTTCATGTGCGGTTGTGGATGATCAGCCGAAGCAACCTGGGATGGTCACCGTGCTGCCCTGGCAGTTGGTCGGTCGGTTGTTGATGACGAGCGAATCCGCGTTCAACGTCACCCCGCTGTTGTTCGAGAAGAGACCGCCCGGAGCCTGGGTCGCGGTGTTCCCGGAAACCTCGGTGCCGACCAACGTCACCTGGCCGCCGGTGTTGTAGATGCCGGCGCCCCTTCCGGTGATGCCGTACGCCGTGTTGCCGTCAACGTCGGTCTTGCGCAGGGTCGCGATGCCGCGGTTGAAGAGGCCTCCGCCGAACAACTGTGCCTGGTTGCGGTTGATCTTGCTGTTCTCGACGACGAGGTTCCCGTTGTTGGAGATGCCACCGCCGGTCACGATGCTGGTGTTGCCGGTCACCTTGCTGTCCCGGATGATCACAGAGGCGCCGGGCACGATGAACAGACCGCCGCCATCGGTCACCGCGTGGTTGTCGGAAATCTCGGACTTCACGATTGTCCCACTACCGTCGATGAAGAGGCCACCACCAGAGCCGGCGGTGTTCTCGCTGACATCGACCTTCTTCAAGGTAATAACACCGTCGCTGAAGATGCCACCGCCGACGGTCGCGGAGTTGCGCGTCAGCTCACTTTCTTCGACCGTAAGTTGGCTGTTGAAGTTGCCGATCGCGCCACCGCCGATGGTGGCCGAGTTGTTGGCGAACGTGCTCTGCTTGACCGACGTCACGCCCCGGTTGGAGATCGCGCCACCACCATCGATGACAGCCTGGTTGAAGACGAACGTGCTGCCTTCCACACCCAGCTCACCACCGGGCTGGACCAGGACCCCGCCACCACCCTGGCTGCTGGTCGTGCGTCCACCCTTGATGGTCAGGTCACACAGTTCCAGGTCGCCGCCGGCAGCCACCGTGAAGATACGGAAATTGTCCCCGTTGGCCGACCGCTCGATCGTGGTGTTGTATCCACGAAGAGTGATCTTCTCAGTGATGGTCGGCAGTCCGTTTCCGTCCTGGTTCGCGGTGAGAACGTAGGTGCAGTTCTCGGCGAGTTCCAGCGTCCCTCCACTGTGGTTGTTCGCCAGCAGGATCGCCGCGATCAGCTCATTCGCATCGCACGACACCGCATCCTTACGGTGCCCGTTGCCCTTGTCATCCTTGGCATCTTTCAGGTCGTCCTTGCCAGGCCGGTCGGCCTGCTCACCGCCCTGGCCGCCGTCGGAGATGACCTGTGAGGCCATATTCGCGCCGTTACCCCAGATGTCCGCCGCAGCAACGCCGCCCGCGACAGTCAGCCCAGCCACGACAGTCACAAAGCCCCCGGCGATGTACCACGGACGGGCCGGCTTCCGTGTCGACGGCAGTTCAGTGCCCTCATTCGAACGTTTCGTTCCCTTGTGGAATATCAAAGATCGCTCCCCCGCGCAGATGTGCCCGGGCCGCCACAGAACGGCCGGCCGGCCACAAACAGGCAGTGGCCGCTGTAAGGGACCGTAGGGGGATGGTCGGGATACGGCGTCCCATAACCGGGAACCGCACACTATGGCGACGGACAGTCCTTCGGACGAGGCCGCGGGCGAAACGACTGTGCACCATGGACACTCACGCCCTGTTCCGGTTGGTTTAGGGCGCATCGCGGACTTTGGTGCCGGCGTGACGATCGTTATCCCGCTGATCGCAGGGCATGGGTGTAGCTGGTGGTGCAGCGTTCCCCGTGACCTACGGGCGAACCGTCAGACAACCTGCCAGACCGTGGTTCGCTTCACCAGCGTACTCTCCAGCGCCTCCGGCACCGGTATGTCCATTGTGGTCACAGGATGCAGACCCTCTCGGGGTAGGAAGGCGCGCTGCGGATCTCCGATGAACACGAGTGCCCCGTCCGACGCGGCGCGCTGCAGGAAGCTCAGCATCCGGTCAGCCATCGCCTTGCTGTAGAAGACGTCGCCGGCGAAGACGACTTCGGCGTCGCCCTTGTCCCGATCCAGGATGTCGGCAAGCTCAACGGTGACGACCACCCCGTTCGCCTCGGCGTTGATCTGGATCGCGGCGATGGCGAGCGGGTCGATTTCCACCGCCCGTACGTGGGCGGCACCGGCCTTCGCCGCGGCGATCCCGACCAGGCCGGAACCCGAAGCCAGATCAAGCACGCGGCGTCCGGCGACGAGTTCGGGCCGATCCAGGATGTGCCGGGCCAATGCCTGGCCACCGGCCCAGCCGAAGGCGAAGAACGGAGGCGGCTGCTCGACCCGCGTCCGCGCCTCGTTGATCTCCCACAGGGTGATCGGGTCCTCGGCCTGATACACCACGATCTCCGGTACGGCGGCCACGGGGAGAAGTTGAGTATGGGCACGGAGGAAGTCCGCGGCGTCGACTGGCACGGCGTCCATTCTGGCGGAGCCCGCGCGGACTCGACTGCAGGGGTGGTCGGCCGGTAATCGGCGCAAGCATCGCCGGTGGCGCGGATACCGTTACCACAGGATCAGACGGATGGCGGGAGGCGAACGTGAGCCGGTCAGGAGGGCGCCCCGGGGCGCGGAAACCGAATGAGGGTCGCAGGCCGGCCAGGGCGGTGCGGTTCGACCAGTTCGGCGGAGCCGACGTGCTGCGCGTTGACGATGTCGACGTGCCGGAACCGGCCCGCGGCGAGATTGTCGTCCAGGTAAGGGCAGCCGGGATCAATCCGGGCGAGGCTTGGATCCGCGAAGGCTACCTGGACAAGGTCTTCCCCACCACGTTCCCGTCCGGCGAGGGAAGCGACCTCGCCGGGGTCGTATCCAAGATCGGCCCGGGCGCCGACTCGTACGCGGTTGGTGACGAGGTTCTCGGCTGGACGGACAGGCGGGGCAGCCACGCCGATTACATCAGTGTTCCCGCGGATCATCTCATCCGTAAGCCGTCGTCGATGTCGTGGGACGTCGCCGGCTCACTGTACGTAGTCGGCACCACCGCCTATGCGTCGGTGCGGGCGGTCGGCGCCGGGCCCGGGGACGTGACCGTGGTGTCTGCCGCGGCGGGCGGCGTCGGAACGGTCGTGGTCCAGTTGCTGCGGGTGCGTGGCTCGGCGGTCATCGGCATCGCCTCGCCAGCCAACCACGCCTGGCTGCGCTCGTTGGGCGCGATACCGGTCGAGTACGGTGACGGCCTGGCTGGCCGGATCCGTGACGCGGCGCCGTCGGCCCCAACTGCGTTGATCGATTTGTTCGGCGAGGAGTACGTGAAGCTTGGCCTCGAGTTGGGCATCGACCCTAAGCGGATCAACACCATCGCCGCCGCCACCGCGGCCGAGCAGTACGGTGTGAAGACCGATGGCAATGCCGAGGGTTCCAGCGCCGACGTGCTGGCGGAGATCACGGAGCTGGTCGAGACTGGCCAGATCAAGGTGCCGATCGCCGCGACCTACCCGCTCGACCAGGTGCACGCCGCGTACCAGGAGTTGGAGCAACGCCACACCCACGGAAAGATCGTGCTGATTCCCTGATCAGCGTGGCGATGTGTCCCAGGGACGGGCGAACTCGCCGGCACCCTGGCGCAACCGCATCCACCCCGTGACCACCGCGTAACGCTCACCCCGCACCGCCAGGCGGAACAAGCCGCCCGGCGGATCGGTCAGCATGAAACATCCGATCGCATCTATCACGGCCGAGCCTGAGACATCGCCGGTGACCGTTTCAACCCTCACATCGCCGCCACCGCCGCGGCTCACCTGGCCGAGGATGACCGTGTCGGTCAGCTCGAGTTCCACCGTCACGTCAGGGCTGGCGAACGCCAGGGTACGCGGGCCGGAACTGGACCGGGTGCGCGACGACAGGGCCAGATCGGCTGCCGAGTCGTAGCTCAGCTCAGCCAGTTCCGCGTCAATGGCACGCCAGGTCAGGGCTGCTTGGGCCGCGGCGACGAACTCCGCCGGGGCCGGCGCGATGGCGGCCGCCAGTTCGCGCAGCATCAGGTCGTCGTCGTCCCACTCCGGCGGCCGGCTATCCGACGGCAGCAACGTCACGACGGTCACCTCCTGCCTGCCGCACGAGACCAACGGTGTCACGGAACGCGACCACGGCCGGGCAGGCGCGCAGCTTGTCCAGGCACCGCGCCCGGGTGGGTCCGATGCTACCTACCGGTATGCCGGTGTGGGCACTGATGTCTTCATAGCTCATTGGTGGCTCGGCAACCAGCAGGGTGAGCAGTTGCTGGCACCGGGAGGGCAACTGCCGTAGGCCGTCGCGCAGCACCTGGTGACGCTCCGCGGTCAGGATCCGATCCTCGATCTCCCCCGAATCGGCTACCGCCTCCGGCGCGGCGTTGTCCAGCTCGGCGTCCAGCGGATCCACCGACCTGGTCCGTCGGACATCGCGCAACACCCGCAGGCATTCATTGCGGGTGGTGGTCACCAGCCACAGTGGTAAAGCCCGGGGTTCGCGGATGCGACCCAACTGTTCGACGAGGCGCAGCCAGACCGTCTGATTGGTGTCGGCCGCGTCCGACCAACTCAGCCGGAAACTGTTGATTACGGAGTAGACCAGCGGCGTATAGCGGACGACGAGATCCGACCAGGCCCGCTCGTCGCCGCGGCCGGCGGCGGCGACGAGAGCAGCCACGGGAACGTCCGTGCGCGCCTGCGGCGATGGCTGCGAAGGCGGCGGATGGTCAATCAACGAGCACCCCATAGCCGACCTGCCAGACCGGTTGACCCAACAGGTAGGTGCGGGCCTCGGTGGCAGTCATCGATTGACTGGTCATCAAAGCGGCAAGCCGCCCGGCCACGTGCGGTGCGGCGAATGACGTTCCGGCCCAGCGGGCGAATCCATCGAACTGGAATGGCTCGGCGCCGGCCAAGCCCCATTGCCCGGTGACATAGGTGCTGATCCGATCGCCGACCGCGCAGGCGTCCACCCACGGGCCGTAGTTGCTGTAGCCCGCCGGTTCCGGCAGGCCATGTGAGCGCCGCATCGCGGCGACGCTGATCACCTGCTTGAATGCCGCCGGCCAGGATGGCCGGTCGCTACCCGCGTTGCCGGCTGCCGCGACCACTACCACGCGGCGGTCGAGCCCGGCCAGCGCGTGCGCGATGGACAGCGGTGGCAGATTGTCCTGGGTGTAGCAGCCCAACGACAGATTCACGATATCGACCGTGCTCGACAATCCTGCCAGCGCGCGAACCAGGCTCTCCTCGTCACCTACCCCCGTCTGCTGGTACGCCACTTCGGGATCGAACTGCACTCCGGGCGCGGCCTGTCGCACGACTCCGGCCACGAACGTGCCGTGTCCACCTTGGAGGGCCAGCACGTCGTCGTGGTCGTAGAGCGGATCGTCGTCGCCCGCCTCGATCGCATAACTGCCACCGAGCCAGCCCGGATGGAAGGCCGCGGCTTTGGACCAGATGCCGGTGTCGCAGATTCCCACCGTCACTCCCGCACCTTCCTTGCCACGTCGCGGATCCGGATTCGGGCAGCCCGGCGGCGAGCTTCGGCGCGGTCTTCGGGTTGCCCATGATGTTGCCGAAGCCGACCAGGACGTGATGGGGCGCCACCGCGGGCAGTCGAACCTCGGTCGGCCAACCCCGAGGGTCTCGCAGCCGGGCGACCAGCGCCGGTAGATCGACGCGCTCGTCGAGGATCAGCCGGTCGACACCACCGATCGGCTCACCCCTGCGCGCCTCGATCCCGGCGTCACGCAGGCGGTCGGTGACGCGCGGCAGGTCTCGCGGACTGACCAGAAGTTGGCCGGGCCGGTACAGAAACTCACGTCCGGGCTCAGCATGGACCGCGATCTGTGGATCCCGCGCGAGCTGCTCGCGGAAAGCCTCGTCGTAGCGCTGGTCGGCGTCCTTGGTCATGGTAAGCCTCAATCAAAGTCCGGCAAACGATACGACAAAGTATTTCACTCGTAAGGTAGCGTTGATGGGAATCGACGCGCCGTCAAAAGATTGGACGCCCATTCGCCAATGACGGACATCGACGCAGTCACGGCAGGACTCGCCAGGGCAGCTCTCGCGGCGGTGCAACGCCGTCCACGGGAGGCCATCGCCCTCGGGCAACAGGCGGCCGCCGCGGCTCGTGACGCCGGCGATGTGGACAGTCAGGCCACCGCCGAACGGGCAATCGGGCTGGCTCTGCGAGAACTCAACGATTACGACGCGGCGTTGAGATATCTCCGTCGGGCCGTACGTCGGGCGGACAAGGTTGGGTCCGCGACGGTGGCAGCGCTGGCCAGAATGAGTCTTGGGTACGTCCTGGCCAGCTCCGGGCGCAACCTGGCCGCTTCTCGAGCGGTCAGCGCGGCGCTGCGCGAGCTGACCGGCCTCGACGCCGGGCGGGCCCGCATGCAACGCGGTGTCGTCGAGCACTACCGCGGCCGCTACGGTCAAGCCGCGCGGGACTACACCGCAGCCATCGAGATCGCTCAACGCGAGGACGACCAGCTCCTGGAAGCCAGGGCCCGCAACAATCGCGGCCTCCTGCGGGCGTACCTCGACGCTGGCAGCACTGTGGACGATGATTTCGAACGAGCCGCGGTGATCTTCACGAGGTTGGGCCTCGATCTCGCCGCCGCGGACGTACGGTGGAACACCGCCATCGCCGCCGCTGCGCGAGGGCACGTGCCGCAGGCCCTGCGGATCTTCGCGGACATGGAGGCGGAGTACCGCCGCCTGGCCGTACCCCGCCCGGCGCTGTTGCTGGACCGGTTGGAGTTGCTGCTGTCGGTGCCGCTGCTGGCCGAGGCAGATCGGCTCGCGGCCACCGCGGCGGCCGACCTTCGCCGCCGCGGCATGGCGTCAGATCTTGCCGAAGCACTGCTGGCACAAGCCCGAGTCGCCCTGCTCCGCGATGATCCGAGCGCAGCGCAGACGCTGGCCGCGCAGGCTCGCTCGCGGATGCGACGGCAGGGCCGGCGGGCCTGGGCGGCGTTCGCCCGGCAGATCGAGGTACGGGCGCAACTCGATCAAGGAGTACGGTCGGCCCGGCTGCTGACCGCGATGGTAGGCACCACGGCTGAACTCGACCGGGTCGGCTGGCAGGCGCCCGCGCTCGCGACCCGGATCGCCGCCGGAAAGCTCGCCTACGAGATGGGGCGACCGGCGTTGGCACGCAAGCTTCTGATGGAAGCCGCGCGGGCCCGGCGAGGCGGCGTGGCCAGCCGGCGGGTGCAGGGCTGGTACGCGCTGGCGTTGGCTCGACGGCAGTGCGGGGATGACCGCGCGGCAGCAGCCGCATTGTCGCGCGGACTACGGGAACTCGACACCTTCCGGGCCGCGTTGGGCGCCACCGAGCTGCGGGCCGCCAGCGCGAGTCTCGGCCGTGACCTGGCCCGTGAAGGACTCGACATCGCCTTGGCCGACGGCCGGGCAAGCCAGGTGCTGGCCTGGGCGGAGCACTGGCGCGCCGGTGCCCTTCGCCTCACCCCCGTACTGCCGCCGCCGGACGAGTCGCTGGCCGCCGCGCTGGCCGACTTGCGCACCGTCAGCGCGGAAGTCGAACAGACCATTCTGTCCGGGCGGCCGGCCGGCGCCCTGTCCCGCCGTCAGGTCCATTGCGAACAACAGGTGCTCCAACTCTCCCGCCGGGAAACCGGCGGCGACGCGGCCGATGTCCGGCTGGACCTACGCCAGCTCGCGCAGCAACTGGGCGACACGGTCCTGGTCGAATTCGTGGCGCGGGCCGACCGGCTGGTCGCGGTCGTGCTCCGAGGTGGACGGTCCACCCTGCACGAACTTGGCACCCTCAGCACGGCGGAGCATCAGGTACGTCTACTTCGGTTCGCCGTACGACGCCTGGTGACGCTGACCGCGTCAGCCTCGGCCCGGGCCGCCGCGGATCATGCTGCCGACCAGCTCGACGCGCAACTGTTCGGCCCGTTGCGAACCCTGCTGGCCGACCTGACCCTGGTGCTCGTGCCAACGGGCGGATTGGGCGCGACGCCCTGGTTCGCGCTGCCCACCTGTCGCGCGCGGCCGGTCACCATCTCGCCGTCTGCCGCCGTGTGGCTGCGCGCGAGCCGCCAACCCGTACGGCCTGGCGGCGCGGTGCTCGTCGCCGGACCGAAACTGCCGGCCGCATTGGTCGAAGTGGACACGCTCCGCCAGACCCTGCCCGGCGCCCGGGTCCTGGTCGGGACAGAGGCTGATGCGACCCGGGTGCTGCAAGCCTTCGACGACGCCGCGTTGGCTCACGTGGCCGCGCACGGCACCTTCCGTACAGACAACCCACTGTTCTCCGCAATCGAACTGGCCGACGGCCCGCTTGTCGCCTACGAGCTGGAGCGCCTGCGCCGCTCGCCCGGATGTGTGGTTCTGTCTACATGTGACTCCGCACAGTCCACAGTGGCGCCCGGCGACGAACTTCTGGGGTTCACCACGGCCCTGCTCGGCCTCGGCACACGTACCCTCATCGCCAGCGTGCTGCCCGTACCGGCGGAGTCGACTGTGGCGCTCATGGTGGAACTGCATCGCCGGATGGCCGGCGGTGCGCGCCCCGCCCAGGCATTGGCTCTGGCTCGCCAGGACCTCCTCTCCGGCAGCCCCGATGACCAGGCCTTCGCCACCGCGGCGGCCTTCATGTGTCTGGGAGCCGGCTGACCCGTCACAGTGACATTCCCGGTCCGATGTATCAGTGGGTGTGCCCGCCCACTCCTCTGCCTACAGGTTCAGGCGCGGTGGGCGCCTGACACGTGAGTCAGGGGAACACATGAAACATCCAACCCCCAGCCGGAAAGCAACCACAGCACCGATCGCCACAGTGGTGATCGGCGCGTCCGTCGCATTGGCCGCCGCCGCACTGGCTGGTGGCGCAACCGCCTCGGCCGGCACGCAAGCCAGGTTCAGGGCCTCCGGCGCGGCTGCCACCATCTACCGCGTCACCCAGGAGGGGCTCACCGAACCGGAGGGTGCCGCTCTGGCCAAGGCTTTTGATATTCCCAATGCGCTGCGCGGCGATGGCGCGTTCAGTTTCGTCGCCGACACCTTCGGGCAGGTGCCGCAACGAATCACCGGCGAGGGGCGCGACGAGTCGGACCGGCCCGTCGTCTCCCAGGCGCTTGACTACGGTGCGCTGGCCAAAATCAGGCCGATTCCGGACTCCGACGCCCTGGACCGGGCGGCCGCACTGGTGAAGCTGGCCGAGGTGAGCCCGGACCTTGACGTCCATACCAGCATCTCGCACACCGAACTGACCCTGTCCGACAGCCGTGACCAGGTCACCGGCGTGCACCCGTTGGACACCACGGTCAACTTCGCGCTGAGCCTGGGCGGACTTCCGGTCACCGGACAGGGTGCCAAGGTCCGGGTCACGTTCGCGCCGGACGGACAGGTGAGCCAACTCGGGCACTCGTTGCGCAAGGTCGACAAGTCGCACACCGCGAGCATCATCAGCCCGGCTGCGGCCACCGAGGCGTGTGCGGCGCTCTATCCGCGAGGTACCAAGCAGTTGACGCCCACGCTCGGCTACCAGTTCCCGGCTCTGAGCGCCCAGGACGCGAACGGCAAGGGCACCGTTTCCACGATCTACCCGCAGTACACCTGCAATCCGGTGGCCCGCTCAGGCAGTCTCGCCCATCGGCTGCTGCCGGCGGTACCCGGATCGGCACCGGCCGGCAAGCTCGTCGCGAACCGGTCCGGCAACACCGTCAAGGCCGAGATCGCCGTTTCCGGCGGCACCGCGCCGTACACGTACCGGTGGTCCTCCTCCTCGACCGTACTGCCGTCCGAACTGGACGGGTCGACGATCGCCTACGACCGGCAGGCTCGTGAAGGAACCGGTAACGACGAGACCGTAACCATCGAAGTGACCGACGCCAACGGTCTGGCCGCAACCGCGTCGGTGATGCTGGGGCAGGACGGTTCCGGATCGGCCGAGACCACACCGGGCGGTGGCGGCTTCGGCGCCCTGGCCATCGGTCCGACCGACGTCGGCATCGAACAGACCATCGATGAATGGCAGTGCGCACAGGACAGCGCGATCGGGTTCAAGAACGTGATGGCCTCGCACGGCGTCGGCACCCAGTTCGACTGGCGTGGCGCGAACGCCTGGGAGTGGGACTTCAAGGATGCCAACCTCGGCGGTGGCGACAAGTACTACGTCGACGACGTGGACGCCGCCTGGTACACCGGCCACGGCTGGTCGGGCGGTTTCACCTTCAAGAGCAACGTCACCGACGGCTCGATCGTGCCAGCGGACGCCAAGTGGGGCGACCGGGACCTGGAATGGCTGCAGCTTGAGTCCTGCCAGGTGCTGGCGGACACCAACGGCCACCACGACTACTTCAGCCGGTGGGGCCCGGCATTCAACGGCCTGCACATCCTCAATGGATTCCACACCAACGCCTACTGCGTCTCGGGTGGCACCGGTGGCACCTTCGCCGACTACCTGTTCCCCAAGAAGTTCCTCTGGTGGACCCTGCGGCCGGCCCTTCGGGTGCAGAGCGCCTGGGCCAACATGGCCATCGACCGGGAGCCGGCTGGTGTCGTGTACCGCTCGATGGGCCTGATCGGAGCGGGCGGCGTGACCAACGTCGGTGACTACTTCTGGGGCCAGGGCACAGTCGGCCCGGACATCAAGCCGGGCAACTCGACCGGCAAGTGGTCAATCACCGGAACCGTCTAGTTCCCGTAACCTCTCGTTCCCGTAACTCCTTGTTCCCATAACCCTTGTGCCCCGGCCACGCCTGTCATCAAGGTCCGGCCGGGGCACAACCGCTTCCCCGGTGCCGGTGCCGCTGAGCCAACGGCTGGGCGCCGACGTCTGGCTGAAGCGGGAACTGGACCAGCAACACCGGCAGTTTCAAGGTGCGGGCGTGCGTGGACCCGGTCGTGGTTGCGGTGAGCGGGGGCGGCGCGCCCGCGGGCTGACGGCCGGCGTCTGTCCACAGGAGCGCACGCAGGAGACGGTTGTCCACAGGCCGGCCGGCGTGGGCTTTCGCTCCGTCAGGCCGTCCCACAAACTGGCTGAGGTCAACGACGTGGGAGGCGCGATGGAAGCGGGATCACTACGGGTGTCGCCGGAGGCTGTGTACATGGCCGCCGAGGAGATCGAGCACATCGCCACCACGGTGGCCGCGGCCCGTGGGCCACTGCTGGACGCCGTGGACACGTGCGCGACGCGTCTATACGGTTGGGGGCTGGCGGCGGGCCTGGGCCACCTGAACGAGGCGTGGTCGGCCGACCTTCGGGCCTACGACCGAAACCTGTACACCGCGGCTGACGCGTTGAACCAGGCGGCAGTCGGCTATCGGGACACCGACCGGGCCAGTTCCGATCGGCAGCGGCGATGATCACCTACGCCATGCTCCGCGAGGCGAGCCTGACCGCGCTCGACGAGCTGGCCAGGTCGTGGGAACGGTTCGGCCGCGAATGCGGAGTCTGTCGCGACGACTGGGAGCAACAGGTACTGGGCCGGCTGTCCCGGTCGTACTGGACCGGCCCGGCAGCCGTGCAGGCTCGGCAGAGCCTTGAGCGCTACGACGACTTCCTCGAACTGCGAGCCGGCTTCGCGGGCGGCCTGGCGCTCGCCCTCGATCAGGCCGGCGTCCGGCTCGGCGATCTGCAGCGACAGTTACAGTCCATAGTGGACCTGTGTGTCGCGGCTGGATACACCATCACCGGTACGGGCGAGGTATGGCGTGCGGGGGCTGACCGGGCGCCCATATCGCAACTGGGTCGGCATATCGCGGCGCTGGTCGCGCGGGCCAACGCCCTCGACGAGCAGGTCACTGCCGTTCTGCGCCGGTTCGTGCCGGAGCGGGCCGGCGAGCTCACTGCGGCCGAGTGGCGGCGGCTGACCGACGGCATGCGCGGGGTGGCCATCCTGGCCGGTGCCGCCACAGCCGACATACCGCCCGACGGCCAGATCGAGGCCGCCCGCGCCTGGTGGACCGGTCTCACACCAGCGCAGCGGACCCTCTACGAACAGGCCTATCCGGAACGTGTCGGCACCCTCGATGGCCTGCCGGTGACCGTCCGCGACAGCGCCAACCGGCTGGTCCTGCGGATCGCCGCCAGCGCGGCCAGCAGCGCCCGGGCCCACGACCGGGCCGAGGCGCTGATCAGGCGGTTGGAAGCGGCGCAGTACGAACCCATCGGGCTGTACCTGCTGGACATCGACAACAGCAGCGCCGATGGCACCGCGGTGGTGTCGGTGGGGAACCCAGACGTGGCCCGCCATCAGGTGGTCATCGTGCCGGGAGTGAACTCCGCCGTCGACCGGATATCCGCAGACATCGACCGGGCCGCCCGGCTACAGGTCACCGCCGACTTCATGGCCGGCGATCCCACCGGCGACGTCGCGGTCATCGCCTGGCTCGGGTACGACGCACCGGGGCAGAACCTGGGCGCGCTCAGCGGGCGTGCGGCGGCGGCCGGTGCGCCTGAGCTGAACCAATTCGTTGACCTGCTGCAGGCATCAGACCACAGTCACGTGACCGTGGTCGGGCACAGCTACGGATCAGTCGTGATCGGCACCGCCGCGGCCAGCGGTGGCCTGCACGCCGACGAGATCATCACGGCGGGCAGCCCGGGCATGGGTGTGGGCGGCGTGACCGACCTCCGTCTCGACCCGCGGCACGTGTGGGCCGGCGCGGCCAAGGACGACGATGTGTCCGGCTGGATGAGCCATTTCGCGCACGATCTGGAGCCGCACACCGACGCGTTCGGGGCGAACCGGTTCGTGGTCGACACCCGCGGGCACAACAACTACTGGGACGTCAACACGATCAGCCTGAAGAACCAGGCCGCGATCGTCGTCGGACAGTACGACCGGGTCAGCCTCGAACATGGCGCCCTGCCGTCGCGGTGATACGTGGACCGCCACATGTCCCTGGCCGACGCCTTCGCTCTGGTGGAGTGTTACCGCCAGCAGGTGGTCGGGCGGCTCGGTGCCGACGTGGACGCAGCGGTCGTGGGTTGCGCGCCGTGCGAAGGCCGGCACGGCGAACTCGCCCGGGACGGACGGTTCTACGTACAGGGCAACTACCTTGTCCGGGTGGCCGTGGGTACCCATGTCGCCACACTGAGCCGCCTGCGCGACCTCTGGTTGGGAGGGGGCTATGAGCTGACCGACTTCCGCACCTTCGGCGGGCGGGACGAGGCGACCGTAGATGTACGCAATCCCCACGACGGAGTACAGCTCTCGCTCATCAGCACCCGACCGCCGACCGCGGTGCAGGTCATCATCGTCACTGCCTGCCTGTCCCCATCCGGCGACGGCCCGTGGACGCAAGCCCGTTGATCCGCAGCGATTGCCCGTCACGCGCAAAACACAGGCACACCGGATCACCGGACCTGCGCGCCCCGGCCAACCCCGCTCCCGGACCCGGTGATCCGGAGCGATTGTGCGTCACCCGCACCAGACAAGCACACCAGATCACCCAGCACCCCGCACCATGATCCGGAGCGATTGCGTGTCACCCGCAACAAACAAGCACACCAGAGCACGGACAACTGGGCGCCTCGCCAATCCCCAGCACCCCAGCACCATGATCCGGAGCGATTGCTTGTCACCCGCAACAAACAAGCACACCAGATCATTGGGAACTGCAGCGACGGCCAAGCCCCGGTACCCGAGCACCATGATCCGGAGCGATTGACCGTCGCCGGCAACACAAATCCGCACCAGATCACGGGAAACTGCGCGACAGGGCCAGGCACCGGCACGCCAATGCACTGATCCGGAGCGATTGCACGTCGCCGCCAACACAAGCACACCGGATCATGGGGAACTGCGGCAACGGGCAGGCCCGAATGCTCGGGCACCATGATCTGGAGCGATTGACCGTCACCCGTAACACAAACCCGCACCAGATCACTGAAAAATTCGCTGCGCGGCCACGCACCGGCGCGCCAGCACACTGATCCGGAGCGATTGCTTGTCACCCGCAACACACAAACACACCAGACCACGAAAAACCGCGCGGCACGGCCACGCACCGGCACGCCAGCACACTGATCCGGAGCGATTGCTTGTCACCCGCAACACACAAACACACCAGACCACGAAAAACCGCGCGGCACGACCACGCACCGGCACGCCAGTACAGTGATCCGGAGCGATTGCTTGTCACCCGCAACACACAAACACACCAGATCACGAAAAGCCGCGCGGCACGACCACGCAGCGGCACGCCAGCACACTGATCCGGAGCGATTGCTTGTCACCCGCAACACACAAACACACCAGACCACGAAAAACCGCGCGGCACGACCACGCACCGGCACGCCAGCACACTGATCCGGAGCGATTGCTTGTCACCCGCAACACACAAACACACCAGACCACGAAAAACCGCGCGGCACGACCACGCACCGGCACGCCAGCACACTGATCCGGAGCGATTGCTTGTCACCCGCAACACACAAACACACCCGAGGGGTAGGGGCGGGCTGGTTGGCCACGTCAGCTACGGCGGGTGCGGGGGTTCGAGGTGGAGAGGGCGGTCAGTGCGGCCTCCCTGTAGGCGGCGGCCGAATTGCGTACGTGCACCCGGGAGGTCCGATCGGCCTTGCGCACATCGCCGGCGGCCAAGGCTTGCATGATGGCCTTGTGTTCGCGCAACGCACGGGGGGCGGTCGCCGGCGCGCGGGTCGCCCAGGCCAGCCGGATCTGGCCGCCGAGATTGTCCGCCACCTGCGCCAACCGGGCGTTGCCCGAGGCTTGCCAGATCGCCCGATGGAACTTGAGGTCGGCGTCTCGATACCCGACCAGGTCGCCCTTGGCCAGTTGCGCACTCTGCTTCTCATGCAGCGGCGTCAACACGTCTTCAACAAACTGCGCATGGTCGGGCGCGGCGGCCACCCGGCGCGCGGCGGTGCCGTCGAGAACCTCGCGTAGTTCGTAGATCTCGTCCATGTCGGACAGGCCGACCTCCGGGACGAAGAAGCCCCGGTGTGCCACCGCGACCAGGAAGCCGTCGCGTTCGAGCGCAGCCAGGGCGGATTTGATGGGCGTCGGCGACAGCCGCAACCGGTCGGTCAGCGGACGTACGACAACCTTCGATCCAGGCAGCAGTTCGCCCCCAATGATCATCGTACGGATCTCCGCGTAGGCCCGTTGCGCAAGTGTCTGCCGATCGATGTCCACACGGCATGATGGCACCCCAGCACCTGCCGGGCCAGGCAGAGATCAGGGTCGAGGCAGTGATCACCGATGTGATAGTGTAAGCAATCGATGTATCAACCCCACTGACCGATGACCACGGTCGCACCCAGGTCCGCACAGGTCGAGATCCGGGCAGCTAGTCCACACTGGATCATTGCGGCCGCCGCTGACGGAGCCTGGTCCTCACTGACCTCGATCAGAAGGTGCCCGCCGGATACCAACCACGACGGTGCGCCGGTGATCACCCGCCGCACCACATCGAGGCCGTCTGTGCCGCCGTCCAGGGCGACCCGATGTTCGTACTCGCGGGCCTCCGGCGGCAACAGTCTGATCGCCCGGGTGGGCACGTACGGAGCATTGGCCACCACCAGGTCAACGTGGCCACGCACAGCCGCGGGCAGTGCCTCATACAGATCGCCCAGCAGCGCCGCGAAACCCACGTTGCGCCGGGCGCAGCTTACGGCGGCCGGATCGACGTCAATCGCATAAAGCCCGATCTCGGCGACCGATCTCAGAGCCGCGCCGACGGCACCACAGCCGCAGCCGAGATCCACGACTGTCGCATGTGGAGGCAGTAACGCGGCGGCCTCGCGGACCAGCAACTCGGTCCGCCGCCTCGGTACGAAGACGCCTGGCTCAACTGCGACGCGCAGTCCGTAGAACTCCGCCCAGCCGACAATGTACTCCAGCGGCTGCCCGCCGACGCGTTGCTTCACCATCGCGGCCAGCTCCGTGGGCGTACCGGCCGCCGCGATGAGCAGGTCCGCCTCATCCTCGGCGAATACGCAACCCGCGGCTCGCAGCGTGGCGACAATCGATGCCGAGTTGACCTGGGATGCCAACATTTCCCTCCGGGGATTACCCGTGGGCGCTCTCGCGTCGGTCTACGACACCGCTCGGCCGACAGAAGAGAGCACCCGACCTGACCTGACAGAAATCGGACTCACCTCCTCGGCTGGCAGCAACAGCAAGAACCTTACCATCCGGCTCACCGGGCAAACCGCCAACGCATCGCTCCGTTGGGCTCCGCGGTGCCGACGCCCACGACGGTGTCGAAGGTGAACCGGTAGAGCAGCCACGGCGGCGGACCGGCGCTCGGCGCGCTGAAGGGCGCGGTGAACGCTTCGCCCGACGGCTCGGCCGGCCAGCCGAGCGCCTGATAGATGCTGGCCACCCGGGTGAGCGTCGCCGGGTCGGTGACCCGCTCCGCCGTACCGTCGAGGGTCAGATCCATGCCAGTCAGCTTCACCGAGATCGTGCAGGTCGGATTGGTGACCAGGTTGCGGGACTTGCGCGTGCCCGCTCCGCTGGTGAAGTAGAGGTCGCCGTCATGCCACACCGCGCCGATGCCGGCGGAATGGGGACGTCCGTCGGGACGGACCGTGCCGAGGAAGAAGCCCACCATGGGCCCCTTCGGTCCGTGGGCCAGGAGGTCGTGCGGCCTGCTCCACGGCAGGTCCGCTTCCCCGTATCGGGACAGGTTGGTCGCCTCGATGGGCTGTCGATCGGTCATCTGCACTCCTCGACTGACCCTACGGCGCGGATCGGCGGACGTGGCCCGGACTCACCATACGAGTCGGGAACATGCGTTCGCACCCGCCGGTGCAGTAGCCTCCAACCACTTCGCCGTCGCCTCAGAGGGATGCCTACGCATGACCGACACCCAACGCAGCTACGACCTGGTGGCCGAGAGCTATGCCGAGGACATCGCCTCCGAACTGCCGGGCAAACCACTGGACCGGGCTCTGCTGGACATGCTGGCCGACCTCGCCGCTGGTGGTCCCGTGTTGGACGTCGGCTGCGGCCCCGGTCACGTGACGGCGCACCTGGCCGGCCAGGCACCGCAGGTCGTCGGGCTCGACCTCTCCGCGGCGATGGCCGCCATCGCAGCCAGGGCGACCTCCCTGCCGTTCGCGGTCGCCGACATGGCCGCCCTGCCCATCCGGTCGCGGACCGTGTCAGGCCTGGTGTCGTTGTATGCGGTCATCCACCTTGACGCCACACAGCGGGCCGCCGCCTACGCGGAGTTCGCCCGGGTGCTGCGCCCAGGTGGCTACGCGCTGATCGCTTTCCACACCAATGACGCCGACAACGCGGTCGGGCAGGCCAGGACCGTGACCGAATGGTTGGGCCACGAGGTCGACCTGACCTTCCATTTCCTCGATCCGGCCGCGGAGACCCTGTCCCTGGCCCGGGCCGGTCTGGATCTCGTCACCCGGCTTGACCGCAGCCCGAATCCGGCGGTGGAGCATGCCAGTGCCAGGACCTACCTGCTGCTGCGTCCAGCCGCATCAGTGACTCCACTGTAGACAAGGGTCACCCCAATGCGCGGTCGAGGTTGAACGCGGCGCTGATGAGGGCCAGATGTGTGAACGCCTGCGGGAAGTTGCCCAGTTGCTCACCGGTCGGACCGAGTTGCTCGGCGTAAAGACCCAGATGGTTGGCATACGTGATCATCTTCTCGAAGACCAGCCGGGCCTCGCCCAACTGGCCCGCCCGAGCCAACGCCTCCACGTACCAGAATGTGCAGATGGACATCGTGCCCTCGTCGCCCGGCAGTCCGTCCGGACTCCGCTGCGGGTCGTAGCGATAGACGAGCGAGTCCGACACGAGGGTTCTGCCCAGCAGTTCCAGGGTCTGCAACCACTTGGGATCGGTCGGCGCGATGAACTTGGCCATCGGCATCATCAACAGGGCCGCGTCCATGGCGTCCTCGCCCTCGTGCTGCATGAAGGCCTGGTACTTCGGTGACCAGAAGCGGTCCATGACCTGCCGGTACATCTCGTCCCTGGCCCGCCCCCACCGCACCGTGTCGGCCGGCAATCCGCGCTGGCTGGCCAACCGCATCGCCCGCTCGACCGCGACCCAGCTCATCAGCCGCGAATACAGGAAGTTCTTCCGGCCGGCCCGGGTCTCCCAGATTCCCTCGTCCGGCTGGTCCCAGTTGGCGCACAGCCAGTCCACCCCATCGGTGACCCGGTCCCAGACGGCACTGCTGATCGGGCGGCCCCATTTGTTGTACAGGTAGATGGCGTCGATCAACGCGCCGTAGATGTCCAGCTGGAGCTGCTTGACCGCGCTGTTGCCGACCCGAACCGGCGCCGAGCCTTCGTACCCCTCGAGGTGGTCTAGCTCCCGCTCGGGCAGGCTGGTACGCCCGTCGAGGCCATACAGAATCTGTATCGGCCCCTCGGTCTGCTCGTCGTCGCGCGGCGTCGCCCTCGTGGTCAGAAACTCCATGAACGCATCGGCTTCTTCGGTGAAACCCAACCGGAGCAATGCATACACACAGAAGGCCGCGTCGCGAACCCAAACGAAGCGGTAGTCCCAGTTGCGGCTGCCGCCCAACCGCTCCGGCAGGCTGGTCGTCGGCGCGGCCACGATGGCACCGGTCGGTGCGTAGGTCAGCAGCTTCAACGTCAGCGCCGACCGATGCACCACCTCGCGCCAGCGGCCGCGGTAGCGCGATGCCGACAACCACCGCCGCCAGTACATCACGGTGGCATGAAACTCCGCCTCGGCCTCCTCAGCCGGATCGAAACGACCCGGCATTCCATCGTGGACCCGGTCGAGAATGAACTCGGCGGATTCTCCTTCCCGGAGCCGGAAGGTTGTATGCACGTCACCGTCCACTGTGGTGAACGGCACGGTGACCGTCAACGCGAGGCTGATCGACGGACTCTCGAAGACCGCCCGTCCCTTCTCGACACTCAACGAGTGCGGTTGGGTGCCGT
Organism: uncultured Actinomycetota bacterium; assembly: GCA_963742855.1. Taxonomy (GTDB): domain Bacteria; phylum Actinomycetota; class Actinomycetes; order Mycobacteriales; family Micromonosporaceae; genus CAVUNP01. Next base: position 101,698 of record CAVUNP010000047.1, on the reverse strand, counting down.
ACTCGAAGCGGGGCGCCACGCGGGCCCGGAACGGCAGCTCCCCGCGCACGCAGACAACCCGGCGTACCAGCCTGTGCTGCGGCGAGTGCTTGCTCGGGTCGTCTGGTATCGGCATGAAGTCCTGGATCTCCGCCACACCCTCAGCGGCGAAGAACCGGGTGATCAGGACAGCGGTGTCGGGGAAGTAGAACTGCTTGGTCCGCGACGACACGTCGGCGGCCAGTTCGAAGCAGCCACCGCGATCAGCGTCCAGGATGGAGCCGAATACGCTGGGCGAATCGAACCTCGGGCAGCAGTACCAGTCGATGGTGCCGTTCGTACCGATCAAGGCGGCGGTCCGCAGGTCGCCGATGAGGCCGTGTTCCGCGATCGGCAGGTAGCGACCGGCAGTTCCCGGTGCCGCGCCAGCAGGTACGTTGGCGGGATCTTCTCCCGTTGCCGTGCCGGCAGTTTCGACCGCCACGTCCCCTCCGTATCCGCCAGTCCTGATCGTACAAGGCAACTGGCCGTCATTTCTGCCGTTTAGGCCCAACGCACCTAGCCAAATCTCCGCGCGGACCAGGCACAGTCGACACAATGGGGTGAACCTCAACCCATTTGGGAGGCGCATGATGGCAACACGGCGAGATCTGCCCAGCACGCTGAAGCGGTCGGCGCAGAAGGCTCAGGACACGTACGCGAAGGCGCTCAACGCCGCGATCAACACCTACGGTTCGGGCGACAAAGCACGCCGCCAGGCCTACGCCGCGGTGAGGAATTCCTTCGAGCGCATCGGCGATCGTTGGGAACCAAAGAGCCGTCAAGGATCCCGCAACACCAGCGCCCGCGCCAGCTCATCGGCTGCCATGCGGGGCACCGTGGACGCGAACGCCAGCAAGGAGGATCTGCTCGAGATGGCCCGCCAGCTGGACGTGCCGGGCCGGTCGCGGATGAACAAGGCGGACCTGGTGGACGCCATCCGCAAAGCCAAGAACCGCATCACCGCGCGCAACCGTCGCAGCCAGCCCGCCAGCAGCCGGTCCACCACCGGCCGCACGACGAACACCCGGGCCGCGACCAGCCGCACGACCCGGGCGGCCAGCAGCCGTACGGCACCGTCGGCGACCAGCCGCACGCGCTCGACCGCAACCCGTTCAGCCGCGACGCGTTCAACCGCGGCCCGTCCAACAGCAGCTCGATCAACCGCGGCCCGCTCCACAAGCGGACGTTCAACCGCGGCCCGCTCCACAAGCGGACGTTCAACCGCGCCCCGTCCGACGGCGGCCCGTTCAAGCGCGGCCCGTTCAAGTGCGGCCCGTTCAAGTGCGGCCCGGTCCACAAACGGACGTTCGACGCCAGCCAGCAGCCGTACCCGTGCGGCCACCAGCCGTACCCGTACCACGAGCCCGACCCGATCGAGCACTGCCCGGTCGTCCAGCGGACGTTCGACGCCGGCCACCAGCCGAACCCGCACGGCCAGCAGCCGCATTCGGTCGGCGAGCGGCAGCACACGGGCGGCCAGCAGCCGGAGCCGGGCAGCCAGCAGCCGCGCCCGGGCAGCCAGCGGCCGGGCCACCATGCCGACGAGGTCGGCCAGCACGCGGTCGGCGCCCAGCCGCACTCACCCGGGTAGCAGCCCGGTGCGTGCGTCCAGTAGCCGGGCTGCGGGCAGCCGCACCCGTGCGGCCAGCAGCCGGGCGAGCCGGGTTGCCGGCAGCCGTGCCAGAGGGGTTGCGAACAGCCGCGTTAGCCGGGTGGCGAGCAGCCGCTAGCCGCTCGTACGCGGTCTCAGCCGAGGCCGTCGCGGAAGCCTTACCGTCAGCGTGCGCACCGGGGCCGCCAGCCCAGTTCGAAACGCACCTTGGTACTGGCTACGCCGCGGACCTGGGCATCATCGAGACGCCATGCTCGCCCAGCATCGGCCGGGCCAACCAGGCCGGCCGACGCACGGGCGACGTGGCGTCGATGACTTTGTCCGGACGATGCTTCGTCCATAGTGGATAAGTGCGCCTGATGACATCGGGAGTCATGGTTGCCGCGCCGATTTCTCAGGTGGACGGCCTTATCCACACCCGAGAACGGTTGAGCGGGGCCACCGGATCGAGGCCGGCGGGCTCGGCTCCTTTTCTGGCCACGGTGACGGGCAGGCCCGCGGCACGCTCGTCCGGGCGGCACATGTAGGCCGGCGTGGCCATGAGCTCCAGGTACTTGTCCACGAAACAGATCCGCATGCCCCGCCGGTGCCCGGACAGCGCCATCGGTACGGCCTCCGCCCACGCCGTGGCCGGAGTAACCCGCACGACCACCGGTTGACCGGGCGTGGTTCGCGCGGACAGCGCCGACAGCGCGCCCGGTACGTCGCTCAACGTCACCTGCCGGTTGACCATCGCCGGGGAGATCAGACCCAACACGACACCCCCGACCGCGAAAACCGCCGCCACCGCCCGGGTATCCATCGCCACGAACCGGATCGCCACGGCCACCACCAGTAGGAGCAGAAAGACCGGCACGCCGCGCAGAAAGAAGCCGATGTACGGCTCGGTCAACGAGTCGATACCGACCGCGGCGTAGACTCCGAAGGTGCCCGTCGCCGTCACGGCGAAGACCAGCCCCCACCGGACGTACGGATGGCGGCTGATCCGCACTGCAAGCACCGCTGCGACGAACACGCCGACGAGCAAGGGCGCGCCAAGGTACGGGTTGGGATCCCAGACTCTGATGATGTAGAAGCCCGCTGCTCCACGGTGAGTGGACCGGATGATCCTGACCGTAGGTGAGGTACTTGCCGAACTCGCCCGGCCAATTCCGGACCAGGTTGACCACGATCGGCGCCAGGATGACCATGGACACCGCCGCGGCGCCGAGAAGATGCCGGCGGTTGATGCGTAGATACCCGGGCATTGTCTGGCGATGGCGCCACAACGGTGCGGCGATCGCGATCCCGGCGAGGCTGGTGGCCAGGAACAGGAATTCCGCGTGTCCATGTATGAGCAGGCCCGTGGCCAGGGCGACCGCCCACAGATCGCGCAGTGCGCCAGCGGCCACCGACGCACCCGCCGCGAGCAACAGGACGTATGGGGCGAAGTACTCAAATGGTGGCCAGGTAGAGGTGCCCATGTCCACATTCGACCCGAGGTACAGCAGCACGGTACCGACCACCGCGGCGGTGACCCAGTTCGGCGCGCGCCCGGGCGCCAGCCAGCGGCAGATTATCGTTATCGCCAGTGCCAACAACCCGGCGTTGAGAACCAGCACCGCGACGGCCTGCCCGTTCCACGGAGTCGGCACGGCCCGCAGCACATCGTGCAACAGCCACTCACCCAACGCGTGCACGTACAGGAAGGCCGGGCCTGGGTGGTGGAACCCGACACGCGAGTAGTTGCCGACCAATTGGGAAAAATGCTTGGCGTTCTCGACCAGGATCGAGTTGGCCGCCGCATCTCCCTCCTCGTACACAGGGCGACTGAACAGGTAACGGTTGCGCAACAAGAACAGCGTGGCCAATGTGGGGAACACCCACCACAGGCGCGGCGCAGGTGCGCCGGCCAGTTGCTGGCGTGATGGCTGCCCCGGCGCGGTCACGCGCTCGAGCTCCCCAGTGGTTAGCACCGGTGCAGCGTACCGGCCAGGTTCAACCCACGCGTACCCCGTCCGACCGACGGGGTTCCACAATGGACCGTGGAAGGCGTACCGGCCGGGCAGGTGTTCGCCCAGCAACTGCGCGCTATGCCGTCCACCGCCACGTCGACCGGTCCAAGAAGTCGCACATGTACCGTCTTCGTCCATTCGAGCCTATCGAATCAGGCGTCGAAGCGGCCCGCACAGTCAAGGACAGGACACCGTGGAACCGCGCGCGAGATCACACCGTCCACAGTGGTCAAGACCTACAGTGGTCAATGCTTACAATGGTCGAGGATCGCCCATTGGACAGCGGCGCTAGCCGGCGAGGTGGCCCCACCGGTCGGACAGTTCGGGCCAGGTGCCGTGGGCCACCGCCTCCCCACCCATCAGGACCACCACCTGGTCAGCTTGCGCCAGCGCCGCCCGTTTCGAGGTGGAGCCGACCACGGTCACCTTCCGGTCGCGCAGTGCCTGCCACAGCGCCAATTCGGTAGTCACGTCCAGGGCGGAGGACACATCGTCGGCGATGAGCAGTTCGGTACTCGGTGCGAGCGCCCTGGCCAGCGCGAGGCGCTGCAGTTGGCCGCCGGACAACCGGGTTCCCTTGTGCCCGATCAGCAGGCCCAGCCCGCCGCCGGTAGCGGCCAGATCGTGATCCAGCTGCGCGGTGGACACCGCGTCCGCCGCGTCCACCTCGTGCCCCAGCCGGATGTTGTCGGCGATGGTGCCGGACAGCACCCGGGGCAACTGGGCCACGTAGCCGACCTGGTTGGGCCGCAGGAACATCTCCGGTTCGGTGACCGCCTCGCCGTTCCAGCGCAGTTCACCGTTGTGGTGCACGATACCGGCCAGTGCCCGCAGCAGGGACGACTTGCCGGCACCCACTGGTCCCACCACCAGCACCAACTGTCCACGTTCGACGGTGAGGTCGACGCCCTGGACGCCGAGCGTGCCATCCTCGTGCACCGCGGTGAATCCGGCCAGCTCGAGCTGGTGCAATGGATGCCGGGCGGCGACGGCGGGCGCCGGTGCGGTGCCGGCGGAGATGTCCACTCCGGACACAGCCGCGGAGTAGGTGGTGACCCCGGTCATGTCCACGGTCCGGCGGGTCCACACCCGGGCGGACGGCAACTGCGACACCAGCGAGGCGGTGGTCCAGGCGAACCAGCGAGCCGCGCCGAGGGTCGACACCACGACCAGCGTCGCGCCGGAGGTCAGGCTGCCGGCCAGGTACATCGCCCAGGCGCACGGCCGGCAGTAGCCCACTGACGATGGACGGCGTGGAACGGGCCCAGACCTGCGTGGCGATTTCCCGCCGCTGCAGGTCGCTGCGCGCGGTGTCGAGCCGCGCGAGGTGGGCCAGGACCGGCTTGGTCGCACCGGCGAGCTTGACCGTGCGGGCCGCTGACAGGGAGGAGACCAGGGCGGTGGCAAACGCGGCCCGGGCGGCCACGGTCCGGCGGCGCTGACTTCTCCAGTCGCGGCCCGAACGAGGTGGCCACCAGGCCGGACACCACCATCGTCCCGGCGAAGAACAGCGCCGGCACGACCGACTCCCGACACCAGGGTCATGCTGACCATGATGAACAGCGCAGACGAACTGGTCGATGAGGTTGTCTGCCAGCTATCACCACCCGCTCGGTGTCGCCGCCCTGGGCGACCACCTCGGCCGGAGTGTGCTTGCTCACCCGGCGCGCCCCGGTCTGCCCGTGCACAAGCCGCAGGCTGATCCGCAGCATCTGCCGGACCCACCACTCGGGGAACCATCGTCCGGTGTAGTAGTGCATCGGGATGGTCACCGCCAACGCGGCCACGATCCCGACCGACGGCCAGAGCAGGCTACCCGTGCCGTCCACCAGATCGGCCCACAGCCACGGCAGAACCGATCCGTCCAGCCCGAACAGGACCATGACGAGGAACATCGCCACCGCGACCGAGACCGAACCGCGGGTCATTGGTGGCCAACCGGCAGACCTCCCGCAGGGTGCGCGCCCGAGCCGGTTCGGGCAGCGGTGGCGGGTCGGCTTTGGGCGGTACGGTCAACCGGACGTCGTCGCCGCCATCGCCGCGCTGGTGCGGCGCACCGTTCACAATGGACGGTTGTGACCGGTCTCCGTCCACAGTGGCGACAGCGGCACCCCCAGGTGTGCCCGAGCTCCGGTGAGCCGAGCCGGCCGGCACCGCGACGGCGGCATCACTGGTGGCCAGCAGTCGCGCGAACCGTTCCGACTCCCGCAGTGGGCCGGACTCGACCACCTCGCCGTCGGCCAGCACGACAACCTCGTCGCAGCGCTGCACCGACGACAGCCGGTGCGCGATGACGATGCCGATGCGATCGCGCATCAGCCGCTCGGTGGCCCGCTGGACCTGTGCCTCGGTGACCGGGTCCATCCGGGCGGTGGCCTCGTCGAGAATCACCACATGCGGGTCACGGACGACGATCCGGGCGAACGCCACCAGCTGTTCCTGCCCGGCCGACAGCACGTAGCCGCCGTCGCCCAGCTTTGTCGCCATGCCATCCGGTAGTTCCGCCACCCAGCTGGTCAGGCCCAGCTCGTCCAGCGCCCAGGCGGCCTGCTCGAGCAACTCCGGATCGAACAACGCGATGTTCTCAGCCAGCGTCCCGGCCAGGATCTCGGTGCGCTGCGGCACCACCGCGATCCACCGTCGCAGCCCTTCGAGGTCGAGGTCGAGCAGGTCGGTGCCACCCAGGAAGACCGTGCCGCGGGGCACGTCCACCGCCCGGGTCAGCACCTTGGTCAGGGTCGACTTCCCCGATCCGGTCCGGCCGATAACGGCGTACGACCGGCCCTGCGCGAAAGTGAGCCGGATATCGCGGAGAGCGGGCCGGCGGGAGTCCGCGGCCTGGTACTGGAAGGTCAGTCCACGCACGGTGAGGTCAGCGGCGCTGGGGTCCTGCCCGCCGGACGGTTCCTGGCCGGCGTCGCCCAGCAACTGCACCCGGCCCCACGCGCCCAGGGCGTACTGCAGCTCGCGGCACCATCCGGCTGACGTGCTCGACGGCCGCACCGAACGCCAGCGCGAGCAACCAGACCGCGGTCAGTCGCGCGCCGTCGATGCGGTCCGTGGCCAGCGCCCAGACTCCGCCGACGACGAGAAGGCCGATGCCCGCCTTGATGGCGCCGGTCGCGACAGAGGGACACCCGGGCCGACATCGCCCAGACCCGGCGCCCCCGGGCCAGCACCTCGGCTGGCCCGCCGCGCGTACAGCCGTAGCACGTACGGGCGGGCCAGGGTGGTCCGGACATCATCCTGGCCGTGGATGGACTCCTCCATCACGGCGGCGAGGTCGGACCAGGCCTCTTCCTCGCCCATCCGGGCCGGGCCGATGCGGCCGGTGGGCTTGGCCAGCCCGGCCACGAGAAGCGCACTCAGCACCACCATGGCCAGCCCGGCCGGCCACCAGACCGCGAGCATGGTCGCGACCGCCGCCACGCCGATGGTCACCGACTGGGCGATCCGTACGCCGCTGCCGCGCAGCTCGGACGCGACCTGGTAGACGTCTCCGTCGATGCGGTCCAGCAGTTCGCCCGACCGGCGTGGTCTCCAGCGTGGGCAGATCTTGGCCGAGAGCCACCCGGCACAGCCGCCGGCGCACGTCGGCCGACCAGTCGGCGGTGAGCCGGGCGGCGACCAGTCCGACCACCAGGTCGCTGAGGATGGCCACCACGAGAGCGGCGGCGAGGACCACGAACAGGGCCACCGAACGGTGCACCAGCACCGCCGCCGGCCACCGCAGCCGCGGTCGCCTGGCCAGCCGCGCCGAGCATGATCAGAAACGCCACCGCCGCGGTACGGCGTGGTGAAGTTACCCACAGATCGCGAAGCAGGCGCATTGGGACCCCGGTGCGTAGACGGAATCCTCAGCCTCCCCCGAGATGCCTGTTTCACTCAACGCATTTACGGCGCGGCGCTGATCACACCAACGTGCGTAGCGCGTCGGCGGTGGCCGGGTCGGCTGGGTAGAAGGCCTCGATCGCCAACCCGGCCACGGTGACGTCCAACGGAGTGCCGAAGACCGTGGTCGTGCTGACGAAGGACAGCGTCCGCTCGCCTTGCCGGTATCGCAGCGCGACCACGATGCCGGCCACCTCATTAATGCCCTGTGCAGCGTCCATGCCCTGCGCATCTTGCGGCGGCCCACCCGGATAGCCCGCCAGCTCCTCGTACAGCTCGGCGAGCACCGGGTCGCGGGTGGCGACCACCTGGCGGTGCAGCCGGTGCAGGAGGTGCCTACGCCACTGCGGCAGGTTGACGATGCGCGCGGCCATGCCGTCCGGGTGCAGGCTCAGACGCAGGACGTTGACGGGCGGCTTCAACAGACGGGCGTCAGCGCCGGCCGTCAGCACGGCCACCGCGGGGTTGGCGTCGAGCAGATGCCAGTGCTGATCAACGAGCAGCGCGGGATACGGGTTGTGCCCGGTCAGGATCTGGCGCACGGCCTGGCGTATCGGGGTCAACTGCGGGTCGCTGAGCTCGTGACTGGGATAGGCGGGCGCATAGCCGCCGGCGAGAAGCATGGTGTTGCGGTCCGGCAGCGGTACCTCCAGCTGCTCGGCCAGCCGGATGATCAACTCTGGACTGGGGCGCGACCGACCGGTCTCCACGAAGCTGAGATGCCGGGTCGACACCCCAGTGTCCACGGACAGGTCGAGCTGGCTCTTGCCGCGGCTGAGCCGCCAGTCGCGCAACAACTCGCCGACGGGTCGCTGCGCAATGGTCGCGGTGGTCACGGCACCGACCCTAGTAACCGCTGCGCGCGCGGGCCATTACCCGCCAGGTAATCGACACCGGGCGGCCGACCAGGAACCGTAGGTCGCGCCGGGAACCCCGGTAACGAGAAAGGGAGACGGGACATGACTTTCCACGACCTCGCCGAGCGGTACATCACGATCTGGAACGAGACCGATCCGGCCAGGCGCCGCGGTGACATCGACGCACTGTGGGCCAAGGACGCGCGCTATGTCGACCCGCTCGGCGTGGCTGAGGGACGCGACGCGATCGACGCGATGATCGCCGCGGTACAGGGCCGGTTTCCCGGCCTGACCTTCCGGCTGTCCGGGCCGGTGGACGGCCACCACAACCAGGTGCGCTTCAGCTGGGAACTCGGCCCGGAGGGCGCTGAGGCGCCGATCGCCGGTTTCGACGTCGCGGTCACTGACGACGACGGGAGGCTGCGCGAGGTGCTGGGGTTCCTTGACCGGGTGCCCGAGCACAGCTGACCTGCGCCGCCGTTCACCGTGATCCCACCGAGCTGGATACCACATATGGTCCCCAGCTCCGTGGGATCATAGGGGCATCCGGCTGGAGTGAACGCGGACAGCGCTCATGATCGGGTCGCCTGGATAGTCGCATACTTACCCGGTGACGGATCCGCCGGTGTCAGGGTCGAATCGCGCGGCGTACCGCGGCCTCCGCCTCGTCCGCCGGCACGCCCAGTTGGCTCGCCACCGTGGCGAACTCGCGGGCGGCGGCGTCGAGGCGGCGGCTTATCTCCCGTGGCGGCAACGGTGGCTGGGCCGCCACCGTCGTGCCGTGCCGGACCCGGCTCACCACCATGCCTTCGGACTCCAACTCCCGGTATGCCCGGGCGACTGTGTTCGCGGCCAAGCCGAGGTCTGCCGCTAACTGGCGGATCGGCGGCAATTTGGCCCCGGGCGACAACGCTCCGGTGGCAATCATCGTGGCGATCTGGGCGCGAACCTGCTCGAAGGGCGGAGTCGGGTTGACCGTGTCGATCTCGACGATCACGCCGGGCTCGTGAGTCCGTCGGGGTCTCGGCGGACCCGCCAGACCCAGGCACCCACGTTCCAGCCGAGAACGGGGATGGCCAGGTAGGCCAGGACCTGGATCACCGACACCGTGGCAAAGGCGGGGTGCTGCGGCCGCAGGCCCAGCGCGTCGAGCTGAGCCGCCACACAGGACAGTACGAGCGCCGCGCCGCCGCCTGCCAACACGTGCAGGGACCGGGATCGGATCGCGTCGTCGGCGGCGATGATGTCCGGCTCGGCATGTGGCTGCGGGCGGCGCAAAACCCGCCGCTGGGTGACCCGCACGACCACGGCAACCCCGACCGCCGCCGCCGGCCACAGCACCGCGGTCCAGTCCGGCCGGGCCCAGACGTTGTACGCCGGAGCGAGGTAGGCGTAGGAGATGGTCACCGCGGCCAGTGCGAGACTCGCGCCCGCGCTGGCCGGCACCAGAGTCCAGGAGAACCGGGACAGGTACGCCCGGGGCCGCCGGGCCTGCAACGAGGCGGCCCGTCGTGGACCGATTGTCCGGGCCTCCACCCGCGCCTCGGCGACAATCGCCCCAGCGAACCAACCCGCGAACAGCGCCAACAGGTTGACCCCGACGTAATCGGCCTCGGTCCAGACAATCGGGCCGAGAATCCCGGCGGCCACGCCGGCTGCCCGCCAGCGGCGCGTCATGGCCAGATACGCGATGATCTGGTTGCCGTTGTCCAGCGTGACGGTCAGCTTCTGGCGTCGGGCGAAGCGAGCCAACCGGGTCGACGCGACCGGGACATCGGCCATCCGGAAGACCACGGCCACCACGACCGCGGCGGTCACCGCCAGGATGAAGGTCACCACGCCAGATCCCGCCTCCTTTGCCAAAAGGTCTGTTGAATGTATCAACCCTTTGCTACATTCGATAGGTGCTCAGCCCTGAGGTCTGGCAGACCCTCGACCCGTACGTCGGGCGGCTACGTCGACGCACCCGCAAGCGCCTGTCGATTTTCCTGGTGGTCGGCGCGCTCGCTAGCGCCGCCCTGATCACCGGACATCGGGTCGGACTGCTCGATGCCCGTCTCGCGTGGGCGAGACAAGGGGGCTACATGTATTCGGTTCCGCCGGGCGGCCCGGTGCAACACGAACTCGTGGTCACCAACGACGGTATGGTCAACCTGCGCCTGGTGGGCGCCGGGCGCAGTGGTCCCGGCCTCGAACTGATCAGCGCCGAAGGCAGTCCGCCCCAGGACTCGGGCCCCGGGTTCGTTGCCGGCACCTTCCCGATGACCCTGCATCCGGGCGAGACGACCTCGTTCCTGCTCACATACTCTCTGGACTGCACGCTGGTCCGCAATGAGCCGTGGCCGGTGCCGGTCCGGGTCGCCAGCTGGTGGGGCGAACAGACGGCATACATCGACATGCCCACGTCGTTTGGTCCACCATGGTCGCACGGCTGGGCCGAGAACATGACAATGACCTTGTTCCATGCTGGTGACGACGGCCCGCAGTACGACAGCGATGGTCGCCCGATTGTGCTCGAATGGCAGAGCGTGCTGGCCGACAAGGCCTGCTGACCTCCGGTCCGCGCAACCGATCGTGCAAGCCACTTGCACGCACAGACCGCATCGATTGCACGATGTATGTCGAAGTATTGCGCTGGCGTCGCGGCGGCTGGCAAGATGACTGCACCGTCCGTCGCCGGGACCTCTCGGCACCGCTCCGGCCGGCCAGCCAGCGGCGTTTGTGTTGCACTGTGGGTCCTTTCCGGACAGTCCTTCATGGACCGAACCGGCACACAGCGCGCCTCACGTCCCCGGAAAGGAGCGTACATGACAGTCTCACGCCGGACTTTTCTCCGCGCGGCGGCGGCGAGTTCAGCAATTGCGGCCGTCTCCGCGGCGGAGCTGCCCGCCTTCGCGGCGAGTCCCGTCGGCGACGTCGTCGGCAAGATCACCGTTGGCTACCAGGGCTGGTTCGCCGCCACCGGTGATGGTGCCCCTATCAACGGATGGTGGCACTGGAGCCAGAACTGGGGGCAGCCGCCGTCGCCCAGCAACACCAACATCATCTCGTGGCCCGACATGCGCGAATACACGAACAGCTACCCCACCGCCTACGCGAACCTCGGCAACGGCCAGCCCGCCCGCCTGTTCTCCTCCTACGACCAGCAGACGGTCGACACCCACTTCCGTTGGATGCAGCGATTACGGCTGCGACACGGCGGCGTTGCAACGGTTCAACCCGTTCGGTGGCGAAGGCCCGACCCGCGACGCGATGGCCGCGAAGGTGCGAAGCGCGGCGGAGGCGCTACGGCCGGAAGTTCTACATCATGTACGACGTCACGACTGGAACAACATGCAGTCGGAGCTGAAGACCGACTGGACCACCAAGATGTCCGCCCACACCTCGTCTTCGGCGTACGCCCGGCAGAACGGCAAGCCGGTGGTGTGCATCTGGGGCTTCGGCTTCAACGACCCCGGCCGGCCCTTCGCGCCAGCGGATCTGTCTCGAGGTGGTCAACTGGTTCAAGGCACAGGGCTGCTACGTGATCGGTGGCGTGCCGACCTGGTGGCGCACCGGAGTGAACGACTCGCGGCCCGGCTTCTCCGCGTCTACCACGCCTTCCACGCCATCTCGCCGTGGATGGTCGGCCGCACCGGTGACCTGGCCGGCCTGGATTCGTACTACAACAACGTCAACCTGGGCGACCAGGCAGACTGCAACGCGAGCGGGATCGACTACCTGCCGTGCGTCATGCCCGGCGACCTGTCCAGCGGGGCCCGCTTCCACGGCGACTTCATGTGGCGGCACTTCTACAACATGGTCCGCCTCGGCTCCCAGGGCATCTACATCTCCATGTTCGACGAGTACAACGAGGGCAACCAGATCGCCAAGACGGCCGAGACGCCAGCGATGCAGCCCGACCAACTTCGGCTCCGCGCGCTCGACGAGGACGGCGTCGGCCTGCTCGTCGGACTACTACCTGCGCATCACCAACGACGGCGGCCGGATGCTCAAGGGCCTCATCGCCCTGACCGCGGTCCGCCCCACCCAGCCGATGGTCGGCACCCCGCCGCCGACCGGCGGTAACCTCGCCGCCGGCCAGCCGACCTGGCCAGCAGCACCAACAACGGCTACGTCCCGGGCAACGCCGTCGACGACAACCCCGACACGCTACTGGGAGAGCTCGGGCGCCTTCCCGCAGTGGCTACAGGTCGACCTCGGCGCGGTGTCATGCGATCAACAACATCGTGCTGAAGCTCCCGCCGAGCTGGGGTACCCGTACGCAGACCATGACCGTGCAGAGCGGCAACATTTCGACGGCGCACTTCCACCGTGGTTGGCTCGCCGGATACGTGTTCAACCCAGCCACCGCCAACCAGGTCACCATCGCGGTGCCGACCGGTCACCAGGCCCGCTACGTGCGCATCGAGTTCGCCGGCAACACCGGCTGGCCGGCCGCGCAGTGCTCGGAACTCGAGGTGTGGAGCCCGACGACACCACCGCCGGCGGACACCCAGCCACCCACCGCGCCGGGCAACCTGACCAGTACCGGCCAAGACCGCGAACAGCGTCTCCCTGTCCTGGTCGGCTTCCACGGACAACACAGGCGTCACCGCCTACCAGGTGCGTCAGGCCGGCAACGTCGTCGCGACCACGGCTGCGACCAGCTACACCGTCACCGGCCTCACCCCGAACACCGCGTACAGCTTCACGGTCACCGCCCAGGACGCGGCGTCGAACACCTCGCCCCCCTCGAACACAGTCACGGTGACCACGAACACGGCACCCAACAGCAACCTGGCTCTCGACAAGCCGACCGCGGAAAGCAGCCACGTGCAGTCGTACGTCTCGGGCAACGCCGTCGACGGCGACCCGAACTCCTACTGGGAATCGGCCAACAACGCCTTCCCGCAATGGCTGCAGGTCGACCTGGGCGCGGCGACCAGCGTCAGTCGCATCGTGCTGAAGCTGCCGCCGCCATCGGCCTGGGCGCACCCGGACCCAGACGTTGTCCGTGCAGGGCAGCACCGACGGCTGTCATTCTCCACGTGGTGGGTTCGGCGGGCTATGTCGTTCAACCCGGCCAGCGGGAACACCGTCACGATCACGTTCCCCGCCACGTCCGACGCGCTACCTGCGGTTGAACATCACCGCCAACACGGGCTGGCCGGCCGGCCAGGTCTCCGAGTTCGAGGTCTACGCCTCCTGACGCGCTCCCCGCCGGAGCCGGCCAGCGGTGCCGGCGGGGGCCCGCGGCCCCCTGGCGCGCGATAGCCTGCGGTCATGACGCATGGGCCGAACGCGACCGGGGGAACTCAGATGGACCGATTTCGGCTCATGGTGCGCTCGAACGCGTGGCTGATGTCGGTTCTCGAGACGGTGCGGGCGAGCGAACTGCCGGACGCCTGGGTGGGCGCCGGTGCCGTGAGGGACCTCGTCTGGGGCGAACTCTACGGTTCCGGCTTCCGCCCGGCCGACGTACGGGATGTGGACGTGGTCTACTTCGACCCGGACGACCTCAGCCGGGAGCGGGACGATCAGGCGACCCGCCTCCTGCATACAGCCGCTCCGGACGTGCCCTGGCAGGCACGTAACCAGGCGGCGGTACACACCTGGTATGCGGCAAAGTTCGGTGGTGACCCGGTCGAGCCGTTGACCTCCATCGCCGACGCGGTGGGCACCTGGCCCGAAACGGCCACCGCGGTGGTGGTGCGGCTGAATCCGGTCGACGAGATCGAGAGCTGCGCTCCGTTCGGACTCACCGACCTGCTGGACGGCGTGTGGCGGCGCAATCCGCACCGGGTCAGCCTGGACCTGTCGCGGCAACGCCTCGCCCGACACAACCCCGCCGGACGCTGGCCGCGAGTCCAGATCATCGAACCAGGGCCGGGTGCGGCTACGGGTTGATCGCGGATACGGCACGATACGCAGCATGCGTGGACGATCACAACTGGACGGGTCGACCTCCCGTAATGCGCGTAACGACTGGTGGGGCGTGGTGCTGGAAGCACCGGACGGGCCGGCGCTGGCCCGGTTCTACGCGACCCTACTCGGCTGGGAGATCACCAAAGAGGACGCTGAGGACGCGGCCGTGTCACCTCCAGACGGCGTCGCGTACCTGGCCTTCCAGTCCGCACCGGACTACGTACGCCCGGTCTGGCCCTCGACCGAAGGCTCCCAGCAGATGATGCTGCACCTCGACTTCGAGGTCACCGATCTGGAAGCCGCGGTGGCTCACGCGGTGGAACTCGGCGCGGAGGTGGCGTCGTTCCAGCCGCAGGGCAACGTCCGCGTACTCCTCGATCCGGCCGGGCACCCGTTCTGCCTCTACCGCGACGACCAGTAGGCGCATCAGGCTGGTGGGCCACCGGAGGGATGGCCCGCCAGCGCGAGGGACCGGTCAACGGTACAGGTTTCGGGACACTGTGGACAGTAGCTCACCCTCCCAGACCGCGCCCAGCAATGAGATGACATCGTCGGGACTGGTGAAGTTTTCCTCGCCCCGCATCGCAGCCTCGGTGTCGAGCATCTTGCGGGCCAGCACGGTCTCGCGCTGGTTCATCTGGCCCAGCCGTCAGCGGCTCCAGATCCGTGGCCAGGTCCGTGTCCGTGGGCGGCTGCGGCTCGGTGACCACCTCCCCGGTGACCGTGTTGGGCTCCTCATCCTGACGGCTGATCTGGACCGCCCCGACCCTGCGACCTTCCAGCGGGATCCGGTAGCGGTAGCGCACGTCGTCGACAATCACCTTTCCACTGGCGACACCGTGACGGATCCGCATGTCCGGGTCGGCGACCCGGCCGGTGTCGGTGTCACACCCACGGAAACGCACCGTGCGGTCGCCCGCGTCGACGGAGAAGATGCCGTCGCCGGTGGACATCCAGGCCAGGTCGTTCGAGGGGGCTGCCTTGCTGTCTACGGACGTCATGGCGGGGTCCGGCCGGGCCGCGGCGCCGCTGAGCGCCGCAACCACCAGTACGGCCATGAGGAGTACAGCCAGGCGTCGTCGCAGCATCGGGATGCCCTTTCCATTCCGGCTGGCCGGACGGTAGGGACGAGACCGGCACTTTCGGAACGCTAACCCGCGCATCCTTCACATATCGCCCAGCTCTGCGGCGATCACCCGGCGGTGGGCCGTCAACCCAGATCGGGGTCGCCTCAAGGCGTACGCCCTCTGCACGGTCTCCTCGATGGACGTGCCGTCGGTGGCGACGGCCTTGACCCGCAGCGCGGCATATCCGCCCGCCCTACCCCCACCGGGTAGGCGCACCCGCCACTGGTCGCCGGACCTGTTCGCCGCCGGCCAGATCACATCAATGTGCGGGAGTGGATCGATCTGCCGGTGGCCGCGGTCTAGATGACCCGCAGGGCTTTGGGACGGTTTGCACCGCCCGGCAATTCAGATGTGTCGGATGGGCGCAGGAAACCTATACTGATCATCAATGTTCGGCCACTCTGGGTAACCAGAGCCTCAGCGTCGTGTACGCCCCGCAGCGAGCGGCGCCGAGCGCTTCGGTGCGGCGGCCGGCACCGGAAACGCTGGCCGCCGCACATCCATCACCGTCGTCCATGGGACTCGCGGGCGAGCTGATGTCCGCTGGAGCCGAACAGGAAATCGAGATCCGCGACCTGGCCGGCCTGCCCGACGTGGTCGCCATACAGGCGCTCCCAACCGCCAGCCGCGGGTCCGGTGTCACGTGAAGCGTTGTGGAGCTTCATGCGCCGCCGCCGACGTCGTGTTGGAACAGGTTCATCCGGCAACTGTTGATCCGCCCCGGCGCGACGAGGCTGATCAACCGCAGGGTTGACCGCAGCCGTAGCGGCAGGCGGCGCCGGAGCCTCACCTGGGGCTGGGCGGGAGTTCTGGAGTCGACCAGACGCAGGCCCAGGCCCCATTCCTCGATCTCCCGCGGGTCGTCACAGGCCCAGGCCAGGTGGGCCTGGGTGGCCCTGAGCGGGCCGCGCCGTCCGCCTTCTCGCACGAGCCAGTCCCCGTAGGTGTCAAAGGCGATCCGGCAACCGGGAAAGGTCTCGGTGATGAGGCCCAGGGCGCGGCGTACGTCGGATTCGGACAGGTACACCAACACGCCTTCGGACACGAACAGGTACGGCGCCGGCGATCCGGCGACCTGGTCTATCCAGGCGCGGTCGAGAACCGATGACGCGATCCGTTGCCGGCGGGGTTGGTCGGGCAGAAACATCCGACGCACCTCGATCGCGTCGGGCAGGTCGATGTCGACCCAGGTGGCCATCCCGTTGTCGAGCCGCTCGAACCGCGTGCTCAACCCGGCACCGATCTCCACCACGGTGCCCGCCTGGTAGCGGGCGAGAAAGCTGCCGACCCACTCGTCGAACACCGCGGTGCGCAGCGCGACAAAGGTGGCCATCGCACTGGGACGCTCGCCGAAGCGGCGGAAGTCGTCGTCGATGGCACGGACCATGTCGACCGCGGCGTAGTCGCGCAGAACCGGGTGCAACTTGCCGGTCTCCACTGCCCGGGCGTGCAGCGGAATGAGCATCGTCTCCTGCACATCGCCCAGGTTCAACACCCGCTTGCCGGCGATCCTCGTCAAGCCGCCTCCCCTCATCGAAGAACTCCCGAGCTGCGGACCTGCGGGATCCGGCCACCGGCGAGAACCATGTCGACTTGCCGCGGCGACAGCCGGTGCCGTGTGATCACGGTCTGACCGGTAGTCACGTTGTGCACCGCGACCTGGCTCCCCTCGCGCACCGCCTGGTGCACCCCGTCGACGGTCAACAGGTTGCCAACCTCGATGAGGTCGTAGTCGCTGTCGTCGGTGAACTCCAGCGCCAGGACGCCGAAGTTGGCCAGGTTCTGCCAGTGGATGCGGGCGTACGACTTGGCCAACACCATTCGCAGCCCGAGATGGCGCGGTGCGATGACCGCATGTTCCCGCGATGACCCCTGCCCGTAGTTGCGCCCGGCGACGACAACATGCCGGTCGCCACGCCGGGTGCGGGCCACGTACTGCGGGTCGAGGCGCTCGAAGGCGAACTCGGCCAGCTTCTCGATGTTGCTGCGGTACGGCAGGGCGCGGGCACCGGCCGGCAGTATCTCGTCCGTGGACACGTCATCGCCGAGTTTGATGGCCACCACCGCGTCGAGGTCGTCAGACATCGGCTGCAGCTGCGGCAGCGTGCCAATGCTCGGGGCCTTCTCCAGGGTGACCGAGGCACGCTGCTGCTGGGACAGCGGCGGCTCCAGCATGGCCACGTGTACGGCCGGGGTGCTGGGCAGAACCACCGTCGGATGCGCGACGCCCAGGCGGTCCGGCAGTTCGCGCGGATCGGTGATCACACCGGTGAGGGCGGCCGCCGCGGCGGTCTCCGGCGAGCACAGCCAGACCAGGTCGTCCGCGGTGCCCGATCGGCCGGGGAAGTTACGGGGAAAGGTGCGTAGGCTGTTGCGCCCGATCGCGGGGGCCTGTCCCATCCCGATGCAACCGAGACAACCGGCCTGGTGCAGCCGCGCCCCGGAGCGGATGAGTTCCAGGGTGGCACCCATCGCGGTCAGGTCGGCGAGCATCTGCCGGGACGTCGGATTGATGTCCAGCGACACCTGCGGATGCGCCTGCCGCCCCTGCAGGATGGCCGCCACGATCGCGGCGTCCCGAAGTCCGGGGTTGGCCGACGAGCCAACCACCACCTGGTAGACGGGCTCACCAGCAACCTCGGCCACCGCCACCACATCGCCGGGCGATCCCGGCCGGGCGATCAGCGGCACCAGACCGGACAGGTCGATCTCTTCGGTCAGATCGTAGCCCGCGTCCGGGTCGGCCACGATTTCGGTGAAGTCGCCGGCCCGGCCCTGCGCGGTCAGGAACTGCCGGACCTGGTCGTCGGCCGGAAACACCGTTGTGGTCGCACCGAGTTCGGCACCCATGTTCGCGATCACGTGGCGGTCCATTGCGGACAGTTGAGCCAGTCCAGGTCCGTGGTACTCGATGATGCGCCCGACGCCGCCACTGACCCCGTGCCGGCGCAGCATTTCCAGGATCACGTCCTTGGCGCTGACCCACGGTGGCAATGTGCCGGACAGCCGCACGCCCCAAATCTCCGGCATGCTCAGATATATCGGCTCACCCGCCATGGCCATCGCGGCGTCCAGCCCGCCCGCGCCGATGGCCAGCATGCCCAGCGAACCGGCCGCGCAGGTGTGCGAGTCCGATCCGACCAGCGACTTGCCGGGTATGCCGAAGTACTGCATGTGCGTGGGATGTGAGACCCCGTTGCCGGCCTTGGAGTACCACAACCCGAACCGTTGGCAGGCCGAACGGAGGAACAGGTGGTCGGCCATGTTGCGCTCGTCGGACTGGAGCAGATTGTGGTCCACGTACTGGACCGAGACCTCGGTATGCACGCGGTCGAGGCCGAGCGCCTCCAGTTCCAGCATGACCATGGTTCCGGTGGCGTCCTGGGTCAACGTCTGGTCGATCCGCAGCGCGATCTCCACACCCGGCGCCACCGCCCCGTCAACCAGATGAGCCCCGATGAGCTTCTGCGCTACATTGCGCCCCATACATGTCACCTCGCGATGGTGCGACCCACCCCGATCGTAGGCATGCCAACGCGAGCGCGGCTGGGAAACCGCAAACCGCCGATGCCTGATCCAGGGGGATTGTGGCTGACAGGCAGCACACAATCCCCATGGATCAGGCGGTCCGGAGTACTTGCAGGACAGGTGCTTGGAGTCGAAGTCGGCCTTCAGCTCGGTTGTCTTCGCCTTGCGGTCGTTGTCGTACGTGTCGAACGGCTTGGTCCGCAAGCAGCCGCTCGTGGGTTACACCGTGACGCCCTTGCTGACCCGGCAGGAGGCGGCCTTGTGAGGTCAGGTGCCGTAGACCTCCAGCTCCCAGATCGAGTACCCATACGCGGTCAGTGCCCGTTGGGTTCCGTACACCCGAAGGTAGCGGCCGGTGCCCGACACGGTCAGATCGTCGATGCCGCCATCACCAGTCGTGGTGGAGGAGATCGTCGTCCAGGCGCCGTTGTCGGGCGAAGTCTGCACCTGGTACGAGCGGGCGAACGCGGCTTCCCAGTTGATCCGGACCCGGCTGATCGTCCGGACGGAACCCAGGTCCACACTTATCCACTGTGGATCGGCGTAGGCACTGCCCCACCGGGTGCCGGCATTGCCGTCGACCGCGTTTGCGCCGACCAGCACATTTCCGTTCTCCACACTGGACGTTGTGGTCGGCCGGCCCTGTGACAGCAGCGACGGGGTCGGCGTGCCCGACGGTGTGCCGTACACGTTGAGGTCCCACAGCGAATACCCGTACTGGGGCAGTCCCCGCTGGGTGCCGTAGACCCGCCAGTAACGCCCGGTGCCGGAGACGGTCAGGTCGTCCACGGCGCCGTCACCAGTGGTGGTCGAGTAGACCGTTGTCCAGGTGGCATTATCGGGCGAGGCCTGGATCTGGTACGCCCGGCCGTATGCCGCCTCCCAGTTGAGCCGGACCCGGTTGACCGTGTACGACGCACCGAGGTCGACAGATATCCATTGTGGATCGGCATAAGCGCTGCCCCATCGGGTGGCCGCGTTGCCGTCCACCGCGTTCGCCGCCACATGCGGGCTGTTCGGCTCCACACTGGACGCCGTCACCGGCCGACCCTGGGCCCGATCGGTGACCGGCGGCGGTGTGGTCCCGCCCGCCTTGATCCGAATGTTGCGGTAGTTGATGTCGGCCCCGTCACCGTCGTTCTGCACACCGATGTAGCCGTTCGCGATGTTGCGGGTGCTGGTGTAGTCGTTGATCTTCACACCGTTGAGCCAGATCTCGACCCGCTGGCCATGTAGCCCGATCTCGTAGGTGTTCCACATCCCCGGCGGGTTGAGTGCCGCGGCGCGGGCGGCTGTGTCCGGAGCCCGGAAACTGTAGACGCTGCCCGTGGTCCGGGTCGGATCGGCATCGCTGGCGTCGATCTGGATCTCGTGGCCGGTGTTCACCGGATTCCACGGGTCACCCAACGGATCGGGAAAGCCGATGAACACACCGCCGTTGTCGTCGCCGGGCATCATCCAGTCCAGCTTGAGCGAGTAGTCAGCGAACGTCCTTACCGGATACCACAACAGGCCCATCCCGCCGAACGAGGTCAATGTCGAGTTGGCCAAGGTGAAGCCACCCGGTCCGGCTTGCCGCCAGTTGTTGAGGCTGGCCGGGTCCCGTCGAACAGTGCGGTGTAGCCGGATTCCGGCCGGCAGTCAGCCTGCCGGGCGCCCGCCGCGATCTGGATGCCACCGAGCAGCATCCGGGTGAGGTTCGGGTCCGCGTACGACCCTCGGTGTGGCCGAGGCCCGTGTACCAGGACCGGCCACCGCCATAGTTCTGGCACCACGTGATCGGATGGTCCCCCATCGTGCCGCCGCTGTACGACGACTCGACCAGGCTGGCGAGCACCTTGACGTTGGCTCGCGGGTTGGTCTGATAGTTGTACCACTCGTCAGTGCGGGTCCAGGTCGCTGGCAGGTGGGCCACCGACACGTTGCCTGGATCCTCGACCTTGATGGTGGCCGCCTGGGTGGCCGGGTGCGAGGCGAACCACGCCCCGACCAGTCCGCCGTACCAGGGCCAGGCGTACTCGGTGTCCGCCGCCGCATGCACACCGACATAGCCGCCGCCCGCGCTGATGTATGACTGGAACGCCGTCTGCTGGGCGTCGTTGAGTACGTCACCGGTCGTGGACAGCCAAACGACCGCCTGATACTGGGCCAGATTCGCAGTGGTGAACTGCGCCGCATCCTCCGTCGCCGTCACCGAGAAACCATTCGCCGCACCCAACTGCTGGATCGCCGCGATTCCATTGGGGATAGACGAATGCCGGAAACCGGCAGTCTTCGAAAACACCAGTACCTTCGTCAACGGTGCCGCCGATGCCGGCGATGCCGGCGTCAGTACCGTGGCCGTGGCCGCCAGCATGACGAGGCTGGCGGCAAGGGCCAGCGCGCGTGAGCGCATGGGCTACTCCTTCTCGAGTGTGGTCCCACGGCAGCGCTGCGAAGCGGAGCTGACGTGGGGTCCGGACGTCGGCGCGAACGGACCCCACGCCGGTTCGGGCGGCCCCTGGGGCCGGGCGGGGATATGCGGTGCCGGCATGTCAAATCTCGTGACGACGGGCGGACGACGGGCGCGCCGACACCCGGCGCGACATTGCTCTGGCCGGAACCTGGCCGCCGATGCTCGTCTCCGGTGCTACTCGGCCCAGGACGTGCCAGGCCCTGGGCCGCCGACATGTATCCGCAGGGGGATCCACGTGCGTAACTGCAGTCAACATCGGATGTCTGCGCGCGTCAACCCCGTCAAACTCTTACGACTCGGCGCGCGTGTGGCCGCACCATCAGCGGCGGGCGACGGGGGTAGACATCCGATGACCCTGGGCTTTGAGGATGTATGTCAGGCGGCGAAGAGGAGAAGCAGACCGACCACTGTGTACCCCACCATCAACGCGAGCAGCGGCAGTTGCCCGATCACGGCGCCGCGTCGGGCGAACAGGGCCAGTGCCCGGTCATGGGCCAGGACGACGCCGAGCAGATGACCGGCGATGATCGCGGTGAGCTGGAGCAGGGCGATGCCCATAGGACTGGTTCCCGCGGCGCTGATCGTCGCGTCGCGGGTGCCGAGCCAGTCCGCCCCGGTCACCAGCGGGTCGGAGAACAGGGCGAAAGTACGTTGCCCCTCCAGCAGAAACAGCGAGTAGTAGTGCGCTACCACGTAGCCCACCGCGATCGGCACAATGGAATGCGCCACCGCCGCGGGCACGTCCGGCATCATGCCGCCACACCCCGCGCCGCCGGACACACGGCCGCCGGGCGCTGCGCCGCTGGGCAGCGCGCCGCCGAGTCTGGCTGCCAGCGTGGTCGCCCCCATGTAGGCGGCCAGGACGACAGCGATGACGCCGAGGAGACCGCCAGTCGCGATCACCATAGGATCCGCCGTGCCGCCCTGTACGACACGTACCCAGATCGGTGCGTTGGACAGCGCATCGTACAAAGTGGACCCGAGCAGTATGACCACCAGGGCAACCAGTCCTGGCGCGCTGCGAAGTCGGGCGATGCCGTCGAGCGGGTTACGCCAGACGACCACGCCGTCGGGGCGGCGCGCAACGGGGGCGAGCCGGCCGACGAACGTGCTGTAGACCTCGAACACGTCACCCTGGCTGAACCATCGGGCGCCGAACAGCACCGCCCCGAGCAGGGTGAGCAGCACATAGCCGGCCAGCCAGCCGCGAATGACCGGCAGGGTCGCCCGTTCGGGTGCCACCAGTTCGAGCCAGACAAAGGCGAGCAGGCCAGCCGCTGCCGGCCAGTAACCAACCCCTCTCGGCAGCCTCAGCAGCCCCGCCCGGGGGTTCCTGCGCAGCGCCCGCGCAGCCAGCAGATGTACGGTCCGCAGGGGATTGAGCCCGCGCCACGCCGGCCCGAACGCCAGCGACAGTGGCACCAGCCCGACCCAGAACAGCACGTAGAAGGCCCCGGCAGTGGGGTTGTCCGCGCTGTCCGGGCCGAACGCCAGACCCAGGCAGAAGTACCCGGCCAGGAGCAGCCCGATCGTTCGCCAGAACCAGCGCCACAGTCGGGAATTGACGACTTTCTGCACCGCGTCCGGCAGCGGCTGTGCATCGTCCAGGGGCTGTGCATCGTCCAGGCTGGTGCCCAACCGCGGCTGTGTCCACAACAGACCAAGTGCCGCGAACGAGACGACCAGGGCTACCGCCGCACCGGTGACGGCGAGCCAGAACGGCATCGGCAGGTCCTGACGTCCGCCAACACCATGGGCCAACAGCATCCGCGCCGCCCGGTCAGCGACGCTTGGCACGCGCGCCGGCCGGCTTCGCGCTGGCGGGCTTCGCGCTGCCGGGCTTCGCTCGCTTGCCGGGCTTGGGGTTGGCGGGCCGTGTGCTGGCGGGTCTGGCGCTGGCTGGGCTGGTCCGCTTGCCTGCGCGGACCACCACGATGCCGACCGCGATCAGCACGAAGGCGGGCAGCAGCCAGACCCACAATCCGGTTCCCGGCTGGCCGCTGCCACCCTGGGCGACCGCGGTGGCGGAGATGGTCGGTCCGCCGCTGGGCGCGGTCACCGCCGGGGTGCCTGCCACGGCCGCGAGCAGGGCCGGGTCGGCCTGATCGGTCGGTGGCTGCCAGCCGGCCGGTGCGGTCGTGGCCGGGCCGGTGTAGGTGAACGTGAGCTCGCCGCGCACCGCCTCGCCGTCCGACGCCACCGACAGGTACCGCGCGGTGTAGAGACCCTGCTCGGGCCAGTAGACCACCGGCACCCGGACTGGGAAACCCACGTGATACAACCTCGGCTCCCACGTGCCGTTGACCACGAAGTACTCCTGGATCGGCTTGTCCAGTTGCTTCGGTTCGGCGTGTGACCAGCGGCTGTCGAGGCGGATGCCGCTGGGCGAGGTCACCGTGAAGTATGCGTTCGGGGCCGGCTTCTCCGTGTAGTACAGCAGCAACGACTCGAGCGGCTCGCTGACCGTACTGTCCTTGGCCGGTTGGGACATGGCGAGTTGGCCGTGCGCGGCGGCTGGACCAGCGGGCAGCGTGGACACCAGTGTCGCGACAATGCAGGCAGCGAGCAGCGCGGCCAGCCGGCCGAGCCACCGTGGTGCCCGTCGCGGCATTGTCCATCCCGACGGCGGTGATGCATGGAAGTTCGACACCGGGCGCCTCCCACTCGGCTGTGCCGCAGAGGCTATCTCTTTCCAGCCGCGATGAATAGGACTTTCGGTCACGGACGTTGACACTTTTGTCGCCCTGATGCAAAGTTGCGATCGACGAGAGTGAAGGTCTCCGTCACCCCTCAGGTGCGTCGGCGCGCTCCTCCGCTTCGATTCTCGAAGGGAGAACGATATGCGCAGGCGCATCCTTGCGCTCGCCGCCAGCGCTGCCCTCGCAGCAGGCGTTCTGGTAGCGGTCACCGCGCAACCCGCCGCAGCCGCGGATGTCCTACAGGAAGTCGTCCTCGCCAAGGGCACGGCCACCATGGGTGAGCCGATGTCGTTGGCCGTGCTGCCCGATCGTACGGTGTTGCACACATCGCGGGACGGCCGCATCTTCTCCACCGACGCCGCCGGCAATACCAAGGTGGCCGCTACCATACCCGTGTACACGCACGACGAGGAAGGGCTGCAGGGCATCGCGGCCGACCCGAACTTCGCCACCAATCGATGGATTTACCTGTACTACGCGCCGGTGCTGGCCTCGACGCCGGCCGGAGACGCGCCGTCGCAGGGCACCGACGCCGAGTTCGCCCGCTGGCAGGGCTACAACCAACTGTCCCGGTTCACCCTGCGATCCGACGGCACGGTCGACCTTGCCTCGGAGAAGAAGATGCTGCAGGTCACCACGGATCGCGGCATGTGCTGCCACGTGGGTGGCGACCTGGACTTCGACGCACAGGGCAATCTGTACCTGACCACCGGTGACGACACCCAGCCGTGGTCGTCGAGTGGCTACACACCGATCGACGAACGGCCCGGCTGGAACTGGGACTTCGATGCCCAACGTAGCGCCGGCAACACCAACGACCTGCGCGGAAAGCTGTTGCGCATCAAGCCCCAGGCCGACGGCACCTACACGATCCCGGCTGGGAACCTGTTCGCGCCCGGCACCGCGAAGACCCGCCCGGAAATCTACGCGATGGGTTTCCGCAACCCGTTCCGGATGAGTGTGGACAAGGCCACCGGCGTTGTATACATCGGCAACTATGCGGCCGACTCGGACACCAACGACCCGAACCGCGGCGAAGGCGGGCACCAGGAATTCGAGCGCATCACCGGTCCGAGCAACCAAGGTTGGCCCTACTGCCAGGGCTACAACAGCCCCTACAACGACTTCGACTTCGCCACCAACACCTCCGGGCCCAAGTTCAACTGCGCCGCGCCGGTGAACAACTCGCCGCACAACACCGGACTGGTGAACCTGCCGCCGGCCAAGCCCGCCTGGCTCTCGTACGACAACCAACCCGGCTCCCCGCTCGGCGAGACCGGTGGCGGTCCGATGGCCGGTCCGGTGTACCGCTACGACGCGGCGTTGAACTCGTCGACCAAACTGCCACAGAGTTTCGACGGCAAGTTCTTCGCCGGGGAGTTCTCCCTCGACTGGATCAAGACGGTCACCGTGAACGCGGACGGTAGCCCCGGCCCGGTCGCGCCGTTCCCGTGGACACACAAGCACATCATGGACATGGCCATCGGTCCGGAGGGCTCGCTGTACGTGCTCGACTACGGTGCGGGCTGGTTCAACGGTGACGAAAACTCGGCCCTGTACCGCATCGAAGGGGTACCGGGCGGGGACCGCGCACCCACGGCGGCCATTGGGGCGAACCGGAGCTCGGGTATCGCGCCGCTGGCGGTGACGTTCAGCTCGGCCGGGTCCAGCGATCCGGAAGGCGCTACCCTCACGTACGCCTGGACGTTCGGCGATGGCGGCACGTCGACCGCGGCGAACCCGTCGCACACGTACACCGCGAACGGCTCGTACCAGGCCCGGCTGACCGTACGGGACCCGGCAGGCAACACGGGTACGGCGACCATGACCATCACCGTGGGAAACACCGCACCCGTGGTGGCCGTCAACACGCCAGCGTCCGGTGCGCTGTTCACCTTCGGTGACGCGGTGCCGTACCAGGTGACGGTGACCGACCCCGAAGAGGGCACTGTGGACTGTGCCAAGGTGGTGGTCAACTTCATCCTCGGCCACGACCAGCACGGTCACCCGATCACGAGCACCACGGGATGCTCCGGCGTCCTGCAGACCAGCGCCAACAGTGAGCACAACCCGAGCGACAACATCTTCGGTGTGATCGACGCGGCCTATACCGACCGTGGCGGGCTGTCCGGACACACTCAGGTGGTGCTCCAACCACGGCATCGGCAGGCCGAACACTTCGGCGCCTCGAGCGGAAACCTCACCATCTACCCCAGTGCCACGTCGGAAGGGACCTACGTCGGGGCGATCGACAATGGTGATTGGTTCTCCTTCAACCCGTACAACCTGACCGGCGCCTCCACCTTCACCGCGCGGGTCGCCTCCGCGAACGCGGGTGGCACGCTCGAGGTTCGCGCCGACGCAGTCACCGGACCACTCGTGGCCACGGTTGCCGTACCGGGCACCGGTGGCTGGGAGAACTGGATCAATGTCAACGCAACAGTGACGCCACCCTCGGGTACCCGCACGCTCGTGTTCACCGCCAAGGGCGGCACCGGCGCTCTGTTCAATGTGGATGCGTACACGTTCACTTCGGGTGGCACGGGCTCGCCGGATGTGGCCCTGAACAAGCCGACGCTCGTCTCCTCGACCGACGACCCAGCCCGTACCGGCAACCTGGCCGTCGACGGTAACCCCAACACCCGCTGGTCCAGCGGGTACGCCGACCCCAGTTGGATCCGGGTCGACCTCGGCGCTTCCTACACGGTCAACCGGGTGCGCCTCAACTGGGAAGCCGCCTACGGACGCGCATACCAGATCCAGACCTCCCCCGACGGCAACACCTGGACGACCATCTACTCCACCACCACCGGCGACGGCGGCATCGACGACATAACGCTTTCCGGCACCGGCCGCTACCTGCGCGTCTACGGCACACAGCGAGGGCTCCCCCAGTACGGATACTCCCTGTGGGACCTCAACGTGTACGGCACGCCAGCCGGATCGTCGTTGCTGTCGCTGAACAAGCCGACCCTGGTGTCATCCACGGACGACCCTTCGCGGACCGGTAACCTGGCCGTCGACGGCAACCCGAACACCCGCTGGTCCAGCGGCTATGCCGACCCAAGCTGGATCCGCGTCGACCTCGGCGCTTCCTACACGGTCAACCGGGTGCGCCTCAACTGGGAGGCAGCCTATGGGCGGGCATACCAGATCCAGACCTCGCCGGACGGCAACACCTGGACGACCATCTACTCCACCACCACCGGCGACGGGGGCATCGACGACATAACGCTTTCCGGCAGCGGCCGCTACCTGCGCGTCTACGGCACGCAACGGGGACTTCCCCAGTACGGATACTCCCTGTGGGAACTGGAAGTCTACGGAACCTGACCACGGCAAGACCATGATCGCCGGGAGTTGGGTACCTTCCACGGTATCCAACTCCCCGCGAGCCTGGCGCACCCCGAAACCTGCCACACTCGCAATGATCACGGACGATACGGTACGCCCCAACACTCCCTATCGTCCACGAAGAACCCGAGCCCGGGGACACCGCCGATACGACGATCGCGAAAGGGCGTACGCCGTAGCGCACGCCCTTCGCGATCGTGGGTGGTACAGGATCAGCCGCCGATAAGGTCGAACTCCTCCCATGGCCCGATCGCAGCGCGGTTGGCGATGAGTGCCGCCGCACCCGCGTTCTCCGCCGTCACGTACATGTTGTTGACATTGGCGCGCAGGCTCACGCTGCCGTTGGCGTTGCGGATGAGGGTGAAGGTCTCCCACGCGCCCACTGCCGCCCGGTTGGCGATGAGCGAGGCCGCACCGGCGTTCTCCGCGCAGACGTACATGTTGTTGACGCGAGCCCGCAGCGCGACCTTGCCGCCACCCAGGTCAACCAGGTCGAACTGTTGCGCCGTGCCCACCGTCGTGGCGCTGGCGATCAGCGGAGCGGTCCCAGCGGTCACATACTTGGCGTTGACCCGGGCACGGAGATTCACCACGCCGGGCGGTGGCGCCGTACCGGTGTTGAAGGTGAAGGCGTCCACATCGAACAGATTGCCCGAGCCACCCTTGAACACCAGGTACAGCGACGTGGGCGTGGCCGGGGCACCGGACAGGTTGGTCGTCACGTTGGTGAACGTGTCCCAGCTTCCCGTCACCGGCACGGTCAGGGTGCCGAGCAGCGTGCCCGTGGGCGAACCGGTGCGCACCTCGATGGTGCCACCGGCGCCGGCCGACGAGGCCCGCACGGTGATGCTCGTCGCGTTGTTCAGCAGGTACGGCGAGTACGAAATCCAGTCACCGTTGTCGATGAAGCCGGCGGTCCGACCACCCTCCGCGGTGGCGTGATCAGCCAGCTGGATGCCGGACTGGGCCGCGAAGTGCTCACCCTGACGGTGTTTGGGCTGCAGAGTCCTGATGCTGTGCGACACCAGGCCACCATTGTCGGTGTACGAAGCGTCGAAGAGTCCGAAGATGTTGGCCGCCGCATCGTGTTCGCCGTCGACCGGAATCGTGATGCTGCCGGTGCATCCGGTCTGGGTCGTGATCGAGTGTGCGTGGCTGTCATGGCCGAGCGCGTAGTTCACATTCACCCGGGCACAGTTGATGGTGCCATCCTCCGGGTCGGACACAGTTACCTGGAACGGGACCGTGTCGCCGAAGTTGAACAGTTGGCCGTCCACCGGCAGAACCAGATTGACGGTCGGTGCCGTATTGCCGACCGTGATGACCAGGCTCGCGGTGCCACTGAGACCGGTCGGGTCGGTCACCTTGAGTGTGGGCGTGTACGTGCCGTTGGTTGTGTACGTCTTCGTCGGGTTGGCCGCCGTGGACGTGGTGCCGTCACCGAACGTCCACAGGTAGGTCAACGCCCCACCTTCGGGGTCCGAGCTGCCGGCCGACGAGAAGTTGACCGTCAACGGATTAGGCCCGGAGGTCTTGTTGGCCGACGCCACCGCGATCGGACTGCGGTTTCCCCCACCGATGTATTCGATGCGGTACAGCGCCTGGTTGTTCGACCCGGTGCCGTAGTCGAGCACGTACAGTGCCCCATCCGGCCCGAAGGCCATGTCCATCACCTGCGTGCCTGTCCACGGGAACGCGGAGATCTCACCCGGTGTGCCATCGGCATTCACCGCGATCGCCTTGATCCAGCGGCGACCGTACTCACCAGCGAAGTAGCGTCCATCGAGCGACTGGGGGAATTTGATGCTCGAGTTCAGCGCGGCGTTATACCGGTAGACGGGCCCGCCCATCGGCGACTCCGAACCACTGCCGAACTCCGGCGGGGAGCCGGCGTCGCCGTACTTTATCCAGCTTGGCTTCGCCGCCGGCAGCGTGGTGATGCCGGTGTTGCGGAACGAACTGTTGGTCGGCCCGCCGGCACAGTTGAACTTCGCCTGCGACGGTCCACTGGGGAACGTGTACTTGTTGTATGTCTCCGCCGTGGTGTTGGTTCCGGTGCAGTACGGCCAGCCGAAGTTGCCCGGTGCGGTGATCCGGTCGAACTCCACCTGGCCACCCGGTCCCCGGTTCGGGTCGGCGGTGCCGGCATCAGGGCCGTAGTCCCCCAGATAGACGATGCCGGTCGGCTTGTCCACGCTCATCCGGAACGGGTTGCGGAAACCCATCGCGTAGATTTCGGGGCGGGTCTTCGCGGTGCCGGGCGCGAACAGGTTCCCAGCCGGGATCGTGTAGGTGCCGTCGGGCTGCGGCTTGATGCGCAACAGCTTTCCGCGCAGGTCGTTGCTGTTCGCGGACGAGCGCTGGGCATCGTACTGCGGGTTCCGGTCGGTCCGTTCGTCGATCGGCGAGTACGCGTTGGATTCGAACGGGTTGGTGTCGTCACCGGTGGTCAGGTAGAGGTTGCCGGCCGCGTCGAAGTCGATGTCGCCACCGACGTGGCAACACATGCCGCGATCGTTGTCAACGGTCATCACCACCTTCTCGCTGGCCATGTTGATGGTGTCGTCCGCGTTGAGAGTGAACCGGGACAGGTTCAGGTGCCCCTTCCACGGTGCGAAGTCGGCCGCGGTGCCGCTGGCCGGGGCGTCGCCGCCCGGCGTGCTCAACACCGGCGAGTAGTACAGGTAGATGAAGCGGTTGCTGGCGAAATTGGGGTCGACCGCGACGCCTTGCATACCTTCCTCATCGTGGGTGTATACAGGGATGTTGCCAGCCACCTTGGTGTTGCCGGCCGCGTCGGTCACCCGCACAGTGCCGTTACGCGCGGTGTGTATGACCGTCCGGTTAGGCAGTACGGCGAGCGACATGGGTTCGCCGAGTGCGGCCGATCCGAGGGCGAGGTTGACTTGCTGGTAGTCGGCGGGCGGTATCGGCGCCGCCGCGGCACTCTGCGCATTGGCCACGGCGGCTACCGTGCCCGCCGTGCTGATCATGGCTACGACAAGCAGCCGCGACCAGCTCCGGGAGAACCGGGACATGGTCTTCCTCTCTGAATCTGGTGGAAAGAAGCCGCCGGCGCCGGGGGAAGGCGCCGGCGGCTGGCGGTGTGGCCCGGCCGATGCCGGACCACACCTCAGGGGCATCACGCGCCGATAAGGTCGAACTTCTCCCATGTGCCGATCGCGGCCCGGTTGGCGATGAGCGCAGCGGCGCCGGCGTTCTCGGCGGTCACGTACTTGCCGTTGGCCTGCGCCAGCAGAGTGACCGTGCCGTCCGAGTTACGGATCAGGGTGAACGTCTCCCAAGGTCCGATCGCGGTCCGGTTGGCGATTAGGGCGGCGGCACCGGCGTTCTCAGCGCACACGTAGCGCCCGTTGATCCGGGCACGAAGGGCGACCTTGCCGGCGCCCAGGTCGATGAGGTCGAACTGTTCCTGCGTCCCGATGGTGGTACGGTTCGCGATCAGTGAGGACGCGCCGGCGTTCTCCGCCGTGACATAGCGGTTGTTGGCCCGGGCCTGCAGGCTCACCACCGCCGGCACGGGCGTGGTGCCGGAAGGCCGGCAGTCGGCGGCAACCGCACCAGAGGCTATCTGGATCCCGCCGAGGAGCATCCGGGTGAAGTTCGACTCCGTGTAGGAAGCCTCGGTGTGGCCGAGGCCGGTGTACCAGGCACGACCGCCGCCGTAGTTCTGGCACCAGGTGATCGGGTGGTCGCCCATGGTGCCGCCGCTGTACGACCCCTCGTCCAGGTTGGCCAGTACGCGCGCGACACTGCGCGGATTGGTCCGGTAGTTGTACCACTCGTCAGTGCGCACCCAGTTGGTGGGTAGGTGTGCAGTGGACACATTGGTCGGACTCTCCACCCGGACAGTGGCCTGCTGGATGGCCGGATGAGAGGAGAAGTAGGCACCGACGAGACCACCGTAGAAGGGCCAGTCGTACTCGGTGTCGGCGGCCGCGTGGATGCCGACGTAGCCGCCGCCACTGGCCATATAGGACTCAAAGGCCGTCTGCTGGGCGGCGTTGAGTACATCACCGGTCGTGGACAGCCAGACGACCGCCTGATACTGGGCCAGGTTCGCAGTGGTGAACTGCGCCGCATCCTCCGTCGCCGTCACCGAGAAACCATTCGCCGCACCCAACTGCTGGATCGCCGCGATTCCATTGGGGATAGACGAATGCCGGAAACCGGCAGTCTTCGAAAACACCAGTACCTTCGTCAACGGTGCCGCCGATGCCGGCGACGGCAGCCAGACCAGTAGCTGCCGCTATCAGGACGGCGAGTCCCGCGGCGAGTCGTACCCGGTTGCGCATAACGTTCTCCCTTGATCGAGAGGATCTCGATGGTTTGCGTCCGGTCCGGATCCGGAGGCCAGCGCCATCGCTGGGTCCGGGGCCGGACGGACTTCCACCCGGTCAGGGCTGCGCCACCCTGGTTGCGAGGTCGCCGGTCCGCCCTGGCCGCAACCCAGGACGATCCGCATCGACACACGTCTGTGACATGCAGTCAACATCGGATGTCTTAGTTCGTCAACCCTCGATTCGACGGTCACGAAAGCCTGAGAAAAGGGCGCTACACAACGGGAATCTCGCGTAAGTGCACACGAGAAGACAGCAAGATGCGCCTCCGGAGGTCACCGTGACATCGGAGGTATGAGGTTCGCGGATCGGCCGTCGTACGACGGACGCGCGATGCTAGGGAAACGTCGGCGCTCGGGATTTTCCGGCGCTCGGGATATGCCGGCGAGCGGGCCGGGGGGGGCGGGCACGGGGTCGAGGACGGAAGCGCACGGACGGGCGGCCAGGCTGCTGGGAGCTGCGAGGGTGCCCCGATGAGCGAAGCCGAGCCAGGGCGTGCCATACCCCAGCCGTAGCAGAGACCGTTGCCAGCCTCTGCTATGCAGTCAACATTGGATGTCTTTTGTCGTCAAGCCCCGTTTCGTACGCAGCACCTTCGCAGTCGCGCTGCCGAGGACGGTGCACAGCGCGGACCCGCGGAGAAACATAGGATGTGAGGCGCTGCCGGGCCCGGACCACGGCCAGTCGGGACGCCCACCAGCCAGCGGAGGCACTATGGCTCTGACGGACGATGCCATCGACAAGATCAAGGCGATGATCGTGTCGGGCGAGCTTCGGCCCGGCGATCGGCTACCCCGGGAAGCGGACCTGGCCGAGCGGCTCGGCTTGTCGCGCAACTCGCTGCGCGAGGCGGTTCGGGCCCTGGCCCTGATCCGGGTGCTCGACGTGTGCCAGGGCGACGGCACGTTTCGTCACCAGCCTCCAACCGGGCCTGCTGCTCGACGCTGTGTCCTTTGTGGTGGACTTCCATCGCGACGACACCGTGCTGCAGTTTCTCGAGCTGCGCCGCATCCTGGAACCAGCCGCCGCTGCTCTGGCCGCGCAACGCATGAGCGACGAGGACATCGACACGTTACGCTCCCTGATGGGCGAGCTCGACGATGCCCCCACACTGGAGGCACTCGTCGCCAACGATCTCGAATTCCACCGGTTGCTCGCCGTCGGCTCCGGCAATCCGGTCATCCACTCGCTGTTGGAGAGCCTGTCCGCACCGACCACGCGAGCCCGAATCTGGCGCGGCCTGACCCAGGAAGGCGCCGTCACCAGCACCAGGCAGCAGCACCGGTCCATCCTGGAGGCGGTCGCGGCCCGGCGTCCGGAACTCGCGCACGCCTGGGCCACCGTCCACGTCGCGGGCGTCGAGGACCGACTGCGCCGGGCGCTGTAGCGGACTACGATACCGCCAACTGGAGTAACTGCAGCTTCGTCACGTGCGTCTCCACCTCGTAGAGGCCGTCCCGGTCAGCCACAAACTCCACTGTGGCCGGCTTGTCCGGCTGCAGCGCCGCGGCCTTGTCATAGCCGTGTACGTGCACCACGTCGGTCACGTCGCTGCGCACGGTGATGCGTACCGTCTGGCCTTTGGACACCTCGACCCGATCCGGCGCGGGGGTCACCTTACCGGCCAGCACGGTAATGTTGATCTCCTTGACTCCAGGCGGGCTGGCGTTGGCGCCGGACCCACCGCACCCGGCGGTGAAGGCCAGCGTGGCCAGCAACACACTGAACACAATGGAGCGACATAGGCGGAACATCGTGGCCTTCCAGGCTGGGCGGGCGTCAGCTGACGCCTCGGCGGGCAGTTCGCCCGGGCATGGGCTCCCGCCGATGGAGGCCAGTTCGGTCGTGCCGCCGAGACTACCGCCAATCTCGTCGCCGGAACAGCACCCGCCGGCTCATTGCCCGGACGCCGTTGGCGACAGCCAGTCAGAGCGATAACTGGCCCAATCACTGTCCGTCGCGGCGAAGTCGACGTACATCGCCACGCCAAAGTCACGCTCCGTCGGGTTGTCCGCGAGCGCCAGCCTGATACCCCGCAGGGACGCGGCCACGGTCTCCGCGCTCTCGTAGTGGAGCACGTGATCGTCTTGGTGGGCCGGCACGCCGATGAACAGCGTAACCTCGGGCGGCACCGCGGCCAGCGCGATCACGGTGGACATCCGCACGTAGCCACGGAAGGTCGCCCGCGCCCGTCTCCCTGTTGCCCTGTCACGCAAGGAGTAGCCATGATCGCGGACGATCCAGCGTTCGCGGACGATA
Source organism: uncultured Actinomycetota bacterium (assembly GCA_963742855.1). GTDB lineage: Bacteria > Actinomycetota > Actinomycetes > Mycobacteriales > Micromonosporaceae > CAVUNP01. The sequence goes on along the minus strand of CAVUNP010000047.1, from coordinate 67,633 downwards.
AGGAGTGCAGGAACACACCGAATCGCCCGCGATCATTGCGAGCATGACAAGGTTTGGGTACGCGCCCGTCTCCCTGTTGCCCTGTCACGCAAGGAGTAGCCATGATCGCGGACGATCCAGCGTTCGCGGACGATAAGGAGCGCTGGAACACACCGAATCGCCCGCGATCATTGCGAGCATGACAGGTTTCGGTGGTGCCTGGCTCGCAGCGCCCTGTCCCGCATGGAATGTCGTCTGATCGTCGCCGTTTCAGCGTTCGGGGAACGATAAGGGTGTGCTGAGGGCGCTCCACAAATCCATGGATCACGGTCACAGCCCCAGCGACGCGCCCGCGGTGCCTCTCACCACGTTATCGATACGCGACAACGAGCAATATCCGGGTGGACCGACGTATCAGTCCACCCGGATAGGTGAACGGCGTTCAGGCCGTCCTCGTTGCTAGGCGCAATAGGGTAGCTCAGGCTGCCTCTAGCTCTTCCTCGTGCTTCGGGCAGTCCTTGCCCTCATCGTGCTTCTCACCCTTGTGGCCCTTGTAGCCCTTGTGGTCTTTGTGAACGAGCCAACCGCCATCTTCGTGGCTGTAGTCCTTGGCAGCATCGTCGCTGGCGGCGTCGTCCTTGGCAGCCTCGTCCTTGGCAGCGTCGACCTTGCCACTCTCGTCCTTGACGTCCGTGCCTTCTTCGTGGCTGTCGTCCTTGCCGCACACGTCCTTGACGCCCACGCCATCTTCATGGCTGTCGTCCTTCGCGGCGGCCTCGGGCTCGCCGTCCTGGCTCTCTTCGGGCTTGACGTCGTCCTTCTTGGCCTCGTCCTTCTTGCCGTCCTCGTACTTGGCGTCCTTGGCCTCGTCAGGCTTGGCGTCGTCCTTCTTGACCGCGTCCTGCTTGGCGTCGTCCTTCTTGCCGTCCTCGTGCTTGGCGTCCTTGGCCTCGTCAGGCTTGACCGCGTCCTTCTTGACCGCGTCCTTCTTGACCGCGTCCTGCTTGGCCGCGTCCTGCTTGGCGTCGTCCTTCTTGACCGCGTCCTTCTTGACCGCGTCCTGCTTGGCGTCCTTGCCCTCGTCAGGCTTCACGTCAATGGGGTCGGGCATGCCGTCCTCGTGGCTGACTGCCGAACCGTCCTTGTCCGACCAGTTCGAGTGCTCGTCAGTGGAGTCCGACTCGTCGGTGTTCTTCCAGTCCTTGCGGCCGGACCAGCCCGGCGCATCGCCGTCGGTCGAGCTCATGTCGCCGAACCAACCCGCCGGATCGCCGTCGGTCGAGCGCTTCTCGCCGGACCAACCTGACGGATCGCCATAGCCCGAAGCCTTGTCGCCAGACCAACCCGGCTCATCCCCGGAACCCGAACCCTTGTCGCCAAGCCAGCCCGACGGATCGCCGTCGCCCGAACCCTTCTCGCCAGACCAACCCGACGGATCGCCATAGCCCGAACCCTTGTCGCCAGACCAACCCGGCTCATCCCCGGAACCCGAACCCTTGTCGCCAAGCCAGCCCGACGGATCGCCATAGCCCAAACCCTTGTCGCCAGACCAACCCGGCTCATCCCCGTAGCTCGAACCCTTGTGGCTGGACCAGTTCTTCCAGTTTTCGCCAACTTTCCAGCTCTTATGGCCTGACCATTCAGATGCGTCCGATTTGTCGCACTTCCCCGGATGATCTGAGGCCACTCCAGCGCTGGCCATCTGGGCGCCGAACAGCGTAGCGGCGGCAGCTGTGGCGAAGCCGAGCACCAAGCCGTTTCGCCCTAGTTTGGCTGCTCTTCTCGTGATTGCCATGAAACCCCCGTTTGTTTGCCGAGGGCGGTCCTTCTGCGCCCTCCGACCGGATGCTATCCCCCACATTCGGCATCAAAAGCCGGGAACAACTTATCCGGCGCATAAGAGTTAGGGCCTACGTCAAGGTCACGTATCGCGCGAAGAGGGATATACAACGGGGCGTGCCAGGAGCCTGTCATGCGCAGTACCGGTGCCATGGGGTCGGGTGATCACCGGACGTTAACATGGTTCTAATGTGCTTCCAGATCACGCTGAGGAGCATGCGGCCAATGACGGGTTCGGGATCGTGATGGATCGAGGGTCACCCGCGACCCAAAACCCAGCACGTAACCGCGTTGGACAACATCGGTACAATACGATCCATTGGCGCCGCGACCGGGGGAGGCAATGATGGGCAAGGACGTCGGCCGGATACTGCAGGCCGTGGGGGGCCTCCTGTTGCTCCAGGGTCTGGGGTCCGCCTTGGTCTACTGGATCTGGGACCGCCATTTCGGCGTACCCGCCCTGCTCCAGCGCCACTTCGACACGCCGTGGTGGACCAGCCTGATCCTCGCTGTCCTCGGTTTCGTCGCGGTGGCCTTCGGCGAGCACCTGGTCCGGGCCGAATCCGCGCCGGCCGAGGACAGTCCTTTGTAGATCCTCAGGGTTAGTCGGCGAACTGCACGGCGATTCGATCCGCGGCAGCGAGCTGCTTGCCGGCGAAGGGTTGCAGGCCGATCACCGTGGCCAGCAGGCCGGCGGAAACACGTTCCACCGCACCCCACTCCCAGATCGCGACGGCATCGCGCTCCGTACGGTTGGCCAACTATCGGACCCGACCGTACGGGTCGCCAGCGAGCAACTCCACCGGATCCTCACGCATGATGATGCCGAGGTCGTATTCGGCCTGCGGCCAGGCTGGCTACCAGGTCGGGCAGCTCGCGTAGCCACTGGCGCGCTCCGACCGCCAGCGCCTTGGCCCGCACCACGTCTGGTACGGCGATCAATGGTGGTTGCTCCGGCACGGGACCGATCGTGTCACAGGCATCCATGGCCGGGCAGCTGAGATTGTCACACCAGGGTCGTAGCGTGGTGCCGTGCAGACAACTGTGGATGCGGTGCGCGCGGTGGCGATGAGTCTGCCCCGTACCATCGAGGTGCTGATCCGCGACCGGATCAAGTTCCGCGTCGGCCAGATTGTGTACATCGCGTTCTCCCAGGATGAAACGCTCATGGGCTTCGGTTTTCCCAAACTGGAACGGGATGCGCTGGTGGCGGCCGAGCCGGAGAAGTTCCTCCTGCCCGGGCCGGCCGACCTTCGCTACAACTGGGTGGTGGCCCGTCTCGACCACCTCGACACCACGCAGATGCGGGAACTGGTCATCGACGCCTGGCGCATGGTGGTGCCGAAGCGAGTCGCCCGCGAGCACCTCGGCGAGGCCTAGATTCTAGACCGCCGCCGACGAAGCCTCGGCCACCGATACACCACGGGCCACGGATACACCAGCGGCCGCCGGTGCGGCATCGACCGGCTTCGCGCGCCATGTGGCGATACCCATCCAGGCCAGGCCGATGCCGACGAGTACGCCATGTCCAATCCTGGCTGCGGCGGGCAGGAAGAACTGGGGAAGCAGCACCGCGAACCCGATCGCGAACAGGATTCCGCTGAAGCGCGGCAGCACACCCGACCGCCATACCGCGACGGCCGCGAGCACTGCCCCGACACCCAACAGCAGCAGGCCGAGCACGAATGTGGTGGCCGCCGCCGGGCCGAGCCTGATGGCCTCCACCATGGCGAGCAGGTCCAGTTGCGGACCCTCGGCGGAGCGCTGTGCGATCGTGTGGAGCGCGAAGTCCTCGGCGCCGTAGTAGGCGATGGTCAGCCCGGCGCCGATCCAGCTCGTCACCGCCGCGGCGAAGGCGACCCGCTCGGCCCTGGTCCGCTGCACCACGCCGCGCAGGCCGAACAACCCCAACGGGACCAGTATGTAACAGATGATCGCGAACAGGTGCGAGGCCACCCACGCGCCAGAGCTCATCGATGCCGTTGCACCTTCTACAGTGGACTCATCGTGCCACGGACGGAAGGCTCCGTACAGGAAGAACAACACACCGGCGGCAACAAGAGCGACAGCGGCGAGTCGGGTCCGGGTGGCGTGCAGACGGTTGAGGCTAGTGGTCATAGCCAAAAAGCTAACATCACTAGCCAGTATCGTCAACCCCGAGGGACGATGCGACCGGAAGCTGGACAGGTACTCCATTTCTCGGAGGATCCGCACATCACGCAATTCGTGCCACATGTGGCTCGTACGGCACAGCAGCCCGAGCCGTACGTGTGGGCGGTCGGCCATGACCGTGCCCCGGACTATTGGTTTCCGCGCCACTGCCCGCGCGCGTTGGCATGGGCCACACCGGAGACTTCCAGGGCAGACGCCGACCGCATCATCGGCGCTGGATGCGGCGATCGGGTGCACGCCATCGAGTTCGGATGGTTGGAGGCGCTGCGCACCGTGCGCCTGTACGCGTACCGGTTCGCCGCCCACCGGTTCGTCCCGTTCGGCAGCCCGGTCCCGCACGCGCAGGTAGCCAATGAACCGGTAGAGCCGCTCGGCCCGCCTGAACCGGTCGGTGACCTCCTGCAGGTGCATGCTGTCGCCGGAATCCAGTTACGGATCCTGGACAATCTGTGGCCGTTCTGGGACGAGGTCATCCACAGCACCGTCGGCTTCAGCGGCATCCGCATGGCCAACGCCAAGCCACGCCCCTGAGAGCCACGGCCCCCAGAGCCACGGTACTGAAGGCCACAGCAGTCGATCGCCGGGCTAGGCCTGGGTTCGCAAATCGGGCCCAGTACCGCGGGCCTAGCGCGATGCCGTGTCCCGCTGCGGTGCGGATGGCTTTCCCGGCTGCGGAAGGTGGTGGGCGTCCCATGCCGGCCGCTCGGAACGGATGCGTGGCATCCGGTCGAAGTTGCGCAAGGGTGGTGGGGAGCTGGTCGCCCACTCCAGCGAGTTGCCGTGCCCCCACGGGTCTTCGGCCGTCACCGTTGGCCCGGCCTTGTAGGACTTCCATACGTTGTAGACGAACACCAGGGTCGACAGTCCGAGGATGAACGAGCCCGCGGTGGAGACCATATTGAGCGTGGTAAACCCGTCGCTGGGCAGGTAGTCGGCGTAGCGGCGGGGCATGCCCTCGTTGCCGAGCCAATGTTGCACCAGGAACGTGACCTGGAAGCCCAGGAACGTCAGCCAGAAATGCACCTTGCCCAACCGCTCATCGAGCATTCGGCCGAATGCCTTGGGAAACCAGAAGTAGATACCGGCATAGACCGCGAACACGATGGTGCCGAAGAGAACGTAGTGGAAGTGGGCGATCACGAAGTAGGTGTCACTCACGTGGAAGTCCACCGGCGGGCTGGCCAACAACACGCCGGACAGTCCACCGAGGAGGAAGGTCGTCAGGAAGCCGAGCGCGAACAGCATCGGCGTCTCGAAGGTGAGGGAACCGCGCCACATCGAGCCGATCCAGTTGAAGAACTTGATTCCCGTAGGCACCGCGATGAGATAGCTCAGAAAACTGAAGAAGGGCAATAGAACCTGCCCGGTCGCGAACATGTGGTGCGCCCAGACTGTCATGGACAGAGCCATGATGGCGATGGTCGCGGCGACCATACCCTTGTAGCCGAAGACTGGCTTGCGGCTGAAAACCGGAATCACCTCGGTGATGATGCCGAAGAAGGGCAGCGCGACGATGTAGACCTCCGGGTGGCCGAAGAACCAGAACAGGTGTTGCCACAACAACGAACCGCCGGTCTCGGCGACAAAGACCCTGGCACCCAGGTGACGGTCGGCCAGCAGCACCAGGAGCATCGCGGCCAGCAACGGGAAGACCATGATGACCATCAAACTGGTGATCAGGATGTTCCAGGTGAAGATCGGCATCCGGAACATCACCATGCCCGGAGCCCGCAGCGTGATGATCGTGGTGATGATGTTGACCGCGCCCAGGATGGTGCCGAGACCGGAAATCACCAATCCCACAATCCACATGTCGGCGCCTACGCCGGGCGAGTCGGTGATGCTGTTGAGCGGGGCGTAGGCGAACCAACCGAAGTCCGCGGCGCCGGCTGGAGTGATGAACCCGGCCAGCACCAAACCTCCGCCGAGCAGATAGAGCCAGTACGCGAATGCGTTGAGCCGGGGGAACGCGACGTCGGGCGCACCGATCTGCAGCGGCACGACGTAGTTGGCGAAAGCGAACACGATCGGAGTGGCGAAAAGCAACAGCATGATCGTGCCGTGGATCGTGAAGAGCTGGTTGTACTGCTCGGTCGACAGGAACTGTAGACCGGGCTGGGCGAGCTCAGCGCGCATCAGCAGAGCCATGAACCCCGCGATGATGAACAGGCCGAGTGCCGTGACTCCGTACAGGATCCCAATCTGCTTGGCGTCCGTCGTGCGCAGCAGCCGACCCATCGCAGATCCGCGCAGTGACCGGCGCACTGGCCATGCCCGGGTGACAATGGGCTCTGGTCGGATGGGTTGCGGTGGTGGCGTGCTGGTCGGCCCAGCCGAGGTCATAGCGTTGTCTTTCGAGAACCCATGAGCGGATCAGACGACGCCGGTGCGGCCATTGCCAGTCGCCACGCCGGCAGGTCAACCGCACGGGTGAGGTTTCTACAGTGGCCAGCCCGACGGCGGGTGGACCAGACCGAGCAGCACCCCACCGGCGGCCAGCGAGCCGAGGCAGACCAGCACGAACAGGGCCACCCATAGGCCGGCCGGTACCCGGGTCACGGCCGCGAGCTGATCCGGATCGGAACTGCGGGCCTGCCCACGCCGGCGCTGGCGCTGCATCTCGAACACCGGGCGGATGCCCCCGATCAACAGCAACCACACGGCCGCATAGGCGAACAACCCCTGCCACTGCGAGTCCGCGAACCACGACACCGCGAACAGGATGGAACCGGTCACCACCACGGAGACAACCCCGAACACATTACGGATCATCACGAGCATCAGCGCCGCGAGCAGGATGCTCAGCCACAGCATCAAGGTGATCCGGCCGGCGGCCAGCAACACGGCCCCGCCCACGCCGAGCAGCGCAGGCGCCACGTACCCGGCGGCCAGGGTCACCACCATGCCCGGACCGGACCGCTTGCCCCGGCTCAGGGTCAGTCCGGACGTGTCCGAATGCAACCGGATGCCCTGTAGCCGCCGTCCAGTGAGGACGGCTGCCGCGGCGTGGCCGCCCTCGTGCGCGATGGTGATGACATTGCGGATCAGCCGCCAGGTGGGGCGGTACCAGACCAGCAACAGCGCAACGGCCGCAGTACCGGCGACGATGGTGGCGGAGGGTACCGGTTGGACGTCGCCCACCCGGTGGAACAGGTCACCGAGGTCGGCGGATCTGGCGAGCGAGGGCTCCAGCATCTCCGACACCCTACCCCCGCGATCTCGCCAGCCGAAACGGCTGTGGTAGGGCAAGACAGCACCAACAGTAAGCCCGTCGGCACTGTGCGTGCCAACGGACTGACATTGATGTAAATATGGGGTGCTATGCGCGCAGCGGCGCACCAACCCGGTGGAGATGACGGAGGGCTTCGCCGTACGAGCGGATCAGGCCGGTCTCGTGGTACGGGATCTCCCGATCGGCACAGAACTGCTTCACGATCGGCTGCGCCCGCCGCAGGTGTGGCGTGGGCATGCTGGGGAACAGATGGTGTTCGATCTGGTAGTTCAGTCCACCCAGGACGACGTCAACCAGCCGGCCACCACGAACGTTGCGCGACGTGAGCACCTGCTTACGCAGGAAGTCGAGGTCGTCGGTGGGCTCCGGCATGCCCTTGTGATTGGGCGCGAAGGTGCAGCCGAGATAGACACCGAACAGGGCCTGGTGTATCGCGAGGAACACGAGAGCCTTGCCGGGCGACAGCACCAGGAACAGTGCGCCGAAGTATCCGATGATGTGCAGGCCGAGCAGGGTCGCCTCGACGCCGCGCCGACGCAGGTTGGGACGCCAGAGCGCCCGTACGCCGGAGACGTGCAGGTTGAGGCCCTCCAGGGTCAGCAGCGGGAAGAACAGGAACGCCTGCCAGCGGCCGACAAACCTGGCCACTCCCTTGGCCGAACGGGCCTGGTCGGTGGACCACACCAGGATTTCCGGTGATACGTCGGGATCGTGATCGCCGTGATTGGGGTTGGCGTGGTGGCGGGTGTGCTTGTCCATCCACCAGCCATAGCTCATGCCGATGCCGAGGTTGCCGACGAAGAGGCCGGCTGGCTCGCTCCACCGGCGGGACCGGAAGATCTGGCGGTGCGCGACATCATGTGCGACAAGTGCCGATTGGGCGAACACGATGCCCATGAAGGCCGCTACCAGCAGTTGCCACCACGAGTCACCGAGCACGAAGAAGGCCGCCAGGCCGCCGGCGTAGGCAGCAGCGACCAAGCCCAGGCGTACCGCGTAGTAGCCCGGTCGTCGTCGCAACAGGCCGGCACCGTCAATGAGCCGGTTGAGCTGCGCGAAGTCTGAGCCACGCGGTTTTGGGGGGGCATCCAGCAGCATCGTGTCGGTCACGGATCAACCCTGCTCCATGATCCTGGGCGGCGGTAGCCTGCCAGCAGGCCAGATCATGGTAGGGCTAGCACCCCTGTGCCGACAGGACGATAGGGAACAAAAGGGGACGATCTGATCGTCCACTAGGGACTCTGGCCGGCCCGGGAGACGGACTTTCGGCCGAACGTCCGAAGCCCCACCGAGGCGGTCAGTAGATTCCACGATGACGAGCCCATCCGCGTGGAAGAGGGGCAGGCCGTGGCGAAGCCATCCGAACAGTCATCGAGTCGCATCATGCGTCCCGTTAGCTACGCCCGGGCGGCCGACACGTGGGCACAGCGCCAGCCATCGCCAACGCGGTCTTCCACGCCACCGGACGCAGCATCCACCACCTGCCGCTACGCATCGAAGACATGCTGTGAAACCCGGTCGGGAGGAGACATCATGATAGACCCGCATCCGGCGGTGCAGCGCCTGCTCGACGCCGTCAACTCTGGCGATGTCAGCGGATTTCTGGCCAGCTTCACCGCCGACGGGGTGGTCGACGACTGGGGTCGGGAGTTCCGAGGCCCGACCGAGATCCGGTCCTGGAGCGACGCCGAGTTCATCGGCCGCCAGGTCAGCCTCGGCGTCCAGGGTGTCGAGGAAGGCAAGGGCGAGACCATCATCGCCGCGCAGGTGGGCGGCAAGGGTTACCCGGGACCGAGTCATTTCGCCTTCCGTGTCGAAGGTGACCGCGTGTCCCGCATGACCATCACCGGGTAGAGTTCGATCGAACCCCTCCTCGCATCGACGAGTCGCATGCACACGTCGCATGCCTGAGTCGCATCGATGGGGGGACCGCATGATGTCCGAAACCGCGGTACGGCTGCGGATCCGGGTCGAGGGTACCGTGCAGGGCGTCGGCTTCCGCCCATTCGTCTACGGCCTGGCGGTGCGGGGCGGGCTGGCCGGTCTGGTCGGCAACGACGCCGGTGGTGTGTTCATCGAAGTCGAAGGCGTGCCGGCCCAGCTCGACCGGTTCCGGGCCGCCCTGCGGGCCGAGGCGCCTCCCATGGCCCGGATCGACCGGGTGACCGCCGATCCGATCGCCACGATGGGCGGCTCGGACTTCCGCATCGCACCCAGTACTCCCGACGGCGCGCGACGCACCCAGGTACCCGCGGATGCGGCCACCTGTGCCGACTGCCTGCGCGAACTGGCCGACCCGACCGACCGGCGGTACCGGTACCCGTTCATCAACTGCACCAACTGCGGTCCCCGCTTCACCATCGTGGCCGACGTCCCCTACGACCGGCCCAACACGACGATGGCCGGGTTTGCCATGTGCGGGCGGTGCGAGGCCGAATACCACGATCCAGGTGACCGTCGCTTCCACGCCCAGCCCATCTGCTGCCCCGACTGTGGCCCGACCTTGCGCCTGCCGGGCCATCCCGGCGACGCCATCGCGACAGCCGCCGCCCTGCTGCGGCGCGGGCAGATTGTCGCCGTGAAGGGACTGGGCGGCTATCACCTGGCCGCCTGCGCTGTTTCCGGCGAAGCCGGCGCGCTGTTGCGAACGCGCAAGCACCGCGAGGACAAGCCGTTCGCGGTCATGGTCGCGGACATAGCGGAGGCCCGTCAGCTGGGGCGGGTCGGCGCGGTCGAGGCGGAGCTGCTGACCGGACCCAGCCGACCCATCGTGTTGCTGTCGCGGTGGCCCGACGGCCCGATCGCGTCCGCCGTCGCACCGGGCAGTCCCCACCTCGGTGTGATGCTGCCCTACTCGGCGTTGCATGTGTTGCTGCTGGCCGAGTTCGGCGGCCCTCTGGTGCTCACCAGCGGCAATCTGCGCAACGAGCCGATCGCCTATCGCGACGACGAGGCGATGGCCCGACTGGCTGGCGTCGCGGACGCGTTCCTGATCCATGACCGGCCCATCCACACCCGCACCGACGACTCAGTCGTACGGGTGGTGCGGGGCCGGCCGCTGATGGTGCGTCGATCCCGGGGATTCGTCCCGACCACCCTCGGTCTGCCCCGACCGGCGCTGCGGCCGGTGCTCGGCTGTGGCGCCGACCTGAAGAACACGTTCTGCCTGGCCACACAGAACACCGCGATGCTGTCGCAGCACGTCGGGGACCTGACCGAGTACGAGACCTATCGCTCCTATGTGGAGGCCATCGGGCAGTTGCAGCGACTGTCCGGCATCACCCCGGAGGTGGTCGCCCATGACCTACACCCGCAGTACCGGTCCAGCCGGCACGCCCTCGACCTGCCCGATGTGGAGCTGATCGGGGTACAGCACCACCATGCGCACATCGCCGCCTGCCTGGTGGACAACGGGGAACCAGGGCCCGTGATCGGTGTGGCCTTCGACGGCCTGGGCTACGGCAGCGACGCGACCCTGTGGGGCGGCGAGTTCCTCGCCGTCGACCTGGCCCAGGCAACCAGGTTGGGACACCTCGCGCCCGTCGCCATGCCCGGCGGCGATGCCGCCGTGCGCCAGCCATGGCGGATGGCCGCGGCCTATCTGGACACGGCGGGACTGTCCGGCCACCCGGCGCTGGTCGAGACGGACCGCTGGCGTGACATCATTGCGCTGTCCCGGATCGGTGCGCTGTCGCCCGGTACGTCGAGCGCCGGCCGGCTGTTCGACGCGGTCTCCGCCCTGGTCATCGGCCGCACCGTGGTCACCTATGAAGGGCAGGCTGCGATCGAGCTGGAGAACGTGGCCGACCTCTCGGAGCCGGGCGGCTATGCCGCCGGCCTGCGCGCCAGTGTCCCGTTCGAGATCGTGGGAGCAGACCTCGTCCGCTGCGTGGTGTCCGATCTGGATGCTGGGGTGCCACCGGGCCGGGTGTCCATGCGCATGCACCGCGGCGTCGCGGCGATAATCGCGGATGGCTGTGAGCTTGCCCGCGAGCGCACCGGCCTGTCGACAGTGGCCCTGTCCGGTGGCGTGTTCCAGAACGTCCTGCTGGTCGGGCTGGCCGTTGATGCGTTGCGCCAGCGAGGCTTTCGGGTTCTCACCCATCACCGGGTCGCCCCGAACGACAGCGGGATCAGCCTCGGCCAGGTGGCCGTCGCCGCCGCCCGCTCCTGAGCCGCCGCCCGCTCCTGACCCCCCGGCTGTTGACTCGCCGGTCAGCAGATGCGCGGCAGGGGGTCGCCGATGAGGAGATCAACGATGCGGGTCCCGCCGAACTCGGTGCGCAACAACACCAGGCCGGGCGGGTCGAGCGGACCTCGCCAATGATGGCCGCACCGGCCCCGAGCGGACTGCCGTGCAGGGCCGCCAAAGCCGAATCCGCCTCGGCGCCGTCCACAAAGGCCACCAGCCGCCCCTCGCAGGCCACGTACAGCGGGTCGATGCCGAGGATCTCCGCGGCGCCGCGGACCTCGGGCCGCATCGGGATGGCCTTCTCATCGAGAACGACCGCGACCTCGGCACTGCGCGCGATCTCATTGACCACAGTGGCCACCCCACCCCGGGTCGCGTCGCGCAGGCAACGGACCCCGGGCGAGGCGGCCATCAGTCCCGCCACCAGGTCGGCCAGGGGCGCCGTGTCCGAGGTCAGGTCGCTGTCGATATCGAGTTCGCCGCGCGCCAGCATGACGGTGATGCCGTGTTCCCCGATCGGACCAGAAACCAGCACCGCGTCGCCCGGCACAACGGTGCGCGGATCGAGGTCACGGTCATGCTCCAGGATGCCGATGCCCGAGGTATTGATGTAGCAGCCATCGGCCTTGCCCCGCTCGACCACCTTGGTGTCACCGGTGACGATGGTGACGCCGGCCCGGGCTGCGGCCGCGGCCATCGAGTCCACGATGCGGATCAGGTCGGCCACGGCGAAACCCTCTTCGAGGATGAATCCGGCGGACAGGTGCAGCGGCCGGGCACCGCACATGGCGAGGTCGTTGACGGTTCCATAGACGGCGAGCTCGCCGATATTCCCACCCGGAAAGAACAGCGGGCTCACCACGTACGAGTCGGTGCTGAACGCGAGCCGCGGGGTCGAGGGCGGTCCGACCTGGAGCACCGCCTGGTCGCCGAGCGGCGCCAGCATCGGGTTGTCGAAGGCCCGCAGGAACACCGCCTCGGTCAGCGTCTGGCTGGCCTTGCCACCGGCTCCGTGGGCCAGGGTGATCAGGTCTTCGGTGACCCGGGGCCGACGCCGGCGGGCGGAGTCGATCCGGTCCAGCACCCGCTGTTCCAGATCGGACGGTTGGCGTGGTGAGGTCATCCGCGGGTCACCGTCAACTGCAGGCGGGTCCGGGTGAACCGGCCGAAGTTGTAGTAGGCGGCACAGGCACCCTCCGGCGAGACCATGCAGGTCCCGATAGGCGTCTCCGGCGTACACGCCGTGCCGAACACCTTGCACTCCCAGGGTTTCAGCACACCCTTGAGCACCTCGCCGCATTGGCACGCCTTGGGATCGGCGACCCTGACACCGGGCAGGTCGAACACCCGCTCGGCGTCGAAGGCGGCATAGTCACCGCGCACCCGCAACGCGGAGTGCGAAATGAAGCCGAGCCCTCGCCACTCGAAGAACGGGCGTAACTCGAAGACCTCGGTGAGCACGTCGAGGGCTCGGGTGTTGCCCTCCCAGGGCACCACCCGAGAGTACTGGTTCTCCACTTCACACCTGCCCTCCCGCAACTGCAGCAGCAACTGGTAAATGGACTGGAGGATGTCCAGTGGTTCGAAGCCCGCCACCACCAGGGGCTTGCCATAGCGCGCGGCGATGAACTCGTACGGCCGGCAACCGATCACAGTGGACACATGGCCGGGCCCGAGGAAGCCGTCCAGGCGCAGGTCCGGCGAGTCCAGGATGGCCTTGATCGCGGGAACGATGGTCACGTGGTTGCTGAACACGCTGAAGTTCGCCACTTCGTCCCGGGCCGCTCGGAGCACGGTCATCGCGGTCGAGGGCGCCGTGGTCTCAAAGCCGATCGCCATGAAGACCACCCGCTTGTCCGGATGGGAACGGGCCAGCTTCAACGCGTCCAGTGGTGAGTAGACCATCCGGATGTCGCAGCCGGCCGCCTTGGCATCGAGGAAGGAGCGCTTGCCGCCGGGGACCCGCATCATGTCACCGAACGACGCCAGGATGACGTCCGGCTGCTCCGCGATGTGGATCGCGTCGTCCACCCGGCCCATCGGGATCACGCAGACCGGACAGCCCGGTCCGTGTACCAGCACCACATTGGCCGGCAGGTAGTCCTCGATCCCATGCTTGTAGATCGTGTGGGTGTGCCCGCCGCACACCTCCATGAACTTGTACTGCCGGTTAGCGTCACACAGCTCGGCGATCCGTGTGGACAACGCCTGGGCCAAGTCTGCGTCCCGGTACTCGTCCACGAAGCGCATCAGGATCCTCCTCTCCAACAGTGGATGTCGCCAGGGCTTTCAGCTCCTCGGCGTAGGCGTCGCCAATGTCCTCCAGGAACCGCAGCGCGGCCTGAGCCTCCGCCTCGTCGATCTTGGATAACGCGAAGCCGACATGGATCAGGATCCAATCACCGGGCTGAAGGTTCTCGTCATTGAGGAGCCCGATGTTGACGGCCCGGCGTACGCCGCTGACATCGACACGGGCCAGGTCAGGCTGATCGGTCAGGATGTCCAGGATCTGGCCTGGAATACCGAGACACATGGCTCATCCTCCGCCCGTCGGCGACGCGCCCTGTGAGGCGAGCGGAGGTGGGTGGACGTGATCATCGAGCTCCGGCGGCACGCTGTCCCCGATCTCCAGCGGCGTGTCACCCGACTCCGGCGCCAGCCGAATGGATTCGAGCACCAGCTCGTTGCCGCCGGCCAGCCGCACCGACGGGCCACCGCAGGCCGGACAGGCCGGCAGCAACTCGTCCGACTCGGTCTCGACCCCGCAGGCGGGACAGTCCAACAGCGCCGGAGTGGTCACCACCTCCACCGTGGCCCCCTCGGCCACCGTGCCGATCATGACAAAGCCGAACGCCTGCGCGAAGGCCTGCTCATCGACGCGGTGCAGCGCCCCGATGCGTACCCGCACCCCGCTGATCTGACGGCCAGCCGCCCGGCGCACGATCGCGTCCACAAACGACTCACACAGCCCGAACTCATGCATCATCCGCTCCTGTCACTGAAGTTGGCCGCAACGTCCTGGTCGGGCCAGGCCTGTGGCACCGCGGCGGGGCCAGTCTCGGTCGAGGCGGACGGCGCGGGCGACGGAATGGCCACCGCCGGCCCAGGCCACGGCTGGTCGGTCATCGCCGCCACCAGATCGCGCACCGCGCCCACGGCATCGTCGACACCGGCCATGACAGCAGCGCTGAGGCCCATCCGGGCCGACAGGTCGGCCGGTTCGCAGCCGACCACGTACACCCGCTCGAGTCTGCCACCGATGGAGGTGAGCAACGCGAGCACCGTGTCCGGCGACATGGTGTGTGCGTCCATGGTGGACCCATCGGCCACCACGGCGGCCAGATCGGGCTCGAACACATACACCGTCCCGGGGTGCTCACCGCGGGCCATCGCATCCACCAGGACGAGCCCGTCGTATCCCTCCAGCAACTCGTAGGCGAGATGCACGGCCCGGATGCCGTAGTCGGCCACGTGCACCCCCTCGGGCAACGGTTCGCCGGCCAGCCGCGTCGCCACCTCCACACCGAACCCGTCGTCGCCGAGGAAGATGTTTCCCACCCCGGCCACCAGCACTTTCCTCATGTCTGCTCCGCTACCTGAGAAGCCCCGCGGGGCTCGGGCATCATCAGCCCACCGACCAGTTCCAGTTCGGTGGGCAGGAAGTACTTGTACCGGCCGACGGTGAGGCCGGCAGCCGGGTCATTGTCCAGGGACACCGCGACGTGGGTGGTTCCGTCCACATCGGCGACGACGGCCTCGACGGTGGCGATCTGGCCGCGCAGGAACATGTCCTGGGCGTCCGTGCCGGTGAGCCGGGGATGGAGGCGGACCTTGCTGCCGCTGGCCACCTCACCGCCGGTGACCAGCACCCGGTCGGTCTCGGGTGACACCGAGGAGTCCACGCCGGGATCCCACCACGGCGTCGGTGACTGCCCGTCGAGGCCGGGCACGTGCCCCCCGGGCGAGACGGCACGCAGGTGGCGGATGGCGCCGTGCAGCCGATCGAACATCTCCGCGGGCATCGCCTCGGCCTGGTCGAGGATGCCGGCGGCGCGGGCGTCGGTGCGGCGCACCTCGGCCTTCTCCGCGTCGGTGAGGGTCAGCGTACGCAGCACCAGCATCTCGTCCATCTCGGTCGCGTCGCACATGTCACCCGCGCTCTCCGGCGCGATCTCCGGATGGTCGTACAGGATGATCGGCGAGGACAGCATCACGTCCTGCCCACCCGTTCCTACCAACACCGGCCAGGTGTGCTCGTTGCGGCAGCCGGCCACCGCCCCGGCTGCCCACTCCGGCGGCTCCAACATGGACACGAAGGAGCCTCCGGACACGCGTAGCAGGCTGTGTGCCGCGACCAGGCTGTGGCGCAACAGCGCCGGCCGGCGGGTCGCGCCGGCGGGCACCTCGGACTCGTTGGTCACGCGGACACTCATACGCACCAGGCCGTAGGGCCCGGCCAACGGCTGGGTCCGGACCGTGACCGAGCCGCGCAGCGGCCAGCGACGCCGCAGGACGCCGCCGGATTCGTCTGCACCGCCGGCGATGTCGAACCCCCGCACGACCTCCGCATCGAGGGCGGGCTCGAGGGCAACCTCGATCGCCACCTCACGGACCACACCTTCGTCCCACGGCTGGTCGCCACCGCGGGCCTGCACCTGCAAGAACCGGAGCACGACGTCGAGCCGGCCGCCCGGTTCCAGACCTTCGACCAGGCATTCGGTCTGGCTCGCGGTAGGCTCGTCCGAACCCGGCGGGGTGAGCACGCCGAACTGCCAACGCGCCTGGTTCTTCACCGCCGACGCGCGGTAGGGATACAACACGTAACCCTCGAACATGATGGCGTCGGCCACCTGCCGGGCCAGCTCCATGCTCATGGGCTAGCCTGCGTCCGTCTGATGTGGATTCGTTGGGTGTTTGTCGGTATTCGCTTTTCCAGCCGGCCGCTTGGCCTTGCCTGTGGTGGTGACCTCCTGGCGGGCACCTGCGTTGCCGTTGTGCTTGGCGATGTTCTCCCCGCGCCGGCCGTAACTCTCCCCGACCCCGAGGGCCGTGCGCGCCTCGGTGTCCGTTGGGGACACTCCGTCCCGCTCGATCTGGGAGATCTCCCGCGGCGGACCGGGCGGGCCGCCCTTGCCCCCGGATGACCGGCTGATCGGGTTCGCCCGGTCCGGCTTGCCGGCCGGGCGGTCCTTGGCTTTGGTCATCGTCACATGCTCCGTATCTTGAAGTACCGCTGGAGGTCCGGAATCGAAGTGATCACCGCCGCCGCGAGCCCCAACCCCAGTGCGGACAGCATCATCTTCTTCAGCATGGATTCACACCCTTTCCGATGAGACATCAATGGGTTGGTCCACCTCGGACAGCAACGCGCGCACCGTGTCGTTCCAGGTGGGCAGTGCCCGGCGAGACTTGAACCGCCCGAGCGCGTCGAGCGTGTCCCTACGCAACCCGAGCCAGCCGCTGTCCGGGAAGTACAGGTCCATGGTCTCGCGCCACACCCTGACCGGAAGCCGGAATGAGCATTCCTTCTGCCACGGCACCGGCTCGATCCGCAGCCCGGCCGGTCCCTGGGTGAAGACGGTCCCGCTGAACAGCAAGAGCAACGGAATCTCGCCGTCTCCGAGAGCGTGGAAGTATCGGCCGGCGGCCACCTCGAGGTCGTACGAGCAGGGTACCGTGACGTCGAGTTCGAGACCGCCGGTGAACGCCGGCACGTTCACGGTGATGGTGTGCCACAACATCGGCTTGACCGTGTCGGCGTACCGGTCCGGCGTACCGAACAGGTCGTAGAGACGCTCACTCTCGGCGCCACTGTAGCGGCGTTGCTGTGCCTGGATGCGCACCTGGCAGGTCAATGAGACCGCACCGACCCGCACACCGGTCGTCTCGGACACCCGCAGCCGCAGGCACAGAGCCGGCACCGCGGCATACGGCTGGACTCCCGCGCCCAGGCAGTCGAACTCGAGGTTGCCCATGTCAGCTCCGGCCCGCTGCCTCGGCCTGGCCGACCGGCTCGGCGCGGGCGGCCAGGTCCGCGAAGAACGTCTCGATCTGCTGCTGGACCTCCTCGCCTCCGCCGAACCCGTGCCAGTGCATACGGAGCCGGCCGACCAGGTCATAGCAGGCGTCGATCGGCACCAGGTATCCGGCGAACGCCGCGCCAACCTGGCGCAGCAACACAGCTTCCACGTCCGGCTCGGTGTCGGTGATGGCGGGATTCGCGACCTCGATCCGCGCCCAGGTATCCAGGTCGAGCAACGACTCGGTGGCTCCGGCCGGGCTGGGGTAGCAGGCCACCGGCCGTCCCAGTCCACTGTGGTGGAACACGAAGACCAGGCCGACCGGAATAGACAGCTCGTCCCATTGCACCGGGTCCAGGCGCAACTGCGGATCGTATCGGTAGCGCGTGGGCACGGGACGGTACCGCCCGGCGCCCGCGCCCTCCGGAGTGAACAGGAAGTAGCAGGCCCGACAGCAACAACGCAGGGCCCGTAGGGTCAGGTCAACCAGGTGGGTGTGCTCGGCCGGCAAGTCCAGGCGGCACAACTCGCACCCCTGCGGTGAGGCGAAGTCATCCGGACTGGCCGCGGCCGCGCCGACAAACCTGCGCAACCCGACCGGCGTCGTCATCGCGACACCGACGCCGGACGGCCGGGGAACAACGCATCCACCGAGATGAGCTCGACAGCTGCCTGCGGCCGGGGCAGCTCCCGGATCTCGACAGCGCTCAGATCCGCGACCGCGGCGAGAAGCGCCCGCTCGATGTCGCGCAGGCGGCCCGCCGCGGACGATCCACAGCCGGTAGGCGTCAGCTCCACAAAGGCCACACCCTTGTCATCCATTGCGGCCAGCTGAGTCCCAGGGTGGTCGACGAGCGCGGCCCGTACCCGCTCATCCAGCGGCACCGGGTGCAATCCGTGCAGGATCAGCAGACTGCTCACCAGGTCGTCGGCGACGAATAGCTCAGCGATGGCCTGCGGGTCGTCGAGATGGGTGCTGACCAGCTCCACGATCCGGGCAAGTCCCTCGCCGTACAACCGCATCAGCAGCCCGACCAGTTCCTCCACCCGTTCGTGCGTACGCTCGTCACCGGTGAGCTGCGCGAGCAGCCGTTCCACCTCGGCGCCGGTGCGGGCGACATCCGGCACGGCTTCACTCATTGCCGGTGAACGAGGTGGGTGTATGCAGGCGTTGCAGCGTCTTGCCGGGGCCGAGGTACATGTGCACTCCGCACGGAAGGCACGGGTCGAAGCTGCGAACGGCGCGCATGATGTCGATGCCCTTGAACGAATCTGGCGGGTTCTCCTCGAAAATGGGCGTGTTCTGGATGGCGTCCTCGTACGGGCCTGGCGTGCCGTAGGAGTCACGCACACTGGCGTTCCATGGAGTGGGCGGGTATGGGTGATAGTTGGCGATCTTGCCGTTACGGATCACCATGTGGTGTGAGAGCACGCCGCGCACCGCTTCGGTGAAGCCGACACTCACCGACTCCTGGGGGACCTTGAACGTCTCCCAGGTCTTGCTGTGTCCGGCCCTGACCTCGCCCAAGGCCTGCTCCGCGAAGTGCAGCGCGGCCGCTGCCGCGTACGCCTGGAAGTACGTGCGGGCCCGGTTGCGCTCGATCGCGTTACTCAGCCACTTGCCGTTGCTGTCCTTCGGTGGCTTCCACTCGAACGTCACCTCGGGTCTGGTCATGGTCTGCGGCAGGTTTATCTGTACACTGTGGCCGGTCGACTTGACGTATCCCATGTCCACCTGGCCGGCCAACGCGGTCGCCCACAGGCGGGCGATCGGGCCGCCGCCGGTGTCCAGCGCAAGATGCTCCTTACCGTCGAACCAGCGCGGCGACATCACCCAGCTGTACTTGTCATCGAAGTCACGCCGCTGTGGCTGCGGGATGGTGTGCTGGTTCCACGGATGACGCGGATCGACCGGGTTGCCCAACGGGTCGTGCGTGACAAAGGTTTCCTTGCCGACCCAGTCTTCGTAGTAGGAACTGCCCAACAGGATCCGCATGCCGAGGTTGATGTCGAGCAGACTGGTGGTGACGAGTTCACCATCCACCACGATTCCCGGAGAGACGAACATCTTGCGACCCCACTGGGCCATGTTCGCGTACTGGAAGTCGCAGTACTCCGGATCGTTGAAACTGCCCCAACAGCCCAGCAGGACCCGCCGCCGGCCGACTTCCTCGTATCCGGGCAGGGCCTCGTAGAAGAAGTCGAACAGGTCGTCATGCATCGGCACGACCCGTTTCATGAACTCCACGTAGCGCATGAGCCGGCTCAGATAGTCGGTGAACAGTTGCACGCTGGCCACCGTGCCCACACCACCCGGGTACAAGGTGGAGGGATGCACGTGCCTGCCTTCCATGAGGCAGAACATCTCCCGGGTGAGCCGGCTCATCTGTAGGGCCTCGCGGTAGAACTCCCCCGACAGAGGGTTGAGCGAGCGCATGATGTCGGCGATGGTCTTGAAGCCGTGCTGTTCGGCATGCCGGCATTCGGTGCGTTCGGCCTTGGCCAGAACGCCCGGGTTGGTTTCCGCGACCATCCGTTCGCAGTAGTCGACCCCCACCAGGTTCTCCTGGTAGATGTTGTGATCGAACATGTACTCAGCGGCCTCGCCGAGGTTGATGATCCATTCGCCCAGGGCGGGCGGCTTCACGCCGTAGGCCATGTTCTGGTTGTAAACCGAACAGGTGGCATGGTTGTCGCCGCAGATGCCGCAGATGCGGCTGGTGATGAAGTGAGCGTCGCGGGGATCCTTGCCCTTCATGAAGATGCTGTAGCCGCGGAAGATCGACGAGGTGCTGTAGCACTCGACGACCTTCTTCTCGGTGAAGTCAATCTTGGTGTAGACACCCAGGCTGCCCACAATCCTGGTGACCGGATCCCAGGCCATCTCGATCAGGCCGTCACCTGGTCGTTGCTCGGTGGCTGGTCGCTTCTCGGTCATCGTCATGGTCGGTTATTCCCCCTTGTGGAACGCTCCAGCATGGACAGTCGGGTCACCACGGCGCGCGGTATCCGGTAACCAACTGGCGATCGTTGCGCCGCCACTTCGGTTCTTTGTCGAGCGTGGTCACGGTGAGTTGGCGCAGGGATCGGATCACGCCGCCGAAGGCGTGACTGCTGGTGGTGGACAACCGCGCGCCGGGCGGCTCGTCCATGAACGGCATGAACTTGTCCGGGAAACCCGGCATGGTGCAACCGATGCAGATGCCACCCACGTTCGGGCAGCCGCCGATACCGGCCATCCAGCCCCGTTTGGGCACGTTGCATTTCACCACCGGTCCCCAGCACCCGAGCTTCACGATGCATTCCGGCGCCCCGTATTCGGTGGCGAAGTCACCCTGCTCGTAGTAACCACCCCGGTCGCAGCCCTCGTGCACGGTCGCGCCGAAAAGCCAGGTCGGCCGGTGCATGTCGTCCAGCGGGATCATCGGTGCCTGCCCGGTGGCCTGGTACAGCAGGTACGTCAGAGTCTCGGACATGTTGTCGGGTTGGACCGGGCAGCCCGGAACGTTCACGATCGGGATGCCGGCGGACGTGGTGAAGTCCCAACCGAGGTAGTCGAGCACACCCATAGCCCCGGTCGGGTTGCCGGCCATGGCGTGGATGCCGCCATAGGTGGCGCACGTCCCGGCCGCCACAATCACCAGGGCCTTGCTGGCAAGCCGGTCCAACCACTCACTCATGGTGATCGGCTGCCCGGTTTCGGGGTTGTTGCCGAAGCCGGACCAGTAGCCCTCCCGCTTGATCGACTCGTTCGGGATCGACCCCTCCACCACCAGCACGAACGGACCCAGTTCGCCCCGCTCGCCTTTGAAGAACCAGTCGATGAAGGTGTCCGCGCCCTGCTCCGGACCGGAGTCGAAATCAAGCAGCGGCCAGTGCACGGCCAATTTCGGCAACCCCGGCAAGGCGCCCAGGACGATCTGCTCGATACTGGGCTGCGACGCCGCGGTCAGCGACACCGAGTCGCCGTCGCAGCTGAGCCCGGCGTTGATCCACAGTAGATGAATCGGTGGCTGTTCCGTTGCTGTTGCCTTCGCTTGTGTCATGACCGCAACCTCCAAGCTTCGTTCGCCTCGTCCCCGCTGACCTGCCCCGCCGCCAAGGCCTGTTGGGTCAGTTCCCACAACACGTGGTACAGCGTGGTCTGGGTTTCCTGGATGCGATGCACGGACGACGACGCGATGCTGAACAGATGGTCGATCGCGTCGAGTTCAGCCATCGCCCCACCGCCGTAGCCGGCCAACCCGACCGTGAGCATGCCTATCCGGTTCGCCTCCTCAAAGGCCCGCAGCACGTTCGCCGAGCCACCACTTGTGGACAGTCCACAAGCGACGTCACCGGCCCGGCCCAGGGCGGCCAACTGGCGGGCGAACACGATCTCGAAGCCCGCGTCGTTGCTGAGTGCGGTCACCACCGCGCCGTCCATGCTCAGCGACAGCGCCGGCACCGCCCGGCCGTAGCTCGGATGCAGGAACGTCATGGCCACCTGCTGGGCGTCCGAGGAACTGCCGCCGTTGCCGAAGGTGAACAGTCGGCCGCCCTTGCGCACCGACGCGGCCAGTGCGGCGGCGCAGTCGAGCAATTGTGGCCAGGCTGATTCGATCACCTCATGGCGAAGCGCCATGACATCGGCGACCTTCGCCGCAGCCGACCGGCTCAACTCCGCCAGCACCGCATCGCGATCAGCGGCGGCGTCCGCGTAGAGGAAGGGGTAGAGGCTAGCGGTGCTCATCGCCACCTCCCGCGCCGGCGCGGTGCAACACCGCGATCGCCTCCCGGGCGTGCACCAGAACGGTGTCGCCCGGCCGGGCGTCGACGAGAGCCACGCTGATCTCCTCCGTGGCACCGGGTGCGCCCGTTAGCACGGTGGCCAGTTCGTCCGGGCTCAGGTCCACGACCACCGCCGGTACGGCGATGTCACCGCAGGTCAGGCACACCTCATCGAGGCACTCGCCGGTCATCCGAACATCCGCGGGCCCAGGCCGGCCGGCTGCTCCAGCAGGACGTGCACCAGCTCCCAGAGCAGGTGATACATGGTCACGTGGATTTCCTTCACAACGGCGCAACTGCTGTCGCGCGCCACCAGAACGTGATCGCAACGGATCCGCTCGAACCCGCCACCCACGAGCGCGACCGTCAGCAGGCCCAACTCGCCAGCCTGGGCGAGGCCGCGGCTCACCGCCTCATCGCCGCCGTGCACCGCCAGCCCGAACGCGATATCGACGGGATCGCCGAACAGCCGCAGCTGATGGGCGTAACGGTCGGCGGACGTTCCGGCGGGATCGAGCGCCAGCGCGGGCAGGGCCGGCTTGCCCATGATCACCGGATGCATGAACTCGACCGCGACGTGGCTCGCGTCGGTACCGGCGCTACCGGTGCAGAACGCCAGCAGCTTGCCGCCACGGTGGAAGCGGGTGGCCATCGCCAATGCGGCGTCGGCGAGCAAGGACGCATCCTCGGCCAGGGCAGTGGCGGCCCCCTGCCCGCGGTGCCTCGTCGCGGTCACGCCGCCGGGTCCGTCCATGCTCGCATATTCGCACAATTCACCCGTCATGGTCGCAATATGGGCAAAACACCCCCAGTTTCCTCGGGCTCGCATGGGGCCGGCCGGCAGTACGGATGAACTAGGCTGGCCCGGTGGACAGTGAGGAGCGAGACGTCCGGGACCTGTACCGCCGGCTGCTGACCGCATGGAACACGCAGGACGCGGACGCCTTCGGCACCCTGTTCACCACCACCGGCGAACAGGTCGGCTTCGACGGCAGCCAGGCGGCCGGCGCGCGGGCCATCACCGAACACCTCCGCGGCATCTTCGCCCACCACCGCACCGCGAAGTACGTGTCCCTGGTGCGCAGCGTCCGTACAGTGGGCCCCGGCGTGGCGGTGCTGCGCGCCGAAGTGGGCATGCTCCCGCCCGACGGCGACGACATCAACCCGGACCTCAACGCGGTGCAGTCATTGCTCGCGGTGCGGGAACCGGTGGGCTGGCGGGTCGCGTTGTTCCACAACACGCCAGCCCGATTCCACGGCCGTCCGGCCGAGGTCGACGCACTCACCGCCGACCTCCGCGCCGCCGCCGCCTCCGCCCCGTAACCTTCTTCTACGGTGCGGACTTCTACGGTGCGGACGATGTTGGAGCTAAAGCCACCGGATGCGGTGGCCATCCATTCCACCATCGACCGTTTAGGCATCGAGGGCGATGTAGAGGCGCTTGCCGGTGGCGGCGTAGCCGACCCGTTCGTACACGCGCCAAGAATCCTCGCCGGAGGCTTCCAGCCAGGCGACTTCGGCCCCGGCCGCGAACAGCCGCTGCGTAATCGCGGCCGTCAACGCGCCATATACCGTGACCTGGCCCTCGAACGCCTCGCCCTGCGCGGCGATCATGCCCGCGCGCTCGTCGTCCGTCGTCGGCTCGGCTAGCTCGAAGCCTGCCGGAACTGTCGGCACCACGAGGGAGTCTGGCGAACAGACGAGGTAGTCGTGGCGTACCTCGACCGTGAAACCAGCCGCCGACAGTTGCTGTTCCAGGTCGGGCGCGGTGCTGATGACGTACTCCAGCCGGGGCACCCGGCCGATCTCCCGGAACGCCGCCACCAGAGCGGCAACATCATCGGGCGTTATCACGCAGTCGAGCCGGGGCGTGGCGTAGTTGACGAAACGGCTGTCGAGGTTGGGCTCCCAGCCGATGACGAACGGCCCGACATCAACGACTTCGGGGCGCCGCTGCAGTTGGGCGATGACGGAGAGCTGGACAGTCTTGTCCATGATCAACTTGACCTCAAGGTATCTCTGAAGACTCTGCGGGCTTGGATGGAAAACGTGGGGCCGCCGCAGAACAGAGAGGTACTCAGCGCAGACCGGTCAACCGATCCGGGTACCTCGGCGGCCATTTCGGCTCGCCGGAATCATGGACTTCATTCCTTCGAATAGTCTGCCGCGCCAGTCGCGCGTGCCGTAACAGGCAATCATCAGGATCCCCGGGTGTCAAGCCGGCCAATGCCGTGCCTGTGAGTGCAGTCGGGTTGACACTGCGCTCGAGGGCCTCCA
This sequence comes from uncultured Actinomycetota bacterium, assembly GCA_963742855.1. Taxonomy (GTDB): domain Bacteria; phylum Actinomycetota; class Actinomycetes; order Mycobacteriales; family Micromonosporaceae; genus CAVUNP01. Next base: position 43,152 of record CAVUNP010000047.1, on the reverse strand, counting down.
TAGTTAGTTACATGACCAACGAACCAATCAACCAGTACGTGGTGGCACCCCCGTGATGGAGGAAGGTCGGCCGATCTTTATCCAGATCGCGGAGCAACTCGAGAACTCGATCATCGACGGCTCGCTGGCCGAGGAGGAGCAGGTGCCCTCGACCAATGAGCTGGCCGCCTTTCACCGCATCAATCCGGCGACCGCCCTGAAGGGCGTGAGCCACCTGGTGGACCAAGAGATCCTCTACAAGAGACGAGGTATCGGAATGTTCGTCGCCGCCGGCGCTCGGGCCAAGCTGCGGGAGAGGCGCCGGGAGCAGTTCGCCAACCAGTTCGTACGGCCGCTGCTCGACGAGGCACGCAAGCTCGGCATGACCACCGACGAGGTCAAGTCCATGATGGACATTGAGGTGAGGTCGTCGTGACCGCCGCCGCTGCATCGACGGCACCTCTCGCGGCTGTCACACCCGTCATCTCCGCGCACCGGGTGTCCAGGCGGTTCGGGCGGGTGGTGGCATTGGACGGGGTCAGCTTCTCGTTGCCGGCCAACACCATCTGCGGCCTGCTCGGGCGCAACGGGGCCGGCAAGACCACCCTGCTGCGGATCCTCACTGGTCAGGAGATCGCCAGCTCCGGCCAGATCGAGGTGTTCGGGGCCGACCCCTTCGAGAACGAACGCGTGCTCTCCCAGATCGGCTTCGCCAAGGAGAGCCAGAAGTACCCCGAGTACTTCCGGGTGCGCCACGCGCTGCAGGCCGGCCGGATCGCCTTCGCCGGCTGGGACGAGGACTTCGCGCGGTCGTTGCTGGCCGACTTCCGGCTGCCGCTCGACCGCCGCGTCAAGAAGCTGTCCCGGGGGATGTTCTCCGCACTCGGCATCGTCATCGCCATGGCGTCGCGGGCATCGCTGACTCTGTTCGACGAGGCGCACACCGGCCTGGACGCCAACTCCCGGCAGATCTTCTACGACCGCCTGCTGGCCGACTACGCCCAACATCCCCGCACCATCGTGCTGTCCACCCACCTCATCGACGAGATACGCGACATCATCGAGCATGTGCTCGTCCTCGATCAGGGGCGACTTGTCATCGATGACGGCGCGGAAACGTTGCGCGGCATGGCGGTAACGCTGTCTGGTCCGGCCGACGCGGTCGCCACCATCGTAGACGGACGCAGGCGGCTGCATACCGAGCGCCTGGCCGGCCGGACCCGGGTGACCATCCTCGGTCCGTTGTCAGCGGACGAACGCCGCCAGGCCGAGGCCCAGCAGGTCGAAGTGACCGCGCTTTCCCTGCAGCAGCTCGTCATCCGTCTCACCAACGTCCAAACCAGCCACGACCCGACGACCGGCACCGAGGTGACACGATGACCCGTATCCTCGACGCGGCCCGCTTGCAAATGCTGGGCTGGCCCCAACGGCTGGGCTGGCCGTGGTTGGTCCTGGCCATCTCGTTTCTGGGCAATCTGGCCCTCTTCGCCGCCATCGGTGACGGGATCCCCACCGAGCCGATCACTGGTGGTATCGCCAGCATCTACCTGGTCGAGATGATCTTCTCCGCTCAGGCCGTGTCCCAGGTCCTACCATTTGCCGTCAGTCTCAGCGTCACCCGCAAGAGTTTCTACGCCGCCACCGTCGGCAGCCTGGCCCTGCGGGCGGTGGTCTTCGCCCTGGGCCTGCTCGTACTCAAGACGCTGGAAGACGCCACCGACGGCTGGGGCATGACGATGCACTTCTTCGGCGTCCGCGGACTGGCACAGGCCAACCCGTTCCTGCAGGTTCTCAGCTTCGCCATGCTGTTCATCCTGTTGAACCTGGCCGCCGTGGTGGGCGCTGTGGCATTCGCCCGGTGGGGCGTCAACGGCCTGTTCACCGTTGGCACCGCGACCGTGCTGGTGCTGTCCGGGTTGGTCGCGCTGGTCACCTGGCAGCGGCAGTGGGGCAACCTGATCGGGTGGTTTTCCGACCAGCCCGTGGCACTCACCGTGGTGGGCCTGCCGATCCTGCTGGCGGCGCTGCTCACCGGCGGCGGATACCTAGCCATCCGCAGGGCCACCGCGCTCTAGCCCGCGCGAACCTCGCCGCAACCCGGCCGGCCGCCCCTGGCTTGTCGGGTCGCGGTGCGCGCGCTCGCCCGTACGGGGAGACTGGGGTCATGTCCGATAGCGCGAGGTACGTGAACCCGGCCGGCGAATTCCACCGCGACCAGAACTACATCACCAGCCGGATCACCGCCGACGGGCGCGACGGCTATCCGGTGCAACCCGGACGGTACCGGCTGGTGGTCAGCCGAGCCTGCCCGTGGGCGAACCGGTCGATCATCGTGCGCCGGCTGCTCGGCCTGGAGGACGTGCTGTCCATGGGCGTCTGCGGGCCCACACACGATGCGCGGAGTTGGACTTTCGACCTCGACCCCGGCGGGCGCGATCCGGTGCTCGGCATCGAACGGCTTCAGGAGGCGTACTTCGCCCGGTTCCCCGGCTACGAGCGCGGCATCACGGTGCCGGCCATGGTGGATGTGCCCAGCGGGCAGGTGGTGACCAACGACTACGCCCAGATCACGCTGGACCTGTCCACACAATGGACAGCCTGGCACCGGGTGGGTGCTCCGGATCTCTACCCCGAACCGTTGCGGGCGGAGATCGATCTGCTCAACAACAAGGTGTTCGCGGACGTGAACAACGGCGTGTACCGGGCCGGCTTCGCCGGCACCCAGGAGGCGTACGAGAAGGCGTACCGCCGCCTGTTCGACCGGCTGGACTGGCTGGCGGATCGGCTGACCCGCCAGCGCTACCTGGTCGGCGGCCACATCACCGAATCGGACGTACGACTGTTCACCACGCTGGTGCGCTTCGACGCCGTCTACCACGGGCATTTCAAGTGCAACCGCAACAAGCTCAGCGAGGCGCCGGTGTTGTGGGCCTACGCGCGGGACCTGTTCCAGACCCCCGGCTTCGGCGACACCATCGACTTCGATCACATCAAGCGGCACTACTATGTGGTGCACCGCGACATCAATCTGACCGGTGTCGTCCCGGCCGGGCCGGACCTGTCCAACTGGCTGGAGCCGCATGGCCGGGAGTCGCTCGACGGTGAGCCCTTCGGTGACGGCACCCCACCGCCACCGCCGAAGCCGGACGAAGTGGTGCCGGCGGAGCACACCCCGCTTCGCTAGGCGGGACCAGCCTGCGAAACCCGCTCATGGATCGCCCGCAGGTAGGCCAGGTTGTCCCTGGTGCGCTGCTCAAGCGGCAGAACCCGTCGCGCGCCAAGCTCGGCGGTGGCGGCGAGTATGCGCGGCCCGTTCGCACGGTCGCTGGCGCGCACGTAACCGCCGATCCCGGAGAACTCCAGCCCGGCCTCACGAGTGATCCGCGCCATCGCCGGCAGGCTTTCCGCCAGGCCGGTCAGCGGCCAGGTCGCCCGGTTACCGGCCCCAGAATCCCGGCTCCGGCGCGCTGTCCTGATCAGTGACCCGCCACTGCACCCCGTCCCAGCCCTGCTGAGCCAGAATGACCGCCGCCTCCGCTGGAGTCCACTGTGGAGTTGAGGCGGTGAAAACCGAGAACCTCACGACGCTGCCTCTGCGTCGATATCGTCGAACTCACCGGCGAGCACCTGGTCGACCGCAACCGGCCGGGCCAGCGCGGCGGACAGGTACATGGCCCGGATCACGGCCATCGTCAGGAGGCCCTCCTCGACACCCACCGCCGGCGGCCGGCGCCGCTCGATGGCGTCCACCACATCCAGGTACTGCCGGACGTGGCCGACCACGAAGCTGTCCGAAGGCTTCGGGGTCCCCCGTTGCTCGGCCGCGGCCACCACATCGCCGGCCTGGTTCTCGGGATCACCCGCGTCCGCGTCGTCGTCCATGGCCGCGTGGAAGTACTCCAGCTGATCGTCGTGGATGACCGCGGAGCCGTGCGAGCCGTGGATCTGCAACCGCGCGGCAAGCCCCGGATAGGCAGCCGTCGTCGCGTGCACCACCGCCAGCGCACCGGAGGCGAATCGCACCGTGGCCACCGCCACGTCCTCGACCTCTATGCGCTCGTGCGAAAGGCGGGCGGTCTGCGCGTAGACCTCGATCGGCCGGCCCAGCAGCCACACCATCAGGTCGACCGTATGGATGCCCTGGTTCATGGTCGCGCCGCCGCCGTCCTGGTCCCAGGTCCCCCGCCAGCCGGCCGAATCGTAGTAGCCCTGGGTACGCCACCAGGCCACCGACGCCACGGCCGAGGTGAGCCGACCGAACCGCCCCGCCGTCACCGCCTCGGCCACGGCGAGGCTGGCCGGATCGAACCGGTGCTGGCTGACCACCGAGCACAGCTGACCCCGCTCACGCGCCGCCCCGGCCAACTGGACCAGTTGCCGGGCCTTCGGCAGCGACGCGTCCAGCGGCTTTTCCACCAGCACGTGCCGGCCGGCGGCCAGCGCCTTCGCCGCGATGTCCACATGAGACCCACTGGGCGAGCAGATGACCGCGAGGTCACCATCAGCGGTGGCCAGCGCCGCATCCAGGCTGGTGTACCGCGCCGGGCGGGCGCCACCGGTCTGTGCGGCGATCCGCTCGGCCAACCGGTCGGTGGCCGCGGCCAGCGGGTCCACCACGGCGGCCACGCGCAGAGCCGGCACCCGGGCGATCGCGGCGGCGTGGTTGTGGCTGATGATGCCGCTGCCAACGATGACGACGCCGATGGGCAGTTGCGTCACTGGATACCCACTCCGATCGAGCTGGTCAGCGCGGCGAACGCCCTCGCCGCCCGGCCGAAGGCGGCCGGGCCGGAAAACCCGCCCCGTTGGTGCTGGCTGCTCAGATGCGGTTCCAACGAGGCGAATCCGGTGTAGCCGTCATCGCGCAACGCGGTGAGGGTCTCGACCAGCTCGCCGTCTCCAACACCCGCGGGCACCACCTCGCCGGTTTTCGCAATCGCGTCCTTGACCTGCAGGTACTCCAGGTAGGGCCGGAGCATGCGGTAGCCATCGGTGAACGGGCGCACACCTACCTGCACGAAATTCGCGTTGTCCCAGGCCACCCGCAACGCGTCCGACCCGATCGACTCGACCAGGTCACGAACCCGGCTGGGCACGTCGCCGTAGATGTCCTTCTCGTTCTCGTGCAGCAGGACCACGTCATTGCGCTCGGCCAGGTCGACCAGGGACCGCATCCGGTGGAGCACGGCGTCGCGGATGCTGGCAGCGCTCACGCCTTCGGCGCGGTAGAAGGAGAAGATCCGGATATAGCGGGTGCCGAACCGGTGCGCCGCCGTGATGGCCCGCGAGAGGCGGACCAACTCGGCCTCCGGATCACCGGCCACGTCCACCTTGCCGATCGGAGAAGCGACGGCCGACACGGCCATGTCCTGCGCCTTGATCACCGTGGCCATCCGGTCGAGCTGCTCCGCGGACAGGTCGACCACATTGGTGTCCCAGGCACTGCGCACCTCGATATGCCGTGCGCCCAGAGCCTGCAACACAGCCAGCTGCACCACCGGATCCGGATCGATCTCATCGCCGAAGCCCGACAGGGTCCATATCGTCACTTCACTCCTCCAGGTGTCAGCCCGCCGACAAGATAGCGCTGGCAGGCCAGGTACAGCACCACCACGGGTAGGGCACACACCAGTGCCGCCGCCATGAGTTGGCCGTACACGGGGATGGTTCCACCCTCCTGGGTCGCGCCGAAGACCTGCAACGCCACCGCGGCGGTACGGGTGTTGGCGTTGGTCATCACGGAGGCGAACAGCACGTCGTTGCAGCCGAGCAGGAAGGCGAAGATGGCCGAGACCACCAGGCCCGGCCAACTCAGCGGCAACATCAATCCATCGATGGACCATGGTCGTCTGAGCACCCGATCCGGTCGCCCGGCGACCGAGATCTTCGCACTTATCGATTTGTGCTCGCGACCGCAGTCCGGAAGGTGACAATAGAGGTTTCCGATCGGTCGGGAATCAGCGCCGAATCTTTTCCGACGGAATTGACAGTTCACACATGCGGGGCAATTCGCCGACCGATGTGAATGTAAACTGGCGGCTGGCCCCAACCTCGATTGCTCCGATCTTGTAGACCAGACCAGGACGGCAGGCGGCACCGCGATATGCCCCACGCCGATGCGGAGGATCATTGTCCGTCAGTGAGTTCATGGCCCTGACCACTGCCGTCACCGGCTTTATGGGTTCAGTGTTCGGAGTTCTCGCCCTACGAAGGATCTGGCTGAGAATCCTGCTCGGGATCGTCGCCCTGATTCTCGCCGGCGGGGTCGTCGTGCTCGCCATACCCGCCTACCAGGAACGCTGGATGTGGCTGCTGGCGGCCTGGTCGGCGGCCAGCGTCATCGTACTGTCGCTCTGGTTCGTCGGTTCGAAGTATCGCGATCCCCGCGACGGCCGAGTCGGGCAGGACCGACATGGCGGCACAACGCGGCCCTCGCGGGGGGACTCAGGACGCCGGGACACCGCTCGACGCGAGCATCGTCGCGGCGACTCGGCCCGGCGGGAGACGGCTCGGGGCGACTCGGCCCTACGCGACCTGCACCCGGACCTCGACAAGCCGCTGCGCAAGGGCCGCCAGATTCCACCGCGCACCCGCGACCGGTTCCAGGACCGACCGCGCTAGCGAGTGCTATCCGTCGGGCGAACCGACCGGACGACTGTCCACTGTGGTGAGTCGCCTGCGGGCACGCTCGAGTGTGAGGCACTGCCGAGGCAAACCTAACCCGGTCGAGTCACGCCGCGGGTCCTCGTACGGCCAAAGGTCACCCGGCTGGGCCGTACCCGGGCAGCCATCCGGCGATGATGGACGGACACGCGCCGTAGGAGGGCCGGATGGCCGAGGGTGATCCCGAGAAGTCGCCATCGCTGGAGCCCGCCCGTGAACGGTTGAACCGCAACTTCGCCGAACTGCTGCAGGAGCTGAGGGTCGCGCAGACCGGGGTGCAGTTCCTGTTCGCCTTCCTGCTCACCTTGCCGTTCAGTAACCGGTTCGAACTGTTGGGCGACCGCGACATCGCGGCCTACGCGATCGCGGTGGTCACCGCGGCGGTGGCGGCCATCACGCTGGCGGCGCCGGTCAGCTATCACCGGTTGGCGTTTCGGGCGGGACGCAAGGAGGAACTCGTCGATGCCGCCTCGTTGCTGGCGCAGTACGGTCTGGTCGCGTTCGGCCTGTCGTTGGTCGCGGCCGGCTTCCTGATCGCGGACGTGGTGCTGGGTCTGCGTTGGGCGATCGGTTTCAGCACTATCCTGTTCCTCCTCGCGGTCATCCTCTGGTATGTGGTGCCGCTGACGCGTCCGTGGCTGCGCCGTCGCAGGTGATCGTGGGCTGCCGACGGTCGGTCAGCAGACTGACCGGACCACCGGCGGCTGTTGCCCTTCGCCACCAGGTGGAACCAGTGGTTCAGCGGGCCGGCGGCCGCGTGCACCTCGGTGCTCGGAATCGACGACGAATAGCAGTTCGGATGCCCCGCCAGCGACGGGTTGTACATGTACCGGATCGGTCCCGACCCGACCAGGTTGACCTCTTCACCCACCTGGAAGTCCGGCGGGTCGTTGGGTCGTTGGCATATGCCTCGGTCAGCGCGCCGAAGATGTCTCCGGTCGCCTCGTTGATGCCGCCGTTCTCGTTGCCGCTGCCGGCGCCACCGGGTCGAAAGTGAGACCGGAAACCAACAGTTGCACGGTTCTGGCACCGCGATGATCATCCCGGGCGAGGCAGAACCAACCCACAACGTTGTAGGTGACCGGATCCGTGTCGGAAAGGTTGACCGGCACGCAGCAACAGGATGGCTGCCGTGAGACCGGCACCCGGTGGGCCACAAGGGAAAGTCGTGCGCCATCGCCATACACCGGCAACCATCAACTGCCGGTATACAGCGACTGTATGAAAGCACGCGACGCGGAAGGTTACTTCTTCTTTCGCGGACGCACTGACATGGACAACGGGGTGCCCTCGAACCCGAACTGGTCGCGCAACTTGCGCTCAATGAACCGGACGTAGGGCGCGTCGAGCTGGCCGGTGGTGAACAGCACGAACCGCGGCGGCCTGGTGCCGGCCTGCGTGGCGAACAGCACGCGCGGCGCCCGCCCACCGCGGACCGGGTGCGGGGTGGCCGCCACCAGCGCCGAGATGAACTGGTTCAACTGGCCGGTCGGCACCCGCTGGTCCCAGCCGTCGAGGGCCCGGTTCAGCGCTGGCGCGAGCTTCTCCACCGCACGACCAGTACGGGCGGAGATGTTGACCCGGATGGCCCACGGAATCCGAAGAAGTTCCCGTTCGACTTCCTTGTCCAATAGATAGCGGCGGTCCTCGTCCACGAGGTCCCATTTGTTGAAGGCGATGACCAGCGCGCGACCGGCCTCGATGACCATCGTCAGTACCCGCTGGTCCTGCTCGCTGATGACCTCGCCGGCGTCGAGGAGCACCACCGCCACTTCCGCGGCTTCGATGGCGCCCGCCGTGCGCAGGCTCGCGTAGTACTCGGTGCCACTGGCCGTGCCCACCTTGCGGCGCAGCCCAGCCGTGTCGACCAGCAGCCAGGTCTGGCCGCCGATCTGAACCAGGCTGTCGACGGGGTCCACTGTCGTCCCCGCGACGCTGTCGACAACGGCGCGCTCCTCGTTGGCCAGCCGGTTGAGCAGCGAGGACTTGCCCACGTTGGGCTTGCCCACCAGGGCCACCCGGCGCGGTCCGCGGGGCCGGTTCTCCAGCACCGGCGGCGGCTCGGGCAGCGCCGCGAGCACCACATCGAGCAGGTCACCCGACCCGCGACCATGCAGCGCCGACATGGGGTAGGGCTGGCCGAGTCCGAGCGACCACAACGACGCGGACTCGAGTTCCTGCCGGGAGTTGTCCACCTTGTTGGCAACCAGGATCACCGGTTTCCTGGTGCGCCGCAGCATCCGAACCGCGGCCTCGTCCTCGTCCAGGGCGCCGACCGTGGCATCGACCACGAAGAGGATCACGTCGGCGGTGGCGGCCGCGATCTCCGCCTGCGCGGCGATGGCGGCGGCGCGCTCCCGAGCGTCGGGCAGCCATCCGCCTGTATCGACCAACGTGAACCGGCGGCCGGACCACTGCGCGTCGTAGGCCACCCGGTCCCGGGTCACCCCGGGCACATCCTCGACCACCGCCTGGCGCCGGCCCAGGAACCGGTTGACCAGGGTGGATTTGCCGACGTTGGGCCGGCCCACCACCGCGACAACCGGCGCGGGCGCGTACTGCTGCTCGCCGGCCTCCTCGAAGTCCTCCTCCGAGAAGCCCTCCGAGAATTCGACCTCGTCGAAGTCGCCCTCGGCGAAGGCGCCGTAGTCATCGCTGCCGGGGCCGGCGGCGCTGTCGCGGTGCTGGGAGGAATGGGCGCGGTCGGTCATCGTTGCCGTCTTTCCTGGAGCAGGCCGACCAGGTGGGTCACGACCTCGTCAATGCCGATCTCCGTGGAGTCCAGCACGACGGCGTCCGGAACCTGGGCGAGCGGGTCGGTGGCGCGGGTCGAATCAAGGCGGTCGCGGCGCTCGAGGTCGGCTTCGGTCGCCTGCGGATCCGACGCCTGCTCGGTACTGCGTCGGCGGGCCCGCTCCGTCACCGAGGCGGTCAGGTACACCTTGAGCTCGGCGTCCGGTGCCACCACCGAGCCGATGTCACGGCCCTCGACGATGATGCCGGCTTGCGTCCGGGCTGCGGCAATGATCTCCCGCTGGCGCTGTACGAGGATCTGGCGCACCGCGGGAACCGCGGAGACCGCGGACACGGCGCTGGTCACGTCGAAACCCCGGATCGGGCCGTCCACGTTCTCCCCGTCCAGGGTGGTGTGCGGGTCGCTCGGATCAGTGCCGATGACGAGTTCGGCCTCCGCCGCGATTTTCGCCACGGTGTCCGCGTCATGCGGGTCGACGCCCGCCCGCAGCACAGCCAGCGTCACCGCGCGGTACATCGCCCCCGTGTCGAGATAACGGGCGCCCAGCGCGTGGGCCATCCGCCGGGCGACGGTCGACTTGCCTGACCCCGATGGGCCATCCACCGCGACCACCGGCGCACCAACCCCAGCCGTACCGCTCACCGCCACCCTCCCGACGCGCCCGACGACCGAACCGATCGGTCTCCTGGCCACACGGCGGCAGCGCCGGAACCGAAGGAGATCCCCTCCATCATGCCCGGCCGCCCGAGCGGATCAACCCCCGCCCGGCGGGCACCGGATCGCACCGCGGCCAGGGTCCTCATTCTGATCAGATGCAACCGGTGGAAAGTGATGTGACCTTTTAGAACTTTCGCCCCTATTTATCCTGTTCTTGCTAATCTTTCGCCTGAGGCGGACTGCCGTCCGCACCCGGAAGAAACTGGAGCATTCATGAGAAAGGTTCTCGTCGCATCCGCGACGGTCGGTCTGGCGATCGCCCTCGGATTTGGTGCACCCGCGTTCGCGGAAGACACCACCGTCACGGTCACGGTGCAGGCGTCTGACGGCTTGACCATCACCGTCCCCGGTTCGGTGAACCTCGGTACCGGCAGCCCCGGCAGCGCCGTCACCGGACAGCTCGGCGCGGTGACCGTTACCGACCAGCGGGCAACCCTGACCCCCACCTGGACTGCCAGCGTCGTGTCGAGCGACTTCACCACTGGCGGCGCTACCGCGCCAGAGACCATTTCGGCCCCGAACGTCTCGTACTGGTCCGGCCCCGCAACCTCGACCGTCGGCAGCGGCACCTTCACCCCCGGTCAGATCAACGCTGCCGCGGCAGAGGCCATCGACACCGCGCAGACTGCGTTCGCTCACACCGGCGGCGCCGGTGACAACTCAGCCACCTTCAACCCGACGCTGATCGTGAACATCCCCGCCGGCAACGTCACCGGCGCATACACCGGAACGGTGACGCACACTGTCCTCTGAGCAGCCGCACCGGCTGGTGGTGTTGGCCATCGTCGCCATGCTGACCGCCACCCTGGCACCACCAGCCGCCGGATATTCTTCACCAGCCCGCCGCGACGACGGCGGCCACCTGGGCTTCCGGCTGATCGACGTCCCCGCCGCCAGGGTGGACGATCCGCGGGCGCGGACCTACATCATTGACGCGGTAAAGCCGGGTGCCTCCATCCGCCGCCGAATGGAGGTCAACAACGCCACCGGCGCGATGCAAACGGTCGAACTGTACGCCGGCGCGGCCACGGTGACAGACAACACCTTCACTGCGGCCGACGATCGCACCGCCAACGAGCTCAGTAGCTGGGTCTCGCTGGAAACGCCCGTCCTCGAGATACCCGCTCACACCAAGGAGGCCGTGTGGGCCACCATCTCGGTGCCAAAGACCGCTTCGAAAGGCGAACGCTACGCGGCGGTCTGGGCGCAGGTGAGCGGGAAGCGCGAGCCGGGGCGCAACGTCATCCAGGTGGTCCGGGTGGGCATCCGGATCTACCTCGACGTCGGCCCAGGTGGCGAGCTGCCGACAGAGTTCCGCATCGACCACGTCACCGTGCACCGCGAGGCCGGACAGTGGCCGGTCATTGCCGCCACGGTGCACAACGTCGGTGGCCGCGCGGTGGACATGGTCGGCTCCGTGTCGCTGTCCAATGGGGATGGTGCGATCAAGGCGGGACCCTTCAAAGTCACCAACGGGATAACGATCCTGCCCGGCGGTAGCGGCGAGGTGACGGTGCTGCTCGACCGGCCGTTGCCGCCCGGTGACTGGGACGTCGAACTCACCTTGCAGAGCGGCACGGTGGAACGGAAGGTGTCCACCAGGCTCACCGTTCCCGGCCCCGTCCCGGTGAAACAGCCCCGCCGCTGGTGGCTCTACCTCGCCGCCGGAGCCGCCGTTGCCCTCGCCGCCGGCGTCGCACTCTTCCTCATTCTCCGCCGCCGCACCCGCGGCCCGGCCGGCAGTCCGGCCGCGTGATCATTAGACGGTGAGACGCCGGGTCCTGGCGCGATACGATCGGAGCCCCTCCGGCTAGCGCTAGCGATGGGCCGGGCCTCGGGTCCGGGTGCGACGGTGGATCTGCCTGAAGCGCCGGTCGAGCGCCGCCACCAGCACCCACATGACGGCGAGTGCGCCGACGACCTCCAGCGTCAGCAACAGTCCATAGTGCTGGTTCGCCTCGAGCGTGGCGGCGGCCGGGCCGGCCGGGATCACCGGTGCCGTATCGGTCGGAACGAACAGGTCCAACGGACCGCCACCGGCCTGCGCAGAGTCGGTGTCCATCGAGGCCGGCTGCGGCTGCGCCCTGGCCGCCAGGCCGGCGTCCGCGATGCTGAAATCGTCGACGAGGTACGTGCCGGGCTGCCGGAACACCACGCCCACGCTCAGCGCCGGGTCCTGCGTCGCCGGTGCGCCCTTCGTGGTCCACACCGCGAGGGTCCACCGACCCGCCGCTGGGAACAGGGAACTGCTGCCGAAAGAGGCATATCCACCAGTCGGCCGGCGGGTGTAGGCCACGAGCTCGATCGGCGCGGTGGACTTGTACCAGACCCCAATACGGTACGTGTGTTGTGCCCGTATCGGCGGTGCGCAGGAGCCGAGATCCTGTGTGGACAGTACCCTGACCACGCCGGAGACCTGCGCCACCACGACTTCCTGGGCCCAGGCGCCGGTGTGGTGCTCGGCGACGCGGCGCGAGGTGAACGCGTCCGCGTCGCCGGTCGCGCTGGTGGTGAAGCACTGCGCCGAGTCCGGTGTGGACCCGGCGTTCTCGAATGAGGCGTTGGCAATCTGCAGCCGGGTCGCGGTCGCCGCGGGCGGGGCGACCGCTTCACGCAACGAACCGCCGAGCACCGCGTGGACCGTCGCTACGCTCACCCCAGCGTCCCGCCGCTGCCCGTCCAGCCATTGCGCGAACTTCTCGAACTCACTGAGCAGGATGCCGTTGCTGGCGCACGGCGAAGCGGTGCAGACGCGCTGGAACAGCAACTGCAACCAGCCGCCGGTTACCTGGGCCCGCGCTACCGCGACCATCAGCTGCGCCGCGGTGGTGCCGGAGTGTAGGCCCGACACCGACCTGGTCTGAAACAGCGATGCTGGCGGCAGTGTCTCGGCCACCGGGCAGCCCTGGCAACTGATGCCGCCCACGGTACGCGCGTTGTTGTATCCGCAGGTCTCGGCCGCCGCCTGCGCCGGTGTGTCGAGGTCGGCGAACGGTGAACCGAAACTGGATACCCTCAGCCCGGCTGCCAACAGGCGGGACCGGTCGGCACAGATCTGCCGTTGCTGTTCCACCGGATCCAGTTCGGACAGCCGCACGTGGGAGACCGTGTGGCCACCGATCTCGTGACCGCCGGCCTGCAAGGCGAGCACCTGTGTCGTGCTCATGTAGTCGCCGCCCGCATCCAACCGTCCACTGTTGACATAGAACACCGCGCGCATGCCCAACGACTCCAGCACCTTGCTGGCCGCGAGCTGGTCGATCGTGTTGTCATCGAAGTCCAGGGTGACCGTGACCGGCTTCGGATCCGGCGTCCTGGTCGCGGATGCCGGCGGCCTTGCCTGCATCGACGTGTGCGTCGCGGACGGCCCCTGGGAAGGGTCGTCGGACGGCGTCGGCCGCCAGGATCGGGTCGGCTTGGTTGTGGGCGTCTCGTCTGGATCCGTTGCCGACCCGGTCGGATCGGGATCGGCCGACTCGGTGGGATCGGCCGGCTCGGTGGGATCGGCCGACTCGGTGGGATCGGCCGACTCGGTGGGATCGGCCGACTCGGTAGGATTGTGGCCTGGCGTACCGGTGTGGCCTGGACTCGAGGTGGGTCGCGGATCGGGGGACGTTGGGTCCGGCGTACCGGCATCCGAGGTCACCGTCGTGGTCGGCGACGGCCGATCCGGTGGCTCCGGCATTATCCGCGCCGCGGGCTCCAGCGCGCTGGCCGCGCCGGCCGCGATCACCAGTGACGCGGCCACCCCGACCGAGGCCGACAGCATCACCATGCGCGTACGCGTGCGGCGTGTGAACATGGTCTTCCCCTTTTCCAGCACCGCTACTGCCTCGGCAGCGGCGCTACCGTGAAATCGCGTACGAAGAACTCGCAGTTGTCGCCGCGCAGGCCCACCCGTCCCGCGGCCTGCCCGACCGGCGCGCCAGCACCACTGGCACCACCGGCACCGCCGTCGATTACATCGATGGCCGCGCGGCCATCGATGCGCAGAGTCAGCTGCACGTTGCCAGGCGGGACCCGCTCGACGGTCGTCTCCACCTGATGCCAGGAGCCCCGCCAAGCCGGATCGATCGGAAATGGCTTCGCACCGAGGGTGTGGTAGGTGCCACCGTTGCTCGGGCCGCCGGCCACCTTCTTCTTGACGGCGACCTGGCCGTCCCGGCGGAACATGGACACGTAGTAGGTGGAGAACTCCGACTGGTACCGCAGGATCGCGTGCACGCCATCCGTGTCCTTGCTCGGGGTCCGTTTCGTCTCGGTGAGCCCGGCGATCCACAGCCCGAACGTCAGCCGCACGTCCGCATAGTCGGTGCGCGTGGTGACGACCCGTAAGACCGCCGAGTCGGTGCCGCCGGTCGATGTCGGGCCGGGTGACCGGTCATCGGGGTGGCCCGACCACAGCAGGCCGCCGACGGCGAACAGCGATCCGCTGGTGACGATCCAATCCGGGGAACGCACCGCGTCGGCGCTGTCGGGATGGTGGTACGCGTACTCATTCGTGACCAGCGTGGCCTTCGTCGGCGAAGCCATCGCCGGCGCGGTTACGCCGGCTCGCCACTGCCTGGGTGATGAAGACAATGTGGAGGACGCAGGCCGCACCACCACCGTGGCCACCACAGCGCCCAACACCACTGCCATTGCCGCTGCGCCGTAGTAGCCCAGCGACCGGGCCCCGCACCACCCGCTCATCGCCTTACCCCGTCACGGATGCGGGTGAACAGCAGCTCGTCCGTGGTCGACCCGTAGATCTCCATCCGGGCCAGCAGCCGCCGTCCGATCCACTGTGGACCGCCAACTTCGTCGATGGACGAGCTGAGCAGGCTGACCGAGAACAGTCCCTGCACGGTCGTGGCCAACTCGCCGAACGTGGCGGCGACCCGGTCGATGGGATAGCCGGCCTGAAACGGGTAGGACAGCAGCAGCGGCGGCGCAAGGCCCTCGTCCACGATCTGCTGCCGGGCCCGGGACAGTTCGGCGTGAATCCGCGCGGTGAACTCCTCGGTGGTCTCGGCCCGCTTCCGATCCGCCAGCCAACGATGCGCGAGCACGCCGCTCTCCTCGCGCCCGGCGGCGTCCACCGCCACCGGCGCGGCGAGCACCGACGGCAACACACCGATCGACCAGCGTCCAGTGCCGGCCAGAGCCCGTAACTGCGCCCAGGACAGGGTCGTACCCCGCACGGCTTTGTCCACAATGGCGGGATCCACGAAGACCGTGGCACGGAAGCCGTACTCCGCCAGGATACGGTCGGCGTAGGTCCAGTTCCGCACGCGGGCGCCGTCGAAGCTGAGCATCACCGCCCTGTCCGGTAATGACCCTGCATTGAGGACATAGTTGACCACGTCGGCGTCGGTGACCGACGTGAATCCGGCTAGCCTCAACATGCGCAGGTGGCTGGCCAGGGTCGCGGCGGCGACGGACACCCGCCGTCCCGGGATCGGCGAAGGGGTGGGCTCGGACTTCACCACATCGTGGTAGCCGAGCATCACAAGGGACGGTTGCGAGCCGCGTTCCCACGACGTGAAGCGGGCTGTCTTTGCCTCGGTGAGCGTCGGTGGCTGGGGAAGATCGCGCACCTGCCCGCCGACCTGCACCCGGTCGCGCACGTAGACATACGTCAGCGTGGGCACCGCCAGCGCGGAGAGGGTGGTCACCGCCACCCCCAGCCGGACAGCCAGGCGGACCACGGACGGCGGCCTCACCAGCTCACCCAGTCCGTGGGCCGGCCCCGGGTCACCACCACGACATAGAGGCTGAACACCACCAACAGGGCGAGCAGCTGGGCTACCCAGCGAACGGGTTTCATCCGCGCGACCACACACTCTTGCGCAGGGACAGGATCGAATACGGCAGCAGCCAGGACAGCACGAACGCCGACATCAGGCTCATCAGCGGCCGGTACACCCAACGCCGGTCGCCCTTGTTCTGCACCCGGTAGGCCAGGCCCCAGATCGAACCCTTCAGCGCCACGCCGCATACGTACAGCCCGGTCAGGAAGAACTCCCCGTGCAGCGGCAGCCAGACCAGGTGCCGGAACGCCAGCACCGGGGCCAGGGCAACCCAGACCACATGGCTGTAGAACAGCAGGGATGCCATCACCCCGCGCCGCCAGTAGAACCGTCCGGTGAAGAAGATGTTGCGGACGAAGCTCTTCTTCCACCGGACCTGCTGGCGGATCACCGTGCTGAACGTGGTGGGCACGTTGGTCAGTGCCCGGGCCGAGCGCACGTAGGCGACGCCCCACCTGCGGTCGCGGTAGTCAACCTCCGCCACGAACGGGGAGTCCGCATACTGGCGCTTCAGCCGGCGGCCGATCCATCGTTGTCCCAACACATACCCGGTCAGCTGGCGGTCGGTGGCGAACCGGAATTCCGCGCCCAGGAAGCGATCGCCGGCCCACGCCGGAAGGTAGTTGAAGATGGCCTCCCGCCGGAAGGCGGCCAGCGGGCCGGACACGCAGGTCACCGATCCGAACACCGACTCGGCCGCCTTGGACACCCCGAACTGCCCGTCGTACCAGACGTCCTGCATCCGGGTCAGCAGGCTGGCCGTCGGGTTCAGCGCCCGGGTGTGGCCGCTGATCGCGCCGATGCCGGGATGGGCCTGGAAGGCGAGCATGCATCGGTAGACGGCATCCGGCGCGACGACGCAGTCGGAGTCGGTGAAGACGAAGTAGTCACCCCGGGCCTGGGCGGCCGCCAGCACCAGAGCCCGCTTCTTGCCGACGTTGTGGTCCAGGGCGATCAGCCTGATGGGCAACACCTCGGCCAGATACTCCAGCAACTCCCGGGTGCCGTCGCACGACTGGTCGTCCACGACGATGACCTCGCAGTTGCCGTAGTTCTGGCCCAGCAACGACCGGATGGTCGCCTCCACCGCCCGCACGTCGTCGCGCACCGCGAGCAGGCAGCTCACCAGTGGCCGCTCGTGCAGGACGTCCGCGTCCATGGAGGGGTCACGGTAGTTGCCGAACGCCACATACATCACGAAGATGGTCGCGCCGAGTACCCCGATGCCGTAGAGGTTGACGACCAGGTTCAGGCCGAGGCCGGCAGCCTTCACCGCGAGAATCACGGTCAGCGGGATCAGGGTGGCCAATGCGATCATCCGGCGGGTGGTTTGCCGCAGGTCGGCCGCGGGCTCACGCGAGCGCCGTGGCGCCGCATGTCCCGGCCTGGCCTGGCGCGGTACGTGGACCAGGTCGGTGGAGGCCGGACGTGGCTGCGTTTCAAGCGACATCGGGGCAGTTGGCCTCTCGGTTCACGGTCACCGTCTCTCCCGGGCCGGCCTGCGCTCCGATATGGATGGTGGCGGCACCGTAGCCATCAACGCAGATGCCGGCGGAAACGTCGCGGTCACTGATCTGGCCGCTGATCGATGCCGCACGGCCAGCGTACGAGCCGGAGGTGAGCAGAGTCAGGTACACCGCGCTGGTGCCGTCGACCCGGAAACCGGCCACGTGGTTGGGTTCGGCCCGGCCGTACTCGGCGGAGAACCAACCCTGCATCGGATCGAGCGCGCCGAAGTACCGGCGGGGTTGGATCGCCCCGGTACCCGAGGCCTGGCGCAGGTCCAGGACCGGATTGTCGTGGTCGTCGAACACCTTTGTATGCAGTCCGTCGTCCACCACATGCGCGCCGGGAAAGATGTGCCACAACTGCTCGAAGGTGTGGCGTTGATCGCCTCCGGCGACGTTATGCAGCCGGTTGCCGGAGATGGAATCGGCGACCAGCACCACGTCGCGGGTGAGCAGCAGAACCGAGCGGCGGTGGGTGACGCCGGGATACACCGAGGCCACGCCGGACTGGTAGGCCCAGCCGTCGCTCGCGGCGGTGAGTCCAGCTTGGACCGGGCCGGCGCCCTGGTCCTTGCCGTCCACGACCACGGTGTTGTGCGCGGTGTTGCTGTGGAAGTAGTCGAAGGCCTGCCCGGCCGAGTAGGTGTCCAGCCCCGAATCCACCAGCAGTTCCCGGCCGCCGGAGAAGTAGTTGAACGCCAGCGCCTCGTGATGAGCATGCTTGGTCTGCGGTGGGCCGACATCCATGATGAGCTGGCTGTTGAGGGCATAGTCCGCGCCACTATCCACAGGGGATCGGAGGACGGCCTGACCGCTGTGCTGGAACAACCTGGCTTGCCCGGGCGGTGTACCGCTACGGCCTGCCGTGAAGGCGAAGGCCAGTTCCGGCCGGTCCCGCATCGCCTCGTCGTAGGTGTGTTCCTCCGCTGCGGGCGACAGCTGGACCGAGGACCCCAACAACGGAATCGACCCGTCCGGCCAGGTCACGTAGGCGGCGTAGTCGCCCATCCGCAGGATGGCCTGGGTCAACGCCGGGGGTAGGGCGATGTCGTTCGCCCTGGCCCATTCGAGCAGTTGCAGCGCGAACTTGTACACATAGAAGTGGTAGAATGTCGACTTCTCCACCTCGACGCCCTCGGCGTCGACGGCCAGGGCGAAGAACGCCTGCAGGCGGGCCACACTGGTGTCGCCCCACCGGCCATCCGGATCGAGTTCGGCGAAGTTCGCGTGCAGGACCAGCAACGCCAGCGCCTCGGAGAAGCCGTGGTTGTGGTCGACCTGGAAGTTCTCCTCCAACATCAGTCGGGCCCCGGTCCGGCTGATGCTCTCCCGCAGCCGGTCCGACAGCGCGGCCGGGATGTCGTGCGAGCGGCTGAGTTTCACGTAGATGTTGGTCAGTTGCATGGCCCGGAAGCCGAGCGCGTACGGGTCGTCGAAGCCCTGGATGTCCAGCGGCCGCCTGGACTGATCGTGGTTGAGGTAGGAGTCGAGGATCTCGAACAGCTTCGTGCGGTACTTCGCCTGGCCCGTGCGGTAGTAGGCCCAGAGCAGGTTGCTCGTGGGTCGCAGGCTGTAGAAGAGGAACCGCCAGTACTTCTGCTTGTATGGATCCTCATGCCAAGTCGGCGGGCTGAGTGTGACCGGCGCGAAGCGCGGCAGCCGCCATACGTCGCGCAGCATTTCGTCGGCGACGGCGAGGCTGCCCTGGTTGAACAGTTCGTAGACGCTCTCCCGGCCCAGCGGCAACGGCCCGTCGACGGCCGAAACCGGCTCCGGCGGCGGCTTGAGCACCGAGGTCGGCTCGGCCGGCGCGACGGTCTGGGCGCAGGCGGTGAGAAGGACCAGCGACATCGCGAAGACGACGGACCGTACCAGCGATTGGCCGCCCCGCCGTACCTGCTTTCGTCGCCCGGCGCCATGCGGTGGGATCAGAGTGTCCATCGCCGCGGAAGGTCGGTCAGCCGGTAGGTCGTGTCGAGCACCGCGGGGTGCGGGGCGAGCCACCGGGTACGGGTGGTGGCGTGCACCGTGTGCACCACGATCAGGTCCCAGTCACACTGCCCCGGCTCCACGACGGCCTTCAGGTCTCCGGCCGGCAGCCGGATGGCCGGCACGAGTTCGTCGGTGTAGGCCACGGTGGCGCCGGCCTCGGTCAGCCGTTCGATGATCTCCAGTGCCGGCGACTCGCGTACGTCGCCGACACCGGGCTTGTAGGCCACGCCCACGAGCAGGATGGCCGCGCCCTCCAGCGTCTTGCCACCGTGGGCGAGGATCTCGGCTGCCCGGGCCACGACCTGGCCGGGGCGCCGCGCGACCAGACCCATCGCGGTTTCGATCATCGGCGCGCTGACCCGTTGCTCCCGCAACTGCCAGAGCAGGTAGTGCGGATCGCACGGAATGCAGTGCCCGCCGACCCCCGGGCCTGGCCAGAACGGCAGGAACCCGTAGGGCTTGGTGGACGCGGCCCGAACCACCTCGGCTATGTCGATCTTCAGCGTCCGGCTGATGTCGGCGAACTCGTTGGCAAGCGAGATGTTGACCGCACGGAAGGTGTTCTCATAGAGCTTGGTCAACTCAGCCGCTTCGGGACTGCTGACCCGGTGGATGTCGCTGGCGCCCCGGGTGAGCACGGCACTGGCGCGGTCCAGGCAGGCCGGCGTGACGCCGCCGACGACGCGGGGCACCTCGTGGGCCGGATGGCGACTGTTGCCGGGGTCGATGCGCTCCGGGGCGAACGCCACGAACACCTCGTGCCCCGGTCGCAGGCCTCGTTCGATCAGCGGCGCCACCAACAGGTCGCGGGTGCATCCCACGTACGTGGTCGAGGTCAGCAACAGGGTCTGCCCCGGCCGGGCGCAATCGACCACCGTGGCGCACGCGGCGCGCAAGGCGCTCAGATCCGGTGCGAGGTGGCGGTCCACCGGAGTGGGCACGCAGACGATCAGCGCCCGGGCCTCGCCCAGTCGGACCAACTGATCGGTGAGCACAAATGCGTCCGGGTCCTTGATCGCCATCCGCAGGCGGCGCTGGTCCACATCGAGCAGATCCACATCGCACACCTGGATCGCGCCGAGGCGCTCGGCGCTGATGTCGAGCGCCAGAACGCGCATGCCGGCCGCGTGGAACGCCAACCCGGTGGGAAGACCCACATAGCCGAGTCCGATGATGGCGACATCAAAGGCGAAGTTGCCTCGTTGATCGTCTTCGACGTTGCCTCGTTGCTCGTCTCCGACGACGTTGCCCCGTTGATCGTCTCCGACGAATGCTCCGAACTCCGATGCCGCCGAGATGATGCCGGCTGCCGTCATGTGAGATCTCCTCGTTGACTAATCCTTTTCCAGTCACGGGTGGATGAGGCGCCTTTACCCGTGACTGGCTCAACGGCGCAGACACTGAGTCCGTTGTGGATTAATCGACAGTTTCGGCATTCCCGGGCTTAACTGGCCCGAACGGACATAACAGACGTCACACAAACGTCTAGATCGAGCGTGACGCCGGTCACAGCGCGCATCAGGCGGCGGTGC
Organism: uncultured Actinomycetota bacterium; assembly: GCA_963742855.1. Classification (GTDB taxonomy): domain Bacteria; phylum Actinomycetota; class Actinomycetes; order Mycobacteriales; family Micromonosporaceae; genus CAVUNP01. The sequence continues at coordinate 22,214 of CAVUNP010000047.1, read as the reverse complement.
TACTCGCCGCGGAAGCCCTCGCGAAAGCGCCGGAAGAAGCCACCCTCTCGCGGCAATGACGGCGCTGGCGGCAACGGCCGGCTTCGCTGGGTCCCGATCGGCAGGTCATAGTCGGTACGGGCGATGGCGTCCACGATCTGGCTCTCGGTGAATCCTTCCGAACCAGGGATCGTCGGCACGAACCCCACGAGTACGCCGTCGCGCAGAACTTGTGCCTCAAGGCCGGCCGCACCGTCGGTGTCCCAGATCGCCTCGCGGTCAGGTAGCGCGATGCGGATGCCGAACTGGCCCACATTGGCCCGCTCCAGATGCGCCGGCACACCCTGATCACGCAGTGCGTCGACCACCCGTTGAGCCCGGATTTCGTCCATCACCCCAAAATACCTCCCGAATCTGGACGATTCCTGGACAGTCACCGCGTGGCGCCTGCGCCTGCGCTGGCCTCAGTCCTCGTCCGCGCCGGGATCGGTACGGTCAGGCTCAGGGCGTCCGGGGTCGGCGGCGAGTGTGTCCGCCGCGAGCGTGTCGCCGGCGGCGAAGAGCATGGCCACCTCGTCGCGGGTCAGGTGCCGCCAGCGGCCCGCCTTGAGGTCCCCGAGCTTTACCGGACCGACCGAGGTACGGATGAGGCGGATCACCGGATGACCTACCTCGGCCAGCATGCGCCGCACGATGTGCTTGCGTCCTTCGTGCAGGGTGATCTCCACCAGCGCGGTGCGGCCATGCGCGTCGACGACCCGGAACGCGTCGGCCCGGGCCGGACCGTCGTCGAGTTGCACCCCGCTGCGCAAGGTCCGTCCGACCGTACGGGGCAATGGGCCGGGAACCTCGGCCAGATAGGTCTTCGACACACCGTGCGAGGGATGGGTGAGCAGATGGGCCAGGTCACCATCATTGGTGAGTAGCAACAATCCCTCGCTGTCGGTGTCCAGCCGCCCCACGTGGAAGACCCGCTGGGACACGCTCGCGCCGAGCAGTTCACTGATGCCGTTGCGGCCGCGCTCGTCCGACATGGTGGAGACAATGCCCCGGGGCTTGTTCAGCGCCAGGTAGACCAGGCGCGCGTCGATGACCACGCGCTCGCCGTCAATGTGGATGACCGAGGTGCGGGGATCGACCCGGTCGCCGAGGGCCGCCCGACGACCGTCCACTGTGACCCGTCCGGCCGCGATGAGTTCCTCGCACGCCCGCCGAGAACCGATTCCGGCCCCGGCGAGCACCTTCTGCAACCGTTGCGCGTCGTCACCGGTCGTCGCGGTAGGGCCACCACGTTGGGCGGCGGCCTTGCGTTGGGCAACCACAAAGGGGTCCTCGTCGGTGCTGGGCGCCGGGCGGGGCGGGCGGCGGTTACCGCTCGGCGGGCGCCGATTGCCGCCGGGGCGGGCCGGGTTAGCGCTGGGCAAAGTCGATCTCATCTACGTTGTCCGGCAGGAACGGCGCCAACGACGGCAGGTCAGCCACGTTGTTGATGCCGAGCTTCTCCAGGAACAGCCTGGTGGTGCGGTACAGATGCGCGCTGCTTTCCGGTTCGATGCCAGCCTCCTCGATCAGCCCCCGGGTGACCAGCGTCTTCATCACGCCGTCGCAGTTCACCCCGCGGATCGCCGCCACCCGCGACCGGCTGACCGGCTGCTTGTAGGCCACCACGGCCAGGGTCTCCAGCGCGGCTTGGGTCAGCCGGATCTGCTGGCCATCCAGCACGAACCGCTCCACGTAGGGCGCGAAGTCCACCCTGGTGTAGAGCCGCCATCCGCCGGCGATCTGACGCAGCTCGAAGCCCCGACCGGTGACGTGATATTCCTGCGCCAGCCCGTGCAGCGTGCCCTCGATCCGTACCGTCGGCTCCTCCAACACCTGGGCCAGCAACACCGTCGTCACCGGTTCGTCGATCACCAGCAGGATCGCCTCGAGGGCGCCGCGCAACTCGGCGTCGGGCATGCCGGGCTCGAAGTCGTCCGGGTTGGGCAACTCGTCGGCACTGGCGTAGGCGAGCCGTCCTACGGACAACTCCTCGAGCGAGTAGTCCGATGCCGGCTCGATGACCAGTTCCGGTTGCGCCCGGGCCCACGGCGGAACCCACGTGGCGGCGAACTCTTCGAACGCCGTCTCCGGCGGTCGCGGCGCGGCGCCTGGCGCGTCATCCGTCCCGGGCGCCGAGTTGTCGTCGTTCCCGGTCACCCTTGCCTCTCCTCCGCTGTCTCGATATCCGGCGGCCCGTCTGCGGCCGGGGTCACCCGCACGATGCCGTTGTCGATCTCGTCACCGGCCGGGCCGGTCCCATCGTCGGTCGTACCTGTGCCAGCCGGGTCTGTGCCAGCCGGGTCTTCCACCGTACCCGCGTCCTCGCTGTCGTCCGGCTTCACCGCGGCGCCGCTGTACTCGTCGATCTGGATCTCCAGCCCGGCCGAGTCGTCGCCGATCCACCGTACGGTCAGCTCCCCCAGCGCGGTGATCTGGTCGAAGTCGACCAGGCACTCACGGTAGAGCTCCAGCAGCGCGAGGAACCTGGCCACCACCTCGAGGGTGGACTGGCAGTCGGCGCACAGGGCCCGGAAGGTCGCCTGCCGCAACCGCAACAGCTTCTCCCGCAGGATGGCCAGGTGCTCCCGGACACTGACCCGGACCATGTGCACGTGGTCGATGGCCACCACCGGGGTCGGCTTGGGGCCGAACGCCTTCACCGCCAGCTGGGCGAGCCTGTCCGCACCGATGCCCAGCACCAGCTCGGGCAGGGCCTCGGCGAACCGCGGCTCGAGTTTCACCACCCGTGGGTAGCTGCGCGAGGTCCGCGCGTCCAGAGCCGCGATCACCGAAGCGGCCTCCTTGAACGCCTTGTACTGCAACAGCCGGGCGAACAGCAGGTCGCGGGCCTCGAGCAGGGCCAGGTCCTCGTCGTCCTCAACCTCAGCCTGAGGCAGCAACTTGGCCGCCTTGAGGTCGAGCAACGTGGCCGCCACGACAAGGAACTCGCTGACCTCGTCGAGATCCCAATTGTCACCCATCGCCCGGATGTAGGCGATGAACTCGTCCGTTACCTTGCTGAGCGACAGCTCGGTGATCTCCAGCTTCTGCTTGCCGATCAGCTGGAGCAGCAGGTCGAACGGCCCGCTGAAGTTGGTCAGCCGGACCTGGAATCCGACCGGAGCGGGCTTGGCCGCATCGGGGTGTGCCAGGTCGGTGGCCGTGGTGGTGACGGCCGGTTCGGTGCCCACGGCCACAGGCTCAGCCTCAGGTTCCGTCACCTCACCAAGGTTACCCACCGGCACGCCGGACTGGGCGACCGCCGCACCCGAGTTGGTGCCGGCCGCCGAAGCGGTGGCACGGGTTTACCCGAGACCGTGGAATGCGCGGCGATGACCTCGCGGGCCAACTGCCGGTAGTTGCGCGCGCCGGATGAGGCCGGATCCAGGGGGTGATGGGCGCTCCCGCCACCGTCGACTCGGGGAACTTGACCGTCTTGGTGATCACGGTCTGGTACACCTTGTCGCCGAACGCCTCGACCACCCGCTGCAGCACCTGCCGGCAGTGCGTGGTGCGGCTGTCGTACATGGTGGCCAGGATGCCCTCGAGCTCCAGATCGAAGTTGAGCCGCTCGCGCACCTTGTCGATGGTGTCCAGCAGGAGCGCGACACCGCGCAGGCTGAAGAACTCGCACTCCAGCGGGATGAGCACGCCATGCGCGCAGGTCAACGCGTTGATCGCGAGCAGGCCCAGCGAGGGCTGGCAGTCGATCAGGATGAAGTCGTATTCCTTGAGCACCGGGCGCAGCACCCGGGCCAGGGCCATCTCCCGGGCCACCTCGTTGACCAGTTGGATCTCGGCCGCGGACAGGTCGATGTTGGCTGGCAGCAGGTGCAGCCCGGCCACGTTCGTCTTGATCAGGATGTCCTCGATCGTCACCTCGTCCTGCATGAGGAGGTTGTAGATCGACAGGTCCAGGTTGTGCGGGTTGACGCCGAGGCCGACCGAGAGCGCGCCCTGTGGGTCGAAGTCGACCAGGAGAACCTTGCGCCCGTACTCGGCGAGGGCGGCACCCAGGTTGATGGTGGTCGTGGTCTTACCGACGCCACCCTTCTGGTTGGCCATCGCGATGATCCGCGCCGGGCCGTGCCGGTCGGTCGGAGCTCGGCGTGGGGATCTGCGCGCCGGTCGTGTACGCCGCAGGGTCGCGCCGGCCCCAGGTCGCGCCGAGGTCCGCCGCTTTGCTCGCGGCCCGCTTCCGACGTCCAGGACTCGGCCTCGGCTCGTCGCTGCTCGCCATCCCGATTGTTGCACCCTGCCCGATTCGACCCTTCCCGCCGTCGACGCGCCGACGTCCCTAGCGGCGCCGCTTCGCCCCCACGGCATGCCGTCCCCCTCGGCGTGTCGCGCGGCGCCGGCACCTTTGCCCTCACGCGATGCGGAGCACCCGGGCGGCACGTGCCAGGGATCGATTCGCCCACGACCGGGCGAATCTGCAGGCTCCCCTCGGACAGTGCGCGCGGGTGCGACGTCGCGTACACCTCGCGCAACCGATCCACGTCACCAACGTGTACATCTGGGTGGTGGTCACCGAGGCGTGCCCGAGCAGTTCCTGCACCACCCGTACGTCCGCGCCGCCGTCAAGCAGGTGGGTGGCGAACGAATGGCGCAGCGTGTGCGGCGAGACTGCTCCGGGCCCGGCGACCGCCCGCGACGGCCGCCTGCCGCAGGACGCCCCAGGCGCCCTGCCGGGTCAGCGGACCGCCGCGGGCATTGACGGAACAGCGTCGGAGTGTCCCGCTGTGCGCGCCCGAGCGCAGCAGGGCCGGCCGGCCCGGACCAGATAGCGCGCCACGGCGCGTCCGCGGCGTAACCACCGACCGGCACGAGCCGGTCCCGGCCGCCCTTGCCGCGCAACAGCACCACGCCGTCGTCGAGGTCCAGTCGTCCACCGCACGCCGACCGCCTCGGACACGCGCGCGCCGGTGGCGTACAGGAATTCCAGCAGCGCCCGGTCGCGCAGCGCGCGGGGCGCGCTCACGGTGGCCCGGTCGGGCCCGCGGCGGCCAGCAGCCGCGGCACGACGTCGACGGGCAGCGCCCTGGGCAGCCGGCGCGGCGGCGTCGGTGGCGCGGACGTCGCCGGCCCGTCGGCGCCGGCCACCGCCTTCGCGCAGCGGCGAACCGGTGCAGTCCGCGCACCGCGCTCACCGCCCGGGCCGCGGATGCCGCCGACAACGGCGGGTGGTCCTCGTCGCCCTCGCGGAGCCGGCCAGGGTGCCCCGAAATATCCGCGCCCGCGGCGACCGAGTCGTACCCCGGCGTCGGCGGGTGTCCAGGTAGCGATCATCGCTCCCGGCGTACGAGGCGAGCGTGTTGCCGAAGAGCACGCGTCGACGGCGAAGTGGTCCAGTTAGCTGCGGACCGCCCGACGCAGGGCCGGCGCAGGTGGCGCGCCGGCCCGTAGGCTCCCGGCCACCTCCGTCGATCAAACCAGCACCTCTGCCAGCTGCACCGCCGTCCATGCCGTGCGCCTCGGCGACCGGGCCGTAGGTGACCTGGCCGTCGTGGGTGTTGAGGCCCAGCGCCAGCGCCGGGTCGCTGCGCAGCGCCTCGCGCCAGCCGTGGTTGGCCAGTTCCACCGCGTACGGCAGGGTCGACGTTCGTCAGCGCGTACGTCGACGTGTGCGGGACCGCGCCCGGCATGTTGGCCACGCAGTAGAACATCGAGTCGTGCACCTTGTAGACCGGATCGGCGTGGGTGGTCGGCCGGGAGTCCTCGAAGCAGCCGCCCTGGTCGATGGAGATGTCCACCAGCACGCTGCCCGGCTTCATCCGGGAGACCAGCTCGTTGGAGACCAGCTTCGGGCGCCTTGGCCCCGGGCACCAGCACCGCGCCGATGACCAGGTCGGCGTCCAGCACCGCCTGCTCGATCTCGTACGCGTTGGAGGCCACGGTCTGCAGATGGCCCCGGTAGATCGCGTCGGCCTGGCGCAGCCGGGCGATGTTGCGGTCCAGGAGCAGCACCTCGGCCTGCATGCCCAGCGCGATCGCGGCGGCGTTCATGCCGGACACGCCGGCGCCGATGACGACGACCTTGGCCGCGTACGACGCCGGGCACGCCGCCCATCAGCACGCCCCGGCCGCCGCCGGAGCGCATCAGGTGGTACGCGCCCACCTGCGGCGCGAGCCGGCCGGCCACCTCGGACATCGGGGCGAGCAGCGGCAGCGACTGTCCGCCAGCTCGCACCGTCTCGTACGCGATGCCGGTGACCTTGCGGTCGAGCAAGCGCGTCGGTGCACTCGCTGGGACGCGGCCAGGTGCAGGTAGGTGAACAGCACCTGCCCCTCGCGCATCCGGTGGTACTCCTCGGCGATCGGCTCCTTGACCTTGAGGACCAGGTCGGCGGCTGTCCCACACGTCGTCCGCGGTGGCCAGGATCGTCGCGCCGGCGGCGACGTATTCGTCGTCCGGGATGCGCGAGCCCGACGCCGGCGCTCCGCTCGACGAAGACCTCGTGGCCGTTGCGGATGAACTCGTGGACACCCGCGGGCGTGATCGCCACGCGGTACTCGTGGTTCTTGACCTCGCGAGGGATTCCGACCTTCACAATTGCGATACCTCTTCCAGGCAGCTTGCCGCCGGAACCAGGTTTCGGTTCCAGCCCAGCGCCGGGCGGCGCCGTTGCCGCCCCGGTCTACGCCGGTCACCCACCGCCGAGTGTAAATCGTGTAGGTGATGGCGTTGATCCGTTGGTGGCCGTACCCCGCAGCCGTCCCGATTCGGTCGGGACGTGCCGTTTTGGCCTGCCTGCTCAGCCCGGAAATAGTCTTCAAGAACGCCTATCCGGCGCCATTTCGGGCCGGTGGCAGACGGATCCGGCGGTGGCGAATCGGCCGGGCGCAGGCCGGCCCACTGGTTCGCGCGGGCCCGGTCGGCGGCAAGGACGCCGGCGACCGCGGCACCGTTGGTGATCTCGCCGCGAAACACCATGCTCACGGCTTCATCCAGGTGCACCGACCGGACCAGCATGTCGGCTTCTTCCTCATGCCGGACATGACGGTCCTGTTCGGACACTGGCGTCAGACCGCGGGCCAGGAACACCCGTACGAGCTGATTGGTGAAGCCCGGGCTGCTGTGGTGCTCGATCAACAGGTGCCAGTCCGCCGCGACAAGGTCGGCCTCCTCCGCGAGCTCACGTTTCGCGGTCGACAGGTCGGATTCGCCGGTCACGTCGGCCAGCCCGGCCGGCAATTCCCACAGGTAGCCACCGATGGGGTGCCGGTACTGCCGGAGGAGAATGACCCGATCGGCGTCGTCCAGGGCGACCACACCGACCGCGTCGAGGCTGACCACCCAGTCGCGCCTCGCCGCGCCGCCGTCGGGCATGGCCACCTGGTCGGAGACCACGCCGAAGATCGGCCGCCCGGACCCTCCTGCTGCCGGCTCAGCACCTCGTACGGGGTAGCGCTCACGCGCCACGCCCCGCCGGCTGGGTGGCCGTGCCGTTGAGCGAGGGCACCTCGACCGGCAGCCGGTCCGCGCCGTTGTAGTCGAGCGCCGCCCCGACGAACGCGCTGAACAGTGGGTGTGGCCGCGTCGGCCGGCACTTGAGTTCGGGGTGGGCCTGGGTGGCCACGAAGAAGGGGTGGACTGCGCGGTCAGCTCGACGAACTCCACCAGACGCCCGTCCGGCGAGGTTCCCGAGATCGTCAGCCCTGCCTCGGCCAGCCGCTCGCGGTAGGCGTTGTTCACCTCGTACCGGTGCCGGTGCCGCTCGCTCACCTCGGTCTGCCCGTACGCCTCGGCCACCACGTCCCCGCCAGCGTCGCGGGGTAGGCCCCGAGTCGCATCGAGCCGCCCATGTCGCCCTTGCCGGCCACGATGTCCTGCTGGTCGGCCATCGTCGCGATCACCGGGTGTGGCGCCTCTTCGTCGAACTCGAGCGAGTTGGCACCGTCCAGGTCCGCCAGATGGCGCGCCACCTCGATGGCCATGCACTGCAGGCCGAGGCAGAGGCCGAGGGTCGGGATGCCGCACTCCCGCGCGAACCGTGCGGGCCGATCTTGCCCTCGATCCCGCGTACCCCGAACCCGCCGGGCACCAGCACGCCGTCCACCCCGGCGAGGGCGGACGCGGCGCCGGCTCATGCTCCCGCACTCGTCGCTGGGCACCCAACGCAGCTCCACCCTGGCCCGGTGACCGAAGCCGGCCGCTCGCACCGCCTCGCTGACCGACAGGTACGCGTCCGGCAGGTCCACGTACTTGCCCACGATGGCCACCGTCACCGTCTGCTGTGGATGGTGCACCCGCTCCAGCAGATCGTCCCACGCGCCCCAGTCGACGTCCCGGAACTCAGCCCGAGCCGGCGTACCACGTACGCGTCGAGGCCCTCGGTGTGCAGCACCTTGGGGATGTCGTAGATGCTCGGCGCGTCCGGCGCGGCGACCACGCCTTCGGTGTCCACGTCGCACTAGAGGGAGAGCTTCACCTTGAGCTTGTCCGGGATCTCCCGGTCGGCGCGCAGCACGATCCCGTCGGGCTGGATACCGATGTTGCGCAACGCCGCCACCGAGTGCTGTGTTGGCTTTGTCTTCAGCTCGCCCTCGGCGCCAGGTACGGCACCAGCGACACGTGCAGGTAGAAGCAGTTGTCCCGGCCGACTCTGGCGCACCTGGCGGATCGCCTCCAGGAACGGAAGCGACTCGATGTCACCGACGGTGCCACCTACCTCGGTGATCACCACGTCCGGGGCGCGGCCTCCTCGTCGCGCCCCCCATCGCGCGGATCCGGGCCTTGATCTCGTCTGTCATGTGCGGGATCACCTGCACGGTGTCGCCGAGGTACTCGCCGCGACGCTCCTTGGCGATCACGTCGGAGTAGATCTGCCCGGTGGTGACATTCGCCTTGCGGGACAGGTTGCGGTCGAGGAAACGCTCGTAGTGGCCGACGTCGAGGTCGGTCTCGGCTCCGTCCTCTGTGACGAACACCTCGCCGTGCTGGAAGGGGTTCATCGTGCCGGGGTCGACGTTCAGGTAGGGGTCGAGCTTCTGCATGACGACGCGCAGACCCCGCGCGGTGAGCAGCCTGCCGAGGCTGGAGGCGGTGAGGCCCTTGCCGAGAGAGGAGGCGACGCCCCCCGTGACGAAAATGTGCCGAGTCGTCCGTGGCGAAGGGGTCAACGCATGCTCCCGTGGGTATGCGAGATCAAGTGATCCACGGGATTTCACGTTAACACGTTGGTCAGGCAGCGCCGAACAGGACGGCCGGGTGGCGTGTCGCAACCGACAGCCTCGGCCCCGGTCAGCCGTTCGGTGCGTTGTCAACGGTCGGCTCGCTCCCGTCGGCCAGGCCCCCTCCGACGCCCGGAGGGCTGATCGGGTGCCCGCGGCTGATCTCCAGGTAGGCGGCGGCGACCTGGGCCACCGAGTCGGCGTCCGTGGGCCAGCCGGCGGTCCGAGCCAGCCCGGCCGCGGCCAGCCGGGCCCGGGCGGCCGGATCGTCCAGCAGCGACCGTACGGCGCCGTCCAGCGCTCCCACATCGCCTGGCGGCACCGACAGGGCCGCGTCCGCCACGATGCCCGGAAGGCCGCCCTCGTCCGCCACCACGAGCGGCAGCCCGGAGGCGAGCGCCTCCTGCGCGAAGCCCTGCCGGGCCTCGCCGTCGCTGGTGATCACGGCCACGTCGGCGGCATGCAACAGGTCGGCCAGATCGCCGCGGTGCCCGGCCAGGATCACCGGTGCCCGGCTGGTGATGATCTGGGCGGCCAGATCCCGGTACGCCGGACCGGTCCCTTCGATGATGACGTTCGGCGTCGGGCGTGACTGGCGCCACCGTGCGGCCGCGGAAACCAGGACATCGTGCCGTTCGTGGCTGTTCAGGCGACCGATGGCCAACACCACGGGGGTGTCCGCGGTGAGCCCGAACTCCTCGCGTACCTCGGCCCGGTCCCGACTCGGCGCCGGCAGGACCGGCGCCGGAACCAGGCACAGCCGCGCGTCCGTGGCGCCCAACCTGGTCACCATCGCCACCAGATCCGGCGAGGCGCACAGGCTCAGTTCGGCCGCGCCGGCGACGGTCCGGGCCAGCCCCAGGTTCGCCAGCCGGGCCAGCGGATGCCCGGCGAACGTCTGGTGCCAGCTCACCACCAGCGGAGTGTCACCCGGCCGGGCGATACCGGCCACGAACCCGGCCCGCAGCCCGTGCGCGTGGATCACGTCGACCGGCGCCGTCCGCAACCCCCGGCGCAGATGCGACACCGCGCTCACATCCCGGGCCCCCGGGCTCGGCGAAATGTCGATGGCGGCGACCCGAGCGCCGGCCGAGCCGAAGTCGAGCTGGGCCGCGGTCGATTCCGGGCAGTAGACGTGCACCGCCATCCCGCGCGCGGTCAATCCGGAGACCAGGCAATGCACGTGGCGGCCGATCCCCCCGGTACTCGGCCCGAGTACCAGCGCCACCCGCAACCCGCCCCTATCCCCGCCCCAATCCCCCACAACATTGCCTCCCCTCCCCACCAGCATGCCCGCCCCCGCCCGCCTCCATCCATCGATCTTGGGGAGAACTACGCGGAAAACCGCGTGTTTCTCACCAAGATCGTGCGCTGCTGCCGAGACGGTCGAGGTAGCGGAGAAAGGGGGAGGATTCGATCACCGTGCTGAAGCTCCAGCGTTCGCTGGCCAGGGTGAGACCGGACACGGCGGCCAGCGCGACCACCCGTCCGACGATGCCGGTACGGGCCGCGACCGCGACGCCCAGCACAGCGCCGAGCGCGTTGGCGCCACAGTCGCCGAGCATCACCCGTTCCGAGAGGTCATCGGGCAACACGGCGACCGCCGCACCGAGCGGGCCGGCAACCGCCACACCGGCCCGGCTGGACAGCATCGGCGCGGACAGCACCAGCGCTGCCTTCAACGCGCGGCCAGGACGCAGGTCGAACAAGTTGACCAGGTTTGCCGAGCCGGCGATGAGCCCCGCACCGAGGATGGTCTCGACCGCGCGGCCGGCCCCGGGGGCACGCCGGCCGGAGAGAAGAGCTGCGGCGAGCCCACCGGCGAGGGTGAGTCCGACCAACTTCACCACACCCGTGGTGACCTGCCCGTGGCGCAGCGCGCCCAGGTGCCCGCGAAGGCCTTTCGCCGCCGCCTGCCCGGATCCGCCGGCGACGTCGTCAAGACGGCCGACCGCGCCAGCGGCCAGACCGGCGACGAGCGACGCGGCGGCCACATCACCACGGCCGGCCCGCGCCGCGCCCCACGCGGCCGTGGCACTCGCGGCGATGGCCAACGCCGGACCACCAGCGAGGCTGACGGCACGACCCCGGTAGTTGAGTCGGGCGAGGTTGGCTGCGGTGTAGTTGAGTCGGGTGTTGCTGCCGGAGCCGCCGCGCGCCACCCGCAGGGCCGCTCTCGCCGCCACATACCCGGCTACCGCCATCCTCCACCGGGCCGGGGTGGCCGGGCGGGTCACGGAGCGTTCTCGGGCACCAGGGTGGCTCCGGGGCCGGTGCCGTAGTGGGTCGCTCGGCCGGCCAACTGGTCGACAACCGCCCACGCGACCAGCAGCCGGCCGATCGAGGTATCCGCATTGTCCACGGTGGACACAGCCGATTTCAGCGTCTGATCCGCCCGTGCCGCGCCAACCAGGTCGCCGGCACTGGTGGTATTGGCGCCGGCGCTGCCGGCGACCACCACCTTGCCGGCACGAGCGAGAGACGCCAGCACGGCCGTGATGCGGCGCACCACGCCCTGGTCCGACTCAGCCTGGTCCGAGGCCGGCGGGCCCGACACGAGTACGACCACATCGGCTGGTGTGCTCACCGGCCCGGTGCCACGCAGATAGCCGGCGTCCGCGTACGCGTCGAGCACCGCGCGCAGTTCCGTTTCGGGCACCGTCGGCGCGCGTTTCACGAGGACCCGCGAGAGCATCTCCGCGCTGGCCGCCACGCCGTCGGCGTCGTCCGGGATGCTGGCGGCCGCCGCCGGTAGCGTGTTGTGGGCCAGGTCGAGCAACTCGTCCTCGGACCCGGGGTCGGTGAACTTGGCGGTCAACTGGATCGCGCCGGTCACGACCGAGCCCGCGGAGGAGAGCATCCGGACCACACCCTCGATGCTCGCGGCACCGGACGGAGTGGACAGCGCCAGTACCTTGATGCCCTGCAACCGTCCATACAGGATTGTCGGGGCCAGTCCTTCGGTGAACCTCGTCTCGGCCAACGCATCCCGGGTGAACTCGTCCACCTGCCCCTGCAGCGCCTGGTTCTGCTTGGAAAGCGCGCCGACCTCGTCCCGATCGGCGGCCGTCGCCACATTGTTGTGCGCGAACGAACCGAGGATCAGGCCGGCACCGATAGCGCCGAACACCGCGACGATGGAGATGACCTGCAGCTTGAAGCTCATTCGCTGGTCGCCGTTGTTCGTCATCCCAACAGCTCCCGCACACTCGAGATCAGGCCGTCCCACGAATTGACGAGGAAATCGACCACGTCACGCCCCACCGTGGACGCAGCCACCCCGGCGCCCATGGCGACAATCACCGCCACGACCAGGTTCACCACCCATGATGTTGGTGTAGCAGGCCGGTAGAGCCGGCTGACTCCCTTGGCGTCGACGAGTTTCCCACCAACCTTGAGCCGGGTGAGGAACGTCGACGCCATGCCGCTGCGGCCCTTGTCGAGGAACTCCACCAACGTGCCGTGCGTGCCGACCGCCACGATGAGGGCCGCGCCCTTGTCGTCGGCGAGCAGAAGGGCCAGATCCTCGCTGGTGGCCGCGGCCGGGAACGTGATGGCCCGCAGGTTCAGGCTGTTCAACCGGGCCAGCCCTGGCGCCCGCCCGTCCGGATAGGCGTGCACCACAAGCTCCGCGCCGGACCGCAACACCTTGTCGGACACCGAGTCCATGTCGCCGATGATGAGGTCGGGCCGGTAGCCGGCGGCGACGAGCGCGTCAGCGCCACCGTCAACGCCGATCAACACCGGCTTGAACTCCCGGATGTACGGCCGAAGCGCGTGCAGATCAGCCTTGTAGTCATAGCCGCGTACGACAATCAGGCAGTGCCGGCCGGAGATGCGGGTGGCGATCTCGGGCACGCCCACCCCATCGAGCAGCAGGTCGCGTTCCTGATGGAGGTAGTCCATGGTGTTCGCGGCGAACGCCTCCAGTTGCACCGACAGGCCGGCCCGGGCACCCGCCATCGCGGCCGACACAGTGTGCGCGTCGTGACGCACACCACGGGCCACCGCAACGCCGCCGACCACCACGGCGTCGCCATCCACGGTGACCTGGTCACCGTCACGGACGAACCGGAACGCGTCCTCCCCCACCGAGTCCAGCAGCGGGATGCCCGCCTCGATCAGCAGCTCGGGTCCGAGATTCGGGTAGCGACCGGAAATCGACGGCTGGGCGTTGACCACCGCCCGCACCCGGGCCGCTACCAGCGCTTCGGCGGCTACCCGGTCCAGGTCGAGGTGGTCGATCAACGCGATGTCACCGGGGCGCAGCCGGCTGGCCAGACGCTTGGTCCGGCGGTCCATCCGGGCAGGGCCGGCAATGACGGTCGGGTCATCGGCACGGAGCCGTCGCAGGGTTGGCAGTAGGCGCATCGCCCGCAATCTTGGCATCCCCCACCGCGCTCGCGCGTACGACATGCCCAGGCCCGATCCTGCGAGTACTCGACTTTGCCGAACTCCGAGCGGATCAGGCCGAGTTCGACCGCCAGCCGGCCACCGGCAGGCCGAACTTGGCCACCAACCGATCAGTGAACGGCTGTGGCCGCAGCTGAGCCACGAGAACCGGAACCGCTCCCCGGCGTACGGTCACGACACTGCCCGACGGCACCTCGAAGACCCGCCGCCCGTCGCAGCACAACAGTGCGGCGGACGCGTGCGGGTCGACGGTGATCGCGATCGTCGACGCCGGAGATGTCACCAGCGGACGGCTGAACAGTGCATGTGCCGAAATGGGAACGAGGAGCAACGCCTCGACGCCGGGCCAGACCACCGGACCGCCGGCGGAGAAGGCATAGGCGGTCGACCCGGTCGGCGTCGCGCACACCACGCCGTCACTGCCGTAGCGCGACAGCGGGCGACCATCCACATCGACCCGGACCTCGAGCATCCGCTCGCGGACGCCCTTCTCCACGCTGGCCTCGTTCAGCGCCCACGACTCGGCCACGATCAGACCGGCGTGCTCCACGGTGACATCCAGGGTGAGGCGCTCCTCCACCGTGTAGTTGTGCGCCACCGCGCGGCTGACCGCCACGTCCAAGTCGCCGATCTCCGCCTCGGCCAGGAAGCCGACCTTGCCAAGGTTGATGCCGAGCAACGGTGCCTTGGCCGGACGGGCGAGTTCTGCGGCACGCAGAAGGGTGCCGTCCCCGCCGAGGGCGAACACGATCTCCGCGCCTTGCGCCGCGTCCGGGCCGGCAACCGGGACCACACCAGGCAGGTCGAGGTCGCCGGCCTCGTCAGCTATCACGCGCACCGTGAAACCCGCCACCATCAGGTCGCCCGCGACGGCGCGGGCATGGGCGGTGTTCTCCGACCGGCCGGTATGGGTCACGAGCAATGCCGTACGGCTCACGGCGTACCTCCAGCAGCCGCGGCCACCTCGCGGATCGCGGCCTCGTCCACCGGCGCGGCGTCCCGGCGCAGCCACAGGAAGAACTCCACATTGCCCGACGGACCCGGCAGCGGGCTGGCCACCGCGCCGACCACGCCCAGGCCCAACGTGGCCGCGGCCGACGCCACCGCCAGCACGGCATCCGCTCGTACGGCGGGTTCGTGCACCACGCCACCCGCGCCCACCAGGCCCCGTGCCACCTCGAACTGTGGCTTCACCATCGGCACCAGGTCCCCGTCCACGGCAGTACACGCGGCCAGGGCTGGCAGGACCGACCGCAGCGAGATGAACGACAGGTCGGCCACGGTCAGGTCCACCACGCCCCCGATGGACTCCGGCGTCAACGATCGCACGTTCGTACGCTCGAACACGTTCACCCGAGCATCATTGCGCAATGACCAGGCCAATAGGCCATAACCGACGTCCACCGCAGCCACCGACATGGCGCCCTGGCGCAGCAACAGGTCGGTGAACCCCCCGGTCGACGCGCCGGCATCGAGGCACCGGCGGTCACGTACGCGAAGCCCCAGCGGCGCGAACGCGGAAAGCGCACCGGCGAGCTTGTGTGCCCCCCGGGACACATACTCATCGGTGGGCGGCTCGATCACCCGTACCGCCTCGGCCGGGTCGACCATGGCGGCTGCCTTGACGGCCCTGGTCCCGCGGACCTCGACCCGCCCGGACGCGACGAGTTCGCCCGCCTGGTGGACGGATGTGGCCAGGCCACGGCGAACCAGTTCCGCGTCGAGGCGATTGCGGCGGGCCATCGGCTCAGACGTCGCCGATGGACTCGAGAGTCTCCCGCAGCGCCCGGTGGGCCTGAGTCAACGGTGCCACCTGCTCGGCCGGCGGCGCGTCGCGCACCTCGGCCAACGCGGCCAGGGCGTCATCGACGCGGGAGCCGCCGTTGTCCCCGACCGCCGCGGCGGCGGGCGGCTGCGGGCGCGGGTCGTTCGGATACGGCGCGGTCACTGCGAGCCGCCGGACTTGCGGGGTGCGACCTTCTTCACGGCCACCTTCTTCACGGCTGCGTTCTTCGCGGCTGCGTTCTTCGCGGCTTCCGCGTTGGGGGATGGTGCCTGGCTCGCGGTCGTCGCCCCGCCCGCCGCCCTACCCGCGGTCGTCTTGCTCGCGGTGGTCTTGCTGGCGGTCCTTGCTCCGACGGCCTTGCTGGCGCTGCCGGCCGTACGCTTGGCCGGCAGCGGGTTGGCGTCAGGCAATGTCGCCGCGGCGGTGGCCCGCTCGGTCACCGCCTTCTTGCTGGCCAGCCGGCGCGTCGCGGCGACGTCGGCATCCACCTCGGGCGCGCTCGCGCGCATCTCGGCCTCGCGCAACTGCCGCTCCAGGTCACGGACCCGAGCGGTCAACTCACTGACCTCGTCCGCGGTGGCCAGGCCAACCACGCCGAGTGCCCGGTCCACTTCGAAGCGCACCAGTTTCGAGATGCTTTCCCGGTTGGCCGACCGGGCCGCGACCAGGTCGCTGGTGAGCGCCTTGATCTGGTCAGCGGTGGCGCCGCCCTTGCCGACCGCCTCCTCGACCGCTTTCCTGACCTTCTTGGTCGACGTGTCGGTCACGCCCAAGGCCAGTTCCAGGTACGTCCGTACTGCCTTACGCATCGCCCGGTCCCTCCTGTTTGCTTCTGCCACGACCTAGCTCCTCGCGACGTGCTCACCGCCCGACGATGACCGCCGCGGTTCGACCACTGCCACGCTACCGGGCCCACTCCAGCAAGCCGTGCGGTACCGTGCGGCACGTCGGATGCAAACCACTGCGGGAGAGTCATGGCAACCGTTGACGAGTGCCGTCAGGCACTGGGGGACCTCGCAACCAAGCTCGCGAGCGACCCGGCCTCGGCCGCCCGGGTAAACCTGGACCGGTCGCTGGCCTGCCAGATCAAGGACCTGAACGTCGCCTTCCACGGCCGGCTGCACGGCGGCTCGGTCATGGATCTGGCCGACGGGGACGACCCGAGGGCGCAGATCCGCCTCACCATCTCCAGCGACGACCTGGTCGCGCTCGTCGCCGGCCAGCTCAACTTCGCCGCCGCCTGGGCCTCCGGCCGCGCCTCGGTGAAGGCCAGCTTCAGCGATCTGTTGAAGCTGCGCAAACTCCTCTGACCAACGCGCTGAGGTTCCAGTGCGCCAGCACCTTCTCGGCCGCAGCTGACTCTGGCGACAGACCGGTCCAGTTCGGATACGCCCAGGCGACCGCGGCCAACGCCCGCAGCGCGGCCAGCGGTTGCGGATCGTCACCGTGCAGCGAAAGCTCACCATCGGCGTAAACGGCCCGCCAGCCGCCGACCCGCACAGCATGCTGGTCACCCGTCGATACCAGCGGTACGCGGGTGTCGTTGTCCGGTTTGGACAGTCCACGTAGGTCGGCGGCGATGTGCGTGGGCCGGTCCAGTGGTGTGGCCCGCAACACGTCCGCCGCCGTACTCACCCCGGTGAGCACCAGCAGGCTGTCCATGCCGGCCCGGATGGCGCCTTCGATGTCCGTGTCCAGCCGATCGCCGACCACCAGCACCCTTCCGGTGCAGTGACCTGCGTCGGCTTGCGTACGGTTGCCGGCTGCGACCTGAAACAGTGCGGGCTCCGGTTTGCCGATGACCACATCAGGCCGCCGGCCGCCCAGTGCCGTCGACAGGGCGGCCACCAGGCTCCCGTTGCCGGGCACCGGGCCACGACCGGACGGCATGGTGGAGTCCGTGTTCGTAGCCACCCACCGCGCACCGGCCCGTACGGCCAGACAGCCTTCGGCCAGATCGGACCAGCCCACGGTGGCGCCAAACCCCTGAACCACCGCGACGGGCAGGTCGTCCGCGCTGTCGACCGGCCGCAAGCCCGCATCGAGGAGCTCATCGCGCAATGAGGACGCGCCGACCACAAGTACCGGCGCATCCTTGGCAAGCTCCCCGGCGAGCAACTTGGCCGCCGCCGCACCCGACGTCAGCACCTCCTCGTCGCGGGCGGGCACACCTAGCGAACGCAGCAGGTCGGCCACCTCATGGGGACGCCGCGAAGCGTTGTTGGTCACATACCCGACCGACGTTCCACCGTCCACTATGGCCTGTATCGACTCGACGGCCTCGGGCACCGCCGACGAGCCGAGGTAGACCACCCCGTCCAAGTCGAACAGCACCAGGTCGTACGAGGCGGCCAGGCTCAGGGGAGCCGCCGGCCCGGTCATGACGCGCCTGCCTGCCCCGCGTCGCCAGCCAACCGGCGCCGGTCGTCCGCATCCCCCGGATTGCGGGTGGCATCGGCATTGGTCGCGGGGACGGCACCAGTCGCGAGGACGGAATTGGTCGCGGGGACAGCATCGGCCTCGCGCGCGTCGGGTCTGTCGGCGTCGTCCTCGTCCTCGTCGGCGTCGTCCTCGTCCTCGTCGGTGTCGTCCTCGTCGTCGTCGGTGTCGTCGGTGTCGTCGTCGGTGTCGTCATCGACGAAGTGCCGGTCGCGATCATCTTCGAAGTCCGCGTCGTCCGGCAGGTGACGGTCTTCGCCGAAGGCACCCCCGTCTTCCTCGTCGTCCTCTTCGGCGTCGTCTACCAGGTGGCGGTCCCGACCATCGTTGTCGTTCTCGCTGCCCTCGCTGGCATCGTCATCTTCTTTGTCGATGCGATCCTCAGCTTCGTAGTCGTCGACATCGCCGGAGCCGGCAACGTCCGCTTCATCATCGTCATCGTCGGAGTCGTCGCGCTCGTCGTCATGATCGTCGGAGTCGTCGCGCTCGTCGTCATCATCGTCATCGTCGGAGTCGTCGCGCTCGTCGTCATCATCGTCGTCGACGTCGTCGCGCTCATCGTCTTCGTCGTCGTCGTCATCGTCGTCATCGTCATCGTCGTCATCGTCGTCATCGTCATCGTCATCGTCATCGTCATCATCGTCGTCATCGTCATCGTCATCGTCGTCATCGTCAAGCCGTCGCCTCATCGTCTTCGTCGTCGTCATCATCATCGTCGTCATCGTCGTCGTCGTCGTCGTCGTCGAAGTCTTCCTCGTCATCGTCTTCGTCGTCATCATCGTCGTCGTCGTCGTCGTCGTCGTCGTCTTCGTCTTCGTCGTCTTCGTCTTCGTCGTCCAGGTCGCGCTCGTCTTCGTCGTCTTCGTCCAGGTCGCGCTCGTCTTCGTCGGAGTCGTCGTCCTGCTCGCCGTCGCCGTCGCCGTCATACTCGTCGATGTCATCGTCGGAGTCGTCTTCGAGGACAACCCCGTCGAGCTCCAGCAGACGTTCGGTGGCGTCGGTTTCGGCGTCCTCGTCGGCTTCGGCTGCCCGGGCGAACCACTCTCGCGCCTCGTCGGTACGTCCCGCGGTGAGCAGCGCGTCGGCATAGGCGTACCGCAGCCGGGCCACCCACGGCTCAGTGAGGGTCAACTCACGTACCTGGAGCATCGTCACGGCCGCCTCGACCTGACCAAGATCGGCCCGAGCCCCGGCCGCCACGATGAGCAGCTCCACCGCTTCGCCTGGCGAGAGCTGAGCGGAATCAGCGGCCCGGTACATGTCGATGGCCCGCTCCGGGCGGCCCAGCGCACGCTCGCAGTCCGCCAGGATGGCCACGTGCGTCTGACGACCGGTCATGCGGTGGTATGCGCGCAGTTCCCCGATAGCGGTCTGCCACTGGCCGGCGCGATAAGCAGTGAGGCCGACCGCCTCGCGTACCGCGGGGATCCGGGACGCGAGTCGCCGGGCCACCAAGGTGTGCGCGAGAGCTGTCTCGGCATCCGTGTCGATCAGCTCGCCGGCTGCCACCAGTCGCAGCGACACCTGTTCGGCCACCGGCCTCGCCAGTGCCCTGAGCTGCTCGCGTACCTCGCGGTCGAGGCTTCGCGCGTCGAGCTCCTCCGGCAGGCGGGGTCCATCGCCGTCGCGGGCGGGGAACTGCTCGTCGGTACCCGCGGTCAGAGCATCGCGGTCGCTGCGAGCCTGGAAGCTCGCCCGGTCACTGGCCCGCTCGCGGTAGCCACCGCGGTCACCGCCAGCGGCGCGATCGCGGAATCCACCACGGTCGCCCGAAATGCTCGTCCGATCCCGGTCACCAGAAGTCGTGGTGCGGTCGCGATATCC
The DNA here is from genome assembly GCA_963742855.1 of uncultured Actinomycetota bacterium. Classification (GTDB taxonomy): domain Bacteria; phylum Actinomycetota; class Actinomycetes; order Mycobacteriales; family Micromonosporaceae; genus CAVUNP01. The sequence goes on along the minus strand of CAVUNP010000047.1, from coordinate 2,557 downwards.
GTCGCGCTTGCCCGTACCGCTCGCTGCGCCCCGCAACCCACTGCGCTCACCGGCATCCTTGCGGAAGCCGCCGCGGTCACTGGTGCCGGTAGCCCGATCACGGAAGCCACCCCGGTCAGTCCCACTGCCCGTACGGCCGCGGAATTCACCACCATCGCCAGGACTCGTGGTCCGGTCCCGGAATCCACCACGATCACCGGTGCCGGAGCTGCGGTCACGGTCCCGGAAACCAGTACGGTCCCCGCCAGAGCTGGTGCGGTCACGGAAACCACCGCCGTCGCGCGCACCGCCGCCGCTTGTACCACCGTCGCGCCCGCTGCCGGCACGGTCGCGGAAACCACCGCGGTCCCCGCCAGAGCTGGTGCGGTCACGGAAACCACCGCCATCGCGCGCACCGCCGCCGCTCGTACCACCGTCGCGCCCGCTGCCGGCACGGTCGCGGAAACCACCGCGGTCCCCGCCAGAGCTGGTGCGGTCACGGAAACCACCGCCGTCGCGTGTACCACCATCGCGCCCACTGCCAGTACGGTCCCGGAATCCACCGCGGTCACCGCTGCTAGTGCCGGTGCCCCGATCACGGTCCCGGAAACCGCCCCGGTCCCCGCCGGTGCTGGCACGGTCACGGAAACCACCGTCATCGCGCCCACTGCCGTCGCGTGTAACACCATCGCGCCCGCTGCCGGTCCGGTCGCGGAAACCACCACGGTCCCCGCCAGAGCTGCTGCGGTCACGGAAACCTCCGCCGTCGCGCCCGCTGCTGGCACGGTCCCGGAAACCTCCACGGTCACCGCTCGCGGCGCGATCGCGGAAACCACCACGATCACCGGTGCCGGTGCCGCGGTCACGATCCCGCAAGCCACCGCGGTCCCTCCCGGTGCTGGCACGATCACGGAAACCACCGCCATCGCGCCCGCTGCCGGCACGATCACGGAAACCTCCACGATCACCGCTCGCAGCGCGATCACGGAAACCTCCACGATCACCGCTCGCAGCGCGATCGCGGAAACCACCACGATCACTGCTGCCGGTGCCGCGGTCACGGTCCCGCAAGCCACCGCGGTCCCCGCCGGTGCTGGCACGGTCACGGAAACCACCACGGTCACCGCTAGCGGCGCGATCGCGGAAACCACCACGATCACTGCTGCCGGTGCCGCGGTCACGATCCCGGAAACCGCCGCCATCGCGCCCGCTGCCGGCACGGTCCCGGAAACCTCCACGATCACCGCTCGCGGCGCGGTCCCGGAAACCACCGCCATCGCGCCCGCTGCCGGCACGATCGCGGAAACCTCCACGATCACCACTCGCGGCGCGGTCCCGGAAACCACCGCCATCGCGCCCGCTGCCGGCACGGTCCCGGAAACCTCCACGATCACCGCTCGCGGCGCGGTCCCGGAAACCACCACGATCACCGGTGCCGGTGCCGCGGTCCCGCAAGCCACCGCGGTCCCCCCCGGTGCTGGCACGATCACGGAAGCCGCCACGGTCACCCGCGTTGGAAGCACCGTCACGGTCGCGGAAACCACCACCGTCGCCGGTGCCGCTGGTGCGGTCACGATCGCGGAAGCCGCCACGGTCGCTCGTACCGCTGGGCCGGTCGCGGTGACCGCCTACGGCGCGGTCGCGGAAGCCACCGCGGTCGCCGGTGCTCCGGTCGCGGAAGCCGCCACTCGTTCGGTCATCGTTTCCAGCGCCACGGAAGCCACCGCTGGTGCCGGCCGCGCGGTCCCGGAACCCGCCACCCTTGCCTTGGCTGGCACGGTCACTGAAGCCGCGGCTGGACGGAGTGCCCGACGAACGTCGCGTACCACCGGCGCGGTCGCGGTCTGCGGACCCGCGACGGTCGCTGCCACGGCCAGATCGGTCGCCGTCGGCCCGACTGTCGGGGCGGTCGCGCTGGGTTTTGCGCTCGGGGTTGCCGCCGGATTCGTTCGTCGATTCTGCGTTCACACCACAATCCTCCCCGACGCCATGTCGGGCCGTGTCGGCAACACCCTCCCAGCCTGCCCGCGCGGCGATTTCCCAGGTCACGGGCACCTTACATTCGGCTTGGGACAAGCGGTTTCCCGGCGCCGAGACCTTCGTCACGCCGTCGCCAATTGGCCGTGGCACTCACCTGCGGCGCGTGATGGCTGTCCCCACCGCTCACTCCCGCCCCGAGAGCAGGGAGGGTGCCGAACAGGTCCGCGCAGCCGCCACCATCCATCGTGTTCGACCCCTCGACGGATGCCCTACTCGTTACGGGCGGACGGCTTGACGAGCATGGTCGCCGAATAGACGGCTGCCGCTACGTGCGAATTCTCGCCGACGGTGAGGTATTCGGCGATCAGTCGGGTGAGAATGGAAGGGCCGATACCATCAGCAGCAGGAACAGATTGGCGAACAGCACCAGCCGATCGACCTGGCGGACCTTGGCGAACAACGTGTGGTGGTTGATCCAGATGATCCCGATGACCAAGAAGCTGACGAGATAGGCGAAGTACGGTGGCCACTCCCCGGCCAAGGCGCGGCCCAGTTCACCGGGCGGCGTGACGTCGGTCGCAGGCACGGTGAGGTCGAG
>CAVUNP010000046.1:0-337009 GCA_963742855.1 uncultured Actinomycetota bacterium | reverse complement strand
TGACGGTGGGCTTCTCGCCCTTGGCCAGCGCGATCGCCAGCTTGGCGGCCGCGTCGGCTTCCTTCTTGACAGCCTTGTAGACGGTCATGCACTGGTCACCCGCGAGGATGTTCTGCAGACCCGCGCACGGTGGCGTCCTGGCCGGTCACCGGCACCTTGCCGTTGAGGCCGAGGCGCTTGAGCACGGTGATCGCGGCGTTGCCGAGGCCGTCGTTGGCCGCGAGCACACCGTCGATCTTGTTGCCGGTCTGGGTCATCATCTGCTCGAAGATCGTGCCGGCCTGGGTGTTGTCCCAGTCCGGAACGGACTGGTCCGGGCCCTTGACGTAGTCGCCCGAGTCGTACTTCGGCTTCAGCACCCCGTCGTAGCCATTCTTGAACAGGGTGGCGTTGTTGTCGGTCGGCGAGCCGTTGAGTTCGGCCACGACCGGCTTCGCGACGGCCTTGTCGGTGAGGCACTTGACCAGGCCCTCGCCCTGCAGCTTGCCGACCGAGGTGTTGTCGAAGCTGACGTAGTACGAGGCGCCACCGTTGAGGGTGAGCCGGTCGTAGTCGATGACCGGGACGCCCTGCGCCTTGGCCTTGTCGATAACGGCCTTGCCAGTGCCGGAGTCGAGGTTGACGATCAGCAGGACGGTGGCACCGCCGGTGATCATCTGGTCCGCGAGGGTCTGGAACTGGGTCTTGTCGCCCTGGGCGTTCTGGATGTCCGACTCGACGCCAGCCGCCTCGAAGGCCTCCTTGAGGAACTTGCGGTCGGCGGTCTCCCAACGTACCGAGGAGGCGCTGTCGGGCAGGATGACGCCGATCTTCGCCTTCTTCGCGGTGGTGTCACCGCCAGCCTTATCGTCGCTGCCGCAGGCAGCTACGCCGAAGGCGAGCAGACCCGTGGCGGCCAACAGACAGATGCTTTTGCGCATCGCCGATCCTTTCTGTGGGGGTGCCGTCGCAGGGGCGGCAGGTCATTGCGGGCAAAACAGGTGGTGCGAGCACGGGGTGTCAAATCGGGCACATGGCGCTGAGTTGCGGATTGTTGTGTCCGGCAACGTATTCCGATCGGACCGGGGCGCACAAGACTGTGGGGGTACCAAGTTTGTTGTGGCAGGTAACAATATGGCAAACAACCCGTCATCGATTCGTCACCAGGCGCGCGCTCGGCATCCTTCGTTGACCACGGTTTTTCGGTGTAGCGCCAGCTAAACCAACGCCCACGATGGCGGCGCCCGCCACCTGCGTACAGTTTCTAGGGCTGGGAGCAGGGCGGACGAGCGTGAAATGGCGACAATGACCACGAAAGCGGACAGGCACGGTACGGGCGGAAACGGTGTGGTGGACGGATCCGCCACCGGTCGACCGGTGTTGCCCCGCCAGGGAGGGCCGATGCCGGGGGAGTCGGTCGAGGCACCGGAGTCCGTCGAGGCACCGCCTGCCGGTATCGACCGACAGCGGTTGGAGATCTGCCTGCAGGTGATCGCCGAACTGGACTCGATCCCGGTCGAGCATCCTGACGCGGTGCGGGTCCGCCTGGCCACGGCAGGGTTGTTCAAGACAGTCAAGGAGCGCCGGCGTCGTGAGCGCAACGCCGCCGTGACCGCGGCCGACCGTGCGGTCATCGCGGCCACAGCCACCGGCGCGCCCGGGCGCATCGACGACGAGACCCAGGGCATCCCGCTCACCTCGACCGCGGCTGGCGCCACCGCAGGCACGTTGATCAAGGCGCGCCCGTGCTACATCTGCAAGCAGCTCTACCGGGACGTGGACGCGTTCTACCACCAGCTCTGCCCGACGTGTGCCGCGCTCAATCGGCAGCGCCGCGATGCGCGCACCGACCTGACCGGCCGGCGGGCACTGCTCACCGGCGGACGGGCCAAGATCGGCATGTACATCGCCCTGCGGCTGCTTCGCGACGGCGCGCACACCACCATCACCACCCGGTTCCCGAACGACGCGATCCGGCGGTTCACCGCGATGCCAGACAGTCCACAGTGGCTGGACAGGCTCCGGATCGTGGGCATCGACCTGCGGGACCCGGCCCAGGTCATCGCGCTGGCCGATTCGGTCGCCGACGCCGGGCCCCTGGACATCCTGATCAACAACGCGGCCCAGACGGTGCGCCGTACGCCCGGTGCCTATGCGCACCTGGTCGCGGCCGAATCCGCACCCCTGCCAGTCGGACCATTGCCCGAGACCGTCACCTTTGGACACTCGAGCAACCCGTCAGTGGCGGCGCTGGCTGGCGACACCACGCTGTCGCTGGCCAGCCTGGCCGGACCCACTGTCAGCCCGCACGCGGTCACCGCGCTTGCCCTGACCAGCCGGTCGGTCACCCCTGAGCGCCTGCGCGACTCGACCGCGATCGACGCGGGCGGACTCGCGCCGGACCTCACCCCGGTCAACAGTTGGACCCAGCGCGTGCACGAAGTGGACCCGGTGGAGCTGCTGGAAGTCCAGCTGTGCAATGTGACCACGCCGTTCATCCTGGTCAGCCGGTTGCGCCCGGCCATGGCCGCAGCCGCCGCCCGGCGAAAGTACGTCGTCAACGTGTCCGCGATGGAGGGGCAGTTCGGCCGTGGCTACAAAGGCCCCGGCCACCCGCACACCAACATGGCCAAGGCCGCGCTCAACATGCTGACCCGCACCAGCGCACAGGAGATGCTGACCGACGGGATCCTGATGACCAGTGTGGACACAGGGTGGATCACCGATGAGCGTCCCCATCCGTTGAAGCAACGCCTTGCCGACGAAGGCTTTCACGCCCCGCTCGACCTGGCTGACGGCGCGGCCCGCGTGTATGACCCGATCGTGCGCGGCGAACTCGGCGAGGACCTCTACGACTGCTTCCTGAAGGACTATGCGCCGGGCGCGTGGTGACCCTCAGCAGCTGGCCACCGGCGGGGCGGACGAGGCCGGGTCGGGGAAGTGGCCGATGGGCACGTCCGCGGTGACGGTGGCGCCGTTGCTGAAAGTGAACGTCATCGGCACGTCGATGCCCGCGGCCAGTGCCTGCTTCGCGCACTGGATCTGCAGGAACGCGCCGGACTGCTGCCGCAGCCCGATGTTGGATCCGGCCTTGATGGACAGGTCGAAGGTGGCCACCGGGGCCGCGGTCGAGCCGGGCTCGACCAATGTGGCCGGTGCGCCACCGGTGATCGCGGCCGCGGTCAACGACACCGGGGCATTGGTGTTGTTCCACACCTGCACGGCCAGGGGCAACATCGTGCCAGCCGGATAGCCGGCCGGTCCGGGATCGGGGATGAAGAGGTCACGCACGGCCACGCTGTGGTCGCTGGACATCGCGCTGATGCCGGTGAACGTCGGCACCGTCACGACGGGCGCCGGGGGATCGGCCGCACCGGCGCAGGACGCCAGGGCGAGGGTCGCGGTGAGTATCCCGGCGAGGCCGGCCTTGCGCGTGAGTGACACCTGCATCGCGGGATCCCTTCGGCTGTGCGGCCTGTACGCGCCAGGGATTCTGCAGGCTCAGCACGAAACCGGCAATAGCGCCTGAAAGTTACCTAGTTGGTCGCCTCGGCGACGTTGCCTCGTTGGTCGCCTCCGGCGACGTTACCTCGTTGGTCGCCTCCGGCGACGTTACGGCCCAGCGCGCAGGGCGGCCTCGACGATGCTCAGGGCCTCGTCGGGACCGAGGCCGAGCCGGGTGGCAGCGCGGGCATAGGCCACCGCCGCCGCGTGCGCCTCCTCGCGGGTGCGTTGGCCGCCGGCGGAAACGAAGCTGCCGGACCGGCCCCGGGTCTCGATAATGCCGGCCTCCTCAAGTTCCCGGTATGCCCTGGCCACCGTGTTCACGGCCAGGCCGAGGTCGGCCGCCAATGCCCGTACCGTGGGAAGTTTCGCGCCCACCGGCAAGGTGCGGTCGCTGATCTGTTGGGCCAGTTGGAGCCGGATCTGCTCGTACGGCGGTGTCGGCAACGAACTGTCTAATGTGATCAATGCGATCCTTCCCCTCCTGTGACCAGGGTAAGGCGCGGGGGCCACCCACGCGGAACGACGCGCTGACCTCGACCTCCACAATGGATGGCCGGCAACGCAATAATCAATGAGCGTCCATTATGGACGTTTCAATGCTGGCTGGTCAGTCGGCCAGGACGTCAGCCACCACGACCGTGACGTTGTCCGTCGAGCCGCCGTCGAGGGCCAGCCGGACCAGCTCGTCGGCGCACTGCCTGAGGTCGGCGAAGCTGCGCAAGGTTCGCCCGATGATGTCGTCGGTCAGCACGTCGGAGAGCCCGTCGCTGCACAGCAGGAGCCGGTCGCCGGACCTGGCCGGTTGCAGGGTGAGCGACGGTTGGTACTGCAGGCCCTGCAGTGCCTGCATGACGATTGAGCGGCGTGGGTGGTGCCGGGCTTCCTCCGGGGTGATCAGTCCTTGATCGACCAGTGTCTGGACGAAGGTGTCATCCCGGGTGAGTTGGCGCAGGCTGCCGTCTCGCTCGACGTAGGCCCGCGAGTCACCGACGTGCAGGACCGCGAGTTGGTCGCCGGCGAGCAGGACGGCGGTGGCGGTGGTGCCCATGCCGTCGTTGGCCGGGTCGGCTTCGCTCATCCGGTGGATCTCACCGTTGGCCGTGTCGGCCGCCTGGCGGAGCAGCTCGAGGGCGTCGGCCGGCGCCGCCGGGCTGGCGACCGCGTCCACCTCGGCGAGGGTGCGCACGACGATGTCGCTGGCCAGTTCGCCGGCGGGCATGCCGCCGATGCCGTCAGCGAGGGCGAGCAGCTGGCGTCCGGCGTGGGCCGCGTCTTCGTTGTTGTCCCGGAACAGGCCGACGTCGCTGACCATCTCGGCGCGCAGGATCAAGCTCATGATGTGCAGCCTGCCAAGAACGCGGGTACTTGTCTCTAGCTACTACTACGTATCGTGTGCTCATGATGCCGGTGTCCATGGTTGGGCGCTCGGACGAGCTGGGTGAACTCGTCCGCGCCTGGTCCGGGGTGGCCGACCGGCGTGCCGTCACCCGCACCGCGGTGATCACCGGCGACGCCGGGGTGGGCAAGAGCATGCTGGTCGCGGCCGCCCTGGCTCAGCTGTCCCCCCGACCGGCCGCCGTGCTGTCGGGCACCGCCCGGGTGCACGCCCCGGCGCCCTACGACTGGCTGGCCGCGGTGCTCACCGGCCGCGACACCAGCCGGTTGCCGATCCCGGACGATGCCCTGGCCTGGCTGGCTCAGCACCCGGACGCGCACGCCGAGCGCTACGCACCAGGCGCACTACTGCGGATGGCGGTACGAACCGTGCGCGCGTTGGTCGGCGAGGGCCCGGCGGTTCTGGTGGTCGAAGACCTGCACGCGCTTGATCCGGCCAGCCTGAACCTCATCGGCGAGCTGGCCGCGGCCCCCGACCTGCCGGTCCTGCTCCTGGTGACGAGCCAGCCCGCCGACGCGGCGGTGTCGCCCCAACTGGCCGCGCGGACCCTCGCCCGGCTCTGCGGCGCCCAGGGCGCCATCCGTGCACACCTGGGCCCCCTGGCGCCAGGCGAGATCGAGGCCATCCTGGCCGAGGTCTATCCGCACCTGCCGGTACGGGTCGAGGCGGTGCTCGCGGTGTGGGAGGAGACCGGCGGCAACCCGTATCGGATCCGGGAGTTCCTGGTCGCCGAGGCGGACGCCCTACGGGTGCGGCTGCTCGCCGCCGCCACACCGGGCCGCGGTGCGAGCAAGCCGGCCGAGCCCAAGGTGACCAAGCCCGAGGCGACAGACTCCAAGGTGACAGACTCCACGGCGACAGAGCCCGAGGCGACCGAGCCCACCGCCGGCCTGACCGCGCGGGAGACCGAGGTACTGTCCTGCCTGGCCGCCGGCATGTCCAACAAGCAGGTGGCCCGGTCGCTGGGCATCTCGATCCGGACCGTCGCGGTACACGTGTCCAGCTTGTTGCGTAAAACTCGCTCCGCGTCACGGACCGAGGCGGCGCTCTGGGCGGTGAGGCACGAGCCGCGGGCAATCCTGACCGAGGGGACCGAAGGGGTGCGGTGGAACAGCCGGTAGAGCTGCGTGACGCCCTCGAGGGCGCGGTCGCCGGGATCCCGGTCCGTGAACTGGCTGCGGCCGTCGAGCGCCTGAGCAGCCAGTACCGCGCCGGCGGCGAACCCGCCCAGCCGATCCTGCGGACCCGGGGCGACGTGGCGGCATATGCGGCCTACCGGATGCCGGCGACCTTCGCCGCCGTCCGCTCGGCGCTGACCCAGGTGGCCGCGGCCAGCCCCGACCTGCGACCGGAAAGCCTGCTGGACATCGGCGGCGGCACCGGAGCCGCGGGCTGGGCGGCCACCGGGGTGTTCGGCTCACTGCGTACGGTCACCGTGATTGACCAGGTGGCCGAGGCGCTGGCCCTCGGCGGCCAGTTGGTGCGCCGGGCGGCCGCCCCCGCCCTGCGCGGCGCGACCTGGATCCAGGCTGGTGTCGGCTCCGCTTTCCCCGGTGCGGACCTGGCGACCGCCTCGTACCTGCTGGGTGAGCTGTCCGAGGCGGACCAGGAGGCTGTGGTCCGCCGGGCCGCGCAGGCCGCCCCGGCGGTGGTCCTGGTCGAACCGGGCACGCCCGCCGGCTATCAGCGGATCCTGGCCGCGCGTGCGGTGCTGATCGACTCCGGCCTGACCATTGCCGCGCCATGCCCGCACCAGAACGACTGTCCGATCGTGCCCGGCCAGGACTGGTGCCACTTCGGGGTGCGGGTGAACCGGTCAGCCCTGCACCGGCGGATCAAGCAGGCGGAGCTCGGCTACGAGGATGAGAAGTTCAGCTATGTCGCCGCGGTACGCGCCCCGGTGACACCACCTGCCGGGCGGGTCCTGCGCCGTCCCCAGTTGCGCAAGGGTCTGGTCACCCTGCATGTGTGCGACCAGGAGAAGCTCGTCGGGCCCCGCCCGGTGTCCAAACGGCAGGGTGACGTCTATCGGGCCGCCCGGGAGATCGAGTGGGGCGGCGGCTGGCCGCCGGCCGTGGCCGGGGCGGAAGAGGGCGACCGGCGCCGGTAGTTGCTGAACCGATTCAAAGCATGATGAAATATCGATGCCGTAGCGACTCTGGGCTGTGTCGCGACGAGCCTGCCGGCTGGGGAGCCGTGCGTGGACCACCGCCTCGTGCGTGATGCCGGGCGTCCTAGGTCCGTCCGGGCGACGTGATGTCGCTCGTCCGTGCGTGCTCGTCCCACCTGCTCGACCGGTCCCACGGCGACCGGCTCGGGACCGGTTCGAAGTGCCGTCCTGCGGCACACGGGCCGGAGCCTGGGCTGACCGAAGGGAGAGATCAGTGAGACCTATCCGCAGGTTGGTCGCGTTCGCGGCCACCGTTATCGTCGCCACCGGACTTGCTGTGGCGATCGCTCCATCCGGGGCGCAGGCCCACGGCGTCAGCATGTTCCCTGGTGCCCGCACCTGGTTGTGTTACCAGGATGGGCTCCGCCCGCAGGGCAACATCCAGCCATACAACCCGGCCTGTGCGGCGGCGGTGGCGGCCAGTGGCACCACCCCGCTCTACAACTGGTTCGCCGTGCTGCGTTCCGACGCGAACGGCCGGACCACAGGCTTCATCCCGGACGGCCAGATCTGCAGTGGTGGCACCGGCGGACCGTACGACTTCAGCGCCTACAACGCCGCGCGTACGGACTGGCCGCTCACCCACCTGACCTCGGGTGCCTCGTACCAGTTCCACTACAGCAACTGGGCGGCACACCCGGGTACGTTCCAGATGTACATCACCAAGGCGGGCTGGAACGCGAACAACCCATTGGCATGGGGTGACCTGGAAGCTTTCGCCAGCGTCACCAACCCGCCGATGAACGGGCCGGCCGGTACGTTGAACTACTACTACTGGAACCAGCAGTTGCCGCAGCGCACCGGGCGGCACATCATCTACATCCAGTGGGTACGGTCGGACAGCCAGGAGAACTTCTTCAGCTGCTCGGACGTCGTGTTCGACGGTGGCAACGGACAGGTCACCGGGGTGGGTCCGAACGGCACCCAGCCGCCCACCAGCAACCCGCCCACCAGCAACCCTCCGACGAGTAACCCGCCTACGAGCAGGCCTCCGACGAGCAACCCTCCGACGAGTAACCCGCCCACGAGCAGGCCTCCGACGAGTAACCCGCCCACGAGCAACCCGCCGGGTAATGGCGCGTGCTCGGCCAGCTTCAAGGTCACCAACGCCTGGTCCGGCAACTTCCAGGGCGAGGTCACGGTCCAGGCTGGCAACACCGCGGTCAACGGCTGGACCGTTCGCTGGACGAATCCCAGCGGGCAGAGCATCTCCCAACTGTGGAACGGCGTGCTGGCCCAGAGCGGATCCAACGTGACCGTGACGCCCGCGGACTGGAACAACGTGATCCCGGCGAACGGTTCGCAAGTGTTCGGTTTCCTCAGCACGGCAACGGGGACGCCGGCACTGAACAACCTGACCTGCTCAAGCCCGTAGGCAGATGCCTGCCAACGGGGCAGTTCCACGCTCCACTATGTAGTGAAGCCGGGCCGGATGCGCGATGCACCCGGCCCGGCGCCTCGGCACGTCGATTGGTTCGAAGTGCGGCGGTCCGGCTATCTTCTCCCCTGACAGCCACACGAACCGTGGAGGATAAGGGCGAAATGGCCAAGTTCGAGCTCTACAAGGACGCCAAGGGTGAGTACCGCTGGCGGCTGAAGTCCGCTAACGGACAGATCATCGCCACCGGCGGTGAGGGCTACACCAGCAAGGCTGGCGCGCTCAACGGCATCGAAGCGGTCAAGCGTGACGCGGTCGCGGCCAACGTGGACGAGCAGGACTGACCACGGCCAGAGGGCGCCGGTGCACACCGGCGCCTTCTGTCCACAATGGATCAACTCGGTTCAGCCCTTGCCCGGCTCGTACCGGCGAAGGGCCAGGCGGGTGAGCAGCAGCAACGCGACCGCCTGCACGATCAGGACCGAGAAGCATTTCCACCAGACCGCGGGGTCGTGCACCCACAGTGCGTCCTGGAACGGGAAGTTGAGCAGGTCCGTGGTGTCGGCCGCGGCCGCGAAACCCCAGCGGGACGGGTCGATCCAGGAGGCGAACTCCAGACCCGGCTCGCCACTGATCTCGAACAACCCGCCCGAGAGGACCAGCTGAGCCATCACGCTCACCACCAGGATCGGCGTGGTCTGCTCGGCGGTGCGCACGAGGGTGCTGGCCAGCAGGCCCAAGGCGGTGGACGTGATCGACACCATGGCGATGGCCAGGATGATCTCGGCTGTCGGGTTGGCCAGGATCAATCCGTCCGCCGGCCCGGGCCGGCCCCACAACGCGATCTCGACGAAGATGATGGCCTGGACCACGTCGATGACCAGGAAGATGAGCACCTTCGAGCCGAGGTACGCGGTGGGTGACAGGCCGATGGCCCGTTCCCGCCGGTAGATGGACGACTCGTTGATGATCTCCCGGATCGCCACGGCCACACCCATGAATGCCGCGCCGATGACGAGCACCACGAGAATCCGTTGTGCCTCCAAGCTGTAGCCTTCGGCGTCCGGGCCGAGTCCCTTGCTGCCGGGCACGGTGTGGCTCAACGCGCCGAGCGCGAGCGGCAGGCCGATGAGGAAGGCCGCGTAACCCCGGTCGGCGAAGATGACCGAGAGCATGCGCAGGCACAGCGTGAGGAACTGCCGCAGCGGCGCCACCGGATGCAGCGCCCGATGCTTCATGGACAGGTCCTGCACGCCTGAGGCGTCGGGTCCCGTCACGCTCTTCTTCTTCGCGTCCCGGAACCCCTTCGGCCCGAGTCGGCGGTGGGCCTGCGATGCGGCCGGGGCAGCGGCCGGGACTGCAGGCTGGACGTCCGGCTGGGCTTGCGGCTGAGCTTGCGGCTGAGCTGACGGAACTGGCGGCGGCGCGGGCACGACTGTCTCCACCGGCGCGGGCACCACCGCCTCCGTGGGCGCGGGCGTTGCCTCGGCGACGGCCGCGTCGGCGGCGGGTACCGGTGGCGCCTGTACCGTACCGGCGGGTGCCGTGGCGACAACGGCGGGTTCTGCCGCGCCGCCGGGCTCCGTCGCAGCGGCGGGGTCGGTCGGGCGAGGCGTCGGCACCGCGGCGAGCTCGGCTGGTGGCTCAGGCGCACGAGGAGTGGGTACCGCGACCGGCAGCACGCTGCGGGCGTCGCGTTCGGTCAGTTCGAGGGCAACCTCGCCGACGTACTTACGATAGACCTCGGAGTTGCGGTAGCGCTGCGCCCAGCGATCCGGCTCATTGGTGACCTTGTCGAAGACGTCGGCGTAGTCCTCGGCCTCGAAGAACGGCAGCAGCTCGTCCGGGGGTCCGAAGTAGCCCATCCGTCCGCCCAGGCACATCACCATGACGTGGTCGCACAGGTCCAGATGCAGCACGCTGTGGGTGACCACGACAACGGTACGGCCACGGTCGGCGAGCAACCGCAGCTCCCGCATGACCTCCTTGTCCAGGGCCGGGTCCAGACCGGACGTGGGTTCGTCGAGGGCGAGCAGCGACGGCTCGGTGAGCAGCTCGAGCGCCACCGAGGTGCGCTTGCGTTGACCACCGGAAAGCGTGTCGATGCGCTGCGTGGCCCGTGCCGTGAGACCGAGCAGTTCGAGTACCTCGTTGACCCGCTCCTTGCGCTGCTTGCGGGGCACGTCGCTGGCGAACCGCAGTGATGCGGCGAACCGCAGGGCCTTGCGTACGGTCAGCTGACGGTGCAGCACGTCGTCCTGCGGCACCATGCCGATGCGGTAGCGCAGTTCGGAGTAGTGCTTGTGCAGGTCCTTACCGTCGTAGAGCAGCCGGCCCTGGGTGGCAGGGCGGATGCCGGTCATGGCCTTGAGCAGGGTCGACTTGCCGCAACCACTCGGACCGATGATGCCGAGCAGGCTGCCGTGGCGCAGCGCGAAACTGATGTCGTCGAGCAGCACCGCCTGCTTGATCATGACGGTGATGTCATCGGCGATGATCGAGGTGGGGCCCTGGTCGTCGTGCTGGAACAGGTTGATGCCGTCGAACAGGAACTCGTGCCGGCCGACGGTGATCCGGTCACCCGCGGTGAGCACCGCTCTCGGCACGCGCCGGCCGTTGTGGTGCAGACCGTTACTGGTGTTGAGATCCACCACGTGGTACTCGGCGCCGACCTTGCGGATTTCGGCGTGCTTGCGCGACACCCAGAAGTCGGGCAGCACAATGTCGTTGTCCAGGTCACGCCCGATCCGGATCGTGCCGGTCGAGTCGAACGTTGCGACCGGTGTGCGTGCCTGGGGCGCGGTCGCGGTCACGGCCGTGGTGGGCTGATCGTTGGTTGCCACGGGCATAATCATGCCGGTCGTGTCGAGTCGCCAGCTGCCGGCCCGATCGGAGGATGGGGGTGCGGACCTTCGGATGACCCGGGCCGGGCATGCGGCATCCGATGCGGTTCCAACAACCGGTACGGGGTGGTGCGATCTGGATCTGGCGGCGTCGCCGTTTGCGCCAGCAGATGGCTCAGGCCAGCTCGGGTGGCGACCACGATCAACCGGTCCGTGCGCTTCAGCGGTCGGGCATCCGACGGTCGCCAGAGCACCTGGCCGTCGCCGTCGTCGGTGCGGATGGCCAGCAGGCGGATCAGGTGTTGTCTGCTCACTGTGGACACTGTTTGGTGTTCCAACGCGGAGTCCGCACCGATCGGTACATCGGCCAGCAGCAGCACCCGCCGACGTACCGGGATGGTCGCGATGATCTGCCTGCTCAACATGGCCGCGGCGAACGCCGGCGCAGCCAGGTAAGACACACTTCGTGAAGTGTTGATGCTGAATGCCCGTTTAACCCGATCAGCGAAATCGCCGTCGAAGAGGCGCAGCACGACCCGCAGGTCGGGGTTCGCGGCGCGCCCCAGCAGGGCGACCTCGAGGTTGGTCACGTCATCGGTGGACGCCACCACGAGGGCCCGGCAGGTGGCTATGGATGCTGCCAGCAGCGTTTCGTTGCGGCTCGCGTCACCGATGATGACCGGGATGCCCAGCTCGCGGGCGAGCAGCACGCCGCGGGCCTGCTGGTCTCGTTCCACCGCGACGACGTCGACGCCTTCCTCGTGCAACGCCCGGATCACCCGGGTGCCGACGTCGCCGAGCCCGACCACCACGATGTGGTCGGAGACCGGTCCGACCAGCGCTCCTGCCTCGGCCCGCAGGCGGGCCCGCACCACCGAGTCCACGATGGTCGCGGTGAGCGCCGGGATCAGGACAACACTGACCATGGTGAGTACGGCCTGGGCGAACCTGGCCATACCCGTAGCCTCGGTGTCGGCGTTTCCGGTGAGTTCGGTGACAAGCGCGGTGTACGCCGCCCGACTCCACGAGTCGACGTCCCACAATTGCGGGCTGGCGATCGCAAGGGTCACCGTGCCCAGGACATAGAGCACCACAAACGCGGCCAGGACGAGGCGCAGCCGGGTATCCAGCACGATGGACAACCAGCGTAGCCGGTTCTGCTTGCGCCGCACCGGCGGTGGCGCAGCCGGCTTGGCCCGGGCCAGGACCAGGTCGGTGCGGGCCTCGTCATGGATGGGCAGCACCTCGGGATCGGTGCCCCGGGGTCCCAGTACGGCCAGTCCGGCAGCGACGTCCTCGGCCCGGGTCTTCGCCCGTCGGGCCGCCACCAGAGTCCGGTTGGCCACCCTGATCGGGGCGGTGGCCGCCTCGTCCAGCGCCGCCGCCACGAAGGCCGGCGCCGCGATCGCCGCGGCGGAGAGCACCGCGCAGTTGTCGAGCAGTTGGCTCATCCGTTCGCCGAGGCCCAGGTTGAACATCCGGATCACGACACGGATACCTGGTTTCATGTCCTGAGCGAGCAGCGCCGCCTCGACGTTGCCGGCGTCCTCCTGGTCCACCAGCGCGATCGCGTCCGCCAGACCGAGGGACGCCCGCTCGAACGCATGCTGGTCCAGGGTGGCCGACTCGACGACCGTGACGCCGGGGACCTGGCTGATCCGCTCCGACCAGGTGGTCCGGGTCGGCGGAAAGATCGCCGCGACGTGGGCGTCGTACTGGTTGACCAGCTCGTCCACCAGCCGGTAGGCCAGCGGCGTGTCGCCACACACGACAAAATAGCGGGTGGCGGCGGCACGTTCTAGCTCGGCAGGGTCAGGGTCCACAGGCCGAGGGTATCGACGCGGGCAAGGACGCGCTGTGTACACATCGGACCAGCGTGGCTAGTCGTCGACATCGCGCCGATCCCGCTTGATCCGCCCGTGGCGTCGCTTGTCATCGAGCCGAGCTTCCACCGAGCCACGGGTGGGCCGGGTCGGCCGGCGTTGCGGTCCGGGTTCGGCGATCGCCCGGCTGAGGATGACCGCCAGCTTGGCCGCGGCGGCCCGTCGGTTGTCCAGCTGGGTGCGGTAGGCCGAGGCGACCACGATCAGCGACCCGTTGACCAGGCGTGCGCCGAGCCGCTGGAGCGCCCGCTCTTTCAGGTGAGGCGGGATGGAGGGAGTCTCGACCAGGTTGAACCGCAATTCGGCCTTCGAGTCGGCGGTGTTGACGCCCTGCCCGCCAGGTCCGCCGCAATGACTGAACCGCCAGTGCAGCTCCGCGGCCGGGATGCTCACCGTGGCGTCCACCCGTAGGTCCCCAGTCATCTGTCATCACCCCAGGTCAGCGTATCCGCTTTCCGGTAGTTACATCCGCGCACCGACGCTGACCTGCACGTCATCGACTGCGGCGAGCCTGCCACGTGCATTGTGCGCGGCAGCGTGGCTATAGTCCCGCTTCGATGGATTCGCGGCATCCGGTGAGGAGTGGTCATGCGACGGACACGGGTCGGTGTGCTGGTGGCGGCAGTGGCGAGCGCCGTGATGGCCGGGTGCGGCACCGCGCCGAGTTCGACACCCCCGGCGAATGTGGGCAATCCGCCACCGCCACCGGCGCCGACCCAGGCGGTGGGCGCGGATGGCATGCCCATCTCGTCGCTGTGTGACCTGCTCAGCGATGCCGACTTCACCGAACTGACCGGGCAGGCGGCGCAGAAACCCGCCGCGGGCGACGCCACCGCCACCTCGGCCAGCTGCGACTATGGCAGCGGTATGAGCCTGGATGTCCAGGTGAGAGGCACTGTGGACGATGCCGCCATCGCCTACAAGTCGGCCCTGGCCAGCGGAGGCTTCGCCGCGGTAAAGACCAAGGACGCGATCGCTGGCGTGGACGAGAGCAGCTACGGCACCGCGGCCGGATCAGGTGTGATGAACCTTCGCCGGGTCAAGCTTGTCGTGTCCATCACCGTTCCCGGTGCCGACAATGAGGTCAAACTCATCCAGCTTGCCGGCCGGGTGTTGTCACGGGCCAACGTGTTGGGTACCTGACCTGCGGTTATGCAAGGATCCTTGCGATCGCTGGCTTTGCCGGAGGCAATCAACGCGGACTTGTGCCGGAGGCAATCAACCCGGACTTTGCCGGAGGCAATCAACGCGGACTTTCCGGCTGTCCGTGACCCATCCGATGGGGCTAGCGTTATCGCCGATGCTGATGGTTCGGGAGGTACGGCGATGCGTAGCGCGATAGCCATCATCATGGCCGTCCTGGGGACCGTGCTGGTCCTCAGTGGAGCGGCGGCCCTGTGGGCATCTGCCCTGGTCAAGCCCGTTCGGAGTCCGGCCACGCCGCTGGACGTGGCACCTGGGACCCAAGAACAGCCAGCCGGACGGCTGGACCGCACGGTGGACGTGATGGGCCGGTTGCCGGTGCCGAACCGATTGGTTACCTGGGGTATTGTCCTGCTCGCTCTGAGTGCTGTCGCGGCTGGAGCCATCACATTCTCCGCCACCACGACCGCTGGCGGCTAGGCGGAATCCACTACAGGGGCACCCCGTGGCACCGGTGTGACGTCGAAGGATTATTCTGCGCGAGCGACGTTGGCCGAGATCATGGCTCAACTAACCTGCTGCTCCTGGAGGCCTTGAGTGACCACCGAAGTCGGTACACCAAAGCCGATTGTTACGCGGCCTTGGCCGGTGCGACAGACAACGCGAGGTTCCGCCATCGCCCGTCTGTTGCGTACCACTGACGCGAAGCAGATCGGGCTCATGTACCTGGTCACCTCGTTCGCGTTCTTCCTGATCGGCGGCTTGCTGGCCCTGCTGATGCGGGCCGAGCTGGCCCAACCGGGCGGTCAGTTCCTGTCGCCGGAGCAGTTCAACCAGCTGTTCACGATGCACGGCACCATCATGCTGCTGCTGTTCGCGACGCCGGTGCTGTTCGCCTTCGCGAACTACATCGTGCCGTTGCAGATCGGCGCACCGGACGTGAGCTTTCCGCGACTGAACGCGTTCGCGTACTGGCTGTACCTGTTCGGTGGCACGCTGGTGGTGGCCGGTTTCATTACCCCGGGGGGCGCCGCCGACTTCGGCTGGTTCGCCTACTCGCCGCTGACCAGCGTGACCAACTCGCCGGGCGTCGGTGCCGACATGTGGATCGTCGGCCTGGTCATCTCCGGTCTGGGCACCATCCTCGGTGCGGTCAACATGATCACCACGGTGCTGACGCTGCGTGCACCAGGCATGACCATGTTCCGGATGCCGATCTTCACCTGGAACATCATGGTGACGTCGCTACTGGTGCTGCTGGTCTTCCCGATCCTCGCCGCGGCCCTGCTCGCGCTGGAGGCGGACCGGCATCTCGGTGCACATGTCTTCGACTCGGCCACCGGCGGTGCGTTGCTCTGGCAGCACCTGTTCTGGTTCTTCGGCCATCCCGAGGTCTACATCGTCGCGCTGCCGTTCTTCGGCATCATCTCCGAGATCATCCCGGTGTTCAGCCGCAAGCCGATGTTCGGCTACAAGGGACTGGTCGCGGCCACCATCGGTATCGCCGCGCTGTCGATGAGCGTGTGGGCACACCACATGTTCGCCACCGGCCAGGTACTGCTGCCGTTCTTCTCGCTTCCTGTCGTTCCTCATCGCGGTGCCGACCGGCGTGAAGTTCTTCAACTGGATCGGCACCATGTGGAAGGGCCAGATCACCTTCGAGACGCCGATGCTTTTCGCCGTCGGCTTCCTGGTCACCTTCCTCTTCGGTGGACTCTCCGGCGTCCTGCTGGCCAGCCCGCCGATCGACTGGCACGTCTCGGACAGCTATTTCGTCGTGGCCCACTTCCACTACGTGTTGTTCGGCACCATCGTCTTCGCCGTGTACGGCGGGATCTACTTCTGGTTCCCGAAGATGACCGGCCGGATGATGGACGAGCGGCTGGGCAAGGTGCACTTCTGGTTGACCGTTATCGGCTTCAACGCGACGTTCCTGGTGCAGCACTGGCTCGGCGCCGAAGGCATGCCCCGCCGGTACTTCGACTACCAGGCCGATGGACGGCTGGACCACGCTGAACAGCATCTCCACCGTTGGCGCGTTCATCATCGGTATCTCCACACTGCCGTTCATCTACAACGTCTGGAAGTCGTACAAGACCGGCCGCATCGTCGAGGTGGACGACCCGTGGGGCCACGGCTCATCGCTCGAGTGGGCCACCAGTTGCCCGCCGCCGTTGCGCAACTTCGACCGCATGCCGCGCATCCGCTCGGAGCGCCCGGCCTTCGACGCGAAGTTCCCGCACCTGGCCGTGGACACCTCGAGCGTCAGGCGCAGGGAACTGGTCGAGGCGACCAAAGGTACGGACGCCTCATAGTTGTTAACCTCGTGCGGGCCCGGCGACACCTGTCGCCGGGCCTGTTGCCGTTCGCGTGGCTATGGGGTGGTGATCGGGGTGCCGACCAGTGCGACCCCGGCCGTGGCCATCTCGGTGAGTGCGATGCTGGTGGTCTCCCGTGACACACCGGCGGTCAGGCCGAGCAGGACCGTGGTGGCGAGCCCTTGCCGCGCCGCGTCCAGGGCGGTGGCCCGGACACAGTGGTCGGTCGCGATGCCGACCACGTCGACCGCGGTGACGTCGCGCTCGCGCAACCACTGCGCCAGCGGGGTGCCGTCGGCGTGGCCCTCGAAGCCGGAGTATGCGGCGGCGTGTTCTCCCTTGGTGAAGACGGCCTCGATCCGTTCGGTGTCCAGGGCCGGATGGAACTCGGCCCCGGCGGTGCCGACCTCACAGTGCACCGGCCAGCTGTTGACGAAGTCCGGATGGGCGGCGAAGTGGGCGCCCGGGTCGACGTGGTAGTCCTTTGTGGCCACCACGTGATCCCAGGGCAGTGTCGGCGTCGCTCAGGATCGCGGACACGCCGGCGGCCACGCTGGCACCGCCGTTGACCGCCAGCGACCCGCCTTCGCAGAAGTCGTTCTGGACGTCCACAATGATCAGTGCGCGGGTCATGCTGCTCCTTCGTACGTTGTGGTCGGGATAGCCGGGTCGCCGGCGGAAAGCTTGAGACCTTCCCAGGGGATGGCGATGAGGCATGCCCGTAGGTGCTCGCGTGAGTCCACAAGGGATGGAAGGTCGGCTACGGCTTCGCCGGCGCGGATGATCGGCCGTTGCAACAGGCGGTCATGTGGCCGCGCCTGCGGCGTGCCCTGCGAGACGATGACCTCCTCAGTGGCGGTGCCGGTTGGCTTGTGCCGGCGTAACGCGGTCTTTCGCCCGCCCTTGGTGGCTTTGTTCTCGGACCGCTTGACCACCGGCCGTCCATCCACCTCCACCAGCTTGTAGATCAGCCCGGCGGTGGGTGCGCCCGATCCGACCACCACCGAGGTGCCGGCGCCATAGGCGTCCACCGGCTCGGCGGCCAGGGCGGCGATGGAATACTCGTCCAGGTCGCCGGAGACCACGATCCGGGTGTCCGCCGCGCCGAGTGAGTCCAGTAACTGCGCGGGAATGGCCGGCCAGCACCGACAGGTCACCCGAGTCGATCCGGATCGCGCCCAGGTCTGTGCCGGCCACCGCGATGGCGGCCCGGATCCCCTCGGCGATGTCATAGGTGTCGACCAGCAGTGTGGTGCCTTTGCCCAGCGCGGCGATCTGGGATGTGAACGCGGTGCTCTCGCTGTCGTGCAGCAGGGTGAAGGCGTGGGCCGCAGTGCCCGTGGTGGGCACGCCGTAGCGCCGCCCGGCCGCGAGGTTCGAGGTGTACGCGAAGCCGGCCAGGTAGCTGGCGCGGGCGGCGGCGATCGCGGCGTACTCGTGCGCACGGCGCGAGCCCATCTCGATCAGTGGCCGGCCCCGGGCCGCGGTTACCATCCGGGCGGCGGCTGAGGCAATCGCCGAGTCGTAGTTGAGCACCGACAGCACCAGCGTCTCGAGTGCGACGCACTCGGCGAACGAGCCCGACACGGTCAGGATCGGCGAGCCAGGAAAGTACAGCTCGCCTTCGGTATATCCGTCAATGTCGCCGCTGAAGCGATAGCCGGCCAGCCAGTTGGCCGTGTCCGCGTCGACGATCTGTCGCGAGGTCAGGAACTCCAATTCGTCCGGGGTGAACCGGAAGTCGGCGATGGCGTCGACGAGACGCCCCACGCCGGCCACCACGCCGTACCGGCGGCCGGGTGGGAGCCGGCGGGCGAACACCTCGAACACACACTGCCGCGCCGCGGTGCCATCCTTGAGCGCGGCGGAAATCATGGTCAACTCATATTCGTCGGTGAGCAGGGCCGAGCTGGCAGCATCCACCTGTTCAGCCTACGTTCAGCCGCCTCCTACCGGCCCTCGGCCATGGCCCGCAGGGCGGCGGCGAGTTGGCCCCGGCCGTTCACGCCCAACTTGGTGTAGACCCGGTGCAGGTGGTTGTCGATGGTTCGGGCCGACAGGAACAGCTTGTCGGCGATGGCCCTGCTGGGGACCCCGGCCGCGGCCAGCCAGGCGATCTGCCGCTCGCGCGCACTGAGTACCGGCCGGCTGATTGCCAAGGCTGGGGTGCGTGGCCCGTCGCAGCAGTCCAGCAGCGCGGTGAACAGCCGTGCCGCGTCCAGCGCCTTGCCGGATCTGGTCTCCCGGAGCCGGTTGAGCGCTGCTGCGGCGGCCTCGGCGGCGTGCAGGCACAGGCCGTGCCCGGCGAAGCGCTCGGCGGCGATGAGCAGGCCGATCGGATCGCGGTCGGCCGACATCCGGGCGTGATCGGCCATGATCGAGGCGATCGGGGTCTCCACCTCGTCGACCAGTCCGGCCAGCCGGTCAGCGACGAGGTCGGCCTGGCCGAGGCGGGCCACGTCGTGCAGGGCGACCAGTTCGTGGCCGTGAAAGCCGTCTGATCGCAGGCGGTCAGCCAGTTCCAGCGATTGACCGGCCGCGCCGACGACATCGCCGGTGCTGGCCCGCACCCAGCATCGGGCGTGTTCCACCCACGGATAGAGCACCTTCATGGTGGCCATCCGCAGCCGGTCGGCCTCGGCCATGGCCAGTTCCGCGCTGTCGCGGGTCGCCGGCCAGGGCGGCCACGTGGGCCCGTTCGGCGTTGGCCAGACTGGCGAAGATCTGGCCCGGTTCCAGCACCGCGCACGCCCGGCGTTGGTGACGCATGGCCTCGCCCAGGCGCCCACGCAGCCGGGCAGACTGTCCCAGGACCAGCGACAGGTGACCGGAACCGAGGTTGAAGTCGCCCGCATCGGAGGTGTCGGCGAACTCGCCGGCGGCGATGGTGTCCACGCCGGTCACGTCGCCGGCGATGATGAGTGCGGTACCCCGGGCCAGTTCGAGGGCCAACTGGATGTGCGGCATCTCCAGCCGCCAGGTGCTCGCGCTGTTGTCGACCTGGGTGCACAGCCGCACCGCCTGGGTCGTCTTGCCGCGCAACGCGTGCAGGTGCGCGAGCGTGCTGAGAGCCAGTGCCCGTGGGCTGGGTCCGGCGGCTGGCCGGTCCAGCACGGCTCGGGCCGCCCGCGAAGCGCCGGCGCAATCCAGTAGGTGCAGCCGCTGGACGGCCACGTAACAGTTAACCCAGGCACGGGCGGCCGGGTCGCGCAGCCCGCCGGTCGCCGCCGCGAGCTCTCCAGTGGCGTCCTCATTGGACAGACCCCAGAAGGAGGCGAGGGAACGGGCGGCGTGCCATTTGGCCGTACGCATGCCGGTGTTGAGCTCGTGGCGCACGCCGTCGAGCACCTCGAGGGCCTCGGTCGGCCGGTCGGCGAACATCAGGATGTTGGCCAGCAGTTCGGCCGCCTCGAAGCCGGCGCCGTTGCTGCGGGCGGCCTTGACGAGGCGGGCCGCCAGCGGGACGTCGAAGTTCGCGTAGGCCAGGCGGCCGGCGTTGAGCAACTGGTCGGGATCGCGGGCGGTGTCTGACTCCAGCCGCCAGACGGCCACCCGCAGCAGATCGTCGCGCCTTCGGGCGCTACGGCCCTCCACGATGTCGGCCAACCGGGCCAGCAGGCGCCTCGACCGGATCACGCCGCAACGGCCCCGCACCACCTCGCCGTAGAGGGGATGACCCAGCCGGACCATCCGGCGGCGATCATCGGTGTCGATCCGGATGAGCCCGCGATCCTCGGCGAGTTCAACCGCCTGCTGGCCGGTGGCCGCGATGACCTCCTCGACCCCGATCGGCTCGGCCAGAGCCACCGCTTCGACCACCATGCGCACGGTGTCGTCGAGTTGGCCGATCCGCTCGTCGATGAGCTCGATCAGGCTGGTGGCTAGCTCAGGCCGGCCGGACCAGCGCCACAGCCCGTACGCCTGGCTGAAGTCCCCGGCCGCCTGTGCGGCCAGCACGAGTTCCCGCAGCAGCAGCGCGTTTCCTTGGGAGAGGCTGTGCAACCGGACGCTCGACGCCTCGTCCACGTCGCCGCTCAACACTGCCCGCAGCAGCTGCGCGGTTTCGTCCGGGGAGAACGGCGCGAGGTCCACCCGATCGACCAGCTCGTCCTTCCAAAGCGTGGCAACCGAGTCATTCGGGTGTTCGCCGGAGCGCTGGGTGGCCAGTACCCTGCCCCGCAGCGATCGTGCGATCAGGGAGATCAGCGCCGCCGACAGCGGGTCGACCAGGTGGATGTCGTCGACCGCGAGCACGATGGACCGGCCGGCGGCCTGCTGGTGCACCGCGTTCACCGCCCACCGCAGCAGGCCGGCGGGGGACAGGCCGGGTGGCTGATCGACGGGCAGGGTGTGCGCGAAGCTGCCGAGAGGCAGCCCGCTGGTGGCTGTGTTGGCTGAGGCGGTCCAGACCGCCAGCCGTTCGGTGTCCAGGGCGGACACGACTTCCCGCAGCAGGCGGCTCTTGCCGATGCCGGCCGGACCGGACACGATCAGTCCGCGACCAGTCGTACCAGCCGCGGACTCGGCCAAGAGGTTCAGCTCGTCGGCTCGCCCGACGAAGCGCCAGGACGTCACCTACGCAGCGTATAGAACATGTTGACTCTGTGCCGCATTCGCGTCCAGTGATTGGTTTAAGTATTCACCGAAAGCCAGATTGAGCAGTCTCGTCACTGTTCCGGTGACCGACCGGACACGTAGCGTGGTGCCGTGTTCGTTCCCGGCGAGGAAGCGATGGTTCTGGTGGCGGGTGCGCGTGCTGGGGCTGTTCATGACGTATTGAGCGCTCTGCTCCCGGGACGTCGTCGATTGCCCTATCCGCCACGGAGCACCTATGTTGTTCTGCGCGGCTCCGCGCCGACGAGCGCCTCGTTTCATTGCCTGACCGACGCGGGTACCGGCCCGCCGCGACCGCTTCGCCGGGTCGAGCTGTCCCTGCCGGATTCGCTGCTCGATCGGGTCACCCTGGTCGGCGTACGGGCGGTGCCAGCCGATCGCGGCCCACACGCGCACCTTGTCGCTGACCTGGTGCGGCAGTGCGAAAGTGTGATCCTGGTCAGCGACGGGCGGGGCCCGTTCCAACCGGCCGAGATCGACCTGCTGCGCCAGGCCAGCGAGCTGGGCAAGGGCGTGTTCCTTGCGGTCACCCACGCCAACGAGCACGGGACCTGGGCAGACGTTGTGTTGCGCAACCAGAACACGCTCGCGCGCCAACTGCCCGAGCTCGCCCTGCGGGCGTGGCATCCGGTAACCAGGTCGGGCACCAGCATGCTCGAACTTCGCGACAGCGTGCTGGCCTGGTCCCGGGACCGCCGGCGACCGGCGCCCAGGCGGGCACCGGCGATCCGGGTGGCGCCGGGTGCGGCTGACACCGGCTGGCGGGACGTGCTGCGGGTGGAGGTCGAGCGGGCGCATGGCGCCGCGCTCGCCTGTGCCGAGAGGGAACTGGGCCAACTACGTACCCTCGCCGGGAACGGGCGGCTGAGGGTGGAGCAACTCGACCGGCGGCTGGCCAGCCTGTCCCGCACAGTTGCGGCGCAGGTGCGCCGCGCGGTCGAGACCGCCCTCGACGGAGTGCTGCGGACGGTGCTGCTGTCCCCACCGGATGCCGGCGCACTCGAACGGGTCGCCGTGGTGTTGCAACGCGACGTGGCCGAGCGGTGCTGTGCGAACACCACCTGTGTCCGGGCGCTACGGGTCACCGGCACTGCCGCCGCCGTGGTGGCCACCGCTCGGGAGGCTCTGGATATCGGCGACCTAACCTCGGCCGGGGGCGTGCTGCCGCCACTGTGGATCGGCCTCACCAGCAACTGCCTGCCGATGCTACGCTCGCCCGCATCGACCGGCGTGGACCAGGTGAGTCGGGAGTCGGTCTGGGTGTGCCGGGCCCTGGAGTCGTTGTCCCGGGAACTGGAGCGGGAACTGTCCCGCCAGTTCACCTACCTCGGCCAGGCCACGTCGGACCTGATCGTGGACGGCCTCGACCACGATCTGTTGCTTGTCTGAATCTCACCAGCATCCAGTTCCCGACTGTCTGAGTCCAGGTCAGGGCCCTGGCGGAGTGACACATGCGCGTACCCTTCAGCAACCGGGCGCTACGACTGGGAGGGACTACCCGCATGACGATTGCCACCGCCAGTCGCGCGGCGCGGCCTGCCGTGGTACGGCCGCTGCCCGGTGCGGGTCTGGCCGTTCGGGCCGGCGACCTGTTGCTCGTGTGCGCCGACGGCGGGCAGGAGGTCGACGAACTGCTCGGTCTGGTCGCGCAAGTAGCTGCCGCCGG
The DNA here is from genome assembly GCA_963742855.1 of uncultured Actinomycetota bacterium. Taxonomy (GTDB): domain Bacteria; phylum Actinomycetota; class Actinomycetes; order Mycobacteriales; family Micromonosporaceae; genus CAVUNP01. The sequence continues at coordinate 314,112 of CAVUNP010000046.1, read as the reverse complement.
TGACGACGGCGGTCTGCTCGTACGCCGAGTGGCGGCGCTGCTGGCCGAGGATGTCCACGGACGTTTCCCCGCCTGCGCGCTCACCGGTCCCACCAGGGATGGCCGGTTGGCCGTACTGGTGCACGGAGCAGCGACGGCCGACCTGGTCGGCGAGGACGGCGACGTGTCGCTCGCCGGCGCCGACGCCATCACGTCGGTCAACCGCCTGATCACCGGACCGGTCACGCTCATCCGGCTGCGCCTGCCCGGCGCCGGCGAGCCCGACCCGCGTTCACATCTGGACTCCGGAGTGGTGGTGGCGGGCGGCCTGCTGTGGACCCATCCGGCCGAATCGTCCACCGTGGATGGCCGGTGTCGCAGGCAACGTCGCAGCCCGCGCCGGTTGATGCGCCGGCACCGGTGGTCGTCCCGGCACCGGTTGAGGCGCCGGCACCCGTGGCCGCGCCAGTGGTCCCGGCCCAGGCGGTGCCCACGGCACTGCCCGCGGAGGTGCCCACGGCGGTGCCGGAAGCGGCGCCGTCCGCCCGCCGCAGTGGACGCCTTCCAGGACCCCGCCAGCGCCCGTACCGGGTAGGTCACTGGCGGCTGGGCCCATACCCGTACCGGCTGACGTCGAGGTGGACGAGTCACTGCTGCGTCAGCCTGATCCGGCGGCACCGTTCGTGGCCTTGCTGATGATTCCCGGCATCGACAACGCCGGCGGGCCTGCGATGGATGAGGCGTCAACGGTCGACATGCGACCGGCCGTGCTCGGCGTGCTGTGTACGACCGGCCACTTCACCAATCCGACCATGGCCGCGTGCATCGTCTGTGGCATCCCGATGGACCAGCAGACGCTGGTGATGCGAGAGCGACCGCGCCCTCCGCTGGGCCTGCTGGTGCTCGACGACGGTACGGCGGTGGGCCTCGATGTGGACTATGTGGTCGGTCGGGAACCGCAGGCCGACCCCGAGGTCATCGCCGGCACCGTCCGTCCACTGAGGATCACTGACGTCGAGGGCGTGGTGTCCCGGCGGCATCTGCGGTTGGTGCTGGTCGGCTGGGATGTCACGGTGGTGGACCTCGGATCGGCCAACGGTACGACGGTCGATCTCGCCGGCGATCCGCAACGCCATCAGCTGGCGCCGAACCGGCCGATGGTGATCCATCCCGGTGCCCAGATCACCATCGGCCGGCGGTGGTTGCGCTACGAGTCCTACCGCAGTTCGTGAGGCTGGAGAATCCGATGCGCAGTATTGCCGACTATGAATTCGTTCGGCCGCTCGGTTCGGGCGAGCACGGCCAATGCTTCCTCGCCCGGCGTCCGCAACGGTTGCCGGTCGAGGTGGAGTCGGTGGCCGTCAAGGTGCTCTACGGCGAGTCCACAGCGGACACGTTCCGCCGGGCCACCCGGGAACTGAAGGCGGTCGCCGCGCTCACCTCGCCGTACCTGGTCGAGATCTACGATGCCGGCCAGCACGACGGGATCTTCTACTACTCGATGCGGTATCTGCCCGGCGGCACGCTGGCCGGACCGGCCGAGCCGTTGGAGCGCTCCGCCGCGCTGGCCGCGGTCGCGGACGCGGCGCGCGGATTGGCCGACATGCACGCGGCCCGGCTCGTGCACACCGCGGTCAAGCCCAGCAACGTGCTGATCGAGGGGGGTGTCGGTCGGTTGGCCGACCCGGGCCTGGCCCCACTGTTCACACCGGGCGTGACGCTCACCGCAGGAGGTCCGAGCACCGGGGTCGAATACTCCGACCCGGAACTGCTGCGGGGAGACCCGCCGAAGCCGGCCCACGATGTCTGGTCGCTGGGCTTGCTGGTGCATTGGGTGGCCACCGGCGCCGGCGGGTACGGCGAACTGCCGGCTGGCGACGGCCTGGCGGCACTGCGTCACGTGGTCTCCACGCCGCCGGTGCCGTCGGCGAGCCTGCCGGCCCCGCTGCGTGACCTGGTCCGCGAGTGTCTTGCCCCAGCCGCCGCCCGCCCGTCTGCGGCCGAGGTTGCCGACCGTCTTGCGGCTGGGGGCTTCGCCGACGGCGGCTCCCGACAGCTGCCGGATTTCGCTTCCGGCGCCCGTTAGGCAGACGTCGCCGGACGAGAATGGGGCGTGGGTTCGGCAGGCGGCGGTGGCAGTGGCACGATGGTGGGATGGCTGCGCCGCAGACCGTCCCGGTGGAGATGCCGGACGTCGATGAGGTGCCCGAGGTTGATCGGGCCTGGGTAACCGTTGTGTGGAACGACCCGGTGAATCTGATGTCCTATGTGACCTGGGTGTTCCAGAAGCTTTTCGGCTACAGCAAGGAGAAGGCCGAACAACTCATGCTGGGCGTGCACCACGATGGTCGGGCCATCGTGTCCAGCGGGCCGCGGGAGCGGATGGAGTATGACGCGAGCCGCCTGCATGGTTACGGCCTGTGGGCGACGGTCGACCAGCCGTGACGATGTTCCGCCGCTCCGGCGCGGTCTGTGTGGCCGAGTTCAGCCGGCAGGAGGCGCAGGTCCTGCGCCAGTGTGTGGCTGAGCTGGCGGCCTTGCTGTCCAACCGGCCGGACCCCGACGACCCAGCCGTGGAAAGGCTCTTCCCGGATGTCTATCCGGAGGACCCGATCGAGGCCGCCGAATTCCGGCGATTCACCGAGGACGATCTCAAGCAGGCCAAGCTGGACCAGGCCAAGGCCGTGCTGAGCGACCTGCTCGAGGCCGGCGGGGAGGTGCACCTCGACGAGGAGGCGGCCGACCGGTGGCTTCGAGCGCTCACCGATATCCGGTTGACCTTGGGTACCCGGCTCGGCGTTATCGATGACACCGACATCGAGGAGGAGCTGGACGAGGCCGTCCTGCGGGATCCCACCTCGCCCCGGGTGGGCCAGTTGTCCGTATACGCGTACCTGAGTTTTCTTCAGGAATCGTTGGTGAGCGCGCTCGTCGGGTAAACCCTGGGTCCCCTTATCGGCATCTCAGGGGTGTTTCGGGGTCAGGACAGGGGCTCGCCGGATCCCTGGGCGGGCGTCGACCCTCTAGGTTGGGTCCGTGACCATGATTGCCACTGAAACGCTCACCAAGCGGTACGCCAACGGTGTGACCGCGCTGTCGGAGCTGACGGTCGGCGTGGAACCCGGGATTATCGGACTCGTCGGCGCGAACGGTGCCGGAAAGTCAACCTTGATCAAGATCCTGTTGGGTCTGCTGCCGCCGACCTCAGGCACCGTACGGGTGCTCGGTCTGGATCCCGGCACACAGGCTGAGCAGATCCGGGCCCGAGTCGGCTACATGCCCGAGCACGACAGCCTGCCGCCGGACGTGGCGGCTGCCGAATTCGTCACCCACATGGCCCGCGTCAGCGGGCTCCCCAGAACCGCGGCCCGGGAACGGGCCTCCGAGGCCCTGCGCCATGTCGGACTGTACGAGGAGCGCTACCGCCAGATCGGCGGCTACTCGACCGGGATGAAACAGCGGGTCAAGTTGGCCCAGGCGCTCGCCCACGACCCCGACCTTCTCCTGCTCGACGAGCCCACCAACGGACTCGACCCGGCCGGCCGCGACGCCATGCTGGGACTGATCCACCGCATCGGCACCGAGTTCGGCATTTCGGTGGTCGTCTGCTCGCACCTGCTCGGTGAGGTCGAGCGGATCTGCGACTCGCTGATCGCCATCGACGGTGGCCGGTTGCTGCGGGCGGACCGCATCTCCGCCATGACCGAGTCCATCGAGTTGCTGGTGGTGGAAGTCGCGGAGGGCACCGACGAGTTGGTCGTGCGGCTGGGCGAACTCGGCCTGTCCGTGCAGCGCAAGGACGCGCAACTGCAGGTCGTCCTTGCCAACGACGAGACCTACGACGTCATTCTGGGCGCCGTGGCCGAGTTGGACCTGCCGCTGCATTCGTTGGACCAACGCCGACACCGGGTGGCCGAACTGTTCGCCACCACCACTACCGAAACGTCGCAGTCCAGCGACGTCGCCGGACGCGCAACTACGGAGGTTAGTCATGTCGGTTGAGGCCAAGGGGGTCATCCACGACATCGGCTACCAGCGCTACCAGGGGCCGAGGCTCGGACGTGGCTATGCCCGCCAGTCGCTCTACGCGCACGGGGTGCGGACAGCCTTCGGGCTGGGGCGCTCCGGCAAGGCGATGATCTTCCCGTGGACCGTGGCGGGCCTGGTGTTCCTGTGGGCCGTGGTGATCGTCGCCGTCCGGTCGCAGGGTGGCCCGATGTTGACCACGTACCGGGCGTTTCCGTTTGCCGTGTTCCCGTTCATCATCCTGTTCTGCGCCGTGGTGGCGCCGGAACTGGTGTCCCGCGACCTACGCGGTGGCGTCCTACCCCTGTACTTCTCCCGGCCGCTGACCCGGTCGGACTACGCGGTGGCCAAGCTGGCCGCCTTGATCTCCGCGCTCTTCCTCCTGCTTGCCGGACCGCAGTTGCTGATGTACATCGGCGGTGTGTTCACGGTGAAGGGCGGCTCCGCGATCTGGAACGAGAGCCTCGACTTCGGCCAGGGGTTGGTGCAGTCAGCCGTCTTCGCCGTGCTCTTTGGTGCGATGGGGTTGCTGATCGCGTCGCTTGCCGGCCGGCGTGCGGTGGCGGCCGCGATGATCGTGGCGACGTTCTTTGTCACCTTGCCGGTGTATGGCGTGATGATGGGCTTGGCCTACAGCAGGGCCGATGGTGGCGAGCTCACCGGCAGTTCGTTGACCTTGTCGCAGGTCGCCGGCCTGGTGAGTCCGATGCCGCTGGCTGACGGGGTCGGGCAATGGCTGTTCGAACCGAGCCCTGTTCCCGGCCCTTACGGCCCGCTGTACGGGTTGGTCGTGCTCGCCTTGATCGTCGTCTCTGTGCTTCTGCTCCTGGTGCGGTATCGGAAGGTAGCTCGATGAGTGACGTAACCAACCACCCAGTCGCCGTTGATGCAGGCGCCGTTGATGCAGTGGCCGCGCCCGCGGTAGCTGCGCCTGCGGCAGATGGGCACATCGGCGCCCAGCCGGCCAGCCCGGAACCGAATTCGTCCACTGTGGATCTCGTGAACGTGTCCAAGTGGTACGGCAACGTGGTCGCGGTCAACGACATCAGCATGACGCTGCGCTCCGGCGTGACGGGCCTGCTCGGGCCCAACGGCGCGGGCAAGACCACGGTGCTGCACATGATGGCCGGTTTCCTCGCCCCGTCCAAGGGCACCGTCACGGTCAACGGCGTGTCCGCGTGGCGCAACCCATCTGTCTACTCAGGACTCGGGATCGTCAGCGAACGCGAGGCGGTGCACGGGTTTCTCAGCGGCTGGGAGTTCGTGCTGGCCAGTGCGAAGCTACACAAGCTGGCCGACCCCGAAGCCGCCGCCCGCCGGGCGATCGCGCTGGTGGAGATGGCCGATGCCCAGGACCGCCGGATGGACACCTACTCCAAAGGCATGCGCCAGCGCACGCGGGTGGCCGCGGCCCTCGTACACGACCCGACCGTGCTGCTGCTGGACGAACCGTTCAACGGCATGGATCCGCGCCAGCGGATGCACATGATGGAACTGCTGCATCGGATGGGCGAGCAGGGGCGAACAGTACTGTTCAGTTCGCACATCCTCGAAGAAGTGGAGCAGGTCTCCGGAACGGTGCAGGTCATTGTGGCCGGCCGGCTGGCCGCGTCGGGCGACTTCCGGACCATCCGGCGGTTGATGACACATCGGCCGCACGTGTTCACCATCGAGTCCAGCGACAATCGGCAACTCGCCGTGGCGCTGATGGGCGAGGAGTCCGTGTCGGGGGTCGAGATCGACGCGACGAACGCGTTGACCGTGCGCGCCCGCGACTACGGCACCTTCACCAGGGTGCTGCCCAAGATCGCGCTGTCCCAGCGGATCCGGGTGTCGCGCCTGGTGCCGGCCGACGAGTCGCTGGAAAGCGTCTTCTCCTACCTGATTGCGTGCGTGATCGCCGTGACTGTGTTGCGCCCTGAGACTGTTCGTGCGCTTTGAGACTGTCGTGAGTGGAGAGTTGTTGTCGTGAACGTCACCATCGCCCGTATCACCGCCAGAGCCCTGTTCGGCCGGCGTCGCTTCCTCCTGCTCCTGCCGCTGCCGATCCTGGTCATCGGGTTGGCGAGCCTGGCGAATGCGTTCGGTGCGACCTTGGCCGACTGGGGCCGTCCGGTGATCGTCGAACTTGGTCTCGGCCTGGTGGTTCCCGTGGTCGCGCTGATCGTCGGCACCGGGGTGCTGGGGTCCGAGATCGACGACGGCACGCTGGCGCACATTCTGGCCAAGCCGCTGCCACGCCGCCAGATCGTGCTGTCGAAACTGGCGGTTGCCATCGTGGTGACCTTCGTGACCACCGCGGTCCCCATGTTCGTGGTGGGGCTGGTGGGTGGTTCCACCGACCTGGCCGTTGGGCTCCTGCTGGGCACGCTGGTCGGCTCGATTGTCTACAGTTGCCTGTTCATCATGCTCAGCCTGCTCACCCGGCGTCCGGTGTTGATCGGTCTGATCTACGTACTGGTGTGGGAGTACATGCTGGCGAGCAGGTTGGACGGCACCCAGGTGCTGTCGATCCAGCACTACGAGATCGCGGTCGCCAATCGGGTCGCAAACTCCAGCATGTTGCTCAACACCACCGTGTCCTTCCCGGTGGCCGCCGGAATGGCCTTCGCGATCGCCGCCGGCGCCACCCTGCTCGCGGTGGACCGCCTCCGATCCTTCAGCGTAGTCGGCGAGACCAGCTGACCGATCTTGGAACGGATGCTCCGGATAACCGGACCATCCGTTCCAAGATCTCGGCTAGGCCTCGGTGAACTCCTTGTGGCAGGTGTCGCAGTGGGTGGCGCCGGGCGGGGCGGCGGTGCTGCAGTTGGTGCAGTAGACGCGCGATGGTTGGGCCGCGGGCGGGGTCGGGTGGGAGCGGGCCCGCCAGCGGCCGCCGAGGATGAGACCGGCCAGCAGGACCACTATGGCCGCTATGAGGATCGCGGGAGAGCGGTACCTCGTGACGATCTCTCCGCTGTCGGGCGTGACCGGGTCGCCTTCGGTGTTGCGGCGGTTGACCGCTTCCAGGCGGAACTGCTGCGCCTGGGCTTGGGACGGCACGGTCGCGAGCACCTGGTCGAACGCTTCGATGGCCGCGGTGTACCGGCCGTCGTAGTAGGCGGCGAGGCCGGCCCGGTAGTCCTTGTCCACCTTTCCGAGGTCGTTTTTCACGCCCGCCTTGACCAGCGCTTTCGCGATGACGGAGGAGGCGGCGAGGAAGTTGTACGACGTCGCGTCGGTGGCCGGGCCCGCACTCACCAGCCCGACGATGTCCCCGTTGAGATCGGCGACCGGGCCGCCGCTCATCGATTCGGTGGTGGCCACGCTGGTCTGGTAGAGCGGGACCGTGCCGACCGTGCGGTCGGCGCTGATCTTGCCGTAACCGTTCGACGGCTCCAGACTGTTGTCGCTCTGGTTGGTGGCGGCCGGATATCCGATGGCCAGCACGTCCGTACCCACGCTGAGTTTCGACGAGTCCGCCAGCGTGACGATCGGCTGGTTCGATTTCTCGATCTTTACGAGTCCGATGTCGCCTTCGGCGCTCGGCTGGAAGCTCACCACCTGGGCGGGGAGAGCATCGCCCGAGGTGAGCCCGGCCTTGGCCACCCCGCGCTGGGCGTATACGGCCCGCACCGGTGGCTCGCCGGTGGCCCCGCCGGTGATCTGGGCGGTGCTGGTCATGGAGGCGATCGCGGCCGCCTGATCACTGGCGCTGATCAGGCCCGCCTCGACACGGCGCTGGGCGATCTGCCGGAAGAACTCGGGGGCCACGCCATCGACGCCGGGATCCAGGCAGTGCGCGGCGGTCACGATGAAGCCGTCGTTGCTCACCGCGAAGCCGCTGCACCGGGCGGCCACGGTCACACTGCGGGAGTCGAGCAGGCTGCCGGTGACCCGGTCGCGGACCCAGCCCTCCCAGTTGACCTCGAGATAGACCACCGCCGGCAGGACGATCGCGGCCGCCTTCTGTTCCGGCGTGAGTGTGGGCTTTGCCACAGCAGGGCCGGCGGGCACAATGGCTGCGCCCGCGGCGACGACTGCGGCAACGGCGAACCCGGCCAGCCGTCCTAGGCTTCGGACGGCGGTTGGGCCGGTGGCGACCTGCATGTTGACGACTCCGGATGGACGTGTCGCGGTGCGACGTGGGCGCGGTCCTAGAGGTCCGGATCCTATAGCGCGAGCGCGAGTTGGGTGTCCGGCCGTCCGTCGCGGGCGGCGTGTCCTGGGCAGTGCGACTGCCCCGGGTGGGCCCCGGGTGGGCCCCGGAGGGGCAGTGCACCTGCGGCAATTATGACCCGAAGACTGTTTGTGCGCGGATTGCGAAGCGTGTCCCGGCGTGGCTCACGCAGGGCGAACACCCATCTTCGCCCCATCGTGCGGCGGCTACTCTGGAAGGCGTGCTGAAGCTCGATGCCGCCATCCTCGAGGAGATCGTCGCGCATGCGCGACGCGACCATCCGGACGAGGCATGCGGGATGGTGGTCGGCCCGATCGGGAGCGACCAGCCCACCCGGCTGGTACCGATGCTCAACGCGGCCCGGTCGATGACCTTTTACGAGTTCGACTCGCAGGAGTACCTGAAGGCGTGGAGCGAGGCGGACGACCGGGACGAGGAGCCGGTGGTGATCTACCACTCGCACACCGCGACCGAGGCCTACCCGTCCCGCAGCGACGTGAGCTACGCGGGCTGGCCGCAGGCCCACTACCTGTTGGTGTCGACCCGCGATCCGCAGGTCACCGAGGTCCGGTCGTATCGCATCGTGGACGGTGTCGTGACCGAGGAACCCGTCCAACTGATCAATGCGAGCATCGACAGCGTGGCGGTCCAGTCGTACATGTTCGGGCAGAGCCCCGCGGCGGTTGACTACGAGTGTCGGGCTTGATCCCGCGCCCATCACAACCGTCAGCCTCAGTCTGAATCAAGGAGTCGACCACCCATGGCTATTGAAGTTCGCGTCCCGACCATCCTGCGTTCGTACACCGATGGTCAGAAGGCGGTGCAGGCCGACGGCGAGAACATCGCCGAACTGCTCGTCGACCTGGACAGCAAGTTCCCCGGCCTGCGCGGCCGGCTGATCACCGACGAGGGTGCGCTGCATCGCTTCGTCAACGTGTATGTCAACGACGAGGACGTGCGGTTCCTGGGCGCCTTGGACGCCAAGCTCAACAGTGGCGACACGGTGACGATCCTGCCGGCCGTGGCCGGTGGCTCGGTCTGATGGCCAGATACGAGAGCCTGCTCGACGCTACCGGCAATACCCCATTGATCGGACTGCCCCGGCTCTCCCCGTCGGCGCAGGTACGCCTGTGGGCGAAACTCGAGGACCGCAACCCGACCGGATCGATCAAGGACCGGCCGGCGGTGTGGATGATCCGGGCGGCCGAGGCGGCCGGGCACCTGCGGGCGGGCGACACCATCCTGGAACCCACCAGCGGAAACACCGGCATCGCCCTGGCCATGGTGGCCAAGCTGCGGGGATACCGGCTGGTCTGCGTCATGCCGGAGAACGTGTCGTCGGAGCGGGTACAACTGCTGCGGATGTACGGCGCGGAGATCATCTTCTCGCCGGCCGCCGGTGGTTCGAACGCGGCCGTGATGATGGCCCGCCAGATAGCCACCGAGCACCCTGACTGGGTGATGCTCAACCAGTACGCCAATGCGGGCAACGCCCGGGCGCACTACGAGTCCACCGGGCCCGAACTCCTGCACGATCTGCCGTCGATCACGCATTTTGTGGCCGGCCTCGGCACCACCGGCACGCTGATGGGCGTCGGGCGTTACCTGCGCGAGAAGGTGGACGGGATCGAGGTCGTCGCCGCCGAGCCCCGCTACGGCGAGATCGTGTACGGGCTGCGCAACATCGACGAGGGTTACGTGCCGGAACTGTACGACGCCACCGTGCTCAGCCGGCGGTTCTCGGTCAGCACGCGCGACGCGGTCCTACGTACCCGGCAACTGATGGAGGTGGAGGGCCTGTTCGTAGGGTTCTCCACCGGCGCGATACTGCACGCCGCCCTGGCGATCGCGCACGAGGCGGTCAAGGCAGGTCGCCGGGCCGACGTCGCGTTCATCGTGGCCGATGGTGGCTGGAAGTACCTGTCCACGGGTGCGTACAGCGGCACGTTGAACGATGCCGAGGATGCCCTCGAAGGTCAACTCTGGGCTTAGGCCACAGCATCAAGGATTGGCGACGCGGCGGTTGGGCGCCGGGTCGCCAATCCGGCTTGGCGACCGGTTGAGCTACAAGGCCTGGGTGGTGAGCACCATCCCGACGATCAGGACGATGCTGGACGCGCCGAGCAACGCCCACGGGGTGCGCCGACGCTGGACGGTGAGGAACGCGCCCACGGTGAGGCCGATGCCGATGAGGCCGACGGTGGCGATGCTCGGCTCGAACCAGCCCGGCGCGCTGCCACCGAGCACCCCGAACAGGGCACGAATGCCGATGATCAGGCCGACGCCACCAAGTACGGCGGCCCAGCCACATACCCCCATGAGTTGCCGCAACCGTGGCTCGGGCCGCGATTGCGCCCCCGCCGTCGATTCGGCCGGAGCCAGGCTCGACGTCCAGCTCATCGGTCCGGTGCCACGCCGCGTCGGTGCGGGAACCGTTACGGTCCGGGTGCTGGCCTCGCGATCGGTCACTGTGGTGTTGGTCTCGGCAACCACGTTGTCTCCTCTCGCCTGCCTCCAATAAGTCGGACAGGCCGTCGATGGCAGACTTTAGGCAGGGTTTGCGCGTCACGCAACGGTGGCGGTAACGCAGCGTCATCGTGTCCCCTCTTTGGGACGAATTTGCGTTATCCAGCACCCTTCGCAGCCTGTCACCTTGACGACAACTTCCGCTCGACTGGTCTTTGTCTGCGCGCCCGTCAGCGTAGGCTCCGCAGCGTGATGGACGCGCCCATAGCCATTGTCGACTCCGGTCGCCTGATCGTGGCGTGGGCCGTCGCAGCGCGGGCTGTCAGGGACATCGGCCTGTCCGGGTCCTCCGCAGGGGCGGTGGGGAGAATCCGGACATGAGGTTGACCGTGCTGGGGTGTGCGGGCAGCTTTCCGGGGCCCGAATCCCCCTGCTCCGCCTACCTGTTGGAAGCCGACGGCTTCCGGCTCCTGCTGGACTTCGGCACCGGTGCCCTATCCGGGCTGCAGCGCTACGAGTCGCTGACGTCGGTCGACGCCATCCTGCTCAGCCACCTGCACGCCGATCACGTGCTGGATGCCGCGAGCTATGTGGTGGTGCGCCGGTACGCCCCGGACGGGCCGTATCCAGCGCTTCCGTTGTATGCACCCCCTGGCGCCGCGCAACGGCTGGCTGGCGCGTACGGAAGCGTGGGCGAAGGCCCGCTCGACGACGTCTACATGTTCCACGACCTCAAGTCCGGCACGTTTGACATCGGACCCTTCGCGGTCACCGTCGACCGGGTCAACCATCCGGTGGAGACGTACGGCGTGCGGGTCGAACACGGCGGCAGGGTGTTCGTGTACTCGGCGGACACAGCCCCGTGCGACGCGCTGACCCGGCTGGCGTACGGCGCTGACCTCTTCCTCTGTGAGGCGAGCTACGACGCCGACGCGGACAACCCGCCCGGCCTGCACATGACCGGACGCGACGCGGGCGAGATCGCGACCAAGGCCGGCGTGGCCCGGCTGGTCCTGACTCACCTGGTTTCGGCCTGGGTCAGCGAGGCATGCGCCGTGGACGCGGCCGTGGCGGCCTATGACGGCCCGATTGACGTTGCCCGTCCCGGCACGCGCTACGAGGTCTGACCGCGGCTAGCTCAGAAAAATGATCATGCCGTCACGTTCGGCCGCGGCGTGGTGGAAGAACGTGACAAGTCGTTCGTACCAGGCGCGCAGGTAGTCCACCGCGTCCTCGGAGTGCCAGATCTGCGGGTAGACCTGGTTCATCTCCTCCGGTGCGAAGTGCTCGGCCAGCCGGTCGAACGGTAGGAGTTCGGCCGCGGCCCGGCTGACCTGCTCCGGGGTCAGGTATCGGGGTGGTTCGTAGCCCCACTGGTCCTCGGTCAACGATTGCCCGCCGTGCACAACGCAGACAGTCGGCTCGCCGACCCGGTGGATGAGGAAGGCCAAACCGTCCCACGCCTTGTCCGTATCGAGGCTGCGGCTGCGCTCCGCGGGCACGTCGTCGGCCGCGCCGTCGGCCAGTTCGTCCGCATAGTCGAACGCCCGGTCCGGATCCTGCGCCAGCAACTTGCGCAGCCGGACCAACTCGGTGTCCCGGATGCGGATGTACTGCATGATCATGCTCATGGCGTTCCTCCCCGCGCCATTGTCGTCGGTGGGTGTGCCGGATCCGGCTGCGACGCACCCAATAGGCTGGACGGATGCCTGGACACAGCCCCGATGGACACAGCCCCGACGCACACAGCCCCGCCGGGCACAGACCCGACGGACGCGCCGCGGACCAACTCCGACCGATCACGATCGCGCGGCAGTGGAGCCTGCACGCCGAAGGGTCGGTGCTCATCGAGTACGGCAACACCCGAGTGTTGTGTACCGCGAGCGTGACCGAGGGGGTGCCCCGGTGGCGCAAGGGCTCCGGGCTCGGTTGGGTGACCTGCGAGTACGCGATGCTGCCGCGGTCCACCAACACCCGGTCGGACCGCGAGTCGGTGAAGGGACGCATCGGTGGCCGTACCCATGAGATCTCCCGGCTGATCGGTCGAAGCCTGCGAGCCAGCATCGACCTGAAGGTACTGGGTGAGAACTCGATCGTGGTGGACTGCGACGTGCTGCAGGCCGACGGAGGCACCCGCACCGCGTCCATCACCGGTGCCTACGTCGCTCTGGTCGACGCCGTGCGGTGGATGGCCGAGCGCAAGATGCTGGCCGGCAAGCCAGGCCAGGCGGTGCACCGGTCGGTGGCCGCGGTCAGTGTCGGCATCATCGACGGCGAGGCCCGGCTCGACCTGAGCTACGCCGAGGACGTGAAGGCCGAGGTGGACATGAACATCGTGTGCACCGGAGCCGGCGACTTCGTGGAAGTGCAGGGCACCGGTGAGGCCGGTGTCTTCTCCCGCGACCAGCTCAACGAACTGCTGGACCTTGGCGTGGCCGGCTGCACCGAACTGGCCGCGCTGCAACGCACGGCCCTGGGCGAGGGATGAGGACGATGAGCAAACGGTTGCTGTTGGCCACCCGCAACGCCGGCAAGCTCGTCGAGCTGCAGCGAATCCTGGACACCGCATTGGGAACTGGGGCCGTCGAGCTGGTTGGATTGTCTGATGTGGACCAGTATGAGGAGCTGCCCGAGACCGGACTGACCTTTGTGGACAATTCACTCATGAAGGCGCGCGAAGGGGTCAGGCACACCGGTCTGCCCACTGTGGCGGACGACTCCGGCATCACGGTGGACGCGCTGGGCGGCATGCCCGGTGTGTTCAGCGCCCGCTGGTCTGGCCGGCACGGCGACGACCGGGCCAACCTGGACCTGCTACTCGCCCAGATTTCCGATGTGGACGATTCTCACCGGGGCGCGGCGTTCGTGTGCTCGGCTGTGCTGGTGCTGCCCGACCAGCGGGAGTTCACAGTGGACGGCGAGATGCGTGGGCGGGTTGTCCGTGAGCCGCGGGGCACCGGAGGCTTCGGGTACGACCCGATTTTCGTGCCGGATTTCGAGACCCGGACCAGCGCCGAACTGACCCCGGCCGAGAAGGACGCGATCTCCCACCGTGGCAAGGCATTGCGTGCGCTGGCCAGCATCATCGCCACCGAGCTCGGCTGATGCGCTGAGGCGCTGGGGCGCCGAGAGGCTGAACAGCCGAGCGGCGGTGAGGTCAGGACAGCGTGCCCACTTCCTGTTCCACCCGGCAGCGCAGGTCGGTGCCCACGACAAGAGCTCGGGTTGCCTCGAGCACCGGGGCCAGGAACACGTCCGGCCCGGGCGTGCCGGCGGCCTCGGCCACGGCTGCGACCGCGATGCGCCCGGCGGGGGAGGGGGTCTGCGGGGCGCGCAGCTGCAGGCCGCGTACGGCGCAGAGCAGCTCCACCGACAGCAGGCTGGCCAAGTTGTCCAGCACGGTGCGCAGCTTGCGGGTCGCCGCCCAGCCCATGGAGACGTGGTCCTCCTGCATGCCGGAGGTGGGCACCGAGTCCACCGAAGCCGGTGAGGCCAGCCGGCGATTCTCGGCCACGATGCCGGCTGCCGTGTACTGCGCGATCATCATGCCGGAGTTGACGCCAGGGTCCGGGGTGAGGAAGGCGGGCAGGTCGCGCGACCGGGTGACGTCGAGCAGCCGGTCGACCCGACGCTCGGAGATGGAGCCCACCTCGGCCGCGGCGATGGCCAGGTAGTCGGCCGCGAAACCCAGCGGGGCGCCGTGGAAGTTGCCGGTCGACAGCACCCGGCCGTCCGGCAGCACCACGGGATTGTCTACCAGGGACACCAGTTCCCGCTCGGCGACCAAGGCGGCGAAGTCCCATGTGTCGCGGGCCGCTCCGGCGACCTGCGGCGCGCAACGCAGTGAATAGGCGTCCTGCACCGCGTGCTCGAGGTCGTCGCGATGGGAATCCATGATGGCGGAGCCTTGCAGCAGCCGGTAGATGTTCGCGGCCGAGATCGCCTGCCCGGGATGTGGTCGGATGGTGTGCAGCTCGGGCAGGAACGGACGATCCGAGCCGAGCATGGCCTCAATGGACAGCGCGGCGGTCAGGTCCGCCATGGTGAACAGGTGACGCGCGTCCGACAGCGCCAGCACCAGCATGCCGAGCATGCCGTCGGTACCGTTGATGAGCGCGAGACCCTCCTTCGCGCTGAGCTCCAGCGGACGAAGTCCGGCCGAGCGCAGCGCCTGCCCCGAGTCGATCCGGCCGCCGTCCTTGCTCAGCACCCATCCTTCGCCAAGGAGCACCATCGCGCAGTGCGCGAGCGGTGCCAGATCACCGGACGCACCCAATGACCCATGTTCCGGCACCCAGGGTGTGATGTCATGGTTGAGCAGGTCGACCAGTGCCTGCGCCACCACCGGCCGTACGCCGGAGCGCCCCATCGCCAGGGAGCGTACCCGCAGCACCATCATGGCCCGTACCACTTCGCGAGGCATCGGCGCGCCGATTCCGGCTGCGTGCGAACGGATGAGCGCGTGTTGCAGTTCCGCCCGCCGCTGCGGTGCGACGAAGGTGCCGGCCAGCGCACCGAATCCGGTGGATACGCCGTACACGGGGCGTCCGTCGCGTTCGATACCGTCCACGATGGACCTACTGGTGGCCATCGCCGAGATCGCCTCGGGCGAGAGGGTGATCTGGGCGGCGGCGCGGGCGACGTCGATGACGTCGGCCCCCGGCATGCCAGCGGTATGGATGGTGATGGTGTTCACCGCGACCATGTCGGCTCTCCTTTGAGCAGGACGCTGCGGACCAGGGGTACACCCGGCCGGTAGGCCAGGTGGGTGAAGGACGGTGCGTCGAGGATCGCGATGTCGGCGCTTGCCCCGACGCCCAGGTGGCCGATGTCGGTCCGGCGCAACGCACGCGCCCCGCCCGCGGTGGCTGACCACAGTGCCTCGGCGGGCGTCATCCGCATCTCCCGGACCGCCAGTGCCACACAGAACGGCATCGACGACGTGTAGGAGGAGCCGGGGTTGCAATCTGTGGCCAGCGCCACTACCGCGCCGGCGTCGATCAGGGTCCGGGCGTCCGGATAGGACGAACGGGTGGAGAACTCCGCGCCCGGCAACAGGGTGGCCACCGTACGAGATCCGGCCAGCGCGGTCACGTCAGCGTCGGACAGGTGGGTGCAGTGGTCGGCGCTGGCGGCATCCAGCTCCACCGCGAGTTGCACGCCGGGGCCCTGGCTGAGCTGGTTGGCGTGGATGCGAGGCTGTAGCCCGGCCGCCATTCCGGCGGTCAATATGGCCCGGGACTGGTCACCGTCGAAGGCGCCGCGCTCGCAGAACACATCGATCCACGTGGCATACCCGGCCGCCGCCGTGAGCATGTCACCGCAGACCAGTGTCACATAGTCGTCGGCGCGTCCGGCGTACTCCTGCGGCACCACATGCGCGCCCAGGTAGGTGACCTCGGTGGTGTGCTGGCCCGCGATGCGCAGGCACCGCTGTTCCTGCTCCACGGCCAGGCCGTAGCCGCTCTTGATCTCGATCGTGGTGGTGCCCTGCCGGCGGGCCTCCCGCACCAGTCGGTCCACAGTGGCGTCGAGTTCGTCGTCCGAGGCCGCCCGGGTGGCCGCGACCGTGGTGCGGATGCCGCCCCCGGTGTAGGGCTCACCGTTCATCCGGGCCGCGAACTCGCCGGCCCGGTCACCGGCGAAGACGAGATGGGCGTGACTGTCCACAAAGCCAGGTATGACCGCGGCCCCGTGCAGGTCCATCATCCGGTCGGCGGCCGGGGCTGTCGACGCCGGCCCGACCCAGGCGACCCGGCCATCCGCGACCAGCAGGGCCGCGTCGTTCAGCTTGCCCAGCGGCGAACCATCGCCCAGCGAGGGATCATTGGTGACCAGTTCCGCGATACCGCGCAGCAACAACGTCATGGTCGCCAGACCGCCTCGACGGCCTCAGCCAGTGCTTCGGCCACGTCCGGCACGAGCAGGTGCCGGCCATCTCGCACGATCTGGCGACCGTCGCAGATGACGTCGTTGACGTCCGCACCGCTGGCCGCGAAGATCGCCGCCGCCGGTGCCTGAGCCGGGTCGTGGCCGGCGGTGCGCACCGTGTCCAGGCGCACCGTGACCAGGTCCGCCCGCGCGCCGGGTGCGATCCTTCCGGCGTCGGGCCAGCCGAGCGCGGCATGTCCGTTGCCGGTAGCCATGTCCAGCAACTCGCCCGCGTCGAAATGACCCCGCCGCTCGTCGCGCAGCCGTTGGTCGAGCTCCACCGCCCGGGCCTCCTCGATCAGGTCGATCACGGCGTGACTGTCCGAACCGAGGCACAGTGGGCTGCTGGCGTCAGCGAGTTCCCGGGCCGGGCCGATGCCGTCGGCGAGGTCGCGTTCGGTGGTCGGACACAGACATACGTTGACCTCATGCGCGCCGAGCAGCATTCGGTCCTCAGTGGACAGATGAGTCGCGTGCACCGCCGTGAGGTGCGGGCTGAGCAGGCCGTGCCCGGCCAGCACCGCGGTTGGCGTACGGCCATAGACGGCGAGGCTCGCCTCGTTCTCCCCCCGCTGCTCGGAAAGATGTACGTGCAGCGGACCGTCGCGGTCCAGCGCGGCCATCTCGGCCAGCGCGGATGCCGGCACGGCCCGCACCGAATGGATCGCCGCGCCGGCCCGGGCGTGCGGCGCGGGACGCAACCGCGAGACGCGCTGCGCCCAGCCGGACACGGTGCCGTCGCCGAAGCGTCGCTGCGGGCCCTGCAGCGGGGCCCCCTCCACTGTGGAGGAAAGGTACAGGGTGTCCAGCAGGGTGATGCGGATCCCGGCCTCGCCAGCCGCCGCGATCAGCCGGTGACCCATCTCGTTCGGGTCCTCGTACGGCACACCGTCCGGCCCGTGGTGCAGGTAGTGGAATTCGCCGACGCAGGTCACGCCGGCCAGGGCCATCTCCGCGAACGTCGCCCGGGCGAGGGCGTGGTAGCCGTCCGGGTCAAGCCGTCCGGCAACCGCGTACATCTGCTCCCGCCAGGTCCAGAACGTGCCCCGGCCGGCCTGGGTTCGCCCGCGCAACGCGCGATGGAAGGCATGCGAGTGCGCGTTGGCCAGGCCCGGTAGCAGGAGTCCGGATAGCCGTACCGCGTCGCTGGACGCGGTTACTCCACTCTGGACGCTGGCAATGCGTCCGTCTGCCACCTCGACCACCACGCCGTCGCGGGCGTGCTGCCCGCCGAGCCATGCCTGGGCGGCCCAGTAACGGGTCATGGACCGGCCAGTTCGCGGATGACCGCGGCGAGCGCCTCGACCCCGGCCGCGCAGTCCACATCAGAGGCGTGCTCGGCCGGCGCGTGCGAGACGCCGGTCGGGTTGCGGACGAACAACATTGCGGTCGGTACGCCGGCAGCGGCGATGACGCCGGCGTCGTGGCCGGCCGCGGTGGGCAGCACCGGCACACCGCCGAGGGTGTGCACGATCCGGTCGCGCAGTTCGCGCCCGAACTCGATCACCGGCGAGACCGACTCCGCGGTCACCATCACCGCCGTGCCGTCGCGCGCCGCACGTTCTTCGGCCCGGCGGGTCACCGCGGTGACCAGCTCGTCCAATGTGGGCTGTTGTGGCGCCCGCGCGTCCAGCCAGGCGGTCACCTCGGCGGCGATCGCGTTGGTCGCGTTGGGGGAAACCTGCACCCGGCCCATCGTGGCGTGCGCGTCGGCCAGCCTGGCTTCCTTGTTGGCGGCCAGCACCGTATAGGCGAAGGTGAGCATAGGATCGTGCCGGTCCGCCATCCGGGTGGTGCCGGCGTGGTTGGCCTCGCCGGAGAAGTCGAACCGCCACCGGCCGTGCGGCCAGATCGCGGACGCCACCCCGACCGGCTGGTCGCGATCCACCAGCGCCCGGCCCTGTTCGATGTGCAGCTCGACGAAAGCGCCGAGCTGGGCGATGCGGTGCGGTTCGGCACCGAGATCTGCGGCCCGGTCACCGAGGACCCGGGCCAGGGTGTTGCCGTCCCGATCGACCAGGGCTCGGGCGTTGCGCGTCGAGTAGGTGCCGGTGAGCAGCCGGGAGCCGAGGCAGGCCACCCCGAACCTGGCGCCTTCCTCCTCGGCGAAGGCGACCACGCCGATCGGGCGGCTCGGCTCGAAGCCCTGCTCCCGCAGGAGGTCGACGCACAGCAGCGCCGAGACGATCCCCAGTGGACCGTCGAAGGCGCCACCGTCGGGCACCGAGTCGAAATGACTGCCGGTGACCACGGCCTGGCCGGCGGCCGGATCGCCCCACCAGGCCCACATGTTGCCGTTGCGGTCGCCATCGACGGTCAGGTTCCGGTCGAGGGCCTCCTCCACGAACCATTCACGACAGGCCTGTTCCTCATCGGACCACGCGTAACGGCGGTAGCCACCGGTCCGTTCGTCGCGGCCGATCGGCGTGAGCGAGCGCCAGAGGGCGCCGAAGCGTTGCGCTGTCATGACGGCGTCCCGTTGGTCGCCTCCGGCGACGGTGCCCCGTTGGTCGCCTCCGGCGACGGTGCCCCGTTGGTCGCCTCCGGTGACGTCCGCATCGGGATGCGCACGGCGTGCTTCTCGGCCACCTGCTCGGCCTGTTCATAGCCCGCGTCCACATGGCGGAGCACGCCCATGCCCGGATCGTTGGTGAGCACCCGTTCGATCTTCTGTCCGGCCAGTGCGGTACCGTCGGCCACCGTCACCTGCCCGGCGTGGATCGATCGTCCCATGCCGACCCCGCCGCCGTGGTGAATGGACACCCAGGTCGCCCCGCTCGCGGTGTTGACCAGAGCGTTCAGCAACGGCCAGTCGGCGATGGCGTCGGAACCGTCACGCATCGCCTCGGTTTCCCGGTACGGCGAGGCCACCGAACCGGTGTCGAGATGATCCCGGCCGATCACGATGGGTGCGGACAGCTCGCCCCGGGCCACCATGTCGTTGAACCGGGCGCCGGCCACGTCCCGTTCGCCGTAGCCGAGCCAGCAGATGCGTGCGGGCAGGCCCTGAAACGCCACCCGCTCCCCGGCCATCCGGATCCACCGCGCGAGGGGTTCGTTGTGCGGGAACAGATCCAGGATCGCCCGGTCGGTGGCGGCGATGTCGGCCGGGTCGCCGGACAGCGCGGCCCAGCGAAACGGCCCCTTGCCTTCGCAGAACAGCGGGCGGATGTAGGCGGGCACGAATCCGGGGAAGGCGAACGCCCGCTCGTACCCGCCCAGCAGCGCCTCGCCGCGGATCGAGTTGCCGTAGTCGAACACCTCGGCGCCGGCGTCCATGAAGCCGACCATGGCCTCGACGTGCTTGGCCATCGAGGCGCGGGCCCGGTCGGTGTACTCGACCGGCTTCACGGCCGCGTACTGCGCCGCGTCCGCGAGGTCCACACCTTCGGGCACGTAGGACAGTGGGTCGTGGGCGGATGTCTGGTCCGTGACGATGTCGATGGGAACGCCGCGGCGCAGCAGTTCAGGCACCAGCGTGGCGGCGTTGCCGGCCACCCCGACCGACAGTGCCTGCCGGTCTGCCTTGGCCCGCAGCGCCAGCTCGACCGCTTCGTCCACAGTGGAAGCGACCAGGTCCAGGTAGCGCTGGTCGACCCGGCGGCGCAGGCGGGCGGGGTCGACGTCGATCACCAGGCACGCGCCGCCGTTCATGGTGACGGCGAGGGGTTGCGCGCCGCCCATGCCACCGCAGCCGCCGGTGAGGGTGAGGGTGCCGGCCAGGCTCCCGCCGAAGCGCTTGGCGGCCACGGCCGCGAACGTCTCGTAGGTGCCCTGCAGGATGCCCTGAGTGCCGATGTAGATCCACGATCCGGCGGTCATCTGCCCGTACATGGTCAGGCCGAGGGCTTCCAGTCGCCGGAATTCGGGCCAGGTGGCCCAGTCACCGACCAGGTTGGAGTTGGCCAGGAGCACCCGCGGCGCCCACTCGTGGGTGCGCAGGACACCCACCGGCCGGCCGGATTGCACCAGCATGGTCTCGTCGTCGCGCAGCGTGGTCAACGTGCGCACCAGCGCGTGGTAGGACGGCCAGTCGCGGGCAGCCTTGCCGGTACCGCCGTACACCACCAGGTCCTGCGGGCGCTCCGCCACCTCGGGGTCGAGGTTGTTCATGAGCATGCGCAGAGCCGCCTCCTGTGGCCAGCCCTGCGCGGTCAGCGTGCTGCCCCGTGGCGAGCGGACGGTTTCCACGGCTGCCTCCTTTGGCACCTTGGACTCGGTGGACGTGAGTCCACGATGTGGACCACGTGATCGCAGCCTAACTGGGCAGACCTGCTGGTGAGGGATCAGGCGTCCGGTGTGCCGGCGCCACCGTGCGGCCTCGCGGACCCAGGCCCGCCACGCGTCGCGGCCCGGCCCCTGCCAGGGACCGGGCCGCGACGGAGGTACTCAGGCTGCGGTCAACGAGCTGTCCGAGGAGAAGACCAGGCCCAGGGTGGCCTTTCCGGTCTTCAGCGCCGTCTTCGACTGCGGGCCGCCGGCGTCGGCCTGGAAGAACGAGCCGAACTGGATGCCGTAGGTCGTCTCCAGCCCCTGCTGGCAGAAGGAGCGGTCCGGGCACTCCGGCGGGCCGGTGAGCACGCTGGCCGCGCCGCTGCACTTGGCGGCGAGGTCGGAGAGTGTCTTGAGCGAGTACTTGTCGGCGAACCGACTTGGTGACCGCGAACGCGTTCTGGTCCGGACGCCTTGGACGGGGCGCCCACCGCCAGCCCGTACTTGTCGGCCAGGGGCCGCAGCGCGTCGACGGTCTTGTCGATGTCGCCGCTGGATACGGTCTTGGCGTCCTTGCCGTTGGCCTTCGTGTTGAGGAACTCGGCCAGGGTGGCCGCGTACTCCGGGAATACGGTGATCTCGCCCCGTCTCGAGGGCGGGCTCGTAGACCTCGCGGTTGCCGTACTCTGCAGCACGCTGGCGTCGAAGCCTGCCGCGGCCAGCGCGATCTTGTACAGCTCCGCGAGGACCTGACTCTCGGCGAAACCGGCCGCGCCGACGACGACCTTGCCGCCCGCCGCCGGACAGCCCGGCCGTCAGGTTGTTCGCGGTCGGCGTACTCCTGCGCCGCGACCTGCGGGGTCTTGCGCTCCACGTCCACAGCCTGGTTGAGCGCGATCAGTTTCGGCTGGTCCAGCGCGGCGTTGACCTTGTCCACCGCGGCGACCAACGCGGGGGTGGAGGACTTCTTGTTGACCGCCGAGATGATGTTGTCCGAGTCCTGCAGGTTCTTGTCGTCCGTGAGCAGCGACCAGCGTGTCGCTTGCGACCGGGGCGCACCCCGCGCCCGCGGCGGCGGTGCTCGGCGGTGCCTTGGTGCCGGAGGAGCCGGCGTCTCCGCACGCCGCTGAGAGGCTGGCCGCGGAGAGAGCGCCGACGGCCCAAATGGTCAAAGAGAGTGATTCGTGCGCGCAAACAAGCGTCTGCCCGCCTTCCGTGTCCCGGCGCGACACCGTCGGGCCGGCCGCGTGTCCGACGGGCGAGCCGGTGGGCCGACCCGCCCTTCCACTCAACCTCGCCGGACGGGTGTCGACAACTCGAATACGGCCTCTCGGCATTACTGTCTGATTAAGCTCTGGTGACGATCATTAATAGATCGTATTGTTCGCGACCTTCGTCACTGTCCTATTCATGATCGGGCTGGTAGTCGGGGCATCGGCGGTGGAACTCGTCGGCTTCACCGGGCGACGAAGGTGTCCCGGCGTGACCCAACGTTCCGCGAGCGCGAGCAGACCGTCCAGGCCCAGGCACAGCACGACGACGACAAGGCCACCGGCGATGATCTGCCCGCCGCCGGTCGCGATGTCAAGCCCGAAGCCGGCCCGGATGATCTTCCCAGCCCGCCGCCGTTGACGAACGAGGCCAGGGCCGCGGTGGCCACCACCTGCACCGCCGCGGTACGGAATCCGGTCGCCAGGTAGGGCACCGCCAGTGGCAGCTCCACCCTGCGGAGCATCTGCGCCGCCGACATGCCCATGCCACGGGCCGCCTCCCTGGCATCCGGGTCGGCCTGCCGCACCCCAGGTACGCGTTGGCCAGCAACGGCGGCACCGCGAAAACGGCGAGCGCCACGACCATCGGGCCGAAACCGAAACCCGAGGCAGGCAGCGGCAGATGGTCAGCAGCGCCACTGTCGGGAATGCGCCAGGGTCAGGTTGGCCAGGGCCAGATGACAGCCCGCCACCCCGCCGGTGTGGCCGAGCCAGAGCCCGATCGGCCAGGCCACCAGGCATGCCCAGTCAGCGACCGCCGCACCGGAATGCTCAGGTGCTCGACCGAGACGGTCCATGATGCCGTCCGGGTTGGTCCAGTTCAGCGGGTCGTTGAGCCAGACATACGCCGCGTGGATCGGGTTCATGCGGCCCTCCTCCGGCGTGCCCACGGCGTGACCAGCCGGCCGACGCCGGCCAGGATCGCGTCCAGTACCAGCGCGACGAGCACGCAGAGCGACCGTACCGGCCATGATCTGTGGCTTGTACAAGTTGTTCTGAAGCCGACCAGGATCACCCCGCCGAAACCGCCCTTGCCCACCACCACGCACACCGTGACCAGCGCCACCGTGGACACGGTCGCCATCGCAGGCCGGTCAGGATGCTGGGCAGGGCCAGCGGCATCTCGACCCGCAACAGTAGGCCGTAGCGGCCGTAGCCCATTGCCTCGGCCGCTTCCCGGACATCGGCCGGCACCTGGCGCAGGCCGGCCAGCGCGTTGCGCACGATGGCCAGCAACGCGTACAGCACCACCCGGTCAGCACGGTGGACCGCCCCGACGCCCAACAGCGGACCCGACAACGCGAACAGCGCCAGCGAGGGGATCGTGTAGAGCACCCCGGTGAAGCTGAGAATGGGCCCGGCCAGCGCAGGTACCCAGTACGCGAGCACGGCCAGCGGAACGCCGACCAGCGCCACGAGCACCACGGCCCGGGCGGTCAGCGAGGTGTGCTCGCGCAGCGCGGCCGGATGCGTGTCGAATTTTCCCGCACGTACTCCCAGGAGAACCACGGGATTGCCCGGGTCGGTCCGTCCACTCGGCGGAGGCACACCGATGAGACGTGACCTGGGGACACGCCACCGGCGCTGCGATCGATCCGCTCGAGGCATTCGTAAGCGCTACGCCGGCGGCACCGTGGCGGTTGCGCGACTGAACCTCGAGGTGGCGGCCGGCGAGCTGGTCGTGCTGATCGGCCCGTCCGGCTGCGGGAAGTCGACCGTGCTGCGCATGGTCAACCGGCTGATCGAACCCACAGACGGCCGGATCTTGCTCGGTGACGAGGAGGTCACCCAGGTCGACCCGGTGCGACTGCGCCGCCGCATCGGATACGTCATCCAGAACGTGGGCCTTTTCCCGCATCAGACGGTGGCGCGCCAACGTGGCCACCGTGCCGCGACTGCTGGGCTGGCCGCGGAGCCGGACCGAGGCCCGGGTGGAGGAACTGCTGGAGCTGGTCGGCCTCGACCCGGGGCGAATTCGGCCAGCGCTATCCGCATGAGTTGTCCGGCGGCCAGCGGCAGCGGGTGGGCGTGGCCCGGGCACTCGCCGCGGACCCGTGGTGCTGCTGATGGACGAGCCGTTCTCCGCGGTCGATCCGATCGTGCGGGCCCGGCTGCAGGAGGAGTTCCTGCGGCTGCAGGCCGAAGTCCGCAAGACCATCGTCTTCGTCACCCATGACCTCGATGAGGCCGTACGGCTGGGTGACCGGATCGCGGTGCTGTCCGAAGGCGGGCGGCTGGAGCAGTACGATACCGCCGGCAACCCTGCTCGGCTCGCCGGCCAACGAGTTCGTGGCCGAGTTCGTCGGTGCCGACCGCGGCATCAAGCTGCTCGGTGTGACCAGGATCCCGTCAGCTCTGCGACCAGCGCCCGACGGTGGCCTCGACGGCGTGCCGTCGGTGCCCGCTACCGGCACGCTGCGCGACGCATTGGCCGCGTTGCTCGACGGTGGCACAGACTGGGTGACGGTGCGTGATCCGGACGGCTCCGTGCTGGGCATCCTGACCATCGCCGACATCCATGCGACGGCCAGCGTGACCATATAGGAGTCTGTCCATATGAAGCTCAGTGCCATCACCACGTACCCGATCAAGGGTTGCTACCGGACCGAACAGACATCGGCGCAGGTGCGGCCGTGGGGGTTGGCCGGCGACCGGCGGTGGCTGATCGTCGACGCCGATACCGGTCGTGCGGTGACCCAACGCGAGAATGCGCGGCTGACCCAGATCAGGCCGCGGCCGACCTTGAGCGGCCTCGTGCTGAGTTCAGGCGAACTCGGCGACCTCGCGGTCGACACTCCGCTGCACGGCGAGCGGACCGGGGTCAGTCTGTTCCAAGCGAACGGACTGGCCGCGAGATATGCCGACCCGAACGCCGACGACTGGTTGAGCTTGGTACTGGGCACGAAGGTGCGGCTGGTCTGGCAGGACGACCCAACCAGTCGGGACACGGACGACCACCCCGGTGACCCGGTCAGCTTCGCCGACGGCTACCCGCTGCTGCTGGCCAACACGGCATCGCTCGACGCGCTCAACGACCTGATCGCCGAAGGCACCGGCGGCGCCGCATTGCCGATGACCCGGTTCCGGCCGAACCTGGTGATCACCGGCGGGCCGGCGTGGATCGAGGACGCGTGGACCGCCGGACGCGTTCGTATCGGCGAGGTGACTTTCCGGGTACCGAAGCCATGTGGCCGCTGCGTGGTGACCACCACGGACCAGGAGACGGGGGAGCGGGGCCGGGAACCGTTGGCGACCCTGGCCCGGCATCGCAACGTCAACCAGAAGCTGTTGTTCGGCACCAACATGATCCCCGAGCACCCCGGCACCCTGTCCCTCGGCGACCCCGTCACACCCCTCTGAAGCCGGGTGCCGGTAGTCACGTGACGGGGGCACTACAGGTGACTACGATGTAGTCATGACTGCTCCTCGGTCGGTTCGATTTGACGAAGGCGTGCTCTCACGCCTTGATCGGTATGTGCGTGAGCACCCGGGCACATCGTCGTCATCCGTCGCGAACATGTTCATTGACGAGTCGCTTCGGAGCTACGAGCACCCAGGCATCGTGTTTCGGCCGGGCCCCACCGGGCGACGTGCCGCGTTATCTGGCGGCCCCGACGTGTGGGAGGTGGTGACAGCGCTCAACGCCATCCGGGCCGAAACATCTGATTTCGACGGTGACGCGTTGGTCAACGAACTTGCCAGCGTGACCGGACTCAGCCTCGAACAAACCCGCATCGCGCTGCGCTACTACGCCGCCTACGCCGAAGAGATCGACGAACGCATCGCGAGCAACAGAGAGGTCGCCGATCGAGAGGAGCAGTTGTGGGCGGCGCAGCAGAAGATCCTGCGGCGGAAGTCCTGAACAGCATTCTTCTCGATGAAATGTATCCGCCGAGCCTTGCCCGCCGGCTTCGTGACAGCGGGCATGACGTCTTGGCGGTCCTCGACGTCGAAGTGGGCTTGGCCTCGCGGTCGGATCAGGATGTGCTCGCCTGGGCGGGCCGCAACAACCGACATGTGATCACCGAGAACGTCAGTGATTTTGCGCGACTCGCCGCACTGGGGGTCGAGCATGCCGGCCTTGTGTTCGTGTCCGCCCAGCGGTTCCCGCGAACCGCGAAAGGATTGATCCGGCTCGGCGACGCACTTGATGCTTTGCTTGCCTTAAAAGGGTTGCCGCCGCGCAACGGCGTCATCTGGCTCAGCCCACCGGGCTGAGCACATGTGGTGCGGGAGAGGGGACTTGAACCCCTACGCCCGAAGGCACTGGCTCCTAAGGCCAGCGCGTCTGCCATTCCGCCACTCCCGCCGGGCGATCCCAGTGTACGGGTCGCCGGTCATGGGCGCCTTCGGGTATCACCGGGGTCAGGCGATGCCCAGGTCGCGCCGCAGTTTGGCCACATGGCCGGTCGCCTTGACGTTGTAGAGCGCCTTCTCGATCGTGCCGTCGGATCCGATGACAAAGGTCGACCGGATCACGCCCTGCACCGTACGTCCGTAGTTCTGCTTCTCGCCGAAAGCGCCGTACGCGAGGAGCACGGCCTTGTCCGGGTCGGAGACCAGGGGAAAGTTCAGGCTGTCCCGCTCGGCGAACTTGGCCAGTTTCTCCGGCGAGTCGGGCGAGATGCCGACCACCTGCAGACCAGCCGCCTTCAGCGACGACAGCGAGTCGCGGAAGTCGCAGGCCTGGGTCGTGCAGCCCGGTGTCATGGCGGACGGGTAGGCGTACAGGACAACCCGTTGGCCAGCCAGGTCCGCGAGCCGAAGCTTGTCACCGGTGTGGGTGGTCAGCTCGAAATCGGGTGCGCGATCTCCGGGGGCGAGGCGTTGCGTCATACCGGCACCCTATCGCCGGCCGGAGGGGTGAAGGCGGGGACGGCACCTCGTGTTCACCGGCTGGCCGCTCACCCGTACGGGCAACGTAATTGCAAGAGGTTGGCAACAACGGCAGTTGGGCAATAGTCTGTGCGCGGTCCCGGGGCGCCCGTGCGGCGGACCGTCCGGGTGGATCAGCTGGGAAGGGAACATGCGGACCGACTATCTCGCCATGCATATCTCCAACGGCATTGTTGATGGTCCTGTGTCGGCGGCCTTCGGGGCGTTCGCCGTGCTCGTGCTGGCGATCTGCGTGGCCCGCGGTCGAGCTGACCTGGACGATCGACTGGCGCCGATGGCTGGCCTCGTCGCGGCGTTCGTCTTCGCCGTGCAGATGCTCAACTTCCAGGTGTTGCCGGGCGTTTCCGGCCATCTGCTCGGTGGCACCCTCGCCGCCATGCTAGTCGGGCCGTGGGTTGGCGCGCTCTGCGTATCCACCGTGCTGATCATCCAGTGCCTGCTGTTCGCCGACGGTGGGCTGACCGCGCTCGGTCTGAACATCACGAACATGGCCATCCTCGGCACCGCGGCTGGTTACCTGATCATCTCTGGGCTGATGCGGGTCCTGCCGAAGACGCCGACCGGGCTGGCCGTGACCGCGTTCGTCGGATCCGTCGGTCAGTGTGACCATCGCGTCCCAGGGCTTTGTGCTCGAGTACTGGCTGGGCGGCACCACCCAGCTGTCCGTGCCGGCGATATCCGCCACCATGGCGCTCACCCACCTGCTTATCGGCATCGGCGAAGGGCTGATCGCCGCGACGACCGTGGCGACCGTGGCCAAGGTACGGCCGGACCTGGTCTTCGCGCTGCGCCGGTTCCGGCGTACCCCGGTTGTGGCGCTCCCGGTCACGGTCAACTCCGGAGGTGTCGCATGAACCGGAAGCTGGGTTGGTTTCTGGCCAGCGGCCTGCTGGTCGCGCTGGTGCTCGCCGGGGTGGTGAGCAACTTCGCCTCGAGCAGTCCGGACGGTCTCGATGCGACCACGCTCCAGGGGTGCACCGTCGACGACGCGGGCACCATCACCGGTGGCGAGTGCATGGCGCGGCAGGCTGGCGAGCATCAGCTCAAGGACAGCCCGCTCGCGGACTACGGCATCGCCGGCATCGACAATCCCTACCTGTCCACCGGGCTGGCCGGTGCGGCCGGCGTCCTGCTCACCTTCGGGCTCGGCGCCGGGTTGTTCTGGCTGGTCCGCCGGCGCACACCCGCGGCGATGTCTCCGGCGGCGATGTCGGCGGCGGCGCCCGGCGATGTCGACCAACGTGGTCAGCCCGATCAGCACCGCCGGCGGAGACTGAATGGGCTGCGCTCACCACCTGCCGATCCGGACACGCGCACCTGCTCTACGTCGACCGCGTGTCGCCGGTGCATCGCCTCGCTCCGGAGGTCAAGCTCGCCGCGATGGTGGTGTTCACGATTCTGGTCGTGATCACACCGAGGGAGCAGTTCTGGGCCTTCGGCGGTTACGCGGTGTTGGTCGCGTCGGTGGCCGGCGCTGGCCCGGGTCCGTCCCGGCTGGCTGGCCAAGCGTTCCATGATCGAGTTGCCGTTCGTGTTGCTCGCGGTGATCCTGCCGTTCCTCGGCCACGGCGATCGGATCAGCTGGCTGGGGATGTCCCTGTCGGTCGAAGGCCTTTATGGCGCCTGGAACATCTTCGTCAAGGGTTCGCTGGGCGTGCTCGCGTCGCTGCTGCTGGCTGCCACGACGCCGCCGCGGGACCTGCTGGTCGGGCTGGACCGGCTGCGCTGCCCCCAGGTCCTCACCCAGATCGCCACGTTCATGCTGCGCTATCTCGAAGTGCTCACCGAGGAGGCCCGGCGCATGCGCATCGCCCGGCTTTCCCGCGGTTACGACCCGCGCTTCCTCTGGCAGGTCAAGGCCTTCGCGGTGGGTGTGGGCGCGTTGTTCCTGCGCGCCTTCGAACGCGGTGAGCGCGTCTATCTCGCCATGCTGTCGCGCGGCTACGACGGCCGCCTGCCCGCGCCGGCGGGACTCGCCACGGCGGGCCCGGGGCAGTGGGCGGCCGCTGCCATCCTGCCGGTGGCCGCGGGCGCCATCGCGTTGGCCACGCTGCTGTGGTGACCGTCGACGGATCCGCGCACGCCGCGTTCGCTGCAGGTCAGCCAGGTGCGGTTTGCCTACCCCGACGGCCACCTGGCACCTAGCGGGGTGGACCTGACCATCGGGCGCGAGGAGCGGGTCGCGCTGCTCGGCCCCAACGGCGCCGGGAAGACCACGCTGGTACTGCATCTCAACGGCATCCTGCCCGGCGGAGGCGGCACTGTCGCGGTCGGTGGGCTGGCGGTCGATCCTGGCGACCGGTCGGGCCTGGCCGAGATCCGGCGCCGGGTGGGCATCGTCTTCCAGGACCCTGACGACCAGTTGTTCATGCCGACGGTGGCGGAGGATGTCGCGTTCGGCCCCGCGAATGCCGGCATCCGCGGCGACGAGCTGACCAGCCGCGTTGACGAGGCACTGGCCGCGGTCGGCATGGCCGAGCACCGTGACCGGGCCCCCCACCACCTGTCCTTCGGTCAGCGCCGCCGGGTCGCCGTGGCCACGGTGCTGGCCATGCGGCCCGAGATCCTGGTGCTGGACGAGCCATCGTCCAATTTGGATCCCGCGAGTCGCCGGGAGTTGGCCGAGATCCTGCATCGACTGCCTGTGACCGTACTCATGGTCACCCACGACCTCCCGTACGCACTCGAACTGTGCCCGCGATCGGTCATCCTTGACGGCGGCCGCATCGTCGCCGACGGTGCGACCGTGCAACTGCTGGCCGACGCCGACCTGATGAGCCGTCACCGCCTGGAGATCCCCCTCGGGTTCGACCCCTCGCTGGCCGCGGCGCAGTTGGCCGCCCGTGCGGCAGGTGCGCTACCCGCCGGATGAGACGGCCGTGGTGATGGTGTCGGGCCCGGCCAGCGGGACCAGCTTGTTGTTGACGAAGACCGTGGGTGTTTCGCTGATCCCGCGAGCCTTGGCCTGCGCGTTGACGTTGTTGACCCAATCCCGGTAGCGCACGTCCCGGACGCAGGCGGCGAACGACGGCGTGATGATGCCGATGCGACCGGCCATGTCGATGAGCTGGTCGTCGCTGAGTCCGACGCTGCCCTCCGCCGGTTGGATCGAGTAGAGCATCTCTCCGAAGGCCTTCATCTTGTTCATGCTGACGTTGCCCGCACAGCCGACGGCCGAGGCAGTGCGCATCGAGTACCCGGGCGGGTTTGTCATGTTGTCGAGGAGGCTGACCGGGTGCCAGATGAGCTTGATCTTTTTGTCGGCGACCAACTGGTTGAGGGTGGCCGTGGTGTCGGACGCGAACTGCCGGCACCGCACGCAGAGAAAGTCCTGGTAGACGTCGACCGGGATGGCGCCACCCTCGTCCGCGACGAGGATGCCCGCGTTCGGGCCACCGTCGTTGGTCACGTGCGCCGGGACCGCAAAGGGTGCGGGTCGCCGGGCCTCGGCTACCCGCCAGGTGATCACTCCAGCCGCGGCCAGCACGACAACGACGCCCAGGGCGACCCACCAGAGGCGCCGACGGTGGCGCTGCTTGACCCGATGACCGACATCACCCGCGCGGCCTGCTTCTCTTCGACTCGCTTGCTCACCGCCCGGGACCCCCGTCCGACCCTCCCAGTACCCGATGCGCGATCGATGATCGGGACCGCGATCGGGTGTTATGCGGCGAATTGTTTCAGAAAATTACCGTCGAGGTGCCGCACCGGACAGATCGCCCAGCGGACCGACAGGCAGCGGCCGGTCGTGGAGTGACGAAAGCCGGCGCACTAGGCATGATTGCCAACGTGACTGTTGCTCACGGGCATGTCGCCCGAACCGGCCAGAAGCATCGTGTCGTGCGTCTGCGTGCCGTTCTGGTCGGTCTCCTCCTCGGTGTGCTTGCCCTGCTCGCCGGGCCGGCGACGCCGGCGGCCGCGCACGCTGAGTTGGTGAGCAGCAGTCCTGCGCCCAACAGTGTGGTGGCCTCGGCACCGAACCAGGTGGTGCTCAGTTTCACCGAGGGGGTCACCCCGATCAACGACCGGGTGCACGTCATCGCACCCGACGGCAGCAAGGCGGACACCGGCGAGGCGCGATCCAGCGGAGATCAGTTGATCATTCCGTTGAAGCCCGGCCTGCCCACGGGCACCTTTCTGGTGAACTACCGCGTGCTCTCGACCGACAGCCACCCGGTCGGCGGCGCGTTCTCATACTCCGTGGGCGCCCCATCACCCGGCGGAGCACCCGCCGCGAGCGACCAGACCCAGTCCACCAGCCAGCTCGTCGAAACGCTGTTTCCGGCCGCCCGCTGGATCGGCTACGTCGGTCTGTTGCTGTTCGTCGGTGCCG
The DNA here is from genome assembly GCA_963742855.1 of uncultured Actinomycetota bacterium. GTDB lineage: Bacteria > Actinomycetota > Actinomycetes > Mycobacteriales > Micromonosporaceae > CAVUNP01. The sequence continues at coordinate 282,836 of CAVUNP010000046.1, read as the reverse complement.
TGATGACGCTGGCTCTGTTGTGGCCGAGGCGGCTGGACCGGCGGGACCCGATCCGGATGATCTGGCTGGGCGCCGGGATGATCGGGTTGTCCGCGGTGTTCGAACTGGCCTTGCAGGTGCCGTACGTGGCCGGCGGTTTCGGCAGCGTCCGGGCGGTGGACGTCCGTGCGGTGATCTCGAGCCAGTACGGTGCGGCGCACCTGGTCCGGCTGGGTGCACTCGCCGCCGCCGCGCTCCTGGTCCGCCCGGTTGTCCGCGGTCGGGGCTGGGGCGCGGACCGGGTGCTGCTGGCCGTGCTCGGCACGATCATGGTGGCCACCTGGTCTGTTTCCGGACATCCCAGCGCGACGGCGGTGCCACTGGTCACCGTGGTCGCTGACATGATCCACATTTCCGCCATGAGCGTGTGGCTGGGCGGTCTGGTCATGCTCGTGGTATTCCTGCTGCGACGTGCCTCGGCTCGGGAGCTCGCCGCGATCATTCCGGTCTGGTCCCGTTGGGCGGCCTACGCGGTGTCCACACTGGTGCTCACCGGTATGGCCCAGGCGCTGATCGAGGTCCGTCCGCTCTCCGCGCTGGTGTCCACCACGTACGGGTGGCTCCTGCTGGCCAAGGTGGGTGTGGTCGCCATCGTGGTCGCGGTGGCATCCCAGTCGAGGCGGCTGGTGCCGGTCATCGCGTCGGTCATGGACAGGCCCGCTGAGGTCGCCTCCTCTGACGACCCCGACGAGGCGACCGAAGCGGTGGCGCCTTCCTATGCGCGGGCCGTCGCCACCACCCGGTCCGGCGTCGTATTGTCCGTTGTGGAGGGTGGTGCGTCCGGTTCAAGCCGGCGCACACCACCGCCAGCCGAGGACGACGCCGCCGATGTAGACCACGATGCCGACGACAACGGTGCCTACGACAACGATGACGACGACAACGGTGCCTACGACAACGGTGACGACGACAACGGTGCCGATGACAACCGTGACGACGACATCGATGACGGCGGGGCGGGCGATCGGCGTGAGGACGAGCGCGGTGCGGGCCGCCGGCTGCGAGGACTCGTCCTGGTCGAGGCATTGCTGGCCGTGGTGATCCTCGGTGTCACCTCGGTGCTGGTGCAGACCACACCGGCCCGGTCCGCCGCGGCCCGGCCGGCGAACACCGCCACCGTCCAGTCCGCCACCATGACCGACAAACTCTTCACGCTCTCGGTCGACCTGCAGCCGGGCAAGGTGGGGATCAACGACGTGCACCTGTACGCGACCACCCCGGACGGACAGCCGGCGAAAGTTCAGGCGTGGACGGTACGGGCATCGGCCCCGGAACTGGGCATCGAGCCGATCGACGCCAACATCCTCGGCATCACCCCGGAGCACGCGCTCGGCACCATCAGCATTCCCAAGGCCGGTACCTGGACCTTCTCGTTCACCCTGCGTACCGGCGAACTTGACGAGTCCACAGTGGTCACCCAGATCGAGGTAGCACCGTAGGGCGTGTCTTCAGGCGAAAATGGCATAACCGAGAGAAAGTAGCAAAACACCCCCAAAACGGACTACGCCTCGGGGGTTTGATGCGCACCCTTCGTACGCTCAGCGGTGTGGCGCTGGCCCTCGCCGGCGTGCTGGCCCTTGCCCTGGCTGTCACCGGGTGGGCGGTGCAACGGCATGCGAGTGCGACCGGGGCCTTCAGCGCCACGCTCAGTCCCGTACGCAGCAGCGGGTACGCCGTGACCGTGCCGGATGTGGGCACTCTCCTCGATCGGCACGTGGTCGCCGGCATGCTCAGCTCGGACCGCGTCCGGATTACCGTCAGCGCGGCCAGCTCGCCGATCGTGCTGTGGCTCGTGCCGTCCGGCGCCCTGAGTGCGTATCTGGACGGTGTGGCGCTTACGAAGATCTCCGCGATCGGTTTCGCCCACGGGGCCCAGCCGGTGGAGCTGACCGATCTGCCCGGCGACAACGTGCCGCCACCACTGGTCCAGCAGGAGTTCTGGACCCGCTCACCCAGTGGGCAGAGCCTGGAATGGGACCGCGCGAGCGACGTTGGCACATCGTTGCTGCTGATGCGGGCAGATAATCAGCCCGGTTTCGCGGCCACGTTGACGGTCTCCATCTTTCCGACGTGGCTTGACGAGGCGACCTGGCTGGCGGCATTCGCCGGACTGTCCTTGCTGACCGGCGCCGTCGCGTTGCTGTTCTGGCACCACCAGCCGGAGCCCGCGTTGGTGCTGGTCCCCGAGCAGGCGACCGAGTTCGCCAATCTGGTGGCCGACCGTCTCGTCGCTGACCGCTACGGTCCGTTGCCCACGCGGATGCCCGACCGCTGGCCCGACGGGACCGCGACGACGCTGGGACGTGACCTCACCGGCGAACTGGTCCAGGTTTCGCCGGCCTGGGACACCGCCGAGTCGCCGTACGTGCACAGCGCCACCTGACCGCGCCGGTTGGCCCCTACAGGGCCCCCTAAACGCACGCAGCCCCGGTCCGTCGGACCGGGGCTGAGCTGCTGCAATGTAGATCAAATAGGTGGGGTGACTGAAGGGACTTGAACCCTCGACATCCGGGACCACAACCCGGCGCTCTACCAGCTGAGCTACAGCCACCGTGCGACGTGCGCCGGACCATGATAGCCACACTCCCGGCCACTCGCGCCACCGGGTTACCCCGTGGCGAGTTCAGCTGATCGGACGCTCGGCGGCCAGTTCGGCGGCGATGGCCTTCGCGGAGTCCACGTCCGGACCGGGCTTCGGCACGAAGATCGTACGGCGGTAGAACTCGAGCTCCCGGATGCTCTCCTTGATGTCGGCCAGGGCGCGATGCGCAAGTCCCTTGGGTGGCTGGCCGAAGTACGTGCGGGGAAACCAGCGGCGGCACAGTTCCTTGATGGACGAGACGTCGATCATCCGGTAGTGCAGGTGCGCGTCGAATCGGGGCATTTCCCGCGCCAGGAATCCCCGGTCGGTGGCGATCGAGTTTCCGCACAGCGGGGCGGTCCGCGGTTCCTTGACGAACTGGGTCACGTACGACATGACCATGTCCTCCGCCTCGGCCACCGTCACCGTCGAGGCGCGTACCGCGTCGGTGAGCCCAGACTTGTCGTGCATCTCCCGGACGATCTCGACCATGCCGCCGAGTAGCACCTCGTCGGCGTGGATCACCACGTCGACACCGTCGCCGAGTACATTGAGTTCGGGGTCGGTGACCAATGCGGCAACCTCGATGAGCGCGTCCCGACCGAGATCGAGGCCGGTCATCTCGCAGTCCACCCAGACGAGAAGATCATTCACAGGGAGTAAGCCTAGTCGTGCCGCCGATCGCGCGGGGCTGCGGCGTGCGGACGCTCGGCTAAGGTGAACCGATCGCGGGAAGGAGCTGCTCTGGTGACCCTCCATGTGCTGCCATCGGCTCAGCCCGTCAGCGCCGGTGTGTCCTGGTTTCGATCCACCTGGGCCCGCATCGCAATCTTGATCCTGGTCGTCGCGGGCACCGTCGCCGCCCACCGCTGGTACGGAAACCGGAACCACTTCTTCGACCTCAAGATCTACACCGAAGCCATGCGCTGGTGGCACTCCGGTCACCCGCTCTACGAGTACGCCGAGCCGGATGCCACCCAGGGTCAGCTCGGCTACACCTACCCGCCGTTCGCCGCGGTCATCATGAAGCCGCTTGCCTTGCTGAACCTTGGCTCGATCATCGCGATCTACGTGATCCTGGCGGCCGCCGCGTTCGCCGTCAGCATCTGGTGGCTGACCGGGCCGGTCGCGCAACGCTTCAGCCTGCCCCGGTGGTTTGCGTTCGGGCTGATGCTCCCACTGGCCAGCGCGCTGGAACCGGTCCGCGAAGCGTTCAGCTTCGGACAGGTCAACTTCCTGTTGTGGGTACTCGTCCTGTTCGACCTGCTGGTACTGCTCCCAGGCGGCAGCAGATTCGTGGGGGTTGGCATCGGCCTGGCCACAGCGATCAAGCTGATACCCGGCATCTTCATCGTCTACCTGCTGGTCACCCGGCGCTTCCGGGCCGCCGCCGTGGCCGCCGGCACCGCGCTCGTCGCGTGTGCCCTGGCCGCCGCGATCGCCCCGCGCGAGTCCTGGACCTTCTGGACCAGCCGGATCTTCCTCAGTGAAGGCGTGGGCAAGCTGGCCTACGAGTTCAACCAGTCGGTCAACGGTGTGCTCGCCCGGCTGGCGTGGCCTGAGCTGCCCAACCGCGTGCTGTGGATCGTGCTCGTGCTGCCGATCCTCGGGTACGGCCTATGGCGCGCCCGCCGGGCCGCGGCCGCTGGCGATGAACTCGCCGGACTCACACTGGCCGGCATCGCCGGCAGCCTGGTCAGCCCGGTGACCTGGGCGCACCACATCTTCTGGGTCGTGCCCGCGCTGGTGGTCATGCTCGCGGCCCGGCCGCACGACGTGGCCAGCGGGCTGAGGCGGCCGGCAGCCCGGTACGCCCTCGCCGGCATCAGCTACCTCACCATCACCATGAGCGTGGTCGCCATCTGGTCGTTCTACCTGCACCAGCCAGGTGGTGTCGTCGCCTTCGTCATGAGCAACTGGTACGTCTGGCTCATGATCGCGCTGCTGGCACTGCTTCCCATTCGCGTAGCCGAGCGGGGGTTGACCACGGACATGGGCGTGGAGCTAGGCCGGGCCCGGGCGTAGGGCTCGCGCTCACCGAACAGTGCACGAATCCCAGAGCGCTACGACGAAGCCCGCACTCGGCTCACATTCCGGAGCAGCGCACTCAGGTCAGTGCACGTCACCGAACCGGAGCTCGCCGGTGGTCCGGCGTGCTTGTACGTCACTGGTGACAGAGATTCGCTCCGGATCACTGTGCCTCCCCGCGGCGGCCACCGGTCTCGCGGCCATCGGGTGGTCGGGTGTGGTTGTGTGTCGCCGGTGACGGAGATTCGCTCCGGATCACGCGCCGCCCGCGTGGCGGTCACCGGTACGTGGCTCTCGCGTGCTCGGTTGTGGTTGTGTGTCGCCGGTGACATGGAATCGCTCCGGATCACCGCACTCGACGCGTGCAGCGAAGCACGGGACCTGCAGTTTCGCGTGGTCGGGTGTGGCTGTGTGTCGCCGGTGATGGAAGACCGCTCCGGATCACTGCGTGCGCCGCTCAGCAGCCACCGAGCAGTGCAGCTCGACGGTGATCCGGTGTGGTTGTGTGTCGCCGGTGATGGAAGACCGCTCTGGATCACTGCGTGCGCCGCTCAGCAGCCACCGAGCTGCAGCTCGACGGTGATCCGGTGTGGTTGTGTGTCGCCGGTGACAGAAGACCGCTCCGGATCACTGCTCACCCCGCGCGGCGGGCCACCGAGCCGCAGCCGGTAGGACCCGCCTCACGTCCGCGCGATCGTGGAGGCGAACCAGTCAGTCGCCGGTGCGCTGCCAGGTGCCGCAGTTGCGGGACTGGAAGACCTTGTCGGTCTTCTTGATGTTGACGACCAGGGACTCGCCAGCCGAGCCGTTGCCCGACTCCAGCACCGAACTGGCAGTGCCGTCGGTGTTGGCGTTGCGTTCCCAGGTGCAACCAGGGGACCCGGGCTTGACAGTGACGGCGTAGGTGCCCGACTGGATGTCTCCGCCGACGAACCACTGGCCGTCGGCAAAGCTGGTCTTGGGCGCATTGGGGGGCTGATCCAGGAAAGGAGTGGCGGTGGTCTCCGCCTCGGTGCCGGATGTTGTGCTGCCGAAGTCGAACACACCGGACATGGCCGCGCCCAGACCACAAAGGACCACCATGAGGATGGCCAGCCCCACGACCGCGATGAACGCTTTGGGAGACGACTCCTTGTCAGAGTTCGGGTCCTCCGGCGGGGATACGGGCAGCGATCGTGCGGGTAGGGTCACGGGGGTAAGTTTCTCCTGCGTTCGGGCAATGTGACACCGTACGATTGGCTATCCTGCGGATCCGGTCGGCGGGGCGTATTTTGCCAGAAACGCCGCCACCGTGCTCTTCACCTCAGACTGGTTCTCGTAGAGGACCACGCCATGCTCGCTGCCGTCCAGAAGCAACAGTTGTCGCGGGCCGGGTGCGCTGGCCGGGCACATTCCGGTAGCCACCGTGGCGAAGGCGCCGCCAGCGTCGCGTCTGGTCGCCACACACAGCAGCGGCGCCGTGAGTTGCGCGGCCGCGGCCACCGGTTCTGCGTCGGTGCGCAGTGCGTTGCTTCCGGACAGGCTGACGACCGCCGCGACCGGCAGGCTCACCTTCACCGACGCCGTGACCACGGCCGCACCGCCGATGGACGCTCCGACCAGCGCGACCCGTGTGACACCCAAGGTCTTGAGGTACTCCGTCGCGGAAACCACGTCCGCCGTGACGGTGGGCGACCGGCTGAACCGGGCCAGCCCATAGCCGTTGAAGTCAAACGCCAGCGTGCGGTAGCCGCTGGCGGCGTATTCCCGGGCCGCGTCGATCCATTGGCAGGTGTCGCCGTCGGTCTGGTGGCCGAAGATGATGCCGACGCTGCCGGTGCCGAGCAGCACTCCGGGCAGGGTGCCGTCCGCGCCGGGGAACCTGATCACCTGCTCGCCGGCGCCAAGGCACGGCAGGTTGTCCGGCCGCGGCGAGGGAGCAGTCGTGGCCGTGGCGGCAGCCGTCGTGGTGCCGTCCGACCCGTTCGCGCTCGGCCCGTTCGCGCGCGAGTCGGCGCCGCAGCCGGCCAGGACCGAGAAAAGGACGGCGAAGAGGACGCAAGAGCCGATCGCCGTACGTGTGAGACCCCCGCGAAGAACCATGCAGCCGAAGGTAACGATCTTCGGCAACGGCGCAACCCCGCTCCCGCTGGTCTTGGCGCCAAAGAATGCACACAAGGAGGGGCAAAGCGAGCATAAAAATAGGGCAGCAGTGTTCGATTCGGACGCCGCTGCCCTACCTGCGTTTCGTTATGGAGTCGTGGCCACCGCGGGCGCTGTGGCCGTGGGCGCACTGGCCGTCGGTGCCGTACTGGGCGCCGGGCGCGGGATCGCGGAGACCGATTCGGGTGTGGAGACCACCTTGGCCAGCTCCTTGTCCACCGGGAGCGCGGAGCCCTTGATGTGCTCGGCCCAGGACACGTTCCACGCGGTCCAGCCGTTGCCGTTGGCCAACGGGACCTCCGTCCCGCGCACCAGCACCGGATCGCCCACGTGCGAGACGTCGTACAACCACTTCGCGTCGCTGTCGGACAGGTTGACGCACCCGTGTGACACGTTGTTGACGCCCTGGTCGCCCACCGACCACGGCGCGGCGTGGATGAACTCGCCGCCCCAGGTCAGCCGCATCGCCCAGTCGATCTCGACCCGGTAGCCGCCGGGGCCTTCCGCGGTGGTGTCGAAGATGGTGTGTTGAAGGTGGCTCATCATCACCATGTAGCCACTGGACGACGGTGTGCTCGGCTTGCCGAGGCTTACCGGCATCTGCTTGGCCAGCTTGTCGTCGGTGTAGACCTTCATCTGCTTGGTCGCGTTGTCGACGTCGAGGTACACCTTGCTGCCGACGGTCACCGTGGCCGCGCGGTCCTGGTCGCCGAAGCGACCCCCGCCCATGGGAAGGCCGGCCAGGGCGGAACGTACCGAGATGGTGGTGCCGGGCTTCCAGTACTGCGGGCCGCGATACCAGACCTGGCTGCCACTCGGCCAGGACCACACACCGGGCTGCGGCGGGTTCGTCGTCACGAACAGCCGCTTCTGTACGGCGGCACGGGCCTCCGCGGGCACCGGTGGGTCGAATTCGAGTACGACGGGCATGGCGACGCCGACGGTTTCCCCGTTGTTCAGGTAGAGCGCGGTTCCGGCATTGCTCGCCGGCTGCGCCATGGTGCTGAAGGCGGTGTTGCGGGTGATCGTCTGGCTACCGTCCGCGCTCTTGCCGGTGACCGCGACGGCGTACTGCGCGCTGAAGTCCAGTGGCACGGCGGGTATCCAGGCGGTTCCGTCCTCGCGCATCGAACCTTTGATCTTGTCCGTGCTGCCCTTCTTCGTGAGGCTGACCTCGGTGATCTTGCCGCCGGTAAGGTCTACCCCGATCTCGCTGGAGATCGGCAGGTTGGCGGCGTTCCCGTCCGGCTTGATCGTCAATGCGAACGGAGCGCTGCGCTGCGCCTCGGTGTCCTTCTTGGCGCCGTTCGTGTTGTTGCCGCATCCGCCACCCGCCGCCACCATCACCAGCGCGGCCAAGGCGATGACGACCTGCCGTACCTGACGTCCGTGCTTTTGGTGCCTGTCCCCCATGCCCGTCACCTCCGCAAATGTCGCTCAGCAGCCATCGTGTCGTAAACGATGGCGCGGCCGAGCGACTTTGCCGGATGACTTCTCGGCTAGACGGCTGCCGGCGTACGCTGCTCTTCCCGCGCGCGTACCCAGGACGCGACCTTGCGTTCGGCGACGAACGACATGATGGGGACTGTGCCGGCGAGCAGAATCAGGATGGTCCGCTTGAACGACCACTTGGACCGTACCGCCAGGTCAAAAGCGACGACCAGGTACGCCATGTAGAGAAAGCCGTGTATCGGGCCGACAATCGCGGACAGCGTGGGTTCATCGGCGAGGTAGTTCAGCGGCACCGCCACGAACACGAGCACGATCAGGAAAACGCCGACAACATAGGCGAGAACGCGGTAGCGCAGCAGCGCGCCGGACATGGGACTTCCTCCTCGGATCGATCTCAGCCCGGGTAATCGGACCGCGACGCGTGTGGGTGCGCATTGAGCCAGGCGAGATAACGGTTGTATGCGGCCAACTCCGGCTCGGCGCTGTCGTCATAGGCGGCCTCACTGCGGGCCTGCCGGCGACGTACCGGCTTGGACGTGGCGGCCACCGGTCGTGCCCAGGCGGTCTGCGCGGCGACCGCATCGCCCAGCCCGACCGTATCGCCCAGCCCGACCGTATCGCCCGGCCCGGCCGCATCGCCCAGCCCGGTTGCCTTGTCCAGCCCGGTTGCCTTGCCCAACTCTTCCGGCTTGCCCGGTGACTTGCCGAGCGCCTGGCGCATTTCTTTCACCCACACATAGACAACGAAGGCGGCGAACGCCGGCCACTCGATGGCATAGCCGAACGAGAGCAGGTTTCCGCTTCTCGCCCGCGACACCTGCCACCAGCACAGCAACAGGAAGCCGACGACAAGGATCACCGCGGCCGCATGGACCAGGAGCCACCTGGGTGTGAGCAGCCTCCGCATGAGCTGAGGATATCCGCACCAAGCTGGGAGAAAGCTGGACGGGTCGCCGCACACGCGTGTCATGCGACGGTGACCACGCACCTGAGATCGATTCTTGGCGGACGTTTTCGACCAGTACGCGACGGCGGACGCTGGGGACGAGATGTTCGATCATCCCCAGACAGCCCCGTCCGGCGTACCGGGCACTGTTCTCCAGCCGGCAACCGCTGTCGATGGGAGACCTGCGTTCGCGGGCTGGCCAGCTCGGCCGGGTGTGCACCGACCGGGGAGTGACCTTTGCCCACGCGGGTGAGGAGCGATCTTTCCGCTCGACCTCATCCCGGGCATCCTGGAACGGACTGGTCTGTCCTGCCGGGACCATCCATCGTGGACTCCTATGTGGAGACACTGGCACCGACGGCGCTGACCACGATCGACGACTCACTGGCGGGCGTGGCGATCGGCCTCGCGGATGCTCGATTCCCGGCGCAGACAGCACCGGCCGTGGCGACCTGGGTGCAGACCAACGTTGAGTACCTGCCGGCTCCCACCGGCGTGCGCACCAGCGCGCAGGAGGGGTCATCGTCGCCAGCGGGCGTGACCACGCCGACGTGACGCCGCTCAAGGGCGTCTACCACGCAGCGCCCAGCACCGGCCTGGGCGTCACCGTAGAGATAACCCGTCTGGCCCGACACCCGCTCGTCCGGGTCACTCCCGCGCCGCCGGCCGACGTAGCGCGCTGCACCACGTATCCTCGCCACGTGTGGGATGACGATCCGCCACCCGCCCGGCGCGACGCGAGCGGCGATCAGGACGCCGACGGTGGCGGGAACCTGTGGGAGCCGGGCGAGGACGACGCCGGACGCGAAAGGACGCGCTCCGCCGGACCGCAGACGCCCCGCGGCAAGGCCGTCATGCTCGTCGTGGTGACAGTGGTGTTCCTGGCGACCATCATGCTCTGTTGCGTCGCCATCAGCCAGATCGCGCAGCTCTACGGAGTCGACCCAGCCCACCGCTGATCCAGCCAGCCGCGGCCACCGACGTGCGTCGGGGCCATGATCGCGGGGTCCCCTGGTCCCGCATCCCCGCGCCATGCATGATTGCGGACGATCGGGGGTGCTGTGGCACATCGAATCGTCCGCGGTCACGCGAGCATTGTTCGGAGGAACGCGCGCACCTGGGGTGTCGCGCGGCGCGTGCCCCGTGGGGCCCCGCGGTGCGGCGAGGCCCCCGGAGTACACAGTGGCTACCCGGAGTACACGGTGTACACGGGTGGCTAGTGGGCGCCGAGACCGGTGAGTGACCGGACTTCGAGCTCGGCGTACTTTTCCGGATTGCGTTCGCTGGACAGTATGGTGGCGAGCCAGCCGCAGAAGAAGCCGAACGGGATGGAGATGATGCCCGGGTTACTCAACGGGAACCACTGCCAGTCCATCTTCGGGAACATGGAGGTGGTCGCGCCGGACACGACCGGTGAGAAGAAGACCAGTACCACGGCGGAGATCAGGCCGCCGTAGATGGCACAGACCGCGCCGGTGGTGTTGAACCGCTTCCAGAACAACGAGTAGAGCATCGCGGGCAGGTTGCCGGACGCGGCGACCGCGAACGCCAGCGCGACCAGGAAGGCCACGTTGAGGTTGCGGGCGAGGATGCCACAGCACGATGGAGATGGCGCCGATGACCAGTGCCGAGATGCGGGCGACCACCACTTCCTGGCGTTCGGAGGTCTGGCCCTTCTTCACCACGTTGGCGTAGAAGTCGTGCGACAGGCTGGACGACGAGGCCAGGGTGAGGCCCGGCGACGACGGCGAGGATGGTGGCGAAGGCGACCGCGGCGATGACCGCCAGGAACGTCGACGCCGCCGATGTCTCCGCCGAAGAAGTCGATGCCCAGTGCCTGGCCAACTGTGGCGCGGCCGTGTTGCCGCGCCGTGTCCTGCGCCGAGATGGCCTTGCCGCCGACCAGTGCCGCCGCGCCGAAGCCGAGCGCGAGGGTGAACAGATAGAACACGCCGATGATGCCGATGGCCCACAGCACGCTGCGCCGGGCGGTGCGGGCGCTGGGCACGGTGTAGAAGCGGATCAGGATGTGCGGCAGGCCGGCGGTGCCGAGCACCAGTGCGATGCCGAGCGAGAGCAGGTCCATCTTGTTGTAGAAGGTCTGCAGCGCATTGCCGGCGATTTCCTTGCCGTACGCGAGCCCGGGTTCGAGGAAGGCCTCTCCCTTGCCGCTCTTCGTGGCGGCGTCACCGAGCAGGGCGGACAGGTTGAACTTGTAGTGCACGAGCACCAGTACGGTCATCAGGAGCGCGCCGGCCATCAGCATGAAGGCCTTGACGATCTGGACGTACGTGGTGCCCTTCATGCCGCCGACGGTCACATAGATGATCATCAGGGCACCGATCATGACGATGGTGGCGATTCTCGCGGTGTTGGCGTCCATGCCCAGGAAAGTGGCTGCCGGGCTTGATGCCCAACAGCAGCGCGACCAGCGCACCCGCGCCGACCATCTGGGCGAGCAGGTAGAAGATGGATACGGTCATGTGGAGACCGCGGCCGCGGTACGTACGGGAGGCTGCTTCATCCGGAAGGCCAGCACGTCGGCCATCGTGTACTTGCCGGAGTTGCGCAGCAGTTCGGCGATCAGCAGCAGGGCGACCAGCCAGGCCACCAGGAACCCGATCGAGTACAGGAAGCCGTCATAGCCGTAGAGCGCGATGATGCCGGCGATGCCGAGAAACGAGGCGGCCGACATGTAGTCACCGCCGATGGCCATACCATTCTGGAATCCGGAGAAGGACCGGCCGCCGGCATAGAAGTCGGTTGCGTTGCGGGTCTGCCGGCTGGCCCAGATCGTGATGCCGAGCGTGATGACGACGAACACCAGGAACAGCGAGATGGTGATGGACCGCTGCGTGCCAGCGTCCACCGCGGCGACGTAGGTCACTGGTCGGCTCCCTTCAGCGCCCTGCTCTTGATGGCATCGGAGATCGGGTCGAGCTTGCGATCGGCGAATCGGGCGTAGAGCCACGCGATCAGGAACGTGGTGACGAACTGCAACAGCCCGAAGATCAGGGCCACGTTGATGTGACCGGCGACCTTCGTGCCCATGAAGTCGCGCGCGAACGCCGACAGGATGACGTACAGCGCGTACCACACGAAGAACGCCACAGTCATCGGGAACACGAAGCGCCGCAGGGTCCTGCGTAGCGTGGCGAACTCTTCCGACGCCTGGATTTCTGCGTACGGGGTCGGGTCCGGCGGTGCCGCCGGCTCCACCTGGGTACTCATATGTGGTTCTCACCCCCGGGGTCGGGACGGGTATCTGGCGCGCACGCTAGGGAGCACGGCGCTGGTCGTGAATATGTACTGGCCAGGACCGCTGCTGGTTGCGCCGAATGGCCCATCGGTTGCGCCGAGCGGCAGTTGCCCGACCGCTGAACGGGGACCGCTCTAGTCGGACGTGAGCGCAAGGCCGTCCGGGGCATGCAGGCGCAGCATCACCTGAGCCACCCGGGCCGGCACCCGCCGCCGGGTCGCCAGCGAGACGCTCACCATGACCAGGAAGGCGAGCGGTACGGTCCAGGCCGCCGGATAGTTCAGCAGCGCTGTGATCTGGCCGGAGCCGGTGTGGCCGAGCACGGTCAACAGCACCGAGCCTGCCGCCGCGCCACCGCCGGCCAGCACCCCGGCGGCCGCGCCGACATCGGTGAGACCACGCCACCAGATGCCGAGTACGAGCAACGGGCAGAACGACGACGCAGCCACCGCGAAGGCCAACCCGACCACCAGCGAAACGTCCAGTTCGGACACTCGCAGGGCGAGCACCAGCGGCACCAGGCCGGCCACGATGGCGGCGATCCGGAAGTCACGGACCGACCCGCGGCCGAGTACGTCGGTGGACAGTACGCCCGCGACCGCGGTCAGCAGGCCGGACGCGCTGGACAGGAAGGCGGCGAACGCGCCGGCCGCCACCAGCGCTCCCAGTAGCTGCCCAGTCACGCCCGGACCCAGTGCCGCACCCGGCAGCACCAGGACCACCGCGTCGGTTTGCCCGACCAGCAACAGTTGGGGGGTGTAGACCCGCCCGAATACCCCGTACAGGGTGGGAAAGAGGTAGAAGAGTCCCACCAGGCCGAGGACGACCAGGGTGGTCCGCCGGGCGGCCGCGCCGTTCGGGTTGGTATAGAAGCGAACCAGGACATGCGGCAGTCCCATGGTGCCCAGGAACGTGGCCAGGATCAGCGAGTAGACGGCGAACAGGCCACCGGTGTCGGCGGCCTCCGGCAGGAGCCAGGACGGCCCGTCGGCCACTGCGGCGACACCGGGCACCGGGGAGCCGGCGGCAAAGTCCACTGTGGTGCCGGCCGCGAGGTCATGGCTTCCCGCCGGCACTGTCAGCGGACCATCCACAGGGGACTGATCAATCGCGCCGCGTACGATGACCCGGGTGTCGGCCGCGAAGTCCAGGCGCACCGCGGAGTCCATCGTCACCGCGGTGTCCGCGAGGAACGACGGGCCGGCCGGCGTGGCAAGCTGCGGCCGGTCCTGGGCCTGCCAGTGCAGGATCAGGAACAGCACCGGTACGGCCAGCGCGGTGAGCTTCAGCCAGTACTGGAAGGCCTGCACAAAGGTGACCGCGCGCATCCCGCCGAGGGCCACGTTGCCGGTGACGACAACCGCGACGAGGATGGAGCCGAGCACGTACGGGCCGCCGGTGACGGTCTGCATGGTGAGTCCGGCGCCCTGAAACTGGGGCACCAGGTAGAGCCAGCCGATGAACACCACGAATCCGGCCGCCAGCTTGCGCAGGTGGCGCGAGGCCAGCCGCAGTTCGCAGAAGTCGGGCAGCGTGAACGCGCCCGATCGGCGTAGCGGCGCGGCCACGAACAGCAGCAGGGCCAGATATCCCGCGGCGAAGCCGACCGGATACCAGAGCATGTCGACGCCGTTTTTGAGGATGAGCCCGGCGACACCGAGAAACGAGGCGGCGGACAGGTATTCGCCGCTGATGGCCGCCGCGTTCCACCGTGGCGTGACCGCGCGCGAGGCGACCAGGAAGTCCGAGGTCGTCCGGGCAAGCCGCAGCCCGTATGCGCCGATGACCACGGTGACCAGGGTGACCGCGACAATGGCCGGCAGCGCGTACGGACTGTACTCTTTCACCGCCGCTCCGCTGAGAAGAGCGCGTCGCGGCAGTCACGGCCGCTGCGCTGGGGGGAGTGCGTCACGGCGGTCACCGGTCTGGCCGCTCGACGAGATCAGTGAACTCGGCCTCGGTCCGTTCGGCCAGCCGCACGTACGCGGCGCCGAGAGCGAACAGGAACGGATAGGCGGCGATGCCGAGCAGCAGCCAGGGCAGCCCGATGCCGAGCGGCCGTGCGCCGGCCACGGCAGGTGCCACCGCGAACATCAGCGGCAGCCCGCCGAGGCCGATCGCGAGCACAGCGGCCACCCCGATGGCATGGCCCAATTGTGCCCGGATGAGGCCGCGCAGCAGCGCGTCCCCGACTGGACTCTGCTGGCTGAGTTCGGTGGCGGTGTGCCGTGGCGGTGGCTGGCGGGCGACGGCGGCCAGCACGATCCTGGTCCGCTGGGCGGGCTGCGGTGGCGCTGCCGCGGAGCGGGGCGCCGCGGCGGGGGTCGGCTCGCTCATCGGGACCAGGATTGCTTCGCCGCCCGTACCAGGCGGTCCTTCAGTTCCCGGGTGTGCCGGCGGGACACCGGCAGTTCCCGGCCCCCGACGATCACCACGTAGCCGCCGCCGATCAGGCGCAGTTCGCCGATGAGCCGTAGTTGCACCAGGTACGAGCGGTGGATGCGGACAAAGCCGGCTTCGGCCCACCGCTCCGCCAGGGAGGCGAGGGAGATCCGGACCAGGTGCGAGCCGTCGGCGGTGTGCAGGCGGGCGTAGTCGCCCTGGGCCTCCACCCACTGCACCGACGAGCGTGGCAGCATCCGGGTGGAGCCGGCCAGTTCCACCGGGATGGTCGGATCGTCGTCGCGTTCCTGGCGGGCGGTGACCGAGGGGTGCGCGGCGACCAGCCGGCTGGCCAGGATGCGCCGCAACGACTCGTTGATCCGGTCGGCCTGGATGGGCTTTCGGACGTAGTCGACGACACCCATGTCGAAGGCTTCCGCGGCTCGGTCGTCGTAGGCGGTCACGAATACGACCGCGGGTGGCCGGACGAAGCGGCCGAGCACGCGGGCGAACTCCATGCCGTCCAGGCCCGGCATCCGGATGTCCAGGAACACCGCGTCCACGTCGGTGTCGCGGAGGACCCGGAACGCGTCGGCCACATCCGAGGCGGTGTTGACCGTGGCCACCCGCCCGTCGGCCCGTAGCAGGTAGGCCAGTTCGTCCAGCGCGGGCGGCTCGTCGTCCACCGCCAGCACGCGCAGGAACCCGCCGTCGATCATGCGTCTATCCGTCTCTGCTCGCCCCGCGGTCGGACCTCGGGCCGGAACTTCGGCACTCGTACGCTGACTTTGGTGCCCAGGCCGAGTGCGGTTTCCACGACCAGACCGAACGAGTCGCCGAACGCGGCCCGCAGCCGTTCGTCCACGTTCGCCAGCCCGACGTGCTGGCCGGCGTCGGTCAGGTCGTCTCCGGGCAGGGTGAGCACGGCGGGATCCATGCCGACCCCGTCATCCTCCACGGTGATCATGCACTCCGCACCTTCGTCGCGGGCCATGATCGCCACCGTGCCGAGGCCCGGATTGCGCGACAGCCCGTGCCGTACCGCGTTTTCTACCAGAGGTTGTAAGCAGAGAAAAGGTAGCCCGACCGGCAGAACCTCTGGCGCTATCTGCAAGCGGACCTGCAACCGCTCGCCGAACCTGGCCCTTTCAATCGTCAGATATCTGTCGATGGATCGCAGTTCCTCGGCCAGCGTGGTGAATTCGCCGTGGGCTCGGAAGGAGTACCGAGTGAACTCGGCAAATTCGAGAATGAGCTCGCGCGCCCGTTCTGGATCGGTGCGGACAAAGGACGCGATGGCCGTCAACGTGTTGTAGACGAAGTGCGGACTGATCTGCGCCCGAAGTGCGCGTACCTCGGCCCGGGCCAGCCGGGCACGGGAGGTGTCCAACTCGGCCAGCGCCAGTTGGGTGGACACGAACCGGGCGGTTTCCAGGGTGGCCTGAACCAGCCCCGGGGCCGGGTCGGCGTGGCTCAGGGCGACCAGCGCGCCGACCGCCGGACTGGCCGCATCGCCACGCAGGGGGGCCACCACGCCGCCGCGGATGGGACAGTCCATCTCCGCGCAGGGCAGGTCGCGGGCACGCAGGATGGCCGTGCGATGGCTGCCGGCGACCCGTCGGGCGGCCGCCGCCACCTGCTCCCGGTGATGCTCACCCGGCCCTACCAGCACCAACAGGGACTCTGCGTCGGCCAGCCCGAGCGCGACGCTACCCACCAGCGCATGCAGGTGGTGCACCGCCTTGGCCGCGGTGGTCGCGTCGAGCCCCGACCGCAGTGGCTCGGCCGCCAGCCCGGCCCGGTGCAGTACGTCGTAGGTGGCCCGCTGCTCCGGGGTGGCGATGCCGCGCCGGGCGCGGCGACCAATCATGAGGTAAACGGCGCAGCCCAGGGCAGCGACGAGGACGACCACGGCCAGCGTCGCGCTGGTATTCATCCCCATATGTGCATCCTGGCCGGCGGCCGGCGCATTGTCCACGGCTGGCGGGTCGCGGCGGTTGCGCAGACGTCCGTACATCTGTGCATATGTGTACCATCCGAAAAAGGCCCGCGTGGACTCTTCCACGCGCGTTGACCTCCGCCTATTGTCAGGTGGCCGTTACATTTGGCACCATCTAAACCCTTCCGGCAGGAGTACCCGCCGCCCAGGTCCGTCAGGCCCTGCGGCGCCCTTTTGTCGTGCTCCAACGAACGGGGAGCTTCACCACCGCACGGGGGTTCCATCCACGAGAGGGAGACCGGATGCAACAGCGCAGATGGACAAGGGCGGTCGCGGCCGTTGCCCTTGTCCCGGCCACCATGTTGGCCTTGACCGCGAGCCCGGGCAACGCCGCCGTCCCGGGCAATTTCACCGCCAAGCCGCTGACGCTGAAGAACACGGTGACGGGAGCCAAGTCGGCCACCAGTCAACTCGCGCAGACCGACCCGGCGTTGCTCAACCGCACCGACAGCACACCGGTCCAGGTGGTCGTCAAGCTGAACCAGGACTCGCTCGCGACCTACACCGGCGGACTTACCGGCCTCCCCGCCACCAGCCCGTCCGTCACCGGCAAGGAACTCTCCGGGTCCGGCGCGGAGAAGGCATACGACAAGCACCTGACGCAGGGCGACGACGCGTTCGCTGCGCAGCTCACCAAGAAGGTCCCCGGCGCGACGATCGGCCGCCGGTTGCACACCGTGTACGGCGGCGTGACCACGACGGTGCCGGCGAACAAGATCGCCGACCTGTTGTCGATTCCTGGTGTGGTGGCGGTGCAGAGCGACAGCCTGCGTCAGCCGCTGACCGATGCGAGCCCAGGCTTCATCGGCGCCACCTCGATCTACCCGAGCCTCGGCGGCGCCGCCAATGCGGGCAAGGGTGTCATTTTTGGTGTTCTGGACACTGGTGCGTGGCCAGAGCATCCGTCCTATGCGGACCTGGGCAACCTCGCCGCCCCGCCGCCGAAGGCCGACGGTACGGCCTCGGGTGTGCGACTTCGGTGACAACCCGCTGACGCCGGCGAACGACGTGTTCGTCTGCAACAACAAGTTGATCGGTGGCAAGGCCTTCCTGGACACGTATCTGGCCAGTCCGGCCCGCGCGTCCAAGGAGATCTACAAGACGGCCCGCGACTCGAACGGCCACGGAACGCACACCGGCACCACCACCGCCGGTGACATCGTCGCCAACGCTGATGTCCTCGGTGTACAGCGCGGCCCGGTCCAGGGCATCGCGCCCGGCGCCTGGGTGTCGGTGTACAAGGTCTGCGGTGCCGACGGCTGCTTCTCGTCCGACACCGCCGCCGCGGTCGAACAGGCCATCCTGGACGGCGTCAAGGTAATCAACTTCTCGATCTCGGGTGGCACCTCGCCGTTCACCGACCCGACCGAGCTGGCCTTCCTGGACGCTTACGCGGCCGGCGTGTTCGTCGCCACCTCCGGCGGCAACGACGGGCCCGGCGCGAGCACCGTCAACCACCTCTCGCCGTGGGTCACCACGGTGGCCGCGTCCACCCAGCTGCGCGAGTTCGACTCGACGCTGACGCTGCAGAGTGGCGCTGACACCAAGGTGCTGGTCGGTGCCTCGATCACCGCCGGCGTTTCGGCGGCCACCCCGGTCGTGCTTTCCAGCGCGGCGCCGTACAACAACAACCGGTGCGAGGCACCAGCAGCGCCCGGCACGTTCACCGGCAAGATCGTTGCTTGCGCCCGTGGTGGGAATGCCCGCGTCGACAAGGGCTTCAACGTCAACAACGGTGGCGCCGTCGGTATGATCCTCTACAACCCGGCGCTGGCCGACGTGGAGACCGACAACCACTGGCTGCCGACGGTGCACCTCGCCGACGGCACAGAGTTCGTCGCGTTCATGGCCGCGCACCCGGGCGGCGTGACAGCATCGTTCACCGCTGGCCAGAAGGCCAACGGCAAGGCCGACGTGATGGCCGCGTTCTCCTCGCGTGGACCCGCCGGGCAGTTCATCAAGCCGGACATCTCGGCACCCGGCGTGCAGATCCTGGCCGGCATGACGCCAACCCCGGAGACCTCGACCGAGGGCCCGACCGGACAGTACTGGCAGGCCATCGCCGGCACCTCGATGTCGTCGCCGCACATCGCGGGTTCCGCGGTTCTGCTCAAGGCGTTGCACCCGACCTGGACTCCGGGCCAGATCAAGTCCGCGCTGATGACGACCGCGACGACGGCCATGCTCAAGGAAGACCTGACCACGCCGGCGGACCCGTTCGACATGGGTTCCGGCCGGGTCAACCTGACCGTGGCCCAGGGCCCCGGCCTGACCTTCGACGAGACCGCGGACAACCTGGCCGCGATCGAGACGAGCCCGTTGAAGGCGGTCGACGCCAACCTGCCGTCGATCAACGCGCCGGTCCTGCCGGGCACTCTCACCACCACCCGTACCGCGAAGAACGTGACCGGTTCCAGCCAGACCTACCGGATCACCGCCACCGCACCTGCGGGCAGCACGATCACGGTCTCGCCGTCGACGCTCACCATCGCCGCGGGCCAGACCGGCAAGTTCTCCGTCACCATCAAGTCGGTCAGCGCGACCGCCGAGCAGCGCTTCGGCCAGGTCACGTTGACCCCGACCCGGGCTGGGCTGCCGGAGTTGCACCTGCCGGTCGCGTTCGTCCCGCAGCAGGGCGAGGTGAGCCTGACCAGCACCTGTGCTCCGTCGTCGATCAAGGTGCTCAAGAACAGCACCTGCACGGTCACCGCCACCAACCACTCCGCTGTGGACGCCACGGTGAACCTGCGTACCGACACCGGTCTGCGGTTGCCGATCGTGGGTACGTCAGGCGCGAAGACCAGCGGCCTGTTCACGGCGAAGAAGGACAACGTGACGTTGTCCGGATCCCGTCCGGGCGTGCCGTCGGTGGCCGCGGGTGGCCTGTTCGGTTACCTCCCGCTCGACCTGTTCGGGTTGAAACCGACGCCTGTCGGCGATGAGCAGATCCTCAACTTCAACACGCCCGCGTTCGTATACAACGGCCGGACGTACGGCGCTATCGGCGTTGACTCCAACGGTTACATCGTTGTCGGTGGTGGTTCGGCAGAAGACAACGAATGCTGCACCATCCCGACCGGGCCCAGCCCGCACAAGCCCAACAACATCCTGGCTCCATTCTGGACCGACCTGGACGGATCGGGCGCGCCTGGTGTCTTCGTCGGTTCGCTCACCGATGGCGTGGACACCTGGATCGTGGTGGAGTGGCGGGTCAACGTCTGGGGCACCACCAACCGGCAGACCTTCCAGGTCTGGATCGGCGTCAATGGCACCCAGGACATTTCCTTCGCCTACGACCCGACCAAACTGCCCAACGCCATGGGCCAGCCGTTCCTGGTGGTGGCCGAGAACGAGCTCGGCGACGGTGGGTCGCTGACCGGTGCGCCGACCGGTGACCTCACCATCAGCAGCACGCCGCCGACGGTCGGCGGGTCGACGTCCTACACGGTCACCGTGCTCGGACTCCTACCCGGCACCGGTGACGTGACGACGGAGATGACGACGCCGATCATTCGTGGCACGACGGTCGTCAAGAGCCCAGTCGCGGTGACCTTGCGCTGAGCCAGGCAGGAGAAGGCCCTGGTCGCAAGACCGGGGCCTTCTTCTGTTTAAACAGCTCCTGACGTTGCCCAGCTTCTGGCGTTGCCCACTCCTGGCGTTGCCCAGTTCTGGTGTTGGTCAGGCGGATTCGCGGAGGATGAGTTCGGTCGGCAGGACCACGCTCGGGCCAGCTTCCTCCCCGGCGGTCAGTCGCAGGATCAACCGCACCATTTCCACTCCCATCTCGGTGATGGGCTGGCGCACCGTGGTCAGTGGCGGTTCCGTGTACCGGGAGATCTCGATGTCGTCGAAACCGACCACTGCCACGTCGTCGGGTACCCGCCGGCCAGCTTGGCGCAGGGTACGCATGGCCCCGTCGGCCATCAGGTCGGACGCGGCGAAGACCGCGTCCAGGCGAGGATCGTCGTCGAGAAGCTGGCGCATCGCGACGGCTCCGGACTCCCGGGTGAAGTCACCGATGGCCATGTGGGAGCGGTTGCGGGTACCGCGCAACGCGGCCCGGTAGCCGGTCAGGCGGTCGATGCCGCCGATCATGTCCTGCGGGCCGGCGATAGTGGCGATCCGCTTGCGTCCGGTGCCGACCAGGTGGCGTGTGGCCTCGGTGGCGCCGCCGACGTTGTCCACACCCACGTGCGGCAGGTCGGAGCGGCCCAGCGGGCGTTCGCTGCACACCACCGGGATGCCCATGCGGGCCAAGGTGCTGGGCAGCGGATCCGCGCCGTGCATGGAGGCGAACATGACGCCGTCCACGTGCCCGGCCATGGCGTACCGCTCGACCCGGTCATGGCTGGTGGAGGAGTTGGCGAGCATCAGCACCAGTTGCCGGTCGGCCGCCTCGAGTTCCTGGCTGACACCGCGGATGATACGGGGGAAGAACTGGTCGTCGGAGAAGACCCGGTTGGTCGGCTCCGGCACCACCAGCGCGTACGAGTCGGTCCGCTGGGTGACCAGGGTGCGGGCGGCGAGATTGGGCACGTACCCCAGCGCTTGTACGGCTCGGGTCACCGCCTCACGGATGTGCGGCGCCACCGTGGGGGAACCGTTGATGACCCGTGACGCGGTGGCTCTGGAGACGCCGGCCCGCGCCGCCACTTTCTCCAGCGTCGGCCGGTCTCGACCGATTTTCACCGTGTCCCGTCCCGTACTGTTGCCTCAGTTGGCCGCGGGGGTGGCGGCGCGGCGCCGGTTCTGCGACATCACGTGTTCCATCAACGCGATGAAGACGGCTTTGCCGGACTGCCGGTCCCGCGCGTCGCAGAGCACAACCGGAACGTCGGGGTCCAGGTCCAGCGCGTCGCGGACCTTCTCCTCGGTGTGCCGCTGTTCCCCGTTGAAACAGTTCACCGCGACCAGGAACGGCGTACCCCGGCGCTCGAAGTAGTCCACCGAAGGAAAGCATTCGGCCAGCCGTCGGGTGTCCGCGAGTACGACGGCCCCCAACGCCCCCAGCGCCAGTTCGTCCCAGAGGAACCAGAACCGGTCCTGACCCGGAGTTCCGAACAGGTAGAGCACGACATCGTCGGAGATGCTGATACGGCCGAAGTCCATGGCCACCGTCGTGGTGGTCTTGTCCTCGACACCGGCGAGGTCGTCGGTGCCGATGCTGGCGTCGGTCAGCAACTCCTCGGTCTGCAACGGCAGGATCTCACTGCACGAAGCGACCAGAGTTGTCTTGCCGACGCCAAAGCCACCGGCCACGAGAATCTTCAGAGCGATCGGGATTCTCGGTCCGGTTTCCTGGTCAGAGTGCCCGGAGGCCATCTATCACCGCCTGCAGGGTGTTCTCGTCGGGTGGGTTGACTGTCGAGTCAGCGTCGAACGTGGACACCAGGCTAGCCTGAAGTAGGTCTCCGATGAGCACCCGTACCACCCCGATGGGCAAGTCCAGTCGGGCGGCGACTTCGGCAACCGACAAGGCTCGGCCCGTCATCGCCAGGATGGCCCGGTGTTCCGGCTGTAGCCCGACCAGGTCGGCCTCCGGTGCGTACAACGCCTCCACATAGGTCAGTAGGGTGAGGCCGCCGGTGACCGGACGGGCCCGCCCACCGGTCATTGTGTACGGACGCACCACCGGTCCGGCGTCGTCGTCCAGCCAACGCAGCCCACCGCGCTGGCCGGGCCTCACCTGGTCGGGTTCGCGTCGGTAGCTGGACATACCGTCGTTATCCCAGGTCGCTGGGGGTGCCGGCCGGTCGTAACGACGTGGACAGGTTCTGGCCGACGCGCTTGACCAGCATGGCCATCTCGTAGGCGATCAGGCCGATGTCGGAGCTGGCATCCGCGAGTACGGCCAGGCAGGCACCCTGACCAGCCGCGGTGACGAACAGGAACGCCGATTCCATCTCCACGATGGTCTGCCGCACCGGCCCGGCCCGGAAATGCCGGCCGGCGCCGCGGGCCAGGCTCTGAAAGCCGGAGGCGATCGCGGACAGGTGCTCGGCGTCCTCCCGGGCGATCCCGCGGGTGGTGGCCATCAGCAGGCCATCCACCGACAGGACCACGGCCTGCCTGGCCGATGGCACCCGTTCGACGAGATCGTCGAGGAGCCAGCCAAGACTTGCGGTCGCATCGTTGCCTTGCGTCACTGTACGTCCCTCTCCGGTGTGCCGGGTTCGGTGTCGGTGTCTGTTACGGTGTCGCGGTCTGTTACGGTGTCGCGGTCTGTTGCGGTGTAGCGACCTGTTGTTGTCGTGGTGCTGTCTGCTTCCGCGTCACGGCGTCCCCGGTTCATCCCGGCCTGGAACGAGGACATCATCGCCCGCAGGTCCTCGGGCGAGCGGGAACTCCCGACCGGTTCCGGGCCGCGGCCATTGGGTGGATCGTCGCGTAGCTGGGGCGCGATGCTGGTCTGGCGGACCCGTCGCGGCAGGCCGTCCGCACCGTCTGTCAGCGGTGCTTCGATGACCTCCTGGCGGGCATGGCGCGGCGTCGGATTCTCGGGGCCGGCCGCTTCCACCACGTCGACGTCGTCAATGGTGATCGGCTGTTGCATCGTCACCGAGGCCGCCGCCGTGATGTCCACGCTCGCCGCGCCGATTGCCGGGCGCTGCGCGGTGGACAACTCCCGGTAGAGAGCGTCCCGGGTAGAACCGTTGCGTGCGCCGGCCTCAGCCTGCGAGGACTGTGGCAGAACCGCCAACGGCCGGCGCTGGCGAGGCACCGCCGGACGGCGGGCGGGGTCCTGCGTACCCGCCACCACCAGCTCTTGCGGGACCAGCGCCACCGCGGTGACGCCGCCGTACGCCGAGGACCGCAACTGCACCCTGACCCCGTGCCGGGCGGCGAGCCGCGCGACGACGAACAGACCCAACTGTGAGCTGTTGGCCGGGTCGAAGTCCGGTGGGTTGGCCAGGCGGTGATTGGCGTCTTCGATGGCCTCGGGGCTCATGCCCAGGCCCCGGTCCTCGATTTCCACCGCGAAGCCATGGGCGACCCGATCGCCACCGACGTTCACCCGGGTGTGCGGCGGAGAGAATGAGGTGGCGTTTTCGATCAGCTCAGCCAGCAGGTGGATGACGTCGCCGACCGCGGGTCCGATCAACGCGACCTCCGGCATCGGCCGGATGCTGACCCGGGCGTAATCCTCCACCTCGGACGCCGCCCCCCGCAGCACGTCGACGAACGGGACCGGGTTGCGCCAACCCCGGCCGGGCGCCGAGCCAGCCAGGATGACCAGGTCCTCGGCGTGGCGGCGCATCCGGGTGGCCAGGTGATCGACCCGGAACAGGTCTTCGAGTTCGGCCGGATCGTCGGTACGCCGTTCCATGCGGTCCAAGATGGACAGTTGCCGGTGCAACAACGTCTGGCTGCGCCGGGCGATGTTGAGGAAGACCTCGTTGAGCCCGCGCCGGACGGTGGCCTCCTCGATGGCAGAGTTGACCGCGGTGCGCTGGAGTTCGTTGAAGGCGTGGCCCACCTGACCGATTTCGTCATCGCCGTAGGGCAGCGACGGCGCCTCGTTCGCCACGTCCACCTCATCGCCGTGGCGTAACCGGGTGACCACCTGGGGCAGCCGGTCGACGGCCAGTTCGAGGGCGGCCTGGCGTAGGCCGGCCAGCCGCCTGATCAAGCTCCGTCCAATGCGGACGGAGGCGACCAGGGTGACCACGAACACGATGAGGCCGAACATGGCGGCACCCGCGACGCGGCCGAAAATGCCCACCGCGATCGGCTCGCTGCGTTCCAGCAGGTTCGCCGAGATGCGCAGTTCGAACTCCCGTAGCTGCTCGGTCGCCTGCCCGTACGTCCTGTTCCAGGTGGGCAGGTCGATCGGCGGCTTCGCGCCGGCCCGGGCCTCGGTGAGAATCCGGTTCTCCAGGCCGGTGAGCTCGCCGAATGGCGGGGTGGCGAGAACCTTGGTGTAGTCCTCGCGGTCGGTGACGTGCAGCTTGGGTGCGGTGTCGGCGTAGAGGAAACGTTGCGCGCCGATGAGCTGGACCGCCTGGCTGAGGTCGGCCGGGCCGAACGCGCCCGCGGCCAACGCTCCGCTGATCACGGCGTCCTCCCGCGACAGGATCTCCCTCGCCCGGCCCAGGCTGGCGATGTTGGTGCCGTCCCGGGACAGGTCCGCATCGGCGTTGATGATCAGCGTCGAGTACACCTGGTACAGCAGGTCAGTGATCGCGGCGTAGCTGTTGTAGGCGTTGGTGCGATCGACATCGCCGCGGTCCACCGTGCCGCGTACGCCGGCGATGCCGTCCAGCAGCCGGAACAGTTCGGTCAGCCGGTCAACTGTGAGGTCGCTCGAGTCGTCCAGGGTCTGCTGGCTACCGGCCAGGTCGCGGAACTGCCGGATCGCCGCGTCGGTCCGGGCGCGCTGGGCCACCAGTTCGGTCGCGTCCTTCTTCGGTGCGGCCAGGTAGACGATGCTCGCCCGGCGTTCCACCTGGATCTGCTCCAGCAGGGAACCGCCGGAAACGCCGATGGTGGTCAGGCCGGTCTGGCCTCGCAACAGGTCCAGACCGGGAATGATGGTGACATATGTCGCGAGTCCCCACATCCCGACCAGCGCCACGAGCGGGATCATCAGGAGCGAAATGATCTTCGCCCGAATCGACCAGCTTCGCGACGCTGAGCCCAACGAGAAGTGCTTCCGGGTACGCATCACACCTCGTCCATAGGGGGACGAACACGCCAAGGGACGACAGGGAGTGTAATGCCCCCGCTGCCGGCTTCCTCGATGACGGCGAGTTACCTTGCCGCGAGTAGGGGGACCTCAGGGCCGTGGCTCTTGGTGACCGTTGCACGGGCGGTCCTCGCGTTCTGCCTGGGCCGCGCCGAGGATGAGGCCCATCGCTCGCTCCACGGTGTCCAGGGCGGCCAGGTCCAGGCGCTCGAGCAGGCGTCGCTGGTGTTGCGCGCCCGCGGTCAGGATGCCGTCGATCAGTTCCTGCCCGGCTGGCGTCAACTCGACCCGGCGGATCCGACGATCGCGAAGGTCCTCCCGTCTGGTGACCAGATCCTGTCCGGCCAGCCGGTCCACGATGCCAGTGATGGTGGCCAGCCTGACGTGCATGACCCGGGCGAGTTGTTGGCCAGACGCTCCGCCGTGCAGTGCCAGGGCAAGCATGATCTTCAATTGCGACATGGTGAGGTTCGCGGTGAGCAGCGGATCTGACCGGTCGAATGCGAAGAAGTAGGCGAGCTGTTCGTGGACCGTCATGATGCGGCCAACCGCCTCTGCCCGGGCTGCCTCGTCCGACACCCGTCTCCTCTTCTGTCCGGTCAACCCCGACCGCGGTCGATTTGTTTGCCTGAGGCAAACTATTTGGGTTGAGCTAACCACACGCTAGGGGGGCTGCGCGGACATGTCCAGGCTGGCCAGGCTGAGTCTCGCGAACCGGGGCCTCGTTGCCCTGATCGCGGTTATTGTGGTCGGCTTCGGCCTGATCACGATCCCGAAGTTGAAGCAGCAACTGTTCCCATCCCTCGATTTTCCGGCCGCGTTTGTGCTGGCCAACTACCCGGGTGCCGCACCCGAGATCGTCGAGCAGCAGGTCACTGTGCCGATCGAGAACGCGGTGCGCGGCGTCGACGGTGTGGAGAAGGTGACGTCCACCTCGCGCGCGGGCAGTGCCACTGTGCAGCTCCAGTTCGCCTTCGGCACCGACCTCGACGGTGCGGTGTCCAAGCTGCAGACGGCGTTGGGCCGGGCTCAACTGCCCCAGAACGTCGACCCGCGGGTGATCGCCGGTAGCACCGATGACTTCCCGGTGGTGGTGCTGGCGGCGAGCGGACCGGGCGACGAGACGGCCTTCGCGCAGAAGTTGCGCAGCGTGGTGCTGCCGGAGATCCAGCGTATCGAAGGGGTTCGCGCGGCCGCTCTCACCGGCGAGCGTGACCGGATACTGGTGATCACGCCCAATCCGGCTCAGGCGGCTGCCGCCGGCCTGGACATGTCCGCGCTGCCGGCCGTGTTACGGGCCAACGGTGTGGCCATTCCCGCCGGCACCCTGACCGAGGGCGCGACGTCACTCACCGTCCAGGTCGGCACGCCACTGGCCACGGTGGACGATCTGCGCAACCTCTACCTGACCCCGACCAAGCCAGGGCAGTCCCCGGTGAAGCTCGGTGATGTGGCCACTGTGGAGCCACGGCTGGCTGACGTGACATCCATCACCCGGACCAACGGACAGCCCAGCCTCGGTATCTCGGTGACCTCCACGCCTGACGGCAACGCGGTGCGCATCTCCAACGAGATCAAGGACAAGCTGCCGGGGCTGGCGCTGACCGTGGGTTCCGGCGTGGCTCTCGTTCCGGTGTTCGACCAGGCCCCGTTTGTGGAGAGGTCCATCGAAGGGCTCACCACCGAGGGTCTGCTCGGCCTGGTGATGGCAGTGCTGGTCATCCTGCTCTTCCTGCTGTCGATCCGGTCCACATTGGTCACCGCTGTGTCCATCCCGCTGTCGGTGATCGTGGCGCTGATCGCCTTGTGGACCTTCGACTATTCGCTCAACGTGCTCACCCTGGGTGCGCTCACGATCGCGGTGGGTCGGGTGGTGGACGACTCCATCGTCGTACTGGAGAACATCAAGCGACACCTCGGGTACGGGGAGCCACCCCGCGAGGCGGTACTGACCGCGGTACGCGAGGTGGCCGGCGCGGTCACCGCGTCGACACTCACCACCGTGGCGGTGTTCTCGCCCATCGCACTCGTCGGTGGCCTGGTCGGCCAGCTCTTCGCACCGTTCGCGATCACCGTCACGGTGGCCCTGGTCGCATCGCTGTTCGTGTCGCTGACCATCATCCCGGTACTGGCGTACTGGTTCCTCAAGCCGGCCGCGGGCGACGGTGACGTCGAGGCGGTCCGGCGGGCGGCGGAGGAGCAGGAGCTACGCAGCCGGTTGCAACGGGCCTACGTGCCGATCATCCGGTTCGCCACCACGCGCCGTTGGCTCACGCTCGGGCTCGGCCTGCTCGTCTTCGTGGTGACCGTGGGCCTTGGTGGCCTGTTGAAGACCAACTTCTTCGACCAGTCCGGCCAGACCACCCTGACCATCACCCAGACGATGCCGGTGGGTGCCAGCCTGGCCACCACCGACGCGGCCGCGAAGAAGGTGGAGGCGGTGCTCGCCGAGACCACCGGTGTGGCGACCTACCAGCTGACCATCGGCGCCGGCGGTGGCCTGTTCGGTGGCGGAGGCGGCAGTGCCAACCGGGCCACGTTCTCGGTCACGGTTGCTGACGACGCCGACGTGATCGCCATCCAGGACAACCTACGTACGAAGATCGCCGGTCTGGCAGACATCGGGCAGGCCACCGTCAACGCGGGTGGTGGGGGCGGGTTCTCCTCCAGCGACCTGCGGGTGATCGTGCAGGCGGACGACCCGGCCACCTTGCGCGAGGCCACCGAGCAGGTGCGGGCGGCCATGGCCGGTACCTCCGGCGTGGCCGATGTGACCACGAACCTGGCCGACAGCGCACCCCGCATCGACGTCACGGTCAACCGCGAGGAAGCGGCGAAGTTGGGTCTCACCGAGGCCGGCATCGGGCAGACCGTGGCCACGGCGTTGCGTGGCAGTCCGCTCGGCCAGGTCACGCTGGACGGCGTGCCGCAGAACCTGGTGTTGCGTCTCGGTGCCACCCCGGCCTCGCTGGCGCAGGTGCGTTCGCTGCCGTTGCCGACGAGCCAGGGCATCGTGCCGCTCAGCCGGGTCGCCGACGTCTCCCAGGTGGACGGACCGGTACAGGTCACCCGGATCGACGGCAACCGCACCACCACGGTCAGCGGTGTCGCCACTGGCAGCAACGTCGGAGCGACCACCGCTGAGATCTCCAAGCGGCTGAATGCGCTGACCCTGCCGACTGGGGCGAGCTTTACCCTGGGCGGGGTCAGCGCCGACCAGTCCGATGCCTTCGGAGACCTGTCTTTGGCCCTGCTCGCCGCGGTGGCCATCGTTTTCCTGGTCATGGCCGCGACGTTCCGCAGCCTGGTGCAACCGCTGATCCTGCTGGTCTCCATTCCCTTCGCGGCCACCGGCGCGATTGTGCTGTTGCTACTGACCGGAAGCGCTTTGGGCGTTCCGGCGTTGATCGGCATGCTCATGCTGATCGGCATTGTGGTGACCAACGCGATCGTCCTGATGGATCTCGTCAACCAGTACCGCAAACAGGGAATGGGTATTCAGGAAGCGGTTATTGAAGGCGGCCGGCGACGCCTCCGGCCCATTCTGATGACGGCAGTCGCCACAATTTTTGCCTTGTTGCCGATGGCAATGGGACTGACCGGCAGTGGCGGCTTCATTTCGCAGCCGCTTGCTGTCGTCGTGATCGGTGGCCTGCTCAGTTCGACCGCGCTCACGCTGGTGCTGGTGCCGACCCTGTACACGATGGTGGAAAACGCCAAGGACTGGATCCGCCGCAGGCGTGACCGGTCCCGGGCCACCGCGGCGCCAGCCGTTGGTACGCCGGCTGTTGGTACGCCGGCCCCGGTCACCCGGTCGGGCGACATCCCGGAGCAGGTCGGGGCGAACGTCTAGCCAGATCTTGGTGGGGATGTTCCAGGAGCATCCCCACCCAAGATCCACTGGTCACCGAGTACCTTGTCACTCCGGTGGCCGGGTAGTCCGCTGATCACGCGGCGGGACCGGTGGAAATTGGGCCTTTCGTCACCTTTGAGTCGGCAACTTCCCGCCAGTTGTGGATACGGCATGACACGCTGTGATGATGAACGCACTATTGATCATCGACGCGGCCAACGTGGTGGGGTCCGTCCCGAACGGATGGTGGAAGGACCGCGCTGGCGCGACTGAGCGCCTTCGGGATGCCCTGCTGCCGGTGGCCGAAGCGGGACTGCCGGATGCCGCACCCGAGCTGGCCGCCCCGGTTGAAGTCGTCCTCGTTGTCGAAGGGCCGGCCAAGGACGTGCAGGCGGTGCCTGGCATCGGGGTGGTCAGCGCACCCGCGTCCGGCGATGACACGATCGTGGACATCCTGCGCGGGGCCCCGCGGGAGCGGGTCCGTGCGGTGGTCACCGCCGACCGGGGACTACGAGCCCGGGTCGAGGAGCTGGGAGGCCTGGTGGTCGGCCCCCGGACGCTCCCACACCTACGCCGGCCGCCAGCGCCCAAGCCGGTCAACGCGACGTGACCCGACGCGGCGGCTGGTCAACGCGAGATCCGGACGCCGTGGATCACAACAGGCTCCGCGCTGCCGAGCCGACCGGGGTGACCCGGCGCTCGCGGGCGCCGATCAGTCGCCGGTAGACCCGTTCGTACCGCTGTGCCATCAGCTCGACCGAGAAGGACCCACGGACGTGGTCCACGCAGTCGGCCGGGTCCAGCGTGCCCACCTCGGCCAAGGCTTCGGGCAGCTCGGTCTCGTCCCGGCACACGAACCCGGTCCGCCCGTGCAGGATGATCTCCGGCACGGAGCCGCGGCGCAGCGCGACCACCGGTGTACCCGTTCGCATCGCCTCGATCATGACCATGCCGAACGGCTCTTCCCAGCGGATCGGCATCACCAGCGCCCGGGCGTCGACGAGCAGGGCGTCGGTGCGGTGCCGGTCGGCGTTGAGGACCAGTTCCACGTCCGAGCCGAGCATGGGCTTGATGGTTTCGTCGAGGTAGCGCCACTCGCTCTGCTGGTTGCATTTGCCGGCCAGCACGAGCGGCAGGTCGGCCTTCCGGCACGCCTCGATGGCGAGGTCGGGACCCTTGTCGGCGTCAAAGCGCCCGAGCCAGAGGACCGGGCCGTCGGCGGGCGCCGCCTTGATCGGGCCGTCCACCTCGATTCCGTGGTGCACCGTCGCGGTCCAGTTGAGGTTGGGCGACACTCGACGTTGCGAGTGCGATATCGCCACCAGCGATACCGATGTGTCCACTTGCGATAAATAGTCGTTCAGTTCGCCGGTCGGGCAACCGTGCACGGTGACCACCGACGGCGCACGACGCCGTGCTGCGGTGACCGGTCCCACGGTGGTGTGATCATGTACGATGTCGAAACGCTCACGGTCCAGCATCTCGTTGACCTGGGTGACGTGTACCAGTTCCGGCATCGACTCCAGCAGTCGCGGGTACTGCAGTTCGGGATGGGTGCTGACGAACCTGGCCCGGGTGCCCGTGTGGGTCCCGGTGCCGAAGAGGGTCACGTCGTGCCCCCGAGCGATGAGCCCGTCAATCAGGCTGGCGCACACCCGCTCCAGCCCCCCGTATCCAGCGGGTGGGACCTCATACCAGGGTGGCATGATCATCGCTATTCTCATGGACCGTGTAAGGCTGTCATCCGATGGGTTATCGCTTGCACAGTGATCTGTATGCCCGTTCAGGGACTCCATGTTTCACCTCTGCAGCCGGCGGACCGGCGGTCCGGTCCGTCGGACCCATGATTACCCAGAATGGGCTTCGAGAAACGTGCTATTACTCCAATTGATTGCGCCGAGTTGCGACGCCGACCGGCCTCGTCGCCCCCGGGCACCCTGTAGATGTCCCTGGTCGAGCGCGGTGCCCCGCGGTGGATGGGAGCGTCATGTCCGACGCTGAGATCAGCATTCTCAAAGGTTCCACCTTCGCGGTTAGTGACCGAAAAGGCGACGTTACCGATTCTGTGGGAAATCCCAACGGCTTGTTCTATCGCGATATGCGGCACCTGTCGCGATGGCAGTTGCGCCTCAATGGTCGCCAACTCTCCGTCCTGTCCGCGGAGACCCTTGAGTACGATCAGGCGGTCTTTTACCTCATCGAACCCACCGGCACCATTTATCGGAATTCCGTCATCAGCCTGGTCCGCCGGCGTCAGGTGGCGGATGGTATGCGGGAACGGCTGGAACTGAGCAATCACGGGCTTCAAAATGTCGACGTGGAGATATCCATTCTGTTCGACGCCGACTTTGCCGACCTGTTCGAAGTCAAGGATGATCTCACAAAGGTGGGCAACCTCTATCGGCAGCGGGAGCACAACGGCGTGACGTTGGGCTACCTCCGCGAAGACTTCCGCCGAGAGACCTATATCCACGCGCGTGACGCGTTCTTCACCGAGGAGTCGCTGACCTTCCGGGTCTCTCTGGAACCACGCGAAACCTGGTCCGCCACCGTCGTGGTGACGGTGGGCACCGCGCGCGACACGCCCATGCCGCAACAGATGCACGATCCGGACATGCCGGCAAGCCTGGCCGACTGGATCGCCGCGGCGCCCAAAGTGGACACAGACTGGTACGAACTGCGCCAGGTGTACCGGCGCAGTCTGGTAGACCTGGCCGCATTGCGGTTCTATCCGGAGACCGTACCGAACTCGTCCCTGCCGGCCGCCGGCTTGCCATGGTTCATGGCTCTGTTCGGCCGGGACAGTCTCATCACCAGCTATCAGGCCATCCCGTTCGTACCCGAGCTGGCCCGGACCACGTTGCTGGCCCTTGGCGCTCAGCAGGCCACCGCCTGGGACGACTTCCGGGACGCGGAGCCCGGGAAGATCCTGCACGAACTGCGCCACGGTGAATTGGCCTACTTCCGGGAGCGGCCACAGTCTCCCTACTTCGGGTCAGCCGACGCCACTCCACTGTTTCTCGATCGTGCTGGACGAGTACGAGCGATGGACCGGCGACGCGGCCACCGTGCGCAAGCTCGAAGGCGCCGCCCGGGCCGCACTCGAGTGGATCGAGCGGTACGGCGACGCCGACTCCGACGGCTACATCGAATACCAGACCCGCAACCTCCAAACTGGACTGGAGAATCAGTGCTGGAAGGATTCCTGGAATTCGATCGTGCATCCGGACGGCCGGGTCGCCACCCTGCCGCGGGCATGTTGTGAAATCCAGGGATATGCCTACGACGCGCGGGTCCGGATGGCCCGGCTGGCCCGCGAGGTCTGGAACGACGTGGCGTTGGCCGAGCGGTTGGAGGCGGACGCGGCCACGTTGAAGACCAACTTCGATCGAGACTTCTGGCTGCCCGAACTCGGCTTCTACGCGCTCGCCCTGGACGGTGACAAGCAACCCGTGCCGACCCTCGCCTCGAACATCGGCCATCTACTGTGGAGTGGGATCGTCGCGGACGAAAGGGTCGAGGCGGTTGTCGCGCACTTGGCCGGTGACCGGATGTTCTCCGGCTGGGGGGTTCGTACGATGGCCGCGGGGCAGCCGGCATACAACCCGATCGAATACCACAACGGCACGGTCTGGCCGCACGACAACTCGTTGATCGCGGCCGGCCTGGCTCGCTACGGCCGCAGGCAGGACGCCAACCGGCTGGTGGTCTCGTTGCTGGAGGCGGGAGCGCATTTCGGTTTCCGGTTGCCTGAGGCGTTCGCCGGATACAGCCGCGCGGACACAACGGTTCCGGTGGCCTACCCGACCGCCTGCTCGCCGCAGGCGTGGGCCGCGGGTACCCCCCTACTGTTACTGCGAGTGATGTTGGGCCTGGAACCCACGGCCAACGGCCTCACCGTACGGCCTCATCTCCCGGCCGATGTGAACCGGTTGATCGTCCGAGGCCTGCCGGGCCGGTGGGGCACAACGGACGCGGTCGCGGTCTCCGCCTGACGCTCAGGCGGCCGCGGCGCCACCGCGGTCACCCACTGTGCGTACGAGCCGTTCGGCGATCGCCGGGAGGCCGACGCCCAGATGGGTGGCCGCGTCGTGCAGGTGCCGCCGTGCCTGCTCGGGTGGGCAGCCACGTTGGGCCATGACGATGCCGATGGCCCGCTCGATCACCGCGTCGCTGGAAGCGATCGGATCGACGAGCAGTTCCTCCTGGGTCAGCTGCCGCAGGCGCACCCGCAACAGCAGGCTCGCATGGTCGGCCACGAGCATGGCCAGGATCGGCACCTCGCCCCGCAAAGCGTTGCGGCTGGCGCCGTAGAGGCACAACGCACCGAGCAGGGTCGGGCCGACATCGAAGGGGTAGGCAAGCACGCTGTGCACGCCGCAGGCCACGGCGCCCGCCGCCCAGGACGGCCAGCGGGTGTCCTGCGTCAGGTCCTGGCTTACGACGATGTCGCGGGCCCGCACCGCGGCCATGCCGGGGCCGTAGCCATCGTGCTGGCCCTCGTCGAGCAGCTCGGTGGCGAGGCCGGTGGAGGCGAAGCAGTCGCCGCGTTGATCGCCTTCGGCGACGTTGGGCCCTGCCTGACCGACCAGCCTGACGCCGCACTGGATGTCCGTCGGCAGGAGGTCGACGGCAACCTTCACGAGATCATCGGTCGCGGCCGTCAGGGACGTTGCCGAGGTGATCCTCGCGGTGATCTCCTTCAATGCCGCGACGATCTCTACCAGGTGCGGCCGGGTATCGACATCCACGCGGTCATCCTCTCCCGAACCAGCCCGGTTTGGATACCCAGGCAGATAAGCCACCAAAACGTGGCTGTGGTAGGCGTTGCTTCGTTGCAGTATCTTCTGTGACGGGTGGGAATCTGGGGGGCCATGTCCTATTCGCAGCAGTTCGTCGCCGGCAGGTATCGGTTGGTGAGCCAGATAGGCGCAGGCGGGATGGGTCGGGTTTGGCTCGCCCGCGACGAGGTGTTGCACCGGGATGTGGCGGTGAAGGAGGTCCTCCTCCCGCCGGACATGACCGACGACGAGCGTGACGAGCTGTTCCTTCGTACGTTCCGGGAGGCTCGCGCGGCTGGCCGGCTCACCCACCCGAACGTGGTTGCCGTGCACGATGTGGTCCAGGCCGAGGGCCGGCCGTGGATTGTGATGGAGCTGGTCCGGTCGCGTTCGCTTTACCAGGTGATCAAGGAGGACGGTCCGATCACTCCCAAGCGTGCGGCCGAGATCGGGTTGGCCGTCCTGGCCGCCCTGCGGGCCGCGCACGCGGCGGGGGTGTGGCACCGTGACGTCAAGCCGGGCAACGTGTTGCTTGCCGGCGACGGGCGGGTGGTGCTCACCGACTTCGGGCTGGCCACCTTCGACGGCGACGGGACAGTTACCCGGGCGGGCATCATTCTGGGATCCGCCCAGTACATCTCGCCGGAACGAGCCCGGGATGGTTCATCCGGACCCGAGGCGGACATGTGGTCGCTGGGTGCGACGCTGTACACCGCGGTGGAAGGCCGTTCTCCGTTCGCTCGGGACACCACCATGGCGACGTTGACCGCTCTGGCCACGCTGCCGCCCGATCCGCCCAAGCGGGCCGGCGCGTTGCGACCGATATTGATTGGCTTGCTGCGAAAGAATCCACGCCACCGGATGCGGGCGGACGAGGTGGCCCGCCTGTTGCAACGCGTGATCGACACACCGAGGGCTACCGGCACTCGTACAGCCGACCGGGTTACCGCGCGGCGCCCACATGACACAGCCGAGGGTGTTGCTGGTGCTCGCGCGGCGCGACTGCTCACGGGAAGCCGGACCCGCACGGTCACCGAGGAAACCTTCCGGCAGCTGACGCGGCCGAAGCCTCGGCGGGGCCTCATCGCCGGACTTGTCGCCGCGGCGGTGGTGCTGGCCGCACCGGCAGTGATCATCCTGTGGAAGCATGCGGACACCGGTCCGCCCACCGACTCGTACAGCACGCCGACGCCCAGCGCAGCGAAACCCACTGGAGGCGTCCCGACGGAGGCGATGCGGGTACAGGCCTGTGCGTTGCTGCCGGTGGCCGGCGGTGCCAGGTTACCGGAGGCGACCGCGCAAGAGGTTGCGACCTATGGCCTGCAACCGCACTGGGCGCTCTATCGCGACCCGTCCGGATACCGTATCGCGATGCCCGGCAGCTGGCTCGTGTCCACAGTGGGACAGCTGGTCTGCTTCCGCGACCCCAGCAGTGCCAAGACAGCCGCGGTGTTCCGTCACGGCAACCTGCCGGGCAACCCGGTAGATCTGATCGCCGACACCGCCGTATGGCGGGCCGCGGCAAACCTCACTGACTTCGATTCTCTCAGCATTGTCGATGTCCAGTACGACGAGGGTGGCGCCGATCTCGAATACACCTACCGCGCCGGCGGCATCAAGATGCATGGCATCAACCGCATGTTCCGGGAGAATGGTCAGGTCTACACCATCTACTTTCTGGCCACCGAGGACACCTGGTCCTTCGATCGCGGTATCAAGGAAGTTATCCAGCCAAGCTTTTCCTTGGCTGCCTGAGATCATCAGGGTATGATTTTCGCGGTTTAGTGCATGTGTATGACCAACGAGGAGACAAGTATGGCCCAGGGGACCGTGAAATGGTTCAACGCCGAAAAGGGCTACGGTTTCATCAGCACGGACAACGGCGGCGGTGACGTCTTCGTTCACTTCAGTGCGATCCAGGCCGACGGCTACCGGTCCCTGGAAGAAAACCAGCGGGTCGAGTTCGAGGTCGCCCGTGGGCCCAAGGGCCCGCAGGCCGAATCGGTCCGCCTCATCTGACCCGGCTCCGCACAGCTCAGGGCACCCGTCACGGCGGGGGCCCTGTTTTGTCTACAGTGGAATGAGTCCACCACCTTGTCAGCCGTTCGGCCCAGGCGCCACTTGTCCGTTCGGATGAAAAGGGGCTGATACACCGCCACCGTCGGAGAGGCTTGCTCGTTCGAGCGCGACCCCACGATCATAACTGATATCTACCGGATTGACCGGAAAGTCCGATCCGTGGTAAGGGTGGTTCCATCGCCGTACGTCGCAGATCTGGTCCCTGTCGCCTTGCGGTAGGCCAGGCCAAATCCTTACCGGGTGAATCGTCGGTACGATGCGTGTCGCGCCAGCGTAGGCGTTGCGGACTACGGTGATCACGACGGCTACGTAGAGGTGGCAGATGGGTGTGCACGAGGGTGTCGTTGTCGGACTGGACAACGGCGGAACGGCGAACAACGCGACGGTGCTCGATCTGGCCGGCAACTTCCTGGTGGACCGCCTGGTCGAGGTGCCCAGCCGGGTTCTCGAGGGTCCCGACGTCGCGGTGGAAGCGTTGGTACTGTCTCTCGACACCGTGCTCGAGCTGACCGGACTCAGCCGCGACGTGGTGCGTTGTGTCGGGCTCGACACCCCCGGCCCGGCCAGCGCCACCGGCGTGATCTCCTCCAAGGGGGCCACGAACTTCAGCCAGCAGGCCTGGTGGGGGTTCGACTTCCGGGGCGCGCTGGAGAAGCGCCTGGGCATACCCGTGGTCTACAACAATGACGGCAACGCGGCCGCCCTGTACGCGCACTTCGCCCAGTTCGGGGACGCCGCACCAGAACACTCCTCCGTGGCGGCGATCGTCGGTACCGGTCTCGGCGGTGGCGTGGTCGTAGCCGGCGATGTCGTCAAGGGCGTGTCCGGCCAGGGCGGCGAACTGGGCCACATCCAGATCTCGATGGACGGACTGCTCGCCGAGGGACAGCCGATGCCGCGCTGCAACTGCGGTCTCTTCGGCGACGTGGAGAGCGTCGCGTCACTCACCGGCATCGTGAACAACCTGCTGCCGTACTGGCTCTCGCACCACCCGGAGCACGAGCTCAACGCGGCCGAGTCGGTACCCAAGGCGGCCAGGCTCGTGCGGGGCCTCGCCGAGCGGCGTGACCCGCTGGCGCTGAAGATCTTCGAACAGCAGGCCATCGCATTGGGGCGATTGTTCAGCGCCGCCGCCAACTTCACCGACCCAAGCGCCTACTTCGTCGGCGGTGGCGTGGTCGAGGCTGCCCCCGAATTCCGGGACTGGTTCCTGCGCACTGTGAAAGCCAACACCGCATTGCGTGAGGAGCAGGCCGCGCTGGCGATTTTCGCGCTCGTACCCGACCTGGACATGGCCGGCGCCCGAGGTGCCGCGGTCGCCGCGCGGGCGACGCTGCAGTCCTGAACCTTCGCTTCGACAGCGCTGGCAGAAACTACCGCACAAAATCGTGGCGGCAAGGGGGAAGTCCCCCCTTGCCGCCACGGTCGTACGTGATCGTTACAGAGCCGGGTAGGCGTTCGCCATCAGCTGCTGGAACTGCGCCGAGAACCACGCGCCAGAGATCGGGGCGTTCGGCAGGGCACCGGTCGCACTGTTGCCGTTGCGCTCGTTGCCGGTGTAGGTCGGGTCGCACATCCGGTCAAAGCCCTTGCCCTCGCTGTTCGGGATGAGGGAGCTGGAGCCGTCCGACTCGCCCGGGGGCTTGATCCAGACGTAGGCGTCGATGCCGGCGGCCGGAGCGGAGCGCGGACGCTCGCCGAGGCCGGCGCCGCTCTGGTTGCACCAGTTGCCGGCGTGGATGCGACGGTCGATGCGGGACTCGTTGACGAAGGTGTCGACATTGGTGGAGGTGCTGGTCTTGGTCGGCCGGGCCGAGCCACCCCAACCGTTGCGCGAGGTGTCGATGAGCATACCGATGTTGTTGGAGAAGCCGGCCTGCACGAGGCGGGTACGGAATGCCTGCGCGAAGGTCAGCTCGTCGACGTAGAAGTTCCAGTCGACCCACTTGGACTGCCGGACACTGGTGCCGTTCACCGTGCTGTTGATGGTGAAGTACGGCTCGGTGAGGGCCGAGTAGTTGGCGGTGTTGGTGATGAAGCCGTCAACGCTGGCGAAGCCGGCCGTGGTGCCCTGCACGGTCGACGCGAACAGCTGCGCGGCCGGTCCGAAGTTGGTGTCCCAGCCGAGCCAGCCGTGGTGCGCGGCGTCGACGTAGGTGTAGACGTTCGAAATGGCGTGCAGCTTGTTGAGGGCGTACTGGACACCCTGTACGTAGGCACCGCTGGACTGGGCCTCCTGGCAGGCGGCCAGGTTCAGGTTGGTGACCAGGTTCGGCAGGGAGTCGATCTCGACGATCGTCACGATGCGCAGCGCCGCGTACTTCGGGTCGGCCATGATCGCGGCGATCGGGTCGATGTACTCGGTCTTGTAGCGGCTGAGGCCGTTGTTCGCGATCGTCAGCTCACCGTTGGAGGCGAGGGCCGAGCAGTCGCGGTTCGGCAGGTTGTAGATGACGAACTGGGCGTACACGATCTGGCCGCCGGTGGCCTGCGACAGCGCGGCGTCCAGGTGGGCCCGAAGTCCCATGCTGCCGTTGGAGCTGGAGCCGGTCGTGCCGGCGATCGCCGCGATCCGGTCCAGCCACACACCGGTGGGCTGGCTGGAGATGCGGCTACCACCTGTTTCGGCCGCGGCCTTTGCCCGCCACTCCGGGTTGTTGTAGCCCTTCGCGCCGACGAACGGGTTGTCGACGTGCGCCGGGCAGTTCGTCTGGCACGGCGGCGTCGTGGTCGTCGGAGGCGTGGTAGGCGGCGTGGTGGTCGGCGGCCGGGTCGTGGTCGGAGGCGTGGTGGGCGGAGTGGTCGGTGGGTTGGTCGGCGGCCGGGTCGTAGTCGGCGGCGTGGTGGTGGGAGGTGTGCCGCCGTTGCAGGCCACGCCATTGAGGGTGAACGCGGTCGGCGACGAGTACGTGCCAGTCCAACGGCCGTTGAAGCCCACACCCGTTGATCCGCCGGTGGCCAGGCTGCCGTTGTAGTCCAGGTTCGTACCGGTGATGGCCTGGCCGGATGCGGTCCAGTTCGCCGACCAGCCCTGGGTCAGTGACTGTCCACTGGGGAGCGTGAACTTGAGGGTCCACGCCGTCAGCGGGCTACCGAGGTTGGTGATGTTGATGTTGGCGGTATAGCCACCGACACCAGGGCTCTCGGTCCAGGTGTTGGCGGTGTAGGTGACGTTACATCCGGTCGCCGCGAAAGCGGGCAATCCCGGTACCACAGCGACGCCGGCAACAGCGACCGCGCCGACCGCTACCGCGGCCAGTCTGCGCCGGCTGAAGCGACCCAGGTTGAGTCTCATGCCTTGTCTACTTCCTTCATCTAATCGCGAGTCGCCTGAGCTTTTGCTCGAGGCGTGGCTTGCCGAGGTCGGGGGTGAGCCGGCGGGAGCCGGTCACGAGAGAAGGAAACTTCGATGCACCGCAAGCGGTCGTATCGGTGTTGTCGCGGGCTCCCAGCCCGCTGGCGATACGTGCGCAGCGTCAGTAGAGGACTCGCCCCGCAAGATGACGGATCATCCCGCGCGCCCTGGCAGGTCCACTCGCGTATGGCTCCTCGCGATGCGGCGAGTCTGCCATGGGAGGGCTCCCATGGACAAGGGCTGATCGAAGGATATGGCTTTGACGTGCGCGAACGCCGTCGAATTGGCCTGAAAAGCTTTCGGTTGCATGATCTATGTCGGCATGGTCGGTAGCGGCGTTGACCGTCGCAGCGTGCTCGCGGTCGATGTGGGCGCTGTCAGGCGCACGCGGGTGCATGCAGCCCGCTCGGCGTCGACGGGGGGCCTGCTCGTGCGGCCGCGTGCGCCTGGACGCGGCACCGTCCGGTGACACACGTCCGATGTAACTTTCCTGGTGCCACCTACCTGTCCGGCGAGACTTTCCTGACGTAACCAATCCTGGCGAGTTCGATGTGGACGGGGCCCGGGCCGGATGAGTGACTGGCGGGCGAACGGGATGCGACAATCCGGCTCCCATCCATCAATGCGGACGACGGGGGTCAACATGGCGCAGGTAACTGCCAACGGGAGGACGCCTACCGCGGGGGCGGACGGCGCGGACATCACCCAGGCCGGCGAGTTTCCCCGCGACTTCCGCTGGGGCGTGGCCACAGCCGCCTACCAGATCGAGGGCGCCACCGCCGAAGACGGCCGCGGACCCTCCATATGGGACACCTTCGCGCACGAGCCGGGACGGGTCCACCGTGGACACACCGGCGACGTCGCCTGCGATCATTACCATCGCTACCGCCACGACGTCGCTCTGATGCGCGACCTCAACGTGGGCACATACCGGTTCTCCATCTCCTGGCCAAGACTGGTGCCGGATGGTAGCGGACCGACCAACACCCGTGGACTGGACTTCTACGACCGGCTGGTCGACACACTGCTCGAGGCCGGGATCAATCCGATGGCCACGCTCTATCACTGGGACCTGCCGCAAACCCTCGATGACCGCGGAGGCTGGACCAGCCGGGACACCGCCCACCACTTCGCCGACTACGCCCTGGTTGTATACACCCGGCTGGGTGACCGGGTGCGCACCTGGACCACGCTCAACGAGCCCTGGTGTTCGGCATTCCTGGGCTACGCGAGTGGCGAGCACGCGCCCGGCCGGACCGATTCCGGCAGCGCCTTCGTGGCCGCGCATCACCTCCTGCTCGCGCATGGCCTGGCCAGCACCGCACTACGGTCAGCCGGCGCCCGGGAGATCTCCATCGCGTTGAACCTGTTCCCGGTCACCGCGCAGGATCCGGCCGACCCGCACGATCTCGAGGCAGTCCGGATCATTGACGGGCTGCAGAACCGGCTGTTCCTGGATCCCGTCCTACATGGACGCTATCCCGAGGACATCCAGGCGATCGCGGCTCGGTTCGTCGATCCCACCTACCAGCGCGACGGTGACCTGGCCCTGATCGCCACGCCCATCGACCTGCTCGGGGTCAACTACTACACGCCTGGTGTGGCGGCCGCGCGGGTTGGTGCGCCGGCGATGGCGGCCTATCCCGGCAGTGAAGGTGTGACGTTCCCCGACCAGGGCCGCCCGATCACGGCTATGGGCTGGCCGATCCACGCGGATGGCCTGTTCGCACTGCTGATGTGGTTGCACCGCGATCATCCTGACCTTCCTCTGATCATTACGGAGAACGGCGCCGCCTTCGACGACCGGGTCACCCGTGGTCGGATCAACGATTCGGACCGCATCGACTACCTGCGCGGTCACCTTTACGCCGCGAGCGCCGCCATCGCCGCCGGTGTCGACCTGCGCGGTTATCTGGCCTGGTCGCTGCTGGACAACTTCGAGTGGGCGTACGGCTACGGCAAGCGGTTCGGCCTGGTTCATGTCGACTACGCCACCCAGCGCCGTACGCCCAAGAAGAGCGCCCTGTGGTACCGCGACGTGATCGCCCGCCGCCGGCTACCGAGCTGACGGCCTGGTTTCTCTCGGCAATGCCGTCATGCCGGCACGCAGCAGAACGAACCGGAGCAGGGTGGCGGCCAGATTGGCCGCCACCAGCACCGATAGCTCCACAGTGGTCGGTGATACGGGCACCGCGGCGTGCAGCACGAACAGGGCACCACTGGTGAGGGCGAGACCGAGACCGAACGCGATCAGCCCCTGAATCTGGTGCCGCCCAGCGTGGCGCCGGCCGGTGACTCCGAAGGTCAGCCGGCGGTTCGCCGTGGTGTTCGCGACCGCAGTGACGAGCAGTGCGATCAGGTTGGCCACCTGTGCCGGCAACCCGAGCCGCA
Organism: uncultured Actinomycetota bacterium; assembly: GCA_963742855.1. GTDB lineage: Bacteria > Actinomycetota > Actinomycetes > Mycobacteriales > Micromonosporaceae > CAVUNP01. The sequence goes on along the minus strand of CAVUNP010000046.1, from coordinate 240,863 downwards.
GCAGCCCGAACAGGACCAGGTAGGCCAGCGTGCTGAGCGCACCGACGGCGGCGAAGCGCACCAGTTGCCGGGTCAACCCGGCCGGGACTCCGGCGGTGTCGGAGCCGGCCTGGCACGGGCCCGTGGTGAGCGTCATTCGCGGTCACCGGGCCGGCTGCGTCAGGTCGTACATGGTGACGCCGCCGATCGTGGTGGGGGTGAACGTGGCTTCGACCCAGCCGGTGATGTCGCCAGACGCCCGGCTGCCACCGTGGGCCTGGAACGAGACTCCCGCGGAACCTATGAAGTAGTGGATCCGCTTGTCCGCCACGTACTGCTGGAACTGGGCCAGGGTCGGCGACGGGTCACTGCCGTTGAACCCGCCGATCGGCATCACCGGCTCGCCGGCGCTCAGTTGGTAGCCCGCCGCATTGTTGGATCCGACCGTGGCAGCGGCCCAGGTGTACCTGTCCGCGTCAGCCCGCAGCGCCGCGACCACCTCAGCCGGCGGCGTCGCCGCATCCAGCAGGCCGCCGCCCGCGCCGCCCGGCCCCGTTACGAATGGCCCCGCGCCGCCCGGCCCCGCTACGAATGGCCCCGCGCCGCCCGGCCCCGTTACGAACGGCCCCGCGCCGCCCGGCCCCGCTACGAACGGCTCCGCTCCGAACGGGAGCCCTCCGCCACCCGGACCGCCGGCCATTGCGTCGCCAGGACCGCTGCCATCTCTGATGCCGGGCGCCTGGCCGGGCTGGAAGCCGGCGAGCGGCCCGCTGACTTCTGGCTGGCCGAGCACCCGGACGCCACCGGGACCACCGGCGCCGGCCGGTCCGGCAGTCGGGATCGCGCCCGAATGCGGCACGGCGGCGGTGCTCACCGCATACGCGGCCGGGCCGCCGAGCACGGCGCCGATGGCGGCGGCAAGCACAGCCACTGTGCCCGTACGCCGGAGCGTCACCATTGTCGACAATCGCGCCGGCGGCGTGTCGTCGCCCGCCTGCGGCGTGTCGTTGCCCGGTGTCACGGCCTGCGGCAGCCGGAGCAGGACCAGGCCCGCGGCGGCGGCAATTCCAGCTGCCAGCACGGTGACGCGAAGCCATGGGTGCCAGTCAGAAGTGCGTCCCAACAGGACGTACGACCAGACCGCGGTGCCGGCGACGGTCGCGGCCAGGATGGCGGTGGAGTAGATATCGCGCCGCTGCCAGAGCCAGGCGCCCCCGATGCCGACGACGGCTCCGATCGCGGGCGCCAGAGCCACCTCGTAGTAGGCATGGAAGATGCCCGCCATCAGGCTGAAGGTGAGGGCAGTCACCAGCAGCCACCCTCCCCAGAGGACGATCGCGGCCCGGGTACGGTCGATCCGCGCCGACCGCAGCGTGCCGACCAGCACGGCCACCAGCAACACGAGTGCCGCGGGCAACAGCCACGACACCTGGCCACCGCTTTCCGTGCCGAACATGCGTAGCAGACCAGGCCCGCCCCAGCCGCCGGCAGGTCCCTGCACACCGCCGAAAACCGGCGTACCGGCACCAGCGTCGCCCGGCATCACGGCGGGCCCGCCGCCGACGCTGCCGACCTCGTCGCCGGTGAGGCGACCCAGGCCGTTGTAGCCCAGGGTCAGTTCGAGGATGCTGTTGCTTTGTGAGCCGCCGATGTACGGCCGGGCCGAAGCTGGCAGCAGTTCCACGATCGCCACCCACCAGCCGGCAGCCACCACCATGGCCGCGCCGGCGAGGAGCAGCTGCCAGACCCGCCGTACCAGCCTGGTGGGCGCGGCGATCAGGTAGGCCAGCGCGAAGGCCGGTACGACCAGCAACGCCTGCAACATCTTGGTCAGGAAGGCGAAACCGACCAGAGCGCCGACCAGAGCCAGCCATCGGGTGCTGGCGGCCTCGATCGCCCGGGTGGTGGCATATGCGCCGGCGACTAGCAGCAACACCAGCAGCGCGTCCGGGTTGTTGAACCGGAACATCAGTACGGCCACCGGGGTGATGGCCATCACCGTGCCGGCGAGCAGGCCGGCCGCCGGTCCGAACCAGCGCCGCACCGTGGCATAGAGCAGGCCGACCGCAGCCACTCCGGCCAGCGCTTGCGGGACCAGGATGGACCAGGAGCTCAGCCCGAATATGCGTACCGACAAGGCCATCAACCACAGCGATGCCGGTGTCTTGTCAACGGTGATGGAGTTTCCGGCGTCGGACGAGCCGAAGAAGAAGGCCTGCCAATTGGTGGAGCCGGCCTGAACCGCGGCAGAGTAGAACGAGTTGGCCCAACCCGACGCGCCCAGGTCCCACAGGTAGAGCACCGCGGTGCCGGCGAGAAGCACGGCCAACGCGGGCCGGGCCCAACTCGGCTGGTCGGCCGGCCGCCAGAGCCGCCAGAGCCGCCTGCGTAGCCGCAGCCGTGCGGAACCGGCGGGTGCTTCATCGGCCTCCGGTGGACTGTCCGTTTCCATAGCGCTCGACGCGATGGTCATGATGTCGGTCTCCTGTTCGGTTGGATCGTGTCAATCTGCCGGGCCCGCCTAGGCTCAATCCATGAGCGACCTGTGTGTGACCTGTGGACAGTCACAGTCGGGGCTCTGCCCCCGACAACCCAAACAGTCCGTTCGCGCACGCCAGCCAAGATCCACGCAGGACGCAGACGTACAACGTGTCGGATTCTGGGTCGCCCGCGACCCCAAAGCCCGCACGTAGACCAAGATCCACGTAGGGAACCGGCGCACAACGTGTCCTTGGCTTCGCCTGCGACCCCAAACCCCGCAAACCGCGCAAGCTGCGCCTCTTCTGCGGGGAACATCGGGTGGGGGGGACGCGTTACAAGTTAAGTCGGTGTGTTTTGTGTCCCCGGGCCTCAACTAACAATTGCCTCTACGGAATACCGTCCGGCAGGAGCCGCAGAGCGCCACTCGCCGCGAGGCGACCTACACACTGGCAAACGGGACGCCCCCTTGATCCAAGATCGAGGGGGCGTTTCTGTGCGCCACCGTGATGAGGGCCCTTCACAGGTCGCTCACAGCAAGCACAAGGGCCTGTCCAAGGTGATGCCTTCACGATGGCGGCATGGTGGTCATGGATTCTCGATCGGCGCAACTGCGCCGGGCCGACGGAAGCCCGGCCCGGCTGCTCGTGGTGGACGACGAGCCTGCCCTGACCGACCTGTTGTCCATGGCCCTGCGTTACGAGGGTTGCGAGGTGCGTACCGCGGCGACCGGTCATGCCGCGGTGAAGGCGGCCCGCGAATTCCAGCCCGATGCGGTGGTCCTTGACGTGATGTTGCCCGATCTCGACGGCCTCGAAGTGATGCGTCGCATGCGTGGTAACAGCCCTGGCGTACCGGTGCTCTTCCTTACCGCGCGCGATGCGGTGGAGGACCGGATCGCGGGCCTGACCGCCGGCGGGGACGATTACGTGACCAAGCCCTTCGCGTTGGAAGAGGTGGTGGCCCGGCTACGGGGCCTGCTGCGCCGGGCCGGGCTGGCCGCGGCCGCCCGCGAGGACGCGTTGCTCACCGTGGGCGACCTCAGCATGGACGAGGACAGCCACGAGGTCCGCCGAGCCGGGCAGATCGTGGTCCTGACCGCCACCGAGTTCGAGTTGCTGCGCTATCTGATGCGAAATCCCCGCCGGGTGCTGAGCAAGGCCCAGATCCTGGACCGGGTCTGGCACTACGACTTCGGTGGACAGGCCAACGTGGTCGAACTGTACATCTCGTACCTGCGGAAGAAGATCGATGCGGGCAGATCGCCGATGATCCACACGCTGCGCGGAGCGGGGTATGTTCTCAAGCCGGCCGACTGACCTCCGGTCGTGGGCGCACCCGCGGCGGTGGACCCTGCGGACCAAGCTGCTGGCCGCGATCCTCGCCCTGTTCACCGTGGTCAGCCTCGTCGTCGGGGTTGTGTCCACGGTCGCCCTGCGTGAGTTTCTCATCGGTCAACTCGACTTGCAGTTGAAGGCGGTGTCGGGTCGAGTGGTCGGTCCGGACACGCGTGGGACTGGTCCGCTGCCTCCGCCTCCGGGCACCGGGACCTCCGACGCCGATCTGGTCCCGTTGGGTCAGCCGGTGAACACGATCGGGGCCAGACTCGTCGACGGGCAGGTCGAAACCGGGCTCATCCTCACCGACACACCCTCCGGTTGGGGCGCGGTGCTGAGGCCGCTGAGTGCACAGCAGAGCGACCCCTTGGTCTCGGTGCCCGTGGACGGGCAACCACACAGCGTCACCCTGGCTGACCTTGGCGACTACCGGCTCGTCGCAGATAGGTTGACCAGCGGTGACGTGGTTGTCACCGGCCTGCCGATGGCCGGGGTGCAGGCCACCGTCTGGCGTCTGGTGTGGACGGAGGCGGTGGTGGTCGGGCTCGGCATACTCATGGCCGGCGCCCTCGGCGGACTCATCGTGCCACTGTCCCTGCGTCCACTGTTCCGCGTTGCCGACACCGCCGGCCGGGTGGCCGAGCTACCTCTGGCCAAGGGTGAGGTCGACCTGTCGGTGCGGGTGCCTGACGCCTACATTGACCCTCGCACCGAGGTCGGTCGAGTCGGCGCGGCTCTCAACCGGATGTTGGGCCATGTGGCGCAGGCCCTGGCGGTCCGGCAGGCGAGCGAGACCCGGGTACGGCAGTTCGTTGCTGACGCAAGTCATGAGTTGCGTACGCCCTTGGCCGCGATTCGTGGGTACGCCGAACTCACCCGGCGTGGCCGGGAACCGGTTCCGGCGGACATCGGACACGCGCTGCTGCGTATCGAGTCGGAAAGCGCCCGGATGACCACCCTGGTCGACGATCTGCTGCTGCTTGCCCGACTGGATTCCGGCCGCCCACTCGAACGCCAGCCGGTGGACCTGTCCCGACTGCTGGTCGACGCGGTCAATGACGCCCACGCCTCGGGACCGGGGCACCGCTGGTTGCTGGACCTGGCCGACGATATGGCTGACAATGACGCCGCCTGCCATGGGTTCGACAACAATGCGACCGACAACAATGCGGACCGACGACAATGCGACCGACAACAATGCGGCCGGCAACGATGGAACAGACAATGACGCAACGGACAGCGATGCAGGGGCAGGCAGGTCCGTCACCGTCCCCGGTGATAGTCAACGCCTGCACCAGGTCTTGGCCAACCTGCTCGCGAACGCCCGGACCCATACGCCGCCCGCGACCACCGTCGCCGCCAGCCTCACGGTGGTGCGGGACCAGGCGGTGATCTGCGTGTCCGACAACGGCCCGGGCATCCCCGCGCAACAGATGCCGGACATCTTCGAACGCTTCGCCCGCGGCGACAGTTCGCGCTCAAGGGCGGCCGGTAGCACCGGGCTGGGCCTGGCCATCGTCGCCGCCGTGGTCGAGGCGCATCACGGCACGGTCGAGGTGGCCAGTCGCCCCGGACACACCGTGTTCGTGGTTCGACTACCCGGCGCCGTTCGCGGCTGAACTGGTCTTTCCACGTCGTGCGCACTGCACGGTACGGCCGATGCATGAGATGCTGCCTGGCATGTGTGCCGAGCGTGTGTTGTGACGGTCGTTTCTGTCCTCAACTACAAGGGTGGCGTGGGCAAGACGACGGTGGCCGCCAACCTCGGTGCCGAACTCGCCAAGCGGGGACAGCGGGTCCTCCTGATCGACATGGATCCGCAGGCCAGCCTGACCCTGTCATTCTATGCGTCGGATGAGCTGGCCAAGGAATTCACCGACAGTGCAACCCTGCTGCACTGGTTCAGCGCGATCATCGATGACCAGCAGGTCCAGCCGCTGGCGAACTTTGTGGTCACCCCGCCACGGGTCAACGATGTGATCCGCGGGTACGGCGGGGGCCGGCTCGACCTGATCCCGTCCCACCTCGGCCTGATCAACATCGACCTGGACCTGGCCGCGCACGTCGGTGGATCCCGATTCCAGATATCCAGTGATGGCTATGTATGGGTGCACCGGCTGCTCGCGGACGCGCTGGTTGAGCCGGCGTTCGAGGACTACGACGTGATCCTGGTCGACTGCGCGCCCAACTTCAACATGGTCACCCGTACCGCCATCGTGGCCAGTGATCACATCCTGATTCCCGCGAAGGCGGACTACCTGTCCACGCTCGGCATCGACTACCTACGCCGAAAATTGTCAGAACTTGTCCGCGATTACAATGGTGTCGCTGGCCCTCAGGCCATCCAGCCTGGCATTCTGGGTGTGGTGTTCACCATGATTCAGTTCGCCGGCGACGCGCCCATCATGGCTGTGCGTAACTACGTGACGCACACGGAGCAGTACCAGGTGCCGGTCTTCGGGCAGATGATCCGGGAGAGCAAGACGCTGTTCGCCTCCGCCGGCGAGCGTGGCGTGCCGGCGGTGCTGCTGTCGAACGCGAACCCGAATGTGCAGCACGAGCTGAGGGAACTGGCGACGGAGTTCCTGACGCGCATCATGATTGAGGGAGCGACGTGAGCGAATCGGCAGAACTCACCCACGAGGTGCTCCTGCGCGTGGCGGAGTTTCTCCGCAAGCTCCCGTCGGACCAGCTGCAGGATCTGGCTTCGGGCACCGCGAAGCTGGAGGTGGTCCGGCCCACCAACCGCCGCCTGCCAGGCCGGGAGAAGACACCGCCGGCCGAACTGCCCCGTCCGGTGGACGAGATCAGCGCCAAGCTGTTCGGCCTCGGTGACCGGGCCGCGGCCGCTCGCTACCTCGATGACCTGCACCTCAGCGCGGCTCAGCTGCGGTCGTTGGCGCTGGCGCTGGGCATCGCCGTGCCCAGCAAGGCGGCCAAGGCGCAGGCCCGTGACACCATCGTGCAGTGGACCGTCGGCCGTCGGGCCGATGCCACCATCCTCGGCCGCCCCGCCAACACGCGGCGCGTCCTCTGATCTGCCCCCCCCACCCACCCTCGGTACCTGGCCATGCGCGACGCGGGCACCACCTCGAGGCGGCCATCGGCCGGCTGAAGCCGCACGGGCAGGTGGCATCACGGGCGTGTCGGGCTGGGCAGGCACGGGACACTCCGGATGAGCCCTTGTTTCTCCCTCGGCGGTGGGCCCGCTACCGTTGGTTCATGTCGGAGCTGGTTTACCCTCCCGTGATCGCCACGGCGAAGCTGATGTTTCGGGTGCTGGACCTACGGGTTCGGGTGGATGGGGGCGAGCACATACCAACCACCGGCGGGGCGGTCGTCGCCTGTAACCACATCGGCTATCTCGACTTCATCTTCTGCGGATTCGGCGCGCAGCCAGCCAAGCGCCTGGTCCGGTTCATGGCCAAGAAGTCGGTCTTCGACCACCGCGTTTCCGGCCCGCTGATGCGCGGCATGCATCACATCCCGGTGGACCGCGAGGCCGGGATGGCCTCGTTCCGGGAGGCACTGGCCGCGCTCAAGGCCGGTCAGGTCGTCGGCGTCTTCCCCGAAGCGACGATCAGCCGGTCATTCACCGTCAAGGAGATGAAGAGCGGTGCCGTCCGGCTCGCCGCCGGCGCCGGCGTGCCGCTGGTGCCGATGGCGGTGTGGGGAACCCAGCGGCTGTGGACCAAGGGGCGGCCGAAGAATCTGAAGCAGCGACACGTACCTGTGTCGGTGTTGGCTGGTGAACCCCTGCATCCCGGCCGGCGCGATGATCACGAGGCGAACACCGCCCTGCTGCGGGAGCGGATGGCGGCGTTGTTGGACCAGGTACAACGCGAGTACCCGGACCAGCCGTCCGGTCCCGACGACCGGTGGTGGCTGCCTGCCCATCTCGGCGGCACCGCACCGACTCCGGCCGAGGCCGCGGAACTGGACGCCGAGCCTGCGGTGACCGTCGCCGGCCAGACCGAGCCGGCCGAGCGGCCGGGCAAGGGCGACGACTGAGCGCGCTCAGCCACGCAGCCGGTCCAGCAGGTGGTCGCCGACGCGTAGGGCGTTGGCCATCGTTGTGAGCGCCGGATTCACCGCGCCGATGCTGGGAAAGAAACTGGTGTCGACCACATAGAGGTTGTCCAGTTCATGTGCCCGGCAGTTCAGGTCGAGTACCGAACTGGTCGGATCGGTGCCGAACCGGCAGGTGCCGGCCTGATGCGCGGCAGCGGCGAGCGGCAGTTCGCTCTTCAGGTACGGAAAACGCTGGATCAGATGCCCCTCGTGCATCCCCATCGTGGCGAGCATGGTCTTCAGCTGCCGGTAGAGCGCGCGCCCGGCGGTTGGATTACCAGCCTGGTAGCGCAGCCGGATGTTGCGGCGGCCGTCAAGCACCACCCGGTTCTCCGAGCGCGGTAGGTCCTCAGTGGACAGCACGAAGTCGACCGCGTGAGCGGCCACGTCGGCGGGCGCCCAGGCCGGTGCCAACCTGGTTTCCAGCGGCTTCTCACCCTTGTACATCAGCCGCTGTGACTTGCCCAGCATCTGGATGCTGCCCATCGGGAAGTCGAAGTCCGGACCGCGGAAGTAGAAGTCGTTGATGCCCAGCGTCTTCTGGAACACGGTCGGGTTCGGCTCCTTGGACAGAGCCAGCAGCGCCTGCGTGTAGTGGAACATGTAGTTGCGGCCGACCTCGTCGGATCCGTTGGCCAGGCCGCTCGGATGCGCTTCGTTGGCCGAACTGAGCAACAGCTTGGCCGAGTTGGCCGCGCCGCACGAGAGCACCACGATGTCACCCCGGTACCGTTCGAGGTGGCCGCCGCGATCCACCACCACCTGGGTGACCGCGGTCCCGCTCGCGTTCGTGTCCAGCCGGATCACGGTGGCCTGAGTCAGCAGGGTGACGTTGTCATGGGCGAGGGCAGGTCGGACGGCGATCGTCTCGGCGTCGGACTTGCCCTGCACGAGGCATGGGAAGCCGTCGCAGGTGCCGCAGCGCACACAGGGGCTGTAGGGCAGGTTGCCTTCATGCAGCCGCACCCCGCTCGGGGCATGGAACGGTTGGAAGCCGGCGGCGGTCAGGTCGTCGGAGAGTCGCTGGATGCGCGGCTCGTGCGAGACCGGCGGAAATGGATAAGGTCCACTCGCCGCCGGTTCTGTCGGATCCTCACCGCGGGCTCCGTGCACCTCGTAGAGCTGTTCAGCCTGGGTGTAGTAGGGCTCGAGGACGTCGTACGAGATCGGCCAGGCGGGCGAGATGCCATCGTGGTGGCGGATCTCGCCGAAGTCCTCGGCCCGCAGCCGGTACAGTCCGGCGCCGTAGACTTTGGTCGCGCCGCCCACGTAGTAGTGACTCTGTGGTTGGAAGGCTCGGTCGTGCGCGTCGGTCCAGGTGTCTTTCGAGATGTAGCGGTTGCGCAGGAACACCTCGGCCGTGTCCCAGTTGGCCGGTTCCCGTGGCAGGAAGTCACCACGCTCCAGCAGCAGGATGCGCTTGCCGGATGGGGCGAGTCGGTGGGCCAGGGTGCCGCCACCCGCTCCGGTGCCGACGATAATGAGGTCATAGACATTGCTGCGTTGATCGCCTCCGGCGAAGGTGCTGCGTTGATCGCCTCCGGCGAGGGTATTCATATGAGTTCCGCCAACTGCTCCGCCAGCATGATCCGCGCGGCCGCCTCGATCAGGGCGAGATGGGAGAACGCCTGTGGATAGTTGCCGAGGTGGTGGTTGGTGCTGGCGTCGAGCTCCTCGCCGTAGAGCCCGAGCGGCGAGGAGACATACAGCAGGCGGTCCATCAGCACGCGGGCCCGGTCCATCTCGCCGATCTGAGCCAGTGTCGAGGCCAGCCAGAACGAGCAGATGAGGAACGTGCCTTCCTTGCCGGACATGCCGTCGTCGGTTTCGTCGGTCCGGTACCGCAGCACATACCCGTTCTCGGTCAGTTCCTCGCTGATCGCCTCGACCGTGTTGCGCAGCCGGTGGTCGTTGCTGGTGAAGAAGCCGAACATGCCGGTCAGCAGAGTGGACGCGTCGAGCGCATCGGTGTCGTAGTGCTGGCGCAACACACCGCGCCGGCTCACGCCGTGGGACAGGATGTCTCGCCGTATCTCGTCCGCGGCCGCACGCCACTCGTCGGCCCGGCGGGGATCGGCCCGGATCTGCGCCAATGTGGACGCCCGGTCCAGCGCCACCCAGCACATCAGCTTCGACGACACGTAGTGGCGGGGTTCGCCGCGGCCCTCCCAGATGCCCTGATCGGGCTTGCGCCAGACGTTGCGCGTGCATTCGGCCTGCGACTCGATCAACGGCCACAGTCCACGAGGGATACGTTGGCTGCGACGGGTGTGCAGAAGGATCGAGTCGAGGACCGCGCCGAACACATCATTCTGCTTCTGGTCGTAGGCCGCGTTGCCGATCCGCACCGGCCGGGCGCCCTGATAGCCGGATAGATGGTCCACTGTGGATTCGGTGAGATGCCGCCGCCCGTCGATGCCGTACATGATCTGTAGGGCGCCGTCACTGTCGGGCTGCAGCTCCTGGAGGAACTGCATGAACTCCTCCGCTTCCCAGTCCAGGTTCAGGAAATGCAGTGCCTGCAGGGTGAAGGTCGCGTCGCGCATCCAGGCGAAGCGGTAGTCCCAGTTGCGTTGCCCGCCACGGGTTTCCGGCAGGGAGGTGGTGAGGGCGGCCACTGCGGCTCCCGTCGGGGAGTAGGTCAACCCCTTGATGGTGAGCGCGGAGCGCTGCAGCTGGTAACTCCACCGGTGGTCCGGGATCCGGGCGTTGGCAAGCCACATCCGCCAGTACGTCGCCGTCCGGGCGATACGTTCGTCCGCCTCGTCCACCGACGCCGGCGTTTCCAGCCGCTCGCCCCAGGACAGCGTGCAGTACGCTCGCTCTCCGGTCTCCAGGGTGCGCCGGGCCCGGACCTGGCTTCCCTCGATGCCGAGGGCGAGATCGGTGCGCAGACGCACGGTCAACCCTGAGCCGTCCTCATCGCCAGCGTGGGCGTCGACGGTGTGCCGGTCGTCGTCCACGAGGTTCCAGGTCGCCGGCGTCTTTCCGTAGTTGAACACGGGGGCGCACCGCAGCTCGATCTCGACACGCCCCTCCAGGCACTCGATCGTGCGCACCAGCATGTGGTCGGCGTCGTGGTTGGTGGGCGGCCGACGGTGCGGGGTGACGAGGTCGTCGTGCCTGCGCGGTCCGATGGTGAGCGCGTCGTGCACCTTCACCCATCCCGACGGTGAGCGGAAGGTGGCCTCGAGCACGTTGCTGCCGGGCCGGTAGTCCCGCGCGGTCGGATGATCGATGCCGTACGGACCGAACCGGAACGAGCCCCCCTCCCGATCCAACAGGGTGCTGAAAATGCTGGGTGAGTCGAAGCGCGGCACGCACAACCATTCGACCGAGCCGTCCGTCGCGATCAGCGCGCCGGTGTGGCAGTTGGAAAGAAATCCATAGCTCTCGATGGCCGGAAACGGGGCTGGTGCGACCTCAACCCGCCGGGCGTCGTACTCCTTTGCGGACTCAGGCCCACCCCCGGCCCGGGTTCGGCTTGACCTGCGGCTGGCCGGACGCGTGGCGGCCGGCGAGGCCCGTCTGGTCATGGCGCGGTCCACGGACTGCGCCAGCGAGCATGCCCGCTGACCAATCGATCGGCGAGCGCGGGACCCCAACTGCCCGGTCGGTAAGGCTGGACCTCCGGCGGCTCGTCGAGTAGCGGCTGCATCACCCGCCACTGCTCCTCGACGCCGTCCTGCCGGGTGAACCGGCTCGTGTCGCCGGTCAGTGCCGCGTGCAGCAGGACCTCGTACGGTAGGGGTCCCTCGCCGCCCTCCTGGGCAAAGTCCACGTCCATGGTGATGGGTTCCGGGCCGGGCTTGTCGGCACGATGCGCGCTAAGCACGAGCCGGATGCCAGCTCCGGGGTCGAATTTGACGACGAATTCGTCGGGCTCGGGATGATGCTTGCTCCGGGCGAGGAAGTTCAGCCGGGGCGGTTCCCGGAAGATCAGGCGGATCTCTGTCTGTGTGACGGGCAGGCGCTTGCCGGTCCGGAGGAAGAACGGCACCCCGGACCAGCGCCAGTTCTCCACCAGCAGGCGCAAGGCGGCGTAGGTCTCCGTTGTGGAGTTCTTGCTGACACCGTCGATGTCGCGGTAGCCGTCGTACTGCCCCCGCACGTAGTGTTGCGGGTCGGCCGGCTCCATCGCCCGCCACAACGCGACTTGCTGGTTCTTCATCGTGTCGGGGTCGTTGTCCGGCCGGTGCCTCCATCGCACCGGCCGCCAGTACCTGCATGAGGTGATTGACCACCACGTCGCGCAGGGCACCGACCGGGTCGTAGAACCCGCCGCGGCTTTCCACCCCGAAGTTCTCCGCCATGGTGATCTGCACCGACTCGACGTAGTTGCGGTTCCAGATCGGTTCGACGATGGCGTTGGCGAAACGCAGGTAGAGCAACTCTTCCAGGCCCATCTTGCCGAGGAAATGGTCCACCCGGTAGATGTGCTTCTCGTCAAGGTACTGGTGCAGGTCCGAAGCCAGCGCCCTGGCCGAGGCGAGGTCGTGCCCGAACGGCTTCTCCACCACGACGCTCGCGTTGTGGCACAGGCCGGCGTCGGACAGGTTGCGCACCACCCCGGCGAACAGGTCCGGCGGGATCTCCAGGTAGAACAGCGGCCGGTTCGCGCCCTTGATCACCGAACCCAGCCGGTGGTAGGTGTCGGCATCGGTGAAGTTGCCGGACACATAGGACATCCGGCCGGCCAGTCGCTTGAACGCGTCCGGGTCGATCTGTTCGCCGGCGTCCTGGATCGCGTCACGCGCATGCTGGCGCAGGTCGTCGGCGCTCCAGTCCTTCGAGGAAACGCCAACAATGGGGCAGTCCAACAGCCCGCGCCGCTCCAGCCGGTACAGGGATCGGAAAGTCATCTTCCTGGCCAGGTCACCGGTGATGCCGAAGATCACAAAGACGTCGGCTGACTCCGCCATGTCGACCTCCCTGAGACCATGGAAGCGTCCTTGACGCCGATGCGTGCAGTGCCGCTCCTATCATGCTGGCCGTCGCGGCGGCCGGACGGGAGCGAATGGCGCACTACCACACCTTCCGGCGGCGCAACGGTCGAGCGTCGGCGCGCGACGGGGTGGTGTAGGGCACCACAGTCCGGAAGATCAGGTCGTGCAGGGCGCGCCGCCTGGGGTCCCACAGCACGTACAACAGACCAACTATCCACAAAGGAGCCACCAACAGGCCGATCGCGGCCCGGATCGCCGATCGCGCCAGGGTCAACGCCCGGCCGTCGTTGTGTCGTACCGAAACCCCGATGAGCAGGCCTCCTATGGTCTGTCCATTGAGCCACCAGGAGAAGGTGAAATACAACCACGGCAGCAACGTCGCCACAGTCACGGCGGTTGCCTCCAACCACCGAGGGGAGCGGCTGTTGACGATCTGCGTCCACGCGGTGCCGGGCAACAGGCGTACCCCGATCGTGGCGGCACACAGCAGCAGTACGTCCAGTGCCAGCGCGGAGACGCGCGATATCAGCCCGGCGTACGACCGGTGCGCCGCCGCCGGTACTGGCGGCGACTTCAACCGCGGGTGGCCGGTTCGTCGGGCGGCTCCTCGGTCGGACTGCGTACGAGCCGTCGAAACACCGACTCCACCCGGTCGTCGGCGCTTGCGGCGGTAGCCCGTAGTTGTTGCGCGGCCTCACCCACCACGCCACGCCCCTGCTCCACCATGAGATCGCGCACCCGCGGGTCCTTGGTCAGGTCCTCGATGACGATGGGTAGGACCCGGGTGCGGATGTCCGGTAGCGCGCCGTCGATGAGACGGGGCATCACCTCGTCGATGAGGTGCGGCAGCAGTCCATCCAGCATCTGTGGCACACCGGTGTTCTGCGCCCACGCGATGCTGTCGTGCATGCCGGTCCGGAGAAGGGCCGACAGCGTCGGCACGACCCGAGGCAACCACGGCGGCGCCGCGACCACGAGCCTCGTCGGTCACCCTGCGCAATGCGTGCCTGGATCGCGCCAGTGAACGCGCCGGCAGGTCGGCGCCGGGCAACGAACCGGCGAGCGCGGCTGTGAACGCGGCAACGCGGCTCGGTGGTCGAAGCACTCGCCGAGCCAGGGCGCCGGCGTCCGCCGCCACCTGCGCGACCAGCCCGGCGCCGGCCAGCAACGTCGGGTTCGCGGCCGCGCCCGGCCGTACCCGCTCCGCCGCGAGCATCGCCAGGCCGAAGACCAGCCGGGCCGGATGAGGCCGGTCGTCCGGCATGGTCCGGGTGGGGTGCGGCGCGGCGTCGGGCAGTGCGTCCGACCGCACGGTGGGCGTCGGCGTCAGTCCGCTCGGGAGATCGCCGGGCCAGTCCGCACCGGCTGCCGGGACGCCGCTGATCGGGTTCCCATTGGCGTGGCCGGCGCTGTTGTTCAGCGCGGCATCGTTGGCCAGCGCGGCATCGCTGGCCAACGCGGCATCGGTGGAGAAGTCCGGATCAGGCTCGTCCGCCCACCAGCTTCGCGGGTCGGCGGTCATCGGCACGCTCGCCGGCTGTCTGGGGTTGCCGCTCCTCGACGCTAAAGGACGGCGTGGCCCGCCGGCCGATCTTTGCCGGGGATCACGACCCACGCTGCCACCACCGGACACAGTGGTCACGCCGCGCCCGCCTATGCCGGCGTGCGGCCTCGAGGCTGGCGCTGGGCGAGCAGGCGCAGAATGCGCGGCCAGGCGAAGAAGGCGCGGGCCGGCACGGCTCCCGCGAAGACGCCGAGGAAGTCGCGGGTCTCCTGCGGTCGGGCGGCGATCGCGGCAAGCACGCGCCTGCGCAGTCGTCCGGCCGGCGCCAGCCTGGCCAGCGAGGTGGTGAAGTCGAACATCGGCCCGGCCGAGGCATCCCGTTGCTGGCGATAACCGGCCAGGTCGTACCCGGCCGGCCGGCCCATCTGAACGTTGGAGGCCACCATGCCGGCCAGTAGCTCCGCGTCCCGGAACGCGTTGCTGATGCCCTGTGCGGTGATCGGATCGAGCACCAGGCCGGCATCGCCGACCAGCGCCCAGCCTGGCCCGTGCGGAACGCGGAAACCGTGTGGCAGGTCTGGCGTCGTGCGCAGGCGCTCCTCCTGCCGGCCGGCCTGCATTCGGTCACCGAGGTCGCCGAACCTGGACAGAGTCGTGCGGTAATGACCGGGCAGGTCGGTCCGCAGCGCAGTGAACTCGGCCGTCGGAGCGATGGCCAGCATCATGGTGAGGTTGTCGTTGGTGGGGAAGACCGCCGCGGCCCGGCCGTGGCGGTGATAGAGCGCGCCGCCGGAAAGCGGCACACCGGACCAGTAGGTGTAGCAGGCGAACGTGGCGGGCGGGTGTTCCCGGTAGGCCTGCGCCTTGACCGCCCGAGCGACCAGGGAGTGCTTGCCGTCCGCTCCGATGACCAGGGGGGCCGACTCCACGATCCGGGTACCGTGGCGTGGCCGTCCGGCGACCCCGACCACCCGGCCTTCGCTGAACTCGATGTCCTCCACCAGATAGTCCTCGCGTACCTCTGCCCCGGCCTTGCGCGCGGCCTCGACCAGAATCGTGTCCAGCACCGTCCTACGTGGACTGTAAAGTGAGTCGGCGCCGTCCACGCTGGGAAACTGGCCGGTGAGCACCGTGTGGCCAGGTCCACGGTGACCTGTCGTACCGCCGGGGTACCGGCCGCGTCCAGTTGCTCGAGCAGGCCCCAGCGGGCGAGTCTGGCCACGCCGGGCAGTTGGACCTGATGGGTGGACAGCGTGTCGCTCGGGAACCGGGCACGGTCCACTGCCAGCACGGACAGTCCCTGCCGGGCCAGCAGCATCGCGGTCGCCGCCCCCGCCGCCCTTGCGCCGACAACGATGACGTCGTATCCACCTCGCGCCATTTCGAGCCTCCCCCAGGTCAAACATGAGCCGGGAGCAACTATGTCAAGGGTGTTGTGTTGACGCTGTCCCGTGCCGTCTATGCCCGTCATTTCGGTTATGCTGGACTCGGCAGGATTGCGTGAACTCTTGAGATGTATTCGTGTGATGCGGCTCACGAAGATCTGCGCGAGCTTGGCTCGACCGGCGCAGCCAAGAGAAGGTGTGAGCCTCATGCCCGGCGGTATGGCCCCGGATCGCAGCAGCGTAGGCGGGCCAGCAGTCGAGTTAGCACAGTCGAGTTAGCACAGTCGGGTTAGCACAAAGGAGCACCCGTGCCCGGACCCATCTCCCACCGCCGCGACGAGCCGGTACGCCGGGCGACCTTCCGGGTCATCGCCGCGGTGCTGGTGGCAGGCACCGGTGTGGCGTTAGCCGTGAACGTCCCAGCCGCGCCGGCGCAGCCGTCGCGGACGTCCGATGTGGCCTCCCTGTCCGACGACCGCCAAGCCTCACTCAGCAACCCGCTCGCCGGTGAATCCGGCGGGGCGAACACGCTCTCGCCGGCTGGCGGCCCGACCATCCCGACCATCCCGCCCGTGACGCCACCGGTCGCTGAACCCACGACGACGCCCGGGTCGCCAGCGCTCACGCCCAGCGGATTGTCCGTCCCGGCCGCGGCGCCGGCGCCGCTCGCACCCGCCCGGACCCCGCGGCCGACTCCGACGCACAGCCCGACGTCCACGCCGACGCCGCCCAGCGCCCCGCCGACCAGTAGCGCCTGGCCGACCACTCCACCACCATCCACTGTGGACCCACACGGGCCAGCCACGCCAACCCCCACCGCCGAACCCACGGTTGGTCCCACAGTCGACCCAACCGCCGATCCGGGCACCAGCGTCACGCCCACCCCGTAGCGCGCGTGCTCGGCGGCTCTGCGCGACCTTGGATTCGTTGCCACCGTTTCCGGTGGTGAGAGTTCCACGATCGACGGTGGGCCCGCGGTTACTGTCGCGTCACAGCATTTCCAGCGCGCGGGCCTGGATCGGGGGCGGGAAAGCGAGTTCCAGCTTGGCCAGATAGCGGTCGGGCAGGATCAGGTCCGCAGCGGCGCGGTTGCGGCTGACGTGCGATTCCCGGCCGGCCCGCGCGATCGCGCTGACGTCGTTCTGATGCAGCACCCAGGCGAGGGCCACCTGGGCCGGCGTGGCCCCCAGTGCCGAAGCCACCTGGATCAGCACCGGATGGCCCAGTAGCCGTGCCTGTTCGAGGGGAGAGTAGGCCTGCACCGGCAAGCCCCGGTCGGCGCACCACGCCAGCAGGTCAAACTCGATCCCGCGTCGGCTCAGGTTGTAGAGGACCTGGTTGGCGCTGACCTCGCCGCCGCCCGGCACCCGGACCAGATCGGTCATGTCGGTGAGGTCGAAGTTGCTGACTCCCCAGTACCTGATCTTGCCGTCGGCGACCAGTTCGGCGAAGGCCGTGACCGTCTCGTGCAAGGGTGTGCTGCCGCGCCAGTGCAGCAGGTAGAGGTCGATGCGATCGGTTCTCAGACGGCTCAGGCTGCGCTCGCAGGCGGCGATGGTGTCGATGTGGTTGGCGTTTGCCGGCGCGACCTTGGTGACCAGGAAGACCTCGTCCCGGCGGCCCGCGATCGCCTCACCGACCAGTTTCTCTGTCTCGCCGCGGGCGTAGCTCTCCGCTGTGTCGATCATGCTGAGCCCGATGTCGAGCCCGCGCCGCAATGCCGCCAGCTCCTCAGCATGCCGCCGCGGGTCCTCCGCCATGCCCCACGTGCCCTGTCCCAAAACCGGAATCGGCTCGCCCGAGGGCAGTTTGATGGTTCTGATGGACATGCATGCACTCTGAGTTGGCCGGGGGTGAGCTCGCGTCACCCGCACCGGGTGAGATGCGGCCGCCGGGCCATTGCACCCGTTGCACCCATGCGCTCACGATCCGTTTGATAGCTTCGAAACAGAGCCCAAGAGGGGAGGCCACGTGGCCACCGACTCCGAGGATGCGGCCCTCCGCGAGGAGCTGCGCCTGGTCGAGGAAGAGCTGGCTGGTGTGCGGCGTACCGCGGCCGGCCTGCGGGCCGAGGTCGGCAGCCGGGCCGATGGCGCTGTCGACCATGAGGACATGGCCGCCACCATTACCAGCGCCGAGGAGCAGGAAGCGGTGGCGCGGTCCTTGCAGGCCCGCCGTGACCGCCTGCGGGCCCGGCTCACCGCCGCCGAGCGGTAGCCGACTCCACAATGGACCGTGAATCTCAGGCTTGGGCCGCCGCGATGCTTGCTGAGGCGTCGGGTGTGGCGGAAACGGCCGCCGAAGATGCGTACATCCGCCGGTAGTAGAGCACGAAGACAACAGCGGACAGCACCGCCATCGCGATCGGCAGGGCTGGTCCGACCGCAGGAAGCCAGTCTCCGGTGAACGGATTGAACGAAGGTGGGGAACCGTCGGTCGGGAACCCGTGCTGGTAGCGGGTCATGACCCAGCAGAGCGAGGCGACCTGCGCCGTCAGCAGGACGGCGGCGAAGACTCCGGTCAGCCGGGGGGTCAGGTCGAACGGGATGCGCTCAGCCAGCACGTAGCCGGCGAGGATCGGTACCCCCACCAGCATGGGCAGCAGGTAACGGCCCTGCAGGACAAAATTGTAGGTGTTGAACTGCAGCGCTTCGAGCGCCATCGGTACGACCAGACCCAATGTGCCGATTGCCCCGATCCGCCACCGGTCAGCCGCGCCGCCGAACGTGCACGCGAGGATGAGCAGGGCGCCGATGGACATCCACCATGCGATGTAGACCTGCATCGGTAGCTCCGTGTCGAGCCAGCCCATGACGCCGATCAGTTCCTTCGCCGTGGTGCCGAACTCGCGGACCAGATCGAGCTTCACGACGTAGCCGAGGCCGACCGGATGTTCGGCCGGATACCCGATGATCTCGTACGTGCGTCGCCACAGGGTCCAGCCGGCGCCGGCCAGTCCGACGATCACCCAGCTGCCCACCAGCCACCAGGTGCGGCGGCAGCGGGCCAGCGTTCGATAGGCCGCGAAACCCAGTGGCAGCAGCATGATGGCCACGATCATGGCGAACCAGAGTGGGCCCAGGGCGCGCACCGTCAGCATGATGCCGCCGGAAACGCCCGCGAGCCACCATGCGCAGCGTCGGGCGCCGGCGCTGTCGGGTTCGAGGAGGATCGCGATGAGGGCCACGCTGAGGCCGGCGCCGGCGGCGATCTCGATGCCGTTGGGATTGACGGCGCCGGCGAGACCGGCAGCCATCGGGGTGAGCGCGACCACCAGACCGGCGAGTGCCCCTCGGCGGCGTAGCGAGAGGGCCACCAGGGTTGCCCAGCCGAACAGCGCGGCGCACAGCGCGGCGCTGATGAGCCGCGCGGCCAGCACACCGGGCAGGTGCGGGGAGAGAGTCAGAGGCCAACCGACCACCGCGTAGTACACCGGGTTGTAGCGGCCCGCGGGGGAGTTGATGGCGACCAGCGACGGGTCGCCGGCGAGTTGGCTTTCGCACTTGGCGAAGATGCAGGTCTCGTGAGGCAGGCTTCCCGGAACCATCTCGATCGCGCCGCCCTTGTGCGGCATCTCGGGAAGAAGCTGGCCCGAGGCAGTGCTGTACGCGTGCCAGATGTGCGCGGCCTCGTCGGGCGACCCGTTGTAGGGCATGGCCAGAGCCCAGGCCCCGAACAACAGGAAGTACGCAACAAAAGGTACGAACCTAGCGGAACGCCGAAGCGCCTTCGTCTGCGACACAGCGGGAGGCTATACCTAGCGTCAGACCTCGGCTCGATGGGCTGCCGCCGGTCGTGGTGTGACGGGCTCCGGTTCATATCGCCGGATGAGTCCAAGGCCGAGTACCACGCCGGCTCGGGTGAGGTAGAGGAAAGCCTTTGCCGAAGATTGGCTGGGATTGCCGGCCATCCGCTTGCGCATGGCGACGGGCACCTGGATGACCCGCAGTCGTAGCCGGGCGAGGTGGAGGAGGGTTTCCACGGTGTCGCCGAGGTATTCGACCGGGTAGTTGCGGGCGAAGATCGTGATAACGCGGCGGTTGGTCGCTCGGAAGCCGGATGTGACGTCGGTAAGCGGTGACCGGGTGGCCCGGCTGAGGACCTTGGCGAGCAGGACCATGGCAAGTCGTCGCGCGCCCCGGGCCGTGTAGTTACCGACGCCGGCGAATCTGGCTCCGATCACCATGTCGGCGTTGTCGAGGGCGGTGACGAGTTCGGGTATGAACCGCGGGTCGTGCTGGCCGTCGGCGTCGACCTGGATGGCCACGTCGTAGTCGCCGTCGTACGCGTATCGGTAGCCCAGTCGCATGGCGCCGCCCACGCCGAGGTTGTAGGGCAGGCGCAGGACGTGGGCGCCCGCGCCGGCGGCCTGGGTGGCGGTGGCATCACGCGAGCCGTCGTCGACGACGAGTACGTCCACGCCGGGTTGTTCGGTCCGGAGTTCCTGGATGACCTCCGCGATCGCTTTCGCTTCGTTCCACGCGGGCATGATAACCAGTACGCGCTTGCCGGCGATCACTCGAGCACCTTCTCCGCGTCTGTCTTCTGGTGGGGGATCGTCGATCTTTCGGTATTGGCGCTGTTGCGGAGGAGGGCGACTTCTTCGGCGAGTACCCGGGTCTCCTCCTCGAGCCGGTTCATTTCCCAGCTCAGGTGGATGGTGACGAGCAGGAGGAAGATGATGGCGCCGAAGAGCACGAGGCTGACGCCGTTCACCACACCGAGAAAGCCGGCGATCTGGTCGGGTAGACGAGGGAAGAAGGCCAGCGGCAGAGCCACCACGGCGACCACGATCCAGAGGGCCGCGTACTTCTCGCGCAGTTGGCGCCGGCGTAGCAGTTCCACCACGAAGGTGAGGAGTGCGACGCCGGTGATACCGGTGAGCAGAGTTAGTCTCATGTGGAGCCTTCGTCGTCGCGTGATGGTGAGGTGGCTCGTGCGCCGACCAGTTCAGGGACGGAGTCGCGCAGTCCGAATGTGGCCTGGCTGTACGGGCCGGTCAGCTCACTGGCAGTGCTGCTGGTGACTCGCCGGTAGTAGAGCAGGAAAACAACAACCGACAGCATTGCCATCGCGAGCGGGACCACCGGGCTGACCAGCGGTTGCCATTGCCCACCGAAAACGTTGAACGTGGGCACACCGTCCGCCGGGAGCCCGCGCTGGTACCGGATCATCGTGTAGAAGAGCGAAAAGAGTTCGGCCGGCAGCAACAGGATGGCAAACAGTCTCGTCAGGCGGGGGGCCATTTCGAACGGGATGCGTTCGGCCAGCACATAGCCGGCGAGGATCGGCACGCCCACCAGCATCGGCAAGAGGTAACGCCCCTGCAGCGGGAAACCGAACTTGTTGACCTGGCTTGATTCCAGCAGGATCGGTACGGCAAAGCCCAGCGCGGCGAGCCCGCCGACCCACCACCGGTCGGCCGATCGGCCGAAGGCCAGGGCCAGCAGGACAAGGAGGCCGATCGACAACCACCAGGCCAGGTGGACCAGGATCGGAACGTCGGTGTCGAGCCAGCCCAGGACGCCCACGATCTCCTTGAGAGTCGGCGTGAACTGGATCAGCACCTGGTTCTTGAGAATGTTGCCGAGCGACATCGGTTGCGGCGGCGGCCCACCGATGATCTCGTAGGTGCGTCGCCACAGGGTCCAGCCGGCGCCGGCGAGTCCGATGACCGCCCAACTCCCCACCAGCCACCAGGTCCGCCGGGAGCGCGCGAGGGTGCGGTATCGGGTCAGGCCGAGCGGTACCAGCATGATGATCACGGTCGTGGCGAACCAGAGTGGGCCGAGGGCGCGCACGGTGAGCATGACGCCGCCGGAAATGCCGGCCAGCCACCAGACGGATCGGCGGGCGCCAGCGGCGTCGGGTTCGAGGAGGATCGCGATCAGGGCCATGATGAGGCCAGCGCCAGCGGCGATTTCTATGCCGTTGGGGTTGATCGCCCCGGCCAGGTGAGCGGTCGTCGGAGTGAGTGCGACGACGAGGCCGGCGAGTGCGCCGCGCTTGCGCAGGGAAAGCGCCACGATGGTTGCCCAGCCGAACAGTGCGGCGCAGAGTGCGGCGCTGACCAGTCGCGCGGCCAGGACACCGGTCATGTCCGGCGAAATCACCAGCGGCCAACCAACCGCGATGTAATACAACGGGTTGTAACGACCCGCCGCGTTGGACACCGACACCAGGGTCTGGTCTCCACCGGGAGGGGGGCTGCAGGCCGCGGTCAGCCACGGGTGGCCGAAGAAGCATGCGTCACCGGGAAGGCTCTGCGGCACCAACTCCAGGGCACCGTGGCCCGGATCGATCTCAGGAAGCAGATGTCCTGAGGCCGCGGCGTAGCCGTGCCAGATGTGCGCCATCTCGTCGGGTGGACCGTTGTAGGGCATGGCCAGTGCCCAGGCGCCGAACAACAAGAAATACGCCGCGAAAGGAACGTACTTCCCCGAGGTTGCCAGCCAGACCGCCGCCACCCCGAGTCGGGGTCGCGTCGTCACGAGGGGGCGGTTGCGAGACACAGCGGGAGGTTATACCACTGGACAGAACAGTGCTGTCCGGGTCGGCCAGGCCGGCGGGCCACCCGGTAGACTCCCGCTCCGTGACCCTCCCGGGCCCGTCGGCCAGTCCCGCCCAGCCGTCAATGGTAAGGCGTCTACTGAGTCCCAGGTTTGTCAGGTATGTGGTCATCGGGGGCCTGAGCGCTGCCCTCGACACCGGCACCCTGTGGTTGCTGCACGGCGTTTTCGGGGTATGGCTGCCGGTTGCGACATTCACCGGAGTTGTGTTCGCCTTCGTGTTCAATTTCCTGCTGACCCGCGGATGGGTGTTCGCCGCCCGCGGGTCGGCTCATCGACAACTGGTCCGGTACCTGTTACTGGCGGCGGCGAACTGGGCCGTGACTGTCGGTGCCGTCGGCGGGTTGGTCGCCCTCGGAGCCAACTACCTGCACGCCCGTGTCGCGATCCTCGCGACGATGACGGTGGTCAATTTTCTCACCTACCGCGCGTGGGTGTTCGCTATCCCGGTCGCGCGGACCGGGGCGACCGAGGCTGCCTGAACGGCGTAGCGGAACCGCTCTCCTGGATCGTCCACTGTGGGCAATCAACCATGGAGACCGGGCGACATTTCGGCGGTCGGGCTGGCCGCCGGTGCGTCGTCCCTTCGGGGCCGTAGGACTCCGGCGCCGAGCACCATCACGCCCAGCAGGATGGCGACCACGGTGAAGGACACGGACAGCGAGCTCACGTGGGCGATGCCGCCGATGGCGCCCGGAGCGGCGAGCCCCGCACCGTAGGCGATGGTGGCGATCCCCGCGATGGCCTGGGCCGGGTTGGGCCCGATGTTGCCGGCCGCGGCGAACGCCAGCGGTACGACCACCGACACACCGATGCCGATCAGGCCGAACCCGGCGATCGCCGGGATCGGGTGGCGGGCCATCAGCACCAGCATGGCGCCGACGGTGGCGATGATGCCGCCGAGGCGCACCGAGGTGACCGCGCCCAGCCGGCGGATGATCTGATCCCCGATCAGCCGCCCACCGGTCATCGCGAACGCGAACGCGGTGTAGGCGGTCGCGGCCACGCCGGCGTCCGCATGGGTGATCGTGCGCAGGTAGACCGCGCACCAGTCCGCGCTGCCGCCCTCGGCGAATACGGCGCAGAAGCCGACCAGGCCTACCAGCAGGACCTTCTTGGATGGCAGGGCGAAGGCAGGAGACTCCTCGCCGGGGAGGTGGACATCGAGCAGCCGGCGGCCGGCGTACCAGGTCAGCAGCCCCAACAGCATTGCCATCACGGTGAAGTGCAGCCGGGCATCGATATCTTGACTCGCCGCGACGGCGCCGATGCCGGACGCGATCAGGCCGCCGGCGCTCCACAATCCGTGCAGGCCGGACATGATGGAGCGGCCGTAGCGCTGTTCCACCACCACGCCCTGCGCGTTCATGGCGACATCGGCCATGCCCGAGGTGATGCCGTAGACGAGCAGGGCGGCGAACAGCAGCCCGAGATTCGGCGCCAGCGCGGGCAGGATCAACGAGCCACACCAGGCCAGCATCAGGACGCGGATGACGGGCCGGCTGCGGAACCGGTGCGACAGCTTGGCCGCGAACGGCATGGTGGCGACCGCGCCCATGGCAGGGGCCATGAACGCGATGCCCAGTGCCCCGGGTCCGGCATCGAGCCGATCAGCTATCCACGGGATACGCGTGGCGAATGTGCCATATACCGCGCCGTGCATGGCGAAGACGATCGAGATCGATACCCGGGCGGACCGGAGCTGTTGATCCAACACCCCCGTAATCCTGCCCTGTGTCAGGCCTCGTTACCGACCCGCTGTCCCACGACCAGGGCGCGGCTGTCCTGGGCGGCCCGGATCTTGTCCCGCCGTTCGATGAAGCGGCTGGCCTGACGGTCGAGCCCACCGAGGAAGGCGACAAGCTCGTCACGGGCCTTCTCGCCTTCGTCGGACAGGCCGGAGGCGTCGAGCACCTTGAGGTTTCGCAGGATGGGCAGGACCACCTCGTCGTGGTGGATACGAAGGTCGTAGATGCCGGCCATCGCGATCTGGATCGACTTGCGGCCAAAGTTTTCGATGCCGTGCCCGGGCATCTGGAAGGTGGTGATCACGTCGCACATCGCCCGCATGGCCATATCCGGGGCGAGCTCGAACGCGGCCGCCAGCAGGTTGCGGTAGAAGATCATGTGGAGGTTCTCGTCCGAGGCGATCTTGGCCAGCAGTTGGTCACACAGCGGGTCGCCGCTGATCCGGCCGGTGTTGCGATGCGACACCCGGGTGGCGAGTTCCTGGAACGACACGTAGGCGATGCCATGCAATGTGCCCTGATCGCCGTACGAGTTGACGAAGCCGGTACCCATGTGGGTCATCCGGGCCCGCTCCAGGGCAACGGGGTCAACCGCCCGGGTGGCCAGCAGATAGTCCCGGATCGCGATGCCGTGCCGGCCCTCCTCGGCGGTCCAGCGGTGCACCCAGGTGCCCCACGCACCGTCGCGGCCGAACATGAGCGCGATCTCGTGGTGGTAGCTGGGCAGGTTGTCCTCAGTCAGCAGGTTCACGATCAGCGAGGTCCGGGCGATGTCGGACAGTTGCGACTGCTCGGGCGCCCATGCCTCGCCACCCAGCACGCCGTCGAAGTCGGTGCCCTGGCTCCACGGCACGTACTCGTGTGGGAACCACTCCTTGGCCGTCGACAGGTGACGGTTCAGATTCGCCTCGACCACCTGCTCCAGCTCTCGCAGCAGATCGGTCGACGCCGTGCGCTCAGGTGTCATGCATCTGCTCCAAGTGGATGACAGTGGGTAGTTACGCTAGCGTAGGTTACGGAAGCGTAGGTAAGGATAGCCTACTGACCTGCTCCTTGCCAGACGGGCGTTTCGGTGAGCTGGCAGAGTTGATCGGGTGACTGCCACCCTGATCGTGAAGGACCTGGCCGCCGGACACGGCGACCGGGTGCTCTTCAGCGGCCTGAATCTGACTGTGGCGCCGGGGGATGTGGTCGGCCTGGTCGGCGCCAACGGAGCCGGCAAGTCGACCCTGTTGCGGATCCTCGCCGGCATCGAGGCGGCCGAGCAGGGCGGCATCCTGCTCAGCCCTCCCTCGGCCACGGTCGGCTACCTGCCTCAGGAGTACGGCGACGTCGCTGGACGTGGCATTGGGGAGTACGGCGACGTCGCTGGACGTGGCATTGGGGAGTACGGCGACGTCGCTGGACGTGGCATTGGGGAGTACGGCGACGTCGCTGGACGTGGCCGTACGAATGAGACGGTGCGTGACTTCGTTGCTCGGCGGACCGGGGTGGCCGAGGCGCAGCGGGAACTCGATGCGGCCACCGAGGCGCTCAGCCTGGGCCGGCCCGGCTCGGACGACCGGTACAACGATGCCCTCGAACGATGGCTGGCGCTGGGTGCGGCTGATCTCGCCGAGCGGGCCGAGGGCGTGGCGGCGAGCCTCGGCCTGACCGTGGACCTGGATCAGCCGATGCTCTCCCTGTCGGGTGGTCAGGCTGCCCGCGCCGCAATGGCCTCGTTGTTGCTGAGTCGCTACGACATCTTCCTGCTCGACGAGCCCACCAACAATCTCGATCTGGTCGGGCTCGAGCGGCTGGAGGACTTCGTGACCGGACTGACCGCGGCCACCGTACTGGTCAGCCATGACCGGGAGTTTCTGGCCCGGACGGTGACCAAGGTGGTCGAGCTCGACCTGGCCCAACAGCAGGTCCGGCGCTACGGCGGTGGCTATGAGTCCTATCTGGAGGAGCGCGAGGTGTCCCGCCGGCAGGCCCGGCAGGAGTTCGACGAATATGCGGACACGCTGTCCGAGCTTCGGGCCCGGGCCCAGAGGCAGCGGGCGTGGATGGAGAAGGGTGTCCGCAACGCGCGCCGGAAGGCAACCGACAACGACAAGATTGGCCGCAAGTTCCGGGCTGAGGCCAGTGAGAAACAGGCGGCCAAGGCGGCGCGACCGATCGGGCCATCGAGCGCCTCGACGTGGTCGAGGAACCTCGAAAAGAATGGCAACTGCGGATGGAGATTGCGGTTGCGCCCCGCTCCGGCGCGGTCGTCGCCGAGTTGCGTCGCGCCGTTGTCCGCAGGGGTACCTTCACACTCGGTCCGGTGGATCTTCGCGTCGACTGGGCCGATCGGGTCGCCATCAGCGGTGCCAACGGCTCGGGCAAGAGCACTCTGTTGGCCGCATTGTTGGGCCGGATCGACCTCAGTGAGGGCAGCACCCACCTCGGCCCCGGCGTGGTTGTTGGCGAGGTCGACCAGGCCCGCGCCCTGTTCCGGGCGGATACATCATTGATCGACGTTTTCGGCGCCGCGGTGCCGCACCTTGCTCCAGCCGACCAGCGGACCCTGCTGGCCAAGTTCGGACTGGCCGGCAACCATGTCATGAGGCCGGCGGATACCTTGTCGCCGGGGGAGCGGACCAGGGCCGCATTGGCGTTACTGCAGGCCCGTGGGGTGAACCTGCTGGTGCTCGATGAGCCCACCAACCACCTCGACCTGCCGGCCATCGAGCAACTCGAGTCGGCCCTCGCCAGCTATCCCGGCACCCTGCTTCTGGTGAGCCACGACCGGCGGATGCTGGAGGCGGTGCACACCACGCGCCGGATTGCGGTCGAGGCGGGTCAGGTCATCTTGTCGTGACGGCTGGTAGCCGGGCTCGGTGTGCGAGCCCGGCCGACCCGCTCAGGCCAGTTGCTCGGCAACCGCGAACTGCACCGATCCGCCCTGGTCCACGGCGGCGTCCAGTTCCTTGTCGTCGAGCATGACCGCCGCGTCCGAGTCGAGGAACAGCCTGGCTCCGGCCGCGTCCACGACCTGGTCGCCCTCCTCGGGCTGCGGTGCGAGGCTGAGGGTCAGCGAACCCTCCATCGCGTCGGCCGCGATACGCAGGCCGGATCCCTCGGGTACCTCACCCTGAGAGGTAAGATCCCGGATGACCGTGGCGGCGTTGTCTGTCACAGCAAGCATGGGTGCTCCTCTTCCTGGTCGTTCTTCCGCTGGAGAACGTGCCCTGTTGTCTGGCTCACAGAGCTCGCACCGTCGCTGCCCACGTTTCCCGCTACCGTCGCCGCCCGCAACCGAAACGTCGGAACTGGCCGGCTCCGGGCGCCAGGAACGCCATGCCCGAGGGCCTCTCGAGCCGGAACATACCCGGGGGCGCGTGTGTTCGTTACACCATCAGACCGAACCGGGGAGTTGACACACATGGCCACATCAACTGACTACGACGCCCCACGGGCGTCGACCGTCGAGCTCGACGAGGACAGCCTTGAGGAGCTGAAGGCCCGTCGGGCCGCGGCTCAGTCTCCAGTAGTGGATCTGGACGAAGCTGACGGGTTTGAACTGCCCAACGCCGAACTGGCCGATGAGGAACTGACCGTTGCGGTCATACCCATGAAGGCCGACGAGTTCCGGTGTGCGAAGTGTTTCCTGGTGCATCACCGCAGCCAGCTGGCATACCAACGAGACAGCGACAGCGTGTGCAAGGAGTGCGTGTGACCTAGGTCACCGTTTGCCGTCGGCCGCCTCGGGTGAATCGCCGTAGCAGCGGCGCGGCGTTGCGGCGCGCCGCTCCGGCGAGATCCCGGGCGTGTTCCAGGGCGGTGTAGTCGTGCCTGGCGGCGCCGTCGACCAATGCGCGGTCGAGATCGTTGTCACACTTGAGCAACACCATGTCGAAGTCCCGGCGCACCGGCTCGAGCAGGTCGTAGCCGAATGAACGGTGCATCCGGGCAAAGAACGGCTTGTACAGCCGGGCCCGCTCGTGCAGGCCCGACGAGTACGACATCGCGCTCTTGGGCCGGTGCCGGATGTAGGGCGGCAACATGTCCGCGAACGCCTTCCGTACGATCCACTTCTCCTGCCCGTCGCGTACCTTCAGATCCACCGGTAGCCGCATGGCGAGTTCCACCAGGGGCAGGTCCAGGAACGGCACTCGGGCCTCCACGCCCTGACCCATACTGGTCCGGTCCACCCGCTGCAGTTCGGTGCGGTGCAGGTTGCGGATCTTGTGAAGGAACAGCCGGCGGGACTGTGCCAGCCCGACATCGTGGTACATCGGATAACCGCCGAACAATTCGTCCGAGCCGTCACCGGTGAGTACGACCTTGATGCCGAGCTCGTGGATGCGCCGGAACAGGGGCACCGAGGGGACCGCGTTGATGATGTCGCCGTACTCGGTCAGTTCCGTCATCCGGATCGCCTCGGAGATATCGTCCATCCGGATGTCCCGCGGCCGTAACTCGATCACCTCGTGCGGCACGCCGAACTGGGTGGTCAGGCGGCGGGCGTACTCGATGTCCTCGCTGTCCGGCGTTCCGACGGTGAACGCCACGCAGTCGGGGTGCATCTCGCGTACGTGCATGAGGGTCAACGAACTGTCCAGCCCGCCGGACAGGATGACGCCGACGGTGAGGTCGGTGTCGACCCGAACCCGGATGCTGTCCTGCAACGTGAACCGGACGAGTTTCGCCGCCTCGTCCGGGTCGGCGATCGGCGCCTGTCCTTCGCCGAGGCGCAGCAGGTCGACGTAGGGCACAAGATCCGGGCCGTCGTCCGGATCGGCCCAGCCGTGGTGTCCGGGGTCTACCTCGTTCACCTGCGCGCCGACCGACACCAGCGCCTTGATCTCGGAGGCCAGGTGCAGGCAGCCGTTGCGGCGCGACCAGTACAGCGGCTTCACACCGAGCGGGTCGCGGGCCAGGTACACGCTGCCGGTGGCGCGTTCGACGATGGCGAAGGCGAACTCACCACGCAGGTGGTCGACCGCGTCCTCGCCCCACTGCAGGAACGCTTCCAGCACCACCTCGGTGTCGCTCTCAGTGCGAAAGCGGCGCCCCAGCCGGGTGAGTTCCGCGTGCAGTTCGCGGTAGTTGAAGATCTCGCCGTTGTAGCACAGCAGCCAGCGCCGTCCTCGGACGTCCATGGCTGCAGGGCCCGATCCCGGTCGACGATGCGCAATCTCTGGGTCCCGGCCAGTACCCGGTCGCCGACCAGGAGTTCCTCGATGTCGCCGCGGGGGGCGAGGGTCTCGACCATCCGCTGGAAGGTGGCCGATCGGCCCGACGGCCGACGATCAGCGCGATTCCGCACATGGCTCAGACTCCCGCGTCCGCGTCGAATTCGCTGCGCAGCCGCTGCGCGGCAGCGGGGTTGACGCAGATGTGCCATACCTGTCCTTCATCGATGATGTTGGCGTCGCCGCTGTCCTGCCGTTCGAGCAGGAGCCAGGCCAGCGCCCGGTGGGCCCCGAAATCGCCGGAACCAGGCCATCTCCACATCCACCGCGTAGCCGACGCAGTGCGAGCTTGGCAGCACCGCGGATAACCCAAGACCGCAAGCGGTGCTGGTGCGCGACGCTGCGGGCCATGCTGGTGACCCATGGCGGCGGGGTGCCGGCCGGGGCGACCGCGGGCCAGTTCGGTGGACACCTGGTTGAGCAACGCGACCGCCTCGGGCCGGGTATGGCAGAACCGTACGCCGGCGGTGCGCGGAGTCCGGTCGGGCCAGAGCCGGCGTTCGGCCGCGCGGATCACCCGGCCGGTCATGTTGGCCGGCTGCCGCCGGTAGCGGAAGCGCAGCTTGCTGTTGTGGCGAAGTTGCTCGAGGTCGATCAGGTCGGGTGAGGCGGTCAGTTCCGCATCGGTCTGGAACGGGCGCGTGGTTCCCCACCACATCGCGTCGATCTGTGAACGCAGGAAGATGCGGACCAGGTCGGTGATGTCGCCGGCGAAGTCGGTCGCGTCGGGATGGAATCGGCGCAACTCGAACAGCAGCGTGGTGACCGCTCCAGCCACCCCGTTCGGGGTGGCCGAGAGAACCGCGCTGAGCTCGGGCTGGTCGACCCGGTCGAGCAGGACCCGCTCAGCCTTGGCCAGGTTCAGCGGTTCGGCGTGCGCGGCGAGTTCCGCGATGAGGTCTTCGATGGCTTCGCGGTAGCTCTTCACATTCGCAACGGACGTGGCCATCTGGGCCCTCACGGCACGCTTGTGGTGACCACTGTTCAGGTGGTGAGTTGACGACCGCATCGGCGCTCCTTTCCAGGATGAGACTGCTGCGAACTCAGTCACGATTTGGAGACTAACACCCGATATACGGCAGACTTTTCCTTTGTCCCTTATGGGGAAGGCTCGTAACCGCCTTTCCGTACAGATGGCTGAGAATGAGGCGTCTGGGGACATTGACGGTGGATCCCTTATTGGGTCTCATTGTCCCAAATCGGCTTTATCGCCCATCTAAGGGCATGCTGCGACCTGTTTAGCCGATATCTGGGCGGGCCGAGCGAGCTTTGGTCCACGTCGCCGGTCGCCGGTCGCCGCGCCGCCGGTCGGGTCGATTGGCTATCCACAGTGGATACTTGATGCTCGTGTCGTGGTACCGACTCGTATATGTCCGGCGCCGGGCCGGTCTGCCCGCCAACAGCGATCGCGAGTAGGCTGCGGTTTGTGATCGCGCTGGAGGCGGTGGCTGCCGCATACGCCCAGTGGTTCACCCCTGACCTGCCGTTGTACGGCAACGATCACGATCGCGGCGACTTCGCTCCCTAGACGGCGTCCACCCTGTCGTCCTTCCATCTCCCTCTTTTCCTTCGCCGGGAAGCTTTCGCCATGTCCACTGGACCTGTTGCTGTTCTCAGGGCGCCGCAGGCCGCCCGCGTCCTGACCGCCAGCCTGGTCGGTCGGCTGCCGCTCGGCGCGGCGCCACTGGCTCTGCTGGTGTTCGCCCGCGAGACGATGAGCCTGGCGGCGGCCGGGTTGCTGGTCGGCGGCTACACCGCCGGAGTGGCCGTTGGCGGGCCGGTGCTGGCCCGGGCCGCCGATCGCTGGCGACAGCCACCGGTCATGTGGCTGGCGGTCGCGGTGTCCTCCGCGGGCCTGTTGATCGTCCTGTCTGGACCGGCTTTGCCGGTGGTGGTGTTGGCCGCCGGTCTCGCCGGGCTCGGTGCACCGCCGTTCGAGCCGGGATTGCGCGTGCTATGGCGCGACATCCTGCCGGTGGCGCTGGTCCGGCCGGCCTACACATTGGACATCGCGGTCCAAGAGATGATCTTTGTCGTCGGTCCGGTGGTGACCCTCGGTGCGGTCGCGCTCGCCGGTCCGGGTGCGGGCCTGGTGGCGGCAGGGCTGGCGCAACTGGTCGGCGTGGTGTGGTTCGTGTCCGCACCGGCCGTCCGGTTGTGGCGTGGCGTTGCCGCGCCACGGCACTGGGCCGGGCCGCTGCGCTCGGCCCGGCTGCGGGTGCTGCTGGTCGGTGTGTTCTTCGTCGGTGCAGGCCTAGGCGGATTCATCGTGGCCGTGACCGCTTACGCCGAAACCGTACGGTCGAGTTCGTGGGCCGGCTGGTTGCTGGCGGCACAGGGACTCGGCGCCCTGATCGGCGGACTTGTCTGGGCCCGGCTGGCTGTGCCGGACAATCCTCGCCGCCTGCCGGTCATCGCCGCCGTGATGGCGGCCGGTTATCTACCCCTGATGATCCAGCCCGATCCGCTGGTCATGCTGCTGTTGGTGGCGATCAGTGGCATGGCCCTGCCGCCGTTGCTGACCGACACGTTTCTCAGCGTGGACCGCACCGCGCCGGAGGGTAGTGCCGCCGAGGCATTCGCCTGGGTGGCCACCGCCTTCTCGGTCGGCAGCGCCGCCGGCTCGGCGCTGACCGGCACGCTCGTTGATGCCGCCGGTGGTGCGGGCGTGGGCTTCGACGCGGTGCCGCTCGCGGTAGCCCTTGGTGCGTTGACCTTCGCCGTCGCGCCGGCGGATCGCCAACCCGCCGCCCAGATCCAGAGTTAGCGACCAGCCTCCGCCCCCCGTAACAGCCTGGGTCAGGGGCGGGCGGACAGGACATGCGAACGCATCGCCGCCTCTGCCCAGGCGGCGTCTGCCGTCCGCAGGGCGCCGAGGATCTCCTCGTGCTGGCGCATCATCTGGCTGAGCATCCTGGGTGGATAGTCCATCGCCGCCCGCATCACCACGGGGATCTGTACCAGGCCGCGGATCAAATGCGGCAGCAGGCTGTTGCCGGAAGCCAGGTGGATCATCTGGTGGAACTCGTCGTCGAGGGCGGCCACCCGTTCCAGGTCCTGGCGAGGACCGGACCGGGCCGCGGTCTCCATCTGCTTACAGAGCTTGTGCATGACCGATACGTCCTCGTCCGTCACCCGGGCCGCGGCCAGGCCCGCGCTGTTCGCCTCGAGCAGTGCCCGGACAGAGAACAACTCCACCAACTGGTCCCGGTCCCACCGGCGCACCCGCGATCCCTGGTTGGGCACCGTCTCGATCAGGCCGTCGGAGAGTAGGCGCCGTAACGCCTCGCGCACCGGCGTACGGCTGACCTTCAGCGACGTGGCCAGTTCGACCTCGCCGAGTCGGGTGCCCTCCGGATAGGTGCCGTCCAGGATGCCTTGCCGGACGACTGTATAGACCAACTCCACCGCGCCCATCGCGCTCCCCAGTTCATCGATATCGCCGTGGGCAACTGTCCCGTTGCTGTACGTTACTGCACCTTGGCCACAGCGCCAGGGGGTCAGCGGGATCAATACGATGACATCGACCCACGTGGTCTCAAGGTCTGGGACCGACATGGTTCCGGTGGTGATTCTGGACCGGGCCTGACGGACCGGTGGTCAGCTCAGCGCTGACCGGACCCGTTCCAGTTCCGCGATCGCGGCCGCGGAAACCTCGTCGACCGGGCGGTCCCCGTCGACCCGGACCAACTCCTCGCGCCGTGCGTAGTAGTCGAGCAACGGGGTGGTGAGCTTTTCGAAGACATCGATGCGGTGCCGCATGACGTCCTCGGTGTCGTCGTTGCGGCCCTCGGCGTGCCCGCGGTGCACCAGCCGCGCGATGAGCTGCTCGCGCGGTACGTCGAGGTACAGCGCCACCTGCACCCAGGCATCGAGATCCTTCGCCACCAGGTAGGCCGATTCGGCCTGGGCCACCGTGCGGGGAAAGCCGTCGAGCACATAGCCACCGTTGCGGCTGGCCGCCTCGACCGGCTTGCGCAGGATGTCCATCACCATGCCGTCCGGCACCAGATCGCCTCGGGAGACGTACTCGGCCGCCGCGCGGCCGACCGTCGTCCGGTCGGCGATGTGCTGGCGCAAGAGTTCACCGCTGGAGATGTGGCGGATGCCGAAGTGGCCCGCGATGACCGCCGCCTGGGTGCCCTTACCGGACCCAGGCGGGCCAATCAACAGCATTCGCATGACACAGCTCCCGGCGGTCGTGGGCTTTCCTCCAGCCTAGTGAAGTCGGCACCATGGAGATCGATTACCCCGGGCGATGCGTCGCTGCGGGGGACGCGCCAGCCCGGGCAACGGACTGATATCTGTCCGTCCGTTACCCGTACCGGCGTGGCTGTCGAGGTCCGTTGGCCAGGTGTGACGTTAGGTAGGAGCTTTCAGAGGCCCGGTACGCGGGCATGCGAGTGATCAACGACGTGCCGTTGTTCTGGCCGGCCGCGGTGCTGGTGCTGGCGCTGTCCGCGTGGCTGGCCGGCGCGGTGGGGCGATTGTTGCGGACTTCACCGTGGCTGGCATTCGCCTGGCTGGCCGCGATCGGGATGATCTTCGCTGCCACGATGACACCGTCGGTGGCGGCCTTCATCCCGGTGGACCGCGGGCCGGGCTGCGTGTTGCACGAGTTCGCGCCTCCGCCGCTCAAGGATCTGCTCTATCCGAACGAAACCAGTCTGAACGTGGCGCTGTTCGTGCCGCTCGGCGCAGCATGCGGGCTGTTGCGCCGGTGGTTGTCCGTGGCGGCGACCGCGATGCTTTCGGCCGGGCTGCCATTCGTGATCGAACTGGGCCAGCACCTGTTGGCCGGCCTGGGCCGGGTGTGCAGTACGGCCGACCTGGCGGACAACCTGACCGGTCTGGTGATCGGGCTCGCGGTAGGTGTGCTGGTTCTGCGTCCACTGGGTGCTTTGCGGTCCATCGACACAGTTGCCCGTGGGCCGAGGTAGGCCGCAGCCCGCGTGTGACGTACCGTTGCTGCCTGTGAGCTTGACCCAGCGACTGAAGAACAAGGCCCGGCGTTTCCTCGAACGGCCCGGCGACCACGCTCGACCTCCGGCGCCTCGAAGAGCGGTTGCCCGAGATCGAGGCACGGGGCGAGGAGCTGACCGAGGTCGCCGACGATGAGCTGACCGAACCGGCCGGTGCTGCCGACAGTCTGGTCGAGATCTGCGCGGTCGGCCGTGAGGCGGCCAGCCGGGCGCTCGGCGAGCGGCCGTACGACGTACAGCTGCTGGGCGTGATGTCGATGCTCTCCGGAAACGTGGCGGAGATGGCCACCGGTGAGGGCAAGACCCTGGCCGCCGCGATCGCCGCCTACGGGCACGTGCGGCTGGGCAACGGGCCGGTGCACGTGATCACCGTCAACGACTACCTGGCCAAGCCGCGACGCGAGCTGGATGGCAACCGCTCTACACCCGGCTCGGGCTTACCGTCGGATGGGTCACCGAGTCGTCCACGCCGGAGGAGCGGCGCGAAGCCTACGCCAACGATGTCACCTACGTCTCGGTCAATGAGGCCGGCTTCGACTACCTGCGTGACCAGCTGGTCACCGACTACGCCGACCGGGTCCAGCCAGCCGCTGGCCACCGCGATCGTGGACGAGGCCGACTCGATCCTCATCGACGAGGCCCGGGTGCCGATGGTGCTGGCCGGCGCGGTGCCCAGCGAGCAGGACCCGGTGCACGCGGCGGCGGCGCTGGTGCGCGGGCTGCGCAAGGCCCGTCGCGACTACGAGGTCGCCGAGGACGGGCGCAGCGTGGCGCTGACCCCGAAGGGTCTGGCCGCGATCGAGAAGCGCCTCGGCGGCATCAACCTCTACGACGATGAGCACATCAGCCAGCTCTCCGCGATCAACGTGGCGCTGCACGCCCAGGCCCTGTTGCAGCGCGACGTGGACTACATCGTGCGTGACGGCGCGGTAGAGCTGTCGACGAGATGCGCGGCCGGGTCGCCCAGCGCCGCCGCTGGCCCGACGGACTGCATGCGGCAGTCGAGGCCAAGGAGGGGCTCGACGCCAGCGCCGAGGGCGAGGTCCTGGGCACGATCACGGTCCAGGCCTACGTCGGGCTCTACCCGACCCTCTGCGGTATGACCGCCACCGCCGTCTACGTCGGGGACCAGCTGCGGGAGTACTTCAAGCTCGAGGTCGCGGTGATCCCGCCGAACACGCCGCCCATCCGCGAGGACGAGCCGGACCGCATCTACGCCACCCGCGCGGAGAAGGACGAGGCGCTGATCGCGCTGATCTCCGAATGCCACACGGCGGGCCGCCCGGTGCTCGTGGGCACCTTGGATGTGAAGGAGTCCGAGGCCCTGGCCGCCGGGCTCACCGAGGCAGGCATCCCGTGCGTGGTGCTCAACGCCAAGAACGACGACGAGGAAGCCGGCATCATCGCCGAGGCCGGTGCCTACGGCGCGGTGACCGTGTCCACCCAGATGGCCGGCCGCGGTGTCGACATCCGCCTCGGCGGCAGCGACCAGTCCGATCGGGATCGGGTGGCCGAGCTTGGTGGCCTCTACGTCATCGGCAGTGGCCAGCACGAGAGCCGACGGGTCGATGACCAGCTGCGTGGCCGGGCCGGCCGCCAAGGCGACCCGGGCGGTTCGTTGTTCTTCGTCAGCCTCGAAGACGACCTGGTGGTTCGTAACGCGGGCAACGAACTGCCCGCCTCGCCGCACATGACCGGCGACGGTCTGGTCACCGACGAGCAGGTCGACTGGGCGGTCGGCCACGCCCAGCGGGTGGCCGAGGGTGTGAACTACGAGATCCACCGCAACACGTGGCGCTACAGCGTGGTCATCGAGCACCAGCGCAAGGAGCTGGCCGAACGGCGGGAGCGGCTGCTCAAGACCGACGTGGCGGCGGACATGCTGCGCGAACGATTCCCGGAGGAGACCGAGGACATCGACGACGACCTGCTGTCGAAGGCCGCTCGGTCGATCGCGCTCTACCACCTGGACCGCCTCTGGGCCGAGCATCTGGCCGATGCTCTCCGAGGTCCGCGAAGGTGTGCACCTGCGTGCACTGGGCAAGGCTCGACCCGCTCGACGAGTTCCACCGCGCGGCGGTGCCGGCGTTCAACGAACTGGTGCCCGAGATCGAGAATCGGACGATCGAAACGTTCGAGATGACCAACCTGGAAGATGGGCTGGGAACCGGAGGAGGCCAAGCTGGCCCGGCCGAGTGCCACCTGGACCTACCTCGTCCACGACAACCCGTTCGGTTCCGAGATGGACCGGCTCATCTCGCTCGTGGGTAAGGGCCTGCGTAAATCGCGCTGACAATAGTCCTCAGTGGATATTGCCAATTCGGAAGGTAAGAAGACTTCGGCGGAGGCGATCAACGCAACAAATTCGTGTAGCCGGGTTATGACATTGTGGTGACGACACTCACGCGGCCTCGACGGGACTTGTCGTCAATTGTCATCATTGTGTTATGACCCGCGCTAGAGCCACCATCAACCTCGTTCCCAGCAATGGCAATGGACTCGATGAGGGCTCGGTACCGGAACTGATCGTGACTATCCGGCTCAAGCTGGGATCCGGGCCGGTGACTCCGCAGACCCAGCGCATCACAGAACTCATCGAACGATTAGCGTCCTCCGACGACGCTGCCGCGGTGACTTCGATCGCGCCTGAGGCCTCGAACGCGCCTGGGGTCTCGACCGCGCCTGAGGCCTCGAACGCGCCCAGGTCTTCGGTCGCGCCCGGGTCTTCGCTCGCGCCCCCGGCATCCGTTGCGGCGCCGGTGGATCACGATCCGGAACAGGTGACCGTCTATCCGGCCGCCCGGACTGTCCTGCTAGGCGCCACCGAGGTGCCGCTCACCCGCCGCGAGTTCGACCTGCTGCTGTGCCTGGCCGAGAACCCGGTACGGGTGTTCACCCGGGCCCAACTGCTGGCCAAGGTGTGGGGCAACGAGTTCACCGGCCAGCGCAGCGTGGACGTGCACGTCTTGCGGCTGCGGGCCAAGCTCGGCATGGACGTGCCGCTGGTGATGACGCTGCGCGGGGTGGGCTATCGCCTGCACGGCGACGCCAAGGTAACCGTGGTCCAGCAGGGCTGAGTCGAGTCCACAGAGGAGGTCCGGGGGGTGCCGTCTCACGGTGCCCCGGCCGGATGGCTCAGGACCTGGGACGCCTGGCGCAACGAGGGCAGGTGCCGAAGATCTCCAGGGTGTGGCTGACGTCGGTGAAGCCGTGTTCGGCCGCCAGCTTGTCCGCCCACCGTTCCACCGCCGGACCCTCCACCTCGACCGTGTTGGCGCAGTCCCGGCAGACCAAATGGTGGTGGTGCGAGCGACCGCACCGGCGGAAGAGTTGTTCCCCGGTGGGTAGCCGCATGGTGTCGATCTCGCCCGCGTCCACCAGAAGTTGTAGCGTGCGGTACACGGTGGTTAGGCCGACCTTGGCCCCCCGCTCCCGAAGGTTGTCGTAGAGCTGTTGCGGGGTCTGGAAATCGTCGATCTCCTCCAGCAGCATGAGCACTTCACCACGTTGGCGGGTGTTGCGCGTAGCGCCGGGGGTGGCCTGGGTCACGACGATCTCCGTACGGATAGCTGATGGGCACGTGCTATCCAGTGTACGGCGAGCCGGTGATTCCCGGCATGATCACGCGGGCGTGGTGTACAGGCCGGCGGCGGCCAGGATGGACGCACGCTTCCGGGCGGACAGTCGGTCCACATAGACCACCCCGTCCAGGTGGTCGACCTCGTGTTGCAGGCATCGGGCGAGCAGGCCCGTGCCGGTCACGGTCAGCGATTCACCGTGAATGTCCACGCCGGTCACGGTGGCCAGATCGGCCCGGGCCAGGTCGGCGTACTGCCCTGGCACAGACAGGCAGCCTTCCGCATCCACAGCCCGGTGACGTCGCCCTTTCGGGAAGCGAAGGACCGGATTCACCACGTGACCCACCTGCCGGTCGCCGGTCTCCTCGTCGGTGCAGTCGTAGACGAACACCCTCGCATCCACGCCGATCTGGTTCGCGGCGAGGCCAACCCCCTCGGCGGCGTACATGCTCGCGAACATGTCCTCGACCAGCCGGGCCAAGTTGTCGTCGAACGCGGTGACCGACGTGCACGGTCGGTGTAGCACCCGTTCCCCGTAATGGGTTATCGGGCGCGCGACACCCACATATGCAACACCGCTGTCCTCCTCCATAGCCGTCACCTTATCGGCCGTCGCGTGACGCCGACCCGCGGATCACGGCCGGACCTAACGGGGGAGCGGCCCATCTTCCCAGCACATTCCCAGCTTGTCGCTGCGCAGAATGGGTTCGCCAAACACCGTAAATGGGACTACGGGAAGAAGGTACGCATCGTGAAAGGTATGATCGTTATTGGGGCATCTCGGCCTGGCCGGGTCTGCCTCGCCGGCGCGGCGGCGCTGGGCCTGGTCGCGATCGCGTCCGCCACCGGCGTCAGTACGCCGGGCGCCGACGCGTCCAGCCATCGGGAAGCACCACTGATCTCGAACGATCCCAGGCACGACAACACGGACGTGTACGCGTTCGTGAGTCCGGACAACCAGGACACCGTGACCCTCATCGCCAATTGGCTACCGTTCCAGGAACCCAACGGCGGACCGAATTTCTACCAGTTCCAGGCCGGCTCGTCCTACGACATCAATGTGGACAGTAACGGCGACGCCAAGCCGGACGTGACGTACCGCTGGACGTTCACGGACATCGACAACCGCGACGGCACCACGTTCATCTACAACAACGGGGTCATCAACAGTTTTGATGACCCGACATTGTTGTTCAAGCAGACCTACACCCTGACCGAGATCCGTGACGGTCACAGCAAGGTCCTGGTCGACACCGGCAAGGTCGCGCCGTCCAATGTAGGCCCGGCTTCGGTGCCCAGCTACGCCAAGCTGCGTAAGGAAGCGATCGCGAAGTTCGACGGCGGGCAGACCTATGCCGGCCAGGCGGACGACTCGTTCTTCCTGGACCTGCGGATATTCGACCTGCTCTGGGGTGGGAATCTGTCCGAGATCGGCAACGACACGCTGGCCGGCTACAACGTGCAGACCATCGCCCTGCAGGTGCCGAAGACGGCACTCGCGCTCCAGGGTGACCCGGCCCGCAACCCGGTGATCGGGGTCTGGAGCAGCACATCCAAGGCCGGCCTGGACCCGAAGTCGGCACCGGTCCAGGTCTCCCGGCTCGGCAACCCACTCATCAACGAGGTGGTGTCGTCGGCGAACATCAAGGACGCCTTCAACGCCAGCACTCCCAGCCAGGACGCCACCAACGACGCGCTGGTCCAGCGGGTGCTGGTACCGGAACTGCCTCAGCTGGTGCAGGAGATCTACCAGATTCCCGCGCCGACCACACCGCGCAACGATCTGGCAGAGATCTTCCTGACCGGCATCGCCAAGGATGCGCCCACCTTGGACGGCTCACCGGCACCGATTCAGGCGAACCTGAACTCGCCGATCCTCAACCAGGACGTGGACCCGGCGACATTTCAACCGTCTGAGCAACTGCGGCTCAACATGGAAATTCCGGTGACGAAGAAGCCGAAGCGGCTGGGTGTACTCGCTGGTGACCTGCAGGGCTTCCCGAACGGACGGCGGCTCACCGACGACGTGGTCGACATCGAACTGCAGGCATTCGAGGGGGCCGCCGTGACCGGCAAGCTGGTCACCGCGCTGGCGGCCGGTGACGCGGTCAACGCCAACGACGTGGCCTTCAGTCGCACGTTCCCCTACATCGGACTGCCGAACAACAAGGCGGTCAACCAGGCCAACGGGGAGATGCCCGCGGGCGGGGTGGAGACCGGTGCCGGCGGGCTTGCCGGCGACACCCGCTGGCTCACTCTGGGAGCCGGCCTTGGTGCCGCCCTGCTGATCGGCGCGGGTCTCGTGCTCGGCCGCCGGTTCGGACGACCCGGTGCGGTGAACTGAGTCAGGTGACGGGGCGGGTGCGGTACGTCTTCGGCCGTGCCGCACCCCTACCGGGAGAGAAGAGTCCATGGTGGATCGACCAACCGCGGGGCGACTGTGGCGAGCCATGGCGACCGCGGTCCGGCCCTACCGCTGGCCAGCGGTGTTTCTGGTGCTGGGCATCGCGGCCGGCGTGCTCGGCACCGTTTCGTTCTATACCCTGCACCGCACCGTCGTGAGCCAGTCACCTGCCGTCGCCGGGCCGATCACGCCGGCGATACCGCGGCCGCCCGAGCGCGCCTCGGCCGGTACGCACATCCAACCCACCACATTGGACATACCACAGATAGGGCTCAGCACCGAGCTGGTCGACCTGGGGCTCAACGAGAACGGAGCCCTCGAGGCGCCTGCGGACTTCGATGTGGCCGGCTGGTTCGCGGCCGGGCCGGCTCCCGGCGACGGCAGCGGGCCACCCGCGGTAATCGCCGGTCATGTCGACTCCAGCAGCGGGCCGGCCATCTTCTACCGGCTGCGGGAACTGAAGGCGGGCAGCGTCATCACGGTCGGCGGCATCGACAACGTAGCCCGCCGATTCGTGGTGTACCGCACCGCCCAATACGCGAAGACGGCGTTTCCTGCCGCAGAGGTGTACGCCCGCGCCGAGCGGTCGGAGTTGCGGCTGATCACCTGCTCCGGGGACTTTGACAGCGACGCGAGCAGTTATCTCAGCAATCTCGTGGTGTATGCCGCGCAGGCGGACGGGGGATGAGATGCGCCGGATCCGGTTGATCGTGACCTGCGGGCTCGCCGCGAGCATCGTGGCCCTGGCCGCGATCCTGCTGCCACCCGCCCTGCGTGATCAGTCCGGCGCACCGCCGGGGCGGCCAGGCGCGGCCCGCCCCCTGCTCGACGGGCGCGGCGACCTCGCCCAGGCCATCGAGGTCGCGCAGGAGCGGCTGCGGCGGCTGCCGGGCGACTGGGCCACCTGGGCGCAGCTGGGTTCAGCGTACGTGGAGCAGGCCCGGGTAACCGCCGATCCCACCTTCTACCCGAAGGCCGACGGAGCGCTTGACCAGTCGTTGCGGCTGCGGCCGGACGACAACTGGCAGGCCATGGTCGGCAAGGGCGCGTTGGCCAACGCGAGGCACGACTTCGCCGCGGGACTCTCGTGGGGACGGCGGGCTGAACAGATCAATGCATACAGCGGCAGCGTGCATGGCGTGATCGTCGACGCGCTGACTCAACTAGGCCAGTATCCGCAGGCGCACCAGGCGCTTTCCCGGATGCTCGACGTGCAACCAGGACTCGCCGCGTTCACGCGGGCGTCGTACGACCGTGAACTGCACGGCGATCAGGCCGGCGCCGCCGACGCGCTGCGCCGGGCCTTGGCGCTGGCCAGCGATCCAGCTGACCGGGCGTTCTGCCTGTACTACTTGGGCGAGCTGGCGTTCAACGTGGGCGATCCGCGTACGGCGATGACCCAGTACCGGGCTGCGATCACCGCGGACCCGCGCTATCAGCTCTCCTTCGCCGGACTGGCCAAAGCCGAGGCGGCGTTGGGCCAGACCGCGAACGCGATCGCCGAGTACGACCGGGTGGTACGGATTCTCCCGCTGCCCCACCTGCTGATCGAGTACGGGGATTTCTTGGCGTCACTGGGGCGCCAGGCCCAGGCGAAGGCGCAGTACGACCTGGTCGAGGCCGAGCAGGCCCTGTTCGCCGACAACGGTGGCAGTGACCACCTGTTGCTGGCGACGTTCCTGGCCGACCACGGGCGGGCCCGTGAGGCGTTGGACCACGCCCGGGCCGAATGGGATGTCCGACCCACCGTGCAGGCGGCCGACGCTCTGGCCTGGGCGTTGCATCGCAACGGTCGCGATGAGGAGGCGCTCGAGTACCTCGATATCGCGGGCCGCCTCGGCTGGCGCAACGCCACCTTCGCCTATCACCGTGGCGTCATCCGGGCCGCGCTGGGCGATGGGGAGCAGGCCCGCGACGACCTGGCCGACGCGCTCGCCACCAACGTGCATTTCGACATCTTGCAGGCGCCGATCGCGCAGCAGTTGCTGTCCACTCTGGAGGATTCGCGATGAGGCGGTTCGCCGCTGTGCTGCTGGCGGCCGGCATCGTGTTGGGTTGGGCCAGTTCGGCCCAGGCACACCCGCTGGGCAACTTCTCGGTGAACCACTACCACGGGCTCCGGCTGCACCCGGACCGGTTGGACGACCTGGCCGTGCTGGATGAGGCCGAGATACCCACCCGGCAGGCCATGTCCGCCGTCGACGTGGATGGCGACGACACAGTCAGCGATGCAGAGCGCGCTACCTTCGCCGCGACCACCTGCCGCGACCTCATGGCCGGTCTTCACGCCACAGTGGATGGACGACCCGTGACGTGGATCCTGCAACGTAGCGATCTCACCCTGCACCCGGGTGCGGCCAACCTGCCGACCAGCCGGACTGAGTGCCGGCTCAGCGCCGCGGTCGACCTTTCCCGTCCCGTCACCGTCGAGGTGGTTGACAGCTATCGCGCCAACCGGGTCGGCTGGCATGAGATGACCGCGGCGGCCGAGGGGATCGGTCTGGTCCACCCATCGGTGCCGGCGGCGAGCACCAGTGATGAACTTCGTTCATACCCGCAGGACCTGCTCGCCTCGCCGCTCGACCAGCGCTCGGTCACGTTGCGCACCGGTGCGGTTGCCGGCGCCGCCAACGCCCCGCCGGATGCGACCTCGGTTGTGCCGGGACCGGTGGGACGGTGGCTGAAGGCGATGACCGACCGGTTCTACCGCATCGCTGGTGACGGGCGGCTCGGGCTGGCGGTGGGGTTGCTCGGCGTCGCGCTGGCCCTGCTGCTCGGTGCCGCCCATGCCGCGCTGCCCGGCCACGGCAAGACCGTCATGGCCGCTTATCTGGCCGGTCGCCGGGGGACGGCCCGCGACGCGGTGACCGTGGGCGCGACCGTCACGGTGACCCACACTGCTGGCGTACTGGTGCTCGGTCTCCTGCTCACCGTGGTGTCCGGTTTGGTCGGGGAGCTGGCCCTGGGCTGGCTCGGTGTGACTAGTGGCCTGCTGGTGATGGCCATCGGGGTTGGCCTGCTCCGCTCCGCACTGCGTCGCCGTGCGGAGCGCCGACGGCTCGCAGTCCGTGAGGTGGATCGGATGACAGTGGTACGGGTGCCCGCTGCGGCAGTGGCCACAATGGATCGTGTGGCCGCGGACATGCCCCTGGTTCGGCCGGTCGGTCCCGCCCAACGCACACCCGGTCACGACGGGGTGCTGCCTCTGACCGACTTCCTTCACACGGGACTCGGTGACCGGCGCACCGATGATGACGACGTTCGCGCCCGACTCGGTGCCAACCTGAGGGGATTGTCGCGGTACTACCACGACCACGCGATCGGCCACCGCCAGCCGCCGGGCAGTGACATCCACGGCAGTCCCATTTACGGTGGCCGCTTTCCGAGCACGCGGGCAGATCACCGCCACGAGCCTGGCGGCCATCACCACCACGGGCACCACGATCACGGGCCCCACGACCTCGGGCACCACGATCATGGGCACCACGATGACGGGCACTACGACCATGGGCACCGCGACCATGGGCACCACGAGCACGGGCACCACGATCATGGGCACCACGATGACGGGCACCGCGACCATGGGCGCCGCGGACCCGGGCACCACGATCATGGCCGCCACCACGGACCCGCCGGCGGCCATCACCACGATCATGGGGATGGGCCTGGCGCGCATCACCACAGGCTCGGACGTGGGGGGCTGGTCGGGCTCGGCATCGCCGGCGGGTTGGTGCCCAGCCCGTCCGCGCTGATCGTGCTGCTGGGCGCGATCGCGCTCGGTCACACCTGGTTCGGTGTGTTGCTGGTGCTCGCGTACGGCGTGGGCATGGCCGCCACCCTGACCGCGGCTGGCCTCGCCCTGGTCCTGCTGCGCCAGCGGCTGCACGGGGTGGCGTGGCGTCGTTTCACCCGCTGGCCCGCCCGGCTATCCGCAGCGATGCCCGCCTTGACCGCCGCCCTGGTCCTCCTGGTCGGCATCGGCCTCGCCCTGCGCTCCCTCATCCCCCTACTCGCCTGACCGCGCGGCGCTGCCCGCGATCCTAGGTGACGCTCCGCGGCGACGCCGTTTCGGATTCTCGTTGATCGCGGACGATGCGGTGTGCTCGCGCAGCCCCTATCGTCCGCGAATACTGAAACGTCCGCGATCATGGCGCTCGGTGTGTGGCGGGGCGTTGTGGGTCGGGCTGCGCTGCAGGACTTGGTGTGTGTGCGTTGATCGCGGACGATGCGGTGTGTTCCGGCAGCCCTTATCGTCCGCGATTGTTGAGACGTCCGCGG
Source organism: uncultured Actinomycetota bacterium (assembly GCA_963742855.1). GTDB lineage: Bacteria > Actinomycetota > Actinomycetes > Mycobacteriales > Micromonosporaceae > CAVUNP01. Next base: position 196,382 of record CAVUNP010000046.1, on the reverse strand, counting down.
TCATGGGGATTTCGTGCGTGGCGGGGCGTTGTGGGTCGGGCTGCGCTGCAGGACTTGGTGTGCGTGCGTTGATCGCGGACGATGCGGTGTGTTCGCGCAGCCCTTATCGTCCGCGAATGCTGAATTGTCTACCCGCTGATGGGAGTGAACGGGGGTGTGGCTTGGGCCAGAACTCGGCGGCGAAGGTCCTCCGGGAGGTGATCCACGTAGACGATGCCGTTGAGGTGGTCGACCTCGTGCTGCAGGCAGCGGGCGAGCATGCCGGTGCCGGACACCATGATCGGGCTGCCGGTGCGGTCAACGCCGGTCGCCGTGGCCACGCCGGGGCGGGTGAGTTCGGCGGCCGGGCCGGGTATGGACAGGCAACCCTCCCGCGCGGTGACCGTAGCGCCGAATGCCGAGACGGGCTGCAGCACCGGGTTCACCAGGTGCCCGACCTGCCGCTCGCCGCTGGCATCCGGGCAGTCGTAGACGAACAGGCGCTGGCTGACGCCGATCTGGTTGGCGGCCAGGCCCACCCCGTTGGCGGCGTACATCGACGCGAACATGTCGTCGATCAGGGCGGCGAGGACGTCGTCGAAGGAGGTGACGGGCGCGCACGGGCCGTGCAGCACCTCGTCCCCGTACAGGGTGATGGGTCTGGGCATGATCACCTCCGTGAAACTCCTGTCAACATTAACGCCCGACTAGCTGAGTGAGTACTCGCTCAGTTAGAGTGGCGGCGTGGACGAAGCTCCTGCCCGGCGACGGCGTGTCCGCGCGCTGTCCGCGGACGAGCGCCGGGCGGCACTGGTCGAGGCGACGATACCCCTGTTGCGCGAGTGCGGCGTGGGGGTCACCACGCGCCAGATCGCGGACGCAGCCGGTGTCGCGGAAGGCACCATTTTCGGTGTCTTTCCGGACAAGATGTCGCTGATCCGGGCAGCCGTTGTCGCGGCTTTCGACAACACGCCACTACTGGAGGCGCTGCGTAACCTCCCGCCCGGCGCCGACCTGCGCGAGCGACTCGTGCTGGTGGTGGAACTGCTCCAGAAGCGAGCCGCCGCCAATGCCCCTCTGCTCGTCTTCGTTCGCATGGCCGCGATCAGCTCGGTGGCCTGGCCCCCGCCCGAGCTGATCAACGCCCGGCAGCAGGCGCGGGACGATATCGCCAAGATCATCGAGCCGTACCGGCGTCAGTTGCGCTACCCGCCAGAGGTGGTCGCCCGGCTGATCCAGTCGATGGTGATGAACCGGGGATACGACAACGATTCGGATCTGCTCAACCCGAGCGAACTGGTATCGCTCCTGCTCGATGGCCTGTTGACCGACCCCGCCCCCTGACCCGACCCGCCCCTGACCCGGCCTGCCCCTGACCCGGCCTGCCCCTGACCCGTCCGACCGTGACACAGCCCTGCCCGGCCAGACCCTTCTGTCGCCCAGACTTTTCTGCTCCACAGCAAATCCTGCCCGATGGACCTGACCTTGGAGAGGCCACGTGCTGATTCAACTGTTACGTAGATACCTGCGCCCGTACCGGCGCGACATCATCCTGGTCGTGGTGCTGCAGTTGGTGCAGACGATCGCCACGCTGTACCTGCCCACGCTCAACGCCGACATCATCGACCGTGGCGTGGTGCCCGGCGACACCGGCTACATCATGCGCACCGGCGGCGCGATGCTGGCGGTCGACTCTGCTGCAGGTGCTCTGTTCGCATCGCGGCGGTCTACTTCGGTGCTCGCGCCGCGATGGGGCTCGGCCGCGACATCCGGGCCGCTGTCTTCTCCCGGGTCCAGGACTTCTCCGCCCGCGAGGTGGGCCACTTCGGCGCGCCGTCGCTGATCACCCGGACTACCAACGACGTGCAGCAGGTGCAGATGCTGGTGCTGCTGACCTTCACCATGATGGTGGCCGCGCCGATCATGTGCGTCGGCGGCATCGTGCTGGCGCTGCGCCAGGACGTCGCCCTCTCCGCGCTCGCTCCTGGTGATCGTGCCGGTGCTGATCCTCGGCGCGTGACCCTGATCATCGCGCGGATGCGGCCGCAGTTCCGCAGCATGCAGGAGCCGCATCGACCGGGTCAACCGGGTGCTGCGCGAGCAGATCACCGGCATCCGGGTGATCCGCGCCTTCGTCCGCGACGGCCGACGAGCAGCGGCGCTTCGGCGGCGCGAACGCCGAACTCACCGACGTCTCGCTCGCGCGTCGGCCGGCTGATGGCGTTGATGTTCCCGACCGTGATGCTGGTCATCAACGTCGTCCAGCGTCGCCATGCTCTGGTTCGGCGCGGCATCGCATCGACGACGGTCGGCATGCAGATCGGCGCGCTGACCGCGTTCCTGAGCCTACCTCATGCAGATCCTGTTGGCGGTCATGATGGCCACCTTCATGTTCGTCATGCTGCCCCGGGCCGAGGTCTGCGCCGAGCGGATCGAGGAGGTGCTCGGCACCGAGTCCGTCGGTGGTGCCGCCGGCCGAGCCGGTCACCGAGTTGCGCCGAGCACGGCCTGCTCGACTGCGACGGCGTCGAGTTCCGCTACCCGGGCGCGCGAGGAGCCGGTGCTGCGCGGCGTCGACCTCGTCGCCCGACCCCGGCGAGGTCGACCGCGGTCATCGGCAGCACCGGCGCCGGCAAGACCACCCTGGTCAACCTGATCCCGCGGCTGTTCGACGTGACCGGCGGAGCCGTCCTGGTGGACGGGGTGGACGTCCGGCAGCTCGACGCCGGACGACTGTCGCGCGACGGTTCGGGCTGGTGCCGCAGAAGCCGTACCTGTTCTCGCGGCACCGTCGCCATCCAACCTGCGATACGGCCGCCCCGACGCCACCGACGAGGAGCTTTGGCACGCCCTGGAGGTCGCTCAGGCCCGCGACTTCGTCGAGGAGATGCCAGACGGGCTCGACGCGCCGATCGCGCAGGGCGGCAGCAACGTCTCGGGCGGGCAGCGGCAGCGGCTGGCCATTGCCCGCGCGCTGGTCCGCCGGCCGGAGATCTACCTGTTCGATGACTCGTTCTCGGCGCTCGACTACGCCACGGACGCCGCGCTCCGCGCCGCGCTGGCGCCGGGAGACCGGCGACGCGGCCGTGGTGATCGTCGCCCAGCGGGTGAGCACGATCCGCGACGCCGATCGCATCGTCGTGCTGGACGAGGGCCGCGTCGTCGGCATCGGAACCCATGCCGACCTGATGACGACCAACGAGACGTACCGCGGAGATCGTGCTCTCCCAGCTGACCGAGGAGGAGGCCGCGTGCATGACCCGCCACGAACGCGCGCCAGCGCCGAGCAGCCGCGCCGGCCCGGACCGCCGATGGGCGGTCCGGCCCGGTTCATGGCCGGTGGGATGCCGCCGGAGAAGGCGCTGAACTTCCGGGCTCCGCTGCTGCGGCTGCTCGCGCATGCTGCGTCCCGAACGCGCCGCTCATCGCGGCGCTGCTCGTGCTTCGGCGTGGCGAGCGTCGGCGCTGTCGCGTGCTCGGTCCGAAGCTGCTCGGCCGACGCGACCGACCTGATCTTCGCCGGGGTGATCGGCCGGAAGGCTGGCACCGGGCCAGACCAAGGAACAGGCGGTGGCCCAGCCTCACGCCCAGCGGCAGCGGCAAGTTCGCCGACATGCTGCAACGCGATGCACGTGATCCCCGGCCACGGCATCGACTTCAACGCGGCTCGGCCGGGTGCTGTTGCTGGTGCTGGTGCTCTACGTGGCGGCCTCGCTGTTGCCCTGCTGCAGGGCGCGGCTGACCACAACGGTGGTGCAGCGCGCGGTGTTCCGGCTGCGCGAGCAGGTCGAGGCGAAGCTCACCCGGCTGCCGCTGAGCTACTTCGACCGGCAGCCACGCGGCGAACTGCTGAGCCGCGTCACCAACGACATCGACAACATCGCCCAGACGCTGCAGCAGACGCTCAGCCAGATGGTCACCTCGCTGCTGACCATCGTCGGCGTGCTGGGCATGATGTTCTGGATCTCGCCGCTGCTGGCCGTCGATCGCCCTGGTCACCGTGCCGGTGTCCGTTGTGGTCGCCGCTGCAGATCGGGCAAGCGGGCCCAGCCGCAGTTCATCGACCAGTGGGCGCACCACCGGAGCGCTGAACGGTCATATCGAGGAGATGTACACAGGACACTCGCTGGTCAAGGCGTTCGGCCGCCAGCAGGAGGCGGAGGCGTCTTCCGCGAGCACAACGAGCAGCTGTACAGCTGCGAGCTTCGGGCGCAGTTCGTCTCCGGCATCATCCAGCCGGCGATGATGTTCATCGGCAACATCAACTACGTGCTGGTCGCCGTGGTCGGTGGCCTTCGGGTCGCCTCCGGCGCGATCAGCCTCGGCGACGTGCAGGCGTTCATCCAGTACTCGCGTCAGTTCAGCCAGCCCCTCACCCAGGTGGCCAGCATGGCCAACCTGCTCCAGTCCGGCATCGCGTCGGCAGAGCGGGTGTTCGCGCTGCTGGACGAGGCGGAGCAGAGCGCGGACCCCGTTGCCGGCCACGCATCCGTCCGACCGTGCGCGGAGCGGGTCGCGTTCGAGAACGTGTCGTTCCGGTACGACCCCGAGCAGTCCGCTGATCGAGGACCTGTCACTGACCGCCGAGCCCCGGTCACACCGTGGCCATCGTCGGGCCGACCGGTGCCGGCAAGACCACGCTGGTCAACCTGCTCATGCGCTTCTACGAGGTGGACTCCGGACGGATCACCCTGGACGGTGTCGACATCACCACCATGTCGCCGTGACGAGCTGCGCGAGAACATCGGCATGGTGCTGCAGGACACCTGGCTGTTCGGTGGCACGATCGCGCGAGAACATCGCCTATGGCGCCGGACGATCCGACCCACGAGAAGATCGTGGCGGCGGCCCAGGCCGCGCACGTGGACCGCTTCGTGCGGACCCTGCCCGGATGGCTACGACACCGTCATCGACGAGGAGGGCGCCAACGTCAGCGCCGGGGAGAAGCAGCTCATCACCATCGCCCGGGCTTTCCTGGCCGAGCCGGTCATCCTCATCCTGGACGAGGCGACCAGTTCCGTGGACACCCGCACCGAGGTGCTGGTCCAGCGGGCCATGACCAACCTCCGTACGGCCGGACCAGCTTCGTGATCGCCCACCGGCTCTCCACCATCCGGGACGCCGACCTGATCCTGGTGATGGAGGCCGGCCGGATCGTCGAGCAGGGTACGCACGAGGAGCTGCTGGCCTCTGATGGCGCCTATGCCCGGCTGTACGCGGCGCAGTTCGCCGAGGCCATGGCCGAGGTGGAGTAATCAGGTGAACGTCGTGGCCCAGCCGAGTACTGAACAGCGGCGGTTGCTTGCCGCGGCCGCTGCCGCACCCGGCTTCATGCCCCCCGACGAGGGCATGGCCCTGTACGAGTTGGCCGCTGCGGTCGCGGCGACGGGTCCGTTGCTCGAGGTCGGCAGCTATTGCGGCAAGTCCGCCATCTACCTGGCTGCCGCGGCTCGCCCGCACGGCGCGGTCGTGCTGACCGTCGACCACCATCGCGGCTCGGAGGAACACCAGCCCGGCTGGGAGTACCACGATCCGGGTCTGGTCGACCCGGCGGTGGGCCGGATCGACACGCTACCCATCATGCGTCGCACCCTCTATGCAGCTGGCGTGGAAGACGACGTGGTGGCCGTGATCGGGCGGTCCAGCACAGTGGCGGCGGTGTGGTCGACGCCGCTTGCCCTGGCCTTCATCGACGGTGGCCATACGGAGCAAGCCGCCCAGTCCGACTACGCGGGCTGGGCCCGGCACGTGCGGCCGGGCGGCCTGCTGGTCATCCACGACGTTTTCGCGGACCCGGCCGACGGCGGGCAGGCGCCGTACCATATCTATCAGACCGCACTCCATAGTGGACTCTTTGTGGAGGTGTCGGCGGTGGGTTCGTTGCGCGCGTTGCAGGCGCAGCCTTCCGCGGCCAGGTAGGGGCTCGCGGGCAGGTCGAACACGGCGCACGTGGCCGGCTCTGACGTCAGGAAGGCCGACGCCAGAAGCACGGCCGCGGCGGTCCAGGTCGTGCGCTCCTGCGGCCACCGGGCCTGGTCGGTGAAGACGTATCCAGTCCAGTAGGAACCGTCGTCATGGCGAAGGTGTTGCATGCTGGCGAACGCCTGTGCCGCCAGGTCGTACTCGCCGAGGGCGCACAGCGCCAGGACCAGTTCGCAGGTCTCGGCACCGGTGACCCAGGGCCGGTCGTCGACACAGCGCACACCCAGGCCGGGCACCACGAACCGGTCCCAACCCGCCGTGATCCGGCGTCTGGCCGGCTCACCGCGCAGCGCCCCGCCGAGAATCGGGTAGTACCAGTCCATCGAATAGCGCTCGCGGGGGGAGAACTGTTCCGGGTGGACGGTCAGGGCATGACCGAGCCGGGCTGCGGCGAGTTCCCAGTCCGGTCTCGGCTCGCCGATCCCGTCGGCCAGCGCGGTGGCGCACCGCAGCGCGTGGTACATGCTGGAGCATCCGGTCAGCAGGGACTCGCCGGCGGGCTCCCCATCGGGTCCTCGGGCCCACCGGACATCTCCGCCGCTGGTACGCAGGTCCAGCACGAATTCCATCGCAGCCACCAAGGTGGGCCACATCAGGTCCACGAAGTCGCGGTCGCCGGTGCTGTGGAAGTGATGCAGGAGTCCGACACCGAGATAGGCGGCGAAGTTCGACTCCCGGGTCCGGTCGATGACCTCGTCACCACGGTAGGCGTGAAACCACGAGCCGTCCGGATTCTGCGCCCGCCGCAGCCAGTCGTACGCGGCCCGCGCCTGACTCGACCGGCCAGCCACGTCAAGGGCCATCGCGCACTCGATGTGGTCCCACGGGTCGGTCTGTCCACCTGGGAACCACGGGATCTGTCCACTGTCGCGCTGGACCGCGACGATGGAGTCGGCCGTCTGACTCATCGCGTCGCGATCCAGGCCGATCAGGCTGGGCGGCCTCATGCGGCCCGCTCCGGCTTGGCCAGATATACCACCAGGCTCTTGCCCACCACCGGGTTCAGTACGCGGTCGGCCAGCTGTGTCCACCATGGACGGCGCATGATGTCCCACACCAGCATGCTATGGTAGAGCCTGGGCAGCAGCGCTGTTCTCGTTGTCGGTGCCGAACACGCACCGCAGCCACCAGTACGGCGAGTGCAGGGCATGCGCGTGATGCGTGCCGCGGACCTCCAGGCCGGCCGAGCGCAGCCGGCCGAGCATCTGCGCCGCGACGTAGATGCGGATGTGGCCGCCCTCGACCTCGTGGTAGGCGTCCGACAGCGCCCAGCACATCTTCTCCGGCCACCAGCGCGGCACGGTGACCGCCAGCCGTCCCCCCGGTTTGCAGGACCCTGTCGGCCTCGACCATCGCCGTGCCGTCCTCGGGGAGGTGCTCCAGCACCTCGGCAGCGATCACCACGTCGAAGGCGCCGTCGGCGAACGGCAGGCCGTGGCGTGCCACGCACCGCAATCCCGCAGGCGCCGCCGGCACCTCGCCAGCCGCGCATCGCGCGAACCATCGGTCGAACCTCGGCGACCTCGTCCTCGGCTGAGCGTCCAGCGCGACGACCCGGCGCCCCGGCGATAGCACTCGAACGCGTGCCGCCCGAAGCCGCACCCCAGTCCAGCACCCGCTCGCCCTTGGCGATCGGGAACCTGCCGAAATCGACGGTCAGCGAAGTCAGACCCCTGTCTTCGTGCACGGCGAGGCGGCCGCGTAGCGGGCGCGGGGCGCCCCGCCCAGGTGCCCGTCCCAGCGGATCGGGTCCCGGGAGGCGTCGATCACCGCGGGTAGCGCTCGGCCGTGGCCGCCGCGGCGGCGCGCCACGTGAACTTCTCCAGCACGCGCCACCGGGCCGCGGCGCCCAGGCGGGCGCGCAGCTCCGGGTCGGCCAGCGGCCGCCCGATCGCCGCGGCCAGCGCCGCGGGTCGCCCGGGGCCACGGCCAGCATGGTCTCGTTGTCCCGCCGGCCACTTCGGGATCGCGCCGCCGGTCGTGGCCACCAGCGCGAGCGCCGCAGGCCATAGCCTCCACCGCGGGCAGCGAGAAGCCCTCGAACAGCGAGGGCACGCAGCCACCATTCGGCGCGGCGGATCATGGCCGACCAGCTCGGCTTCGCAGATCCGGCCGAGCGAACGGATCGCGTCCGCCACGCCGCCCGGTCGATCGCGCTCCACCACCGACCGCCGGCCTTTGTGGCCGCCGACCACGACGAGTTCGACGTGGTCTGCTCGATACGGACCTTGGCGATGGCCTCGATCAACGGCAGCAGGCCCTTGAGCGGGACGTCCGCGCTGGCCGTCGTGACCACCTTGCCGGGCGCGCGGACCACCGCCGGATCCGGGTGCGAACAACGTCGTGTCGGCACCGATGGGCACCACGTCTGATCCGCTCGCGCCGGCACCCCCAGATAGTCGACGATCTGCTCGTGCGCTGGTGGACGAGACGGTGATCACCTGAGGCAGCCGGGCCCCACCCGGGTCTGCATCCTGGTGAACGCCGTACCAACGGCGGACGCACAGCCGCCGCCACCCGTCGCACCGGCCAGTTCCAGCTACCGGTCCATCTGGATCGGATGGTGCGATCGGTCACCAGGGGCAGGCCCAGACGCGGCAGCCCAGCAGGCCGTACCCCAGGCTCTGGTTGTCGTGGACGATGTCGAAGTCGCCGCGACAGCGTTCGAAGCTGGCGCAGCGCGCGCAGGGAGAACGTGAGCGGCTCGGGGAACCCGGCCGTCATCATGACGCCCACCTCCAGCGCGTCCACCCAGTCCCGGAACTCGCCCAGCCGGGGCATACGGAACGGATCCGGCTCCCGGTAGAGGTCCAGACTGGCTATCTCGACCAACCGGACACCCTGATCGAGATGGGGATAAGGCGGACCGGAGATGACGTCGACCTGATGGCCCAGCCGAACCAGTTCGCGGCTGAGATGCCGCACATACACGCCCTGACCCCCGCAGTACGGGTTGCCCCGGTAGGTGAGTAGGGCGACCCGCAATGGCGGCGTGGCTTCGGTCGGGAGTCCCTTTTCGGGGCGTAGGCCGAAGCCCTGCCGGTCGCGCACGGTCAACAAGCCCTCCGCTCCGCCGCGCGGGCGGCGTGTCGATCAGTCCCGACAGTCTATGACGGACGGGAATGTTCGGCAGGAGCGTGACATCTCGCCTCCGCGAGGTGGACGGCAGACGATCTGGCGTTGGTGGGGCACCCGATCTGGGTAACAGTGAGGTATGTACGACAGCAACGAGGAGTATCCGAGACCACAATCCGACCCCGAATCCGATGGGCTCCCGGAGCCGGCGGACGACGACTCGAACGCCTACGACGAGGTGACCACGTCCCGGGCTGCCCGGGCCGCGGACGGGCGGGATCCGGCCGCGCTACCCGCGGACCGGGAGGATGGGCCGGACGGGCTGGAGGAGTACGGCACCGGCGGGCCGGGCGGCCTTCGCGGTGAACCGATCTGGCGCCGGCTGCGGCGCGAGCGGCCTGACGTGTCCCCCGACAGCATCCCGATGGATCCGGACGCCCGGCTGAACGAGGAGGCGGACCCGGACGCCCTGGACCAGGTGGCCGACGACTCCCTGGAGGTGGCCGACGACGCCGTACTGCCGGAAGGCACCCATTCTGTCGTGTCGGAATTCGACGAGGCTGTGACGGGAGTGCCGTTGTCGGACCGGATCGGTCGGCTGGTGCAACCCGACGACGGTGGGTTCGAGGACGTCGACGCCGACGAGTTCGCCCGGGACGCGGGCTCAGCCGGGGGCGGCCCGAGCGCGGAGGAGGAGGCGGTGCACGAGATCCGGCCGGACAACCAGCCGGGTGAGGATCTGCCCGACGACGACGCCCGCAACGACGCTGTCCCTCTGAGTCGACGCCGTCGTCAAAGTCCGGGACATCAGGGCCAGGGTGAGGTGGCGCCGTCGAACTCGTCGAAGATCAGCCACGTCCGGGTGGACAGCACCCCGGCGATGCCCTGCACCTCGTTCGAGGACGAGGTCGCGTAGGGTGGCGTTGTCCGGAGCACGGACCAGCGCCAGTACGTCGTGGTCGCCGGCCAGCAGTGCGGCATGCTCGATATAGCGCACCTGCCGCAACCGGGCGGATACCTCACGCCAGGTGTCCTGCTCGATGGTCAGCGCGATGAACGCGGAGGTGCCCAGCCCGGCTGGTTCGGGCGCCACCCGGGCGTGGAAACCGGTGATCACCCCGTCGCGTACCAGCCGCTCGACCCGGGCGTACGCATTGGAGCGGGAGATGTGCACCGCGCTCAGCCAACGTCCTGATGGAGATCCGGCCGTCGGCACCAGCGCGCCCAGCATCCGCCGGTCCACGTCGTCCAGCGGCCCGGCCGTTCGTCCCGTTCCGCCCGCCGAGCACGGGGGCGCGTTGGACGTATTGTCGTCCTCGCCGGGCTCTGCCGGTCGCATGTCCCGCATTGCTCCTTGGATGTTGAGTCAATCATCCGGTCAAGGCAGCATAGGCAGACCAGGTGTCCTGGAGGTCCCCGCCGACGACCACACCCAACAGCCCTCCGCGAAGACGGTCCGACGGACCACATCGAAGAGCCGCCCCGCCCCCCACCCGTCGGCCGGCCTCTGCCGGAGGCCGAGCCGCTTCGTCTGCTCGATGAGATGTCGCCGGGTCGACCGCGGCAGGCAGTTGCACGCCGATGGCTCAGAGCTGCCCGAGCCGGACCAGCGCACTCTGGTCGAACTCCTCCGCCGGATGGTCGATCGGGCGTCGGCTGGACGCCCAGTGCACCGCGCTGACCAAGCAGGGCCGGCTCGCCGTCTACCCGTCCTCCCGCGGCCAGGAGGCGTGCCAGGTCGGCGCCGTCGCTGGCGTTGCGGGAGACCGACTGGATCTTCCCCACCTACCGGGAGTCCATGGCGCTGTTCGCCCGCGGCATCGACCCGGTCCAGGCGCTCACCCTGCTGCGGGGCGACTGGCACTGCGGCTACGACCCGGCGGCCACCCGCACGGCGCCGCAGTGCACGCCGCTGGCTACACAGACCCTGCACGCCGCCGGGCTGGCCTACGGCGAAGCCCACCAGGGTCGCGACACAGTGGCGCTGGCCTTCATCGGCGACGGCGCCACCAGTGAGGGCGACTTCCACGAAGGACTCAACTTCGCCGCCGTGTTCCGCGCACCGGTGGTCTTCCTGGTGCAGAACAACCAGTACGCGATCAGTGTGCCGCTTGTCCCGGCAGACCGCGGCGCCGTGCTCTGGCGTACAAGGGAGTCGGCTACGGCGTGCGCAGTGAACAGGTCGACGGCAACGACCCGGTGGCCGTCCTCGCCCTGCTGAACCGGCGGTCGAGCACGCCCGGTCCGGCTAGGGCCCGTTCCTCATCGAGGCACACACCTACCGGATGGCCCCGCACACCAACGCCGACGACCCGACCGCTACCGGGACGACGACGAGGTGGATGTCTGGCAGCGACGCGACCCGTTCGCCCGGCTGGAGACGTACCTGCGGTCCCGGGGCGCGCTGGACGACGCCACCGTCGCGGCGTCGCAGGCCGAGGCCGAGGCGTGCGCCGCAGACGCTGCGGACCCGGATGGACGCAGCAGCCGACGGTTGACCCGCTAGCCTCTTCGAGCACGTGTTCGCGACGGCGACCAGCCAGTTGATCGAGCAGCGCGAGCAGGTCGGTGCGGAGATCGCCGCCCGTCGCGACGAGCCGAGGATGACCCAGCCACATTGGCCGATGACACCGTCGTCGCCGCCACGGCGCCCACGGCCGTGACCCCCGCGTCCGCTGCCGCCTCGGCGCCGGTGCGGACCACGTGGCCAAGGCGCTCAATGCCGCGCTGCCGACGCGATGGCTCGACGACGAGCGGGTGGTCGTGTTCGGTGAGGACGTCGGCCAGCTCGGCGGCGTCTTCCGGATCACCGACGGGCTGCATGGCCGAGTTCGGCGACAAGCGCTGTTTCGACACCCCGCTCGCCGAGGCGGGCATCGTCGGCTTCGCTCTCGGCATGGCCATGTCCGGGCTGCGGCCGGTCATCGAGATGCAGTTCGACGCGTTCGCCTACCCTGCCTTCGAGCAGATCGTCTCGCATGTGGCGAAGCTGCGTAACCGCACCCGCGGCGCGCTGTCGGCGCGCCGATGGTCATCCGGGTGCCGTATGCCGGCGGCATCGGCGGAGTCGAGCATCACTGTGACTCCAGTCCGAGGCCTACTACGTGCACACCCCCGGGCTGAAGGTGGTTACGCCGGCGACGGTCGAGGACGCCTATTCGTTGCTGCGCGAGGCGATCGACGATCCCGGATCCGGTGGTCTTCCTGGAGCCGAAGAAGCTGTACTTCTCGGCCGCCAGGCCGGCTGCCGGTACGCACCGACCCGTTCGGGCGGGCCGTGGTCCGCCGGCCGGGCCGGGACGCGACGCTGGTGCCTACGGGCCGTCGGTGCCGGTCACCTTGGCCGCCGCCGAGGCCGCAGTGGCGGAGGACTGGGACCTGGAAGTCATCGACGTGCGCAGCATCGTGCCCTTCGACGACGACACAGTGACCAAGTCGGTGCGCCGGACCGGCCGGTGCGTGGTCATCCAGGAAGCGCACCGGCTTCGCCGGGGTAGGCGCGGAGATCGCGGCGCGGGTGCAGGAACGCTGCTTCCACTCATTGGCCGCGCCGGTGTTGCGGGTCAGCGGCTGGGACATCCCCTACCCGGCACCGATGCTGGAGCACTCACACCTGCCCGATGTGGACCGGATCCTGGACACGGTGGCACGCCTGCAGTGGGACGACCAGCCCGACAGCCGGTGGCACCGATGACCTCCACGACGCGGGTATTCACGTTGCCGGACCTCGGCGAAGGACTCACCGAGGCGGAAATCGTGCACTGGCGGGTGGCCGTCGGCGACATCATCGAACCTCGACCAGATCGTGGTCGAGGTGGAAACCGCCAAAGCCATTGTGGACGTTCCCTGCCCGTACCCGGGGCGGGTCGCGCAACTGCACGGCGCGCCGGGCGAGCTGCGGCCGGTCGGCCAGCCGCTGATCACCGTCGCACCCACCGGCGAAGCGCAGCCGTCATCGCAGCCTAGTCGAGCCGCAGCCGTCATTGCAGCCGGAGACCTCGCCGTCATCGGAGGTAGATGGCGGTTCGGGGCAGGTGCTGGTGGGATACGGCACGCGGCCCGCACAGCCGTCCCGGCGTACGGGCCGGCGCCGGTCCGCCGCGCTGCCGCTGCCCGCACAGCCGGCCGCGGTTTCGGCCGCGGTCCCCGCCGCCGTCCGGACGGCGCCCCTGGTGATCTCGCCACTGGTGCGCCGCGCCGCCCGCGAGGCTGGTGTCGATATCGCCACGCTGCGGGGTAGCGGTCCCGGCGGCGTCATCCGGCGCTCCGATGTGGATGCCGCCGTCGCGACGACCACCTGTGGATGCCCCGTTGACCACTGTGGACGCTCCGACCTCGGTCGGTCCCGATGAGACGGTCATCGAACTGCGCGGCGTGCGGGGTGCCATCGCGGACAAGATGTCGCTGAGCCGTCGGGAGATCCCCGAGGTCACCATCTGGGTGGATGTCGACGCGACCGGACTGCTGCAAACCCGCACTGCCATTCGGGCCGGCTACCCGGACCGGGCGGTGAGCCTGCTCGCCCTGTTGGCCCGGATCTGTGTGGACGGGCTGGAACGGTTCCCGGCGCTGAACGCCCGAGTGGACACCGCCCGAAGGGAGATTATCCGGTCACACCGGATTAATCTGGGCGTCGGCCACCAGTACTGACCGGGGCCTGCTGGTCCCGGTGGTGACTGACGCCCAGCGGCTGAACCTTCTGGACCTTTCGGACCAGCTCGCCGACGCCACCGCGGCCGCCCGCGCCGGCACCCTCACGCCCGCCCGGATGACAGGTGGCACTTTCACCCTCAACAACTACGGGATCTTCGGCGTGGACGGTTCGACGCCGATCATCAACCATCCCGAAGCGGCGTTGTTCGGCATCGGCCGCATCGTCGACAAGCCTTGGGTGGTGGGTGGGGAGCTCGCCGTCCGGAAGGTGGCGCAGATCAGCCTGACCTTCGACCACCGCGTCTGCGATGGTGTGGCGGCCGGCGGATTCCTGCGCTACGTGGCCGATCGCATCGAACAACCCGCGTTGCTGCTGGCCCATCGCTGACCCGGTCAGGAAGGACTGCCGACGCGGGTGGTTTGCGTCACGACCTTCGTGACTATGAGGGCTAGATGAGGCTAACCTTAGTTCATGACGGATCGGCGCCGGTCGCGCCTGCACCAGGCCACTGTGCAGCGCACTGAATGGTTGACCCCGCACATGATCCGGGTGGTGCTTGGCGGCGACACCCTGGCGGATTTCGAGGCCGGCGCGTTCTCGGACCATTACGTCAAGTTGATCTTCCCGCAAACTGGCGTCGTCTACCCGCAACCGCTGGACATGGACGTGGTTCGCCGCGACCTGCCCCGCGAGCACTGGCCCCGGATGCGCACCTACACGATCCGGAACTGGGACCCGGCGACCAGGGAACTGACGGTGGACTTCGTCTACCACGGTGACGAGGGCCTCGCTGGACCCTGGGCAGCCAAGGCCCGCCCGGGCGACCAGTTGGCGTTCATGGGACCGGGCGGCGGGTACCTGCCAAGCCCGACCGCGGACTGGCACCTGCTGGCCGGTGATGAGAGCGCGTTGCCCGCCATCGCCGCGTCGGTGCAACGGTTGCCCGACGGCGCGCAGGCCCGAATCTTCATCGAGGTCGCCGGCCCGGACGAGGAGCAGAAGCTGCCGGTGCCGGACACCGCTGAACTGATCTGGGTGCACCGCGGCCCTCGGCTGGTCGGGGAGGCCCTGGTCGAGGCGATCAGCGCCACCGTTTTCCCGGCCGGGCAAGTTCACGCGTTTCGTCCACGGCGAGGCGAACTGTGTCAAGCGATTGCGGCACCTGCTTCGGGTGGAACATGGTGTCAGCCGCGACCAACTGTCCATTTCGGGCTACTGGCGGCGTGGCACAGATGAGGATGGCTGGCAGTCCTCGAAGCGCGAGTGGAATGAGCGGGTCGACCTCGACGAGGCCCGCGCGCTGGCGCAGGTTGGCTGACCTGGTGCTGTCGCCCAACGTAGGTCGCTGAGTCACGCTCCGTGTTGTCGCCTGTCTGATACACCCTGCAGGCAACGTGACATACCCCGTATTGCGTCTTGGTACGGGGGAGTATAAACGTTGCGCGGGAGGCGATGAGACAGATGGTCCGTTGGCATCAACATGGTCGCGGTGGATGGCGCACGGTCGGCGCCGCGGCGGTGGTTGTCGCCTGCGTCGCGACTGCGGGATGCACCAGCAACGCGGGGCGGATCCGATCCGTGGGAGCGGTAGGCCCACAACCGTCGACCACCCCGTCGCCCACGCCGACAATGGAAGCGGTAGCGCTCACGCTGAGTCCGGCATCCGGCGCGGCCAATGTCTCGCCCGCCGACGCGATCACCGCCGCTATGTCCGGCGGCAGCCTCGAAACGGTGTCACTCATCGACGCCCAAGGAAAGCCGGTGCCCGGTGACTTCGGGCCGGACCGCAAGAGCTGGCGCAATGCGCAGCCGCTGGTCTACAACAAGACGTACACGCTCACCGCGACCGGGACCGGCCGGGACGGCTCCCGCCCGCAACAGAGCCTGACGTTCAGCACCGTCAAGCCGAAGAAGTTCACGCTGCCGTACCTGCGCGCCAACGACGGCACGCTGCTGGACCAGGGCACGTTCGGCGTCGGCCAGCCTGTGGTGGTCCGTTTCGACGAGAAGATCCCGGACAAGGCTGCGGCGGAGCGCACGTTGAGCGTCACCACGGATCCGCCCGGCATTGTCGGCGCCTGGTACTGGATGAGCGACCAGGAGGTGCACTGGCGGCCCAAGGAATACTGGCCCGCGTACACCAAGGTGACGGTGGCTGCCAAGGTCTTCGGCAAGGACTTCGGCGCCGGACTGTTCGGGCAGCAGGACGTGTCCGCGAGCTTCACCATCGGGTCGTCGAAGATTGCCATCGCAGACTCGCAGACCCACCGCATGAAGGTCTATGTGGACGGTCAGCAGGTCACCACGATCAGCGGCAATGACGTGACCGCCGGAATCCCGATCAGTATGGGCAAAGGCGGCACGGAGCGCAGTGCCCGCGGTGTCATTGACTTCACGACGAACAGCGGGCCGCACGTGATCACTCTGAAGTACGAGGTGTACCGGATGACGTCGGCGAGTTTCGGTATCACCAATCCCTCGTCACCGAACTACTACGACACACCGATTCGCAAGTCGATGCGCATTTCTGGCGACGGTGAATTCGTGCACCTGCGCGACTGGGACGTGCATCAGATCGGGGTGCAGAACACCTCGCACGGCTGCATCAACGTCGGCGTGCCATACATCTACTGGTTCTACGACAACTTCGGCGCCGGCGACATCGTGGACGTGACCGGCACCGAACGCCAACTCGACGTCCGCAATGGCCTCGGCGACTGGGTGCTGTCATGGGAGGAGTGGCTCAAGGGAAGCGCCCTGTCCTGACCGCCCGCTACCCGAGCCCTTCGCACTTGGGGTTTCGCTTGTGGTGCCGCAAACCGAGGTGATCACGGTGCGGGGTGGCCTTGTGGTGCAGTAGATCGCGGTGATCACGGTGCGTGGCGACTTTGTGGTGCAGCAAATCGCGGTGATCACGGCCAATTGGGGTGTTGGAGCGTGATCACGGGAATCTGGTGCACCCAGGGCTACAGCATTCGCCCACGATCACGGTGCAGGGCGGCGTTGTGGTGCAGGAAATCGCGGTGATCACGGCGCGGGGCGGCCGCGCCGTCTAGGTAGCGCTAGCCGATTGTCAGGAGCGTGGGTGTTTGACCGAGCAGGCCCAGGCGACGGCGGGACACGAAAAGGCTCGGCGAGGCGCGGCGAATGGCGGCGGCCAGGCGGTCCGGCTCGGTGGTGAGCAGGCTGGCGCGGCCGCCCCGGGCCGCCAGTTGCGCCACCCCTACGCCGACCTGCGCGTACAACGACGCGGCCGCGGTGAGGGAGATCTGCTTGCCCCAGGGCAGGTTGGCCAGCACAGTGTCCACTGTGTTGTGTCGGTACCAGGTGGTAGGGCTGGCTGCGTCGGCCACCTCCACCTCCACGCCTGGTCCGAGATTCGCCTGGGTGACAGTGACCGCCGTTCGGGTCGATGTCGCTGCCGCGTACGTGATGTCCGGCCTGGCGCGCCTCGGCCAGGATCGTGCCCGAACCGCAGAAAGGATCCCACACGTCGTGCGCGGTGCCGTCGGGCCGGGCCAATCGGACCATGGCCGCGGCCACGGTGGGGCGCAGCGCGCCAGGCCGGTGGACGGCCCGATAGTCCCGATTGGACAGTGGCCGCTCGAACAGGCGCACCCCGAGCACGGCGGCACCGCCATCCAGAAATACACGTACGTCCACCGGTGCCCGAGACGCTTCTCGCAGGTGCCAGCGAACGCCCTGGCCAGGGCGTCGGCCACCACCCCGGCGATATCGGCGGAGGTGCCGAGCGACGTCCGGGCCGCGGTCACCGTGACCGAGAACGTGTCGTCAACACCGCGCAGCGGCCGGATCGCGTCCACCGCCGGTGCGATCGCCGCCAGGAGCTTGCGCAGATCGTCCGCTGTGGACACTGTGGATGACTCCGCAGCCACGACGCACACATCGTCCACAGTGGTCAGGTGGCGCAGGATCACCGCATCCGAGTGGGCCGCGCCCGATGCTGACGAGTCCGCTGTGGTCGAGAGACTCCCGGCGGGCGGCGGCGTGCTCGTGGTTGCGAACAGGACGTGCTTTGTGCCTGGCCTGAGCCAATCGAGCCGGTCGGCTAGGGTGTCGGCCAGTTCGGCGGCGGCGACGTCCTCCAGGCCCTTGGTAGCGAAGGCGACGTACCTGGTCACGACGGCATCCTCCCACCGGCGTTACGTGGGCGGGCCCGCGGGGTAAGAGATGAGCATGCCTCAGCGGTGGGAGCGCGAGAACGGCACGCTCAAGCACCCGTACTCCGCCTTGAACCTGCGGCTGATCCTGGCCAGCTTCGGTCTGGTGGTCTTCGCCGCTCTCACCGGAGTCTTTGCCTGGTTCGGCCCGTGGGGTTTTGCCGTGGTGACCGGTGTGATCACTGTGATGGCCGCGGTGAATGTGGTGGTGGTGCAACGTCGCCGACGGTTCCGCAAGCGCCGGGAGCGTCGTGAGGGCAAGGAAGTAGACCATTCGATCTTCGAATGACCGCGACCCGATTCGGCCTTGAACGTCGGTTCGCGGATTTCCCCGTGCCGCGGCAAAGCAACTCGGTACGTTCACAACGGTGCCTTCGCATGGTCGGCACGCAACGGCACGGATCCGGCCCCGAGCCAGGAGTGATCATGGAACAGAAGACGTTGTCGCAACAGTCAACGGTGGATTTGGTGCGGCGGGCCAGCGAGCAGTTCTCTAATCTGGTCCGCGACGAGATACAGCTGGCCCGCACCGAGCTGACCGAAAAGGGTAAGCGGGCCGGCATGGGGGCCGGCATGTTCGGCGTTGCCGGACTGTTCGGATTCTTCGGCGTGGCCGCCCTGCTGACCGGAGCGATTCTCGGCATCGCCCGGGTGCTACCGGCCTGGGCCGCCGCGCTCATCATCGGCGGCGGGCTCTTCCTCTTCGCCGGATTGACCGCCCTGGCGGGGCTCCGCACCCTCAAGCGGGCGATGCCGGCGACACCGATGGAGACCATGGACAGCGTCCGCGCGGACGTCTCCGCGCTGAGCGCGGCGGCGAGTAGGAACAGGCGGTCGTCATGGATAAGATTTCGCACCAGCGTCTGCTGGTCGAGCAGGATCGCGAGGACCTTGGCCGGACCCTGCAGGCGCTCGCCGGCAAGGTCGACGTGCAGGCCCGGGCCAAGGATGCCCTCTCGTCAGCCAGGAATCGGATGCGCGGCGGCCGCCAGCGCACCGACGCGATTCTGTTCGCGACCAGTTCCGCGGCGGCCCTGGTCGCATTCATCTCAGTGGCTGTGTGGTGGCGTCGGCGTTGACGCCGCAACATCACCAGTCCGGGCGCAACGGCATGCCCGAGGAGCCCGACTCGCCGGTCTTCGTGGCCAGCACCTGGTGCAGTTGGATTTCGTTGTGTTCGAAGGCCAACTGGCAACCGGCCAGATACAACCGCCAGACCCGCGCCCTGCGTTCACCGACTTCGGCCACCGCCTCGTCCCAGTTCCGGTTGAGGTTCGCCGACCAGCCGGCCAGGGTCAGCGCGTAGTGCTCGCGCAGATTTTCCTCGTGGCGCACCTCGAAGCCGACGTCGTGCATGTCGGAGGCGAGACGGCCGACGCCGGTGAGCTCGCCGTCCGGGAACACGTACCGGTTGATGAACCAGCCCTTGCGGATCTGCTCGATGTTGTTGGGTTCGGTGATGCAGTGGTTGAGCAGGCGGCCACCGGGCCTGAGTCGGCTGTGCAGGAAGCTGAAGTAGGACCGGAGCTGGGCCAGTCCGATGTGTTCGGTCAGGCCGATGGAACTGACCGCGTCGAACTGTCCTTCCGGCACGTCCCGGTAGTCCAGGAAACGCACTTCGGCCAGTTCGCTGAGGCCGGCATCGGCGATCGCCTTCTGCGCCCATTCGGCCTGCCGCCGTGACAGCGTGACACCCAGTGCCCGCACTCCGTGTTCCCGCGCGGCGTGCATCACCATGCCACCCCAACCACAGCCGACGTCCAGCAGCCGCATGTCCGGGCGCAGCGCGAGCTTGCGGGCAACCAGGTCGAACTTCTCGAACTGGGCCTGCTCCAACGTGGCATCGGCGGTCGAATACACCGCGCAGGTGTAGGCCATGGACGGTCCCAGAACCAGTTCGTAGAACCGGTTCGACACGTCGTAGTGGTGCGCGATCGCACGCTGGTCCCGGGCCTTGGAGTGGCGCCGCCCGCTTAGCTTCACCTCCTCGTCCGGCCGTGGCGGCGGCTTGAGCAGCCGTACCCCACCGAGATCTCGTAACAGCTGGATGCGTTGGCCCAACGGCATCTCGAGGTCCAAGCGGGACAGCATCCGCAACGCCATATACAGGTCGCCGGACACTTCGAGATCACCCATCACGTATGCCCTAGCCAGCCCGAGATCGCCCTTCCCGGTTGCCAGGTAAGACAGTGCCCGGGGTGAGCGCACCTCGATGGTCACCGGCGCCTCGGCCGGTCCGACCTGGCTGCCGTCGAACACCCGCAGTGACACCTGACCCAGTCCGCCACCGAGAACACGTTCCAGCACTTGGGCCCGTCCCATGTCGACTCCCTTCAGTCCACACGCACACACTTGCGGTACAGATCGGGCAAGCGTGCATCCGGATCGTACGTCTGTTTCACACCGTCGTATACCGGACCGTTGTACAGTCGCCAGAACTCTTCCGGCGTGTAGTGCACGGTGGAATACAACGACTTGTGCCCACCGAGTTCGGTCACGGTCTGCTCGATGAGCCGGTTGTGGTATCCCTCGGCCTGCCCGGGGCGCATGGGCACACTGGACCAGAAGCCCACATTGACGTACAACTCGCCGGGGTCGAGCGGATAGAGCGGCCAACCCTTGTCGGCCCGCAGTCGCAGCGGACACAACCAAATCGGCTCAATTCCGATCTCATGGTGGAAAAAGTCGAGGAACTTGGACGTCTCGGCTACCGGGATCTCCACGTCCTGCACCACAGGCTCCTCCTGCGGGCGTCTGAGCAAGCGATTGATCCGAGTGACCACACCGTGGCGACGGTCGAACGCGACCAGCCTGCGGTACACATCGGAGCGTCGGTAGCGCGCCGGCCACAGCCGACGCATCCACGGCTGCTGGACACCGAATGCCCGCGAGCACCAGAACCAGTCGGTGTCCCACCGCCACAGGTAGTCGCGGACCGTCAGGTGGTCCACCTCGCGCTGCTGGATCGAGCGGTAGTAGATGGACATGCCCGTGTACTCACTGACGGTCGGCGCCTGCTCGACGAATGTGCCCAGCGTGATGTACTGCTCGTCCGGCCCGAACACCGTGCCGTCGACAAAGTCCACCCGCTCGCCCTCGTACGAAGCGGCGGCACAGATGCGGTTCATTTCGGTCAGGCATGCATCAGCGGTACCAAATCGCAGGTGGCGCAACCGCACGTACGGCGTCACCGGCTCCAGTTCGATGGTGAGCCGGACCGCGTAACCCAGGGTGCCGTAGGAGTTGGGGAATCCGTGGAAGAGGTCGGCATGCTCATTGTCTGGTCTGGCCAGCACGACCTGGCCGTCGCCGGTGAGGATCTCCATTTCGAGGACCGACTCGTGCGGCAGTCCGTTGCGAAACGACGAGGACTCGATGCCGAGTCCGGCCACCGCCCCGCCCAGCGTGATTGTCTTCAGTTGCGGCACGACCAGGGGCATCAGGCCGTATGCCAGAGTGGCGTCCACCAGCCGCTCGTAGGTGACCATGCCCTGCACGTCGGCGGTGCGGGTGACCGGGTCGACCGTAAGCACCTGGTCGAGACCACTCACGTCCAGGCCCGGCGGCGGCGTGCCACCGGAGCTGAACCGGAACAGATTGGACGTCCGTTTGGCCAGTCGGACCAACGTGCCGGCCGGGATTCGCTGGTATGACGCGCGTAGGTCGGCCACAGCCCGGGCATGGGCAGCGTACCGGCCGCCCGCGTCGTCGCTGGCTTCGGTAAGGACCGGTCGACGGGTAACCACACTGGCACCGTACTCCTTTGTGTGCCATTGCGACCTCAGGCCGTGCCGCGGTTTGGTCGATCCCGCCCCGAACGGATCGTTTCAGAGGCTACCGTCGAGGAGGTGGCCGTGCGTGAACGCCCAGGTGGACAAGGGCAGAGGCAACGGCGGCATACCACGAGGGGGACGTGATGACCCGCACACAGTTCGGGTTCGTGGTGGGGTTCGCGATAGCCACGCTATGGGCAGCGGTGAGCTTCCTGGTCATGCTCGGCGCGGTGGCCGCGGGTCTGGTCGGATTCGGTGTCGCACGGGTCATCGACGGCCGGGTGGATGTCGCTGGGATGGTCGACCGGCTGTCGCCGAACCGCCGTTGACCACGGCAGCTGACGGTAATGGGGGAGTCCAGATGAGCAGCGCAAGCAGTACCGGCACCGCGCGTGACAGCGGACGACAGGCTCCCGCACCCGCGCGACCCGACGCCGGATTCATGGCTGGTCTGTCGGTGTCTTCCGAGCAGGGCAGCACCCGCATCGGCGACGGTGTGGTCACGAAGATCGCCTCGCTGGCCGCGCGGGACATTCCGGGTGTCTATGCCATGGGCAGTGGCATCTCCCGCCGGGTCGGCCAGCTCCGGGCGATGATTCCCGGCGGCGCAGAAGCGACGAGTCGGGGCGTGTCGGTCGAGGTGGGTGAAAAGGAAGCCGCTATCGACCTGAACATCGTCACCTGGTACGGCCAGAGCATCGTGGAGATCAGTGAAGCCGTCCGGCGCAACGTCATCGGCCAGATCGAGGGCATGACCGGCCTGCGCGTGGTGGAGGTCAACGTCCAGGTCGACGACATCCATGTCCAGGACGAGGGCGACACTACCAACGAGCCCCAGCGGGTCCAGTGACAGCAGTGGTACGCCGCGAAGATCTCGCCCGGGCGGTGGCCGATGCGGTCACCGCGGCGCCGGGCGTCGCCACGTTGACCGGCGGTTGCGGCGTCGAGGTGACCGAGGAGTTGCCGGCGTGCGCCTAGTCAACCGGATCGCGGCTTCTCTACTCGGCCTCGTACTGATTCTCCTCGGACTACTGGCCATAGTGGAGGCGGCGCTGGTCGCGATGGGCGCCAGTCCTTGGCTGGTTCCGCTCGACGACTGGCACGGATCGCTCAGCCGCCTGACGCTGGGGGACAACCGGGTGCTGGGCGTGTCCATCATCGTGGGCGTGGTCGGGCTGACGATCCTGCTCCTGCAGGTCCGTCCATGGTGGCCACGACGGCTTATCACCGGCGACGACCGGCGGGCATGGTGGGTGTCGCGCCGTTCGCTGGAACAGCGCGCCGTGACCGCCGCGACCCAGGTCATGGGTGTCCACAAGGCTCGGGCGAGAGCGCGCGGCCGGGAAACGCAATGGAGACTGCACCTGTCGGCGGACGCTCGGCCCGAGCAACGTGACGAGGTGGCCGACGCCGTCCGGCGCGAACTGGACCGGCTGGCCGTGCCGGCGGATATCCCGATGAAGGTAGCTCTTCGGCGTCCTCGGAGGGTAGTGTGACGGCGTTCAACCGGGTGCTTTGGCTGCTCGTCGGTGCGGTCCTTACCGCGGCTGGCCTGGTGGGTGTTCTCGCCCGGTTCAACGTGATGCCAGGCCTGCCCCGTGATCGTGCGCTGATCACCCCTGGCATGAACGCCACCTGGAACTCGTGGGGCCATTGGGCCACCACCGGTGTCATTGTCGCCGGTGCCCTGCTGGTGCTTCTCGGCGCACTTCTGTTCTGGGCCGAGACCAGCCAGCGCGGCGGCCGGTCGATGCCTGACCTCAGCCGGGCGGCCTCGTCCACAAGCTCCACATCGGACGGAGGTCGGTGCGAGCGCGGCTTCACCCAGGTTTCGACCACTACCCTCAACCAGGCCTTCAGTCGTGATCTGCAGGGTGACGTACGGGTGCGCCAAGCCGCCGTTCGGCTGACGGGCGCGCCTAGTGGGCCGGACCTGCGGCTCCGGCTTGCCGTGACACCGGACGCCGACGTGGTGGAACTGCGTCACCATGTCGACCGGGCGTTGCGCCGGTTCCAGGCGACCAGCGGTCTCAAGCCATACCTGGCCGAGGTGCTGGTCAAGATGCCCACCGGTCGACAGCGGGTGCGCTGAGCCCGCGGTGGACGTGCCCGGCTTGACAGTTACCGGGTATGAGTAGAACCATTCAGATGGGTTGCCAGCGCTACGCCGCCGACGCCGATCCTTCGTGCCGCTCGGGCGACTTGCCATGCGCGAAACGCAATCACTATGCGCACAACGCCGCGTCGCCGGTACGGGCACGACGATGTCCGGAAGGTTATGCGTACCATGGAAACTGTTCAGTCCGACCATGCCCGGCGGCCCATGCGGAGCCGTCGAGCCTGGTTGAGCGCACTCGCGGCGGCCTCAGCCGTGGCCGTGATCGCGTTCAGCACCCTGCCCGCCTCCGCGCTCACCGTCAATGACACGCCGGTTGCGGTGACCGGCAACAGCACCTACTTCGATGGGCTGGGTCAGCCCTACGGCGGCTGTGGCATGCCACAGGCCGAGTTGGAGACCCAGGACTTCCTCGCCCTGAACGTCTACAACACCCCGGGCGACTACGCCTTCTATCCCCGCCCACTGCCGCCGGCCCAGTCCGACAAGATCGGCATGTGGAACAACGGACACAACTGCGGCCGCTGGGTGCAGGTCACCATCAGCGACTACTGCACCGGCATCAACGACGGCGCACCCAACCAGGCGTTTTGTCGCAACGGCGGTTGGGTCGCCGACTCCTTCAACGGCGCCACCCTGAACATGCTGGTCGCGGATAGTTGCGGCGACTCGAACGCCTGGTGCCGCGACGACCCGTACCATATCGACCTGGCCAAACCGTCGCTGAGCCGGTTCACCCGCAATGGCGCTGCGGCCGGCAGCCTGTTGCCGAACAACTTCAACAACCGCCGGATGACGTGGAAATTCATTCCGTCGCCCAGCTACTCCGGCGACATCCAGGTCGGCTTCCTGTCCGGAGCCCAGGTGTGGTGGCCCGCGATCTCCGTCTCGCACCTGGCCAATGGCATCCACGGTGTCGAGTATCTGGCGAACGGCGTCTGGCAGACCGCGCAGATGAACAGCGACATGGGCCAGTCGTTCATACTGGGCGGCACCACAGCGGGCGCCAACCAGTTCCAGATCCGGGTGCGCGACGCTACCGACACGCTGATCAACAACGGCAGGGTGTACAGCTTCACCCTGCCGGCGTCGTGTGGCTCCTCCTGCCCGACGCCGTACACCCGGGTCAGTTACACGACATCCGGCGGCACCGGCCCAACCTCGACCCCGACCGGCCCCACCACCAGCCCCACCAGCACGCCGACCACCCGCCCACCGACGACGCCCCCGACGACGCCCCCGACGACGTCTCCGGCGTCAACGCCGACGACGTCCCCGACGTCAACGCCGACGCGCACACCAACGGCGACGCCGACGCGGACAT
Source organism: uncultured Actinomycetota bacterium (assembly GCA_963742855.1). Taxonomy (GTDB): domain Bacteria; phylum Actinomycetota; class Actinomycetes; order Mycobacteriales; family Micromonosporaceae; genus CAVUNP01. Next base: position 171,298 of record CAVUNP010000046.1, on the reverse strand, counting down.
CAACGCCGAGTCCGACCGGGCCGTCGAGGTCGTGCTCGGCCAGCTATGCGGTTACCGGGCAATGGACCGGCAGCTTCCAGGCCGATGTCACCGTACGCAACACCGGCTCGACCCCGTTGACGACCTGGCGGGTCGCGTGGACCTTTGCCAATGGTCAACAGATCTCTCAACTGTGGAGCGCGACGCTGGTCTCCAACGGACCCGCGGTGGTGGTGACCAACGCGGCCTACAACGGCAACCTGGCCGCCAACGCGAGCACCTCGTTCGGCTTCCTCGGCACGTGGACCTCAACCAACTCCGTACCCATTCTGACCTGCACCGCAACCTGACCGGTTCGGGGCTGGAAGGGCAGGGCCTGGTCCCCGGAGCAGGCCCTGCCCCACCGCTACAGTCCGAGGTTAGTATCGGCCGCCGGCCAGCGCGGAGTGGCCCTGCATGTGCAGGGACATCACGTACTCGACCAGGGTGATCAGTACCTGCTTGGCCGATTCCCGGTTGCGGGCGTCGCACAGGATCAGCGGTATCGCCTGGGTCAGGGTCAGGGCATCGCGGATCTCGTCCGGGTCGTGCCGGGGAGCATCATCGAAAACGTTGACCGCGACCACATACGGCACCTTGCGATTCTCGAAGAAATCGATCGAGGAAAAGCTGTCGGTGAGCCGGCGGGTGTCGACCAGAACGATGGCGCCGATCGCACCCTTGTTGAGTTCGTCCCACATGAACCAGAACCTGCTCTGACCGGGTGTTCCGAACAGGTAGAGGATGAGATCGGCGGCAATGGTGATGCGGCCGAAGTCCATGGCCACGGTGGTGGTCGTCTTGTCGGGCACGTCGGCCAGATCATCGACGTCGCGACTGGCGGCAGTCATGACCGCTTCGGTGGTCAGCGGAGTGATTTCGGAGACCGACCCCACAAGCGTGGTCTTGCCAACGCCGAACCCGCCAGCGAGAAGGATCTTTGCGGATCTGATCCGATCGGGCGCCGGCCGGGCTGGCGCGCTCTCATAGCCTGCGAAGTCCACTGAGTACCCTCTCCAGCATGTCCAGCCGGTCGTCGTAGTTGTCGTCGAAGTCCGGCTCGTGCAGGGACAGCAGGCCATCGACTGTCATATCTGAGACAAGCACACGGGTCACCCCGAGCGGCATGCGCATGCGCGCCGCCACCTCGGCAAGGGACTGCGGCCTGCCGTCACACATGGATGCGATCACGTGCTTGTCCCGGCCGGCATACATCGCTTCCTGCCGCCCGCGGAAGGTGGTCACGAGAATCGCCTCGATGGCGATGTCCCGGGCAGGTTCCGTCCGGCCGCGAGTTACCGCGTATGGCCGGACAAGCGCACCTCGCGGGTCCTCTCGGTTCTCCTCCATGACTCACCTCCTGTCCCGCGACCGCCGAAGCAGTGAACTGACGCAGTTGTCCTGGTGGGATTATCGCCGGAGTGTCAATGCTGCGCACTGATCTCGCGCGGTCCTGGCGCGAGAGCACTGCCGACCCGGTCTACAAGCAGGGTCAATTCATAGCCGACCTGACCTACATCACAATGCCGGGCGGCCAACGCGGCAAGGGCCGAACCGTCGCTAATGGACATCAGAAACAGGAAGCCACCTGCCATTTCCACCACGGTCTGCAGTACGCCGCCGCCTTCGAAGGTCTGGGATACGCCATGGGCCAGACTGACCAGACCAGCGGTGACGGCGGCGAGTTGGTCTGCCCTGTCCGGGGGTAGACCCCGGGACGAGGCCAGCAGCAGCCCGTCCGCCGAAACCGCCACCACATGCGCAATTCCGGGAACGTGGCCAGCGAAGTTAGCCAGCAGCCAGCTCATGTCTGCCTGGGCGGATCGCGTGTTCAAGTGTTCGCCTTTCCTGAGTTACCCGGAGACGGGGGGCGGCTCGGCTCCCCGTCCACGCTGGACGCCACGGTGGTAAGCGGACAGAAGGCCGCGGACATCTTCAGGCGAGCGCTGGGGCATCCCAGCGGCTGCCGGTGTGTGCACCCCGCCCGGTACGAGCTGGGCCTGGGGTACGCGCTTGGGCAATCCGCCCCTGGTCTTCGTCTGGACAACCGGTTCTGCGGCCGCCATGGCCGCCCGCCAGCCGTCGTCGGCAGCGGTGTGCCACGCATCCCCGCTCGCCATGGGCGCAGCGGATGTGGCTGGGGATCGGTACGCAGACGCCGGGTACGAAGGTGTCGGGGCGGACGCGGGTTGCTGCCACGACGCGGCCCCGGGCCATTGCCCGCCAGGCCCGGTCACGCCGGTTGCTCCGGTCGGCCCGGCGTCCATCTGCAGTGAGCGGTTGTCCCGGAACCAAGCCGCCTCCATCTCCTGGTAGATCGGCATCTCGGCGGTTTCGTCGGTGGCGCTACCGGGCGGCGCCGCGTAGCTCGGCACGGCCAGCAGTTCCGCGGCGGGCCGGGTGGTGGGCGCGACCATCTGCGGCACGGATCCGTTGTGCTGCGGCGATGACCGGCCGGCGGCCGGGCCGGTCGGCAGGGCGCCCGGGATCATCTCGTGCCACATCGGAGTGACCGGCGCCGTCACCGCGGGCGGAAGCTGGCGAGGCGCTGGACCACCGATGCGCCGTTGCGACGGGATGTGCCCGTCGTACTGGCGAGGGCGGGGCAGGATCACGATGTTGGAGGGCAGCGTGACGTACACCATTGTTCCCTCGCCGGTGTCGCACCGCAGTTCCACGCGGATGCTGTACCGGGCGGCCAGCCGGCCGGACACGGCCAGGCCCATCATCCGGAACGCGGAAATGTCCATTGTGGGCGGTTCGGCCAACCGGGCGTTGAACAAGGCCACCTGGTCGGCAGGGATGCCAACACCGCGGTCCTCGATCTGGATCATGAGCTGGTCGCCGAGGTGACGCGCGCTCACCACCACGGCCGCCCCGGGCGGAGAGAACCGGGTGGCGTTGTCGATCAACTCGGCGAGCAGGCGTACCACGTCGTTGACGGCTCGGGCCACGACCAGCGCGTCCATGTCGACCGACCCAAACTCGACCCTGTCGTAGTGTTCGATCTCGGACTGGGCGGCGCGCAGAATGTCGATGAGCAGGCCATCCTCGCGGCGGGCCGGGCTGGAGTCGGCTCCGGCCAGGACCAGGAGGTTCTCGTCGTTGCGGCGCATCCGGGTGGCCAGGTGGTCGAGCCGGAACAACCGGCCGAGTCGCGTCGGATCTTCCTCGTCGCGTTCGATGTCATCGAGGTGGGCGATCATCTGGTCGACCAGTGACTGGCTGCGCCTGGCCAGGTTGAGGAACATCACGGAGACGCTCGTGTGCAGCGCGGCCTGTTCCGCGGCGACCCGGACCGCCTCCCGATGCACCGCGTTGAACGCCTGTGCCACCTCGCCGATCTCATCCCTTGTGGACAGTTGGATCGGATCAGGGACTCTCGCCGCGATCTCCGCCGGCGTGTGGTCGCCGACGGTTCTGCGGTCGCTGAGTCGGGCCACCGTTTCCGGCAGGTCGCGGCTGGCCACCGCCAGCGTGCCCACGCGCAGTTCGTTGAGGGACCGAATCAGGACCCGGGCCAGCATCAGGGCCAACGCGAGGGCCATCGCGATCACCAGGAGGACAGCCGCGGCGTCGCCAATGACCTGCCAGATCACCTGGTTGCGGGCCTGGGTGGCGAGCTCGACCACCTCGCTGTCCAGGTGCTTTTCGGCCCATCGCACCAGGTCCACCACCGCCCCCAGGGAGCGTGACGCGTCCGCAGCGGTGATCAGCAATTCCCGTCCGGCCGAGCGGATCACGTCATTGGCGGCGTGGTCGGCCAGGCTGACCGCGTCACCGGTGATCGTTTTGGCGACGAAGGCACGCTGCTGCGGGGTGGCCGCCAGCGCGAAGGCGGACAGGGACTCCTGCTGGCTGGTCTGGGTGCTCAGGAACGAGGTGAGCTGCTCGGCATCGAGGCTGCCGGCCAGCAGGGCGACGAAGGCCGTCGCCTGCGCCTGCGCCATCTGCAGTTTTGCCTTTGACAGCGCGGCCACCGCCCGCAGCGAGTCGCCCAGGGGCGTGTCCCCGGCGAGCTGGCCGATCGCCTCCCGATAGGTGACCAGGTCCTCGGCCACCGCGCCGTAGCGCAGCATCACGGCGGACACGGTGAGGTCGCCGCGGGTGAGCACCTGCTGGCGGGCGAGGTCGATGCCCTTGAGCTGCTCATCGATGCGCTGCAGCCGCTCGCCCACGGATGCTGGTACCGCGCCCAGCGTGTTGCGCAGCGCGCTGTAAGCCGCGATCGCCCGGTCGGTCTCTCGGATCTGCGGGATGTACTGATCCGGCTTCGCCGTGCTGTCGGCCAGGAACGTCGCCGCCAGCATCCGTTCGCGGTGGACCTGCTCGACCACGGCCGCCGCGTCGGAGGACAGGGCCGCGAGCGACCGGACCAGTTCGGTGTCCAGCGCTTCCTGTCCATGCTGGACGATGCGGTCGGTCGCGAGCGCGAGTACAGCCACGATGGGAATGACCAGGATGAGGGCGAGCTTGGTCCGGATTCGGGCGTCCCTCAGGCGGCCCCTGATGCCACGCCTGGAAGCGCCGGGCGCCATCGCTCCGGCTGCCGGGCTTGATGCGGTCACCGTGCTGCCTCCGTAGATCCGTGTCCTATTCGTCGCCGCGCTTCGTCGTGATCTCGATGAGGGACTGACGATCCACAATCGCGACTAGTGATCAGTTGCACCACGAGAGTTGTCCGCACAAGTCAACACGAAGGCGTCGTCACAAGGAACCCCTGCGGCCTAAGAAGTCGAACAGAGATCGTGAACGGTAGATGCAAAAATTCCTCAAATCTGGTCCCAGTGATCACCATCAACATCTTCTTGACCATCGTGGCGGCTCTTGGCAAGGTGGGACGCTGTCACGAAGTGCGAGCTTGCGAGCGGATGGCTTGGATTCAGTCCGGATGGCCGTCAAGGCCGGGAGATCCAATCCTTGCCAAAAGCGGCCGGCCGCAATGGCGCAAAACTTCGCTAGGAGGATCACGTGAAGGCCCACTGGACCCTGATCGTCGGCGGCGTCGCCGCGATTGCCCTCGCCGGGGGATGCCAGGTGGCGGCTGGGCCGGCCGAGGAGGTGGTGATCGGCGCGGATCTGGAACTGTCCGGTCCGCAGGCAAGCATCGGAAAGGTCTTCGCCCAGTCTTTGAATCTCATGGTTGAGCAGGTCAACAAGGATGGGTTGCTGGGTAACCGCAAGCTGAGCGTCGTCGCCCGGGACAACAGGTCGGACCCGGCCGCCTCGGCCGCGAACATCGCCAGCCTGGCCGCCAACCCCAAGGTGAAAGCGCTGGTGACGGGGGTCTGCGATGAGTGCATCGTCGGTGCGGCGAAGTCCGTCAATGACGCGAAAATTCCGACCATCGCGCTTTCCGCGCCCACGAATGTCGCGGATCCGGTGGCGGAACGCAAGTATATCTTCAAGCTCGCCCCCAACGCGATCGACGACGCGACAGTCCTGGTGTCGGAACTGGAGCAGAGTGGGCTGAAGAAGGTCGCGGTGGTGGCCACCACAGACCAGTTCGGCAAGGACGCCTACGACGCGGTGATCAACAAACTCAACCGCAGCGGTGGCACAGTCGTACTGTCCGAGCAGGTCGGCGCCGAGCCGGAGAAGCAGGCCCCGACCATTTCCCGGGTGGCGAAGGCAAAGCCGGACGCGGTGGTGTTGCTGGCCTACGCACCGGTGTCGGCTCAGCTGGCCAAGAGTGTGCGGGATGCCGGCTTCGACGGCCGCCTGCTGTTCGGTAGTGCCGCCGCGGACAACCTGTTCCTGAGTGGTGACACGGCCGGCGCGATGGACGGCGCGAGTATGGTGTTCACACCGACGCTCGTGAGCGACGACATCATCGCCACCTCGCCAGCCAAAGCGAACCGGGTGGCGTGGTTCCGTGACTACCTGTCCCAGTTCGGCACCTACAGCGCCTACGCCTCGTTCGCCGCGGACGCCGTTGACCTGGTGGCCCAGGCGATCATCCAGACCGGTACCACCGATCGGGACACCCTGCGTGCTTCCATCGAGACCACAAGGATCGACGGGCTCAGCGGGCCGATCCGGCTGACTCCCAGCAACCACTCGGCTCTGATGCCCCAGGCGGTGACCCTTCTGGTGGCGGCGAACGGTCGCTGGCGACTGGCCAGCTGAAGCTAGCACATTCAAATTCGTAGAAATTCGAATCCCTACCTGACAGGAAGGTGCATCTGCACTAGCATCGCCCGCGGACATGGACCGGCGTCTGACGGCGTGTGGTTTCCAGGCTTCGGGCCGAGAGTGCCGGCCACAGAGCACTGTCGACGGAGTCGATCGACAAAGCACCTTCGACCTGTCCTCATTAATCCACCGAATGTGAGGAATGCATGCTCAAGCACCTACGGACGATCGCGCTGGTCGCACTGGCCACGACCGTGATCTCCGCGGCTGGCTGCGATCAGGGCGCCGCCACCAACAACGAGAGTCCGAACGGCAACGCCAGCAAGGAACCGGACAAGGTGACGTATGTGACCGCCTTCGGCGCTGTGGGGCGTGACGCGTTCGCCTGGGTCGCCTTGAAGAAGGGCTACTTCAGCGACGCCAACATCGATGTGACAATCCAGCTCGGCGCCGCGGTGGATCAGAACCTCAGTGCGCTGGCCGCGAACCAGGCACAGTTCGCCGCACTCGACCTCACCGGTGCGATGATCCAGGCCGGCAAGGGTACGTTCAAGGACTTCCGCGCCATCGCGGCCATTCACCAGCAGACGCTGGTCTCCATTGTGGGCCTGGAGGGCGGCAAGGTCACCGAGCCGAAGGACCTGGAGGGCAAGAAGATCGGCGCCGCCACCGGTTCGGTGAACCAGTTGCTGTTCCCCGCGTATGCGAAGCTCGCTGGCATCGATCCCGCCAAGGTGACGTTCGTCAACGTGGCTCCGCCGCAGTTGCCGGCACTTCTCGCGTCCTCGCAGGTCGACGCACTGAGCACATTCCTGATCGGCAAGGGCGGCATCGAGAAGGCAGCCGGCAAGAAGTCGGTCATCATGCCCTACAGCGACTATCTGAGCGACCTCTACGGCAACGCCATCGTGACTTCGGCCTCGGTAGCCACGCAGAATCCGGATCTCGTCAAGCGTTTCCGGGATGCGGCGCTGAAGGCTCTCAAGTGGACCATCGAGAATCCCAAGGATGCGGCCGAGATTCTGAAGGAGGCCCAGCCGACCGCTGACGTGGCCGCGGCGACCGGCGAGATCACGCTGATGGCTCCCTACGTGAAGCCGTCAGACGCCAAGGCTCCCATCGGCGCGCTCGACCAGCAGAAGGTGGCCCGCGCCATCGCGATCCTGCAGGGCGCCGGTCTGATCCAGTCCGGGCTCACCCCCGACGCGGTGGTCAAGTTCGACCTCACCCCCGGCACCTGAGCCGGCTCGTCCCACGTGCCGGATAGGGCCTTTCGCAGCACGGTTGCGCCGCTCCCCGTGGCTGGACCGTGCTGCGCTTGCCACACCTGCGCCAGAAGTGGTCAACGCATTGCCTTCGCCGGAGGCGATCAACGCATTGCCTTCGCCGGAGGCGATCAACGCATTATGTTCCTTCGAACGAACAGGAGAGCCACGTGAGCGTGTCCATCTCTGCGGACGCTCCTTCGTATTCCTTCGACAATGACGACGTCGAGGCGGTGGACCGGCATAACTATCTCAGTGAGATCCTCGACGAGTTGACCATCAGCCGGCTGAGTGGTCTGGGTGACCTGACCGGCATGCGGATGCTCGAGTTCGGCGCCGGCGGCGGCAGCGTCGCCCACTGGATGGCAGACCAGGCCGGTCCCACCGGCCGGGTGTTGGCTACGGACATCAACCCGCGCCACCTGCGGGCGTACCCGGGCATGGAGGTGTTGACGCACGACCTCATCGCCGAGCCGGTGCCGGCCGGCCCGTGGGACGTCATCCACGGCCGGTTGGTCCTGCTGCACATCCCCGAGCGGGAGGACATCCTCCTGCGGCTCGCTGACGCGCTCGCGCCGGGCGGCGCACTCGTGCTGGAGGAGTGGGAAACCAGCTTCCGCAAGATGGTGCTGGCCGCGCCGGATGCCGAATCGGCGGCGCTGATCGAGAAGTACCAGGATCTGCTGGTGGACCAGATCCTGCCGGCCAAGGGTAACAGTCCCAACTGGGCCAGCCGGGTGCACGCGGCGATGCTGGACGCCGGTCTGACCAATGTGGACACCATGGTCACCTGCCGGTCGTGGGAGGGCGGCACGCCCGGTGCGCTGCTCATCGCGGCCAATATCGGCCAATTGCGCGAGGAGTTCCTCGCGGCCGGAATGACCGCGGACGAACTCGACGAGGTGTGCCGGCTGGTGACCGATCCCCGGATCGTGCTGCGCAGCCACTTCACCTATTCGACCGTCGGACGCCGGCCCCTCGAATGACCAACATGGACGTGAGCGCCCCCGGCCTGGCCGGCGACACAACTGTGGACGGCGACACAAAACTGTTGACGGCGACACATCTGTGGACGGCGACACAGCCGACGGTGGCGCGATCGCCAGAAGCCGCATTTGGTTCGGCGACGCACGGTCACGAGTGTCCACAGTGGTCCTACCCGTGATCAGCTCCGTCCTGGTGATCGCGGTGTGGTGGTTGGCCACCATCGTGTTCGGCATCCGTACCTTCTTCCTGCCGGCGCCACCGGATGTGGTCAAGTCCTTCCTGGCGCTGCCCGACTATCTGCTGGAACAGACCTGGGTAACCGTCGTGGATGCCATGCTGGGATTCGGACTGGCCATTGTGGGCGGTCTTCTCATCTCGGTGGCGATCAGCACCTCGACCATGCTCTACCGCGCCACGATGCCACTGCTCGTGGCATTGAACTCGGTGCCCAAGGTGGCACTCGCGCCGCTGTTGCTGCTGTGGATGGGCTTCGACCTGATGCCCCGCGTGGTCATGACGCTGCTGATCAGCTTCTTCCCGATTGTGGTCGCGGCCACGGCCGGCCTCACGAACACCCCGGCCGATCTGAGCGAACTGGGTCGGTCGCTGTCCGCGTCCCGATGGCAGCACTTCATCAAGGTCCGGTTCCCGTGGGCGTTGCCCCAGATCTTCATCGGCCTCAAGGTGGGCATCTCCCTGTCCCTCGTCGGCGCGGTGGTGGCCGAGCTCGCCGGCTCGGGTCAGGGCCTGGGCTTCGTCATCCTGAGTTCGGGCACGTCGGCGGATACGCCGCTCGCCTTCGCGGCCATCGCATTGCTGGCCATCGTCAGCATCGGCCTGTTCTATCTGGTGGTGGCGTTGGAACGGCTGCTGCTGCCCTGGGCGAAGGAGATAACCGCATGATCCGGGTGAATGACGTCTCCCGCACCTTCGACGGACGTAAGGGATCAGTCGAGGCGTTGCGCAGCATCTACCTCGAGGTCGACGAGGGTGAGTTCGTGGCTGTGGTCGGCCGGTCCGGTTGCGGAAAGTCCACTTTGCTGCGATTGATTGCCGGCCTGCTGCCCGTTACCGGCGGGCAGATCTCGGTGGGCGGTGTCATGGTGACCAAACCCATGCGGGATGTCGCCATGATGTTCCAGCGCCCCGCTCTGCTGCCCTGGCGGTCCGTACTGGACAACGTACTGTTGCCGGTGGAGATCTTCCGGTGGCGCCGCTCCCAACACGTCCGCTACGCCCACGACTTGCTGGAGCTCGTGGGCCTCAAGGATTTCGGGAAGCGACTGCCGCATGAGCTGTCCGGCGGCATGGCGCAGCGCGTGGCATTGTGCCGGTCACTCATCCAGCGGCCGAAGGTACTGCTGATGGATGAGCCCTTCTCGGCCCTGGACGCGCTCACCCGTACCGAGATGGCGGTGGAACTGCAACGTGTCCACATGGAGCTCGCGACCACGATCGTTTTTGTCACGCATTCGGTGCAGGAGGCGGTGCTGCTGGCCGACCGCGTCGCGGTGCTCACGTCTCGGCCGGGCAAGGTGCGGCGGATTGTGCATGTGGACATTCCACGGCCTCGGTCGTTCGGTTTGAACGCCCACCTGGATGAGGTGGCCGCGTGCAGTGCCCAGCTGCATGACCTGCTGCTTTCGGTGGACAGCGGGCAGGTTCGCGAATCCGCGGCCGTTGCGGTCCGACCGCCGGCAGCCCGGGTCTGACCGCGGGTAGGCCCGGCCCGCGGCAGCCTGGAGGTCCATGCGTCAAGGCGACCGAGGGTGGGTAACCTAGTCGCCAATGACGCCCCCTCAGACTCTCCTCGCTGGCCGCTATCGCCTGCTCGAACCGATCGGGCAAGGTGGCATGGGGCGGGTGTGGCTCGCCATGGACGAGTTCCTGACCAGGCAGGTCGCGGTGAAGGAGGTTGTCGCACCGCAGGGCCTGACCGGTGCCGAGGTACGAGACATGGGGTCGCGCGCGCTGCGTGAGGCCCGCGCGGCGGCCCGGCTGAGCCACCCCAATGTGGTGACCGTGTACGACATCGTGGTCACCGACACCGCTCCGTGGATCGTCATGGAGTACCTGCCGTGCCGGTCACTGTATGAAGTGGTGAGCGAGGACGGGCCGGTGCCGGTGGCCGAGGCAGCCCGGGTCGGCCTGGCGGTTTTGTCGGCGCTTCGTGCCGCGCACAGCGTCGGGGTGCTGCACCGGGATGTCAAGCCGGGCAATGTGCTCATGGACGAAGGTGGACGGATCGTCCTCACCGACTTCGGACTCGCCACGATTGTTGGTGATCCGTCCGTTACCCGGTCCGGAATGATTATCGGCTCTCCGTCCTATATGGCCCCTGAGCGGGCCCGAGATGCCGAGGCCGGGGAAGCGGCTGATTTCTGGTCACTGGGTGCAACCCTCTACTTCGCGGTCGAAGGCCGGTCCCCGTATGAGCGGTCCACCGCCCTGGCCACGGTGGCCGCGCTGGCCTCCGAGGATCCTGACCCAGCGGTACGGTCGGGCCGGCTCAAGCCGGTGCTGGGCGGCCTGCTCCGACGTGATCCGGCGGCTCGGCTGGACCCGGCCACCCTGGAACGCATGCTGCGCAGTGTTGCCCGGGGGGCCGCGAAGGCCGGCGTGGCCAAGGCTGTGGCCCTGCCGGTCGCCGCCGCGCCGACGCCGACGGCGACGCCGACACCGGTCGAGGCGGTGCCGTCGGTGTCCGCCACGGCCGTGCAACCGGCGCTGGCCGACGCCCACCCGGAAGCAGGCGGCGAGGCGGCTCGGCCCTGGCTTGCCCGGATCGACGAGTTAGCCGCGACCGCCAGCGAGGTGTGGCATCGCACCCGCACGAACGCGAGCGAGCTGTGGCTTCGCACTCGCGCCGACCGGCGGTCCTGGGCGATCGGTGCTGCGGCGCTGCTGGTGCTGCTCGCGCTGGCCGCCTGGGCCGTGGCCGGCTCCGGCACGAGCGACCCGCCCGGCCCGGCGGAGCCAGCTGGCCCGGTCGCCGAAGCCGATCCGACCGCGACTGCGACCTCGACCTCAACTGCGACCTCGACCGGGGCGAGCCAGTCCGCGCCCGCACCGACCACCTCGCAACCCCGTGCCACCGCAGTAGCCTCGTCCACCCTGGCATTGCCGCCTGGATGGCGCATCTACAGCGACCCGACCGGATTCTCCGTCGCCGTCGATGCCAGCTGGGCGGTCACCCGGCAGGGGACCATCGTCTACTTCCGCGAGGCGAACGGTGGCCGCGTGCTGGGCATCGACCAGACGAACACGCCGGCGCCGGACCCGGTCGCTGACTGGCGCGGCAAGGAGCAGTACCGGGTGTCGCGGGGCGATTTCCCCGACTACAAGCAGGTACGGCTGGTCGAGGTGGCCTACTTTCAGAAGGCAGCGGACTGGGAGTTCACCTACACCCAGAGCGGTCTGCCGGTGCACGTGAACAATCGCGGTTTCATCGTGTCGCCGACGAGGGCGTATGGCATGTGGTGGTCCACCCCGGCCGATAAATGGGATGAATACCGCGCGGACCTGGAACTCATCCAGCGCAGTTTCAAGCCGGGCGCCTGAGCGACGGGTCGAACTGGCCGTGTACCCCGCCCAGTGACCAGCCGGCAGCCTCGCCCTTGCGGTGAACGGCTCCGACAGCCTGGCCGACAATCCGCCCGGGCATCCGAAGGTCGACCTGCGCTAGGAAGCGACGTCGACGATGGCCTCCGGGTTCAGACGGGGCGTCTTCGGTACGCGCGCAATGCCGGCGACGGGGATGCCCAGCCGGAGCACCAGGTAGGGCTCGCCGAGATGGGACACCAGGTGACGGAGCACCTGCCGGGTTCCCGGAACCTCCACGGTGGCGCTCATCGGAGTCACGGACACGCCGAGTTCTGTCGCGACCAGCCACGCGGCGTTCAGGGCCTCGCCGGCCCGCAGCCAGGAGTGGTCGGTCTCGTCCCCGCCGTAGAGGATGGCATAGGTGGCGCCACGATCGTGGCCCATGTCGACCGGCAGTTCCCCGTTCGGGCCGTAGTTCACATTGGACACGGTGGTTTCCGGCTGGTGCTGCGGCAGCGCCGAACTGGGTACGCCGGTGCCCTCCGCACGCTCGCCGCCGAACCAGTTCTGGCGCTCGGTGTGCCACCGCGGGTCGAAGTCCTCGAACGCCGCCGCCTGCCCGGCCGCGGTGGCGAGTTCGAACACGTCGTCGGAACGCAGGATATGCAACCAGGTCCGTTCGGCCTCCGCAGCACTGCGGATCTCGTCCAGGGCCTTTGCCGGGACCGGCTCGTCGCCCACCGGACGCCGGTCGGTCCGCCGCATGGCGGCGGTTTCGAGCCGCCGGACCGCCTCCGGCGTGATCGAGGTGCGGCCGGTGATCGTCACCGAAGCGAGCATGCCTGGGGCGGCGGGCGCCCGGTCGATGTCCACCTCGTATCCATGGGCGGCCAGAGCCATCCGGGCCAGGTGGAGTGCGCAGCCGCAACTCACGACCATCATCCGTCCCATGGGGTCATAGGTGGAGAGCTGGCGGTTGGGGTCGGTGTGCAGCTCGAGCGTCTCGCCTCGCACCTGCCAGTGCCACGGCTGGGTGTTGGCGACAGACGGGGCCTGTGCAGAGGCCTTGGCCGCGTCGACCAGCGCATCGGTCGTCTCTGTGCCCATACCCTGATCCTGCCGGTGGCCTGTCAAACCCGCAGATGAAAGCGTCCTTTCGCCGCGCCTGCGCCGCACCGTCGCGTATCACATGTTCCGGCGGCATCACAGGGCCTCACCAGCTCTACGCCATCAGCCGTTTCACTGCGCCATCAGCTGTCAGGCTCGCCTTTGACGACGTGGCGGAACGCCTGTTCTCCCCAACGCCCGTTGGCCGCCGCGCCCTGAGAGCAGACTTCGTCAGGCGCTGCGCCCGATATCGTAGCCCTCGCGGCGCAGCCGGCGGGCCCAACCCTGGACCGTGTGTCGGGGCACGCCATAGTGGTCGGCCAGTGCGCTCACCGAGCCCACCTGGCGGTATGCGGCGAGCACGTCGGCCGCGTCCGGCATGCGCCGGTAGGCCCGTTCGTTGCCGGTGGGGGCCTTCCCGCCGCGGCGAGCGGGCACAGCGGCCGCGGACCGGCGTGGCCGCCCTCGTCCGGCGGTCGCGGGCACGCTCGGCGCAGGCGCAGGCGCAGGCGCAGGCGCGGTGGCCGGGGGCGCGGCCGGCCCGGTCGTCTCCGGCAGGGCGCCCGCCACACCCAACGCGCCCGTTGCACCCAATGCGTCCGTTACACCCAACGCGCCCGGTACACCCAATGCGTCCGTGAGCCAACGCAACGCACGTTGCCTCGCGCCGGGGTCGAGCTGACGTAGTGCCTGGTATGCCGCTTCCATCGCGACGAACTCTGACAGGGCCAAGGGGATCTCTCCTTAGTAAAGCATCGATGATACCCACCGTGTTGATCGTTCGCGCGGTCTGGTCGGCAACTGGGACTGGCGAGCTCGTAAGGCCACGCGGTCCCTTGTGGATCCAACGGAGAGGCGTGCGTCTAGCCAGCCGCGACGTCAGGCCGGCGCGGGCTCGCAAAGTCCGCCTCCCGGGCCATCAGGGGGCCCGACGCGGCGTAGGGCAGCGGCGGTACCTCGATGTCGCAGAGGATCCTGGTCGTGAGCGTGCGCTTGCGCGCGCCTAGGCAGACCAGTACGAAGTGGACAGTGCCGCTGGTGCCGGGTCTCCGGAGAATCTCGAACGACTCCTTGGTACGCCGGGGAAACTCCTTCAGCGTGACCGTGGTGGCGTGTTGGCGGAACTGCGACATGACCGCCCGATCGGTGCGGGTTGAGTCGAGGAAGATCGAGACTTCGGTGAAATCCTCGCTGTCCACGTTGTCGAACACCACGGTCGGCACAGGATCGTCGACGTACGTGGCGGTGAATTTCGGCTCCTGTTCGCGTTCGAACCGGCGCATGTCCCGCTTGTTGAACCGGGCGGAAAGCGCGGCTCCGCCGAGAGAGATCGCCGCGGCGGCCCAGGCCGCCCAGGCCGCTGACGCCACCGGGTCCATCTGAGCTCCGTTCATGGGTCCGAACACCAGACCGTCAAACTATAGGCGGGGCGTGCGGTCAATCCTGAAGTGCACCGGGGATGTATACCAGCCGCGGGTGCGTCAGGAGCAGGCGCTTTGATCCAGTTGCACACTCTGTACATCGCCGAGCAGGCTGACGGACACCGTGAACGAGAACGTCGATGGGGTGCCGGCCGGCAATAGGGCAAAGTCGCCGACCGGTGTCAGGCACACCAGTGGTGGTTTCACGGCGTATGTCACCGAAGGCGAGGAGCTGGCCACGGACAGGTTGATACCGGACATCCGTACCGCGGCGTTGCGCCATCTCGCGCTACCCGGACCGGAGTTGGTCAGGGTGACCTTGACAACCAAATCGAGCCCCCCGGCGCCCGGGGCCTTCCGAAAGGTCGCCACGACCGGGCCGGCGCTTGGTGCCGCTTCGCTGGCGACCGGCTGTCCGTCCACTGAGGTCTGAGGGTTGCTGGTCGGATCGAGGCTGGGCCCGACCACCGGCCCGGAAGGGCTGGCACCGCCGGTCCGGGCGGGCTGGCCGGACGCGGCAACAGTGCCGAGAATCCCGACGCCCGGCGGGTCGGACTGATCAGCCGAAGCGTTGTCCGGCGAGCCCGACCCGGGCAACAGCCGCCAGCTCGGCGCGCCGCTGAGGACGACCGCGGCGCAGCCGATCACGACCGCCGCGCAGCCGGCTGCCCAGATGGCGACCTGTCCGCGTCGCCGTCCAGCTCGGCGGCTCGAACTATCCGCCTCGCCGGACACATTGTTCGACATCTTGTCGGGCCGGGCGGCGCCTGGCGGTGGATCGGCTGGGGCGAGGTTCGAGAGCATGCCGACGCTCAACATCGCGCGCAGTCGCTGCCCGTACAGCCGCCGGTAGGTGTCGGCCAGCACGGTCTGTGCCGCGGGGACGCCGAGCTGGCCGGTGTGGTTGACCCGCAGCCGGCTGCCTCCCCGGGCCGGCTCGACCAGCCAGGTGACAACGGAGCGCGTACCGGCATACTGCCAGGACATCATGATTTGTCGGGTTGGTTCGACTTGCAGGACTTCCGCGTGGATGGGGCCGTCGAATCCGGCCAGGCCCTGTGGCCGGAGGGTGAAGCGATGCCCTGGCTCCGGACGGAGGTCGTTGGCCATGAACCAGGTGGCGAGCTTCGCCGGATCGGTGAGTGCCTGCCACACCCGTTCGGGTAATGCGGGCAACGGGAAATCGAAATCTGTCATATGAGGCGCCTCCGTGCCCGCGATCCTAGCCTGAGTTGCCTAAAGAACATCCCGCACGCGAGCGGGGTGTGCGATCGTGGCCCGAATCAGCATGACTGTGCCTGCGGACATTGACCGGCTGCCGGAGCGGATCAAAGCCGAGGCGAACGGGGGATGCGCGTGCGGTGCGATTCTCGGTACCGTATTCGGATGCCCGGAACCCGTGACACGTCCACCGTCGACCTGCGCGGCGGACTGCCATTCCCGGAGCCCATCGCGTCACTCTCCATGCGCAGCACCAAGGTTTATCGCGCCGTGGACGACGACGGGCAGCCCATCCTCATCGTCACGGACGGTGTGACGACGGTGGCTCTGGAAAGCGGCCTGAGTGGACTGTCCGCAGAGGTCGTTACTGCGGCGGAGAAACTGGCCGGCGCGACCCGCGACTACGCCATGTCACTGCGCGCCGCATGGCAGCCACACTCCTAGTTGCCTTTCCGTTGAGTCGGTTCAACCACATCGTCGGCCGTTGTATCGGGAGCTGATGTGGCGGCTGGACCGGGCCGGCGTCGCATTGGCTGGTTTCCCTGTCGCCTACTACGACGCAGCCCCTGACGTGGACGGCGACGCGGTCACCGTCCACGCCGGGGCAAGTGTCAGCGGCGACGATCGTGCACCGCGGATCCATGGATGAAGCGGACCGTAGCATGCAGGTCCTGGCCCGCTGGATCGAGGACAACGGCTATCGCATGCACGGCTACGCCCGGGAGGTCTGCCTGGAGTTTGATCTCGCCGACCCGTCCAAGTGGGTGCACGAGTTCCAGATCAGCATCACCCCGGCGCAGGTGAGTTAGTTCCGTTGTGGGTCGACCGGTGCCAACGTGGACAGATCGATCTCCAGCATCTGCAGGAGCGCACCGTTGTCATAGGTGTCCACGATCGGTGGAAGTTGCCGGTCGACCCAGTCGGCCCGGGTGTGCGCGCCGCGGTCGCGGAGAACAGCGATGATCTCGGCTTTGTCGACGTACATGGCTCCCTCGCCTTCGTCGGTGTTGTTGGCGGATTTGAGGGGGGTCATGTGCTCGTAGCTTGACTTACCGCAAGCGTACGCCACTGGTGGCTGTCCCGGGCAAGATGACGGGGGGTCGGTCGGGCGGATCTGGGCGGCTTGGTGTTCCCCGTCCCCGCCGTCCCATAACGGTCGCGCCGTCGGCGAATCGTAGGCCGCGAACCGACCTGGGGGTTCCGGCGACTGGCGTAGCGTGAAACCGTACCGCCGGAGGAGGTTTCATGGCTGCCGTACCACTCGTCCCACTCGCCGACGGGGCGCACATTCCAGCCATCGGACTGGGTACCTACCCCATGCGCGACGCGCAGGCCCAGGTCGCCGTGCGCCACGCCCTCGAGATCGGCTACCGGCTGGTGGACACCGCGTCCGCCTACCGGAACGAGGAAGCCGTGGGACGCGGTATCGCCGACGCCGGGGTGGCGCGTTCTGACATTTATGTCATCACCAAACTGCGGGGTAGTGACCAGGGCTACGACGAGACCCTGGCCGGCTTCGAGGGTTCCCGCAAGCGACTGGGGCTTGAATATGTAGACATGTACCTTGTCCATTGGCCGTTGCCCCGGGTGGACCGGTACGTGGAGTCGTGGCGCGCCATGATCAAGCTGCGCGACGATGGCGTGGTCAGATCGATCGGCGTCAGCAACTTCAACGCCGACCACCTGGATCGGCTGCTGGACGAGACCGGTGTGATGCCAGTCCTGAACCAGATCGAATTGCATCCGTACTTCGACCAGCCGGAGATGCGCACGGCCGACGCCCAGCGCGGTGTGCGCACCCAGAGTTGGAGCCCGCTCGGGCGTGGATCCGCACTGAGCAGCGAACCGGCGGTGACGAGGCCGGCCGAGACCTACGGCGTGTCGCCCCAGCAGGTTGTGTTGCGCTGGCACGTCCAGCTCGGCACGATCCCCATTCCCAAGTCGGCCGACCCGCAGCGCCAACGCCAGAACCTGGCTGTGTTCGACTTCGAGCTCAACGACGACGAGATGGCAGCGATCCTGGCCCTGAGCGGGTCGCGGGCCGGTGGAGATCCGGAAACCCACGAGGAGTTCTAGCCGAGAGGAGTTCTGGGCCCGGGGCATGCCTGGCGTCCCTGCACGCCCTATCCAGTCGGCGTATACCGGTACACCACACTTCAGTGGTAGGGGTGACGGGACAAGCGCACAATGTTCGCATGTCGCCAGGTAGTGCGCTCGTGATTGCTTTTCCCGAGATTGACCGGGTGGTGGCACCGCACCGCCTGCGCCTCGATCCGTCGGCGCCGGGCGGTGTACCGGCGCACGTGACCATCCACGTGCCCTGGTTGCCGGTCGAAGCGGTGGACGAGACCGCGCTGGCCGCCGTACGGGATCTGGCCCGCGCGGTCCGTCCATTCGATGTTGTGTTCGAACGGATGTGCTGGTTCGGTGAGTCGGTGCTGTTTCTGGCCCCGAGGCCGGCTGAGCCCCTGTGCGATCTGGCTGAGCGCAGCGCCCGCCGATGGCCGGAGTATCCGCTCTACGGCGGCGAATTCGACACTGTGGTGCCGCATCTGACCATCGGCGCAACTGAGACCACTAGCGAAACAGAGACCAGTGGCGAAACCGAGAAGCGCAGCGAGCTGCTTCAGGCGGCGCAGGAACTGGCCGACCTGCTGCCGCTGCGTGACCGGGCCGCCGATCTCACCTGGCTGGCACACAACGGGGACGGACGGTGGGTCCCTCGGGGACGTTTCCCGTTGGGTGCCTGACCGGGCTGGCCACGCGGGGGATCATCGCCGGCTGGGGGCTCGGTTCCCGGTGGCGTTGGTCCCGACCACGCGGCGGAGCGTGCCGATGATCGCCGAGCCGACCAGGATGTGGAGGACCGCGAGGCACCAGCGGCTGGCCGGGTCAACGCCGCCGAGCGGGCCGGCCAGCGAGACAACGAGTACCAATGCGGCGATGACTGTCCAGATCCGGGTGGCGTGGCTGGTGCAGCGCCGCAGGATGGCCAGCAGCACCCATCCGGCCAGACCGGCACCGGCGCTGGTGGCGAGCACCGCGACAACCCCGACCGGCTGTGCCGTCGCACCGGCGCGTATGGCCAGGTTGACGCCGCAGATGGGGGCGATGACCGCCCAGGCGGTCAAGCCGACCGCGGCCGGGATACCTACCGCCGCGGCGATGGCGGTCGGCCGGCGGACTCCGGCTGGTTGGGAAACGTCGGACATGTGAGCTCCTCTGGTCGGATGACGGAATCGCAGCGAGAACCATCGCCGATCGGGCCGGCCGGAGGCGTCGGGCCAGAGTCGACAGTCGGTGCAACCAGGGTCCGAATCGGTATCGACTTTGGTCGGTGGTCTGTGCGGTGAGCCAGACCTAGGCTTTGGGCGTGACCAGCGAGGTGTGCGTGCAGCCGTGGTACGGCCGCAACATGGTGGCGTTCGGCACTGCTGGCGCGACGGTGCTGACCGCAGTTGCGACCGTGGGGGAGCTCGGGTCGGGCCTGTTGGCTCTCGACGTTGCCGTGGGGCTGGTGAGTTGTGCGCTGGTGCCGGTGCTCTGGCGGCGGCCGGTTGCGGGCGCCCTGGCGGTCTCGGCCCTGGCCGTCCTGTCGCCGTCGGCCACCCCGGCGGCGACTCTCGCCGTGTTGTATGTGGCCCAGCGCCTGCCGTTGCGGTGGGCGGTCGGGGTCGCGCTCGCCGGCATCGCGGCCCACGCCCTGCTCGGGGCGTGGCGTCCGGCCGGCGGCCTGTCGTACCCGTGGTGGTTGCTGTTGATGGCGGTTGCCTACGCGGCGTTAATCGGCTGGGGGGCACTGCTCAAGTCGCGGCGGGAGCTGCTGATGTCGCTGCGGGAGCGAGCCGTCCGGGCGGAGGCGGAGCGGGATCTGCGGGTGGCCGAGGCGCGGATGCACGAACGTACCCGTATTGCCCGCGAGATGCATGACGTCCTCGCCCACCGACTGTCCCTTGTGGCCACGTATGCGGGTGCGTTGGAGTACCGGCCGGACCTTTGCGCGCAGCAGCTGTCTCAGGCGGCCGGCGTGGTCCGGGCCGGTGTGCATCAGGCCCTGGCGGAGCTGCGTGACGTGATCGGCGTGCTGCGCGACCCGCTCGCTGACGACGATGACCGGCCGCAACCGGTGTTGGCTGATGTACCCCGGCTCGTGCAGGAGTCCCGCGACGCCGGTGCCGCGGTCGCGTTGGACGACCAGGCTGGCGCGCAGGTCCCCACCGCGATCGGCCGCACCGCGTACCGGGTGGTCCAGGAGGGCCTGACCAACGCTCGTAAGCACGCGCCGGGGCAACCGGTGCGGATCACCATGGCTGGGCAGCCCGGTGGCCGTCTGGTCATCGACATCCGGAATCCGACCGGGACTGCGAGCACCATGCCCGGAGCCGGCACCGGCCTGATCGGACTGACCGAACGGGTGCGCCTGTCAGGAGGACAGTTGGCCCACGATCTGGCCGGCACCGGCGAGTTCCGTCTGCACGTGTGGTTGCCGTGGCCGAGTTGACCAGCCCAGAGTTGACCGGTCGCGCGGTGCGCGTGCTCATCGTGGACGACGACCCGCTCGTACGGGCGGGCCTGATGATGATGTTGGACGGCGCCCACGGTATCCAGGTGGTGGGGGAGGCCACCGACGGCGCCGAGGTTCCGGCCGCGGTGGCCCGGCATGCGCCCGACGTGGTGTTGATGGACCTGCGGATGCCGCGGGTGGACGGCGTGACCGCCACCCGGAAACTGCGGGAGCGCCCCGCGGCAGCCGAGGTCGTCGTGTTGACCACGTTCGATACGGACGAGAACGTGCTCGGCGCGCTACGGGCAGGCGCCAGTGGCTTCCTGCTCAAGGACACGCCACCGGCGCAGATTGTGGAGGCGGTACGGAAGGTGGCCGCAGGCGACCCCATCCTGTCCCCGGCCATCACCCGGCGGTTGATGCAGAAGATGGCCGCAGGAGCCGGTACGGCCGAGCGGGCCGTCGCAATGCTGGCCGGGCTCAGCCCGCGCGAGTCCGACGTGGTACGACTCATCGCGAATGGGCGCAGCAACGCCGAGATAGCCGCGGAACTGTTCCTCAGCGTGGCCACGGTCAAGGCGCACATCACGCACATCCTCACCAAGCTGGATCTGACGAACCGCACTCAGATCGCCCTGCTGGCCCACGACGCCGGGCTGGCCTAGGCCGGATTGCGCCGCCGGTCCACTTTGGCCGCGCAGTCGGCCAGCACCTGGGCCGAATCGAGGCCGAGGACGCCGTAATGTCATGGCCACCAGCAATCGGTCCAACGGTGAGGCTAGCAGTGCGGCTCGGTTGACAACCCGCCGGATCTTCCAGGTCACCTTCCGTGATCATTGACGGCGCATTGGTACGGCGAGCAATGGTGCAGTGTAATTTGACGTGTAATTTGGCGGTGCAATTTGACTTGACCATCCCAATTCGCGCACGCTGCGCTCATGGCCAGACAAGTTATCGAGCGACTCGTCGACGATCTCGACGGGTCGGAGGCAACCCAGAGCGTGTTCTTCGGCGTGGATGGACACGGCTACCAGATCGATCTCAACGACCAGCACGCGAATGAGCTCCGCACCAAGCTCGAGCCATTCCTTGAAGTGGCCCGACGGGTCCGGGGGGACACGCCGCGCGCCCGCGGGTCCGTGCGTGGCGCCGGCGCGGACAAGGACCGCAACTCCGCGATCCGGCAGTGGGCCCTTGACGAGGGAGTCCAACTGCCCAGCCGTGGCCGGATCGCGGGGGCGGTCCAGCAGGCGTACGACGCGTCCGATGTGGCCGCGCTCTACGAGGCGGTGGGACTGGAACAGGAACCGGAGGAGGCGCCTGAACCGGAGGTCGCCCTGAAGCGCTCCCGCCGCCGCATGCCCAGCGCGGAGTTCTCCGGCTGATCCGTCGGTAGGTCGCGAATGACCGACTGCCTGGGCCACCGGCCCAGGCAGTCGCGAGTGGCCCCTATCGACGGGGTGGAGCTATTCCGGGACGCGCATACCGTTGAGGACGGTCGTCGTCATCTGGTCCAGGCTCGGCTCGGACTTGCGCCGTATCGCCGCGCGATGGCGGTTGCTGGGGCATGATGGGCCTGAGTCAACTGGCCAGAAAGGCGCGGCGGTGATCCACGGGCGGCGCGTGGTGCGGCCGCCCCGCCTGGCTTTCCTGCTGCGACGGCGCACGCCCGAGGTGGTCGACGAGGAAGAACGGCATGCCACCTGGCTGGAACTGTTCTTCGACCTGCTCTTCGTGTTGGCCTTGTCCGGAATCACCGCTCGGCTCGGCGATCAGACTTCGCCGCCGGCCGGACAGATCTTTGGATCGCTGGGCATCTTCATCCTGGTGCAGTGGGCCTGGATCGGGCAGGCCTACTACGACACCCGGTTCAATGTCGACGACGTGCCGCACCGGCTGCTGGTGCTCCTGGCCACAGCGGGTGTCGGCGCCATTGCCGCTGGCACCCTCGCCGCGCCGTACTCGCTGCTGCTGCCCATCGGGTACCTGGTGGTGCGGGGCTCGCTCATCCTGATGTACCTGCGGGTGTTCTGGTCAGACCTGCCCGCACGCCACGTGGCCCCGCTTTACCTGACCGGGTTCGGCATCGGGTGGCTGCTGTGGCTCGGCTCGCTGGCGCTGCCGCCACAGGCCCGGCCGGTGGTCTGGGCGGCAGCCCTGGTGGTGGAGTTGGCGACGCCGTGGATCGGCAAGCCATTGCTGAGGCGGTATCCGGTACACGAAACGCATCTGCCCGAGCGGATCGGACAGTTCAGCATCATCTTGCTGGGTGTCACGCTGACGGACCTCAACAAGGCGGTGCCGACACTCCACCCACCCGGTCGTACGGCCTTCGCCGCGGCCCTGGCCTTCGTGGTGCCAGCTTCGCTGTGGTGGGTGTACACGACCTTGCGGGCGAGCGAGCCGCTGGCGGCGAAATTGCGTAGCGGGCAGGAGTACAGCTACCTGCATGCACCCAACGGGGCCGCGATCCTCTTCCTCGGCTGGTCGCTGGGACAGTTGGTGCACGAGGTCGAACTCGACTCGTCCCACGTGCCCGAGGTGCTGCGGGTGACTCTGGGCGCGTCCCTGGCCGTGTGGATCCTTTGTGGACTCGGCATCCAGTGGTTCTCGGTGCAGCCACTGTCCACCCGGCAGGCTGGCCTGGCTGCCAGTTGGGTGGTACCTGTGGTCGTGGTCTGCCTGGTGGTGACCCGGCCCATCCCGCTGCTCGTCCTGGAGACGCTGTTGATGCTCCTGTACGCAATGCTCATCAGCAGACTGGTCTCCCGGCCGGTCTCCCGGCGGGCCGGATCGGCGCCGGCCGGTTGACCAGTCCGTCTACCGTGGACGTCCACCATGGAACGTCCACTATGGAACGCCCACTATGGATCAGGTCTACCGTGGATCACTGTCCACGGTGGTCAGTCGGTGGGCACCCAACCAGACACTGCCAGGTAGCGGAAACCGGCCCGGGTGAGGCGCTGCTGGTCAAGCGCGTGTCGCCCGTCCAGCAGGATCGGGCTGCGCATCACCACGGCCAACTTGGCCCAGTCGAGATCCACGTACTGCGGCCACTCGGTCACCAGCACCAGCGCGTCGGACGAGTCGGCCAGCTCTTCCGCCTCGTCGCACAGGTACGGCGCCAGTGCCGGTTGCTCGATCCGGAAGCGCTGCATGGCGATCGGGTCGTGCAGCTTCACCCGGGCGCCACGTTCGATCAGCTTGCGGGCGATGTCGATGGCGGGGGCGTCGCGCAGATCATCGGTGTTGGGCTTGAACGCCAGGCCGAGTAGCCCGATCGTGCGTCCCTTGAGGATCCGCAGCTCGTCCAGCAACTTCGCCACGACCAGGTCACGCTGGCGGCGATTGACGTCGCGGGCGGCGGTGACGATCGGCATGTCCAGGTCGTACTCCGACGCGGTCGCGACCAACGCCGCGGTGTCCTTGCCGAAACACGAACCGCCCCAGCCGACGCCGGGTTGTAGGAAGCGGGATCCGATCCGGGCGTCGAGCCCGGTGCCGCGAGCCACCTGGGTGATGTCCGCGCCGACCTTCGCCGCCAGCTGGCCGATCTCGTTGATGTAGCTGATCTTCAGGGCGAGGAATGCGTTCGCCGCGTATTTGATCAGTTCGGCCGAAGCGGCGTCGGTCGCGACCAGCGGCACCGCAGCGAGGTCGTCCGGGCGGGGCGCGAACGTCGGCCCGGTGAAGGACTGGTCCAGGATCGGGCGGTAGAGGCGGTTGAGCACCTCCAGGCTGCGCCGGTCGTCTGAACCGATCACCACCCGGTCGGGGTAGAGCGTGTCGTGGATGGCCGAACCCTCGCGGAGGAACTCGGGGTTCGAAGCGACCGCGAAATGGTCACCCGGCTTGCGGTCGTGGTGGCGCAGGTAGGAGTCGCGGACGATCGCGTCGACCCAGTTGCCGCTACCGATCGGTACGGTCGACTTGTTCACCACCACGGTGAAATCATCAGACAGGTGCTCGCCGATGCTCGTCGCGGCGGCCTCCAGGTAGCGCAGGTCCGGGCTACCGTCGGGTGCGGACGGGGTGCCCACGGCGATGAACACCACATCGGCGCCCGGGATCGCGGCGGCGTATTCGGTGGTGAACGACAGGTTGTCCCAGACCTCGCCCAGCAGTTCCTCGAGGTGTGGCTCGTGGAAGGGTGCCCGTCCGGCCCGCAGCGTCTCGATCTTGTTGGGATCGCTGTCGATGCAGGTCACGGCATGTCCGAGCAGGGCCAGGCAGGCGCCGGTGGTGAGGCCTACGTACCCAGTTCCGACAATGCACACCTTCATGGGTGACTTCTCCTTCGCTCCGCGAATGCAGTCATCGCTGATGCAACCTACTGTGAACGCCCGGCCTCTGCTCACCCGCCCCGCCAGGTGGGTTGGTAAACCAGGACAACTTGGTCCGCCCACCGACGCCGTTTCATGCGCGTTCGCCCTATTCGTTCTCTATTGGTCGATCGTGTGCAGGGACGGCGATCAGGTGCCGAGTTCTTTGGGGCGGCCGGCGGAGCGGGGTTGCTGGCGCTTCATGGCAGCGTGTACCACGAGGCGTTGCTTATTGTCCCACTTCGGCTCGCAGGTGGTGATGGTGAGCATGGCGTCGACCGGCTGCTCGCCGGGGCGGCCCGGCACCGGTGCCACCACCTCGACCGCGTTGGGGCCGGTCACGTGCACCTGGGTGACCTTGTAGATGTACCAGGTGCTCTGCGTTTCCAGCACGATCACGTCGCCGGAGCGCATCGTGTCCAGATCCCAGAACATGGCGGGAATGCGGTGACCGGCGACGGAGAAGTTGCCCACCTGTCCCGCCTTCGCGGTCTTCGGGTAGTGGCCCGGGCTGAACTTCAGATCCTCCGGCTCGACCCCCTCCACGACCACCCAGTACTTGTTCAGCCGCGGGATGTACATGCGGGCCAGCGCGTTGCCCGGCGGTGGCCCCACCGGCTTCGGCGGCGGCGTGACCGAGCCGGGCAGGCCGGTTGGCGATGGTCCCGTCGGGCTCACCAGGGGATCGTCAGGCCCGGTAGCCCATTCCTCGGTGAGCTGGTGGTTGAGATCCTGCTGGTGCGCGTCGACCACCCGGGTGTTGCCCCAGATCTCGTAGCCGGCGAACAGGATCGCGATCAGACCGAACGTGATGAGCAGTTCGGTCACACCCCGGCCGACGCAGCGCACGACGGTGCGTGAACTGGTCCGGGTCAACACGGAGTGCACACTGCGGTAGCTGTCGTCGACCCGCTCGGGTCGCAGGAGCACAAGCCGTGGCGACACCAGCCCTGGCTTCTTCGCCACCTCGGATGGTGGGTCGGAATCGGTGACGGGCGAAGTGTCGGATGTGCGATCCGAGGCCGGCTCTCGCGTGGGCGGGGCAACGGCGACGACGGCGATGATCGCGGTCTGCCTGTCGTCGTCTGGATCGACCGTGGACATGTCTTCCTCCCGCCGGTCGCTGCGCGTCTGCGTGGCCGGCGCGGCCGCCGCCCGGAAGCATACCCGACGGGAGGTCGACGGGTTCACATCCGTTTTATCCAGCTAATCCCAAAAAGTTCACGCATTCGCCTGGCCAAATTGGATCTCTATCCGGAGCGTTGAGGCTGAGCGCAACGGCCAGGACATCAAGGACCTTTTCCGGCGGGTTCTGACCGAGCGGATGCATCGGCTTGACGCAGCATCGCGATGAATGTTTCGCTTGCAAGGTCGATGTTCGGTGGCATGGAATCGGCCTGTGGGCCAGGACCGACCTCCGGACCGCATGAAAGCCATTCCGTCCAGGGTTGTCCATCCAGCGAAAGGCGTCGCCGTGATTCAAGCCCGTGGGCGGGTAACTGCCCGAGCCCGTGTGACCCGCATCGTTGCCGTCGCGGCACTTGCGCCGATCGCGGCGTTCGTGGGTGCACCACCGGCGCATGCCTCGATCAGCAGTGGCACGGCGGCCCAACTGGCCGCCGCGATCAAGGCCGACGGTACGAGCATCACCAACGCGACCTTTGTCACGGTGCCGGGCGGGACGCCCAACGGTGTCAGCAGTACGCCGCTGGCCGGCTTTCCCACCGAGGGCCCGACGTTTGCCATCCTCACCAATGGTGACGTCCACAAGACCGACCACCCCAACGACAGTGACGCGGAGAGCACCGCGCTCGGCGGCGGCCATGTTCGCGGAGACACCGACATCGACGTGAGCATTCTCAAAATCGACTTCACCGTGGGTGCTGGGCAGAACTGCCTGCGGTTCGACTTCCGCTTCTTCAGCGAGGAGTACGACGAGTTCGTCACCAGGGAATTCAACGACGCGTTCATCGCCGAGGTGGACAACTCGAACTGGACCACGTCGGGCTCGACCATCAACGCGCCGAACAACATGGCGTTCGACGACAAGGGCCGGCCGATCTCTGTGCGGTCTACCGGCAACACGTCGATGACCGCCGCGCCGAGCGACGTCACCTACGACGGTGCCACCCCGGTGTTGTCGGCCAGCCAGTCGGTGACCCCCGGTGCACACTCGCTCTATCTGAGCATCTTCGACCAGACGGACAACGCGTACGACTCCGCGGTGTTCGTGGACAACCTGGTGATCGGCTACGCACCGAACCCCGTCTCGCAGTGCGCCAAGGGCGCCGCGCCGAAGCAGTCCACACTGGATCTGCAGCCGCCGACCGCGGCCAAGTCGGTCGGTGCGTCGCACACCGTCAACGCCACGGTGAAGGAGCTGGGCGGTGGCGTCGTCGCCGGTGAACCGGTGCTGTTCACGGTGACCCGGGGCGCGACCGTGGTGACCAGCGGCACGGGAACCACCAACGCCCAGGGTGTGGCGTCGTTCACCTACACCGGCGCGTCGGCCGGCGAGGACACCATCACCGCGTGCCACGACGCCAACGGCGACCATGACTGCGACCTCGGCGAACCCTTCGCCTCGGTCAAGGCCACCTGGACCGCGGCGAGTACGACGCCGGCTGCGACCACACCGCCGGCGGGGCACGCAGGCCTGCCGGTGACCGGCAGCCCGGCCGGCCTGATCGCGGGCATCGGCGCGGGCGCGGTTGTGGCCGGCGTCGTCGGCTACGTGCTGATCCGCCGCCGGCGGGTGCGCTTCGTCGCAGAGTGACCGTCCTGCTCGGGCTGGCCGCATACACCTTGGTCGCCTCGGCCGGAATGGCCTTCGGTTCCTTCGTCAACGTTGTGATCCATCGGGTGCCGCGCGGCGAGTCCCTGGTCCGGCCAGGGTCTCGCTGCCCCGCCTGCGCCACCGCGATCAGCCCCCGGCACAACGTGCCGGTGGTGTCGTGGTTGTGGCTGCGGGGCAGGTGCGCCAACTGTTCGGTGCCAATCAGCCGGCGCTATCCGCTGGTCGAGGCTGGCACGGGTCTCCTGTTCGTCGCCACGACCGTACGGCTGGAACAGCTGGATCTTCATAGCGCATTGCCGGCGTACCTGTACTTCGTGACGATCGGCGTGGCACTCACCTTCATCGACCTGGCCCACCATCGGCTACCGGATGCGATCGTGCTGCCCTCGTACCCGGTGTTGGCGGTGCTACTCACCGCCTCCGCGGCCTGGCAGTCGGACTGGTGGGCGCTGGCCCGGGCCGGCATCGGCGCGCTCATCCTGTTTGGTGGTTTCCTCGGCGTCGCGCTGGCCTATCCGGCGGCCATGGGTCTGGGTGACGTCAAGCTGGCCGGCCTGATCGGCGCTGTGCTCGGCTATCTGTCCTGGAGCACGCTCATCCTGGGCGCGTTCACCGGGTTCCTGCTCGGCGCGGGGTACGGCGTCGCACTTATCCTGGCAGGTCGTGGCACCCGCAAGACCGCGGTCCCGTTCGGGCCGTTCATGGTGGCCGGCGCGATGCTGGGAATCTTCTTCGCCGGTGCGGTCGCGCGCTTGTACTGGGACGCGGTGCTCGGCTACTAGCGCAGCACGCTCCAGCTGTAGACGGTGACGGCCCGCTCCCCGAGCACCGGGGTGCCAGTCGGGTCGGAGATGCCCACCTTCGCCCGCAGCCGCTGCGTTCCGCTCGCCGTGGTGCAGGTGCCGGCACCAGGGCAGAGGTAGACGGTGAGGTAGACGATCGTCTGTCGACCGGCGCTGGTGGGCATCCCGATCACCGGTCCAGACAGGTTGGCCGTGGCGCTCGGGGCGAGCCGGAGGGTACGTGCGATCACGCCGTCGGCGAAGGTGAGGCCAGCCGGGTTGTTGACCGTGATGTCCAGGGCCGACCCCGGCAGGTAGGTCGTGCCCTGGACGTACAACCGGCTGCCGGGCAGGCCGTCGCTGGTGATGGTCGCGCAGCCGGTGGCAGGGTAGGGCGTCTGCACCACACAGCCGCCCTGCGCCGGTACGGTGTCGACCGCTGCCTTCAGTCCATAGAGCACGATGGGTGGTGCGGTCGACGAATAGCTTGCGCACAGCTCGACCTGGGAGTTGACAAACGAGATGCGGCTGTCGCCGCCGAAGACGAACTGCACGCCCTGATTCGAGGCTGGCGGAGTCCAACGCGGATCCGGCGGCGTTGGTGGCACCGGGCTCTGGCACCAGCCGGGGGCGGCGGGTGCCGTGCCGGCGGTCGGTGGGCTGCCGCCGGGCCGCGCTCCACCGATCACATAGGCGTCGTGGATCAACCAGGGCGTGCTGCGGTTGAAGTCGAAGTAGTAGATGCCCGGCGGGAAGTACAGAATCGGATTCGGGCAGCGGTCGATGCCCTGGTTGAGGGCCTGGATGTCCCGGTACACGCCCGGGGTGAACTCGAGTACCTGCAACGGGTCGCTGGATCCACCGCAGTTCGGCGCGCGCTGCAGGGTCGTGGCCGCGGTGGGCAGCGGGTAGTTCGGGTCGGCCGTGACCGGCGGGCCGGTGCGGCACCGGGCCGGCGGGGTGGCGGTGATGGTGCCGGTGCACGCGCCCACCGCCCGAACGGCGGCGCTGCTGGTCAAACTGCCGCGGGGTACGTCGATGGTCGAGTTGGCGAGCACATCGCCGCGTATCTTGACGTCGCGGCCATCCGCGGCGTCGACGGACAACCCGCCTTCGCCGCCGGTGGCCAGTGTCAGTACGGCCTGGCCCGGCACGGTCGCCGGATCGGCCCCGCTGCCCGCGAGTCCACTATGGATGGCGTCCGGTGCACAGGTCACCACCGCCGAGTCGGCCGGACCGCTTCTGGGTTGGTAGAAGTTCTGCAGAGTCAGCCTATCGAGGGCCCCGAAGCACTGTCCCGAACTGGCGTCGTAGGTGCCCTGGCGCAGCGTGTTGATGGCGATTTCCGCCGCGCCGCCGGCACCCATGCTTTCGGCCGCCTGGTCCCGCAGCGCCATCGTGGTGCGCACGCTCGTGTCCGCGAAGGTCAGCACGGCCGCGATGATGACGGAGAAGACGGTGACGATGGCGAGGGCAAGGACGAGCGAGGCACCGCTGTCATCGCGGAAGCGGATCGGCCGCATCAGGTTTGCCTCCGCTGTCCCTGTAGGTCGACCGTGACCGGCACATCGGTGTTGGCTGGATCCCGGATTTCCAGCCGCAACGTGATCACACCGTCGGCTCCGATGGGCAAGGGTCTCGCCGAGTCAACGTTGTGAGCCACGACGATGTCGGAATCCGGCGCGGTCGAGCCGTTGCGGCAGGTGATCCGTCGCAGTTGTTTCTCGCCCCCGATGGTCCAGACCAGGTAGGCCACCGTCACCTTTGTCGGCGCACCGGTCGGCGACGGCGGGTCGTCCCAAGCGAACCGGATCGCGGCAGGCGGCGTACCAGGATCGCCGCACGGAAACAAACCACTGTTGTACGGCACGCCACCTTCTACCGACGGTTGTGGCGGGAACGGGTACGCCGACCAGTCGCGGACGCCGACACTCTGCACGTCCTGGGCGAAGTAGGCCGCGGCCAACTGGATGTCGTGCGACTCATTGAGGCGCTGGTTGGTCATGTCCGTGATCCGGAAGAACCCGAACGCCGCGTTGCTCAGCGGGGCCATGATGAGACCCATCAGGACCACGGTAATGAGCAGTTCGGTCAGGGTCAGCCCGCGCTCGTCGTCAACCCGTCCGGTCGGCGGCTTCATCGACATGTCCCCTCCGCGGGAAAGGCGTCCATTGGCCGGCACGGCTTTCGAATGATCAGGTCGAGGCTTTCCACGGCGTCGTCATCGGTGCTGCGTACGGTCAGCGACAGCAGTTGTACGCCGCTGTCGGTAGCCGCGGTGCACGAGGCACCAAACGTTGAACCGTCCCAGTAGCGCACGTGCTCGACGTTGGCCCGGTAGGGGGCGTCGGTGATCCTGAAGGCCGCCTCGTATTGGAGATTTGTGGCGCATTCCCGGTAGTCCGTGGGCGATTTCGCTATCGCGGTCTGCACCGCTTCGGCGAAGCTGCGCAGGTAGGCGCCGGCAAGGGCCTGCTTGCGGTGGATCTCGGAGATCCGCACGCTGGTGCCGAGCCCGCCAACGAGGGCGACGATAGCGATGCCCATGACAAGCATGGCGACGAGCAGCTCGATGAGCGTCTCGCCCTGGTCGCTGGTGCGCTGTTCGTCCACTCAGACCCGCACCTGGTTGAAGATGCCGTACATCGCGGACACCAGTGCGATCGCCACGAAGCCGACGATGAGGCCCATGAAAAGAATGACCATGGGCTCGATGAGTGAGGTCAGGCGCTTGAGCCGATAGTCGAGTTCGCCCTCGTAGTAGCGGGCGGCGAACTCGAGTTGGACGTTGAGCGTACCGGTGTCCTCACCGACCCGGATCATGCGCGCGGCGATCCCGGGGAACAGGCCGGTGCGCGACAGTGGCGCGGCCAGCCCTTCACCCTCCAACATGGCGTAGCTGACCTGTGCGAGTGATTGCATGAAGACCAGATTGCGCAACGATTCGGTGGCTACCCGTAGCGCCTCGGGCAGGGCCACCCCGGCCCCGGCCATCGATGCCAACACCCGGCAGAACCGCTCGACCAGCGCGAAGCGGACCGCATCGCCGATGACCGGTAGGCGTAGGTATATCCGGTCGCGCAGATACCGTCCGCCGTGGGTTCTGAGTGCGATGAGGATGATGCCCGCGATCGTGGCCACGCCGCCGAGTAGTGCCCACCACCAGTGCGAGATGAAGGCGGTCATGCCCAACAGGATCCGGGTGGGCAACGGAAGCTGCGCGTCAAGGCTGGCGAAGAAGACCTCGAATCGGGGCAGCACGAACGTGGCCAGGATGACCACCGTGACCAGGGACATCACGACAATGATCGCGGGGTAGGTCATGGCCGTCTTGATCCGCCGCCGGGCCTCCAGATCCCGCTCCAGGTACGTGGCGAGCTGGTCCAACACCGTGTCGAGTTTCCCGGTCAGCTCGGCCGAGCGAAGGATTCCCCGGTAGAACTCCGGGAAGATCTTGGGATGGCGGTCGAACGTGTCGGACAGCGTCTCGCCCCGGCGAAGGCCATCTTCGACCTCTTCCAGCATGCGCCGCAGTTCCTCGTTCTTGCCTTCCTCGGACAGGCTCCGGACCGCTTCGATGATCGGCAACCCGGCCCGGACGAACGCGGCCAACTGCCGGGACAGGTGCATGATCTCTTCCCGCTTGACCCCGGATCCACCGATCTGCATCTGCATGATGCTTTTCTTCTCGGTGAGCCGGATGTTGCGCAGCTGCCGGCGGTGCAGGATGCTCTCGGCCCGTCTGCGGTTGCGGGCCTTCTGCACACCGGTGGCGTTGCGCCCGTCCGGACGGATCGCGACGTAGCTGTACTTGGCCACCTCAGCCCCCCACCACGTAGATCGTCCGTAATACTTCGGCCAGCGTGGTCACGCCCATTTCCACCAGGCGTGCTGCTTCTTCCTGCAATGTGCGCATGCCTTCCATCCGGGCCGCCTTGCGGATCTCGTCGTGCGGGGCCCGGCGCAGGATCATCTCCCGGACGGTGTCGGTGACCAGCATCATCTCGTACACACCGATGCGTTCCAGGAACCCGGTCTGTGCGCAGAAGTTGCAGCCATGACCGCGGATGAACCCGGCCGTGGGTGGACGCCCACCGATGGTCTGCAGCAGCGCGAACTCCTCCGCGGTGGGCTGGTAGGGCTCGCGGCACTGGTTGCAGATGCGCCGCAGCAGGCGTTGCGAGACCACGGCGGTGACCGAGGAAGCCACGAGGAAACCCTCGATGCCCATGTCCAGCAGCCGATGTAGCGCCGAGGCCGCGTCCGTGGCGTGCAATGAGGACAGCACGAAGTGACCGGTGAGCGCCGCCTGCACCGCGATCCGGGCGGTCTCCACGTCACGGATCTCGCCAACCAGGATGACGTCCGGGTCCTGGCGCAGGATGGAGCGCAGCCCGCCGGCGAAGGTGATGCCGGCCTGCTCGTTGATCTGGATCTGATTGATCGACGGGATCCGGTACTCCACCGGATCCTCGATCGTCATGACGTTACGTTCCGGGCTGTTGATCTCGCTGAGCGAGCCGTACAGGGTGGTGGTCTTGCCACTGCCGGTCGGCCCGGCACAGATGACCATGCCGAAGGGTGCCCGCACCATCGACGAGTAGAGCGTGACCATGTGTTCCGGCATGCCCAGTTGGCCGAGCCGGAACAGCGGGCGGCTCTTGTCGAGCAACCGCATGACCACCTTCTCACCCTCGATGACCGCAGTGGTGGACACCCGGATGTCGACGCTGCGGCCCTCGATGTCAAGGCTGACCTGACCGTCCTGTGGCCGGCGCCGCTCCACGATGTTCATGTTTGCCATAATCTTGATCCGGCTGGCGATCACCGGTCCCATGGACGCGGGCAGCTCCAGCACGTCATGCAGCGCGCCGTCGATGCGGTAGCGCACCCGCACCCGCTCGGCCTGCGGCTCGACATGGATGTCCGAGGCGCGGTCCCGTAACGCCTGCGTGATCATCATGTGGACCACCTGGACCACAGGCGCGTCGTCCGTGCTCGCGGCTGACTCGGTGCGGCCGTTGTCGCTACGTTGGGCGTGCTCGGCCTCGAAGGCACGGATCTGGTTGCTGATCCCGGTCAGCGCCCGGTAGTTGTTGCCGATCGCGCGCATGATGTCGGCCCGGGCCGCGACCGTGATGATCACCGGACGGCCGACCGCCTCGCGCAGCCGACCGACCGTGTTGGGGTTCGGGAACGCCATGGCCACGACCAGGCCTTCCCCGCGCACTGACAGGGCCACCGCGATCAGCTGCCGGGCCGTCGCCTCGGTCATCAGCTTGATCGCGGCCGGTTCCGGCGTGATCTCGCGTAGGTCGACGTACTCGAGTGCGAGTTGGTTGGCCACCACCCAGGCCAGCCCGCGCTCGTCCAGCGCGCCCCGCTCCACCAGCCGCTGGCCGAGGAGCTTGGGCGTGCCACCGCGTTGCGCCTCGGTGAGCGCGGCGATGACCAGTTCGCGGCTGACCAGCCGGGCGTCGACGAGCATCTCACCGATGCGGTTACCACCGGGGCGAACGGACAGATCGTCCGGTCGCCCCGGCTGGCCTCGGGCGGCGTCCACAGGTGCTGGGACGCCGTCGGTCCTATTCTTCTTGAGCTTCATGCCACCGAGCCCGGTGTATCGGCACCACGGGGGTGATTGAGCAGGGGGTGCAACAGGTTGGGCCTAGCAGAAGCCTGCGGGGCTGACGGTTATCGCGCCGGTGGCGACGTTGAGGGTGAAGGAATATTTCGTGCTCTTCGATTTCTCGCGGAGGTACTTGGGAATGAGGTCGTCGACCGTTGCCGGGTAGACCCCCGTGGGGGACTGCGCCTTGTACGCCTCCACCGCCACCTGGATGGTCTTTTTGTCCGCCTCGCACGCGGTCTTGTCGCTGTCCGACGCGAAGGTGTTCACCGCGAACACCACGATGCCGGCCAGGATGCCGAGGACCACGACAACGATGAGAAGTTCGGTGAGCGTGAAGCCATCCTCGCGGGCCGCACGGATCCGCTTGAGCACGGGTTCTCCCTGTTGGTTAGGGCAGTGATGAGAACTGCCGACTTGTCCCACCCGAGTGGCGAAGCGGCTCTTGGTCACTTCGTCTCATAACTCCTTGTTTCAAGGATGTGAAGCTTTCGATGATCATGCGCGTCGGGCGGCTGCGGGAGCGGCCGGTCGGGGGTGTGGACGCGCGTACGACGGTGCGGCGCGCTTTCATCATCAAATAGATAACTGGAACGACACGTTATGCCTACTCAGGGTGGCGCAACAACGACGTGAAGGCCCTCGAAGTCTGTCCATATGGATGATGCGTGGTGCCGGTTGGGCATATTCGAGTTGATCAAAGCGTATCGAGTCGGTGCGCGACCGCACGTGGGTGACCTGCCGGCGGATGGGGAAGAATAGTTGTTGTGAAGATCCGGTTGGCGCGCGCGACGGCGACCAGGTGGGTGACC
This sequence comes from uncultured Actinomycetota bacterium, assembly GCA_963742855.1. Lineage (GTDB taxonomy): Bacteria > Actinomycetota > Actinomycetes > Mycobacteriales > Micromonosporaceae > CAVUNP01. Next base: position 136,755 of record CAVUNP010000046.1, on the reverse strand, counting down.
AGGCACGCCTGTCGGGAAGAAGGGTTCGGTGGCGCGTTCTTCAGCGGATGGACGGCCGGGCTCTCGGCCACCACGGAACTGCCGCCCGACTCGGATCTCAACCTCGTCGTGGTGATCGGCCGGGACGTGGCGCCCGCGGACCCGGGTCGCTTCGTCTATCACGGCGTGCTGCTGGATGTGCGTTATGTGGCCTGGCCGGCGTTGCTCTCGGCCAGCGGAGTCCTCTCGTCGTACCGGCTGGCGCCCAGCTTCCGCACCGACACGGTCATCGCCGACCCGACCGGGCACCTGCGGCGACTGCATGAGCACGTGGCTGACCGGTTCGCCAAGCGGGTGTGGGTGCAGCGGCGGTGCGGCGACGCCCGCGGTGAGATCGAGCGCACGCTGCGGGGTGTCGACACGGCCGGGCCGCTGCCGGCGCAGGTCGCCTCGCTGATGTCGGCGGCGAATCTGGCCGGTCAGCTCGTGCTGATTCCGGCGCTACGACATCCGCAGGCCCGCCGCCGCTACGGCGTGGCCCGCAAGGTGCTGGACCGGTACGGATACCCCGACATCTATCCGGATCTGTTGCAGTTGCTGGGTTGTGTCCATCTCGCCGAGCGGCGGGTGCAAGTGCACCTCCAGGCACTGGCCAAGACCTTCGACGCCACTCTCGCCGCGTCCCGCAGCCCGTACTTCCTGGGTGCGCCCATCTCACCGGCCACCCGCCCAGTCGTGCTCGGGGGCAACCAGCGGCTGATCGGGCTGGGCTATCACCGTGAGGCCATGCTCTGGATTGTGGCCAGCTTCGCGCAATGTCACCTCGCCCTGCTGGCCGACGGATCGCGCCACGAACGGCGGGAACTCGCCCCGCTGTTCGAGGCCGCGCTCGCCGACCTCAACCTCGGCGGCGGCGAGGATGTGCTGGACCGGGCCAAGAGCCTGCTGCACTACGTGCCCACCCTCTGGGGAGTCGCAGACAAGATCCTCACCGCCAATCCCCGGATCGACTAACCCCCCGCCTCCGGCGCGACCTTGGACTCGTTGCCACCGTTTTCGCTAGCGACCCTTCCACGATCGCCGTCGTCAGCGGATTTTCGCTCGGAGGACAACTGGGCGTTGTCTGGTGCTGGTACGACCACGGGAGGCTCACGCGCGACAGGTCGGGTGGAGAGAGGTTCGGATGAGGATTGTCAGGCTCGCGAACTTCGTCACGCCGCGTTCCGGCGGCCTGCGTACTGCCCTGCAGGCTTTGGGGGAGGGGTACGCCGTAGCCGGACACGAGCCGGTGCTGGTCGTGCCCGGTGAACGGGCCGATGATCAGTACACGGCGGTTCCGGCCGGGTGATCACACTGCCCGGCCGACGGGTTCCGTTCGCGGGCGGGTACCGGGTGCTGCTGGGGCGCCGCCGCCTGCTCGCGGTGCTGGATGACCTGGCGCCGGACCGGCTCGAGGTGTCCGACCGCCTGACCTTGCGGTGGACCGGCGGGTGGGCGCGCCGCCGCGTCCAGCATCATGGTGTCGCACGAGAGTCTGTACGGCCTGCTCGGCGTGGCCCGACTGCCCGGGCCGGCCCGGACCTGGGCCACCGACACGCTCAATGCCCGCACCGCCCGGCACTACGACAAGGTGTTGTGCACCACCGCGTGGGCCGGCGAGGAGTTCGATCGGCTCGGCGTACCCAACGTGGTCCGGGTCCCGCTCGGGGTCGACCTCGAACTGTTCCATCCCGGCCGCCACGACGCCGGCCTCAGGGCCCGCCACGCCTGGCCGGAACAGGCCCTGCTCGTACACTGTGGACGGTTGTCGCCGGAGAAGCGACCGGGCCGGTCGATCGATGCTCTCGCCGCACTGCGCTGCGCCGGCGTTGACGCGGTGCTGGTGGTGGCCGGTGGCGGGCCACTGCGGTAGCGGCTGGTACGCCGGGCGGCCGGCCTGCCGGTGCGGTTCGTGGACTTCGTGACCGATCGGCGGGCGCTCGCCGCCTTGCTGGCGACTGCTGACGTGGTGGTGTCGCCGGGGCCGATCGAAACCTTCGGCCTGGCCGCGCTGGAAGCCCTCGCCTGTGGCACGCCGGTGGTGGTGGACGCGACCAGCGCGCTGCCCGAGGTGATCGGTGACGCCGGGGTTGCGGTGCGGGGGGAAGGCGACACGTTCGCGGCCGGGACCGCCGAGCTGCTCGCCCGGCCCGAGACGCAACGGCGCACGCGGGCCCGCGCCCGGGCCGAGCAGTTCGGCTGGCCAGCAGCGGTCGCCGGGTTCCTCGACGCCCACGAGGCCGGCCGGCAGGTGTTGGTCCGCTGAACGGGGCCGGCGCTGATCGCTAACCGCGGCGGGCGCGATGCGGACGATGCGCGTGTTCGGTGAATTGCCGGCACTTCTCGGACTCGAGTAGGCGCAATGCTTCGCTCCCGGTCCGACCGGCCGACGACATCTGTTCATGGTTTGGTCATTGCCTTGGCCGACGCTTGCCCTACGCGGGGGAACCCAACACCCGCATGAACAAGGAGTACTGATGAGGGTTGCTCATCTGCGGCGGCTTGGTCTTGCCGTGGTGGCTTGTGGTGTGGTGGCCGCGGCGGCCGCCTGTGGCTCGTCGACCAAGGCCGCGGACAGCGGCAAGCAGGACTGGGCCACGGCCACGTCCGCGTCGGCACTGGGTGGAATGGACGCGCTGATCGCGGCGGCCAAGCAGGAGGGCACCCTCAATGTGATCGCCCTGCCACCGGACTGGGCCAATTACAAAGAGATCATCGACGCCTTCAGCAAGAAGTACGGCATCAAGATCGTCTCGGACAACCCCGACGGGTCGAGCCAGGACGAAGTCAACGCCGTGAAGAGCCTCAAGGGCCAGGGCCGGGCGCCGGACGTGCTCGACCTCGGCGGGGCGTTCGCGCAGTCCGCCGCCAAGGAGGGCCTGCTCGCGCCGTACCAGGTCAGCGACCTGGGCCGACATCCCCGCCAACAGCAAGGACACGTCGGGCGCCTGGTACTACGACTATGGCGGCTACGTCTCGATCGGCTGCGACGGCGCGAAGATCACGGTCTGCCCGAAGACCTTCGCCGACCTGTTGAAGCCGGACTACAAGGGCAAGGTTGCCCTCAACGGCGACCCGACCAAGGCGGGCTCGGCGTTCGCCGGCGTCTTCGCCGCGGCCCTGGCCAACGGTGGCGACTTCGACAAGATCCAGCCGGGCATCGAGTTCTTCGCCAAGCTGAAGTCCAGCGGCAACTACATCCCGGTCGAGTCCACCCCGGCCACCATCGAGAAGGGCGAGACGCCCATTTCGATCGACTGGGACTACCTCAACGCGGGCTATTCGGAGGAGTTCAAGGCCAAGGGCGTCGACTGGCAGGTCGCGGTCCCGTCGGACGGTCTCTACGCGAACTACTACTGCCAGGCGATCAGCAAGTACGCGCCGCACCCGGCCGCGGCCCGTCTCTGGCAGGAGTTCCTCTACTCCGACGAGGGCCAGAACCTGTGGCTCAAGGGCAAGGCCCGGCCGATCCGGCTGGACAAGATGGTCGCCGCCGGCACCGCGACGACCTCCCTTGTGGACGCCCTGCCGAAGGTCGAAGGCGATGTCAAGTTCCCGACCCCGGACCAGATCGACGCGGCCAAGAAGGTCCTCGTCGACGGTTGGTCCAAGGCAATGACCAGCTGAGGCGACAACCATGACCCATGCCGCCACCTCCGCGAAACTCACGACGGCGGCATCCACGCCGGCGGCTGGTGACCCCAGCCGCCGGCGTCGGCCGCTGGCTCGGTACGGCACAGGATCGGGCCCTGGCTGTCCGTGCTGCCCTTCCTGGTGGTCGTCGGCATAGGACTGATCGCGCCGGTGGTCGCGCTCGGGTTCGGTGCCTTGCGCCGCGAGGATCCGGACACCCTGCGCACATACACCACAGTGGACAACTTGCGCGACGCGCTGTCGGGCGGATACCGCACGGCGCTGCTGGGAAGCCTGCGGCTGGCCGCGGTGGGCGCCATCATCGGCTCGGTGGTGGGCGTCGCGTTGGCCTCGGCCGTGGTCCGGTCCGGCTCGCCCGCGCTGCGGCGGGTCGTCCTGACCGCATCGGGCGTGTTCGCCAACTTCGGTGGGGTACCGCTCGCGTTCGCCTTCATCGCCACCATCGGCAACGCCGGCGTGGTGACCACGGTGCTGGCCGACTGGTTCGGCGTCGACCTACTCGCGGCGGGCCTGACCCTGTACAGCTTTTCCGGCCTGGTCCTCGTCTACCTCTACTTCCTGATTCCGCTGATGGTGATCGTGGTCGCGCCCGCGCTCGACGGTATGCGTCCACAATGGAGTGAGGCGGCGCAGAGCCTCGGTGCGAGCCGCTGGCAGTACTGGCGCCACGTCGGCGGTCCGGTCCTGTTGGCACCCGTACTCGGCGGGGCCTTGTTGCTGTTCTGCGCCGCCGTGTCGGCGTTCGCGACCGCGCAGGCCATGGTCGGCTCCACCGTTGCGCTGGTGACCTTGCAGATCGACAATGTGCTGTCTGGCAACGTCTTGCTGGGCCAGGAAGGCATCGGTGCGGCGCTGGCCCTGATCATGATTGCCGGGGTCGGCCTGGTCATGCTCGTCTACTGGTTGGTGCAGCGGCGCACCACAAGGTGGCTGTCATGACCGTCGATGGAGCGAGTGCCGTACGACGCAGGCTCGGCGCCAGCTGGATCGTACCTGATCCTGGCCGGGATCTACTTCGTCGTACCCGCTGGCCGCGTCGTTCTACTTCACCGTCGACGACCGCACGACGCAGCGGCCTCAACCTGGATGCCTACACGGCCATTCCCGCCGCGGAGGGCTTCGCCGACGCGCTTCGTCGTTCGCTCACCCTCGCTGTGTTGACTGTGTTGGGCGCACTGGCGATCACCGTACCGGCCATGCTCGCGGTGACCTTGCGGCTGCCGAGGCTTCGGCCAGTGATTGAAGGGCTGTCGCTGATTCCGCTGGTGATTCCGCCGATCGCGTTGGTGGTCGGGGTGCGTGACATGCTGTCGCTCGGGCCGGACCAGCTGGCCGGGACACCGTTGGGCGACGTGCTGGTGTCCTCTCAGGACATCGACCTGCCCTGGATCCTGGTCGTGGTCTACATCGTGCTGGCGCTGCCGTTCGTCTACCGCTCTCTTGACGCCGGCCTGCGGGCCATCGACGTGCGCACCCTGGTCGAGGCGGCCCGGGGACTCGGCGCCAACTGGGCGACCATCGTGTTTCGGGTGCTCCTGCCGAACCTGCGCACCGCCGCCCTGGGCGCCGCGTTCCTCACTATCGCGCTCGTCCTCGGCGAGTACACAGTTTCCAGGGTGCTGCTGTTCGACACCCTGCCGACCTGGCTGGTGAAGATCTCCGGCGCCAACTGCCCGCCTTTCCGTGGCGGTCAGTGTGGCGAGCCTGGTGTTCACCTGGCTGCTGCTGCTCGCCATATCGTTCGCCGACCGTCGTCGCACCACTCGGAGGTCCTCATGACCGCACCCACTTCGACGAGCTCCCACACCGCCGGTTCAGCGGTCGTGCCGGGCACGGCGCATGGGCACGGAGTTGTCATGTCCGGGCTGGTGCGTCGCTTCGGTGACGTGACCGCGCTGGCTGGACTGAACCTCACGCTGGCGCCCGGGGAACTGGTCGCGCTGCTCGGCCCGTCCGGATCCGGTAAGACCACGGCTCTGCGGGTGCTGGCTGGGTTCGAGCAACCCGACCACGGCACCGTGGCGGTGGACGGGCTCGACATCACCCACCAGCCGGCCAACAGGCGCGGGATGGGCATGGTGTTCCAGGCCTTCAGCCTGTTCCCGAACCTTTCGGTGTCCGACAATGTCGCCTTCGGACTGCGGGTTCGTGGCGCCAGCGGCAGCGCCCGGCGGTCCCGGGCCGGCGAGTTGCTGGAGCTGGTCGGCCTGTCGTCCACGGCCGACCGCTACCCGCACCAGCTCTCCGGCGGCCAGCAGCAGCGGGTCGCGCTGGCCCGCGCACTCGCCGTGGAGCCGAGGGTGCTGCTGCTCGACGAGCCACTGTCCGCATTGGACGCGAAGGTTCGCACCCAGCTGCGGGACGAGATCCGCCGGCTGCAGCAGCGCCTGCGGCTCACCACCCTCTTCGTCACCCACGACCAGGCCGAGGCGCTGTCAGTGGCGGACCGGGTCGGTGTGATGCGAGACGGTCGGCTGGAACAGATCGCCAGCCCGGACGAGCTCTACCACCGGCCGGCCACCGCGTTTGTGGGCGAGTTCGTCGGCACCATGAACCGGGTGCCCGGCAGGATGCTCGGGCCGGACACGGTCGAGGTGCTCGGCGTGGTCCGACGGGTGGCCGCCGGTGAGTCGCCCCGGCTGACCGATGAGGCGGTCACCGTGCTGGTCCGCCCGGAGGCGGTGACGCTGACCAAGGATGACCAGGGTCCGGATCTGGTTGTGGTGCGGACTTTCCAGGGCGCGTTGACGCGGGTGTCGGTACGACTGGCCAACGGCGACGAGATCCGGGCCGACCTGCCCAGCCCGGCCGCGGCGGACCTGGCCCCAGGCGGGACCGTGACCGTCTCGCTGGGCGACGCCCCGGTGCTGATCGGCTGAGCGACCGGCTGTCGATCCAGGGCCCGCAGTTCTGGGTCCCGAAGTTCTGAGCCCCCGAGGGTGGTTTTCCCTACCCCGACAACGGAGGTTGGCCTCCTCAGGGATTCTTCCGGGACAAGGCCGGATGGCAATGGCCGGCCCGCACCCTAGCGTCAGCCGCGACGGCGGCATCCGCCTGATCTGTACCAGCGGAGGGATCGGACACGTGAAGCGAAAGTCGATGACGGTGCGGGTCGCGCGGTGGAGTGCGACACATCCGTGGCGGGCGATGGCCTTGTGGGTGGTCTTCGTGGCCGCGTCGATAGCGCTCGGCGCGGCGACCGGTACCAAGCAGGCCGCCCACAGCGGCGACGTCGGTGAGACCGGTCGAGCTGCGCAGATGATCGACGAAGGTCATTTTCCCGATCGCCCGGTGGTGGAGAACGTGCTCATCACGTCCCACACTGGCCCGCTCGACCTCACCGTGGCGCAGGCCGCTGCCGCCGACGTGGCAGGACGGATGCGTGCGCTGCCGGAAGTGGCCGATGTGGGCGATGCTGTGGCTGCCGCGGACGGCAGCGCGCTCATGCTGCCGGTCACCATGGCGGGCGACTCTGACACGGCCGAGGACCGCGTGAAGGCGTTGCTGGACACCACCGCCGCCGTGCAGCGCGATCACCCCAACCTACGCCTGGAGCAGGTCGGCGATGGTTCCATCGACAAGGATCTGCACGACAGCATCGACAAGGATTTCCAACGAGCCGAGATCTTCAGCGTGCCGGTGACCCTGGTCATCCTGCTGGCGGCCTTCGGGGCGCTGATCGCGGCTGGGGTTCCGTTGGTGTTGGCCCTGTCCGCGGTCGGATCGGCGATTGGCCTGGCCTCGGCCGCGTCGTACCTGATCCCAGCTCAGGACGTGACCAACAGTGTGATCCTGCTCATCGGCATGGCGGTGGGTGTCGATTATTCGCTGTTCTACCTGAAGCGTGAACGTGAGGAGCGGGCCAAGGGCGCGCAGCATCTGGACGCGGTCGAGCTGGCGGCGGCCACGTCCGGGCACGCGGTGGTCGTGTCCGGCATCGCGGTGATCATCTCGATGATCGGGATGTTCCTCGCGGCCGATCCCATCTTCGCCTCCTTCGCGGTGGGTTCCATCCTGGTGGTGGCGGTCTCCGTACTCGGGTCGATCACCGTGCTGCCGGCCCTGCTGGCCAAGCTCGGGCGTTGGGTCGACCGGCCCCGGATCCCGTTCGTGTGGCGGCTGACCGCGCCGCGCGCGGGTGGGAGCGGGTCGCGGGTCTGGTCTGTGCTGCTGCGGCCGGCCCTTCGCTACCCGGTGATCACCTTTCTGGTGTCGGCCGGGGTGCTGGTGGCCCTGGCCGTGCCGGCCCTGAACCTCACCCTCAAGCTGCCCAGCCTGCAGGACATGCCCAAGGACATCCCGGCCGTGCAGGCCTACATACGCATGACGTCCGCCTTCCCCAGTTCGGGTTCCCGGCACGTGGTGGTGGTGCAGGCTCCGGCGGCCCAGGCCGGCCAGGTCCGGGCCACGTTGGAAGACCTCGCCTCGCGGGCAGCGCTCGACCCGCTCTTCGCGCACGATCGGCAGCCCCAGGTCGACGTCTCGCCGGACGCGACCGTCACGATCCTTCGAATTGGCACACCGTATGCCAGCGGCACGCCCGATGCGATCCGTTCGCTGGACCGGCTGCGGGGCGACCTCATACCGGCGACCTTGGGGCAGGTGTCCGGCCTCCGTTACGCGGTGACCGGTGAGATCGCTGGCACCACCGACTATTCGAATCACGTTGCGGATAGGCTGCCGATCGTGGTGGGGTTCGTGCTCCTGCTGACGTTTCTGGTGATGGCATGGACGTTCCGGTCACTGGTCGTGGCGGCGACCGCCATCGGGCTGAACCTGTTGTCCGTGGGTGCCTCGTATGGACTGCTGGTCCTTGTCTTCCAACGCACGTGGGCTGAAGGACTGCTTGGCTTCACGTCCAACGGCGGCATCGTTGCCTGGTTGCCGTTGTTCCTGTTTGTTGTCCTGTTCGGGCTGTCGATGGACTATCACGTCTTCGTGGTGAGCCGGATCCGCGAGGCAGTGCTGCGAGGGGCGTCGAACCGGGCGGCTGTGGCCGAGGGCATCAGCGGCTCGGCGGGCGTTGTGACGAGCGCAGCCCTGGTGATGGTGGGCGTGTTCGCCATCTTCGGATCGCTGAGCGCGCTGGAAATGAAGCAGCTCGGCGTCGGACTGGCTCTGGCCATCCTCATCGACGCGACCATCATCCGGGCGGTGGTCCTACCGTCGCTGATGACCATGCTGGGTAATGCCAACTGGTGGGCTCCGCGGTTCCTCCGCGGCCGGTTCACCAGGCAGCCTGCCGAGGCGGCCACGCCGAAGGTGAGTGTGCCGGTCTGAGGCGTTGTCGCGGTGCGTCGGCGGACTCGGCAGTCCGTCGACGCACTGTGCGTGTGGGTTGGGTTGCTACCGTCGGTCGCTAATGACGGGGAAGTCGCCCCCAACGCATCATCGCGTTGCGTTGCCGCGCGTTACGAAACGGCGGGAGAGCCTGGCTGGTGAATCGCGACAGCAGGCGGCTCTGCCTGAAGACGGACTTCGGGTTGGTGAAGGCCTCGTAGCCGACCCGGCCGCCCTTGTATCGGCCCATGCCCGAATGACCGACGCCACCGACGCCCATGCTCCGCGACAGCGTGTGTATCGCGATGTCGTTGATAGTCGCGCCGCCGGCGGTGGTGTGGTTGAGCACGTACTCGATGTCTCCCCGACTGCTGCCGAAGATGTACATGGCGAGCGGTTTACGCTTGGCGTTGACGATCGAGATGGCGTTGTCGATGTCGCGATAGGTGTAGATGGACAGGATCGGCCCGAACACCTCCTCGCGGTAGAGCCTGACGCGTTCATCGGGGTTGACCACGATGGTCAGCGGGATCTGGCGGGTCTGCGGGCTGGCGAACTCTCCACTGTAGATGTCGGGCTGGATGACCCGCATGCCGTAGTCGCGGGCTTCCGCGATCAGGTCCAGGATTCGCTGGTACGCCCATTCGTCGATCATCGACGAGTACTCCGGGTTGCCCTGCACCGTGGGGAAGTCCTGGTTGTTCTTGGCCAGCACACCGGCGATGAACGTCTCCAGCTTGTTTTCCGGCACGAGGGCGTAGTCCACAGCGAGACAGGTCTGGCCCGCGTTCGCCAACCGGCCCTGCGCGGTTTTCGTGGCCGCGAGCCCGATATCGGCATCGGGCAGAACGAGAGCAGGGCATTTGCCGCCGAGTTCCAGGATGACCGGGGTGAGGTTCGGCGCGGCCGCGGCCAGGATCTTTCTGGCGGTGTTGGTCCCGCCGGTGAAGATCAACTTGTCCCATGGCAGGGCCGAGAACTGTGCGGCGATTTCCGGGCCGCCGGTGACAACGGCGAGCTCGGTCTCGTCGAAGTAGCGGTCGACGAGTTGGGAGAACAATGCGGCGGTCTGCGGGGTGAGCTCCGACAGCTTGATCATCACACGGTTGCCGCCGGCAATGGCGTCCACTGTGGGGCTCAACGAGAGGGCGATCGGCGCATTGAACGGTGACATCACACCGACCACGCCCAGCGGCTCGTCGATGATGTAGCTGCGCGCCCCGGCGATGCCCATTACGCCGCTCGGACGGCGTCGCGGCTTCATCCACTGCCTCAGATTTCGCCGTACGTGGGCGAGGTGCGGCATCACCGATGCGATGTCGGCCCCGATGATCTGATCCTGGCTGCGGTAACCGAAGTCGGCTTGCAGCGCCGACACGAGCTCGCGGTAATGGTTGCGCAGCAACCGTTCGATGCGATTGAGACGGTCCATCCGCATCGGGTGGGTCGGCACGCTGGCAGGGCTGTACTCGCCGGCCTGGCGCCAGAAGACGCGGTCGACCTCATCCGCGGAGGTGGTCGTGACAGGTTCGAGGTAGGTGGTCATTGGCTCGTGCCTTCCGTTGGTTGGCCTGCCTCATGACGTTGACGATGGCGCCACCGCCCGAGCACAGGATAGGCACGATCGGGTGACCAACATGGGGGAATGCCTCATATAGCAATTTCGTGAACCGACCACGGGACAGTCCTCCTTTGGGTAAGAATGAGCGTGAGAGGAGGTATTGGTGAGTACTTGTGAGGTTTGTGGGAACGACTACTGGATGGCCTTCGAGATCCATACGGCGGGTGGTGGCAAGCACGTGTTCGACTCGTTCGAGTGCGCGGTCCAGCGCCTCGCACCGGTCTGCCAGCACTGCCAATGCCGGATCATCGGGCACGGGGTCGAGGTCGAGGGACGGTTCTACTGCTGCGCCCATTGTGCACGCGCGATAGAAGGGGGTCAGGCCGCGGAGATCCGCGACACGGTCGGTGCCCACCCCGGCTGATCCGGACGTGGCGCTGGTACCGGTCAGAGGTGCTTGATCAGCGAACGGCTGGCGGCCACGAACTGGTAGCCGAGCCAGTTGTTGACGGCGAGCATCGGCTTGTTGGTCTCGTCATTGCCGGTAAACGCCTGGGTGACACCGGTTTCGGCGGCCCGGCGTAGCGACACCGACTTGGCCAGTTTGATCAGACCGCGCCCGCGGAACTGTGGCAAGGTGCCCGATCCGTAGGACATGGCCCGGCCGGTCTCCCGGTTGACCTGAAGTTGCGTGGTAGCGGCAGGCGTGCCGCCCACAAACACCACCATGCTCACGTCCAGATCGATCACGTCCCAGAACCGATCACACCAATCTTGGAACGGCATTCCGCCGTAGCTGACGTCTCCTGGCTCGTCCCGGGCCGAGATGTCGTCAACGTGGAAGACCGTCTCCGGTCCGGCCTCGCGGGCGCTGACGACCCTTACGTCATCCGGCCGTTGCGGCATGGGCGGCAGCCTTCGTGGGTCCACCACGAGGAATCGGTCGGTCGCGCCCAGTTCGAAGCCGAGGCGCTTGGCCCACTCCAACGCGAACGGCTCGTCCAGAGCGTTGACGCGTAGCCGCACGGCGCCGACCGTACGAAGATGGTCTTCGATCTTGCCGTAGAGGCTCGCGGCAACGCCCTGCCGGCGATATTCCGGCATGACCGCGATGGCAGCCGTGCCGATATTCGGCTCGGCTGCGGTCACCTCGATCTCGCCGGATGCGTGGCCGACGATCCGACCGTCCACTTCGGCGCAGAGGGCCAACCTTCGAGCCGCCTCGGGCATGGTCCGCCACCAGGTTCGCTGCGTCTGTGTGGTGGCTGTGTGCCAGGGGATGCCGGCCTGGCGGACACGGTTGATCTGCTCCAGGTCGTCTTCGGTGACTTCTCGGATCCGCATGGCGTTGTTCGGCATGGCTCTGTCTAGCACGGACCGCAAACGGTTTACGACACGGTCGATGGTCTGGCACTCCGGTGCTTACCGGACCTGTCTTTGTTGAGCGGCCCCGGTCGCCGGCGCCTGATCGGTGGCAGGCGGTGGGGTGAGCCGAGCCGTGAGCACGAAGGCCACCACGGCTGACACGATCGCCAGCGGCAGTACGGTGATGCCGTCGGAGCCGAGGAACAGCGTGGTCAACAGGACCGCGGTCATCGGGAGCCTGACCATGCTGGTCACCATCGCGGCGATGCCCATCGCGGCGCCCGGGATGAGCGTCAGCCCGGGCAGGTGGGACAGCGCGACGCCACCAGCGGCGCCGACGAACATGGCCGGGAAGATGGGGCCACCCCGGAAACTGCTCAGCGCCACACAGTAGGCCAGCGCCTTGCACACAACGAGAAGGAGAGTCGCTGCAACGGAGTAGGAGGCTGCCTGGGTGAGCAGCCGAGGCAGCGCGTTCTGCCCGGAGAACAACACGTCCGAAGTGGACTTGCCAGTCGCACTCGCGTAGCCGATCGCCAGGCCGGCGATGGCCAGACCCATCACCGGGGTGAGCAGGACCAGCCGCCGCTCGACCTGTGAGCGCAGCAATATCGCCAGCCGGCGGATGCCCCGGCAGGCGAGTCCGGCCGCCAAGCCGATGGCGACCGCCCACAACAGTTCCGTTCCGGTGGGTGGGGCGACCGGCGGCAGGTGGGGTATCGCCAGGGAGAAGGTGCCATGCCCGGTCAGCGAGTCGAAGCCGATGAAGATGAGTGCCCCGGTGCCGGCGCCCAACAGGCCCGGCAACAGCACCACGCTTGCCATCGGCCCACCGACCCCGGACGCCTCCAGCAGCAGGAACGCTCCGGCCAGGGGTGAGCCCAGCAGTGTGCTGATCGCGGCGAAACTACCGGTCGCGGCAACCACGGTACCCGTGTGGGCCGGTACGTTGTGACGCTTGAGGAGCCAGACACACAGGAACGCGAGCCCGCCGCCCAGGGCGATCAGGGGCGCTTCGGGCCCGATCACCACGCCGAGGCCGATGCTGGCCAGCGCGGCGATCGTGATGCCTGGCAACTCGGCGGGCTTGGCCACGTTGCCCGCCTTGAAGCCTTCGACAGGCGACTCACCACCTCGCCCAGGCAGGTACCGGATCGTCAGGCCGACGATGAGACCGGCCACGACGAGCGGGGGTATCGGCCACCAGACCGGTTGCCCATGGAAGCCGAGCTGGCTGGGAAGGTCTGTGTAGACCCACTTCTGCGCCGCAATGGTGAGCTGGAGGAACCAGTACGCCGCCGCGGAGACCAGCACACCGAGGATGGCGGCGACCACGAGCAATCCGAGGTAGCGCCGGCTGCGCACCGGCGCGAGCGGATCCGAATCTGATTCGGTGTTCACCCAATCAGGCGTAATCCATATGCGACTGATCCAGTCGCGTTCTCGCCAATAGCGGGCATGCGGGCAGCTAGCATGATGTGGTGACCACAGCCTCTCCGGTACCCTCGCCGAGCGATGTTCGGCGAGCGTATCGCGATGAGCTCGGGCTCGGGGAGAAATCGATCCTGTGGTCGTGGTTGGGATTCACAGCCGCGTTTGCCACGGTGCGCGCCATCACCTACAGCATCCGCGGCCGCAATGGCAGCGGCAGTGGCGGCCGTCGCGGGCCGTTTCATAACATTCAGATCGGTGGTGCGCATCTGCATCACTACATGTGGGGCATCGCCATTGTCAGCGGCATCGGTGCGGTGGCGTTGACCGGTGAAGAGGTGCGCCGTCGGCGTCCGGCCTTGGCCGCCACGTATGGCGCCGGCCTCGCATTGATCGTGGACGAGTTCGCACTGTTGCTGGACCTCAAGGACGTCTACTGGGCCAAGCAGGGCCGGGTCTCGGTCGATCTGGCCATCGGCCTGATCGCGTTGGGCGGAACAGCCGCGAGCGCCCGTCCCATCGCCGGCAGGCTACTGCGCGATCGCGCCCAGGGCGCCGAGACTTCCTGACGAGCGCCACCGACGCTGGGGACGACCAAGGCCGCCACCGATCGGGCTGGCGCCGGCTGGGCTACGGTATGGCGTTTGGAAAGCTGTCCCGCAACCGAGACCCGTCGAGGAATTCCCATGACGCAGTTCGAGCATTTAAACCTCCCATCAGCGCGCCCCGAGGGTGCGGCTGGTGGCCGTAAGGGCGACGTGTCGTAGCGCCGATTGTGTTCGGGGTCGTGCTCGGCCTACTGGTGCTCGGGGCCAGCGTGGGCGGCACGCTACTGATCCACCAAATACCACGGTGCGACAGACGGAGCGGTCTCGTTCGCGCAGGCCGCCTCCAATGCCACGGATCCCATGGCGGCGATGCACTGGTTGGCGCAGTTGGGCTATCGGCAAGGAGCGGCGACCGCATGGCGCGACAGCGCGGGAAACGATGTCTACATCTACCTCTATCAGTTCGACTTGGACGGCTCGGCGGGTAGCTGGTTTCTGGAGATCGACAGCATCGAGACGCATCACCCCGATCGTGACGGTGGAGGCGTGTTCATGACTATGAATGGCAAGTGGCATGTTTACGATTCGTCCCCCCGGTCCCGCGGCTACGTACGGGCCGTCGTACAGGCGGGATCCATATTCGTGAGTGTCGGGGTGCACTCGGCTACCGGGACCGTTCGGGGCGTTCTTCCGTCGTAGCCCGGCCCAGGCTTGCATGCCCCTCAGGCGAGATGGATGATTTCGCTGTCCCGGTAAATGGTGCCGCCGGCAACAAATCGCCTGGCCAGGACACATAGACGGACATCGGAATGATGTGAGTCGATCTTCCGTTACCAAATCGTGGCTGGGCGACCATCTTGACATGGGCCGCATCGGCAACGAACGATCTGCGTGAGAGCGCTCTCTAGACGAAGGTCCCCATCGCCGCACCGGTGCGGACCGACGCTCTGCCCTACCCCCGACTTCCGTAGGGAGACCTCATGTCATCCGTCCCCGAACGTCACCCCGGCCGTGCGGCGATGCCGCGCCGGACACCCGCCTATCTTGTCGCGGTCGCCGGTACCGCGCTGGTCCTGCTCCTCGGCTATCTCGTGGCCTTTCCGGCCAGCCAGGCCAACGCGGCTGTGACACTGCTGTCGCAGGGCCGTCCAGCCACGGCATCGTCCACAGAGAACGCCGGTACCCCGGCGTCCGCCGCCGTGGACGGCAACCTGGCCACCCGGTGGTCGAGCGCCTTCTCCAGCCCACAGTGGCTGCAGGTCGACCTGGGCGCACAGGCCAACATCAGCCAGGTTGTGCTCACCTGGGAGGCGGCCTACGCGACCGCGTTCCAGATCCAGGTGTCCGACACCGGCACCGGTGGCTGGACGAATATTTACAGCACCACAACGGGTACCGGCGGCACGCAGACCCTCAATGTCGCTGGCGCCGGGCGGTACGTGCGGATGAACGGCACGGCCAAGGCCACCGCCTACGGGTACTCGCTGTTCGAGTTCCAGGTGTACGGGGAACCGGTCGGTGGCACCGGATGCGGTAGCGGCAATGCCGCGTTGGGCCGTCCGGCCACCGCGTCCTCTGTGGAATCCGCGGCCGTGCCGGCCTCGGCGGCGGTGGACGGTAACGCCGCCACCCGCTGGTCGAGCGCGTTCT
The DNA here is from genome assembly GCA_963742855.1 of uncultured Actinomycetota bacterium. GTDB lineage: Bacteria > Actinomycetota > Actinomycetes > Mycobacteriales > Micromonosporaceae > CAVUNP01. Next base: position 121,248 of record CAVUNP010000046.1, on the reverse strand, counting down.
CCGATCCACAATGGTTGCAGGTTGACCTCGGTGCCACCCAACAGATCTGCCAGGTCGTTCTCACCTGGGAGGCGGCCTACGCCACCGCCTTCCAGATCCAGGTGTCCGCGACGGGCACCGGGGGCTGGACGAACATCTACAGCACCACCACCGGCACCGGCGGCACCCAGACGCTGACCGTTTCCGGTAGCGGCCGGTACATTCGGATGAACGGTACGGCCCGCGCCACCGCGTACGGGTATTCGCTGTTCGAGTTCGTGGTGCGCTCGAGCACCTGCTGCGTCACCGCTACGCCCACGTCGACACCGACCATCGGTCCCACCGGCAACCCGGACGCGTTCTGGGGCGACACCAGCAACATTCCGGCGGCGCAGAACGTGGTCATGCTCAAAATCCTCAACCGCACCAACGGCCGTTACCCGGACAGCCAGGTGTACTGGAGCTACAACGGGCAGGTGCACTCGATCGCGGACCAGCCATACTTCGACATGCCGGTGAACTCGGCCGGCCGGATGTACTTCTACCTGGGCTCGCCAACGAGCCAGTACAGCGACTTCATCGAGTTCACCGTTGGCGCCTCGGTATTCAACGGCAACACCACCCGGGTCGACGCGTTCAGCCTCAAGCTGGCCATGCGACTGCATTCCCGGGACGGCTATGATGTGTCCGTCGGCGAGGATCTGGCCACCTTCCAGGAGGACCGTGCGGTCACGTTCCAGCGCTTCGTCAACGAGGTGCCGGCCGAGTTCAAGCATCTCGCCCAGGTGCAGGCACCGTACCGGATTCCGGCCCCGGGCAATGACGCGGACTTCCGCACCGGCGGCCAGTACGCCAACTACTTCACCGCGTACGCCCAGTCTGTCGGGGTCAACGCGGCGACCTCGGACATCACCGGCTGCGCCGCCTCGCTGGCGCAGAACCCGGGCATGTGTTCCGCGTTGAACCGTCATGTGGCTCACCTGCCGCAGTCCCAGTGGTCCACGCCGAGCCTGTACTACCAGGCGGGGCCGGCCAACTACTACAGCAAGTTCTGGCACGACCACGGCATCAACAAGCTCGCGTACGGATTCCCGTACGACGACTTCGCCAGCCAGTCGTCGTTCATCTCCCACGGCAGCCCGCAGTGGCTGCTGATCGCGGTCGGCTGGTAATCCCGCCCCGGCAACGTGGTGGCCCCGGTTCCGGCCGGGGCCACCATGCGGTCGTCAGCCAGCGGCTTTGGTCTTGATGAGCGGAGCGTCGCGCGAGAGCTCCCGGAACCCGAGGCTGTAGTACAGCCCGCGTGCCTCGGGAACCCCAGGTGCGCCCATGCAGACGACCGTCGCATGAGTGGCCCCGGCCGAGCGCGCCAGATGCATCCCGTGCAGCATCATCGCCCTTGCCAGTCCGAGCCGCCGGTAGTCCGGATGCGTCCCGACCGGCTCGAACTCGACGGTCTTGTTCGCCTCGTCGAACCACATGATCGTCGAGGCTGCCATGGTCCCGTCCGGCGCCTCCACCAGGACGTGCAGGTCGCCGCGATAGGCCGCCGTCTGCCGGACATCCTCGTAGCCTTGGGCCGTATACCCCGAGGGGGACCAGGCGTTCAGATGGGCCTGGACCGCGGCCGCCGGTCCGGCCTCGTCGGCGGTGCGGAACCGGAATCCGGCCGGCAGCACCGGCTGCGCCACATCGGTGAGGTCCCGCTCGTTGAGCTGGGTCCAGTCGCCGGTGTCGCCGAGTGCCTCCACGTCGGCCGCATAACCGTGCGCCGCCCATCGCTTCAGGGCGAACTCCTCGGCGTCCGTCGGTGACACCGTGCGCTCCAGGCCGGCCGCAACACCGTCGTACCACTCGATCACTTCGTCGACCAGTTCGGTGTGGTCGGGATGGACCTGATAACTCAGCGAGGCGCCGGTGACGTCCCTGACCGAGCCGTCGTTGCGCCTCACCTGACGCGGCAGAAAGGCCCAGCCCCACGCTACCAATTCGTCGCCGGAGAACCACAGTCGACGCGGCCAGGTTGCGCTGTAGAGGGCACGCCCCTGGCCCCAGATCCAGGCCAGCTCTCCGTATGACGCACCGGCACTGATCAGGTCCGGGCGGATGGCAGTGACGCGCTGCGCCAGGCCCTGCATGAGTGGTATGTCCGCGGCGGTCAAAAGCTCGAAGGCGGTCATGGTGCGTCACTGTGCCAGGACTCTGCCAAGCCGTCGAACCGTTTCGGGGCCACCGATCGCGACGGTGGCCGGCGGTTGCCAGATACTGTATCAGGGCGGGAAGCGTTTGTCGGAGGCGGTGGCGGTGGCCACGTCGATCTCGTAGGTGCGCCGGGCCAGAGCCATGATGAGACCGTTGGCCAGCAACGGGATGAGCATGAACAGGAAGGCGTTGCGAAGGCCGACGGCACTCTCCGATCCGGCACCGCCGTCGAAGGCGTCGGCGACCCAGCCGAACACCGCGGGGGCCGTCGCCTCCGCCGTCAGGCGAAGGACGGTGCGCAGTCCTTCTGCCCGGCCCCACATGCTCGCGGGCGTGATGTCCAGTCTCGCCGCATCGAGAGGTGGGTTGGCCGCGGCAAGAGCGGCGGACCCCACCGCGATGAACACCACGGCGATGGCGATCGACGTGATCGTGACGCCCGGCACGAACAGCAGCGCGGCGGCCGAGTAGCCAACCGCCGGGAACACGATCCGGGCGGTCGGGTGGCCCCGGGCCAGGGCGCGGTCGGTGAGGCGTCCGCCGAGCACGGCACCGGCCAGCGCGGCCCCGCCGACGATGGGAATGTACGCGCCGAACTCGGTCTGGGATATACCGAAGTGCCGTACCGCGAACAGCACCACGAAGGTCCGCAGGCCGGCGAAGAAGAAGTACCCGATGGAGGAAGCCTCAATCAGGAGCCGGTTGGTGGGGATGCGCAGCAGGTACACCATGGCCGGCAGGACCCGCATCCGGTTGGCCTCGGTGGGCAGGATCCGGTCCTGCGCCGGCTCTATGTGGTGTGCCACGACGGCGGCCTGCGCCTGGTCCGGAAAGCGCTGGCCCAGGTCGGTCTTCGAGCGGCCGTACGGTGTGCCACCACCGCGGGCCGGCTCGGCCAGCAGCAGCCAGAAGAGCACGGCCAGCGCGAAACTGGCCACCGCCAGGACGAAGAAGGCGGCCCGCCAGGACAGGATCGCGGAGACCTCCCCGCCGACCAGCAGGCCGAGGCCGGCGCCGATGATCTCGCCGGTGAGGATCCAGCCCAGCACGCTGGCTCGCTCAGGTGCCGGGATCAGGTCGCCGGTCAGCGAGGTGACGATCGGGCCGGAGGCGGCCACCGCCGCGCCGAGCAGCAGCCGGGACAGCAGGAGCCATTCGTAGTTGGGCGCCAGTCCGCCGAGGACCATGGCGATGGCCCAGACCAGGATGGTCGCCACGAGCAGGCGTACCCGGTGCACCCGGTCGGCCAGCACGCCCATCGGGATGGTGGCGATGGCGCCGACGCCGGAGGATGCGGCGGCCAGCAGGCCAAGTTGGGCATGACTGATCTGCAGATCGGCTTCGAGTTGCTGGGCCGCGGCGCCGATAGTGCCGATGTCTGCGCTGTTGAGGGCGAGCGCCGCGGCCAGCAGCAACACCACGCGGACCCGATGAGGGCCGCCGAACAGGGCCGGCACATGGCCGGCGACCCAGGCACGGGACCGAGCGCCCCACCCGGCGGCCGCGTGGTCGTCCCCGGCCGCTCCGGCGTCAGCCATAGGTGGTGGCGGTCCTGTCCCTCGGTCTCGTCGCAGTCCACTGTGCCCGATCGGCATGGGGCGGCGGGCCCGGTTGAGCTGTTGCCCCCCACACGGGTGTCCAGGCCCAGTCCTGAGGGTTCTACAGTGGACTGATCTGGTGATGCTTCGACCACCGGCTCCACCAGCGTGTCCGGTCCGCCGCCGGCCAGTAGGTGGAAATTTGGTCTCAGTCGTCTCGGGGAGCGCGTCGGTCCCGACGTTCTTCCAGTTCCTCGTCAGAAACCAGGGTCAACATCGGCTCGCCAGGCACCCCAAGCATCACGATCACAAACCGGCTCCAGGCAGCGACAAGGTTGTTGGCCGACTGGTAGTGGATGACGTCGCCGCCCGGTTCCCAGAACGACTCTCCTGCCTTGATGACCCTTTCCGGCTCGCCTTCCAGTTCGTAGAGCATCTCGCCTTCGAGCATGTATCCGAAGACTGGCCCCGAATGCCGGTGCGGTGGTGTACCGGCATCCGCGGGCGGCAGGGAGACCGTGGTTGTCATGACCTCGAGCGGCGACGGTGGGTGGGGCGGTTGAACATGGTCGAGCAGGGTCACCACCGAGTTGGAGCGCGGCATGTTAGAGCGGTCAAGCGAGCTCATAAGGCGAGGCTACGCTGCGATTCGATCGTGGTACGGACGTTGGCCGACCTCAAGCGCAACAGGGCCCTCAGTACTGAACGGAGTCTGGGCGGGCGGCAGCGGGGTAACTGCGGGTGTCGGTGGCCTTGAGCGCCACCCAAACCGGCGCACCGGGAGCGAGGTGCAGCTGAGCTGCCGCATTCGGGGTGATATCAGCGGCCACGCTGATCGGTCCAGCCAGTTGCACCCGCAGGTTGTCGCCGTGCCGCTGGATTCCGTTGATCGACGCCGGCCAGGTGTTGCGCGGGCTGCCGTCCGGGCGCTGCGGAAAGAGTGCCACCGCGGTCGGCGGGAAGGCCACGAAGACGTCGCCGTCGTAGGGGTCGGCCACGGTGAGGGTAAGCCCATCCGCCACCCGTACCGCGTGCTGGTGCGACCGGCCCCGGTAGAGGTTGAGCCCGACCAGCCTTGCCACGTAGTCGGTGCGAGGCTGCGCGGTAATGGTGGCCGCGTCCCCTTCCTGCACGATGCGACCGTCCTCGATGATGACCAGCCGGTCGGCGAGCACCAGCGCATCGAGCGGGTCGTGGGTCACCAGCAGCGTGGCCCCGGGGTGATCGGACAGATGCCGGTGCAGTTCGGCCCTGGTGTCGAGCCGGGTCCGGGCATCGAGTGCGGCGAGCGGCTCGTCGAGCAGCAACAGTTGGGGTGCCACGGCCAGCGCCCGGGCCAGCGCGACCCGCTGGGCCTGCCCGCCGGAAAGTTGCCGCGGCTTGTGGCGGGCATGTTCGGACAGCCCTACCCGCTGCAGCCACCCGGCGGCCTGATCCCGAGCGCTTCGCCGGTCGACCCCGTGGCGGCGCGGCCCGAAGGCGACATTGTCCAATGCGGACAGATGTGGGAACAGCAGGTAGTCCTGGAAGACGACGCCGATCGGGCGGCGCTCGGTGGGCGTCCACAAGCGACGATCAGGACGGTCGAGGTCGACACCGGCCAGGGTGATGTGCCCGGCGGTGAGCGGGTGCAGACCGGCGAGCGCGCGCAACGCGGTGGTCTTGCCCGCGCCGTTGGGGCCGAGCAGGGCGACCACTTCACCGGCCGCGATGGACAGGGCGATATCCAGCCGGAACAGTTGCTCGCCTGCGGCGAGGCGATCGCGGTGCACCACCAGGCGTGCGTCGAGCATCATGGGCTGACCAGCCAGCGGTCGCGGAGGCTGGCGAGGATGGTGACGGAGACGGTGAGCAGGATCAGGCTGAGCACGATCGCTGTCTGCAGGTCGGTTTCCAGAGCGAGGTACACGGCCAGGGGCATCGTCTGGGTACGGCCGGGGTAGTTTCCGGCAAAGGTGATGGTCGCCCCGAACTCGCCCAGTGCGCGGGCCCAGCACAGCACCGCGCCAGCGGCCACCCCGGGTGCCACCAAGGGCAGCGTGACGTGCGTGAACGTCGACCACCGGCCGGCGCCGAGGGTGGCCGCGGCCTCCTCGTAGCGGGCGTCCGCCCCGCGCAATGCGCCCTCCACCGCGATGACCAGAAATGGCATGGCCACGAACGCCTCGGCCAGCACCACGCCGGTGGTGGTGAACGGCAAGGTGATGCCGAAGGTGCTGTCGAGCCAGGCGCCGACGATGCCGCGCCGACCGAACACCAGCAGCAGCGCGATGCCGCCGACCACCGGCGGCAGCACGAGCGGGACCGTGACCAACGCCCGGACCAGCCGCCGCCCGGGAAAGTCCACCCGGGCCAGCAGCCAGGCCAGCGGTACGCCGAGGGCCAGGCACACCAGTGTCGCCAAGCTCGCGGTCACCAGCGACAGCCGCAGCGCGGTGAGGATGCCAGGCTGGGCCAGCCGCTGCGGCAGCGTGCTCCACGGCGCGCGGATCAGCAAGCCGGCCAACGGCAGAACCAGGAACAACAGCCCCAGTCCCGCCGGAACCAGCAGCAGGACGGGTACCCGGACGGCGCGCCGGTCAGGGCGAGACGCCACCGTGGTGGTCGACGGCGGCGCCTCCATTGTGGAGCCAGTGGGTGGCATGACCGATTATGGCGCCTGGAAGCCCGCCTGGGTCAGGACGGCCTTTCCCTTGTCGGACAGCACAAAGGCGACGAAGGCCTCGGCGCCGGCCCTGTTCGCGGCGCCCTTGAGCACGATGATCGGGTATTCGTTGATCGCGCCGGACGATTCCGGGAACTCGATCCCGTCCACGTCAGCCGCCGCGGCCTTCACGTCCGTGCGGTAGACCAGAGCGGCGTCGACCTCCCCTAGCTTCACTTTGGACAGTGCCGACTTGACGTCCTGTTCCAGGGTCACCGGCGTGATGCTCACACCGGCCGCGGTGATGGCCTTCTTCGCGGCGGCACCGCAAGGCACCTGCTCCGCGCACAACGCGACCTTGAGGTCGGTCCGCTTGAGGTCGGCCAGCCCGGCGATCCCCTTCGGGTTGCCCTTGGCTACCGCGATCAGCAACTGGTTCTTGACAAAGGTGACCGCGGTGCCGTCCCCGTTGCCGGCGTCGGTGACCGTGGTCATGTTCGCCGGGGCGGCCGAGGCGAAGACATCCGCCGGCGCGCCCTGGTTGATCTGCGTGGCCAGCGCGGAACTGCCGGCGAAGTTGAAGGTCACCTTCGCGCCCGGGTTGGCCGCCTCGAAGTCCTTGCCGATCTGGGTGAACGACTCCTTCAGTGACGATGCGGCGAACACGGACACATCGCCGGTCACGGTGGGGTTGGTGGTACCCGTCTGCGATGGCGGATTGGTCGTCGTGTCGGGGCTCCCGCCGCAGCCGGTCAGCGCCATCGCCGTCGCGGCGGCAAGCCCGGCGAGGGCTACGCGCATGAGTTTCACAAGCCGTTCCTTCCTCTCCTGCCAACCCCAGCCAGCAACGGCAATGCCGTAACTCACCGGGGACGCCAGCGCCGACCCTACCGCCTGGCAAACGCGAGCTGAAATCCGCTTTTCACGTCGCGAATATTCAGTTCATGGCCTCGTGGTCCCGGCAACTGCCACAACCGAAGAGGTGCCTGGAGTCTGTCGGTCCGACGTTTCGGTACCCTTTGCGGTACGCGCCCCGGGCTATTCGGGGTCCATCACCTGAAGGAGCTGACCCTTGGACGTCGAGCGCACCGCGCTGCCAGGAATCGGACTGCGGCACGAGTTCCGTACGGAGAAGGGCCAGCTTGCCGCCGTCGTCTCACACGTATCGGGCCGGCGTGACCTGGTCATCTACCGGCCGGACGATCCGGACACCGTGCTGGCCACGTTGTGTCTCAATACGGACGAGGCCAACGGGGTGGCCGAACTGCTCGGCACCGCCCGCATCGTGGAGCGCCTGGCCGACCTGCAACGCCAGGTTGTCGGGCTGAAGACCGTGCAGATCCCGATCCGCGCCGGGTCGTCGTTCGACGGCCGGACCCTGGGGGACACCCGTGTCCGCACCCGCACTGGTGCGTCCATTGTGGCTACCATCCGGGGCGGCGAGATATTGGCCAGCCCTCGCCCCGACTTCCTGTTCCACCCCGGTGACCTGGTTGTGGTCGTCGGCACGCCCGAGGGCACCGCCGCCGTCGTCGCCATCTTCGAGCAGGGCTGAGCGCCGCGTATGCACGGTGCAATTGCCCTCATCGAGATCGGCGCGGTCATCCTGGGTCTCGGTGTGTTGGGTGCTGTCTCCGTCCGGTTCGGTATCTCACCTATCCCTCTTTATCTGCTGGCCGGCCTGGCGTTCGGCCATGGCGGTCTGCTTCCGCTGGCGACCAGCGAGGAATTCACCGCCACCGGCGCCGAGATCGGCGTCATCCTGCTGCTGTTCACCCTGGGCCTGGAGTACACAGCGCCCGAACTGGTGGGCACGTTGCGTAACAACGCCCCGGCCGGTCTGGTCGACCTCGTCCTCAACGCCGCACCAGGTGTTGCGGTCGCCCTGCTTCTAGGCTGGGGACCGGTGGCCGCGGTGGGCCTTGGTGGGATCACCTATGTCACCTCTTCCGGCATCACCGCGAAGGTGCTCGGCGACCTGCAGTGGCTGGGCAACCGGGAGGTGCCGGTGGTGCTGTCGTTGCTGGTGTTCGAGGACCTGACGATGGCGATGTACCTGCCGATCCTCACCGCGCTGCTGGCCGGTGCCGGGCTGGTCGCCGGAATCACGACCGTGGCCATCGCCGCCGGCACCATCACGGTGATTCTCGTGGTGGCACTGCGATACGGGCGTTTCGTGGAGAAGTTCGTCGCCTCGCCGAGTGACGAGGTGCTGCTGCTGAAGGTGTTGGGGCTGACCGTGCTCGTTGCCGGCGTGGCCCAGCAGCTTCAGGTCTCCGCGGCCGTTGGCGCCTTCCTGGTCGGCATCGCCCTGTCTGGCCCGCTGGCGCACACGGCGCGGGAACTGTTGACACCGTTGCGAGACCTGTTCGCGGCGGTCTTTTTCGTGTTCTTCGGGCTGCAGACCGACCCCCGGGCCCTGCCACCGGTGCTCGGCTTCGCGGTGATCCTCGCCGTGGCCGGGATCGCCACCAAGCTCGGCACCGGCTGGTGGGCGGCCAGGCGCGCGGGCATCGCCACGATGGGCCGGATCCGGGCGGGCGCGGCACTGGTGCCCCGGGGCGAGTTCAACATCGTCATCGCCGGACTGGTTGTGGCGGCGGGTATCAACAGCGAGATCGGCCCTCTGGCGGCCGCGTACGTGCTCATTCTGGCCGTCACCGGCCCGCTTGTCGCCCGTGGGATCGAACCGCTGGCGCGGCGTTTCATCAAGCGCCGAGCGGTACGAGCCGTCTAGTTCGCCTGGCGGCTTGGATTCGGTCCGTAGCGCCGGTCGCGGCGCGCAGGCCGCATCCTTGCCGGTCGCGGACGGTATGGGGGAAAGCCCATATCGTCCGTGATCATGGTTCCTACCGGTCGCTCGACACGGTCGCGGCGGCCGCTGGTTCGACCGCCGCTGGTTCGACCGCCGCGGCCGGCGACTTGCGAGTGGCCAGCGCGGAACCCAACAGGACCAGCGTGAAGCCGACGATGATGCCCGCGGTGAACGATTCGTTCAGGAAGATCACACCCAAGGCGACGGCCACGGCGGGATTGACGTAGGTGATAACCGTCGCCCGGACCGGACCCACCTCGTCGATGAGCTTGAAGAACAGCAGGAAAGCCACCCCGGTGCAGATCACCGCGAGCGTGAGGACGGAGACGATCGCACCGGCCGGCGGCCAGGAGTGCGGCAGTTGGATCGTGCCCGGTATGGCATAGACCGCCGCGGTGAGCACCAGCGACGCGGCCACCACGCCCATCGCCGGCAGGCCGCCCAGGTGGCGGGCCAGGATGTAGGGGCCTACCGCGTAGCCGATCACGACAACCACGATCTCTGCCAGCGCGACGACGTCGCCGCGACCGAGGTCCAGGCCGACCAGTGCGGCGACGCCGGCCAGGCCGATGAACAACCCGAGTCCGCGGCGCCAGTCGAGCCGGTCGGTCTTGGTGAACCAGCCCAGGAGCGCGCCGACGAGTGGCACCGCGGCCACCAGGAGTCCGGTGAGCGAACTGCTCAGTCGGGTTTCCGCGTGGGCCAGCAGGAACCACGGAATGGTCAGTTCGACCGCCGTGTAGGCGACCAATGGGCGCCAATGGCGTAGCAACGGACGCAGTTCGCCGCGCGCGGCGGCGATCGGCACCAGTAGCAGCGCGGCCACCGTCGTGCGGAGGAACACCAACGTCGCCGGGGTGAGGCTGTCCACCGCGACCTTGATGAACAGGTACGGCAGCCCCCAGATCAGGCCCATGGCCAGGAACAACGACCAACCTCGCCGCGACATCGTGTTCTCCCAGGTAGTGGACGCCGGCCTAGACACTACAGACGCCGAGGCGGGTCAGCCGCTGTTGAGCACGTCGGCGAGGTCGAACCGGACGGGCCGCTCCAGTTGGTCGTAGGTGCACGACTCCGGTCCGCGGTCAGGCCGCCACCGTACGAACTGGGCCGTGTGCCGGAACCGGACGCCTTCCATGTAGTCGTAGCGCACCTCGACCACCCGTTCGGGGCGCAGCGGCACGAAGGACAGATCCTTCTTGGCGTTCCACCGGCTGCCTTCGTTCTTGCGCGGCGTCCGTTCGCCTTCGAGTTGGGCGGCCCAGTTCCACGGGTGTCCCTCGAAGGTGGTCACCCATGGTTGGAGTTCGGTGAACAGCGCCTTTCGGGTGGCCATCGGAAATGCGCCCACCACACCGACCGAGGCCAGCACACCCCGATCGTCGTACAGGCCGAGCAGCAACGAGCCGATCGCATCGGGACCGGACTTGTGCACGCGGTAGCCGGCCACCACGCAATCCGCGGTGCGCTCGTGCTTGATCTTGGTCATCACCCGTTTGTCCGGCTGGTAGGTCAGCTCCAGGCCCTTGGCGATCAGGCCGTCCAGGCCGGCGCCCTCGAACTGTTCGAACCACAGCCGGGCGGTGTCCAGGTCGCGGGTGGCTGGCGTGAGGTAGATCGGCGGGGCGGCCTTGGCCAGTGCCCGCTCCAGTTGCTCGCGGCGTTCCCGTAGCGGCTGATGGGTCAGGTCGTCGTCACCCAGCGCAAGCAGATCGAAGGCGATGAAGCTGGCCGGTGTCTGCTCGGACAGCAGCTTCACCCGGCTCGCCGCCGGATGGATGCGTTGCTGCAACGCTTCGAAGTCGAGGGTGTTGCGGGCCGTGTCGGCGACCACGATCTCCCCGTCGATCACCGCACGAGGTGGGAAGTTGGCCAGCACCGCCTCGACCACCTCGGGAAAATAACGGGTCATGGGCCGCTCGTTGCGGCTACCGATCTCGACCTCGTCGCCGTCCCGGAAGATGATCGAGCGGAAGCCGTCCCACTTCGGTTCGTAGAGCTGGCCGGCCGGAATCTCGCTGACCGGTTTCGCCAGCATCGGGCTGACCGGTGGCATCACAGGCAATCGCACGTAGGCATTATCCCCGCAGCGCGGCGTCGCGTTGTCCGGGCACCTCGGCGAGCCGTCGGCGGGATGCCTCTTGACGAATGGACAGACTCCGATGAATCTATGGGAGAGCGCTCTCTGTCCCTCGCCCACTCCCTCGAGGAGTCGTCATGTCGCTTGCACACCTCTGGCCATATCGCCGTAGACCGGCGCTGTTGACCATGATCATCGCGGCCACCGTCATGCTGCTGGCCGGATTCCTCATCACCACCGTCCGCCCGGCCCGAGCGGCCAGTGTCCTGCTGTCACAAGGCAAGCCGGCCACCGCGTCGTCCGTCGAGAGCGCCGGCACCGTGGCCGCCAACGCGGTCGACGGCAACCTCGGCACCCGGTGGTCGAGCCAGTTCAGTGATCCACAGTGGTTGCAGGTTGACCTCGGCGCCACGGCCACGATCGACCAGATCACCCTGAACTGGGAGACGGCCTACGCGACCGCGTTCCAGATCCAGACGTCGGCCAACGCCACGACGTGGACGAGCATCTACTCGACCACCACCGGCACCGGTGGTAACCAGACCCTCACGGTCAGCGGCAGCGGTCGCTACGTGCGCATGTACGGCACCACGCGGGCGATCGGGTACGGCTACTCGCTGTGGGAGTTCGGTGTGTACGGCACGATCGGCACGACGCCGACTGCTACACCGACTGTCACACCGACCGGCCCGCCACCGACCGGCTCCAACATCTCCGAGTTCAAGCAGGTCAGCGCCTCCTCTTGGGAGGGCGGCAACGCCCCGGCGGCGGCGCTGGACGGGCGGACCACCACCCGCTGGTCGAGCCAGTTCAGTGACCCGCAGTGGCTACAGGTCGACCTCGGCGGCAACGCCACCATCAGCCAGATCGTGCTGAACTGGGAAGCGGCCTACGCCACCGGCTACCGCATCGAGATCTCCAGTAACGCGGCCACGTGGACCACTGTGTACAGCACCACAACCGGACGCGGCGGCGTGGAGCGGCTGACGGTGTCCGGCACCGGCCGGTACGTGCGCCTGTACGGCACCGCGCGGGCCACCGGCTATGGCTACTCGCTGTGGGAGTTCCAGGTGTTCGGCAGTGTGGACACCGCATCGACGACGGCGCCCATGCTGTCCGGGCCGACCCGGCCGCCGGCGACCACCGGGCAGTTCGCATTGTCGGCTCCGGCCGACGGCGCCATGGTGACGACCACCCGCAGACCCGCGCTGTCCTGGGCCGCCGTGTCGGGGGCGGTGCGGTACCAGGTCTCGATCAACATCAGTCGTACCGACTACGACTTCACCCAGTCCGGCAACCTGATCGACCTGTATACAAAGGTGGCTGAGCCAACCGGCACCAGCTACACGCCCACCTGGGACCTGCCGGACCGCTGGACCTACAAGTGGTACGTGGTGTCGGTGAGCGCGTCCAACGCGACCACGACGTCGGCCATCCGCCGCTTCAGCGTCTACCTACCGACCCTCGCCACGGTCGCCGACGGTGTGAGCGTCATCAACGGCAGCCGTGACCTGAACAAAAGCGGTGCCATCGAGCCGTACGAGGACTGGCGCCAGCCGGTGGAAACCCGGGTCAACGATCTGCTCGGCCGGATGACGACCGAGGAGAAGGCCTACCAGATGTTCTACAACGCCCAGGCCTTCCCGCGTTCCGGATGGCACTTCGGACCGGCTGACCCGCAGGATCTGCACAACACGTTGCTCGCCTCGACCGCGACCCGTTTGGGTATCCCGTTCATCTCGGCCGGCGACACCATCCATGGCTACAAGACCACCTATCCGACGCAGAGCGCCCTTGCGGCCGCGCGGGACTACCCGCTCGACTACAAGCTGGGCGACATGCAGCGGCGTGAGCAACTGGAGGTCGGCACGCGCGGCCTGTTGGGTCCGCTGGCCGAGGTGGGCACCAAGGTGTTGTATCCACGCATCCAGGAAGGAAACGGCGAGAACGCGGACGTGGCCGCGGCCCAGGTACGGGCATTGGTGGCCGGGCTGCAGGGTGGCCCGGAACTCAATCCGCGCTCGGTGCTGGCCACGGTGAAGCACTGGCCGGGTGAAGGCGCCGGCGGCGAGGCGCTCATCGTCTACGACGCGGTGACCATCAAGTACCACATGATCCCGTTCCGGGCCGCGATGGAGGCGGGCGCGGTCAACATCATGCCCGGATACGCCGGCAGCTCGTTCCTGGATCCGGGTGGGCCGGGCGCGGGCGACAGCGCCAAGATTCTGGCCTATCTGCGTCAGAATCTCGGCTACACCGGTCTCATCACCACCGACTGGTTGCCATCCGGGTCCTGGGTCGGCGCGGCCAACGCGGGTTCCGACGTGATGGGCGGGGCCGACCCCGGCGCGGCCGGGTTCTCCATGGCCAGCTTCACCGCCGCAGTCCCGGTCAGCCGCATCGACGACGCGGTACGACGGGTGCTACGACTGAAGTTCCAACTCGGCCTGTTCGAGAATCCGTACGGCGACCCGGTCAATGGCCCGTACCGGTTGCATACACCGGCCCATGCCGCGCTGGCCAACCAGGCTTCGCGGGAGAGCATGACCCTGTTGAAGAACAACGGTGTGCTGCCGGTGCGGCTGAACCCAGGCGACAACATCGTGGTCGCCGGCCCGCGGGCCACGGACGGCGGTGCCTGCTGCATCTGGACCAGCTACTTCCACCAGGAGTACGGCTCGCTCACCATGCTCGACGCGATCCGGGCCCGAGCGACCCAGGCCGGCGTGAATGTCTATCAGGACCACGGGACCGGCACCGAAACTGGCTGTGGTGGCGGTCGGTGAGGCGTCCTACACCCATGCCACCAACTGGGTGAAGGAACAGCCGTACCTTCCGCCCGACCAGCTGGCCATCATCCAGAACTTCCAGCGGCAGGGCATCCCCGTCGTGGTGGCGCTGGTCATGCCCCGCCCGTACGTCATCACCGAATGGCACGACCTGGCCAGTGCCGTGGTCGTCACCTACCGCGGCGGTGAGGAGATGGGGCCAGCGCTGGCCAGCCTGCTGTTCGGCGACTATTCGCCGAGCGGGAAGCTGCCCTGGCAACTGCCTCGCGCGTTGACCGACGTACTGCGAGCCCGGTGGCACCGATGTGCCGGCCGATGCGGTGGAGAGCTGGGACCTGCCGTACGACCTTGGTGCCACCGCCGCGCAAGCGCACGGACATCCGCAACCGGATCGATGCCGGCCAGACCGTACCCAGCACGTACGGCAATCCGCTGTATCCGTACGGCGCCGGTCGGACCGGGTTCTGACGGTCCCTTGTAGGTAGTGGCAGTGCGGGAGCCCTGGGCACACTGCGTGCCCAGGGCTCCTGTTGTAGAAGCCGGCGGTCAGTGTGGCCACGTCGTCCTGGGCGAGGCTGACAGTCGCCGCGGTCACGTTCTCCTCGACGTGGTGCACGCGACCGGTGCCCGGGATCGGCAGCGTCGCCGGCGAACGGGCCAGTAGCCAGGCGATGATGAGCTGGCGCGGGGTGATCTGATAGCGACGGGCCATGTCGGTGATGACGGGATTCTTGCCGACGTCGCGGATCGGTGCGTACGGCACGAAAACCAGCTGTTCCTGTTCGCACAGGTCGAGCAGCGGCTCGGACTCGCGATCGCCCAGGTTGTAGCGATTCTGGATCGAGACGATCGGGGTGATGCGCGCCGCCTGCCGCAGCTGCTCTTCGGTCACATTGGACAGTCCGATGTGACGGATCTTGCCCTGATCCTTCAGTTCGGCCAGTGCGCCGACGGATTCCTCGAAAGGCACGTCGTCATCCGGCTTGTGCAGGTAGTACAGGGGAATCTGGTCGAGGCGCAATCGGCGCAGGCTTCCTTCGCAGGCATCGATCAGATGCTTTCGCCGTCCGTTGGTGGGCCATGGGCCAGGGGCCGGACCGGTGCGGTACCGGCCGCCCTTGGTCGCGATGACAAGGTCGTCGGGGTACGGGTGTAGCGCCTCGCAGATGATCTCTTCGCTGATGTCCGGTCCGTAGGAGTCGGCCGTGTCAATGAAGTTCACGCCCAGCTCCACCGCACGTCGCACGGTGGCTCGCGCCTCGTCCCGGCTCGGCGGCTCGCCGTAGGCATTGGGGCCGAGGATCCGCATGGCGCCGAAACCCGCCCGGTTGACGGTGATGTCGCCACCGACGTCAATCGTGCCGGCGGCCGCGGCCGGAGTTCCGTTGCGCTGCCCCATGTCGCCACCTCCCCGGCCAGCCTAGGCAGGTCGGGGAGGTGTCACGGCGTTCTCGGGCCGGCATCAGTCCTGAGTGAGCTCCTGGACCAGGCCGACGAGGCCGAGCTCGTTGGCGGTGGCGAGCGCGGCCTGTCGGAGCACGTCGCGTTCCGGGCCGTCCGGCAGGAAGCCAGCGAGTGTGGCCTGTGCGCCGGCGACCTGCGGACGGGCCCCCAACGCGGCCCGCAGGTGCAGCGACCGGCGCAGCAGTTCGATGCCGGCTGGCTGGTCGTGCTCGAGGATGTGACCGCCCAGGTGTCGCACGACGTACGACTCGAGCAGGAGGTCACCGTCCTGTTGCGACACTGCGAGAGCCTGCTCGTACCGCTGCCTGCCGATGGTGGGTTGCTCGTGCACGTTGTCAGCCACCAGGCCCAGCCAGAAGAGGCCCCACCCACTCATCGACGGGTCTTCGGCCGCGGTGCGGAAGCCGGCGTCAGCCGTCTCGACGTCTCCGGTACGGGGGCTGCGGTCGAACAGCACCCGGGCGTAAGCCAACTGCGCGCCCAGGTACCGGCCCAGCACCGAGGTCGGGTCCAGCGCGTCCACCGCGGCCTCGGCCGCCGCCGCGTGATCGGGCTGCCAGAAGAACCGCTCCGCCAGGATCTGCGCCCGCGGCTTCGCGGCCTCCGTCCCGGCCTGCCCGAGCAGGGCGAGTGCGGCGTCCCACTCGCCGGCTCGATGCAGGGCGAGCGCTGCGGAGATGTAGGCTTCGTTTGTTAGCATGGTGCCTACAGTACGAATCTTGGATGTAGGTGGTCAAGTGGCTTACGTGGACTACCTGGGCAACGTGACGCGGTTCGCGGTCGAGCTGGCCAACGCCGGTCACGCCGACGACCTGAGCGAGCCGAACCGGGCGATGCTGGACGACCACGGGGTTGTGCGGCCTGGCGCTGACGACCTGGCCACGTTGGTGCCGCTCATCCGGGAGGCGTTGGGGCAGATCGTTTCCGGCGCCTCGTTCTCGGCCGTCAGTACCTTGTTGGAGCGGTATCGGCCCCAGCTGTACCTGTCCGATCACGACGGTGTCGCACACATCCACTTCGCCCACGACGGGATCGAACCGACGCGGTGGATCGGTCAGACCGTCGCGGCCGCGCTGGCCCACGTTGCCGCTGGCGACCCGGCCGTCACGCTGGGGCGCTGTAACGCCGAGGACTGCGTGCGATTCTTCGTCGACCAGTCGCGCAACCGGACCCGGCGCTTCTGCGGCAACACCTGTGCCAGCCGCACCACGGTGGCGGCCTACCGCGCCCGTACGAGATCGTGACTTCCGGTTTGCCTGCCGCGGCGCGCAATGGTTGCGCGCCCGGTGGCGGCAGGCTTCACTGAAATGGTGCCTCCGTCCCGCAAGCCGTCCCCGTCACGGGACAAGCTCGCGCCCTACCGGGACAAGCGGGATTTCTCGCGGACACCGGAGCCGACGGGTGTGGTGCCGGCCGCGTCCCCGGGAGTGCGCCGGTTCGTGGTCCAGCGGCACCGGGCCCGGAGACTCCACTACGACTTCCGGCTGGAGATAGACGGGGTACTGGTGAGCTGGGCGGTGCCGAAGGGACCCACGCTAGATCCAGCCGTACGCCGGGCCGCCTTCCACGTCGAGGACCACCCGTTGGAGTACTTCGACTTCGAGGGTGTGATTCCAGCCGGCGAGTACGGCGGCGGGGACGTCATCGTCTGGGATGCCGGTTCGTGGGACCCGTACAAAACGCCTGATCCGGGCCGGGCCGTGGCCGGCGGGGAACTGCATCTGGACCTGCGCGGCCAGAAACTGCGTGGCCGGTTCGTACTGGTCCGCACGAAGCGGGGCGGGTCGGACCGGGACGAGTGGCTGCTGATGCACAAGCATGACGAATTCGCGGTGGACGGTTGGAACGCCGAGGACAATCCGCGATCTGTTCTGAGTGGTCGTACCAACGACGAGGTGAAGGCCGACCCGCACCGGTTGTGGCGGTCGGACCTGCCAGCGGCCACCGCTTCGCTGCCGTTGAAGGCCGAGCCGCTCGCGCCTTCTGAGTTGGCCGAACTGGACAAGCTCAAGACGGCCGGGGTGTGGCATGTCTACGGCCGGGACCTTCGGGTGACGAACCTCGACAAGCTCCTGTTTCCGGCCCGTCGCGGCGAAGATCCGGTCACGAAGCGGGACCTGGTGCGGTATGCGGCCCAGATCGCGCCCGTGGCGCTGCCCTATCTCACCCGGCGTGCGGTGAACCTGAATCGCTTCCCGAACGGCGCCCAGGAAAAGGGATTCTGGCACAAGGAACTGCCCCCACATGTGCCGCAGTGGTTGCCGCGGTGGGACAACCCCGAGGCGGATCCCGGCGAAAGCCGAACCTATCTGGTGGTGGACGAGCCTGCCGCACTGGTCTGGGCGCCAACTCGGGCGCTGGAATGGCATGCCTGGACCTCGCTTGACCGCCCCCGCCAGCCCACTACGCGCTGATCGACCTTGATCCGGGAGCACGACGTGGGCGGACCTTCTCGTGCTTGCCCGCCTTCATCGCACCGCCTTCGAACATCTCGGTGTGCTGGCGCGGCCCAAGGTGACCGGGCGGCGGGGCATCCAGATCTGGGTACCGATCGCTCGCGGCCCCGACTTCGACACCACGCGAGCCTGGGTGGAAGGCCTGTCCAGGAGCGTGGGGGCGGTCGTGCCGGAGCTGGTCAGCTGGAAATGGCAGGTGAACGACCGTGGTGGCCTGGCCCGGCTGGACTACACCCAGAACGCGATCAACAAGACCCTGGTCGCGCCGTACAGTCCTCGACCGGCGCCGGGCGCACCGGTGTCGGCGCCGATCGGCTGGGACGAGTTGGACGACCCCGGACTGTCGCCGGACGGCTTCACCATCCGTACGGTGCTGGCGCGCATCGCCGAGAAGGGCGACCTGTTCTCCGACGTGCTCCACACTGGACAGCGACTGCCTGCGTTGCACTGACCCCTTCGGTCCCGTCAGGCCATGGGCACGGTGCGGAAGTGTGTGGTGAGCCGGCCCTCGTCATCGAACACGTGGAACGCCACGGCCGGCGCATCCTCGAAGTCGGAGGTGTTCGCCCAGGTGAGTTCCTCGGTGGTGGTCCACGGCAGGCGAAGGGTCGAGACAACGCCCGGCGCGACCAGCAACGGCCGGCCGGCGAATGTCGAGCTGGCCGCGGAATGTGCGTGTCCACAAAGGACAGCGACTACCTGCGGATGTTGCTGGACGAGTCCGGCCAGGTGGTCGGCCTCGCCCAGCCGGATGCTGTCCAGGATCGGGTTGTGGAGCGGGACCGGTGGATGGTGCAGGCAGATGAACACCGGCGCGTCCGACTCGGCCAGGACACCTTGAAGCCAGGCCAAGGTCTGCGGCGCGAGCACTCCGTCGTCGCGGCCAGGGATGCTGGAGTCGCACAGCGCGAAGAGGACACCGCCGACCTGGCGGACCGTGTTGATGGGATCGTCGCCTTCCTGGCCCACCAGCACCTTCCGGTACGCCGAGCGCTCGTCGTGGTTGCCCGGGAGCATGAGCACCGGCACGTCGGCGACCAGTTCCGCCTTCGCCTGGTCGTATTCGTGTGGCTCCCCGTGGTCGGCGATGTCGCCGGTGACCAGAATGACGTCGACCCGCGAGGAGCGTAGGTAGTCCATGACCCGTCGGGTTCGGGCCAGGGCGCGCTCGCCGCCGTCGATGTGGGTGTCGCTGATGTGCCCAATGACCAACATGCTGTCAGTCTTGCTCGGTCAGGCCGGAACGGAAAGGTCCAATCGACTCATACTGGCTGGTGATTGTGCTGCTCGGCCAGCCGGACGAAAGCGCGATGAGTGTCCGAACCCGGCTCTGCGCTGTAGACGATGATCCGCTGATCGGTGTCGGCCACGTAAAGCACCTGGCACTCGAACTCGAGTGGGCCGGCCGCGGGATGTTGTATTCGCTTCACGATGTTGCGGCGGGCCGCCACCTCGTGCTCGTTCCACATCTCCGCGAACCGCTTCGAGACACCCATCAGTTCGGTCACCAGGGCGGCGATGCCGCAATCGCCCGGGTAGCGGCCATACGCCGCGCGTAGGTCGGCGATCGAGGCCCGGGTGAAGGCGACCATCTCAGGGTCGTCCCAGTGCGCGTCGGTGTCCGGCTGCCGGAACATCCACCGGATCATGTTCCGGTCGTCCTGATCGACCTGGTCGAGGTTGCTGATGAAATGCGTGGCCAGCTGGTTCCAGGCCAGCACGTCGTACTTCGCGTCCACGACGTAGGCCGGCGTGTACGGCATGCCGTCGAGCAGGAAGCGCACACCACTGGACACAGTCCGGTTCGGTCCGACGACGGACGGTGGTTGTTCGTCCGCTATCCGGAACAGGTAGTCCCGATCGTCTCGGCTGAACATCAGTGCCCTCGCCAGCGCGGCAAGCACATGCCGGGACGGACGTGGGCCGCGGCCCTGTTCCAACCGGATGTAGTAGTCGACCGAGATTCCGGCCAGTTGCGCGACCTCCTGTCGCCGCAGGCCGGCCGTACGTCGACGTTCTCCGGTCGGCAGTCCCACCTCGCTCGGGCGCAGCCGCTCCCGGCGGGCGCGGAGAAACTTCGCCAGCTCGACACGGTTCAGCATGGATCCAGTCTGCCTCAGCCGGGCGCGCCCAGGGTGGTACCGCGAGTCCCAGGTTCGAGCGGCCGAGGTTCGAGCGGCCTCTTTCCGGCGCCGTACCAGGCGGGCAGGCTTGCCAGCATGACGACTGTCGCGCTGATCACCGGCGCCAACAAAGGTATCGGTTACGAAACGGCCCGTTTGCTGGGCGAACGCGGCATGACCGTGCTGCTCGGAGCCCGCGATCGCACCCTCGGTGCCGAGGCGGAGAGAGGCTTTGCGAAGCCGGCATCCAGGCACGGCACATTCCGCTCGATGTCATCGACGAAGCCCAGGTACGGGCGGCGGCTGACACGATCGAGACGGAGTTCGGCCGGCTGGACATCCTGATCAACAACGCGGGCATCGTCCGGTCAGACGGCCCGGGCCTGCCCAGCACGACCACGCTGGCGACCATGCGGGAGGTCATGGACACCAATGTGTACGGCGTCATCACCGTCACCAACGCGATGCTGCCGCTGCTGCGCAAGGCCGAGGCTGCCCGGATCGTGAATGTTTCCAGCGAGGTCGGTTCGATCACCTCGATTGCCGACCCGAACAGTCCACTGTGGCAGCTCATCTCGTTGCCGTACCCGGTCTCCAAGACCGCGCTGAACATGGTCACCGCGATGTATGCCAAGGAACTCCACGATTCGCCGATCAAGGTGAACGCTGCGAACCCGGGCTACTGCGCGACGGATCTGAACGGCCACCGCGGGTTCCGCACCGCCGAGCAGGGCGCCGAGGTGAGCGTGCGGCTGGCCACGCTCGGACCGGACGGGCCGACGGGACAGTTGTGGGGTTCGTTGTGGGTCGAGGGTAGCGACGCGCACGGCGTCCTCGCCTGGTAGGTCGATGATGTCTGGGCCAGAGTGTTGTGTGTCTCTCGCACACCGTGTCCGCGGCCGCGTGACCGCATCATTCGCGCGTCGTTTGTCTGAACGTGACCTTGCCTGAGCCCTCAGACCGTCAGTGCTGAGTTGTACAGATGATCGGGCAATGCCGAGTTCGACGGGGGTCACCTCGGCTTTCCCTGATCGCCCGCAGCCGTACGTTCCATCGCCTCCCAACGACACCGAGAAGTTTCAGTATTACGGCGCCCAGCGGCGTTGGGTCTTCCTGGTCTTCTTCGTAGCCTTCGCCGGCATCATGTATGGGCTGTCGCGTCTTGCCGCGAACTCGATGTGGACCAGCCTGCTCTACGAGCTCATGGCCATCCAGATCATCGCGGTGCTGATCAGCCTGTTCTCGAGCACCCGCCGGCGTCGCAGTAACCGGGTGGAACACACGGCGAAGGTGGCCGCCTACCGACCGGCGGTGTATCCATCCATCGACGTGTTCTTGCCCTCCGCCGGCGAGCCGCTGCACGTCCTCGCCAACACCTATGACCATGTCGGAGCACTGGCCTGGCCGGGCGACATCGTCGTGCATGTGCTCGACGACTCGGCCCGCCCGGACGTCGCGACGTTGGCTCGCCGGCACGGATTCACCTACCACGTCCGGCCGAATCGGGGCGTGCTGAAGAAGGCCGGCAACCTGAGGTACGGCTTCGAGAACTCGACCGGCGATTTCATCCTGGTCCTTGACGCGGACTTCGCGCCGCGCCCGGATCTGCCTGCCGAACTGATGCCGTACTTCGACGACGCGCGGGTGGGTATCGTCCAGTCGCCGCAGTTCTTCGACGTCGTGGACGAACGGTTGAACTGGCTGCAGCGCGCGGCCGGAGCGACTCAGGAACTGTTCTACCGCTGGGTCCAGCCGGCCCGCGACGCGGTGGACGCGGCGATCTGCGTCGGCACCAACGCGTTGTACCGGCGGGCCGCACTCGTGCGGGCCGGCGGCTTCGCGCAGATCGGCCACAGCGAGGACGTGCACACCGGTGTCAACCTGGCCAAGGCGGGATTCCGCACCCGGTACGTGCCGGTCAACCTGGCCAAGGGCATGTGTCCCGACAATGTGGATGGATTCGCAAACCAGCAGTACCGGTGGTGTACCGGCAGCATGAGCTTGCTGGCAGACAGCGCGTTTCACCGCTCCAGCCTGACGGCCAAGCAGAAGCTGTGCTTCTGGACCGGCTTCCTGTACTACATCGTGACCGGCCTCGCCGCCTTCACCGTGCCGTTGCCCGGTCTGCTCATGGTGTGGTTCTTCCCGGACCAGATCCGGCCGATGAACTACCTGCCCCTGGTCGGCACGGTGTTCGTCTGGTCCACGCTGATGCCCCGGGTGACGGACAACCGGTGGTCGCCGATCGTCCTGCGGATCCAGTTGCTCATCGGCTTCGCCCACGCTGTCGCTCTCGTCGATTTCGTTCGCGGGCGTACCGCGGCGTGGGTGCCCACCGGCGCAGCCAGACGCACGCCCACCGCTCGGCGGGTGTTGCGGACGTTGCGGATCTACCTGATAGCAACGTTGTCGTTGCACTGGGTCGGAGTTGCGGTCACCATGTCGCACTATGGGCCGGCGAAGTTGTGGGCCACGATCCTCTTCTCCCTGCCCATGCTGTACTTCGCCCTGCCGTTGCTGCTCGGCGGCCCGGGCGTCGGACTGGTCCGGTCCCGTCTGGCCAGCTACTGGCGGCCAGCCCGGCATCGGGCGCCTCGGCGACGGACCCTGGTGCTATCCGGGGAAGTGCGGTGACCACCATGGAGTTCCGCACGGACATCGCCGGCCTGCGGGCGGTCGCCGTACTGCTGGTTGTGCTGTTCCACGCCGGGGTTGGCGTGATTGGCGGCGGATATGTCGGCGTCGACGCGTTCTTTGTGATCTCCGGCTTTCTCATCACTTCACGGCTGACCCAGGAACTTGTCCACAGTGGCCGAATATCGCTCACCCGGTTCTACGCCCGGCGGATGGTGCGGCTGTTGCCTGCGTCGATCGTCGTCGTGGTCGGTGCGCTCCTGGCCACGTGGCACTGGGCGTCTCCGCTGTTCGCGAAGGCGGTGGCAGGCGACGCGCTGGCCAGCGCGACCTATGTCGTCAACGTGAAGTTGGCGGTGGAGGGCACTCAGTACCTGCATGCGGGGGCGCCGCCATCCCCATTGCAGCACTTCTGGTCCTTGGCTGTAGAGGAACAGTTCTACATCATCTGGCCGCTGCTGCTCATGCTGTCCTCGATGGTGTGGCTGCGCCGGGGCCGGCCGAGCATCGGTGCCGCGGCTGTGGTGCTGAGCATCATCGGCGCGGCCTCGTTGGTCCTGTGCCTCTGGCAGACCGGTGCCAACCAACCGTGGGCGTACTTCGGCATTCAGGCGCGGGCATGGGAACTTGCCGTCGGCGCGCTGATCGCACTGGGTGCCGGAAAACTGGCCACCCTCGACCGTCGGGTGGCCGCGGGCCTCACCTGGCTCGGGCTGGCCGGCGTTGTCGCGGCTGGGTTGCTCTACACCGAGGCGACGCGCTTCCCCGGCTACGCCGCGCTGCTGCCCGTGGCCGGCGCGGCTCTGGTCATAGCAGGTGGCTGTGCGGCGCCGGCAGCCGGGGCTCGGTTACTGCTGCGATGGACTCCGTTGCAGGAGATCGGCCGGCTCTCGTACAGCTGGTACCTGTGGCACTGGCCCATCCTGATCCTGGCGCCGTATGTGTTGGGCTACCAGCCGAGCGTGTGGGCCAACGTCGGCCTCGCCGCCGCCGCGCTCATCCCGTCCGCCATGTCGTTGACCGCGGTCGAAGACCGGATCCGGTTTCATCGGCTCTTCCGGCGGCGGGTACGCCATGGTCTCCTGCTCGGTAGCACCCTCACTCTTGTCACGGCCGGCCTTGCCGTGTTCACCATGCGCCTGCCGGATCAGGCCGGGCATGGCACGGCGACCGACACCGCCGCCCTGCTCAGCCAGGAGTCTGGCTCGGCTACACCGCCACAGTTGCTGGACCTGATCCGCGCCAGCGCCGCCGTCACCGCGATGCCGGCAAATCTGGTGCCACCGTTGGCAACCGCAGGCGGCGACCGGCCGCTGGCTGGGCGGTGCCTGGCCGACCTGGACAAGAGCTCGATCGCCTCGGCTACCGCGGCGGGGTGCGAGAACCTGGGCGACGTCAACGGCACCGCCACAGTGGTCCTCTTTGGAGACTCGCACGCGGAGCAGTGGCTCGACGCGGTCGACGCCATCGCCCGCGGCCAGCACTGGCGACTGGCCGTGTTCGCCAAAGGTGGCTGTACACCGGCCAACGCGCTGACCTACAAGGGAAACACCTTCCAGCCGTACGAGGAGTGCACGCAGTGGCGGCGAAGCGCCCTGGAGCGCATCGCTGCGCTGCGGGCGAGCGTGGTCGTCATGTCCACCCGTACCTATGCGGGCAATCCGTTGAACATCGGCGGCCCGGCCGACCAGGCATGGGCAAAGGCGTTGGTAGACACCGCCCGGCAGTTGACCGGGGCCGGCGCGAAAGTCGTCCTCATCGCCGACACCCCGGACCTGCGGCAGGTGAATGTGCCGCAATGCGTGTCGGCCAACCCCCTGAATCTGGTCAAGTGTCAGCTCGACAAGGCCAAGGCAGTCAACACCGGCCGGCGTTCTGCGGCGTCGGCGGCGCTGGCCGCGGTGAACGTAAGGGTGATCGACCCGACGCCGTGGTTCTGCACGAACACGGTGTGCCCCGCCATCATCGGAAACACGCTCGTCTATCGCGATGACAGCCATGTCTCGGCGACGTATGTCAAGGTTCTTGCCCCGGTGCTCACCCCGTTGATCGCGAGCTAAAATGACCGCAACGACCAACGCTCGGACCGCCTCGGCTGCGGTCGAGCACCGTACTGTCGAGCACCCTACTGTGGAGCGCGGTACTGTCGAGCACCGTACTGTCGAGCGCGGTACTGGCGTTCGCGTTGCGGTCGAGCCCGGTCCGTCTGTCGGCTCCGGCTGGCGGGTCCGCACGGCGCAGGCCGCGGTGCCCGCGGCAGCGGCCCTGGTGATCGTGCTACCTGGCCTCGGTGCTCGTCCAATGTGGACTGATGAGTACGCGACCTGGCACGCTGCGACGCTGTCTACCGGCGACCTGGCCCGACTGCTGGACCACATCGACGCGGTGCTCGCCCCCTACTACGTGTTCATGCACATGTGGATCGCGGTGTTCGGCGATTCCCCGACCAGCCTGCGACTTCCTTCGGCCTTGGCCGTGGCTGCCGCGGCCGGCCTCACCAGCGTGCTCGGCGGCCGGCTGTTCCATCGCTGGGTCGGCGGGGCCGCCGGCATCCTGTTCGCCTGCCTGCCCATGGTGTCGCGCTACGGTCAGGAGGCCCGACCGTACGGCCTGGCCGTCGCCGCCGCCTTGATCTCGACGTGGTTGTTGATCCGGGCGTTCGACGATCCCTGCTGGTCGCGCTGGTGCTGGTATGCCGCCGCGCTGGTCGGCGTGGGGCTCACGCACATCGTGGCGCTGCTCATCCTGTTGCCGCACGCGGCCGCGATGTGGCGGCCCGCGCGCCGGGACCTTCGGGTGTGGCGGTGGACCGCCGCCGTCGCGGTCACAATCACCGTCATGTTGCCGTTGGCTGCCAAAGGTTCGCAGCAGTCCGCCGCCATCGCCTGGATCCGTCTGGGTGCGCAGGAGTTGCGGCAGTTGCCCGGCAGGATGTTCGGTACGGACGCGGTGGCCGCGGTCGTGATCGGGTTCGCCATGGTCGGCGCGGTCGCCCTCTGGCGGCGTCGCCGTCAAGCCGTACTGTTGTTGACGATGTGGGCGGTCGGGCCGGTCGTATTCTGCTACGTCACTTTTCCGCTGCTGCACCTGTTTCTCTACCGCTACCTGTTGTTCACGGTTCCTGCATGGTGCATCTTGGCCGTCGCGGCAGCATCCGCGACGCCACGCCTGGTCGGTGTGCTTGCGACCGCGACGCCGCGCCTGGTGCTGCGCATCCTGGTGCCACGTGTCCTGATGGTTGCCTGCCTGGTTGTCGGCACGGCCGTGATCGGACTGCCGGCACAGGCGGCGGCGCGCCGGTATCCGGTCGGAGAGCCTGACTTCCACGGGGCCGCCGCCCTCGTGTCGAGCCGCATGAGCGCCGCGGACGGCATCGCGTTCGGCTTCGCCAACAGCGATATCCGGCTCGCCTTCTCCTACGAGTTGCGCGGCCGCCGCCGCCGCCCGCGGGACGTGTTCCTCGATGTGCCGGCCCAGAAGAACGGAACCTTCGGTGCGCTGGAGTGCGCGGCGGCCACTCGGTGTCTGGCCGACACCACGCGGATCTGGCTGGTTGGCACGGAGACCGATCTGGCCCGCCAGTTCACAATAATGCCGAGAGCCATCGCCCAATTGCTGCATGACCATTTTGTGGTAACGGAAACCTGGACGCGGTCCGGTGTGACCACGAGGCTGTTGACCAGGACGCCGTGAAGCGCACCCGCCAGACGGCCCGGCGCTGGTCGGTGACCCTCGCGCTGCTCGGCGTGACCCTCGCGCTGCTCGGCGTGACCGGCCTGGCTGCCTGTACCGCGCCGGTCGTCGAGACGCTGCCTGCACCCCCGGCGGTGACCCCGGAGGTATTCGGCGCCTACCTTGGACCCGCGGCCAAGGGCACCAACCGGCTGCCGTCCTGGGACGAGTGGTCAGGAGTCACCGGTCGCTACGGTCTCGACTTCGCGGCGGCTGACTCGTGGGCCGCCATGAGCGGTCCCGGCTGGCTGCTTGAGCCATGGCGGGACGCGCAGCGCACTCTGGTGCTGTCCCTACCGATGTTGCCTATACCCGTGCAGGCTGGTCCCGAGTCCTCGGCGACCCTGGCCGAGTGCGCGAATGGCAACTATGACGGGCACTGGGCGACGCTCGGCCGCAACCTCGTCGCGTACGGGCTGGCCACCACCCAGGTGCGCCCCGGCTGGGAGTTCAACGGCAACTGGTATCCATGGGCGGCCGAGGGCCGGGAGCGGGACTACGTGGGGTGCTTCCGCCGGATCGTCAAGGCCATGCGGGCGGCGCCGGGGCAGCGGTTCTCCTTTGTCTGGAACGTCGCGCTCGGCCCGTGGGACTTCCCCGCGGAATGGGCCTTTCCTGGAGAGACCTATGTGGACATAGTCGGGATCAGCGCGTATGACTCCGTCGCCGTGCCAGGTACCTATCCGATCCCGCCTGATGCGAGCGACGCCGAGCGCGCCCGCCGGCACGAAGCCGCGTGGCAGGTCATCTATGCCGGCGATCATGGCCTGCGACACTGGTCCGACTTCGCGCACAGGCGTGGGCTGCGACTGGCCGTACCGGAATGGGCGCTGACCTGGCTGCCGGACGGGCACGGTGGCGGCGACAATCCGTACTATGTGGACCGCATGCTCGACTTCATCGAGGACCCCGAGAACGAGGTCGCGTTCGCGCTGTACTTCGACGCCGACAGCGCTGTCGGCGGCTTTCACCGGGTTGCCGATCCACAGACAAGGTTTCCCCGCGCGGCGGCCCAGTTGCAGTACCGGCTGCGCTTGTGGCGCCAGGCGCATTCGCGCAGCACCTCGGCTGGTGCCGCTACTACGGACGGCGGCTGACCAACCCGGTCTGATAGGCGATGGCGACCAGTTGCGCACTGCCGTGACGTGATCCGGTGGGGTTGTATGTCACCGGCGACATGCAATCGGTCCGGATCACGCTAAGCGTGGCACTGTTACAGATACTGGAGGAACCAGTCCCGAGCCAACTCGGCCGCCTTGGCGAGCGTGCCTGGTTCCTCGAACAAGTGTGTCGCTCCGGGAACCACGGCCAACTCACTTACGGCAGTGAGTTCGGCCTGTGCGCCGCGATTGAGCTGCAGAACGGTCGTATCCAGGCCACCGACAATGAGGAGCGTCGGTGCGCGTACGCCGGCGAGCCGCGGTCCGGCCAGGTCCGGGCGACCTCCACGGGAGACGATGGCGGACACCACGGCATCGGGTTCGGCGGCGGCCCATAATGCTGCACCGGCACCGGTGCTGGCGCCGAACCAGCCGATGGCGGCATCGTCACTCCACGGCTGGGCACGAAGCCACGCGGTTGTGTCCATGAGTCGCCGAGCCAGCAGCGGGATGTCGAACACATTGGCACGGTCGGGCTCCTCGGTCACAGTGAGAAGGTCGAACAGCAACGTACCCAGGCCGGCCCGAACGAGTACGTCGGCGACGGCACGGTTGCGCGGACTGTGTCGGCTGCTGCCGCTGCCGTGCACAAACAGCACGATTGCCCGGGCGCCATCGGGGACGACCAGGTGTCCGGCCAGGTCAACTGTTTCCGCCCGGATCTCTACTTCTTCGTCGCGCATCGTCATTGCTCCC
The DNA here is from genome assembly GCA_963742855.1 of uncultured Actinomycetota bacterium. Lineage (GTDB taxonomy): Bacteria > Actinomycetota > Actinomycetes > Mycobacteriales > Micromonosporaceae > CAVUNP01. The sequence continues at coordinate 92,936 of CAVUNP010000046.1, read as the reverse complement.
CTCTCGTTGCTGAGGGGGCGACGTCAACGGTATGTCACCGTTTGGCCGTCAATCTGAACGCCGCGCGGTCAAATGTGGAGCGAGCGAGGTGAAGACACCGTAGTGGGCGGCAAACCCGAACGTCGGGTCACGTGCCAGTGACGATGGCCACAGCATCGGTGCCAGCGAGTCATCGTTGCTGACGGTATGAAGGTCGACGCTGAACCGTCCACCGCTGTCCAGCCGCCGTCGATGCCCGCGCGTGCGAGGCCCTCCCGCAAACCGCGAGGACGATCGGGTGCGTTTGCGACGGGCGCACGTGGGGCGATTTCAAGAGTGGCGGTGCTACCCGCCCTGGCTATCGTTGTTCTTCTTCTGCGAATTGGGCTGGTTCGAGGCGGTGTCCTTTATGGGTCAGGCCCAATCCTGGCTTTGGACGGGCTCGTCGCAGCGTCCTTGGCTGCCGCTGTATGCATCTATGCGCTCAGATATCGTCAGCAGCGCAAGTCTGAGACCCTCGGTCTGGCCGATCTTCTAGCTGCGGTGGTCGCTGGCCTTACCATACCGGCGGCAACGATCTCAGCAATCCAACTGGTCGCACCCGCACAGCCGCCTGACTTAAAGGTTGATGCCTGTCCAAGCTCGCAGATATATGGGCTCAGTTTTCGAGCGACAACGATTGGGGAGATCGGCAATAATGTCCGGCCCGGCCCGGGAACCGGATATGCGGAAATTGGTCGACTTCCTAAAGAGTGCACTATCGGCGCTAGCGGATACTGCGTTGGTGACCCCGTTCCAGACCCTCTGAATCCCGAAAAATGGGTTGATACTCGCTGGGCTCGCCTAGGGCGCCACGAGTCGTTCCCCTGGAATTTGGTCGCGCAATGGTTGTCTCACGAGCCGTCCGAAGACCGGTTCGTTTCCATGTCGCCGCTCCAACCGGACAGCGCGTATCGCGATCTGCCTTACCTCGAGGGAGACTGTCCGTCGGGAAACCCCCTTCCTGGACCAGCTACGGTGGCGGCCGACCTCGCTGTGCCGGGCGAAGTTCACTTGCACGCCCAAGCCGACCACGCGTACAACCTCGGCTTCGCATTGTGGGTAATGGACGAGCACCAGCTTCGCTCTGGTAGTCGCCTTCGGCAGATTGGTGCCGGCACCGCGAATCCAGGAGGGGCGGGCAACGCCACCTGGCATATCTCACCCTTGTTGGCAGACCTCAAGCCTGACCGGACCTCAACCTCAATCGTCGCCGTCGCCGCCATTGCCTGTCTGGGACCTCAGGCCCCAGCAGGCCGCAGTGCGGTCTCGATCTTGTACTTCGCGATCACCCCATCAAACGAAGTCAAGCGCCTTGACAACAAGGCGGGCAGCCTGGCGGACAATGCAGCAGATGAACTCGTAAACAAAGCTTGCTTTACAGATGGTCCGGGTTTGACTGTGGCTTAGGCTGTGTCTCATCGGGCGCAATGCAGGTCGCTGAGCCCGTTGGTTCGCGCCGATGCTGGCGCGACTGCGCGAACTGACGGCGGTAATTCCACTGGCGTGGCGACGAACGCGCAGAGTGCGCCGACTGCGATAGCGGACACATAGGTTACGTGTCACTCGTTCGCGATCGGTGCCAGACGGGAACTGTCGGAGACGTTGCGTTGTAGGTTCAGAACCGAGGCTTTGTCCTGCGCCAACGAGAAGCTCACGACGCCTGCTCGGCATGATGTCGGTACCATCATCACGCCCGTGTCCATGAAGGACAGTGGCGGATCGTGCTCGATCCGACCACCGGCGACGTCAGCGTCATCCGACCCCGACGGCCGGCCCTACGAACTCGGCCCCAGCCTGCCCTGGACCGGACCCAACACCCGCGGCGGCGAGTCCACAATCGTGACCGTCCGTCAGGCAGTGTGATCAGGATGTGGGCTCACCCCGACCTTCGTCCGCGGGTATGGCGTACCACCGGTGACAAACATGAACGAGCTCGTTGGCATACCGTGCAGCAACACAATGGTCGGCTGGGCCCGGTCGCCCGCTTCCCGATTGAACACGTCGAGGTCCCGAACCCGTACGGTCCGGTAATGTGGCGCGACCATTCTCGATCCTTTCATCTTCGCTCAGAACGGGCCAGGGCTTCATGAATGCGTCGACCGACGCCGCGACCGGAAGCTTGTGAGTTGACGACGGCCGGCGGCGTCTGCTCTGGACGCGAACGGCAGCAGGCCTTCCGCGCAGAGTGCGGCAAGGCCGATCCTCGGCAGGTCCCATGCTGACTTGTAGATCAGGTAGCGGGGCACCCATCGCGGCCCGAACTTGGCGTCGAAGCGTCGTAGCGAGTCCATCTGGATGTTGAATCGGCCGTCCAACCGGCGCAACAGCCAGTTTCGGGCATTCTCTCTTCGGGTCACGGCGGTCGAACCGTCGAGGACCTTGCGGAAGGCGGCGAAGTTGAGCGAGACCTGGCTGACGCCGCGCTCGCGTCCCCAATCCACCGTGTCCACGATCATCCGCTCGTTGATTCCGTTGGGTGCCTGTGGACCGCGCCGCATGCTGTCGAGGGACAGGGCCGCACCGCGTCGGCACGCGACGTAACGCTGCAGGCCGAGCGGGCGACCAGAGCCGTCTCGGGCGACCACGATCAGGCAGTCGGGATAGTCGCCCGACAGCAGGCCGCCCAAGCCCATGGCGAAGCTACGGTCCGGTTCATCGCCAGCAATGGCCCGCAGCTGCTCGCGAAGCCGCCCCTGGATGTCGCCTTCGCGATGGAACTCGGTGGTGATTCCTGCGCGCCGTGTGCGCGACACCGCCTGCCGCGCGTTGCGCCGGTTACGACCCTCCAAAGTAAACTGTGGCGTGTCGATGACCGCTTCGTCTCCGACGTACATCGCCTGGAGGCCATAGCGTTGGTAGATCTCGGAGGTGGCCTGGCCGGGACCGAGCGCGGCCGGCCGATGGCTCATCCGTTGGCAGTAGCGCACGAAGTTGCGGATCGACTCGTCGAACGCGGCCGGATCGCCGATCGGGTCACCGGTGGCGAGACCCACCCGGTAGAGAAAGCCGAAGCCGACCGCTGCGCGGCCACCGTGCGCGTAGATGCGGCGCTTGTCCCACCGGACCACAAACGGGTCGAGCGTGCCGCCATCCGCCCGGTCCAGCAGTCGTCCCGCGGCCTCGATGTCGCGTGGCGGAGCCGCACCCGACCCGGACGGACCCGATACTCCCGTGCTGACCCGGCGGCGGACAGACGTACTACGCGGCCCCGGCACTTCTCTATCGGAGCATACCTGCGGGCGGGGTGGCGCGGGTTCGGGCGACCGACCGACAGCAGCGACGGTAGCGACACCAGCGACACCAGCGATATGAATTGGCAGAAGCGACAGGATGGCCCGAAGCGAATTGTGGGAACTACGAGCAGGCCGGTTGGCGCTGATGAATCCGGGCGCCGTGCGGATTGTCCTGAGAGGATGTCAGCGAGGCCGTACGGGGGAGACTCACCATGAGCGGTGGCGCATCGCATCGCGTGTCGCTGGCTACCGCGATCGCAGCGGTGTCAGCGATCGATCCTGTGGTCGCTCGCCTGGTCAGGGCCGCCGGACCGATCCGTTACCGGCCGCGTGATCCGGACGGCCAGTTCGGTGCCCTGGTACGCGCGATCACGTACCAGCAGCTTGCTGGCGCGGCGGCCCATGCGATCCATGGGCGGTTGCGGGCACTCGTCGATGGACCGTTGGTCCCTGAGGCCGTTGCTGAACTGTCCGACGAGCAGTTGCGGGGCGCCGGCCTGTCCCGCAACAAGGTGGCCTCGGTGCACGACTTGGCCGCCAAGGTGATGGACGGCACCGTGATGCTCAGCGGTGCCCGCATTTCCGACGAGGAAATGATCTCGCGCCTGTCGACCGTACGCGGTATCGGTCGTTGGACTTCGGAGATGTACCTGATGTTCGAGCTACGGCGGCTGGATATCTGGCCGGTCGACGATCTGGGCATACGACAGGGATACGGCCTTGCCTGGTCGATCGATCCGGCGCCGAGCGCAGCACAACTGCAACCCCTGGGCGACCGGTTCCGGCCGTACCGGTCCGTGGTGGCCCGCTACTGCTGGGAAGCCGTTGCCCTCAGCGCCGGCACCGACACCAGCCTCCGCTGACCCGCCCGCTGCCCCCCTGCGGCCCGCCCGCCCGCCTGATGCGCGTGAACCGCTCACAGGTAGCGGCGGGCGATTGTGGTGAAAGCCAGACGGTTCGGTGTGGCTTTGAGCAGCAGATCGCGAAGTCCCCGCACCGACCGGTCGTGATGGTCGAGCCGTGCTTGCTGGGCGACCGCGGCCCAGACCTCGTCGTCCCCATCGCACGCATCCAGCAGCCGGTCCAGGTTGGTGGACCCGTCAATGAGCCCGTCGGCAGTCAGTTCGCCAAGGGGATCGAGCAGGTACGGCCAACGGACCATGAGTTCGACCAGCCGGGCCATCTCGATGCTGTGCCGTTCGATCGCCAGCATGCTGGGGCTGAACAGGCCCATCCGGTGGTCGAGCACCATGTAGAAGCGCCAGAGGTTGACAAAAGCCTTGGTCTGGCGCGGATTGCGTCCGGGTAGGCTCAGCACGGCCGCACGGAGAGCGTCGCGAACCGGGGGCAACGCCTCCAACTCACCGATCGCCGCCACGCTACGGGCCGTGGTGGGCCGATCAGGCATGATGACAAGCTCCACAGTGGTCAGCGGCGCGGTGGCTTGGTCGGTGGATGGCCCGACCCCAGGCCCAGGCCCGACCCCAGGCCCAGGCGCAGACGAAGAGGCAGACGAAGAAGAGGCGGACGATGACGACGCAGACCGAGCTGGCGCAGATCCGGATGCGGACCGGCCCTCCCGGCGACCACGTTGCCGAGGTGTCGGGTTGGGCGTCTCAGCAACGGGGGTGGGCGCAGGCCCGGTGTCGAGTAGCCGGTCGAGGTAGTTGCTGAGGGCGGCGTCGGGCACTCGGGGCAGCCGGATCGGCAGGTCGATGATCTTTTCCATGAACCGCCAACCGGTGTGGCGCAGGTGGCCGAAGCTCATCGCGTCCTCGGCGGCTCTGTCATTGATGCCCTTGAAGGCGGTCTCCAGGTGTGCCGCGACGGTGGCCGGATCCAGGGCCACTACGAATACGCACTGGCCGAAGGCTTTGTTCAGAAACAGGTTGATGGCCTCCACAGTGTCAGCCACGATGGCCGGCCCGCAGCGGTCCAGGTCGTCGATAAACACGTAGAGCGGACCGTGCCGGGTGGCCAGCCCGACCACTTCGCCCACATCGTGCTGCAGCATGTAGAGATAGCCTCGATCGGTCGAGGTGAGCGGATCGACGCTGCCTTTCCAGGCGTGTTCAGGACCAGCCGTGCTGTTGAGCTCGTCGGGGGCAACCCATCCGTGGATGTGTTTGAACGACCCGGACGTGAGTTGGGCGATCGTGCCGAGCACGGTCAGCATGACCAGCGCGGTCGGACCCAGCAGGTCGCTCACCCGCTCGCTGTTCACCGCCGTCACCGCCATGGAGACGACCGCAACCGCGACGGTCAACAGCAGCAGCGCGCCCACGAGCAAGCCGCCCAGGCTACGCGGGATGTAGCTCGCCAGGATGCGTCTGCGCATGGCAGACGGGTCGGTGCGGCGCAGGTTCAGGTCGAACCACAGCCGCTCCCGCTCCGGTTTGGGTAGCCGTTCGGTGACCGCGATCAGGATCTCCCGGGTCAGCCCGGCCCAGATCTGGTCTGTGCGTTCGTACATCCACGGGTTGAACCACACCGTGATCGCGCCGGCGCCGCTGGCGTCCAGCGGGCGCATCTCGTAGCCCAGCGGCGCGTTGTGGTCGCCGGAGCGTTGGACCTGTCGCCAGGCCCAGGCCCGGGTCAGGCTGGTGCGCACCTTCTGGTTGCCGCCGCGCGCGCTACCAGGCTTTGGCACGCCGAATAGGCCATGCGTCGCTGGCAGCTCGACGGTCGAGCCGGTGACGGTGTCCAGCCGTCGGGTCCAGGGGTCGACTCGGCCACGTAGTTGCCGAAGCAGGCTGGACTTGCCCTGGCCCCAGGGCGCGTGCACCCCGACGACGACCGGTGGCTTGGTGTTTGGGGACGTGAGCGCGTCGTAGAGGGTCTCGACCAGCGGGTCGCGGGCCAGGTGGTCGCGGTCGGTGGGCTGGTCCTGCAGGAGGATGGAGGCTGGCCGCACGCCGCGGCCGACCGAGCCGCCCGAACGTAGCGGACTGTCCACCGTGACTGGCCACAGCCGGACCGTCCCGTCCTGGCCCGCTGTGATCAGTGCGGACTGGAGGGCGCTTGCGCTGCCTCCTTCGGCGCCGCGCCTTGCGGTGGGGCGGGCGATGTCGACCACATTCATCGACCGGATGCCCGCGTTCCCGCCGCGGATTGGGTTGCTGACAAGCGTGCCGTCGATGTGCCAGACGACGATCCGGCCATCGTCGCAGCCGCCCACCACAAAGGTCGTACCGGCCACCTGGACGGTCTCCAACGCCCGCACCTGTCCGGATGCGTAGGACACGGCGAAGGTGGACACCGTCGCCCCGGCGGCGGGATCGATCAGCTGGACCCGGCCGTCCTGGCGGGCGGCGACCACCAGTTGGCGGCCAGAGTCGCAGGCGCCGCAGGCGGTGCTGATTCCGGGCAGGATCAGGTTGCGGCTCACGCCGGTTCGCATTGAGACGGCGCGTAGCCCCTTGCCGGAGCCGACCACCAGAAGGATGTCATCATCCACCGGTACTACGACCAGTGTGTTCACCTCGCCGCAGTCGTTCGCGAGCACCCGCACCTTCGTCGCGGCGTCGTCGACGTCCAGTGGCATCACCCGTACCGTTCCATCGGCACTGCCGCTCGCGACATGTAGCGTGCCATTGTCCCGGAACACAGCCAGCGCCCACACCTCGCCTTCGTGGCCCATCGGGCATTCGGCTCGCAGCTGGCCGGAGTGTGGGTCCCAGTCGAGAACCTTGTGGTCGGCGCCGCCACTGATCAGGTGCGGCCGATCGCGGTCGCCGCCCGCCGCGAGGGCTCGTACGGTGCTGGAGTGCCGCCGCAACGCCCGGGATTCGTGGCTGCCGGCCGGGTCGATGACGTTCACGGTCTGATCGACCCCGGCGAAGGCCAGATACGGCCCGTCAGGCGTGTCGCCGTGCGCTACCGCCCAGACCGTTGTGTCCGACTGGAACAGCACCCTCACGGAGTCCTCGGTCAGCAGGGCGGTGCTGAGCCGCTTGATGTTGACCGCACCGTTCATGTCGCCGGACGCGATGAGCACACCATCGTTGGTGTTCACGCAGGCCAGCGCCCAGGCTTCACCCAGGTGCCGGCTGATGTCGAGTTCCGGCCGGTCGGGCGAGCCGTCGAGGCGCCACAACGAAACTGAGCCGGTCGCCGAGGCGGTGACGAGCATCGTCGTGGCCCGGTCGGTGATCTGACCCAACCGCCGGATCGTGCCGTCCGCGGCGAACTGTCCACGCTCCTGCAACGCGTCGCCATCCTTGGGCGCCCACACCCGCATCCGCCGGTCGGAGCCGCCGCTGACCACGATCGGGTCGCCGTCACCGTCCACCGCGGAGATCAACGACCAGATCGGTCCGTCATGTGCGTGCTGCACAATCGGCGGGATCTCGTTGTTGTCGATATCCCAGGTGGCGAGATAGCCATCGGTGTAGGCGCACACCAACCACGGGCGTCCAGCCCATGGATAGGCGCACACCTTGAACAGGCGGGACGGGTCCAGGTCGGGCGGGTCGGCCAACCGGACCACGGTGTCGTCGGCCAAGGTCCAGATGTATAGCCCGCTGTCCAGCACCGCGGCGACACGCTGTGTCCCGTTGGTGCTGAACGCCTCGAGATCCTTCACAGCGCCGGTGCCCAGTAGCCGGGCCAGCACCTGGCGCCCATCAGACGGGTCGTATCCGTACAGGACGCCGTCGGTGCCGCCCGCGAGCAGGGTGCCTGTGTTCCCACTGCCGGGCAGGCTGTGGACGGCATTCGCGGTCCGTTGCGCCGCGATGACCCGCAGCGTCGTGCCGTCGTCCGGGTCCAGCAGTTCTAGCCCTGCGTTCCGGGCCGCCACCAGCACAAAATCGCCATTGACCGGGACGAAGCACATGTGCTGCACCGACCCGGTGAGCCCCGATGCCGTTTGTGTCATGTGGTCCTCGCTCCCCGTCGCGGATTCGAGGAGAATCCTCTCGTGTACTGTCCGTGCACGCACCACCGCAATGCCCTGTTCGACCAGAACAACGGTTGTCATCAATGCGACACACCGGTGCCCTGGTCAGTCGTCGTGCGAGGTTGATCAGTCGTGAAGAGGGGCAAAACGTCGGACGTCGTTGATTCCCCGCCAGCGCCCGCCCAGCAGCACCGGCGCGGCCCGCACCTGCGCGGTTTGCCCGGACTGGCCCCGCTGGACTGGCTGGCGATCATTCTCCTGCTCGCTGGTGGCGGCGCCGTCGCGACCGGCCTTCTGCCGTGGGCGGACGCACGCGCCACGGGTGTGCGGATCCTGCCGCTGCTGATCTTTCTCGGCGCCGTCATCGTGCTGGCCGAGCTCGCCGCGACCGCCGAGGTGTTCGACGTCATCGCCGCCCGGGTGACCATCCTGGCCCGGGGTAGCAACGTTGGCCTGTTCGGGCTGTGCCTCAGCTTCGCGGCCGTGACCACGATCTTTCTCAACCTCGACACCACGGCGGTCCTGCTCACTCCGGTGATGCTGGCCACGGCCGTACGGGCCGGGGTGCCCACGCTGCCGCTCGCGATGACCACGGTGTGGCTGGCGAACACCGCGAGCCTTCTGCTGCCGGTGTCCAACCTGACCAACCTGCTCGCCATGACCCGGGTCCAGCTCGGCCCGCTGGATTTCGCCGCCCGGATGGTCCTGCCGCAGGTGGCCGCGCTGCTGGTGGTGGCCGGGTGTCTCTGGCTGTTCTACTGGCGTCGCAACCCGCGCCGGTACACGCCGCCGGCACCGTTCCTGGCCCGAGATCGGCGACTGCTGAGGGTGGCGGCCGTCGCATGTGCGGTGTTCATTCTGGGCATTCTGGTTGGCATCAGCATCTACTGGATGGCTCCGGCCTGTGCCGCGGTGCTGGTCTTCGCCTTCCTGATCTGGGATCGCCGGCAGCTGGCCTGGCGGCTGCTGCCGTGGCGGCTGCTGGTGTTCGTGACCGGCCTGTTCCTCGTCGTCGACACGGTGGGACGCCACGGTCTGTCCGACTGGATGACTGCGCTGATCGGGACGGACCCTGGTGCTGGCGGTGTCGCGCGGGCCGCCGCCACCGGCGGTGTTCTGTCCAATGTGCTCAACAACCTTCCGGTGTATGTGGCCGGGGAGGCTGTGGTGCCGGTGGCCAACCACGACCAGTTGCTCGGCCTGCTGATCGGTACGAATGTGGGCCCGCTGATCACCCCGTGGGCCTCGCTGGCCACGCTGCTGTGGGCCGAGCGATGCCGCTCCGCCGGTGTCGCGATCAGCTGGGCGCGATTCGTGCTCACCGGTGCTGTGACCGCCGTCCTGGTGCTCGCGGCGAGTGTCGGCGCACTACTGCTCTGACCGCATCCGTCCCGATTGCGCCAACAACGGAGGCACAAGAGCGACTAAACGGGTCGCTCGACTCCGACGGCGCTGTCGAGGTGCGGCGCTGTCGAGGTGCGGCGCTGTGGAGGTTTTGGAGCCGTCGTCTCCACGGTGATTCCACACCAACCATGTCGGCGAGGCCGGCGCCTACCGGATAAGGGCGTAGCCGACAGCTCGGGTACTGAAGGTGCCCCGGCCGTGGGTCCGGCTGCGCAGCTGGCTCGCATAACCGAACAGCTCGGCCAAGGGCACCGTTGCGGTCACCGTGACCTCGACCATCGGCTCCAGCAGGGCCATCACGCTGGCGCGCAATGCTTCCCGCAGGGCGAGTTTGCCCGCGGTACGGAATGCCAGCTCCGAAGAGTCCTTCGAATGCGTGGCACCGTCAGTCAATGTGACTCGCAGGCCGACGACCGGGTGGCCGCCGAGCGGCCCTTCGGTGATGGCGTCCCGGCAACCCGCTTCGACCGCTTTCACGTACTCGCGGGGTACCCGGCCACCGACCACTGTCGAGCTGAAGGTGAAGTCCTCTCCTTCCGGCCCATCCCCGGCCGCCAGCGGGGCGACGTCGAGCATTACATGGGCGTACTGGCCGGCGCCTCCCTCCTGTTTGACATGCCGGTACAGCAGGCCGGACACGCCCTGCACCACGGTCTCCCGGTAGGACACCTGCGGTCGGCCGACCGAGATGTCCAGGCCGTGGGTTTGCCGCACCTTCTCCACCGCGATGTCAAGGTGCAGTTCGCCCATGCCGGACAGCAGGGTCTGACCGGTTTCGGGATCCGTCCGGACAACCAGGGACGGGTCCTCATCAGCCAGCCGGGCCAGCGCGGACGCCAACCGGTCGACGTCGACGCGGTTGCGCGCCTCGACCGCGACCGACACCACCGGGTCCGTCGCTTGTGGAGGTTCCAGCACAAGCGCCGCACCGGGGGTGCACAACGTGGTGCCGGTACGGGCTGCCTTGAGCCCGACCAGCGCGACGATGTCGCCAGCGATCGCGCGGTCGGTTTCGGTGTGCCGGTCCGCCTGGACCCGCAGGATCCGGCTGACCCGTTCGGTGCGCCGCGTACCGGCGTCGACCACTGTGTCCCCCTTCTCCAAGGTTCCCGAATAGACGCGCAGGTAGGTCAACCGTCCGGTGGAGGTCGAGCTCACCTTGAACACCAGGCCGGCAAACGGGGCGGACGGATCGGCTGCCCGCTGTTCGACCGTCCCGTCGACGGCGCCGCCGACCAGACCGCTGACCGCCGGTACGTCCAGGGGGGACGGTAGGTAGGCCACGACGGCGTCCAGCAACGGCTCGATGCCACGATCGCGATAGGCCGAACCGCACAGCACCACCACACCCTCGCCGCTGAGAGTGAGGTCGCGCAGCGCGGCGGTCAGCGTCTGCGCCGGGATTTCAGGTCCGGCGCAGAACGCTTCCAGCGCGTCGGGGTGCCCCTGCGCCACCGACTCTTCGAGCAGTCGCCGCCGCCGGTGCGCCTCGTCGATCAGGCCGGCCGGCACGGGGCCTTCCTCGTACCTGCCCTGGTGCCAGATCAGTGACCGCATCCAGACCAGATCGACCACGCCGGTGAAGCTCTCCTCACGGCCGATGGGCAGCTGTACGACCAACGGCATGACGTGCAACCGTTGACGGATCGACTCGACCGCGGCGTCGAGGTCGGCGCCGGCGCGGTCCAACTTGTTGACAAACGCGATCCGTGGCACGCCGTACCGGTCAGCCTGGCGCCAGACCGTTTCGCTCTGCGTCTCCACGCCGGCGACGCCATCGAACACGGCGACGGCACCGTCGAGGACCCGCAGCGACCGTTCCACCTCGTCGGAGAAGTCGACGTGGCCCGGCGTGTCGATCAGGTTGATCCGATGTCCGTCCCAGGTGCAGCTGACGGCGGCGGCGAAGATGGTGATGCCACGGTTGCGCTCCTGCGGATCGAAATCGGTGACGGTCGTCCCGTCGTGCACCTCGCCACGCTTGTAGGTGGCGCCGGTGACGTACAGGATCCGTTCGGTGGTGGTGGTCTTGCCGGCATCGACGTGCGCGAGGATGCCGAGATTGCGGACGCGTTCCAGTTGATCGGTGGTGTGCTGGCGCATGGCCGGTGGCCCCTTCAGGGATTCCGAACAGGACAGCGCGATTGAGACGAAGGCAGGAAACGCCGTTTCGTCAGGGACGTCCGGTGCCGGCCGCGCAGCTGGCTCCGGGAACTACCGAAGACACCAGAATCACCTCATGCAGCGTCTGGGGAATGATCACCGTGGTGCGGTACCGCACGGTCTGCTCCCCCCACTGGCACTGGCATCGTCGCCCCGACTGGCTGTGCGTTCGGAGGCGGGGGCGCAGCCCCGAGTGTCATGATATGCAATGCCGGTACATGAAGGGAAGTCGTTATTCGTTCTTCGGTCCTGTGCCGGCGGCGAGCAGGTCCAGCACCTCTTCCGTGGTTCGCACATCCCCGAAGGTGCGGTAGATCGTGTAGAGCGTGGCGTTGTGGTCCTGGTCGCGCCGGGCCGCGTTGGCGTCAGCCACCATGATGACGCGGAACTTCAGCGCGCTGGCATCACGCGCGGATGGGGTAGGCGTGCCGCCGGCCCCTGCGTGACTCCTGCCGGGCGTACTCCCGGTCTTCGATGTGCCACGCGTGCACCTGTGGTTGCGGCCCTGTAGACATGACGTCTTCCTTCCGCTCGTCGGGTGATGGCCTAGCCTATCGATGTGGCTATCTCCGAGCATGTCGCGCAGTTGAGGAAGCACGTCGGGCACGAACTGCTGCTCTTGCCGTCGGTGTCGGTACTACTGAGAAACCGTACCGGCGGGTTGCTGCTCGTTCGCCCGGCAGGTCCCTTTCACGGCTGGGCCATTCTCGGCGGCGGCATGGATCCTGGCGAGACACCGTTGGAGGCCGCGGCCCGGGAGGTTCGCGAGGAAATCGGAGTAGAGGTCGGATCGTTGCGGTTGGTGGACGTCGTCGGTGGTCCGGACTACGAGGTGACCTATCCGAACGGGGACCGGGTCGCCTATGTCACGGCCGTGTACGAAGGGAGCATCGTGGCTGGCGTACCGCTTCCCGACGGACATGAGCTTACCGATCTGGGCTGGTTCGGGCCGGACGCACTGTCCGATCTGGAGCTGAACCCGTTCGCGCGGGCTCTGCTCACCGCTACGGGCGATGTCAGTCGACCGGCTGTCCCTTGACTGCCCAGGCTTTGGCGGTGAGCTGGATCGAGCCGTCCGCGCCGGTGCGCAGACGTTGGCGGAGAACCCAGGTAGGCCTCGTAGCCGTCGCCCATCGCCCACGTATCGAACGTCATGCCTTTCAGGCTACGGTGGCGGCCCCATTGTTGCCGGCACGGCATGCCGCGAAAGACGGGCGCTATGGCGATGGCTTCGCATTCATGCAATTCGACTAACAGGGAAGAACCGGTCGACGTCGGCAGAAGTCGGACCGTGTGGGGCTCCCAGCCGAACGATCCATCCAGGAACGCGGACATCGGCGACGGACGCGACGCCGAGGCCACTCGGGCGATGGTCGAGGACACGATCAATGGACTCAGGAACGCGGCCAGCAAGGCGAACAACAGCAAGGTACGTGATGCGATGACCGCGCTGGCCGACGACTACAGCGTCATGCTCGAGGCACTCGACGGTAGCGGCATGCCGGATGATCTCATGTCCCGGGTCGCCGACCACGCCGCAGCTATCGACACCCTCTGCACTGTCGGCGCCTGAGCACGTAACCGTCAGCGTTCCCGCAGGGCGGCGGCCAGGTCCGCGAAGCGGCGCGCGGTGCCCACCTCGTCAGTGAGATCGAGGATGGGCGCCAGCGCGGCCGCCCAACCGTGGCAGAACAACTGCCACCCGTCGAATACCTGAGCCTTGCAACGGCGAGCCTGACGAAGCATCGTGAGGTCGCCGCGGTAGTTCAGCTCCCAGATCACGGTACCGGCTGGGAAGTCAACGTCTGTCGACAGTGGACTTCCCGGCCTGTCCTTACCCAAGCCGGTGGCGTTCACCACGAGTGTCTGATGTGGACGCTGTGGGACAAGGTGGTCCCACGGCCCTTCGCCGATGTGCACATCGAGTCGGACGCCGCGGGAGCTGGCCCACGGCCGAGCACCGCACGCAGATGCTCGCCGGCCATGCCGATCCGGTCGGTGAAGGTCAACCGGTTCGGCGCGGCCGGGCGGGCCAGCAGGTGGCGGCCCAGGGCGATCGCGGTGCCGCCGGCGCCGAGACACACGACGTGATCACCCTCAGGCCAGATCTCGTCAACCACCCGACCGACCGAGACAGGATCTCGTGCGAATCCGGCCAGCGCTCCGCCCTCCCGCCGCAGCGCGTTCACCTCACCACATTCGGCGGCCAGTGGATCCATACGGTCGATGAGGTCACCGGCCGCACGCACCAGGGCCACTTGTGTGACGTGATGACAGCGCCCACCACACTGTCGTTCGTGGAAGTTCGGTTACCAGGCTCCGGTAGGACTCGGCCGGCGCGTCCAACGGTAGGTCGCGGCCGACCAGGTGGACACGGCGACCCAGGTCCGCCATCCAGAGCGGGAACGCCTCGTTGACCAGGGACTGCGTCGTGCAGACACCGACGAACCAGAGCACGGGGGTCACTGGTCGAGTATGCCTCCCGGCGGACGGTCAGGCGCGGTCCACCGCGTTCGCGTGGATCGCGTCGTGCAGGTACCGGGCCATCCCGGGATGGATGTTCTCGTACGTGGCGGTGAAGCGCTCGTCCGCGAGGTACATGTCGGCGAGGCCGGTATGAACCTCGTACGAGCATTCGTAGAACCACCGGCTGATGTGCTGGCGATGCTCTTCCGCCAATTCCTTGGCCTCGGGCGACTCGGCCGGGAGTCCCAACCGCATCACCTCGACAAACCGACGATTCCAGTCCTCTGATTCGGCCTTGATGCGCTGCCAGTCCTCCTTGGTGTACCGCGAGGTACGCCGCTGCGATTCCCGGTAGGCGAAGGTGTCGCCCCAGCGCTGCTCGACCTCCTCGGCGTAGTCATCCGGGTCGACGTCGCCGAAGACCTCGAAGCGTTCCTCCGGGCTCAGCGCTATGCCCATCTTCTGTGCCTCCATCGCAAACTCGATCGCGGTGACCATCTCCCGCAGACGCCTGATCCGCCCGGTCAACAGCTCGTGCTGGCGGCGCAGATGCGCCATGGCGTCGGATGTCGGCTCGGCCAGGATGGTCGCGATCTCTTCCAGCGAGAAGCCGAGCTCCCGGTAGTACAGGATCTGCTGTAGCCGTTGCAGGTCCCGATCGTCGTAGCGGCGGTAACCGCTGGGCGACCGGTCACTGGGTGACAGCAGGCCGATCTCGTCGTAATGGTGCAGCGTCCGCACGGTCACCCCGGCGAGACCGGCCACGGTACCAACCGTGTGGGCCATGGCTCCTCCTTCCGATGACCAGCCTCCTCCCTCCCGTTGCGTGAGGGTCAAGTCGGATCGGGATGGCGCGGGCGGAGGACTCGACGGTACGGGCTGGGTCGAAACTTTCGGTCCGCTGGTTCGCCCCAACCTAGTGGAGTCGAGCACTGCGAACAATCCAGTATTGACGCCTCCTTATGTACCGCCTAGCGTAGCGAAAGCGTCTCGAAAGTTATCGATAATTTCTCCAAGGCCGTCCCTCCCGAAGAAAGAAGCCGATGAAGACGAAATGGTCCCTCGCCGTGGGCATCACCGCGGTCGCTGCGGCAACCCTGGGTGTGATCAGCGTGCTGCCGGCTACCGCTGGCAACAACACCCAAGGTTCCCACACGAGCAGCCCATCCGCCGACCAGAGCCTGCGGGATCTTGGTAAGCGCCACGGTCTGTACATCGGCACGGCGGTGGACATGGCCGCGCTCGATGACAGCGCCGACCCTCAGTACCGTCGACTGGTCGCGAACGAGTTCTCCACGGTAACCGCGGAGAACGTCATGAAGTGGGAGGTGCTCGAACCGACCCAGGGCACGTACAACTGGGGTCCGGCCGACCAACTCGTCGAGTTCGCCCGGGCCAACCACCAGCGGGTACGGGGCCATGTGCTGGTCTGGCACAACCAGTTGCCGACCTGGCTCACCGACGGCGTGGCGGCCGGCACCATCAGTACCGACCAGTTGCGGCAACTGTTGCGCAAGCACATCACCGACGTCGTCAAGCATTTCAAGGGCAAGATCTGGCAGTGGGACGTGGTGAACGAGGCGGCGAGTGACCCGTGGGACAACCCGCCGGCCATCCACTACAAGGGATTCTGGGCCGAACATCTCGGTCCTGACTACATCGCCGACGCGTTCCGGTGGGCCCGTGCCGCCGACCCGTCCGCGCTGTTGTTCTACAACGACTACAACATCGAAGCGTTCGGCAACGAAGGTGATTCGGACAAGACGTACTTCGTGTACAAGCTGGCCAAGCAGCTTCGCGCCCAGGGTGTGCCGATCGACGGCGTCGGCAGCCAGGGGCACCTGGGCACCCAGTACGGCAACTACGACGCGCTGAGTGTCTCGTCCGCGCTCAAGCGATTCACCGACCTCGGCCTGGCCACCGCGTTCACCGAAGTGGACGTACGTAGCCAGCTGACCCCAGGTGTGCTGGCCGGTGACTCGAACGAGATCAACCCCCGGTTGCAGGCGTCCGCCGCCAACTACAGCGCGCTCCTGCAGGCGTGCCTGTCCAACCGCCACTGCCTGTCGTTCACGGTGTGGGGGTTCACCGACCGGCATTCCTGGATCCCCGGCTGGTTCAAGGACCCGCCAGAGGGAATGGCGAACATCTATGACGAGAACTACCAGCCGAAGCGGGCCTACCAGGCCATGAAGGCGGACCTGACATTTGCGGCAGTGCAGCCGCGAATCGCGCAGGTGCCGAAGCGGTAGCGGTGCAGGACGGACGTCGCGACCGGCGGGCCGGCGGGTGCGGAAGGCCACCCGCCGGCCCCGCTGCATCGGGGAGGCGCGTCCGGGCAGTGATCCGCGGCGCGCCGGAGGGTACCGGTGACCGGATCGGCGTCATATGCCCGTACGGTCAGAAACCATGAAGCCATGGCTGTCATTGAACTTCGCAGAGTTGCAGGACGAGCGTCCCGCCGGTGGCGACGACGACGTGCACTTCCCGGAGTCCCTCGTCGCGACGGTACTGGAGGAGTACACCCAGCCCGGAGACGTCGTTCTCGATCCGTTCGCCGGCTACGGTACGACGCTGGTTGTGGCGCAACGCATGGGCCGGTCCGCGATCGGCGTCGAACTGCTGCCGCTGCACGCGGATATCATCCGGGAACGGCTGACCGGGACCGCACGGCTCATCGACGGCGATGCCCGCGAACTCACGTCGCTCGTATCCGGGCCGGTGGACCTGTGTATGACTTCACCCCCGTACATGACGGCGCTCGATCATCCGGAGAATCCGCTCAACGCCTACGAGACGCTCGACGCTGACTACGGCCGATACCTCAAGGAACTGGGTGACATCTTCCGGCAGGTCGCCGAGTTGCTACGGCCGGGCGGGCATGCGGCCATCGTGGTGGGCAACATCGAGACCCGCGAAACCATCACGCCGCTGGCCTGGGACGTGGCCCGGGTGGTTTCCCGTCACCTGGTCCTGAAACAGGAAACCTTCCTGTGCTGGGATGAGCAACCCGAGGGCATCACCGGCGACTACTGCCTCATCTTCCAGCGGGCCCTGACGTAATCAGTCCTCGTGATCTCGGGGTGCCCTGGGCAAAGGTCGCCTACGAGCGAGGACTCGGAGCGGAGCATCCGCCTCTGCCTGATGAGCGGGCACAGTCGCCGCGACCGGCTCCCGCCTCCGCTGGGCGATCAGTGGTTGCGGGATCCGGCCGGGTTCGGGGACCGGGCTTAGTCGCAGCCCGATCCCCGGGGCACCGTCCGCCTGCCTGTTCAGGTCGATCCGCAGACCCGCGTCGTCGACCGCTGCCACAAGTCTTGCTCTAGGGCCTGTTTCATAAGTTCGGTAGGAGCCATTCGTTGATGAGTGCTATGTGGAGGGTGGCTTCGTAGCGGACGGCGAGTTTGTCGTATCGGGTGGCTACGGCGCGGTTGCGTTTGAGGCGGTTGATGCCGCACTCGACGGCGTGGCGTTGCTTGTAGATCTCGGGTTCGAAGGTTGGGGGTCGCCCGCCGGCGGCTCCCTTCTTCCGTCGGTTGGCGTCCTGGTCGGTCTTGCTGGGGATGGTGGCCTTGATGCCGCGTCGGCGTAGGTAGGCCCGGTTGGCCTTGGAGCTGTACGCCTTGTCGGCCAGGACCCGGTCGGGTGTGCGACGTGGGCGTCCTGGCCCGACGCGCGGCACGCTGATGGCTTCCAGCACTGTGGTGAACTGCGGGCTGTCGCCGCGTTGTCCGGCGGTGATCACGAGGGCGAGGGCCTTCTGGCCCTGCTCACAGGCCAAATGTGTTTTGGTGGTCAACCCGCCCCGCGACCGTCCCAGCGCGTGATCGTTAGGTTCGGTAGCCCCGACTCCACCCGGCGGTTCCTTCTGCAGTTCCCCCTTTTTCGAGCCCCCGCGGCGTGCTGATGGGCCCGGGCGACCGTGGAGTCCACGGACACGTCCCACCCGATCATTCCGGCAGCGTCGGCGATGGCTTGCAAGCGGGACAGGATTTTCCTCCACACCCCGGAACGCTGCCACCGGCGAAACAGGCCATACACCGTCTGCCATGGCCCATACACGGCCGGCATGTCACGCCATGGCGCGCCGGTCCGAACCCGCCACCGGATGCCGTCGATCGACTGGCGCTTGGTCCACTTCGGCGGCCGACCAGGTTTCTTTCCACGCGGCAGCAGCGACTCCAACACGTCCCACAGCTCGTCGGTGAGGTCCGCACGACGGGTAACCGGTACTGTATCCACGAGGTCTCCGGGACGAATGGTGTTTCTTGGTCGAAATCCATTTACCGGAGACCTCACTGTTTACGAGCAGCGACACGCCGCGCAGCCCGGGATCCGCAAACCCACGTGCCGACCACCACTTATGAAACAGCCCTAGGTCCGGTGCGGGCGATGGGTGCGGGCCGAGCAGGGCTGACTTGCTCAGAAGGCTTGGTCGAGGCGGGCCGAGTTTTGGGCGACATAGGTTCGAGAGTTCTTCGACGCCTCCAGCGGCACCCACCGCTCGTTTCATTGTGGAAGTCAGGAGGTGCCTCCGCGGCAGCATAGTGGAGTCCTCCAGGGATTCTTGGGGATTGACACTACGCGCGTGTTGCACGGGGTGCGTTGCTGCCTTGTTCCCAACTCGCAGGTAGGGCGCAATCTGCTTACGCAGGGCGGGAGTCATGGTGGCCATGATCCGTTGACGTATTCACCACAGTGGTTGGGCTTGGTCTGGTTGTGCGGTGTCGTTTTCGGGGTGGGTGTGGGGGTGGTGGATGAGGTATTGGATGAGGGCTTCGGTGAGTGCGGTTTCGTTGTCTTCGGTGGTGAGGTGGAGGGTGGCGTCGGGGGGTACTCGGTAGGTGTGTCCGTTGGGGGCTTGCCAGAGGAACGTTCCGTCGGGGAGGTGGGTGATGTGGTAGCCGTGTTCGTGTCGGAGTCGGTGGTGGTGTCGGCAGGCGGATTCGAGGTTGGCGCGGTGGGAGGGGCCGTGGTCGGCCCAGGTTTGGCGGTGGTCGGTGTCGCAGGTGGTGGCGGGGTGTCGGCAGCCGGGGGCGCGGCAGGTTTTGTCGCGGGCTTTGACGAAGTTCTCTTCGGTGGTGGTGGGTCGGCGTTTGATGTGGCCGTGGTGGAGGAGGAGGCCGTTTTCGTCGGTGATGGAGTATTTCCATTGGGGGTTGGTGTCGCGATCGTGGGCTACTTGACGGGCGATGTCGGCGAGGATGGGTCCCCAGCCGGGGACGAAGCCGGGGTTGTCGTTGAGGGCCATGAGTGTGGAGAGTTGGATTTGGATGTCGACGACGCCGCGTCGGGGTGCGGGTTGGATACCGCCGCATACGCACATGCGCGGGTCGTCGCTGGCGACGGGGATGGTGTCGGGGTCGCCGTGACCGATGAACGGCGAGGATGGCGCCGGCGTCGCGGGTGGTCGTGTCGGCGGTCGTGGTTGGGGTTTGTCCGGCTTGTGTTTGGCTCGGTTTTTGTCGTTGGTTCCGGCTGGTCTGGTTGGTCGATTGTTGAGGTCGTCGCTGCGAGTTGTCGGTTGCTGGTCCGGGTCGTGCTCGATTGGTCGGGTAGCCGCGTCACAGTCAGGGTCGAGATCCCAGTCTATCGTCGACGGTCTCGGTCATCGTGGAGTGTGTCCGGTCGTCGTCGAGGTCCCAGTCGACACCGGCACCGGTGTCCCAGTCGGGGTCGTTGTGGGGTGGAGGGTGGCGGTGCCGATGGGGTCGTGGTCGGCGGGGAGGTAGCGGCCGAGGTGGTCGTGGTCGGACAGTTCTTCACCGTCCGGGTTCGGTCTCACCCCATCGCCAGCGCCGTTGGTGTCGTTGTTGGCGTTCGGGCGTGGTGTGGTGGTGCCAATGGTTGTCCGTGTTGGGGCCGGCACCGGGGTCGGGGCTGGCGCCGGGGTCGGGGTTGGCGTTGCTCTGCGGGACAGGGTTGCTGTTGCTGTGGTTGGTGGGTCGGATCTGTGTTGCCCGGCTGTGTCCGTTGTCGTGGTCGTCGTGGTCGTCGTGGTTGTGGTGTTTGTGGTGGGTGGGTCGGGGTCCGGTGGGGGTGGGGGTGATGACGCCGCGGCCGCGGGGGTTGCCGGGGGGTTTGCGGGTGCGGGGTTGGAGGCGGCCTTTGCGGTGGCGGGGTGTCGGCGGGTCGTTCGGGTGGTCGGGGTGGTTGGGGGTCAGGCCGAGGTTGCGGGCGGCTTGGTCGGCTTCGGCGGTGAAGTCGTCCAGGCTGGGGATGGTGTGAAACGGCCGTCCGGACAGCAGGTCGAGCATCGTGTCGGCGCGGAGTTGGCCGAGGGTGCGGGTGTCGCCGACACTTTTCGCGGCGCGGGCGATGCGGTCGATGCGGTTGTAGGCCGCCAACGCCCGGTCGGGGGGCAGGTTGGTGCCGGCCAGTTCGGCGGTGCCGTCGGTGTGGGGCTGCACGTAGACGCGCCGGTCGGTCACTGCCGCGGCTTGGCGGCGGCGGGCCCGGTCCGGGTCGTCGCGGCGGACCCGGTAGCTCAACCGTTCCCGTAGTAGTGCCGGGTCCCACCGTTCGGCTTTGTCGATCAGTTCGGCGGCCAGCCTGCGGGCCATACCGTCGTCGACATCGGTCAGACAACTGCTGAACACTTTCGCTCGGGGCAGGTCGATCCGCCCGGCTGAGAGCCGCTCGAACACCAGCGGGAGGCGTTCACACAGGTCTTTGGCCAGGAACACGTCCTCGGCGGTGGAGAACTGCGACCGGTGCAACGTGAACGCGATCTGATCAGCACAGAAGTCGTCCAACTCCCGCACCCGGGCCAGACCGGCCGCGTCCAACGGCCCGTCCGGCACACCACCCCGACGCACCACCCGCACCGCGTCGGCCCGTTCCGCGTAGGCGGCCTCCAACATCATCACCAACAAGCGGGCCTGATCATGCGCCACCTGCCGGGCCTGCGCCCGCAACGCGGTGAACACATCCGCCGACGAACACTCCGCAGTGTCGATCGACTCCAACACTGCCGCCAGCCCCGGGCCCGGCGGCATTTCGGCCAACCCGTCCGGCAGCAGCACCGGCACCCGCTCCGCGGCCTCACCGGAGGCTGCCGAGTCGTCCAGCGCGTCAACCGAAACTCCGAACACGTGTCCATTCTATGCGTGTCGATGCTCACAGGCAAGACACATTGAGAGGTGAGTTGAGTGATCATCCACTGTGGACGAAGCGAGGGTGGGCAAGGTGAGCCGGGGGCCGGTCCGGCCCGGGCGCTGCGATTTGAGCAGGTCGGCAGAGGTGTGATGAAAGTGTCAGACCCCTGGCGTAACGTCTCTCGCATGAGAAACGACAGCTCGACCGGCCACGTCATGCAGACAGTCCACTGTGGTGCGAGCGTCCGACGAAGGCGCCGAGCGGGGAGCCGGGCTCCACCGAGCCAATACGCACACGAGACGACAGGCGCGGGCGGCTTGATCAGTCAACAAATACCATCGAGACCAATCGGAGGTGTAGGCGTGCGAAAGATCGTCGTGTACGAGTTGTTGTCCCTCGACGGGGTTGCCGAGGACCCAGATAGTTTCTTCGCAGACTGGGACGACGCGCTGGACGCCAACCTTGCCGCTGTGATCGCGACACAGGACGCGGTCATTCTCGGCCGCCGGAGTTACACCGAGTGGGCGCAGTTCTGGCCGAGCAGCGAGATCCAGCCATTCGCGACATTCATCAACGGGGTCACGAAGTATGTCGCGACATCGACGCCCCTTGACCGAGATTGGGCCAATGCGACGGCCATCGACGGAGGGCTGGTCGAGTTCGTTCGGGATCTCATGCAGCAGTCCGGAGGCGATGTCGGCGTCCACGCAAGTATCTCGGTCGCGCAGGCGCTGCTCGCCGCCGACGTTGTCGACGAACTCAGGCTCGTGATAGCGCCGAGGATCGTCGGCCGCGGACGGCGGCTCCTCGACGGCTTGCCATCGATTCGGCTCAAGTCGATCCGAAGCGAGGTCTCACCGAACGGTTATCTGCTGGTCGACTATCGCGTTATCCGGTAGAGCTGGGGCTAAGCCTGAATCCGTGGACCTGCCTGGTCGGGTGATGTCCGAACCGCCGTATGGATGCAGTGAGAGTGCCCTCTGAGCTGGGATGATCGGGTTTGCGTAGAACACGATCAATTCGACTCGGAGAGGCACTCTCGGTGCAAGGATCTCATGCCTGGCGTGGTGACAGCGCGGTCTTCGATGAGGAGAATCTCGTGTCGCACGCCGGACTCATGCCGCTGAATGGCGTTGGCCGACGGGGTGCCCCGAGGATTTCGGACAGTGGACCCTGGGCCTGTTTCATAAGTCGGGTAGGAGCCACTCGTTGATCACTGCTATGTGGACGGTGTCTTCGAATCGGACGGCGAGTTTGTCGAAGCGGGTGGCGACGGCGCGGTTGCGTTTGAGGCGGTCGATGCCGCACTCGACGGCGTGGCGTTGTTTGTAGATGTCGGGTTCGAAGGTGGGGGGTCGTCCGCCGGCGGCCCCCTTTCTTCCGTCGGTTCGCGGCCTGGTCGGTCTTGATTGGGATGGTGGCCTTGATGTCGTGGCAGCGTAGGTAGTCCCGGTTGGCCTTGGAGCTGTAGGCCTTGTCAGCCAGCATGCGATCGGGCCGGCGGCGTGGTCGTCCTGGTCCGAGGCGGGGCACGTTGATGGCCTTCAGCACTGGGATGAACTGTGGGCTGTCGCCGCGCTGCCCGGCCGTGATGATCACCGAGAGGGCTTTCTGTCCCTGCTCGCAGGCGAGGTGTGTCTTGGTGGTCCACCCGCCGCGTGACTTGCCTAACGCATGATCGTTACGTTCGATAGCGCCCGGTGTGCTGGGCGGTTCCTTTTGCAGGTCCCCCTTTTTCGAGCCCCGGCGGCGTGCTGGTGGGCCCGGGAGATGGCGGAGTCCACCGACACGTCCCAGACGATCTGACCGGCCGCGTCCGCGAGGGCCTGTAGCCGGGACAGGACGAGGCGCCACACGCCGCCGCGTTGCCAGCGGCGGAACATGCCGTACACGATCTGCCAGGGGACCTAGCATCATTACGTTCCGGAACGTCGCGCCACGGGGTGCCGGCCCGGATGCGCCACCGGATGCCGTTGATGAGTTGCCGCTTGGTCCACTTCGGTGGCCGGCCCGTCTTGGGGCCCTTCGGCATGGGCAGCAACGGTTCCAGTACGGCCCACTGCCAGTCGGTGAGGTCTGAGCGAGCGCTGACCGGTACCGTGTCCATGAGGTCTCCGGGCAAATGGGTTTTCTTGATCGAAAAACCATCTTCCGGAGACCTCACTACTTTGCGATCACCGACACGCCGGTCCAGCTCAACCGCGCATGCAGGCCTCGAACCCACTTTGGAAACAGGCCCTAACGTGGCAGGTCGTCCCCGATCAGACGTCGTCGGGACGTCATCATCGCCTGTCAGCCTGGCGGAGCATTTCATCTGTTTCAGGGTCGGGCATGAGCTGCCGGACCTCTTGCGCACAGCGGCAGGCGACGGCGAACTTGGCAGCCCACGCCAGCGCCTCCTCGCGTGCGGCAACGTCGACGACCACGAACCCGCCAACGACCTCCTTGGTCTCCGGGTAAGGGCCGTCGGTGACCATCCCGTCGGTGGCCACGACGATCGCCCTCTGCCTTTCCAGGCCGGCGCCGAACACGAACACACCGGCGTTCACGGCCTCCTGGACCACCGCGTGCGCAGCCTTGCCCACGTCCGGCATGTCCTCGTCGGGGATGTGGTCCATCGCGCCGTCATCGAACGAGATCAAGTACTGCGTCATCCATCACTCCCTTGTCCTGGCGGCTCCTCCAGCCGCTTCGCACCTGTTCTACGAACGACTCGCCCCGGATCCGACGCTAGGCCAGAAGATTTTCCACGGGACTTCCGCCCTCGGCGCCTGCGGGCGTCATGTCGCTTCCGTCTGGCGCGGATAGCGCCCGCCTGGCCGCCGGCCACGGCCCGCCGTGTCCCCGGATGGGCGGCGGATGGGTGAGTCCGGGAGCCCGACGACGGTCCTGTCCTAGGCTTGTGGTGTAGACGCAACGTAGTGAGGAGACTGCGGTGGGCACATCGCCTCGCCCCGAGAAGGGGATTGTGTTGACGCATTTCGTGGTGTCCAACGATGTGGGCCGGTCGCGGGAGTTCTACACAGACGTACTGGGCGGGGAAACCGTCGTGGACGGGTACCCGTCGGTCGTGCGACTGGCCAACTCCTGGATCATCATCAACACCGGCGGTGGACCGACGCCCGACAAGCCCGAAGTGACCCTCGAAACTCCGCCGGACCCTGACCGTACGAGTAGCTTCCTGAACATTCGCGTCGCTGACATCGCTGACGTGTACGAGCGCTGGTCGGCCCTTGGCGCCGAATTCCTCACTCCACCCATCGAGCGCGAGACCGAGATCCGTTGCTACATCCGTGATCCGGATGGACACCTCATCGAGGTCGGCCAGTCCAAGGCGTAGCGGCAACCCGGTAGGCTGGGCCAATGACAGACAGCCGCCCAGGCACAGTACGCCAGTTGCGCATCGTGGTCGAGGTTGAGGACTACGACGCCGCAGTCGCCTTCTTCCGGGATTCCCTCGGGCTGAGCGAGGAAGCCGCGTTCAGCGGCGGTGACGACGCCCGCGTGATCATCCTCGACGCCGGTCGCGCCACCCTGGAGTTGGCCAATCCCGCGCACCGGCGATATGTCGACGAGGTGGAGGTCGGCCGGCAGGTCGCGCCCCGGTTTCGCCTCGCCTTCGAGGTCGACGACGCCCACGGTGTGACCGAGCAGTTAGTGCAGGCCGGTGCCACGCAGGTCGCGCCACCCACCGTGACGCCGTGGCAGTCGCTCAACTCCCGCCTGGACGCTCCCGGTGACCTGCACATCACCGTGTTCGAAGAGCGTGGACAAGACTGACGTCGCCGATGGGTCTGCTGCCCCGGGCGGCTGGCGGCCGGGTACGCCTTTGGCTGTCTCCAGGTTGACCGCGCCGTCGCCCCGAATCACCGTCAGTTCGTCGGCCCAGGCGTCGATGGTTGCACCATGGCCGAGTTCGCGCACAGACGACTCGACCAGGTGGTAGATCTCGCGCTGTGCCGCGACGTCACCGCTGTCGATCAGCCGCATCAGGTTGCCGACGAGATCGAGTTGTGCCCAGCCCGGCCGGTCCAACGGGCGGCGCCGCAGCTCGTACCGGAGATACTTGTTGTACGGGCGCACGCGGCCGAACACCGCGAACACCACCCAGAGCATCCAGTTGACAGACTCGACGGCGTCCAGCCGTTGCTCGAAGTCGCGGCCGTCGCGATGCGCCTTGACTGAGCGGTAGAGGAAATTCACGTAGCCGTCGAGGTAGGTTTCGAGGCACCGGTCGACTTCGGTCGCAGTGAGGGTGGCCCAGGCGCTGATGAGGGGTTGAAGGGCGTCCTCCTCTCGAGCGAACAGGATCCGACTGTCCACGAAGGAGTATCGCGACCACCAGTCGTTCGGGTTCCTGGGCACCGCGGACAGCTCAGTCAGCGTGCATATGGCGACGTCGATGGCCGGGGAGTGGGTGGTAACCCAGCCACCGCGTTCGCGCACGACTACGTACACGTCGACGTCGGAGTCGATGGTGGCCGTACCGCGGGCGGTGGAACCCGTGAGAATCACGCCCTGTACGTTCGGGTCGTCAACCGCCCGGTGCAGGAGCGCGGACAGTTCCGGGGTGGCGACGTCCATGTTTGCCACCGTGTCAGAAGCACCCGGAGCCGGCAACCGACTTGTCTCGCTCAGCCCAAGGCGTGGTTCAGGTCGTCGGTGGTCAGGGCCGAAATCTCCGGGATTTCGGATGGTCATCGGTTCCCCGATCGCGTTCTGGTGAACCGGCACACTACCGGCGAAGTAGCGGGGGCGTCACGGTCGAGGATCGCTGTGGTCACGAAACATCGGCTTACATCTCGCCGGCTAACGCATGCGTTTCGGCAACGCCACGATGGGTTGCCTGGCGGCTGTGCAGGCGTCTCAATGGTTGTTATCCCGAACCTTTGAGGAGTTTTCTATGCGTGCACGTACGCGTTCGCTTGTTGCCGCCAGTTTCGTAGCGGCGCTGCACGCTGCCAGCGACGAGATGGGAAGCCGGAGGCAGCACTATCTGATCCGCGCCTCGGCCTGACCGTACCGCCCAGGATCGATTGGTCTGTTCAGGACGAGATCGCGATCCAGGTGGCGCGGGCACGCGCCAGGACGTCACCGTCCGGGCCGTACAGGGTCGTGTGTACGCGGGCCTTGCGGCCCTCGGAGGCGGCCGTGGCACCAACCACCACACAGTGGTCGCCGGGTTCAGGCATCCGGTCCAGCACTACGGCGATGCGACCCAGCACGTAGGGGCGACCAGCCCCGATGACCGCCCAGCCGCCGGGGCAGTCGAGCGCGGCCCAGATCATCGCCGGCGAGACATCTCCGGGGACGATCCACGGTGCCGCGGTCGTGTCGTCGCAGCGCCGGCCGGGGAACAGGCGTAGGCCGTCCGTGCGCTCGGGTCCGCAGACATAGCAGGTGGGAAACGGGTGGTCGGTGAAGCCGGCGTAGCTCGCGGAAGCGCCCACCGCGTCGGCGTATCCGGTCGGCGGCACCACCGTGTCCACGCCGTCGGCCGGGGCGATCTCGGCCACCACGGAGCCGTCCGGCGCGCGCACCTGGCCGTCGACTATGGACAGTGGTGTGTCCAGTGGCGGAGGAAGACGCAGCGTGACCTCGCTCACGGTGCCGGCGGAGAAGGTGGCGGCGAAGACGCCCGCGGAGTAGCCGCCGTTGGCCGAGCCGGGCGGCCCGTTGAAACGCCCAGGAACGATTATCGGCGGGCCGGTCTGGATCGCGTTCACCGGACCACGATAGCCCGGTCGCCGAACGGGCTACCCGGGCATCAGGGTGGAACGCCAGGATTTGCCGACTCCTCTGCTCAACGGCCACTCAGACGTAGTAGCAGGGGTTTGACGTCGGTTGCGTCCAGGCGGTCCGGTATGGGCTCGGAGCACAGCAGGACGGGCGCGTCGGCAGCGCCGTCCGGGATGCGGCCATGCGAACCGCGTACCGCCGCGGCGCCGGCGTCGAGACCGACCACATTCATGAGGTAGCGCATCCCCGCCTTCTTGCGCAGCAGCGCGATCGCGGCCCGCCGCTTCGCCGCAGCCGGATCAGCCGGATCGAAGAAGAGTTCCGCCGGATCGTAGCCGGGCTTGCGGTGGATTTCGACGAGGCGGGCGAAGTCCGGTGCCCGGGCGACATCCAGCCAGTAGTAGTAGGTGAACCAGGCCTCCGGTTCGGCGACCAGCACCAGCTCACCAGCGCGGGCGTGGTCCAGCCCGTACTCGTGCTTGCCGGTGAGGTCGAGCACCTCGGCCACGCCGGGAAGTTCGGCACAACGTTTCGCCACGAGATCCACGTCGTCGGGATCCCGCACGTACACGTGCGCCACCTGATGGTCGGCGACCGCGAATGCCCGCGAAGTCCACGGGTCCAGATACTCCATGCCGGCCTGGGTGTGCACGTTGAGCAGGCCGTTGGCCCGCAACATCCGGTTGATGTGCACCGGCCTGCGGACCGCGGTGATGCCGTACTCGCTCAGTGCGACGAGGATCGCGCCGCGTTCGACCACAGCTTCCAGTAGCGGGCCCAGGGTCTCGTCCAGTGCCTGCGCCGCCGCCTGGGCGGCCGGCCCGTCCGGACCGTGGCGCTGCAGGTCATAGTCGAGGTGCGGGACGTAGACCAGGGTGAGGTCCGGGTCGCGGGTGCTCATCACATGTCGTGCCGCCTGGCAGATCCACGCTGACGAAGCGATCCCTGCCCCAGGCCCCCAGTACTGGAACAGGGGGAACGGTCCGAGTTCGGCGATCAGCTCGTCGTGCAGGTCGGCTGGATAGGTGTAGCAGTCCGGTTCCTTGCGACCGTCGGCGTAGTAGATCGGGCGCGGGGTAACGGTCCAGTCCACGTCCGCGCCCATCGCGTACCACCAGCAGATGTTGGCCACAGTGTACGGGCGGGCCCGGCGGGCGGTCCGCCAGAGCGTCTCGCCACCGATCAGCGCGTGGTGCTGGCGCCACAGCAGCACCTCGCCCAGATCCCTGAAGTACCAACCGTTGCCGACGATGCCGTGATCACGTACCGGGGCTCCGGTGAGGATGGTCGCCTGCATGGAGCAGGTCACCGCGGGTAGCACCGGATCGAGCCGGGCGTGGTGGCCGGCCGCCGCGCTCAGCCTGGGCATGTGGGCCAGCAGGCCGGGCGTCAGGCCGACCACGTCGAGGACAACTACAGGGCGGTCCATCAGGACACCTTTCTCGGTGCGTCGCGAAGTCCCAAGGTGGCCAGCTCGGTCCGGGTGAAGGCGAGCTCGGCGGCGATGCCGCGAACGAGGCTGGCATCGTCGTGCGGCCGATGTTCGGGCGGCAGTACGCCCCAGGTGTAGGTCTCCACCTCGAGGTGCTCGCAGGCGGCGCTCGGCCCACCCACCAGCGAGCGCAGAGCCGGCCCGCAGTACCGGCGTGGTGGTCTGGAACGGCGCCATGGCATGTGTATGCAATGGGACGTGGAAGTGCACCCGCCACGGCGCGTCCGCCTGCGTGGCCGATGCGAGCGCCTCAGGTAGGTCGTCATACGCCTCGCCCTTGGCCGAGCGGGTCTGGTGCAGGAAGCGAGGCTCGGCGTACTCGGTGAGCGCGTCCACGGTCTGCGCCGGGTCCGCGACCTCCAGCGCGGCTGAGACCTGGCACTTCACCACCGGCAGGCCGGCTGCGGCGTAGCTCGCCAGGGACTGCTCCGGGTCCTCCCAGGCACAGGCCAGGTGGGCCAGGTCGACACACACACCGAGATACTCGCGGTCCACACTGGACAGCACAGTCACCGCCTGCTGCGTGGTCTCCACGACGCATCCGGGCTCCGGTTCGAACGCCACCCGCACCGGCCGGCCGTGAGTCGCCGCCTGCTGGGCGAGTGCCTTGGCCAGCAGGTCGGTCTGCGCCTGCGCCGCCGCGGTTTCGGCCGGCCCCCAGGGCTCCCGCCAGGCCAGTGGCAACGTCGAGATGGAGCCGCGGACAGCGTCGTCGGGCATGAGGTCGATCAGCACCGCGGCCAGATCCAGCGTGTACGTCAACCGGCGTGGGTCCGTCCAATTCGGATAGTAAACGTCGTACTTGACCACCGGTGCCTGGAAGGCCTGGTACGGAAAGCCATTGAGCGTGACCACCTCCAGTCCACGCACGGTCAATTCGCGGCGCAGCCGTTGGCCGCTCCCGCGCATCGGCCGCCAATGCGGACGCGACCGGCTGGGCGAGCCACAGCCCCAGCCCGAGGAGGTCCACATCGAGCTCCTGTCGGACCGGTTCGGCGAACCGGTCCAGTTGCGCGAGGACTCCGGCCAGGTCTTGCGCCGCATGTACGTTGGTGCAGTAGGCGATGTGGACGGTGGTCCCGTCCGGGTGGACCATTCTCATGAGCCGCCGCGCAGGATGGAGTTGCCAGCAAAGGTGGGCGTGACCGCGGTCTCGGTCACGGTCTCGGCGCCGAGGTCGAGTCGGCCGGACTGGCCGTAGAACTCGACCGGATTGCGCCACAGCAGCCGGTCCACGTCATCCTCGGTGAATCCGTGCGCGAGCATCGCCTCCGCGGTAGCCACGGTGAGCAGCGGATCCGACCGGCCCCAGTCTGCGGCCGAGTTCACCAGCATCCGGTCCAGCCCATGCTGGGCGAGGATTGCGACCATCCGGTCTGGTGACATCTTGGTGTCCGGATAGATGGAGAACCCTGCCCAGCAGCCGGACTCCCGCACCGCTGCCACGGTCAGCTCGTTGAGATGGTCGAGGACGACCCGGCTGGGATCGATGCCGGACTCGGCCACCACATCCAGGCTCCGGGTGGTGCCGCGGGCCTTGTCCCGATGTGGGGTGTGCACCAGAGCGGGCAGTTCGTGCGTCATCGCGAGAGCGAGCTGCGCGGCGAAGGCGTCGTCCTCGTCCGGCGTCATCGAGTCGTAGCCGATCTCGCCAACCGCGACAACCCGGTCCTTGTCCAGGTAGCGCGGCAGCACGCCGAGCACGTCCCGGCACCGGGGATCGTTCGCCTCCTTCGGATTCAGCGCGATGGTGCACCAGTGCTGTATGCCGAACTGGCCGGCCCGGAACGGTTCCCAACCGACGAGCGAGTCGAAGTAGTCCACAAACGACCCGACGTTGGTCCGGGGCTGGCCGAGCCAGAATGCCGGCTCCACCACCGCGCGTACGCCGGAAGCCGCCATCCGCTCGTAGTCGTCGGTGGTCCGGGAGGTCATGTGGATGTGTGGGTCGAAGATGCGCACGGTACGTCTCTTCTCAGTCGGTCCAGTAGTTGCATCGCGTCGGCCGGCATGACCCGGCCCGCGGCCTCGCGTTCGCGAGCGAGGGCATCCAGCATGGCTGCCAGCTCGGCATCCGCCCGTGGGTCTAGATCGTCCACAACGGACAGCGGTATGCCCATGAAGACGCACTTCAGCACGCCGTGGCGCCAGCCTTCGTCGTCCAAACGCCGGGCGTATGGCCCCAACGCCGCGGCGACGAGCCGGCTGTCGTTGCTGCGTAACGCGTCCCGGGTCAGCTCCAGCCCGGCGTCGTCGAGGTCGAGCAAGGCGAGGCCGCGCAGCACCGCGCGTTTCTCGTCGGCGTCGCCGAAGCGGTACAGCGCGGTTACCTCGTCGGCGAGGTCTGCGCCGGTGAGCGGCAACGCCAGCAGGAGCAGGCACCGGGCTACGTCGTCCGTGCGCCACCCATGGCCGGGCACAGCGTCCGCTGCCTCGATCGCCGTGCGGCCGCAGTGCCGGCCGGCGGCCGGGAACGCCGCCGCGATGCTGCCCGGGTCGTCACTGACCTTGGCGATCGCGGCGTCCAACCAGCCGTTCGCGACGATGAGCGAGGACAGATCGGCCGGGGTCACGATGTCTCCTTTCTCGCGGCGTCGTGAGCCGCTCGCAGGAAGTCCAGCGATCGGGCGGCCACGTCCGGCGCGGCGTGTGAATGTCGGGGCAGTTCGACCGCGACCAGGCCGCGGTAGCCGACGTCATCCAGCGCCCGTAGCACCGGCGGAAAGTCGATCTCCCCAGTGCCGAACTCCAGATGCTCGTGCACACCGCGGCGCATGTCATCGATCTGTACATTCACCAGATGTGCGCCCACCTGACGGACGCAGTCGGCCACAGGCTCGGGCTCCAGGCACCGACAATGTCCGATGTCGAGGGTCAGGCCGAACCGTTCCGGTTGCCCGAGTTCGGCGTACAGGCGCTGCCACTTGTCGATGGTGTCGACGAGCATGCCCGGTTCGGGCTCGAAGCCGAGCGTGACCTGCCGGGTGTCGGCGTGGGCGACTACCTCGGCGCAGCCGTTGACCAGGCGCCGCCAGGCAGTCGTCGTGTCCACACCGGATGGTGTGATGCCCGACCAGAACGACACCGCCTCGGCACCGAGTTGCGCGCCGATGTCCACCGCCCGCCGGAGGAAGTCGATGCGCCGGTCGTTGGCCTCGTCCAGCAGGGTTGGCGAGTGCTTGCGCCACGGATCCAGCAGGTAGCGGGCTCCGGTCTCCACCACCAGGCCGAGTCCCCGGTCGGCCAGCTGCGTGGCGACCGTGCGCGTCCGACCGGCCAGATCAGCCGCGTACGGGTCGAGGTGATCGGTGTCGAGGGTGAGCGCCACACCCTGGTAGCCGAGACCCGCCACGACGTCGAGAGCCTCGGCCAGCCGGTGATTGGCGAATCCGTTGGTTCCGTATCCGAACCTCATGTCGGTGACACCTTCCGGGCCAGTCGCCGGCCCAGCGGCGCCGCAGCCGCGAGCACAGCCGCTGTGGCCGGTGCGCCGGCCGATGCACACAGGGCAGCCTGCAACGCGGGGAATGCGGTGATGCCGGCGCCGACCGCCGCCCGTACCCGGTCCGGACTGGGGTTGTCGAGGACCCGCCGTTGGGCGGCGCCGAACGTCGCGCCGTACCAGGTCGCCGCCGCGGCGGCCGTGCCGGACCGCCAGCGCGACCGCCGGCCGCGCATCGGGGCCGCGGCGATCGAGGCGATTGCCATGGTGCCCGCCAGGGTCGCGGCGGGCAGTCGACGGCCACCGCCGTGCACCTCGCCCCGGGACAGCGCGGTGAGTGCGTACGTGTGGGCCGCCACCACCAGCGCCGGGCGCAGCGCCTTGCGTAACGGTCCGCCGGAGGCGCCGAGCAGCACATCGAGGCCCCGGCACACCGCCATGCCGGCCGGCCCGGCCGCGGTGTTCTTCAGCTTCAGGTCGTACGTCCAGACGGCCGCGGCCAACGGCGCGGCGAGGGCGATGGCCCGGCGCCCACCGGCGGCGGCGGAGAACGCGAGGCCGGCCGCGGTCAGGCCGATCGCGGTGCCGAGCGCCACCTCGGGCCGGATTCGGCCGGACGGGATGGGCCGCTCGGGCCGCTCGGTGGCATCCAGTTCACGGTCGGACCAGTCGTTGGCGGCCATGCCGGCCCAGTAGAGGCACACCGAGGCGGTGGCCAGGCCGGCCGTGCGCGGACCCAGCGTCCCGGCCGCGGCGGCGCCCGAGGCTGTGTCGCCCGGTACGGACAGCGCGGCCGGGGCCCGGACCAACTCTGCGAGGTCACGAAGGCTGGGCATCGTTCTCCTTGTCGGATCCGTCGGTCAGGGCGAGGGCAAAATCACACAGGGCACTCCACTGGTCGGCGAGCGAATGCGAGACCGTCCCCAGCGGGTCCTTGAAGAAGAAGGCCAGGGCGGCCAACGGCCCGGCCAGCCCGGCCTGGTGGGCCGCCGCGGTCAGCCGGCCGAGATCGAGCACCAGCGGCGCGGCCAGCGCCGAGTCGCAGCCGTGCCACGTGAACTCGAGCCGCATCGGTGTGTCGAGGAACCCCTGGAACGTGACCAGATCCCATGCGGTCTTGAAGTCGCCGATGTCCGGCACATAGTCGATGCGGGTCTGCCCCTGCGGTTGGTAGCCGAGAGTCTCGGCCAGAACCCGCTGCTTGCTGGCCGTTTTGGCCGCGTTCGCGGCGGGCTCGGCGAGGTTGGCGCCGTCACCGCCGCCCAGCAGATTCAGCCCGGACCAGGAACGCACCCGCAGGTTGCGCATCGCGAACATCGGCCCGAGAACCGACTTGATCAGCGTCTCGCCGGTCTTGCCGTCGTGACCCGCGTAGGGCACGGCACACTGTCGTGCCAGTTCCTGCAGCGCCGGCAGGCGGGCACCCGTCGAGGGCGTGAAGTCCACATAGGAACAGTTTGCGGTGAAGGCGCCGTAGGCGTAGAGCGAACTCGGCGGTAGCACGGTGTCCGTCGTGCCTAATGCCCGTACCAGCGCATCGAGCGTCTCGTGTGCGGGTTCCCGGGCCACCGCGGGCTCGGTGACCGAGACGTTGATGACCACGACCCGTTGCAGGCTGTGCCGGTCGCGGAACGCGGTGAGGTCGGCTTCGACACGGGTTGCGACCTCGGCCTGGGTACGTCCGTGCGGCGCCAGACGTAGGCCATCCTCGATGGAAGCGAGTTCATCGCCCAGCGCCGCCACCAGCCGGGCCGGGAGTACGCCAGCGGCGGCCAGCGATTCGGCCTTCTTCACCAGCGGGGTCGTCACGATGTCGTGCCCGCCGAAGACGAGGTCCGCGAGAGCCGGCAACCGGGCCACGGACAATGGCGCCAGTTCGGTGACCAGGCCGGTAGGCCCGGCTAGACCCGCACGGACGGCGAGTGCTCCGACGATGCTGGTGACCGCGACGGATCCACGCGAGCCGACCAGCCAGATACCCGTACGCATACGCACTCCCGGCAGGTCATGGTGCGACACGCGACCCGCCGAAAGTCGCCTACCGTCAGATCATAAGAGCAGTGACCGGTCCCTGTCCCGGGTCGGACGACACGAATGTGATCAGTATGTGAATCTTTTCTCGACCGGCTCGACGCAGCTGGCTATCGCGTGGCTGCTGGCTATCGGGTGGCTGCGGTGGCGCGGGCGTAACGGGCCGTCAACGCCCGCACGTACTCGACGAGTTCGGCCGGTTCGGTGACCTCGAAGTCGACCTCGAGCAGGCCGAGGTATACGGCGAGAGTGCCCAGGCTGTCCGCGCCGGTCTGCAGGACGCAACTACGCTCGTCGACGGCCTCCACGACGCCGACCGCCGGATTGATCTGCGCGGTGACCGCCTCGGCCGGCGCGTACACAAGCACCCGCGAACGGTAGCGCCAAGCGGCGGTGGAGACGCCGCGCGCGACGTACGCAGCCGCCCCGCCCTCGGGCGGATCGCGGGTGGGAAACGCGGGCCGGTCGGAATGCGTGGTTGGATCCGGTCCACCCGGAAGGTCCGCCAGTCCTCGCGGTGGAGGTCCCAGGCGACGAGATACCAGCGGCGGCCCCAGGACACGAGCCGGTACGGCTCAACCGCGCGGACACCGGACGACCCGTCGTGTTGGCGATAGTCGAATCGTATCCGTTCCTGATCGCGGCAGGCTCCGGCGAGCGCGGTCAGTACGGCCGGGTCGACCACAGCACCGGGGCGGTCGGCCGGCACCGGCTCGGTATAGGCCTGCAACGCATTGACCCGGCTGCGCAGCCGGACCGGCAGCACCTGTTCCAACTTGGCCAGCGCCCGGACCGAGGTTTCCTCGATTCCAGCGACGGTCCCGTTGGCGGCGGCCCGTAGGCCGATCGCGATCGCGACCGCCTCCTCGTCGTCGAGCAGTAGTGGCGGCATGGCGGTGCCGGCGGCCAGGCGATAGCCACCGTCGGTGCCCCGGCTGGCATGCACCGGGTAGCCGAGATCCCGTAGCCGGTCGACGTCGCGGCGCACGGTCCGCTCGCTCACATTCAGCCGTTGCGCCAGGTCCGCACCCGGCCAGTCGCGTCTGGCCTGCAACAACGCCAGCAGGCGCAGGAGTCGCGCCGAGGTCTCCAACATGTTTTCAGTCTGCCAGGACTTTAGGACAGAACCTGACCGGAAGTGGGCATAGCGTTCCCGTCATGAGCGAGAACACCGAGATCAGACCCTTCCGCATCGACATCCCGCAGGCCGACCTGGACGACCTCCAAGCCCGGCTGGAGCACACCCGCTGGCCGGACGAGATCCCCGGCGCCGGCTGGGATTACGGCGTGCCGGTGAGCTACGTACGGAGGCTGGCTGAATACTGGCGCGACGGTTACGACTGGCGGCTGTGGGAAGCGAAGATCAACCAGTACCCACAGTTCACCACCGACATCGACGGGCAGAACATCCACTTCCTGCACGTCCGCTCGCCGCACGATGACGCCCTGCCGCTGGTCACGCCGCGCATGTCGTGCCCGAGGTACTCGTTGACGACTTGCGTACCTTCTACAGCGGCCTCGGACGCAGAGACTAGGGAAGTCTCGGTTCAGGTTGCGGAGCCCAACCGCACCGCGATCGGACCCTGGGAGCAGTGATTGTCATGCGGTTACAGCACCGGGCCGCGAGGGGCCACTTCAATCGCGGCGACGCCACGTCCGAACAGGACAACGAGTCGCCCGTCGTGTCTGGTGCGGAGCACGCCGGACTCCTGGGCGAGCGTCGAGATGACATGATCTGTGACCTGTTCTTCAGCGACGCGTTCCGGACCCTCGAACGTCACGTCGATGCGTTCGCCGCCGACGAGTCGTACCCGCAGCTGTATCGTTGCCATCTGTCCAATCTATACCGTGCCCGTGCCGGCAATGTCGCGGTCGGTCCGGGCAACCGACTGTGGGGCGTAACGACATGAAGGTGGCGCTGTTGGGCCCGGTGGCGTGGCGCTACGCCGCCCCAGGCTTACGGTCCATGGGAGCTGGTGGTGTCCCTACTCGCCGAGGGGCTGGTCGCCCGTGGTTTGGACGCGGCGCTCGCCCTTGACCGCGCCACCGTCGCGGCGACCGCACGCCGCCGGTTCTCGGCCGAACGCATGGTGGCGGAGTACCCGGCGCTCTACGAACGACTGTTGGGTTGAGAAGCCTGCCGTCCACTCCGTTGTAGACGGCAGGCGGTGGGGCTATGCCTTCTCGACGACGAGGACTTCGGTGGTCAGGAACAGCGCCGCGATGGACGCCGCGTTCTGCAGGGCCGACCGGGTCACCTTGGTGGGTTCGACGATTCCCGCCTGCATCATGTCGACGTACTCGCCGGTGAGGGCGTTGAAGCCATGTCCAGCCGGAAGTGAGCTGACTTTGTCGGCCACCACAGCGCCTTCGTGTCCGGCGTTGGTCGCGATCTGCCGGAGCGGAGCGCTGAGCGCTACCCGTACGATATTGACGCCGGTGGCCTCGTCGCCGGTCCGGTCGAGCTTGTCCAGTGCGCCGGACGCGGCGTTGGCCAGCGCCACCCCGCCACCGGGAACCAGACCCTCTTCGATCGCGGCCTTGGCGTTACGTACGGCGTCCTCGATGCGGTGTTTACGCTCCTTGAGCTCGACCTCGGTGGCCGCGCCGACCTTGATGACGGCAACTCCGCCGCTCAGCTTGGCCAGTCGTTCCTGCAACTTCTCCCGGTCGTAGTCGGACTCGGTCGCGTCGATCTCGGCCCGGATCGCGCCAATGCGGCCAGCGATTTCCGCCTGGTCGCCGAATCCACCCACGAGGGTGGTGTCGTCCTTGCTGAGCACGACCGTCCGGGCGCGGCCGAGCATGTCGAGGGTGGCGTTCTCCAGCGTCATGCCGATGGCCGCGCTGATCACCTGACCACCGGTCAAGGCGGCGATGTCGGCGAGCATCGCCTTGCGGCGGTCACCGAAACCCGGTGCTTTGACGGCCGCGGAGGCCAGCGTGCCACGAAGCTTGTTGACGATCAGGGTCGCCAGCGCCTCACCGTCGACATCATCGGCGATGATCACCAGGGGCTTCGCCGTCGTGATGACCTTCTCCAGGATCGGCAGCAGGCCGGCCAGGTTGGACACCTTCTGGTCGACGATGAGGACGTACGGCTCGTCGAAGACAGTTTCCATCCGGTCGGTGTCGGTGACGAAGTACGGCGAGAGGTAGCCCTTGTCGAACCGCATTCCCTCAGTGAGTTCGAGTCCCAGACCGAACGTGTTGCTCTCTTCGACCGTGATGACGCCGTCCTTGCCGACCTTGTCCATCGCCTCGGCCACGATGTCACCGATCGTCGGATCGGCGGCCGAGATCGACGCTGTGGCCGCGATCTGTTCCCTGGTCTCCACAGCCTGAGCCTGGTTGGCCAGCACTTCGATCACCGTTTCGACGGCGAGTTCGATCCCGCGCTTGAGCGCTATCGGGCTGGCGCCCGCGGCGACGTTGCGCAGGCCTTCCCGCACCAGCGCCTGGGCCAGGACCGTGGCGGTCGTCGTACCGTCACCGGCCACCTGGTCGGTCTTCTTGGCGACTTCCTTGACGAGTTCGGCGCCGAGCTTCTCGTACGGGCTGTCCAGGATGACCTGGTCGGCGATGCTGACGCCGTCGTTGGTGATTGTGGGCGCCCCCCAGGTCGTGCCCAGTACCACGTTGCGTCCGCCGGGACCCAGCGTCACCTTCACGGTGTCCGCGAGGATGTTCATGCCGCGTTCCAGGCCGCGTCGGGCCTCTTCGCCGAATGCGATCAGCTTTGCCATCTGCGTCGTCCTCTACTTCGCTGTGCTGACCGGGCAGCACGGATTCGGACCGGCGGCAGATGACCGCCCTGGGCGATCCCCTCGGTGGGGGTTGCATCTCATCCGGTTAGCACTCGCGAACCGCGAGTGCTAACTACGGTCTAGCATCCCCAACTCTTGAATGCAAATACGCCACGGATCAGCGGTACGATCGTGGTCGGTTGGCTATCGGATCCGGTGTGTCAATGCCCAAGGTCTAGGCGTGGAGGCGGCTGGTCACCTCGGGGTCGCCGTTGTGTTCGGTTGGTCGTCGCGAATGTAGACGAGCATGTCGCCGGTCTCGATGGTCGGCACGGTAGTTCCGGTCAGCGGGACGATCTGCCCTCGGCGGTACAACGCGATGACCATGTCATCGAGGTCGCGTGGGGAGAGGCCGACCTCGGCGCGAACGGCTGAACGCATGGCCAGCGCCATTCCAGCACCCGGGGTCAGCAGGTCCTCGACCACGTCGATCAGCGGCGGGGCGGAGGTGGACAGGCCGAGTAGGCGCCCGGCAGTGGCCGACGACACGATGACGTGATGTGCCCCGCTCTGCTTGAGTAGCGGTGCGTTCTCGTCCTCGCGGGCCGCGGCGACGATGCGTACCTTACCGGCGGTGAGCTGGCGGACCGTCAAGCTGACCAGAACCGAAGCCTCGTCGCTGTTGGTGGCGATGATGACGGTCTTCGCGTCGCGGACCCCCGCCTCGTTCAGCAGCGAAGAGCTTGTCGCTGAGCCTTCGATCACCGCCAGGCCGTCGGCGCTGGCCTGCTTGACCGCCCGCGGATCGGATTCCACCACGACGATGAGCTTGCGATCCGTTCCGTTCTCCAGCAGGGCGCGTACAGCACTGCGGCCCTTGGTGCCGTATCCGCAGACGACGATGTGGTTTTTCAACCTTTTTCTCCACCGGGTTATCCGGGTGTTCATGCGGTACTGCTCGGTCAGCACCTGCAGTGTGGTACCGACCAAGATGATCAAGAAGAGGATCCGGGCCGGCGTGACGATGAGTACGTTGATCAGGCGGGCCTGCGGT
Organism: uncultured Actinomycetota bacterium; assembly: GCA_963742855.1. GTDB lineage: Bacteria > Actinomycetota > Actinomycetes > Mycobacteriales > Micromonosporaceae > CAVUNP01. The sequence goes on along the minus strand of CAVUNP010000046.1, from coordinate 54,147 downwards.
GACACCGGAGTGATGTCGCCATAGCCGGTCGTGGACAGGGAAACGACGGTGTAGTAGAAGCTGTCGAGAAGGGTGAGCCCGTCTTCGTTCACATCGCGATAACCGTCGCGGCCCGCGAAGACGAGCACGACGACGAACAGGACGAGCCCCACCGCGGTGGCGAGTCGCACGCCGATGGCGCGCAGGGGTCCGGGCGTGATCGCCGGCAAACGGATCATGACAGCACCCGGGCGATCTCTCGCCGTAGCGATGACAGGGCACGGTCGCGGACGTTCACACGAGTACGGTAGAGCAGTGCCGGCCGAAGCGTGCCCCTGCAAAGATGTGACGTTGATCAGGACGGTACTAGGCAAAAGTGGACAGACCGCGCTGTCGCAATCAGCCCGGCCCCGCCCACCAGGTCATTGCGTGGCCAGCCGGACGCGGTGTTGACGAGGGCTGACGCCGCGTTCGCGTTTGAACGCGCTACTGAGTGCGAAAGGGCTGCCGTAGCCGACCTGCCGGGCCACTGAGGTGACAGTGGCGTCCTGCTCTCGCAACAGGTCGGCCGCCATAGCCAGGCGCCAACTCGTCAGGTACGTCATGGGCGGTTCGCCAACCAGTTCGGTGAAACGGCGGGCGAGGCCGGCCCGGGAGACACCGGCCGCGCTGGCCAACGAAGCCACCGTCCATGGGTGGGCCGGATTGTGGTGAAGCATCCGTAGCGCCCGCCCGACCACGGGATCGCCGTGGGCCCGATACCAGGCGGGCGCACCGGTGTCTGGTCGGGAGAACCAACTTCGCAGGACGGCGACGAGCAGGAGGTCGAGAAGGCGATCCAGGACAACCTCCTGGCCCGGTTCGTCGTTGACGATTTCGTTGCCCAGCAGGCGGATGAGGGCGGCATTGCGGGTGTCGTCCGAGAGCACCAGCAGGGCGGGCAACGCGGACAGGAGTCGTTGGCTGATCTCACCGCGCATCTGGTAGATACCGGTCAGCATCACCGTTTGGCCGGTCGGACTGTTGCCCCAGGTCCGTACGCCGAGGTCCATCGCCTGCGCCAGGTCTTCGCCGTGCACGGTGGTGCATCGCTGACCCGGGTGAATGACAACCTGCGGTGGGGAATCGGGATGATCGGCGACTGTGTATGCATCAGGTCCCCGGACAACCGCGACGTCGCCTTCGCCTAGCCGCACAGCCGCTGCGGTGTCGGGGATCACCCACGCCGAACTGCGCATCATGACGATCACCGTGAGAGGTGCCTCGTCCTGGATGCGCAGCGACCAGGGCGGTTCGAGGATCGACCGCAGCAGGAAGGCTCCCTGAGCTCGTGGCCCGTCGAGGAGCCCCGCGAGTGCGTCCATGTGCTCCAGGTTAGACGCATGAGTATGAGTTTGCGCGTCTGGGCCATGGGGAGTCTCACGACACCGGCCTTCAATGGTGGCATGACGATCAACCTGTTCCGTACCGCTGCCATGGTCGGGGCGATGTTGACGGTCGGCCTCATGGCCGGTCTCTACGCCGCCTTCTCATACGCGGTCATGCCCGGTCTGGCCCGCTGCGACGATCGGACGTTCACGACCGCGATGCGGGCGATCAACGGGGCCATCCTCAATGGTTGGTTCGCCCTCTGTTTCGTTGGCGCATTGGTCTTTCTGGCCCTGGCGACAGTGCTACACCTGATTGGCCCCGACCGTCGGGCACTCCCGTGGGTGTCGGTGGCACTGGCGCTGTACCTGGTGACGTTGGTGGTCACTATCGTGGTCAATGTGCCACTCAACGATGCGCTGGCCGCGGCAGGTGGCGATCAGGCCGGCGATGTCGCGGCCGCGCGTGCGCGATTCGAGGCCACCTGGGTCGCCTGGAACGTGGTGCGGGCGTTGGCGTCGACGGCCGCGTTCGGCTGCCTCACCTGGGCGGCGCTACTGACTGGCCGTGATGCGTGGTCGTGATGTGTGATCGTGATGCGTGATCGGGATGCCCCGCTGTGGCGGCATCCCGACCAGATTCGCAGCGTCAGACCCCGTACACCTGGAACTCCCGCAGCGAGTAGCCGTACTGCGTGGCTCGCTGCGTGCCGTACATCCTTATGTAGCGGCCCGATCCGGTGATGGCCAGGTCCTGCGCGCCGCCGGCACCGGTTGTGGTCGTGTAGATCGTCGTCCAGGTAGTTCCGTTGGTGGACGTCTGGATCTGGAACGCCCGCCCGTACGCGGTCTGCCAGTCCAGCACGACCCGGCTGATGGAATGTGTCGCACCGAGGTCGACCTGCAGCCACTGTGGATCGCTGAAGGCGCTGGACCAGCGGGCGACCGGTGTGTTGACCTCTCCGTCGGACTTCGTTCCCCGGTAGATCCGGTACGACGTGGGACTACCGCTGGGGCTGGCATTCCAGGTCAGCGTCACCGTTGTGTTGCCGGGCGTGGCCCGCAGGTTGGTCGGCTCGCCGGGAACCGACGCGGTGGCCGGCGTGACCGTCAGTTGGTCCACTCGCGACAGTCCATGGTCGGACACGGCCAGTTGGCTGATCGAGTTGACACCCGCGTTGAGATGTACCTGAAGCGCGGAGTGCTGATATACGTCGAAACTGCCGGTGATCGGGAAGCTCTGGTGGTAGGTGATCACGACCCCATTGACTATCAGGCCCATCTGCCGGTTGTTCACGCCCGGGAACAGTCCACCTTGGAACGCGTAGCGCCAGTCCACAGTGTAGAGACCGCTGGTGGGGACGACGACGTTGTTGAACGTCATCGTGCCCTCGGCCGCGTATGCCATGTCGACGACCCGGTCACCGGGGGGAGTCGGAGCCGGATGAGCCCAGCACCGAAGGGAACCAGCCACTGAGTGTCTGGAACCATTCGAATCCGCCGAGCAGTGCGTCCTTGCAGTAGTAGACCTTGCCGTTGCCGACGGCCACGTCGCCGCCGGTGCCGACCGGGGGGTGTCTTGGAAGCGTCCTCTGCCGAACGAGGTGACTCGCCGGCGGAGTTGACCGCGGTGACCTGGTAGAAGGAGACGGGAGTACTGCTGAGGTTCGTGTCCTTGTACTCCGTGTCCGTTGTTGACCCGATAGGTGTGGCCCCCTCGCCGCCGGACGACGTGCCGCGGTAGATGTTGTAGCTGGTCGCGTCGGCGACCGCGGGCCACTCGATGGTGATGGACAGATCGCTGCCGGCGATGAGTTCGAGTTCGAGTGGTGCGGTGGGAACGGTCGCGGCGGAGGCCGGTGTCGCGACCAGACCGAACGTGGACAGGACGAGCAGGACGGTGCACGCGCGGGCTATCCCGCGTGATCCCATGTTCATACCAAACTCCATAGGGGACGGACGTCAAGGACGGGCCAGGCGAGACGCCGGCGTACGCGCGAACAACTGCCTGCGCGGAAGTTCATGAGCGGAGAGAGAGCGCTCTCGTGTCGAGGTTATGTCGCGGTCTGTCGATGTCTCAATGTTTGCCGTCAATTCATGGGAAGTTGCCAAACGTTGCCATCGTGGCTCGTCCACCAGCGGTGTCGCGCCGGCCGCGCAGCAAGCCCAGGCGTACCGGGAAGGTGGAAGACGTTGGCCGGGAGGTCCGTCGCCGGGATGTCGGTGTTGAGGGCGATGAGCTGCGACAGTGTCTTGCGCGAGTCGATGCCATAGGTCTGCTGGAGGTACGTCTGCAGTGGGTCATTCTCGTAGAAGAACCGGTCGCCGTCGCGGGCGGCGCCGAACTGGTCCCGCCAGATCGCGAGCTGTAGTTCGCCGAATTCGGTGTTGGCAACGTGCTTTTCCGCCAGCATGCCGGTGAAGGCGTCGAGGTTGGCCGGCGTACCGTAGATCGCCTTCAGCCGGGCCGCCAAGGTCGTACGGCGTACGACCCGGGTGGCGTTGTCCGCCTCGATGGTGGTCGGGTTGCCGTTGATGTCGAAAAGGGCGAGGATGTCGAGGCTGTTCGGATCGTTGATCTCCTGCCCGGGTGTGAGTAGCGGATCGGCCGGAAAGGTTTCGGTGGATTCGCCGGTGATCGCTGTGAAGGACGACTTTGTGGGCAGGCCGAAGGCGGTGCGCATCTGGTTGTAGCTGGGCATGCCGTGGTCCCGGCCCCGCTGGAGGTCTATCGCACCCAGATCCACCACCCCACGGAAGCATGTGGGCAGAGTCGGCCCATCCAGGCATGCCGGGTTCCCCGGTGCCGGGATCTGGAACAGGACGCTACGCAGTTGGTTGTCGATCAGCTCGTCGTTGCGGTACTCCGATTCTGCGCCGATGCCCCGCAGCAGTGGTCCGAGTTGGAGCATCGACACGAGGTCCGGGTCGAAGAACGCGACGTTCAGCGGCACCCCCAACGCCACCTTGTCGGCGTCGATCGCGACCTCGACACCTTGTGCCTCGAGCGCCTGGAGGGTGGCCGGCGTGTATCGGGCCGCGTCGGCGTCAACCTCGATCTCGCCGTGGATCTGGCTGTGGGCGCGGTATCCGACCGTCGCGAACTCGTGGGAGACCGTCGCGTCGACCTTCGGGTTGCAGCCCTGGTACGGCGGCAGCGTCACGCCCATTGCCGGCAGGAACTCGTTGTAGGTGATGTATTGCTGCTCCGCGATGACCACTGCCCGGGCCAGCTGGAATTGTCCTGCTGTGACATGGAGCCGGGTAGCAGACCAACGATTCGGTTGTGTTCCCGGGCGAACAGGGTCTGCGTCGCGGTCAGCGCGATGTTTTCGTTGAGCGCGTAGGTCGCCGGCGACCACGGCGCGGTTTGACGATGCCAGCAACCGGCCGTCAATCGAAATGGCCGGTGCGGCAGCTGGGTTTCCACGACTGTCGCGCCGAGGTAGATACCCACCGGGCATCAGCAGGGTGGCGTTGTTGTTGTCCGGATTGCCGTCCTGCGAACCGTCGCGCAGCCAGTCCAAGCGGGCGTCGCTGCCGCCGTACACTGCCCAGGCGTCAATGTACGAGCTGATGGTGTTGACCTGCTGCCGGGCATTCGACACTCCGGTTCCCGGTGCCGCGGCGGATCGGGTGAACGGGATGGCCCCGAGGTCGTTGGTGAACGTCTCCAGCGGGTCTGCGCTGTCGAACGGAATATCGGCGGCGGTGCCGTTCTCCTCCCGCAGGCCCATGGTGTGATCAAGGAACCGGCCCCACACGTTGCCCCACTGGGTGACTCCGCGTTCGGAGAACACATTCACGTTCGTATCATTGAATATCCGGTTCGACACGTATCGGGCGTTCGGGCCCGACACCATCTGGCTATGCCCGTCGGCATAGCGGGCGCCGCCGACCCGGCGCTAGTTGCTACCCGAACTGCCCAGTGCGGCGGCCAGAGGATTGTTGCCGGTCCCGGTCAGACTCTGCGCCTCCCACATGCCGAGGATCGGCGCGTCCGCGGCGCTGTAGACCTCGAATTCGTACAGCGAGTAGCCGTACGCGGTGTGCCGGGCGGTCCCGTACATCCGGATGTAGCGGCCGGCACCGGCGACGGCCAGCGTCTGGGTGCCGCCCGTACCCGCGGTAGTGGAATAGATCGTCGTCCAGCCGCCGGTGCCGGTATCGGAGACCTGTAGGGAGAATGCGGTGGCGTAGGAGTTCAGGGGTGTTGAGATCGACGATGTGGGTGGGTGATCACGCCGGTGGCCGGGTTCGCCGCCGGCGCGGTTCGATGAGAAGGAAAACGAGGATCGCGCCGATGAGGAAGATGCCGGCCGAGACGAGGAAGGCGATGGTGTAGCCGTGTACGGCGGCCGCCGCAACGGCATTTGGGCCCCGGTGAGACTCGAGATAGGACGTCGTCGCGGACACGGCAATCGTGCTCAGCAACGCCGTGCCGATCGATCCGCCTACCTGTTGCATGGTGTTCACCATTGCCGAGGCAACACCGGAATCGCCTGGTTCCACCCGGTCGGTCGCAGTGTTGAACGCCGGCGCGAAAACGAGGCCGAACCCGAAACCGAAGACGGGCAGCACCGGAAAGACGGACGTCCAGTAGCCGGACGTCGGGGTGATCCGGCTCAGGTAGACCATGCTCGCGGCGGCGAGAAGCATGCCGACCGTGATGAGGACGCGGGGGCCGACGATCGGCAGCAGCTTGATGTTCGACAGCGTCGAGCCCAGCAGCACGCCGGCAACGATCGGCAGAAACGCGACGCCCGTGAGGATCGGGCTGAACCCCTTGTTCAGTTGCAGGTAGAAGGTCAGAAACAGAAAGACGCCGAACAGGGCGACTGACGCCAGGCCGACCGCCAGGTAGGAGCCGCCCCGGGTTCGGTCAAGGACCACGCGCAACGGGAGTAGTGGTGTGCGCACCCTCTTCTCGACCTGGACAAACGCGACCAGGAAGACCACGGCAACGGCAAGGCTGACGATCGTCCTTCTGTCGGTCCAGCCGTTGGTGGCGGCAAGGGAGAACCCGTATACAACCAGGAACAGTCCGATCGCGGCGGTGGCGGTGCCGAGCACATCGAGCTTTGGCCGCACCGAGGGGCGTTCGTTGCGCAGGAGGATGAACGCCCCCACTGCGGCAAGGCCGGCAAACAGTAGATTGACGTAGAGACACCATCGCCAGGACAGATACTCGGTCAGCACACCGCCGAGCAGAAGGCCCACCGCGCCACCACCACCGGCAACCGCGCCGAATACGCCGAACGCCTTGCCCCGATCGACGGGATCACGGAAGGTGTTCGAGAGCGTCGACAGCGCGGATGGGGCCAGCAGGGCACCGAATGCGCCCTGGCACGCCCGCGCGATCACGAGGATCGCGAAGGAGTTCGCGGCCCCGCCGACCGCTGACGCGACCGCGAAGCCGATCAGGCCGATGATGAACGTCCACTTCCGGCCGAAGAGGTCAGATACCTTGCCGCCCAACAGCAACAGGCTGCCGAAGGCCAACGTGTAGGCCGTGATGACCCACTGACGATCGGTGTTGGCGAACCCAAGGTCTCTTTGCGCCGCCGGCAACGCGATGTTCACGATCGTCGCGTCTAGCACCACCATCAACTGCGCGACCGAGACGGTGAGAAGGATGATCCACCGGTGGGCGTGCTCGTACGCACGGTCCGCGTCCGATATGGATGTGCGAGCCGGCATACCTGAACGTAGAGCAGGACGGACCGTCCGCTGGGGCCATCAGCACATCTTGGAGCCGATGGGGAAGAGCAGGTTCACGAGGAAGCTGAGGTCATTGCGCGCTGGGACCAAGCGGAATCGACCCCGGGCGCATGAATGGCGCCGAGGTCTGTTGCCTATGCTGTGATCGGCTTCGCTGATCGCCAGCGACCAGAACCTGCCTGGGAGGCACCGGAATGCTGAGCGGGGTGGAGGTTCGGCGAGCCGAACAGGCCGATGTGGACACGGTGGTGGCGACGATCCATGCGGCGTTCGAGCAGGACCTCATCAGCTGCTGGATCTTCCCTGATATCAACGAGCGTGAACGGCTCCATCCCGGCTTTATGCGGATGTTCGTCGAGTCGGCCATGCCGCTCGGCGAGGTGTACCTCGCCGACGGTGGCGACGGCGTGGCGGTGTGGTTCCCGGTCAGCCCAGACGACCATGGCGACGCGGAGTTCGTGGAACGGGTCGCCGCGCATTGCGGCACCGACAACGCGCCCCGGTTCCGTGCACTCAACGAGGCGATGAGCAAGCATCATCCAGCCGATGCCCCGCACCTGTATCTGAACTTCCTCGCGGTGCGAGCGCACCGGCGGGGGCATGGCGTCGGCACCGCTCTGCTACGAGACCGGTTCGCCCGCCCCGACGCAGCAGGCATGCCCGCGTACTTGGAGGCCAGTTCGGTCCGCAGCGCGGCGCTCTACGCGCGGGAGGGCTTCACCCACAGCACGGCGTTCACCCTGCCTGACGCCGGTCCGACCGTCTATCCCATGTGGAGACCTGCGGTCGACTAGCTCGGGCGGCTGGTCGTTAGGACGCCTGGCGGATGGGCATGTCGGCCAGCCAGACGTCGGCCAGGTCGTTGAGTGGGACGTCGAGGGCCTGGCTGAGGCAGACCACGGTGCCGAACGCCGGTGCGGGAAGGCGGCCAGCCTCGATCTTGCGCAGCGTCTCGGGGGAGATGCCGGCCGCCAAGGCCACCTCGACGAGGCTGCGGTCGGCCCGTACGGCCCGGAGCGCGGCTCCGAGGCGCTGGCCGGCTGCGATCTGTTCGGCGGTGAGTGGTTGGCGAACCATGCCAGCAGGATATCCCTCAGAGCATCTCCGATCTGACGTGGTATAAAAATACCGCATACGGAGAGGGAGGCTGTCGTGATCGAGCTCAAGTCCGCCGAGGAGATCGGCCGGATGGCGGTGACCGGCCAGTTCGTCGGCGAGTTGCTCGCCGAGCTGAGCGGTGTCGCCGCGGTCGGCGTCAACCTGATGGACCTCGAACACCACGCCCGCCGCCGGATCAAGGAACGCGGCGCCGAGTCGTGCTACTGGGACTACGCCCCTTCATTCGGCCGTGGCCCGTTCCGCAACGTGCTGTGCCTGTCGGTCAACGACGCGGTGCTGCACGGCTTGCCGCACGACTATGTTCTGCGCGATGGTGACCTGCTCAGCATCGACATGGCGGTCGGTATCGACGGCTGGGTCGCCGACTCCGCGCTCTCCGTCATCGTCGGCACCCCCGACCCGGCCGACCTGAAGCTGATCGAGGCCACCGAGGTCGCCCTGGACGCCGGCATCACCGCCGCCCAGCCCGGCGGCCGCCTCGGCGACATCTCCGCCGCGATCGGCGAGGTCGCCCACTCCTACGGCTACGGCGTCAACGCCGAGTTCGGTGGCCACGGCATCGGCCGCACCATGCACGAGGCTCCGCACGTCGCCAACAACGGCCGCGCCAACCGCGGCCTGAAACTCGACCCCGGTCTCACCATCGCCATCGAGCCCTGGTTCTGCCGCTCCACCGACAAGATCAAGTTCGACAACGACGGCTGGACGATCCGCTCCGCCGACGGCTCCCGCACCGCCCACTCCGAACACACAGTCGCCATCACGGCTTCCGGCCCCCAGGTCCTGACCCACCGCCCGACGCACGGCCCCACCTCAGCCGATCCCACCAGAAGGCCCGCCACAGCCTCGTGAGTTGAAGTCGAAGGATCCGGGCTCGCGCAATTTTTGTCGTACGGGTGGCCCAGGATGGCGGCATGACTGTGACAGGACACCTGGAGGTCGTCGCGCTCGACGCGGCGGATATCGAGAAGCTCGCTTCGTTCTACGCCGAGCTCACGGGTTGGGAGATCGTGGACAAGGATTCCGACTGGATCACGCTGCGGGCCGCAGACGGCCAGGCGGTCGCGTTCCAGCTCGCGGTTGACCATGTGTCGCCCCAGTGGCCCGGCCAGCAGCGGCCGCAGCAGTTCCACCTCGACCTGCTGGTCGACGGCTACCAGGCGGCGGCCGAACGGGCGATCGGACTCGGCGCCACCCGGCTCGCTGACGGCCCGACCTGGGTCACTCTGGCCGACCCGGCCGGCCACCCGTTCGACCTGTGCCAGCGTGACGGCGTCGGCCCGGCGATGCAACTGTATGCGGCGACCTTGGATGCGCCGGACGCGACGGCGCTGGCTCAGTTCTACGCCGATCTTCTGGCCATGGAGGTCACCTACGAGGGTCCCGAGGGCGCGCTCATCACCGGTGATGGCAGGAGTGTGATGTTCCAGCAGGTGAGCGGATACAACGCGCCACGGTGGCCGGATCCGGCATACCCGCAGCAGGCGCATCTCGACATCCTCGTGGAGAACCTGGACGCCGGCGAAGCGCGGGCGCTGGACCTCGGCGCGTCGCGGCTGGACGGCGGTGGCAACCGGTTCCGGGTGTTCGCTGACCCGGCCGGGCATCCGTTCTGCCTCACCCTGGGACCGGCTGCGATCGACAGCGTCGCTTCCTGACGAACGCGGCGCGCCCGGACCGGGCGCGCCGCGTTCGAACAGTGCGGGTCAGTCCCAATCTCCCGCGATTTCGAGCTTTTGCTGTAGCCACACGGGGATGTGGTGCCCATCCCTCGGGAATTGTGCGAGATCCTTGGCGAAACTTCCGCTGTACAGATCGAACGGGAAGGACGGTTCGTTGTCGTAGTCGAAGTCCACCCGGTACCCTCCGTCGCTGAAGGCGCCGTACGTGGCGGTGAACCAGGCACCTTTGCTCGGCTGGTACATCCCGGGCCGGAGTTGGTCCATCAACCGCATGGCCTTGCGGGGCGGAGGCAGGCGCAAGGTGGACTTGTCCGGGCGCAGCACAACGAAGTCGCCCGAGGTGATGTCGACGACCGCCCGGTAGACGAAGTGAATCTCGGACCATTCGTCCAGCGTGGCTGCGGCCAGCGCCGCACCGACCTGTCGGAGCACCCCGTCCTGGTCCTGTGGAGTGAGCGTTACATCAACCATGATCCTCCCATCAGCCTTGTGCTGTTCAACCTAATCCACCACATACCTCGAGCCAGGTTGGTGATCGGCTCGCCGGGCCGACAAAGAAGGGCGGAGGCGCACCAGCGGTACGCCTCCGCCCTGAGCGGATCTGGTTCCGGCTAGCCGAAGCAGCCGGTTACCGCGCCGAGACTACCTATGCAGTTCGTCGGTCCATTGTTGATGATCAACGATGTGGGGTCGAGCGTGAACGCATCGGCGAGGCTGTGGTTCACACCACCAGGCCCGGTCGCAGCCGAGTTCTCCGTCACCAGGGTGTCGATGAGGCTGACAGTGGTGCCGGGCCGCGCTCCGATGCCACCGATGGAGACAGTTGCCTTGTTGCCCCGCACCTCGGAGTGGCGCAGAACCAACGTTGCGAACGCCGCGATTCCACCTTCTGTGGTGATGGCCGAGTTGCCCGTGACCTTGACCTTGTCGAGGGTGAGCGGGCCAAGGTTCGCTATGCCACCGCCGACGAAGGCGCTGTTTCCCTTGATGAGGCTGTCGCGAACCGTGACGGGACCGGGGCCGCCGACGAGCAGGCCGCCGCCCTCAGCCGCCGACGCATGGTTGTCGGAGATCTCGCTGTGGGTGATGGTGGCAGGACCGAAGGCCCCGACGCCACCGGCCCTCGGGGCCAGGTTGTCATTCACCGTGGTGTCAACCATGTTGAACAACGTGTCCCGGCTGTCGATGCCGCCGCCTCCGATGGAGGCGAAGTTGCGGGCGACCTTGGAGTTGATCACCTCGAGGACGCCGCCGGAGCTGCTGATGGCCCCGCCGTTGCCGGCCACCGAACCGCTGGCGAAGTTGTCGGTGAGTGTGCTGTCCTTGACCCTGAGGACACCGAGGTTGCGGACCGCACCACCGCTGCCGTTGGTGCCACCGGTGCGGTTGTCCCGAAGAGTACTGTGGATGACGGTCGCCGTACCGCCAGCCTGTATGAGCAGGGCCCCGCCGCCGACTCCCGTCGCGTCCAGGCCACCGGCCAGCACGATGTCGGACAGGGTCAGGTTGCCACCCGGTCCGACTTCGAGGAGGCGGAAGCTGCTGGCGTTGGCTGCCCTGATGATGGTGGCGTGGTTTCCCCTGATCTCCAGTGGCACCAGGATCGGCGGCAGTCCATCCCCGCCGTCCACGACGGTCAGGGTGTAGGTGCACTTCTCAGCGAGATCGAGGACTCCGCCACCGGCCGCGTTGGCCTGAAGGATCTCGACTATCAATGCGTTCGGGTCGCAGGCTACTGGCTTGCCAGCGGCTTTCGCGTCCTTCTTGGCGTCGGGCTTGTCCCCGCCCTGGGGCTGGTTGCCCTCGGGCTTGCCGCCCTGGGGCTTGTTGCCCTCCGGCTTGCCGCCCTGGGGCTTGTTGCCCTCGGGCTTGCCATCCTTGGACGTGCCGTCCTTGGCCTTGTCGCCGCTGGCCTCAGTGGGCTGGGGTCCGTTGGACTTGCTGCCCTTGACGGTGTCACCGTTCTTTGCGGCGTCGTTGTTCTTCGCACCGTCCTTGCCGTCGTCGTGCTGGCCGTCCATCCGGTTGGCATTCACCACCGGTCGCGATGCGAAGGCCAGTTGTGTGCCGGTGACCTGCGGTATTGCCAGTACGGCGATGGCGGGCAGTCCGGCGACGATGGCCAGAAGGCTTCGCGCTGTGAGCGGCGGGCGATTGCCCCGTCCTGCTCGTCGCCACGTCCTTGCGTGGCTGCTACGTGTTCTTCGGTCGTGGAACATGTAAACGACTGTCCTTCCCCCGTTCGTGTGCGCGTCCGCGGTTGCCTTGGGCAATGCGGCCGGCTACAAGAGTGGTTGTAGCTACGGCGGGAACTTTATGACCGGTTTGGGGGAGCGATCCGCTGTTGGTCTGGAAATCAACGTAAGGGGGGAGTTGGTACCTATGGGGAAGCGGCTGCGGCCAGGCCCTGCAACCCGTCACCATGGTGATGAGCTGGCACGCAGCGGGGGCCCACCGCGTCGGCGGTAGGCCCCCGGGGTGCCCGTTGCACCATCCACATAGGAGAGATGCTAATTGGACACTGTGGCGAGACGGTTCTTCAGGCCCACACCGAAGTTTGTTGCCGTGCCGTCATGGTTGCTGATCAACGAGGGTCCGCTGGAGCAGTCCCAGGTGTTCCAGGTCCAGCCCAGGTAGCCGACGTTGCGGCTGTCGGCCCAGTTCATCAGCGTGTCGATGAAGCTGTGGCCGCAGTCGTTCTCGCCGATCTCGGTCAAAGACAGGGGAACCTGCGCCGCGACCGGAGCCAACTGGCTGTCATAGCAGGACGTGTTCGCGCAGCTGTTGAAGTTGTAGATGTGCGCGAACGCGGCCAGGTTGTTCAGCGGGTCGGTCGGCTTGTTCGCCAGCCAGCCGGTGAGGTCGTTCGAGTACGCCAGGCCACCGATCATGATGATGTTGGTGGCGCCGGTGTTGCGAACCGTGGTGACCAGCGACTGGAAACCGGCGACCTGGTAGCCGATGCCGGGGCAGGTCCCGCCGCCGCGCCAGCAGGTCCAACCCGTGCTCGCGTTGCCGGTCGCGCGCTCCGGATAGGGCTCGTTGAACAGGTCGAAGATGACCGCGTCGTTGCCCTTGAAGGCGTTGGCCACACCGGTCCAGAACGACGGAGCGTACTGGGCGTCGGGCATCGGCTTCTGGCAGGTGGCGTTGACATCGGAGCAACCCGCGGACGGGCCGGTGTATTGCCCGTAGTTCCAGTGCATCTCCACGATGGGGGTGATTCCGTTGGATACCAACAGGTTTACGTACGCCTTGACCGCGTTCTGGTAGGTGGTGCCGCCGTACTGCGCCTGCACCGGGGACACGCCCAGCCAGCATTGTTCGTTCAGCGGAACGCGAACCGTGCGGATCTTCCAAGCACGCATCGCGTTGATGGACGCCTGGTCCATCGGCCCGTCCCAGATGCCGTTGCCCTGGATGCAGGCGAACTCGCCGCCGGACCGGTTCACGCCGAGCAGGCGGTACGTGGCGCCGGTCGAGGTCACGATGCGGTTGCCCGACACGCGCAGCGTCGGTGCGGATCCGTTGGTGGTCCCGTTGACCTGCACGGTGACCGGACTCGAGGTGGCTGAGGCGCTGGCGGTGTCGTAGGCCTTCGCGGTGAGCGAGTAGCTGCCGGCCGCGACGCCCGTCCAGGAGAACGTGTACGGCGAGGTGGTGTCCGTGCCGAGCAGGGTGCTGCCGTTGTAGAACTCCACCCGCTGGACCGGACCGTCCTGGTCGGCCGCGGTGGCCGCCAGCGCGACCGTGGCCGGGGCGGTGTACGTGGCCCCGTTGGTCGGACTCGTCAGGGACACCGTGGGTGGGTGGTTGGTCGGCGGGGCGGTGGTGCCGGTCACCGGTGGTGTCGTGGTGGCCGGAGGTGTGGTGGAGACGCTGCCGGTACACGTCACGTTGTTCAGCGAGAAGCTTGTGGGCTTGGCGTTGGAGCCGGTCCAGGTGCCGTTGAAGCCGATGCTCGCTTCCGCTCCGGTTCCCAGGCTGCCGTTGTAAGAGAGGTTGGCGCCGGTCACGTTGGCGCCGGACTGTGACCAGGTCGCACTCCAGCCGGGCATGGTGACGGTCTGGCCGCTGGGGAACGCGAACCGCAGCGTCCACGACGTCATCGGATCACCGAGGTTCTTCACCACGAGGTTGGCGGTGAAGCCGCCCTGGCCAGGGTTGGTCGTCCAGTCGTTGGTCGTGTACGTCACCTGGCAGCCGGTCGCGGCCTGGGCCGGACCGGCGAGCCAAACACCGGCCGCGCCGGTGGCGACCACAGCCAGCGCGAGCGCGCCGGCCTTGGCCTTGTGCGGGAGTCTCATCCGCTTCTCCTCGGGACGGGCATGGGCAGGGGCAGACATGCTTGCACATGTCGATGGAAGCGCTCCCACACAACGCCGTCGGCCCGGCGTTGTCAAGGACGGGGGGAAACTTACAGTTTGGGCTCGGACCTGGTCGAAGGATCACTACCCTGGCGACGGTGGGGCCATGGCGCACGATCAGGGCCGTCCAGGCTCGTCTTATGGCCAGCCAGCCAAGCCGCCTGCGCGTCGATCCGCTCACCGGTGCATTGAGTGCGCGTGGGTTCACCGATGCCTTCGACAGGCTCAACGATGCCGGGTCTCGTGACGGACTCAGCGAGTTCGGCTTGATCTCGTTCACCGTCGATCAGGCGTCCGGCACGCGCGACCTGTTCGGTCCTGAGATCGGTCGTCTGATGCTCGACGCCGCCTATGAGCGGATCCGATCCATCACCGGCAAGGACGGGATCATCGGCCGGGTCTTCGGTGACGACTTTCTCGTGCTCACCCCGCACGACCAGACCGAAAGGGTGGCCGACCTGATCGCCGAGGCCATGGCGGCCCCGGCAATCGCCGACGGCGTGCCACTGGATCTCAGTGGCCCCATCGGCATCGCGCTGAGGCCCGACAACGGAACCGATCTGGCGGCCCTGGTCCCGCACGCCACGGAGGCCGCGCGATCCGCTTGGCGGACCGGCGTCGCGGTAGGTGTGAGCGTGTCCGAACCCACATCGGTCGAAGTGACGGCGCGGCGGATTGAATTGGTCCGCGAGTTGCAACAGACACTCACCGACCCGAACCGGCGCGACGAGATCGAGGTGTTGTATCAACCGCAGGTGGCCCTTGCCTCCGGGGCGTTCGAAAAGGTGGAAGCCCTGTTGCGTTGGAAACACCCGCGGATCGGAGAGATAAGCCCGCAATTGCTTATCGAGGCCGTCGAACCCACGATGGTCATGCACACGTTGACCGGCCGGATCATCGAGGACGTCGCTGCGCAGCTGGCGGCGTGGAACGACCAAGGCGTCCGCGTCCGTGCCGCGGTGAATGTCAGCATGCGCGATCTGAATCACCGTGAATCCGTGGTCGACCGCGTGACCCAGGCACTCGAGCATGCCGGTGTCCCCCCTGGACAGATGGAGTTGGAGGTAACCGAGGGTGCTCTGGTCAGCGACCCGGTGCGCACCAGTGAGATGGTCTCGGAGCTCGCCGCGACCGGAATTCCCGTATCAGTGGACGATTTCGGCACGGGCTACGCGTCGCTGCTCTACCTCCGCTCTTTTCCGGTGTCGGGCTTGAAGATAGATCGTGGCCTGGTCCAACGGATCGCGATCGACGACCAGGATCGGGCTATCGTGGCCGCGATTGTCGAATTGGGCCGGGCCCTGCGCCTGTCGGTCGTGGCCGAAGGCGTGGAAGACCGGGCCACCCATGACGTCCTCGTCGAGTTGCGATGCCCCACAGCGCAGGGCTGGCTGTACGCGCCTTCCATGCCACCAGGGCAGTTCCTCGCCTGGCTGCGCGACCTGACCTGATGGTGCGAGGCGCCGATGGCCGCGTTACTGGCGTTGTCCCACGGCGGCGCCTGGTCTCTCCGAGTACATTCGGTTGCATCGATCACAAAAGGAAGCGTGAGCTGAGGTCGCGCGGGAGATCTACGCCTTGATGATGCGGTACCTCAGGTGCGTGACGCCGGGAGCGTCGACGACCCGGATGGTTTCCAGCTCGATGTTGTCGGATCCGAGGTGGTCGAACAGGCGGACACCGGCACCGAGTAGCACCGGCACGAGATGGATCTGGATCTCGTCGAGCAGGCCCGCCCGAAGGCACTGCTGCGCGACGCTGGCGCCCATCAGGCTCACGTACTTGTCGCCGGCCGCGCTCGCCGCCTGCCTGATGGCGCTCTCCACGCCGTCGGTGACAAAGGTGTAGTGACTCTCACCGTGCGGCACCTCCTTGGGTACGTTGTGCGTCACCACGAACAGCGGCAATCCGGGCAGTGGCCCATTTCCTTGCCACGCACTTGCGATGTCGTACGTTCGCCGGCCGGTCACGACCGCTCCGCCGCCCTTGATGATGCCTTCGAAGACCTCGGCACTGGCGCGGGACAGTTTGAAGGGTGGTACAGATACGCCCCGGCTGGCGGCAGCCTGGTACGGAGGGATGGGAGTGTCGCCGTTGAAGTACCAGTCGAACAGCCGCGTGCCACCGTCGCCCAGCGGCTGCTTGCCACTGTCGTTCGAACCCGCGATGAAGCCATCGAGCGACATCGTCAGCGCGACCATTACCTTGGCCATGACCTCTCCCGTTCGGCCTTGTTCCTTCGCGGCCGGCCACGGTCAGGCTACGCTCGTGAACCCGTCCCAGTGATCAGTTCCGTCTAGAGTCCACCGATAGCGGGCGGACGACGGCACGTGGGCTGGAACTCGGTGCTCGCCATCCACCTGGTCCGCGTCCGTCCAGCCGCTAGCCCTTGCTACCGCCGTCGTTTGCGCCACGAACGAAGTGGCGCTGGAAGATGAAGAAGATGACCGCTACCGGAATGGTGGCCAGTAGCGCCGCGCCCAGCTTGAGCGGGTACTGGGTACCGGCCCCGAGCGAACCGCTGACCAGGTCAGCCAGGCCGCGGGGAAGGGTGAACAGTTCGGGGCTCTGAACTGCCACCAGGGTGTGCGGGAACTCGTTCCAGCAACTCTGGAAGGACAGGATGGTCAACGTGATGAGGGCGGGGCGAACCATGGGCAGCACGACGGACCAGTAGGTACGGAAGTTGCCGGCCCCGTCGATGCGCGCCGCCTCCTCGACGGTGACCGTCACCGAATCGAAGGACTGCTTCATGATGAACACGCCGGCGGCATCGACCAGCAGCGGCAGGATCAGCGCGGAATAGCTGTTGTACAGGCCCAACTGCTTGAGGACGAGGAACTTCGGGATCAACAGGACCACGCCGGGCACCGCCATCATCGCGATGACCATGCCGAACAAGGCCGAGCGGCCACGAAACTGCAACCGGGAGAGGGCGTATCCGGCCAGTGAATCCAGAAACACCCGACCGACCGTGACCGCGATGGCGACGGTGACCGAGTTGACCAGCCAGCGCGGGAAGTCGGTGCCCTCGAAGATGCGCAGGAAGCTGCTGGCGTCAATAGGCGAGGGTATGGGCGAGAGCGGGTCGCTGGCGGCGTTCGGTTCGGTCTTGAACGAACTGGCAAGCTGGATGACGAACGGATACAGGTACAGCAGGCAGGCGCCGATGAGCACCGTGTAGCCGCCGACGCGGACCCAGATCCGACGCATCCGGCCAGTGTTTCGGCGTACTGCTGGCGGGGCTGGAGGCTGCTCCAGCCGGGTGGTCGTCACAGTCATGGGGTCGCGCTCCTTCGCCGCCGCCAGGGCATCCGCAATCGGTTCTTGTCGTCCCGCTCGCGCATCACCCACCGTTGCAGCAACGTCAGCACGACGATGATGGCGAACAGGATGAACGAGATCGCAGCACCGGAGCCGTAGTTGAAATCTTTGAATGCGGTCCGATAGGACAGGAATGCCGGGGTCAGCGTCGTCTTGGCCGGGCTGCCCTGGCTCATCACGTATATCTGGTCGAATACCTGCCAGGTTCCGATCAGCCCCAGCGTGAGGACGAGGAACATGGTGGGCTTCAGCAGCGGCAGGGTGACCAGCCGGAAATGTTGCCATCGGTTCGCGCCATCCAGCGTGCTCGCCTCGTCCAGTTCGACCGGCACGTTCTGCAATCCGGAAAGGAAGAGCAGCATCAACGTGCCAGACGTGGTCCAGACGACCAGGGTGATGATGGCGCACATCGCGACGCTGGGCCCGGACAGCCACTCCCACCAGGACAGTCCGAGCACACTATGACCGGTCAGTGCGCCTGGTGGTTTGTCCGGGTCGACGATGCCCGCGTTGGCCAGCGCGATGTGGACGACTCCGCGCGGGTCGGAAAACCACTGTGGACCCTTGATGCCGAACACCTGCAGCAGGGCGTTGACGCCGCCCGTGTTGGTGAACAGGAACAGGAACACCACACTGATCGCGACCGAGCTGGTGACAGATGGGAAGTAGAAGGCGGTTCGGAAGAACGACTTGCCCCGCAGGAGCCGCTGGTTCACCACGATGGCGAGGAACAGAGCGACCGCGGTCTGCACCGGAACCACGATCCCGACGTAGTAGGCGTTGTTGCGCAGACTGGTCATGAAGTCCTGGCGGGCCAGCCCGGGTCGGGTGAACAGGCGGGTGTAGTTGTCCAACCCGGCTACCGGCACATCGGACCGCAGCGGGCTGCCCTGACCATTCCATGAGGTGAAGCTGACCCACAGCCCCATGAGAATGGGTAGCAACAGGAATAGTCCCAGCACGATGAGCATTGGGCTCACGAACAACCAACCGGCCGTGCCCTGCCGGCCGTAGATATCCTTCTTCGTAGCCGCCACGACCGTCCCTTCCGTGACTGCCCGCCGCCCGGCAGATACACCGGGCGGCGGGTCTGGCTTTCGTCAGCCCGCGAGTGCGGCTGTTGCGTTCTCTTGCAGCTTGCTCAGGATCGCCTTCGGATCACCCGTGGCGAGTCCCTGCAACTGGCTGTCGAAGTCGGCCAGGACGCTGTCCATCTTGGCGGCGTTCACCGGTCCCTGCGCGAAGTCGGCACTGTCGATGAATGCCTTGTCGTTCGGGAACTGCTGCAGGTACTGGTCCTTGGCCGAGGTCCGCGACGGCATGACGCCGAACGCCTTGGCGAAGGCGACCTGCTGCGACACCGACGTCATCGCTTCCACGAACTTGACTCGCCTGGTCCTTGAACTTGCTCTTCGCCGAGATGCCCCAGCACTGGGTGAACGACAGCGTGCCCTTGCCCTTCGGGCCGGCCGGCATCGGCGCGACGGTGTACTTCACCGTCGGGAAGTCGTTCTGCATGGCACCCTTGATCCAGTTGCCCTCGGTGGCCATGGCGACCTTGCCCTTGCCGAAAGCCTCGCCACCCCAACCGGCGTCCACCTGCTTGGGGAACACCGCCAGGCCGTCTTTCAACAGACCCTGGACGTACTGGAGCGCCTGAAGGTTCTGCGGGGTGTCGGCGGTTGGCCTTCGTGCCATCGCTGTTCACGATCCAGCCGCCAGCCTCGACCATGAACGCGCCGATGCGGTCGCGGGTGTCGCCGATCACCAGCGGGGTCACCCCGGCAGCCTTGAGCTTCTGCGACACGGACGTGAGCTGTTCCCAGGTCGTCGGGATGTCCGCCGTGCCCAGCCCGGCCTTCGTGAAGAGGTCGTTGTTGACCTGCAGGGTGAGCGTCGAGAAGTCCTTCGGCACGCAGTACAGCTTGCCCTCGTGGGTGAAGGTCGCGCGCAGGTTCGGGTAAAAGTCGTTGACTCCGCCGGAGTACTTGTCTCCATAGGGTTCCAGTGCGCCAACCTTGGCGTAGTCGGCGAAGCGAGAAGCGTCCACATAGAACACATCGGGCGGCGAGTCGCCAGCGAACGCCTGCCCCAACTGCTGGCCGATGTCCTGGGCGGGGGTGATGGTGGCGGTGTTACCGGACGAGCTGGCCCACGCAGCCGCGGCGGCCTTGACCGCGTTGGTCTCCGCGTCGCCGGATGAGCCGATCAGAACTTGCAGAGAGGCCTTTCCTGACTCCTGCGGTTTGTCGGAGTCGTCGAATCCGCTGCCGCACGCGGACATCGTCGCGGCCAGGCCCATCGCGCACATACTGGCGAGAAGGACCGCTGAATTTTCCTCGGTACATCTGCCCTCCGGTACTACAAATATCTACAGGGGACGGTCATCCGCTGTCGCGGACCACCAGGTGCGGTTGAAGTAGCACAGGTGTGGCGCGTCGTCGCTGCTCGGCGAGTCGTCGAGCAGGTCGGCGAGTAGTCGAATGCATTGCGCTGCGGCCTGTGCGAGCGGTTGCCGCACACTGGAGAGCCCGGCGGCCGCAGCCGCCGGGGTGTCGTCGAATCCGATCGACGGCGAGATCGCCGGCCGATCTGGCGCCCATCGCCAAGGCGTCGCTGGCGCACACCAGGGCTGTGGGCGGTTGCTTGGACGGCGAGCAGGGACCGGGCGGCCTGGTGCGCGGCGGCATGACCGTCGATCACGCGCCGATCCAGCCGGGCCGTCGTCAGCCCGGCCTCAGCCATCGCTCGCAGCCAGCCCTCGCGACGGTCGTCGCCGACGCCCGAACCTGCCGGCCAGCCAAGGAAACCGATCCGTTCGTGCCCGGCACCGATGAGATGGCGAGTCGCGGCGGCGGCGCCCGCGGCGCCGTCCACGTCGACCCAGCAGTGACTGGCCCGGGCACCCCAGGGGCGTCCGAATGTCACGAACGGGACGCGGTGGTCCGCGAGCCACGCGGCCCGCAGATCGCCGTGGTGGGTGTGGGTGAGGACAAAGCCATCCAGGGCGTACGAGGCGAGCAGTTCCTCGAAGTTCGCGATTTCGGCCTCGTCGTCCGCGGCGGTGTAGAGCACGACGCGGTATCCGGCGGGTGCCGCCGACTCGGTGAGCCGGTGCAGGAACCGGTCCAGCACCGAACCCTCGATGCCGTTGAGGACCGGATCGATGCGTACACCGATGAGTCGGGAGCGACCGGTACGCATCTGTCGTGCGGCGAGGTTGGCGCGATAGCCCAGTTCGTCGATCGAGGCGAGCACCCTGGCGCGGGTCTCAGCCCGTACAAGGTCGGGCGTATTGAGCACATTGGACACTGTCTGGCGGGACACGTTCGCGTGTCGGGCCACCGTGGCGATGGTCACTTTTGCGGTCATGTCACCACCTAGCGGGGTTGAACGATCCAAGGACGTTGCCGCATCATTAGATCGTTCAAATTTCGGGGACGTTTCGAACTCTCCCGCCCGCTAGCCTTCGTGTCAAGTCTCGCGCCGGTCACAATCGCTTCACAGGAGGCCACATGACGAATCCAGCCTGGGAACGGATTCCGGCGTTTCTGCATGACCTGATCGCGACCGTCCGGGCGCCGGCGTGTGCGTTGAGCGACGCCGATGGTCAGGTCCGTGCGTTGGGTGTGCACGGAGTTTTCGTCTCGGATCAGCGCGTGCTCAGCGAGGCGCATCTGCGGTTCGGTGGTGCCGAGGTGCAGGGTCTGGCCCATATGTCAGCCGGGCCTGGCTGTACCCGTTTTGTCGGTGTCGTGCGCGGGTTCGGCGACCCGATCGCGGACCCGACCGTGCGGCTGGAACGGTTGCGTCGGATGGCACCCGACGGCATGACGGAGAACATCCGGATCAGTTCCACCGCGACGATGACCGTGGCGGCCAGGGTGACTCTCGCGCTGCAATGCGATCTACTTCCGCTGGAACAGGTGCGGATCGGCCGGGCCGGCCCCGGCCTGACGTCACAGCTGCACAGCGCTTCACAGGTGCACAGCGGGCGGATGGTGCTGGCACGGCGCCGGTGTCGGCGTGACCGCGAGCGCGCCTGGCGCGCTGGTCGAATCCGGCCAGCTGGCCTGGGACGTCAGTCTTGCGCCCGGCGAGTCGGTGGATCTGACCTGGTCGGTGCTCGTCGAGGAGCGCTCGCCCATTCTGGTCGCACCACGGGGACCGGTGCAATGGCAGCGGCCTGAGGTCGATGCCGAGGATCCGCGGATTGCCCGCATGCTTGCCCAGTCACTGGACGACCTGGAGTCGCTGCGCCTGGCCGAGTCGGCCGACCCTGACAGCCCTTTTCCTTGCCGCCGGCGTGCCCTGGTTTCTGACTCTCTTCGGCCGGGACAGCATCTGGGCCGCCCGGATGATGCTGCCGGTGGGTACAGGCCTCGCGGCCGGAACGCTGCGGACGCTGGCCCGGCGCCAGGGCACCGAGGTGGACGAGCAGTCCGCCGGGGCACCCGGCAAGATCATGCACGAGCTGCGCCACGACGACAAACGCATCAGCGAACCGGATGCGTTTCCGGCCGCCTACTACGGCACGGTCGACGCCACCCTGCTGTGGATCAGCCTGCTCGCCGACGCGTGGCGCTGGGGGCTGCCCGAGTCCACAGTGGCCGATCTGCTGCCGCACCTGGATCGTGCGCTGTACTGGCTCGAGCACTACGCAGACCCGGACCAGGACGGCTTCGTGGAGTACATCGACCGGACCGGGCGCGGATTGGCCAACCAGGGCTGGAAGGACTCCTTCAACTCGGTGCGGTTCCACGATGGACGCATCGCCCAGGCCCCGATCGCACTGTGCGAGGTGCAGGGTTACGCACATCGCGCCGCCCTCGACGCCGCGGCCATCCTGGAGGCGTTCGGCAGCGGTGAACCGGACCGCTGGCGGCAGATACGCCGGCGGACCTGGCCGTGAACTTCCGCAAGCGATACTGGGTCGACGGACCGCTCGGACCGTACCCGGCCCTGGCACTGGATGCGGACGGTCGACAGGTGGACGCCCTCACCAGCAACATCGGGCATCTGCTGGGCACCGGCATGCTGTCCGACGACGAGGAGGTGGCGGTAGCGAGGCTGCTGGCTCATCCGTCTCTCAGCAACGGCTACGGCCTACGTACGATGTCCACTATGGACCACGGATACGACCCGTTGTCCTACCATTGTGGATCTGTGTGGCCGCACGACACCGCCATCGCCCTGCTCGGCCTGACCGCCGTAGGCGCCAACGCCGAGGCCATCGCGCTGATTGAAGGACTGTTGCAGGCGGCCGAACGGTTCGAGTATCGACTGCCGGAACTCTACGGTGGGCAACCCCGTGCCGATGTGGCCAAGGCGGTTCCCTATCCCGGGGCCTGCCGGCCGCAGGCGTGGTCGGCCGCGGCCGGCGTCACTGTGGTGCAGGCACTGCTGGGGCTCACCGTCGACATACCCAACGGCGAGGTGCGCCTCGGTGCGTTGCGGCGCGAGCGGACCAGCCAGATCGACGTGCGCGGGCTGACCATCGCTGGGCGCCAGGTCGACATCTCGGTGGACCGCGACGCGCGGGCGACCGTGACCGGCCTGCCCTCCGGCGTGCATGTCACTGACAGCAACCGCGTCACGGTGCCCTCGCCAAGATCTTGATGATCGCTGGTGCTCGAGCCCGACTTCAATCGGGTTGATGGACTCGCCGCCCCATTCCTCGGGGGGCGACGTCGGCAAGCGTCTGCGAGAAGGTCCGTTGGTGGCCGGCGGGGTCCTCGGCGGTCACCCCGGACATCACCGATGATCACGGCGCCGCCGCCCACCCGAAGCTGGGCGCGGTGGTTCTCACCGATCCGCACCGGCAGTTTCGACGTATGGACTCCTTGTCGGCCCTTTCCTCCTACTGTGGAGGATATGGACGCCTCCCTCGCGGACCGGCCTGCCCGGCCGCGCGGTCTCGCGGCCGGCGGTGCCACGCTTCCTGGCGCCCGGCAGCGCTGAGTGAGACGCGGCGACATGGGTGCCTTCGATATCAGCCGGATCGTGTCCCTTGTGAAGGCAGCACCTCGGGAGGCCGCCCGAGTCAGAGCGACCGGCACGCGGGCATGGGCGCGTGCCGGCCGGGCCCACATCGAGGCTCGCGGCGTCCATCATGTTGACGCACCCGATGGATACGTCGATGCGCTCAAGCGGGAATTGACCGCATTGGACGGCGTGTGTTGGGTCGCTGTCAACCGGGTTCTCGGCGACGTGGTGCTCGACTTCGCTCCCGAGCGCGTCAGCCTGGATCAGTTGCGTCGGACGGTTCGACAGATCGAGCATGAGTACGGCGTAGCCGAACTAGCGCGAGACCGTCCGGCGCATCCCGGTGACGCCGAGCCGGTACTGGACAGCCTCGTTGGCCTGGTGGGAGACCTGCTCGGGGCCGCAGTCGGTCTGACCGGGCGAAGCATGGGGCGCAAGGCCCTGCCGGCGGAGGCGATGGCGCTGCCGGCGGTGCTCGAGTTCCTTCCTGAAGTGGTGCGAAAGCTTGAGAGCCGATTCGGGGCACCGCGGGTCGCAGTCGCGCTGTCCATGGCCACATCCTTGCTTGGAGCGGCGACCCAGTCACCAGCCTCGGCGCTGACCGACGCGTTCCTGCGCTCGATAGAGCTGCGGGATGCTCTGGCCCGCAGGCGGGTCTGGGAGAATCTCGCGCTGAGCTGGGTCACGGACGCCGACCATGCCGGTGCGGATGTGGTGCCGCTGCCGGACGAGCGCCCTGCCGCCCTGCCCAGTGGCCCGGTCGAGCGGCTGGCGCACATCGCCGGGGTCGCGGTGGGCCTCGTGTCGACCGCCACGCTGCCCGGCGGAGGTTGGCTCGAGGCTGCCAGGACCATCGCCGTGACCGCCCCCAAGGCCACCCACATGGGATCCACCGCGTTCGCCGCGGAACTCGGTCGCATCCTCAGTGGTCGGGGCGCACTGGTGCGGGATCCGGTGGCGCTACGGCGATTGGACCGGATAGACACGGTCGTGATCGACGCCGATGTGCTGACCACCGGGCGACTCGTGATCGCGGACGTTGTGACTGTGACCGAGGGCGACGGGGCCGAGAAGGACGCCGCGCGCAAAGAGCAGGAGGGCGTACGCCAGCGCGTGGCAGCACTGTTCGATCCGCAACGGTGCGACGAGGTGGTCCGTTCTGGCCGCTTCAGGTTAGGACCGCTGGCGCTTCTCGGCGTTGCGGTTCCGCCACACCTGGCCGCGCGCCGGCAGGAGGGCCAGCATCAGGCTGAGGTGTTGTTGGGACTTGTCACGGGGCACGACCTGGTCGCGGTCGTCATGCTGGAGAAGGAACTGGACCCACTCGCGGAGGCGATCGTCGCGGCTGCCCACCACGTCGGCAGGGTCGTCGTCTCGCCGGTACGTTCCCGCCTCGCGCAGCGCGTCGGTGCGGACGCGGCGGTGGCGGGAGGGTCGCGGCTCACCTCGTCGGTGCGTTCCCTGCAGGGTGAGGGCGCGACGGTCGCCCTCATCGCACGGGGTCATGACGCGGCACTCGCCGCCGCGGATTGCGGCATCGGCCTTCTGTCGCCGGGCCGCCGTCCACCGTGGTCGGCCGACGTCCTGTGTGAGCCCACTGTGGACATATGGTTTCTCCTGCAGGCCATTGTCGTGGCCCGGTCCGCCGGCGCTCGCAACGTTCAACTGGCGGTGCTCGGAGCCATTACCGGTGCGGTGGTCGGTTTGGTCAGCCCAGCGCCCGAGGCCGCCCGGCGGGGCACCCTCCCGGGAAATGCGGCCGCCTGCATCAGTATGGCCGCGGCGCTGTGGTCGGCACAGCGGCTGGCCGGCCGTTCCGCGCCCGTGTCGGTGGAGCGTACGCCCTGGCACGCGTTGTCGGTGGAACAGACACTCGATCGCCTTCGCACCACTTCATCTGGTTTGTCGGGCGAGGAGGTGCATCGCCGCCAAGCCTATGATGGCGATGACGTGCATGAGGAGCCCGAGAACCTCCTCTCCGCAGCAGTGTCCGAATTGGACAATCCATTGACCGCACCGTTGGCCGCCGGCGCTGGCATCTCCGCCGCCACCGGGTCAGTGGTCGACGCGGCCCTGGTGGCGGCGGTGATGGCCGGCAATGCCTTGCTCGGTGCGGCGCAGCGGGTGACCGCCAACCGCGCGGTGCGACGGCTGGCCAGCGCGGCGGCATTGCGGGCGACGACGGTTCGCGCTGGCGAACAACAGAACACACCGGCCTCTGACCTCGTGCCCGGCGACATCGTGGCTGTGGCGGCAGGAGACGCGGTGCCGGCAGACTGCCGATTGATCGACGCGGACCACCTGGAGATGGACGAGTCATCGCTGACCGGGGAATCGCTTCCGGTGACCAAGAATCCCGAGGCTTCGCTCGCATCGACGGTGGCCGACCGCGCCAGCATGCTCTATGCGGGTACCACGGTGGCGGCCGGCACGGGACTCGCCGTGGTGACGGCCACGGGCCGCGAGACCGAGGCGGAGCGCAGCGCGGCCACGGTGGACGGCGAAGCACCCAGCGGCGTCGAGGCCCGGTTGAAGCGGCTCACCTCGGCGTCCCTGCCCGTTGCCGTAGCCGGAGCGGGTGCCGTCCTGGCGGCGGGCATGCTGCGTGGTCAGGCCAGGCAGAGCCTGGACGCCGCGGTGGCGTTGGCCGTCGCCGCGGTGCCAGAAGGCCTGCCGTTCGCCGCCACCGTGGCACAGCTCGCCGCCGCGAGGCGCCTGACCGCACGCAACGTCTTTGTCCGCACTCCTCGTACCCTGGAGGCACTCGGCCGGGTGAATGTTGTCTGTTTCGACAAGACAGGAACCCTGACCGAGGGCCAGATCGAACTGCGCCTTGTCAGCGATGCGAGCAGCAGCGATGCAAGCTCGACCGAGTCCATCGACGGTCTCACCGGCGCTCGGCGCACGGTCCTGGCGGCCGCCCTCCGGGCCAGTCCGGTGCGCCACGGCGATGCGGTGTCACCGCACCCCACCGATCGGGCTGTCGAGGCGGCCGGCTCGGCAGCCGGCGTCACCTCGGTGGATGGCATGAAGGGATGGCGACCGCAACAGGAACTGCCATTCGAGCCGGGCCGAGGTTTCCATGCCGTGCTGGGCCACGCCGATGAGGGCAACGTGATCAGTGTCAAGGGCGCCTCGGAAATCGTGCTGCCCCGTTGTGTGACGCACCGCGTCGAGGGCGGCAGCCAGCCGATCACGAGCGCTTACCGCGAGCGCCTCGAGCACGAGGTTGAGCGGTTGGCTCGTAGCGGCTACCGGGTGCTGGTCGTCGCGGAACGCTACGCCTCGCGCCAGCGCGGCCTTGATGACGACCGGGTGGAACGGCTCGAGCTGTTGGGGATGCTCGGTTTGGCCGATCCGGTGCGGTCAACCGCCGCACAGGCCATCCGCAATCTTCGGCAGGCGGGCGTCGACGTGGTGATGCTGACAGGTGATCACCCCAGCACGGCAGCAGCCATCGCCGCCGAACTTGACCTGCTCGATTCCCGGGGAACGATGACGGGCGCCGAGTTGGCGAACCTGGGACCCGACGCGCTGGCCGAGGCCGCCAGGAGTACCGCGGTGTTCGCTCGCGTCAGCCCGGGTCACAAGGTAGCCATCGTGCGGGCCTTGCAGCAGGCTGGGCGTATCGTGGCGGTCACCGGCGACGGAGCCAATGACGCGCCCGCTATCCAACTCGCCAACGTCGGCATCGCCCTCGGCCAGCACAGTACCGCTGCCGCCCGCCAGGCGGCGGACATCGTCATCGCCGACGATCACATCGAAACCATTGTGGACGCTGTCATCGAAAGTCGCGCCATGTGGCGGTCCGTACGTGACAGCGTCGGCCTGCTCCTGGGTGGCAACCTGGGCGAGATCGGATTCACGGTGACGTCGTCACTGTTGTCGGCGCAACCTCCGCTGCGCGCCAGGCAACTCCTGTTGGTAAATCTGCTCACCGACCTGGCGCCGGCCCTGGTCGTGGCCATGCGACCGCCGCGCGGCGTCACGCTGGACTCGCTTCTGCGCGAAGGTCCGGACGCCGCAGTCGGCGACGAGCTCACCCGCGACATCGTCATCCGTGCGGTGGCCACCGCCAGCGCGACCACGGGGGCCTGGCTGGTGGCGCGCGCGACCGGCACCAACGGCCGGGCGAGCACCGTCGCGCTCGCCGCCCTCGTCTGCACCCAACTCGCGCAGACGGCGGCTAGTTCGGGTGGGGATCCGGTGGTGCTGGCCGCGGTGGCCGCATCGGCGGCTGTGCTCGCAGCCTTGGTGCAGTTTCCGGTAACGAGCGCGTTCTTCGGTTCCCGCCCCATCGGACCCGTCGGGTGGGGGGTCGTCCTGTCCGCCGCGATCGTGTCGAGTGCGGCTGGTTACGTCGCGCAGAAGTATGACGACAAATCCAACAGCCGCAAAGACGACGAGGCCGCCGCCGGCCCAGCAACCCCGTGATCAGCCACGGCCCGGTGTGGCGAGGAAGTCGGTCAGTTGCTGTCGCCTGCGATAGGCCAGATGGCTGCCCAGCAGGTGCCCCCCGATCCACGCGGCTACCGCCAGCGCGGCGGCCAGGATCAGCCCCCACGCGAACTCGGCGTCGCTGATCCGCGTCCGGGTACCGGAGGGAGCGACCGCGGTCCAGTACAGCACGCTGGGCACGGTCAGCACACCCGCCAACACAGGCACAAGCATGTACGGCGTGAACACCAGCACCAGCCATCGCACGATCATCGGGCGCCAGCGGTGTCGTCCGGCCCAACGCTCGCGTACAGGTAGCGGATGGTAGGGAAACCAGATGCCCAACCAGGCGGCGAAGCCCAACGCTCCGAGCGGCACCACCGCGATCCAGATGACACTCAGCATGGTGGTGGTCACATGACCGTCGTCGATGCCAATGGCTATCGCCGCAACGGTACACAATGGAGTAACCAGGGCCCAGAGTACGAGATTCTTCGCGAGCCACAGCCGTCGAAGCATCCTGCGGTCGGGCAGGGCGACGATCGTGCGCGCCGCATCGGAACCGAGCAGGTTGGTTGCCGGAACGTCTGAGTACATCCAGACCGCCAGCACCAGGGCGAAGGAAAGGGGGCCGGTGAAGCGGAACACGTCGTCGAGCAGTTTCTGTGGAAGCAAAGTCCGTAGCGCAATGACCAGCACGCCGTTTATGGCCACCACGCTGGGCACTTCGTACGGGGGGTGCCACGCCCGACGCCACTGCATGCGCATTGCCGCGCGCAGGGACGCTGGCAGATCCGATCCGCCGCCCGAGCGGGGCGCCGCGGGCGAGCTCACGAACACCATCCTGGCATGCCGTAATGCCCGGGGGGTTGGATTGACGAGCGGCAACCGAACGGGGGACGGCGGCGCTTGTCATTCCTGGCGCGGGCGGCCTATGGTGGTACACATGGCTGCGATGACCCGATCACTATCCGCACCGCTGTATGCGGTGCATGATCGTGATGGTTGGCGCCGTGCATGCACTCCGCTACCCACTCCGCCATAGTCGTCGCAAGCAGGTACGACTCATCGGGCGGAGCGCTGAGGCGCCGCCCGATTTCTTTTACCCACGCAGCCCTGTTACCCCACGCAGCCCTGTTGCCCCACGCAGCTCTGTTTCCTGCCCATCTCCGGAGGACTGACGCATGACCACTGTCGACACCACCGACCACGACGACTGGCTCGTACAGGTCCGACGCCGTCTCATCGCGACATGCGAACTGTACACCGCCCAGTTGTACGACCTGACCACGAATAATCCCGATCCCGCCGACGCGGACACGCATGCCGCGATGCTGGTCGCTGCGCGCCAGAGCCTCGCGGATGCCACCCAGGCCATCCACCGGATCGACGACGCTCGGTACGGCACGTGTGAGGCGTGTGGGGGGACCATACCGTCCGAACGGCTGGAAATCCTTCCCCACGCCCGATACTGCGTGTCCTGCCAGAGCCGGCGGTGACCCGGCCGCCGACCGCCTGCTCCACAGTGGATTCCTCGTCGCCTGAGTAGACTCCAGCTGGTTCCTATGTGGAGCCCCAGCGGCATGTCGCAACGGAGACGGTGCCTCGTCAGAACTCGTACCGCGAGTGATCATGGAGCCATGGCAATCGCGGTGCGGGTGTTGGCGGCGGTCTCCGCCGTGCCGCGGAGTGCGCTGGGGTTCGGCGTCATCGACCTCGCGGTGACCGTCGACCCTTCACCGGAGTGGCGGCCGGTGGCATTGCTCGACGGCGGATGGGGACTGTTTGTCACCTTTATGATCGCCGGGGGATTCGCCGCCCTGGTGCTCGTGCCCCCGGGAGCGGCGGGAGCCCAATGAAATCACCAACGACGTGAACCATTGGGCGATCCAGCCAGCCTTCGCGGTGGCGCTGATCCTCCTGCTCGCTCTCGCCGCCCGACGCCCCGCGCAGCGCCGGTTCAACCCGGTCCGGGTCGGTGCCTGCGCCGCCTACCTGGGCATCTGTTCGCTGCGCTTCCCCGCCGTCGCCGCGGCTCTGCCCACCGGGTGGGCCGCGGCCGCCATTGTCTGGAGCGCAGCCGTCATCGCCGTCTGTGGCTATCGCCCGCGCAACCTGCCCCCCATCTTGGTGGACAATCCTGGGGGACAACCATCGACGCCGGCCGGGACGTCTATATGAGTGGGTGCCGGCCGGCAGGCGGGAGGACGCTACATGCATCGCCTTGACGGCATCCGGACGTCTCAGGACCTCCTGGCGGAGCCGAACCGGCTGCGGATCGTTGCGGCCCGCCGCCGCGGCAAGGCGCGATTGTCCTTACAGGACTTGGTGGCCGGCTGCGGAGTGCCGAAAAGTAGCCTGGCCAACTACCTTTCCGGACGCACGCGCATGCCGGCCGACGTTCTTGACCGGTTGATTCTTGTGCTGGGGGTCGAACCTTCGTCATCGCCGGCCCAGGCGCAGGCGTGGGAGCGGGTCACCGAGAGCAGGCTGCCGACACCCGGGGCGGCGACCGCGACCACCTGGCCATTCGATGCGCCCCGGCAACTACCCCATGACATCCATACGTTCGTCGGTCGCGCGCGCGAGATCCGTACGATCACCCGGCTGGTCGCGGATGCGCAGGGGCCGGTTGTCGTGATCACGGGTCCACCCGGGGCCGGTAAGTGGGCACTCGCGGTGCAGGTGGCCAATGTGCTCGCACCGGGCTTCCCCGATGGCCAGTTATACATCAACATGCGGGGGAGTACGCCGGATACAGCCCGCTGTCGCCGATCGAAGGCCTGGGCCGGCTACTGCGGTCGGTCGGCGTCCAGGCCGAGGCCGTACCGCGTGACACCGAGGAGTGCGCCACGGCGCTGCGCATGATCCTGGCCGGCCGGCAGCTGGTTCTGGTCATCGACAACGCGGCAGGTGTCGCCCAGGTACGCCCGTTGCTGCCGGGCGGGCGGGTATCACCACCACCACCATCATCACCAGCCGCAGCACCCTCGCCGTTGTGGACGAATCCATACATGTCCAGATTGGGCCATTAGGTCCGGGCGAGTCGCACAGCATGATGGCGCAGTTGCTACGCGGCGTTGCGCGAGAGCGCTACCACCTGCACGACCTCGTGCGTCTGTTCGCCCACGACGTGGCCACTGAGGACGCCGAGGCGGGAACCGGCGAACCGATCACCAGGGTGTTGCGCTATTGCCTTGCCACTACCCGCGGTCGCGGTCGAGCTGTGCTATCCCCAACGGGCAAAGTTCCCGCTACCCGCTGTTGCGGTTGTGGTCATCGTGATCCTTCCCCTCCGGGGACGGTCATCCCGTTGGGCCGATGGCCCGACTCGTCCCGTCGCACCGATGATCGACGTCGCTGCCACCCCGAAGGTCAGGTCTGGACGATCCTGGACAAGGTTGGACGGCGCGTGCGATCGCGAGGGCGTCGAGATGATGAGCGACGGCGGTTGTCAATGATTGGGCGGTGTGGATGTCGGGCCGCATGGCCGCATGCACGGCGAGGCCGTCGAGCAGGGCGTGCAGCCGTTCGGTCTCGGCAGCTACGTCGGTCGGGGCCAGGCCGGCTTCCGAGAGGTCGGTGAGGATCACCCGACAGCCGGCCCGCAGAGCCTCGTATCCCTCGTTGCGCAGGTCCCGGAGCGCCGGGTCGACCATGGCGCGGGATGTGAATGCCAGCCAGAGCTCGTTCTCGGCGCGCCGTTCGTCATCGAGTGGGAGCAGCTCGGCCAGAACGCCCTCTGCTCTTCGTCTCGGGTTGGGCGCGGGCTTCAATCCGGCGAGGCGGGACTCGATCCGGTCGACGACCGTCCGGAACGCGAACACCATGAGTTCGGACTGACTCGCGAAGTAATGGCGGAGCGATCCCATCGACAGCCCTGCCTCACGGGCCACGTTTCGGACCGAGGCCTGCTCAATACCCTCGCGGCGGATCAGCCGTAGAACCGCCTCGACGACTTCTTGTCGGCGTTCTACCGGGTTCACGATTTTGGGCATTCGCCTTTTGTAGCACAGTCGTGCTAGCGTCTCTCGTGTTAGCACGGTCGTATTATGAAAACGCTCGGAGACCTTGTCGTGACGCTCATCCAAAACCCTGAAGCGCAGCCACGACCGGCCCGCCGTGGCATTGTCGCGCTGCTCCGCCAACGCAGCGTCCACCTAGCGGCACTGGGGTGGCTCGCCGCCAACGCGGTGGCCCTCGCCGTGGCGGGAGACGCGCTGCCGTTCGACTGGCCGACCGCTGCGGCACGGACTCCGGTCGACCGCCTGGTGGACGCCAACCTGGCACTCGTCGAGGTGCTCCTACTCACCGTGCTGGTCTACTGGCTGACCCGCAAACGCGCCCTGCCCAATCTCGCCGACCGTGCGCCGGAGCGCTCGGTAGCCGCCTCCGAAACGATGCTCCTGCTGCTATACGGGGCTGGCGGACTCGCCCTCGGCTTCATTCTTGCCAGACTTGTCGGTTGGCACCCATTCGGCCTTCACCTCGCCGGCTCGATCTACGGAACACATGAACATGTCAGCCCCGCCGAGTCCGTCGCCTGGGCCGCCTACAACCTTGTCGTCTATGCGGTGGTTCCGCTCCTCTTCTTTCGGCGCCGCTACTCGGCCGAGTCGCTTAGCCTCCGCTCGAACAACCGCCGCGCCGACACCGTCCTCATCGGCGTGGTCCTCCTGGTCGAATCGCTCGTTCAGATCGCCGCGCTCCGTCCGCAGATCTTCGACCTCACCGCCGTGCAGCTCGGGCTCGGGGTTCCCCTTACCTTCACGCTGTATCTCGCCGGCGCGGTGCTACCCGCCATGGTCTTCATCTATGCGATTCTGGTGCCCCGCTTCCTGCGACTCACCGGATCGACCGCGACCACGGTGATCCTGGGCGGCCTCACCTACACCGCGCTGCACATCTGGGACGCGTGGACAGTCTTCAACTCACCCGGCAACGCCGTCCTGTCGATCGTCTTTCTGATACTGACCTACTTCGCGCCGGGCATGTGCAAGACCGTGCTCACCATGCGAACCGGCAATGCCTGGGTACACGTCTGGGCCTACCACGCACTAGCGCCGCACACTCTCGCCGACACACCACATATGGTGCACGTTTTCCACCTCAAGTAGCAGCCAAACCGGATAGCACCGGGCCACTGTTCGCGGAGTGGCCCGGTGCTTGTTCGCAGCGCCCGCACCGGGCTCTATTCCGGTATCTCGATCTGAGTCACGTCCACGACCGTCGCACCCGCGGGCGGGGTGAAGGCGCTCGCGTCCACCGTGGCCGAATACTTGGTGAGTTCGATCTTGGCCTGCTCGCCATCGGTGGAGGTCCCGCTGAAGGAGGCCAGTACACCCGCCTCGGTGACACAGACGGAGAAGTCCTTGGGCGCACTGGTATCTTCCGGACTGGCCGCAGCCTCCAGCCCGCTGGCGGTGGCACACAACGACTTCTCGCCCGCGATTGTCTTTTCCGACTGCTGGACCTTTGCCCCCGGCACCAGCGCGGCGGCGGCGATCAGCCCGAGCGCGATCTCGGGGGTGATGAAGCCAGGGCCGGCGATGCCCGCGACCAGGCCCGGGTCGCTGCCGCCGGCCATGTTGACCGTCTTTTGGCAGGTGACAACGCCCTTCTCGGATCCGCAGACGAACATTGCCTCCGGCGTGGTGATCAGGCGCCCGCCATCCTTGCCGAGTACGGCCACGTTGGGCGGCTGCTGCACCACCGTGACCTTCTCGCTCTCGTTGTTCGCCCCGTTTAGTTGGTACTCGGCCGTATATGTCAGCGTTGATGCTTTGCCGAGCCGGTCCGCGAAGTCGCTGAGTACCTGGGCGGTGCCGACGATGTCTTTGGCCTTGCTGATAAGGCCGCAGCCCAGCGTGGTTGCGGCGAGGGCCGTCGCGAGGAGCACGATAGGCACGCGTGAGGTCCTGGTAGTCATGCCACGAATGTGAGGGCCGACACTCTGCCAGGCAACCTACTGTCGGTCCTTCGACAGAGATCCAATGCCGGGGGTCGAGATGCTGGGGTCAAGCCCGGCGCTGGTCACTGGGCGCGAGGAGGCGGTAGAGCGCCACCTGCGGGTTCAGGAGATACTTACGCCAGGTTATGCCCGACATTGTGTCAGCTTTCGGGGGCATCTGGGCGATCAAGGCGGGCCTGGGCCTCGGCGGCCTCTGGATGGTCAAGATCCATGAGTATGGTGAGCGCTTCCTGCCAGGACTGGCGGGCAAGCCCGGTCTGGCCCATCGCACACTGGCTGTCGCCCAGGTGGATCAGGCCGCTCGCCTCGTGGTAGCGGTCGCCTGTGTGGCGCATCAACTCCAGGGCACGTTGAGTTCCTTCGCGACGAGCGCTGGCGCACCGGCCTGCCGGGCCAGCGCGAGTGCACGCTGGCCGTGCGTGAGCGCGTCGTCGTGACGCTTGGCCATGTGCGAGGCTCTGGTTGCCGACGGGTGACCATGCGTTGATCACGGCTAAGTGAGGCGTCGCAGCGTGATCACGGCGATCTGGTGCACCCTGGGGTACAGCATTCGTCCACGATCACGCTGCGGGATGGCCTTGTGGCGTAGCAAGCTGCGCCAATTTTCCAGGACCCGGTGCAGCGCGGCCAGTGAGGTGACGCGATGCCGGTCGACGCAGCGGGGGACCGGTCCGGACCCTGGGTCCGCCGGGTCATGCGGTGTAGCGTCGTGGCTACGCCGCCAGTGTTCACCAGCATCGCGACTTTGTCCTGTGTGGACTGCTGCGGCGCGGACAGAACGATCCACATAGGACTTTCGCAGGTTCGGGTTGCTCTGACCGGCCGGGTGGGTACACGGCGCGAGCCCTGAAACTGCGCTGAACTTGCGCTGCAACGCCCACCATGAGTGTGCCACATTGTCAGCCCTCCACCGTAACGTCACGATCGTGCCTTCCAACCCTCACGAAGCGCTCATCCAGATGTTCCGACACCGACCGACCCTGGCACCCGAGTTGCTCGCCGCGGCGTTCAATGTCGCACTACCGACCTATGAACAAGCCCAACTCGGCTCCGGCGAGCTGACCCCCATCGAACATCGAGCCGACACAGTCGTTGAACTCCGCACGGGCGACACAGTTACCTCTGCCGTAATCATCGAAGTCCAACGCAACCGCGACCAGGACAAGCGCTTCAGCTGGCCCGTCTACCTCACAACCGCACGGGCCAGGCTGCGCTGCCCCACCGCCCTGCTGGTCATCTGTACAGACAACGCCACCGCAACCTGGTGCGCCAGGCCCATCGAACTCGGGCCTGGCAACACGTTCACACCCAGCGTGCTCGGCCCCCGCCAAGTGCCGGTACTCACCGATCCGGCGCAAGCGGCCGACAATCCCGAACTCGCCGTATTGTCCGCACTCGCGCACGGCGGCCGCAGCGATCACGACGAGGTCCTCGACGCACTCCCCACCGCGCTCGGAGCAGTCGATGATCAACACTCAAAACTGTACTATGACCTGGTGCTATCGGTGCTGCCCATCGCGGCCAAGCACTACCTGGAGGAGCTCATGACCACCAAATACGAATACCAGAGCGACTTCGCCCGCAAGTACGTAGCCGAAGGCGAGGCCACGGGTCGTGCCGAGGGCCACGCCGAAGGTCAGGCGTTGGGCCGAGCCGAAGGCGAGGCGGTTGGGCTGCTCGTCGTGCTCAACGCCCGGGGCATCGATGTGCCCCCGCATGCACACCACCACATCACCCACTGCACCGACGTCGAACAACTCACCACCTGGCTCCGTCGAGCAGCCACAGCGATGTCTATCGACGACGTCCTCCACTGACCACCCTGCACGCGTGCCGGACAGTCGGAACACCCACCGTCATCCGTAGTGGATGACGGTGGGCGATCATCAGGAAGGTGCTAGGGGCGCGGTTTGACCACAGCGGTCCCCGGTTGCAGCGGCCGTGCGCCCTTGGTGGACCACAGCACCGCTCCGGTCAGCGAAAGCACACGAACCTCGACCGTGTCCTGCGCATCCCGCCCGTTGGCGATCCCGCCATCGACGATGGACCATCATCCTGGCCGCCATGGCGGACGCGCATCTGGTCGCCGACGACCTGGCGGGTGCCGCACGGCTGGCCGGCGAAGGGCTGGCTGTCGCGGATGAGATGGGCGAGCGGGTATTCGTCGCCGAGCTACTGCGTGTACGCGGCGTGGCCCTCGACGACGCCGGTTCGCTGTCCGCGGCTGCGGGCCTCGCGGCCGAGCAGGGTGCGCACCTGTTGCGGGTGCGGGTGACCGCCGCGGGCTGATCGAGCGCGGCCGGCCGCCCGGATCATGGATCGGCCGACGTGTGGGCGTTCAGCCACGATGGTACGTCTGATGCCACCAGGGGCCGGGAGTAGAAGTATCCCTGCGCTACAGGGCACTGGAGGTCGGCGAGCAGATCGCGGGTGGCCTGATCCTCCACGCCCTCGGCGATGACGGTGAGGCCCAGCGCCCGTCCCATGTCGATGATGGATCGCACAATGGTCCGATCGTCGTCGCTGACCGTGATGCGCTGGACCAGGCTCCGGTCGATCTTGACCTCAGTCACCGCGAGCGAGCGAAGGTACAACAGCGACGCGTAACCGGTGCCAAAGTCGTCCACGGACACGCCGATGCCCGCGTCGGCGAGCTTGGCGACGGCCCGCGCGATCAGAGCCTCGTCACTGACCAGGGCACCCTCGGTGATCTCCAGGCGGACCTGCTCCCGCCCGATGCCCACGTGGAGGATCGTGTCGGTGACGCGGTCCACAAAGGAGTCGTTCAGCAGGTCCCGGACGCTGACATTGATCGCGGCGCCGATCCGGATGCCGTCGTCCGTCCACGTTTTCAGTTGGGTGGTCACGTCGTCGAAGATCCGTTGGGTGAGCGGGAGCATCAGCATGGTGGGTTCGACGTACTCGATCAGCACGTGGGTATCGACGAACCCCAGGCTTGAACTGGTCCAGCGCAGCAACGCCTCCATGCCCACGAACCGGCCGGTGGCGATGGCGACCTGCGGCTGATACCTCATGGCGATCTCGCCGCGCCGTGACGGTTCGGACAACGCCAGGTTCAGGTCCTTGAGTAGCTCGATCCGCTGTGCCGACTCCTGCTCCCCGGGAGGTTGGTAGACGTCGAGAGGAAGACCCGCGCGCCGGGCCACCCTGGCTGTCTCGTCGGCGGTGCGCACCAGGTTGGTGAGGTCGGTCCGGTCGGCATCGCCGATACTGATGCCAATGGAACCGGCGAGACTGAATGGCAGATCGTCGATATATTCGGGTTTGGCCAGCGCCTGCCGGACCCGATGTGCGATCCGCACCGCCTCGTCGCCGTGGCTGAGCACCACCAACTCGTCGCCGAAGATCTGACCGACCATGCCGTCGGAGCCGACCGCACGGGTGACCCGCTGGCCGGCGCTCGTCAACAGTCGATCACCGAAGGTGCGGCCGAAGAGCTCCCGTATCTCGCCCGCGTGTTCGATGGCGACCACGGACAGTCCGATCGCTGGCGGCCCGTTGCCCGAGGGGCGCGCGCGGGCCAGCCGGTCGTACTCCGCGGCCAATGCGCGGGCACTCAACGTACCGGTGAGGGGTTCATGCCGGATGCCGCTGGCCTGTCGGGCCAACAAGCGGGCCATCTGGATGAGCGCGAAGACCGGCACGAGCAACACAACGAAGACGTAACTTTGGGGCGCTCCCACAATGACCGGGGCCAGGAACAGCAGTGCACCGGTGGCCAGCGACTCGTAGCCGACGGTATGGGCGAAAGCATCCCGCCAGGAGAAGCCAGTTCGCAGGCGCACGGTGACCACGAGGATGACATAGTTCGTCACGAACCAGGCCAGGGCCGGTGCGATGACGAAACTGAGAAACGACGGATGGATCTGACCGCCGGGCTCAAACGGGGTCTGTCCCATCAGCTCGAGCACGTAGTTGGCCGCGGTGAGGGCGAGCAGAAGTCGCGCGATGGTGATGACGGCCTCGGCGAAGGGAAGTCGCAGGCGGATCGTCGCGATCACGCTGGCGACAAACTGCACAAGCAACGCCGGCCCGAGTCCGAAAAGGAGCAGGAGTCCGAAGGTAAAACAGATGGAGACGAAAACGTTGCCTGCGGGCGAGGTTCGGAGTACGCCTGTGGCGGCCGATCGGGGAGATCTTCGAGGGAGGGCCGGGGTGTGGGGGCGGAGCCCCTTGCGGTGTGTCAGGCGAGGCGTGGTCGGCCGGGTAGGGGTGGGCACAGGCCGCCGAGGCCGAGCATGGCCAGGCCGATGAGCGCATGCGGTCGTGGAACCCGAACGCCATCCTGGTGATGAGGCGCAGCTTCGTATTCACGGACTCGACGAGTGCGTTCGACAGATCGTGGTCAATACTGACGTGGATGGCGTCGCGGTGTTTCACGACGCGTCGGGCGAGGTCGACGAACGCGGGGATCTGGCAGCGCCGGGCCCATGAGATCCACCGGTCGAGGGCTGTCTTCGCGGCCCGGGGGAATTCCTGCCGGGCCAACGTGAACACCCACCGTAGGCCCTCTTTCAGCGCCCACGCGCGGTGCAGCCGCGGGTGGGTCTTCGCGATCCAGTCCAGTTTGGACTGTTGGGCCTCGCTGAGGTCTTCGGGGTTCTTCCACAAGGCCCACCGGGCTCGTTTGAGGGCCTTCGACTCCTGCGTGGCCCGGCCTTTTCCTCCACGCGTGGTGTTCCACACGTCGCGGCGTACCTGGTCCAACGCCTCGGTCGCCCACGCGACTACGTGGAACGGATCAGCTCCCCGTACCGCGTTGGACACCGCTTATCAACCACGGTGGCGATCCAGTCCGCGCCGTCGGCGGACACGTGCGTGATCTGTGCGC
This sequence comes from uncultured Actinomycetota bacterium, assembly GCA_963742855.1. Lineage (GTDB taxonomy): Bacteria > Actinomycetota > Actinomycetes > Mycobacteriales > Micromonosporaceae > CAVUNP01. The sequence goes on along the minus strand of CAVUNP010000046.1, from coordinate 15,343 downwards.
ACCGCTGCTCGCCGAGGGCGTCGAAGAACTTGTTCAACGTGTCCTTGTCCCCGCCGGGCCACGCCCACACCAACAACCCCTTGTCATGATCAACTACACAGTTGACGTATCGGTGACCCTTCTTATATGAAATTTCGTCTATGCCTATTCTGCGCAGGTTCGCCAATCGGTCGACGGTCTTCTCCGCATCCCGCGATACCCTGGCCACGATCGAACCTACCGTGCGCCACGCAATCCGCATCAACGTGCTCACCGTGGTACGCCGGAAGCAGCGTGTCCTCGCCGATGCGAAACGGTTGGGTGTCGGCCAGCAGCGCAACGAGTGCGATGATGTAGAAGGCTCCTTGCCCTTCGCTGAAGAAGGCAACGACGACTACCGACTGCCAAACGACGAGCCCCACCGTGATCAAGGCGAAAGCTGCGACGGCAACGTTCTCCACCGGTCGTGCGGTGGCCAGCCGCGGCATGACCCGCCCCCGCCGAGGCCGCACGGTCCGCTCCCTCCGGTGCTGCTGCTACCAGGCTAGTAGCCGACGCGGCGAAGTCCCCGCTATGGCCCCAACGGGTACGGATCTTTCTCGTACTCGTGAGACGGTGCACACCTGGGCCCCGTCCGCTGGAACTGGTCGGTCGACCATGGCAACCATTGTGGTGGCGCGTGTTGTTGACGGGGGTAGGGAGGTGCGAGTGAACGACTTCGACGCGTACGTCACTGCGGCGTGGCCGAGGTTGCTGCGCTCCGCGTGGCTGCTCACGGGCGACTGGCATCGGGCGGAGGACCTGGTGCAAACGGTGCTGGCCAGGGCGTACGGCAGATGGCCGCGACTGCGCGACAAGGCGCCCGACGCGTACCTGCGCACGATGCTGGCCACCACCTACTTGACCTGGTGGCGACGTAGGTGGCGCGATGAGGTGCCGACGGACCCGATGCCCGATCGGGCCAGCGATGATCGGGATGTGCACGCTGACGTCGAACTGCAGGAGGGGATGCGCCGAGCGTTGGCGGCACTTCCGCGCCAGCAACGGGCGGTGCTGATGCTGCGATTTCACGCGGACCTCACCGAGGCCGCCACCGCGCAGGCGTTGGGTATCGGCGTCGGCACGGTCAAGTCCTATACGGCCAGGGCCATCGCCACGCTCCGCGTAGATCCGTCCTTACGAGTACTACTCATAGAGGAGCGGCTTCGATGACGATAGACAACAAGCTCAGTGCTCTCCTCGACGTGGCGAGCAACGACGTACCCGCGCGGCACAGGTCCGTGCCGCTTGCATCCATCCACAATAGACTGCGCCGGCGTCGTCGTACGGCTGTGTTTGTCGTAGCCGCCGCCGTCGTATCGCTGATAGCCGGCGGTTTCTCGCTCCAACAGCGAATGGTCGGCCAGCCTCCGCCGCAAGTACCGGCGGTGAGCTCGACGCCCTCGCCCGCCGCCGACGACATTCATGCGATCCCGTGGTTGTCGGCGATGGTAAACCGCACCGGCAGCACGGTCACCGTGTATGTCGAGGCACCGCGATGCAAGGATCTCTGGCATGCCGGCGCGACAGTCAGCGAACAGAACGCCTCTGAGGTCGTCATCGGGGTGACGGGTCGCTTCTTTGCTGCGGCCGATTGCGCCGGCACCGCATTGGTCGTCCCACTGGTCGTCACGCTGGCGACACCTCTGGGCGATCGGGCGGTACACGATGCTAATACCGATGCGACTGCGGCGCCAGCGATCTACTTCGAGCGCTATCTGCCGGACGTGCGCGCAGATTCGCGGTGGACCCCGGTGGGTGCAAGGTGGTCCGGCGAGGGCTGGCATGAGGCCTGCAACGGTCCCAACGGCTCCGAGTTGACGCTGCACGCGGGGCGAACGGGAGACGGACGTGGATCGCCCGAAAGCGGCACGACCATCATGCTAGGGCCTCACCAGGCCAAGTACACAGAACGGGTGCAAGGCCGATGGACGGCCTGGTGGGAGGTCGGCGACATTACGTATTCCCTCGTGCTCGCGGAAGTAGAGGGCAGCGGGTTCACTTTGGCACAGTTCAAGCAGGAGCTGGCACGGTTGACTTGGAGCTGATGTCAGCGTGGTCGCACGACTCGCCAACGGCGATTGCCAGTACGACGCTGGTCCACTGTGGAGTCAGTCGAGAGGAGTCAGGCCGAATGCAAACCATCGCCTATGCTGAATGCATGAACCATGGCGAGGCAGTGCCCGAACCGGCGCCGGTACGGCGGAGGTGGACCGGCATCATGGTTGCCGTGGGACTCGACGCGATGTTGGCTTTTCTGCTCTTCGTCGCGATCGGCGTGGACCGTATCGGCCGTCAAGGAATTCGGTCCGGGGGAGTAACCAGCGCGGAGTACCGCGACTGGTTGGTCATCCTGTGTTGTTGGGCGCTGCTCATGGCGGGTATCGGCGTCTACGGGCTGCTGACTGGCCGCAAGGAGGTGGCCCTTCTGCAGATCGGGGTGGCGGTTGTGGTGATCCTTGCCTGGACGCCAACGCTCCAGAAAGGTTTGCACGAGGTCCGCCATCCTGCGAGCGTGCCGTCCAACGACATTGCGCCGCGCCATGGTGATCCCTGCCCGGAAGGGCGGTGCCCGGGCGGCTGAGCACCATTCGCCACCGGACACCCCGGCACCCGGCGGGCGGCCGGTCCTGAGCCTAACCTGCTGACCAGCGACACACTCGTCGCCGGAGTAGCTGGCGTCGCCTCGGGGTCGGCAACTATTGATCTCTTCATCGTGAGCCAGCCACAAGTCACGCAGCCGGCCGGGTGGGAAGCCGTCGGTCCAGGGCTTGTGCCGGGTGACGTAGTGGACGAGAAACGCTTCGCGTGCCAGTTCGCTCAGCCGGTCCCGCGACACCTGTTCCTCACCGTAATAGGCAAACGGATCAATCGACCAGATCTCGTGCAGCGGGAACACATTCCACCGGCGGTCGAGCTGATGCCAGTTCCCACGGATCACGGCATTGAGCGCGTCCTGGTCCCAGAAACGCACATGCTGCGGCGACTCAACGGCGAAACGCATGGCCGCGCCACCGACGTCAAGCTCACGCCATCGGACGAGATCAATGATGAGCAGTCCCGAGTTGAAGTACGGCACATCCCGCTCGGCCTCGGCGATCTCGTACCCGGGAAGGCAGTCCGGCGAGCTCAGCGTCGGCACGCACAGGTCCTGCACCGCTGCGATGGGGTACGGGTCGAACCGCAGAGCGAGGAGCTCAGCGGGGTCACGGAGAAAGATCGTGTCCGAGTCGACGTACAGCACGCTCGAATACTCTGGCAGCATCTGATCGACCATTAGGCGGTAGTAGGCAGCCGGCGAGCCGTGACTGTCGTACGGAAGGCCGGGCATGACACGGGGGGTCTCGCGGACTTCGAAGGTCAAACCCAGTGTCTGCGCCAGCGTGAACAGCCCAACCAGGTCTTCCGGCAGGACGCCGCCGACCAGTCCAATGACCGTGGTCGGTTGTCCAGCCCGGACCCGCGCCAGGGAACGAAGCACCGCAGCCACCGGTCGGACGTACCTGGCATCGAACGTGACTACAACCGGTCGCTCGCCGTATATCTCTGACATTCGTTTGACTCTATCGGACCTCCCAGAGATCCTGAAGCCATGCGGAACCCCATTTGTCCGATGTGGACAGACGACGTGCCCACCGCCGCGCCGATGTATGACTGCCTATGCTGCGCTGGGTTGAGTCTGCGCAGTGGATGACGTCGCGCCAGGGAGCCGGCGCAGCGTGATCAGGCCGACGACGGCACTGACCGCCGCGACCGCCACGAGCAGCACGTCGAACCATTGCCAGAACGACAGCGGGGATACATAGTCCTGGCCGGCCGGGGCGCGGGCTGATGGTGTCAGGCGGACCTGGGTGCCAGCGCCTTGATGCGTCGGGTCGCCGCCTGCGCGTTGGCGGCCTGGCCGGCGGCCTCGTCTCGCCCGGCGGCGATGCCCGCGCCGGTGATGCGGTAACGACGGAGGCGGCCCTGGCACGCCTCCTCACGATCGAACTCGACAAGCCCGTCCGCAACCAGGCGATCGAGGATCCCGTACAGGGAGCCGATCTTCAACTCGACTCGGCCGCCGGAGAGCTCTTCGGCCTCCTTGACGATCCCGTAGCCGTGCCGGGGCTCGCCGACCAGCGCCGTGAGTACGAAGAACGTCGGCTCGGTCATGCTCATGCGCCCAATATGGTGGTGATCAAGATATCAGGCAAGCCACACGGTGGTCGGCTACTTCACCGAGGGCCCGTGCAGTTGTTCGCGTCATCGCGGACGATTCGGTGCGCCATCACACCCCCCATCGTCCGCAATCATGCGTCGGCGTGGCCGCGCTTTACCGGAGTCCTGATCGACTACCGCCCGCTGAGTGGTCGGAGGTCACTTGGCGTTCCGCTGGGCGGGATCGTTGCGGCGATGTTCGAGCCGTCGATGCGCCGGTGTTCCCATTGCGAGCCGACCTGCCAGTCGGAGACGTTGCTGTGGCCCCAGTATTCGGCGGTGAGGTCAGCGTCGGTCAACGCGTGCCAGACCGCTGCGGGGTGCTTCGGATGTAGGTGACGTACACGAAGGCGGGCTTGTCTGTAGTCATGTCCGGTTCCTCTGCGTGTCGCTTGACGGCGTCGAGTGTCCGTAGACGGGGCTGATCGAATGGCTCGATCCACCGTTGCTGGATGTCGTGGATCGGGACAGGGTTGAGGTAATGCGAGCTTCTCGCGGCCGCGTCGTACTGTGCTGATCAGGTTCGCTTCCTCCAGCACGGCCAGGTGCTGAGCGGCTGACTGGCGCGCCATGTCCAACTGCCCGCAGAGCCGGCCCAACGTCTGCCCGTTGTCTCGACGGAGACTGTCGAGCAGCGTCCGACGGGTCGAATCGGCCAGCGCCTTGAACACCCTGTCCACGTCGATGGTCACGCGAACATCAGCGCAAAGCTCCAGATATGGCCGATATCGCCCAATCGCGAGATTCGGCATGGTGGCCTGTCTTCAAGTGCGGGTGGGTAGAGATCGCGAAACCTGGCAGGGCGGTACGCTCCGGCTCGAAACGCCGAACGTCCCGACTGCGACCGGCGGACTGGCTGGTTCCGCGCAATCCAGCACGACCGGCACGGGGTCCACGCAGATGCACGTTGGTCGTTGGGCGATGGGTCTACCTGAGTCGGTCAGGAGTCCGATGGCGACGGGCACGAGTCGCTCGGGCTCGGCCTTTGGGCTTGCACTCACGGGCGGCGTTGGCGCGCTTCTGGTTGGCGGTGTCGCGCTGATTGTCTGGCGCCGACGGACAACAAAGGTCGCGGATGTCGAACCATAGGCCGGGCATGACATCTGTCATATCGCCGAGGGGGCGCCGGCTCGATGACGTCAAACGGCGTGGGCGTCCACATTGGAGTCTCGAGGTGGTAGCGCGGTCCGATCCAGGAGCAAGGGTCAGCGCCCCACCGCCGCACGGCCGGCGGTAACCTTCGGACCATGGCTTTGCGACCTGACGAGTTCTACGACCACGCCCTCGCCGCCGCGGATGATGAGCGCAGGCTCCCACTGGCACGGATGACGAGTTGGGACATCAGTCCGTTCGAGGTGGAGGGACTGCGCGTCGCGCCGCTGCGCCCTCCGGTCCTGCCCGAACGACCGAGACAGGGTGAGGATCCATCGGAATGTAACTCATGCCGCAATCGCGACGAAGGGATCTGGTTCGACGACCGCTGGCGGCTGACTCGGATCACGCGCGTCGGCGTACCGCTGGTGCTCATGCTGCATTCGCGCGATCATTACGACCTGGCGGACCTACCCGATGAACTGGCTGCCGAACTGGGAGTGCTGAGCACGCACATCGCCCGCCACGTGCAGGCACTGGCGCACATCTCACGGGCCCACATCTACCGCATCGGGGATGGCGGCGCCCACCTGCACATCTGGTTCTTCGCCCGGCCCGAGGGACAGACCCAGCTGTACGGGTCGTGGATGCCCGTCTGGGACGACCTGCTGCCGGAGTATCCGGCGGAAGTGGCCGACGCAGACGCGGCAATCGTGGCAGACGCGCTGGTCGGCTCCTACGGAGGAACTCGCACGGCTAGCGAACCGTCACGCGCCTGAACGGGCGGCGGTTCAGCAGTTTCGATGATGCCCTGGAGGGCGACCGTGGCTACGGAGGTTCCCGTACAGGGGCAGGCTCATGCGGCGACCGGATCGCTGATCCGGTCGTTGGCACCGCTCGGCTTTGTCGTGACGCTTGTCGGCCTGGTGGGATCGTTCGTCAATCCGTTCCTGCCACTGTTCCTCAGCCGGGGCCTTCACGCCAACCCCGGCCTGGTCTCGCTGTTCTTGTTCCTGATGCCGCTTGCCGCTGTCGGAATCACGACCGCGGTCGGCCGGATCTCCGATCGGCCCGCGATGCGCCACCGACTCCTGATGATGGCGGCAGGCACCGGATGCTTGGGGTTCCTACTCTTCGCTGTGCTGCGCAACTATTGGGCTTCGTTGGCCGTGGCGCTGACCTTCATCGCGGTGGCGGCATCGCTGTTGCCGCAGGTCTTGGCCTTCAGCCGGACGCTGCTGGACAGGGCCTATCCGTCCCGGGCGGCGACCGGGATCAGCGCGCTGCGGTCATTGCTGTCGCTCGCCTGGGTGGCCGGACCACCATTGGCCGCATACCTCATCGGCGCGATCGATTTCCGTGGGTTGTTCATTGCGGCGGCGGCGATGCACCTGGCGATCCTGCCCGTGCTCCTCTGGTTCAGGAAGACGGCCGGTGCCGGTCCGCAGCTCTCACCGTCGGCCGACGAACCTTCCCGTGCCGACAGCCGCGCCCACCCGACGACTGCACGGCTGCTGCTCACCAGCGCCGCATTCGTTCTGCTGCAGAGTGCCAGCAGTCTCGCTGTGATGTCGATGCCACTGTTTGTCAGTGTGGACCTGCATGCGGACATCAGCGACGCCGGCCTGATCCTGGGCCTCTGCGCGGCACTGGAGATTCCGCTGATGCTGGTCTTCGGCGCTGTGGCGGTGCGCCGGTCGCTACGCAGCCTGGTGCTGCTCGGTGCCGGAATCGGCGTCGCCTACTTCGTCGCGATGGCCCTGACCGAAGCCGTCTGGCACATAGCCGTCGCGCAGATCCTCAATGCTTGCTTCATCGCGGCCGTCACCGGGCTGGGCATCTCCTATTTCCAGGACATGATGCCAGCCCGGCTTGGTCACGCCACCACGATGTTCACCAACACCTTTCGGTTCAGCGCCATGTTGGCCGGCTTGATCTTCGGCGTGGTCCAGCTCTACGGATACCGCTTCTCGTACGTCATCGGAGCCGGCCTGTGTGCAGGCGGCCTGGCCCTTCTCACGTTCACCCGACCGGACCCGCCCCGACTGGCTGGGGCACCCGCGTCAGATGCTGATGACCTTGGCGAAATAAAGTAGCTCCGCCCAGAATACGTCCGCGTAGAACATGCCTGTGGTGCATTTGCGTTGAGGTCCGGACGGCACACCGGTGCACGGCACGGTCTTGTGATCGTCCATGCTGACCGTGCCCCGGGCCATCACTCCGCCGTCCTGGGTGAAGGTGAAGACCGAACCTCCACTGTCGCCGTTGCCCTCTGCCGGCTGGCCACTGAGGTGGTCCACCTCGACCAGCGGGAACACCGACCACGAGCCGCCCGGGCCGCTGCCCTTGGCTGACTGGTTCACGTCCTCGACCTCGAGATTGCACACCTGGTTGGAGAATGCCGACGAGCGACAGACAAAGTCGCCGACGAAGTCGGGCAGCGATCCGCGGACCGGACGGGAGGTGCTGCTGTTGAAGTTGCCGGTGTAGATGCGGGGCGCCACCGTCGTATCGATCATCACCGTGTCACGGAAATGCTCCTGGTGGGAGGCAGTGCCCATCTCCTGACCGCCGCCGTCGGTGAAGACGTCGAAGGTGCTTCCCCACGGGAGGCAGTGCCCGGCGGTGAGCATCTTGCGTTCGCCGGTCGCCAGCAGCCTAATCGCGAAGCCGGATGAGCACATCGCCCCCGATGGCTTCCAGACAATCCGGGCGCCGCCCCAGTAGGGGGCCATGTCGTCCGTCTTGCTGAACGCGCCGAAGTTGGATGTCTCCTTATAGGACAGTGAGAAGGGAATGTTCACGGTTGCCCGCAGCTCGCTCATCGTCGCGCTGGGCACGTTGCGGGAGACCTTGACAATCAACCCCGATCCATCCGGTTTGGGTCCGGCCTGGGTTACTCCGTCCAATTGCGACACACGTGCGGCGAGCGCGATCAGGTCCGCCTCGGCGTACGCGGCTTCGTGTAGGACGACTGGCACTTCGGCACGGCCGACGACCAGCCGTACGCTCTCGGGAAGAGTTCCCTTCCAGTACAGGTCAAGGCGGTTGTTCACCGCGCTGACAATGATTCCGCCGTACCCGCTCGTGCCTTGCGCGGCCACCAGGATCTGCATTCCCACTGTGTCGATGCGCTGCTGGGCGTCGTAGAACTCGAGCCATGACCTGAACCGGCCGGGCGCCGGCTCGAACCATTCCTGGTCACTGTCGCTCACCACCGGCGTCTTGTCATCGGGTGCGGCGGTCGCCGGTGTCGACGCCGCGACCATGGCAACGATCGCAACCGGTATGACCATGCTGGTCCATCGAAGGCGCATCCAGGCTCCCTACGTGGGTCGGGTCGCGGGGGTCGCGAACCCGGGGAGCTCCATCCAATCCGGTTGCAGGCCGGGGCGTGGCATTCATGTCAACTTCCGGATCCCAGGGGCCATCGAGCTCACTGTCGTGAGCGTGGCCGCCTAAAGCCGGGGCTGGTGGATCGCCAGATGCTCCAAGAGCACCAGGTAGGCTGTCGACGCCCGCGAGGACGCTGCCCCGGGCGCCCGCCACCCTCTGCCGAAGCTGGAACAGCTCACGCCGGAGCGCGGCCACCGGGCTGTTGTCCGGCTCCGTCATTGTTTCTCCCTCGCCCACGTCGTGTCGTTGCGGCGGTGCGATCACCGGTGGCGCCGCGACATCGACGGATCAGAACGGCAGGTTTTCCTCGATTTGGCGCAGCTGGTAACGCGCCAGAGCCAGGTTCGCCCGAGTCCGGCTCGACGCCAGGTGGAGGAAGAGACAACGTCCGCCGCGCGAGTTCAGCGGCCGGATCAGGTGGTTGGGCCGACCCTCGGCTACCGAGGGAGTCCATGGGGCCACGCTAGGTCGACGAGCGCGGCGCAGGTCGACCCCGCTCCGGCCGACGCGGATCTTGGCGAATGCGGTGCAGCGCCGGCCGGTCGACCAGACCGGCCGGCGCGTCGATGCCCGGAAGCTTTGTTAGAAGGCCAAGCTGCCGGTCGTCGGCCCGAATCCATCGGACCATTGGATGGTGAACTTCGTGCCGTCCTTCACATCGGACGCGATGACCACCCAACCGGTCTGGCCCGGCTCAAACCAGTAGCCATTGTTCGAGCAGGTGCCGTAGTTGTACCAGCACACCGTCGCCACGCGCCAGTTCGTCACCTTGGTGATCTTCAGGTTGATGTCATTGCATCGCGACGTCGTAGTGTACGGCCCCGTCTTCTGGTACGCCGCGCTCACGTTGACGGTGATCGCGCCGCCGTAGCAGGACGTGGCCGCGTTGGCCGCGGTGCCGGTCGCGCCCACCAGAAGCGTCGCCGCGACCAGTGTCGCGATTGATCCGGCGAGCAGTCGGAACGTACGTTTGAGCATGTAGCCTCCCCGTCTCGTTGGCATCAAGATGCCATTCGGAGAACAAGATATCTGATGCTCTCAACGCGATATCAAAATGGTGTCGCGCTTTGCCGATATCGACATGCTCGCGCAGGTCACCGGTCCAGAGCGATCCAGTACCGCCGCACCGGACCATGCTCGGTGTCGCGAATGCCTTCGAGGACACCGCAATTGCGTTCGATCGTGCGGGCCGACGCGACGTTGTCCGCGAGGCAGGGGATGAGGACCCGGTCCAGGCCCAGGGCGGCGCGCGCCTCGCCGAGCATCTCGCCGAGCGCCCAGCTCGCCAGGCCCCGCCGACGCGCGGATGGGCGTACGCCGTAGCCGATGTGGCCGATGTCGTCGTCGAACCTGTGCCGCAGTGCGATTCCGCCGAGTACCCGACCATCCTCGACGATCCACCGGGGCGAGCCATGTTTTTCGTCCGGGCAGGGATCCCCGGCCGGGTGGGTCAGTCGGATCCGTTCGTGCACCCAAGTGGCGAAGCCCTCGGGTGAGTCCAGGTCGTCATCGGCGGCCAGGCCGAAGCTGTCCTCGTGCAGGCCCGGGCCCCACTCGTCGCGGCAGTTCAGGAGGCGGCGTGCAGGCGTGGTCGCAGATCAGTTCGGCATGCGGCCACGGTAGTTGAGGCGTGACCGGCTGGCTGCGCAGTTCGTCCGGCCGCTAATCGCGTCCAGCGGTCGTTTCTGCCTCCATGAGAGACCAACCATTTAGGAGGGTACGAGGGCGTCTCGTTAGATACTCCATGGCGGCGCCAGGGCACCTAAAGAAGGAGGCTGATGACGGAGAAGCAGGACACCGGGCCGGTTCAGTGTCAGAATTCCCTGTGATCCGCGCCACAGTTGACAGGGAATGTCGGTCGGCACCGATGAGAGTGGATCCGAACGCGGTGTATACCGGTGTGTTTGGCAGACCGTCTCGGATCGCGAAGGCCACCCGGTCGAATTGATCGACCTCGCGCAGGGCCTCGGCGAAGGAGTTCGCGACAGTCACCGGATCGTTGCCGAACACACCGCAGCCCCAGGCCCCCAGCACCAGGGTGCGGTGTCCGTGCGCCGCGGCGACCTGCAACACCCGTTGGGCCCGCCGCGGGACACGCTTCGGTGGCGGCCGCGGGTATTGCCTCAGTGGCCCGCCGGTCCAGCGCTTTGCCGGACCGGAAGTACGACGATGTCGTCCATGGCAGACAGTCCGTGAACCTGGTGGGTGATCAGGAGGATGGTCCGGTCTGGCGCGGCGGCCAACAGGTCGTCCATGATCGCCTCGGCTACCTCGTCGTCGAGGTGTTCGGTCGGCTCGTCAACGACGAGAACCGGGAAGTCGGCCAGCAGGGCCCGGGCGAGGACGAGGCGCCGCCGCTGTCCGCCGGAGAGCCGTTCGCCCCGCTCCCCGACGGTGGTATCGAGGCCGGCGGGCAGCCCGTCGACAAAATCGAGCAGCCGGACCGCGGCCAGCGCGGCCCGCAGGTCGGCGTCGCTCGCGTCGGGCCGTCCGATGCGGAGGTTCTCCGCGATTGTGGTGTCAAAGATGTGCGCGTCCTCGGCAACCAGGCCCACCACTCTACGAATGTCCTCCGTGGACAGATCCCGGATGTCGCGCCCGTTGAGGGTGACCGTACCGCGGGCGGGGTCCAGGAACCGCACGTCTTGGCGGCGCCGGAACGGGCATCGACCGCGGCGCTGGCCCGGTCGCTGTTGGTGCCGTTGCCCGCAAGGCCTTCGGCCTCGCTTCCCTAACCCTTGGACGGTGGCGCAGATCCTAGTTTGCGGGTTTCTGCCTCAACCGCCGCCGCAATTCGGCGTCCACCAGACGAGGACCGACTGCGTCGACATCCCACCTGGATACTGGGGAACGATCCGGGTGCGCGCCGTGTGCAGGCTCATCACGCTTGGCGTGCCGTGCCGAGGCTGGGAGCCGGCCACCCGCGAGCCGCGGCGGCGTATCATCGCCGACGCTCTCGCTGACCGCCTTGCTGACGAGGTAGCCCCCCGATGCATTCCTGGGCGCGCCCGGATAAGGGCAGCCTTGATTGACCGGTGTGTCGCCGGTTGGGGTCCCGCGTTGATGTCATCCGCCTTTGTGGACGGACGGCGCTATTGTCGTTGTCGTGGGGTGACGGTGTCGATGGGGAATGCTTCGCCGCGGTTGACGAATTCTTGGAGCATTTTTCGTTGTTGGTCGGTGAGTTCGTGGCCGAAGCTGACTGGGTGTGCTTGTCCGTGTGGGGTGATCCAGACGAGTCCGAAGTCGGTGCGATACAACCGGTATCCGTTGTGTTTGATCGTATGATGTCGTCTGCACAGCGGGCATAAGTTGTCTTCGTGGGTGACGCCGCCGTCGTCCCAGGCGAGGACGTGGTCGATGTCGCATTGGCGTGCGGGTCGTCGGCATCCTGGTGCGCGGCAGTATTTGTCCGCGCCCGGACGTATGATTTCTGGGCTGCGGTGGGTCGGTAGCGTAGGCGTCCTTCGTGGATGACGCGGCCTTGGTCGGTGAGGACGAACCGCCAGTTCGGTACGTCCTGGAGCCCGTCGGCGACCTGCCGGGCGATGTCGGCCACGACAGGTCCGAAACCGTCCAACTCACCGGGGTGGTCGTTCAAACACAGCAGCGTCTCGAGTTCGATGGTGAGGTGGACACTGCCTTTACGCGGTCCGGGGTTGACCGCACCCGCACCGCCCTGGTTGGCGGGGATGGTCGGGTCCGCCCCGGCGAGCAGGTCCAGGAACACGTCGGCCCGGATCTGGGCCGCGGTGCGCCGGTCACACTGATCGAACGGTGTTCCGCCCGGGTCTCCGGCGCGGATGGTGGCGGTGGCGGTCGCGTTGAGGAAGTCCATCGCGGCGGCGACCTTGTCGGTGGGCAGGTAGCGGCCGACGATCGTCGAGGTGCCGTTGCGGTAGTCGGTGACGGACACGTTGCGGCGGGTCAGATCCCGCCGATACCGTTTGCGGACCAGTTCGGGGTCGATCGTCAACACCAGCTTCCGGACCCGTTGCCGCAGTTGGGGCAGGGTGAGCCGTTCCGCTTCCGGCAGGATTTTCGCGATCACCGCGGCGGCCTGGTCGCTGTCCATCAGGTCGACCTCGATGAGGACCATTTTCAACTTCGCCATATCCAGGATCCCCTCGGCCAGGGCCGCGTAGAGGGGTGGGTGGCAGTCGATCGCAGCCCACGCCATGCTCACCTGATCCAACGCCGCCGACGTCGTCCACGCCAACGTGAACGACACCTCATCCGCGATCGCCGATCCCGGAGCCTCGACCCGCCGCGGGGCACTGTCATGACGACCCGGCGCACAATGCGCCAACTCGTGCACATCGGCCAACAGTTGCGCCTGTTCCCAGCACACCTGACGAGCCCGCGCCGCCATGATCACCGCCATCTGATAGCCGTTGAACGACCTGCGGTCCAACGACCCCAACATCGCACCCAACTCGCGACCGGGTGCCATATCCGCCAACCCCGGCGGCAACGGAACATACCCCGCGACCGACGCACCAACATCGTCCATGGGTACAAGCGTACGGACACCCCCCGACAAAAACCGGGTCTTACGAGGCGATCGGGGAAAGAAGTTGTCGATCTTGCATGTGTGGGCCGAATGAGAACAGACAAGGCCAGTTCGAATGCCCTCGGTGGCCGTGCAGATAGCACGGGCGGATATCCACAAACGATGGCCAGTCGACGGCGGCACCGCAGACGCCGCACTCGTTGGCCGGCGCGACCATCTACCAGGCACATCACCCGGCCAGGGAGGCCAGCCAGGTTGACTGGTGAAGCGTCGCGACGCCAGACATAGCGGAGCGGATGCGCTTGGCATTGGAGGCGGCCAGGTTGGCCGGCAAAGTTGTCTCAGACGGTGCATTGGTTGGTTGAGGCGGTGCCGGGGAAACTTGGCGACTGACGAGTGACTCGGATCCAGACACCACCAGTACGTGCCTGCGTCATCCCGTTGCTGGTGCCGCCGAGGGTTGAGCGCTGGCTCGCCAACCGGCTATCTGCACGATGGTCTCCAGGTAGGCCAGCAGGACTGGCCTGTACCGTTCTCGCGGCGACAGCACGGTGCGGGTCCACGATCGGTTGCTGCCTACGCGGACGCCGCAAGGCCGACCGCGAACTCCCCCGGGGGTTGGCCCAGCATGGCCGTGGAGGTGACGACGCTGCCGTGCTTGAGGCCCAGTAGTTCGTTCTCGTCCGTCTCGTCGAGGCCCCGCACCTGCACCCGCAGCTTGCCGTGATGCGCGAGGACGAGGTACCGGACCAGATCCGCGTCCTCTACCCCGTCAAGGAGACCCTTCAACGGGCCATCCAGGAGGAGCAGGGACGCGAGTTCGTGCCGGAAGTTCACGCCGTTCGCGAAGGTGAGTCCGCCGTCCATGCCTGACTGCCCAAGGCCGTCCGGCGTCGATCCGGTCACGTTGGTCGCGGCGCGAGGGCACACAAGGCGTCCTGCCACACGGAGTAGCTCTGCCCGCGTCGTGCGCGTACGCCGCGACGACGACTGCGAGCGCCACCGCCTCTGACACTGCCGGCGTGAGGGACTCGAGCAGTCGCCGGGCCGCGTCCCGGACGTCGTCGCTATGGTGTTGGAGGGTGAGCCATCGGCGTTGCGCGACGCTAGCGGCGTCCTGTTGATGGCCGTACTCAGTGCCCGAAGCAGTACCGGCCAACGGGTTTGAGGGCTCACGAGCGCGGGGAACCCACGACGGGCCCGGTCAACGCGGATCAAAGCCGGTGCGGGAGTCGTAGCCGCTGTCCTTGGCCGCCAACAGGAGTAGTTCGCCTGGCCGTACCGGCGCACGGTCGGTGATGTGATTGATTGGTCCGTGGCCTGCTCGTATCGCCATACCTTCTTCGCCTTCGCCAAGGCTCGCAGCTCGCCTAGCGGTACCTGGCACCGGAGCCTGATCTCAGGAGCCTTGGCCGCAGCCGATGGCCGGCCGGTGGCGTCGGAAGGCGACCACCGCGCCCAGCGAGTTGCACGTCCAGGTCATCACCGTCGCGAACGTAGGGCGCGATATCCAGATCAGCGCCGCTGAGATCCGGTGCTGTGTCGAACAGGGCCAAGAGGTCCGGGCGACGAATCACCTGACCCGCCGGTGTGTGGTCGCAACCTCGCGCGCGAGTAACTCCTCACCCGTTACGGTGTCGCCATCCAGCAGCATCAGTTCCGAGACCGTCGCGTCGACGTCGGCCTCTTCGTACGGGGCGTGGTCGCGGGCAGGAGCCACCACATCTCCGCGTCGGCGACCTCGCCCGTCCGGTTGCACCTGCCGGCCCGTTGGATCATCGACGGCCAGGGCGACGCCTCGGTGAACACACGCAGGCGTTCACATCAATACCGGCCTTGACCACCTGGGTCGACACCACCATGTGATCCGCCTGGCCCGGCGCCTGGTCGCCCCGTTGAACCAACTGCTCGCGCTCCACGCCGCGGAAACGCGAATGCAACAATGCGTATTCCGCCGGTGTGTCGCGCAATGCGCGGTAGACCTCCTGTGCGGCGCGTACCGTGTTCACGACAACGAGGGTGACGTGCCCGGACGATGCCGCTCCCGTACGACTGCGGCCAGGGTCTTGGAGTCGCCAGGCTTGCAGTCCAGACGACGGATAGTCCGCCGTGCGTCCAACCTGC
>CAVUNP010000045.1:0-96982 GCA_963742855.1 uncultured Actinomycetota bacterium | reverse complement strand
GGCGGTCTTCATGTCGTCGATGGTCGCCGCGGCCCGGGTGGATTCCTCCTCGTCCGGATACGCGAACGCCACGCTGGCCGTGTCGACGTCCACACCCAGCCGGTCCCGCACCGCGGAAGGGCCTGCTCATCCATCGGGCCGTCCCACACCACCATGAGGTGGCGCAGGCCGGCCGCGTCGGCCCGTCGTCAACCACGAACCCGTACCGGTCTCCCGCGGCCTTCGCCCACGCGGGCAGGTCCGCCCGCAAGCCGCGACGGTCATGCACCTCCAGCCGGAGCACGGCTTCCGCGGGCGCCAGCTTCGTCACATATCTGTATCCCGCGGCAGCCACGGCCACGATTCTGGTCATTCGGCTTCGTTGTTATCAAGCATTTCGGAATTGTCATCGTGTCGCCCGATGCTCGATCCGGACCCGAACGCCCACTCAGTTACGCTGCCGCTTCTTGCAGGATGATGGACAGTTGGGTGGGCGACGTGCTTTCCACCCGGTAGCCGAGGTCGCGCAGCACGGTGACAAGCCCGGCCGCGGTGCGGGGGTTGGTGCCGGCGTTGAGCAGATCGCGGACCAGCCGTCCCTTGGTCGCCTTGTTGAAGTGGCTGACCACGCTCGGCTGGTCACTGCGGCCACGGTGCGTTCCTGTAGCACCTGCACGCTGGCGGTGCGGCGGGCCAGCTCGGCCGCTGGCGCCCACATCGAGGCGTAGGCGCCGGAGCGCAGGTCGAGCACCAGGCCACCGCCGGCCGCCTCCCGCATCGCCGCAGGCAGCGCGGCACGCCAGTGTGCGGTCAGGGTGCCGATGCCGGGCAGGCTGACGCCGATCGGGCACCGGTAGGCCGGGATGCGGTCGCCGATGCGGATCGCGCCCAGAGCCCGGAGGCCACCATGATCCGGCGGCGGGCGAGCGCCGCGGCCGGCCCGTGAGTGTGGGCAGGTCCAGCGCTTCGTACAGGACGCCGGTGTATACCTGGCCCGCGGGAGCGCTCGGCGCGGTGCGCAGGCGTGCGTTGCGACCGATCTCGTCACGCTGGCCCGTGCTGAGGCCGAGTACGGCCAGAGCCTTGTCCTCGTCGCTGGCACACAGTGTGACCAGCGAGTCGAGGACCTGCTCCCGGGCTGGGGTCAATTCGGGCAGGCTCAGCCGGTGCAGGTCCAGCACCGTCCGGGACCGGGGTTCCGCCTTGCCCTCGGACGGGGAGCAGGATCAGCATCGGACACTTCCATGGTAGATCAACTTCGGTAGCCTACCAGCCCGGGCAGTGAGGGCTGGCCGCCCCGGAGTGTCTACTGTGGAGGCCGCATCGCCATGCCGTTGATCACCAGTCCGGCGAAGAACTCGGCGATCTGCGCGCTGGTGTGCTCGCCGCCCGGAGTGAACCACTGGTACGCCCAGTTGCACATGCCCAGGATGCCCAGCCTGGTCAGCCGGACGTCCAGCTCGGGCCGCAGCTCGCCGGCCGCGATGCCGTCGGCGATCACCTGATCCACGATCGCGTCGACCTGGTCGCGGTCGCGTTGGATCTCCTGGCGGGACCCTTCCGGCAGGGCGTGTGCCTCGCGCAGGAACACCGTGACCTCGGCCTGGTGGCTCTCCACCACCGACAGGACCACCCGGACCACACCGCGCAGTTGCTCCGTCGGTGAGGGGTGGGCCGCGACCACCGCAGTGAGCCGGTCGACCAGGTCCCGGCTGAAGCTCTGGTGCAACTGGTAGAGCAGCTGACCCTTGGATTGGACATGGTGGTAGAGCGAACTCTGCCCGACCGAGGCCCGCTCGCCGATCTCACGTACGGATGTGGCGGCGAAACCCTGCTCCATGAACAGTTTGGCGGCCACCTCCAGGATGCGTGCCCTGACGTCTGCACCTTGCGGCATCTTCGCTCCAGTCAGTTGGGGGTTATGCGCGTTCCACGGTAGGCGGGCGATGCACAAGTGGAACGTCCGTGCCGGAGACTGACAATAGTCCACGATCCATGTCGAGCCGCATCAATCCAGTCGGGGGGCTTCGCCCCTGGCATTCCCCGAAACCCATGACGCATGATCAATGTTGGAATGCGTTTGGTTTTTGTGTTTCCTGTGTGCAATTCGGGGGCATCCATTGACGATCGTCATCAATACATGCGTGAATGTGTGCGAGAGCGCTCTCAGTGGCCGTCCCCCACCGGCCTTCGACTTGTCCGGAAGGAGCATCGATGCGGTATGCACGACCAAGGCTGGGCCTGATCCTGACGCTGTCGGTGGTGACCGTCGCGAGCCTGCTCGCCACCACCGCAGGTCAGGCCTTCGCCGCGTGGACCCCGAAATCGTCCCCGATGACCACACCGTGGACCAACGCGGTGTCCACCACGAACCCGCTGCCCGAGTACCCCCGGCCGCAGCTCACCCGACCAGACTGGCAGAACCTCAACGGGATCTGGGACTTCGCGGTGACCGCCAACACGGTGACCGCGCCGCCGGCCAGTTTCGCCGAACAGATCCGCGTCCCATTCGTGGCCGAGTCCGCACTGTCCGGCATCCAACGGCGGATCAACGCCACCGACAAGTTGTGGTACCGCCGTACCTTTACGGTTCCGGCGGGGTGGAGCGGCCAGCGGGTGCAGCTGAACTTCGGCGCCTCGGACTGGCAGACGACGGTATGGGTGAACGGAGCCCAGGCCGGACCAGCCCACAGCGGTGGCTACGATGCCTTCACCTACGACATCACCGCATTGTGCAACGGCGGCACCAACACCATCGTCGTGTCGGTCTTCGACCCGACCGATGCGGGCACGCAGGCCCTGGGCAAGCAGCGCAGCAGCCAGGTCACCCCACACGCCGGCGGCGGGATCTTCTACACGGCCGCATCCGGGATTTGGCAGACGGTCTGGCTCGAACCCACCGCGGCTGCCCACATCAGCCGGCTGGACCTGGTGCCGAACCTGGCCAACAACACATTGCGCGCGACAGTCCTGGGTGACGGCATCAGCGGCCAGACCGCCCGGGTGACCGTGTCCACCGGCGCCACCGTGGTGGGTACCGCCACCGGAGCCGTCGGCACGCAGCTCAGCGTGCCGGTGCCGAACGCGCACCGGTGGAGCCCCGACGACCCGTTCCTGTACGACGTACGGCCGACCTGCTGACCGCAAGCACCACAGTGGACAGTGTGGGCAGCTACGCGGGTATGCGCTCGATCGGCGTGTCCACTGTGGCGGGCAAGCTGCGCATCGTATTCAACGGCGCATTCGTGTTCCAGACCGGCACCCTGGACCAGGGCTACTGGCCTGACGGCATCTATACCGCACCCACCGACGACGCGCTACGGTTCGACCTTCAGAAACACAAGGATCTCGGCTTCAACATGGTGCGCAAGCACATCAAGGTGGAGCCGCAACGATGGTTCTACTGGGCGGACCGGCTCGGCCTGCTGGTCTGGCAGGACATGCCCGCCATGCCGACCGGCAAGAACCCGACCACGGCGGCCCGCACCCAGTGGGAAGCGGAATACCACCGCATCATCGACCAGCATCGCAGCTCACCGGCGCTGGTCATGTGGGTGAACCAGAACGAGGGATGGGGCCAGTACGACCAGGCGCGCATCGCGAATGACGTCAAGAGCTACGACCCGACCCGCCTGGTCAACAACATGAGCGGCGTCAACTGCTGTGGCTCGGTCGATGGCGGAAACGGCGACGTACTGGACAACCACATCTACGTGGGTCCCGGATCGACCCTGCCGACGGCGACCCGGGCGGCGGTACTGGGCGAGTTCGGCGGCCTGGGCTGGCGGGTCGCCGGCCACGAATGGTTCCCCGGTGGCGGATTCAGCTATGAGGACCAGGCCAGTGTGGCGGCGCTCAACGACCGGGTCGTCGGCCTCTACGACACCATCCGGCTCAACCAGTTGCCGGCCGGCCTGTCCGCCTCGGTGTATACCGAGATCACCGACGTGGAGAACGAGTCCAACGGCTTTCTCACCTACGACCGGCAGGTGGTCAAAGTCGACCAGGCCCGGGTACGGTCGGCGAACCTCGCCCTGATCGCGGCATCCAACGCGCCGCCGCCACCCCCGGTGATCCTGCCGACGAACGTCTACCGGTCGTTGCGGGTGACCACCCCGGGCTACACCAACAGGTACGCGCGTCACCAGAACAGTCTCGGATTCACCGAGGTCGTCGACGCCAACAGCAGCACCCTGTTGAAGGAGGACGCCACCTGGCGGATCGTGCCGGGCCTGGCCGATCCGGCCTGCTACTCGTTCGAGTCCCGCAACTACCCCGGCCACTACCTACGGCACCAGGCCTTCCGGGTACGCAAGGATCCCAATGACAATTCGGCGTTGTTCCGGGCTGACGCCACCTGGTGCACACAGGCCGGTACCGGCGGGGTCAGGCTGTCCGCGTCCAACTACCCGGGCCAGTACCTGCGGCACCGCAACGCCGAACTCTGGCTGGCCACACCCGGTGGCCCGAACGCCTGGGACAGCCCGCAAAGCTTCACCGAGGACACCACCTGGTCAGTCGACGCCCCCTGGGCCCCCTGACCCGACCTCGCCGTCCGTCGATCGTGGAGTCGAACCCACCGGATGTGGTGGCGACGATTCCACGGTCGCGTCGAGGGCGTCGACTGTCTCGAGGGCGTCGAGGGCGTCGGTTGTGTCGAGGGCGTCGAGGGCGCTGGTGGTGAGGTCGGTGGGCACCTGGGGCAGGACGCGGGCGAAGTAGTCGTCCCGGGCCAGCGTGGTGCCGATGTCCCGGCCGGCTCGCTCGGACATGAACCAGCGGTGTTCCAGGATCTCGTGGAAGATCTCTCCCTCGTCCAGTCGGTCCCGCAGATCGGCTGGGATGGCGTCGACTACCGGGTCGTACACCTCGCTCAGCCAGCGGTTGGCCGCGACCGCCTCCGGGACGGGCTTGCCCGTCTTGCGTTCCAGGTAGGACCGGTAGCTGGCGATGTCGTTGAGCAACCGGCGAGCCTGGTTCTCCTGCGCCTCGAGGCCGGTACGGGTGAACAGCAGTCGCCGGTGGTGGCCGGGCTCCGCCACCCGGGTGCGTAGCCGCAGCTTGTTGGCACCGTCGCCGGCGTCGACCAGTTCCACCTCGTCGACGTCGAAGCCGAGTTCGTTGAGCCGGCGCAGGCGTTCCGCGATCCGGTAGCGCTGTTCGGAGGGCAGGACCGTGTCTTCGCGGGTCAACTCCGACCACAGTGCCTCGTACCGGCGCGGAATCTCCTCCGCCACCTCGACGGGGTCCACATCGGACGGAAGGAGACCGCCGGCCTGCAGGTCGAACAGTTCACCGCCGACCCGCTCGTAGGCGAGGTCGACGTCGTACGAGCGTTTTCCGCTGGACAGGGTGGGGTGCATCTCAGCGGTTTCCGCGTCGACGAGGTGCGCGGCCAGGGCTCCGGCGTCGAGGAGGAAGAGTGTGTTCGACAGCGAGCAGTCGCCCCACATGAAGCCGGCCAGATGCAGCCGGGCGAGCAGTTCGACCATGGCGTCGAGCAGCTTGTCGGTCGGCTGGCCGCCGCGCGGGTTGGCGAACAGGGCCCGGTAGGAGATCGAGTGGTCCAGGAACCTGGTCACCAGCGCCGCGTCGAGCCCGGGCCGGTCGACCACGACGCCCAGCACCTCGACTGCCGGAATGCCGATGTCGCGCAGTTCGCGCAGCAGCCGGTACTCGCGACGGGCCAGCCGCTCATCGAGTTCCTTGACCGCGTAGATGTGGCCGCCCTCGGACACGAAGCGGACCACGTGGCGGGAGATGCCGCGTTGGCGGATCTCGACGATCCGCTCGTCCTGCCATTCGGCGACCGGTTCACGCCATGGCAGAGACAGGAGGCCGGCCGTGCTTTCGGCGGGCGGCGCGAAGACAAACCGCATGGCAGGGGTGCCTTCCAGGTCAAGGGGTGCGGTCGTACGTCCGGTCGGCTCGGCGTTGCGCTGGTCCGGCAGATCTGAGCGGGCTCATCGTCTCACGTGCCGGTGCCGAGCTCATTGTGGCCGCGATCACGTCCGACCGGCTCGGGCGCTTGACGGCTTAGTTATTGGCCACTAACTTGATCGCATGCGTATGAGTGCGGAGTCCCGCCGAGAGCAGGTGCTCGACGCCGCCCAACGCGAGTTCGCCCAGCGCGGGTTCGAGGCGACCACCACCGAATCGATCGCGGCCCAGGTCGGGGTATCCCAGCCGTACCTGTTTCGGCTCTTCCCCTCCAAAAAGGCGATCCTGATGGCCAGCATCGATCGATGCTTCGACCGTCTGGAAGCCAGGTTCGAAGTAGTCGCGGCCGACCTCACCGGCGAGGAGGCCCTGCTGACCATGGGGCAGTCGTACAAGCAACTGCTCGACGACCGGCCGATCCTGCAACTGCAGTTGCAGATGTGGGCGTTGGCCTGTGGTGACAGCGAGATCCGCGAGTTGGCCCGGGAGCGCATGCGCCGGCTGTGGGTGCTGGTCAAGCGGATCTGCGGCGCCGATGACAATCGGGTCGTGCAGTTCATGGCCGGCGGGATGCTCCTCAACGTCACCGCCGCCCTGGATCTTCCACTGTTGCTCGATGCGCTCGGTGACTCGCTCGCCGGGCTCAATAGTTCACCCGGCTGATGCCTGTCTGGCCAGGCCGGATCGTTACGCGCCCTGACAAGTTAGTGACTGATAACTAAGGGAAGGTTATGAAACGAACCGCGTGGACCTACATCGCCAGTTGCGTCGCCGTGTTCATGGTTTCCATGGACAACCTCATCGTGACCAACGCGCTGCCGGTGATCCGGACCGAACTCAATGCGGGCCTTGAAGGTCTCGAGTGGACAGTCAATGCATACACGTTGAGCTTTGCCGTGTTCCTGTTGACCGGAGCGGCGCTGGGCGACCGGTTCGGCCGGCGCAGGCTGTTCGTGATCGGGCTGGCTGTGTTCACCGCGGCCAGTGCCGCCGCCGCGTTGGCGCCCAACATCGAGACCCTCATCGCGGCCCGCGCCGTGCAGGGGCTGGCCGGGGCGATCGTGGCGCCCCTGACGCTGACGCTGCTGGCGAGCGTCACCCCACCGCAACGGCGAGGCCTGGCGCTGGGCCTGTGGGGCGGCATGAGCGGCCTCGCCGTTGGACTCGGGCCGCTGATCGGTGGCTGGGTGATCGAGTACAGCTCCTGGCAGTGGATCTTCTGGATCAACGTACCGATCGGGATCGTGTTGCTGCCGATCCTCGCCCTGGTCAGGGAAAGCCGTGGCGGCGCGGGTCGGCTCGACCCGATCGGGGTGGTGCTCGTCACCGCCGGCCTGTTCGGCATCGTGTTCGGGCTGGTGCGGGGTGAGGGCCACGGGTGGACCAGCGGCCCGGTGCTCGGCTCGCTGGTCGCCGGCGCCGCGCTGGTGGTCGGGTTTGTGGTCTGGCAGTCGAAGGCGCCCACGCCGATGGTCCCGCTGGGCCTGTTCCGGGAACGTGGCTTCACCGTGGTCAACGCGGTGTCACTGGTGATGGCCTTCGGCATGTTCGGCTCGGTATTCCTGGGGGCGCAGTACCTCCAACTCGTGCAGGGGTACTCGCCGTTGGAGGCCGGCGTACGCAGCCTGCCGTGGACCGCGGTGCCGGCGGTGTCCGCGCCGATCGCCGGGCTGCTCAGCAACCGGATCGGCTCGCGCCAGATCGTTGCGGTGGCAATGGCGTTGCAGGCGATCGGCATCGGCTGGCTGTCCGTGGTCAGCCGTACCGGCACCGAATATTACGAACTGGTGGTCCCGTTCGTGTTGTCCGGACTGGGCATGGGCCTGTTCTTCACTCCGATGGCCCGCCTCGCCCTCGGTTACGTACCAGCCAAGTTCGAAGGCGTCGCCTCGGGCACCTCGAACGCGCTACGCCAACTTGGCACGGTGCTCGGGATCGCGGTGCTCGGCTCGGTGTTCTCCGCCTACGGCGGGTATGGCAGCCGGGAGACTTTCGTGGCGGGAGCGCAGGCCGGCATTCGGGTCGGTGCGGTCATCCTTGCGGCCGGCGCCATCCTGATCTTGTTCGCCCCGCGCGCCGCCCGCCCGGCGGCGCCGGTGCAAGAGCCGCTGGCTCTCGAACCCGTGGGCGTGTAGGCAGCATGCCTGGCACCGCGACGACCGGTCACGATGTGCCAGGCTTGTCGCATGACCAACGACGTGCTCTCCTCATCGAGCGGCAGCCCGACCCGCGCGGGCCTGCGCGCTCCGGCTCTGCTCGTGAGCCGGCGGGCTGTGGCGTACTGGACCTTGCGGGCCGTCCCCGGCTGGCTGATCGTCACCGTTCCCCAGATCATTTTCATCGCCCTGGGCACGTACGGGCATCGGGAGATCCGCACCGCCGTGCTGGTGGCGACCGTTGTCATCGCGGTCGCCCACCTTCTCGTCATGCCTCGGTGGCGCTACCGGGTGCACCGCTGGGAGAAAACGTCGGACGCCGTCTACACCCAGGCGGGTTGGTTCAACACCGAGCGGCGGATCGCGCCGGTGTCACGGATCCAGACCGTGGACAGCCACATCGGCCCGTTCGAGCGCCTGTTCAAGCTGGCCAACGTGACCGTCACCACGGCTTCCGCGGCCGGCCCTGTCAAGATCCACGGCCTGGACCGGGGCACCGCGCAGGAGTTGGTCGACGACCTCATCCGGACCACCCAGGCCGCCCCCGGAGACGCCACGTGAGCGCCGGGGCGCAGATGCCCAGCGACGCCCCGCTCGGTCCGCAAACCGATGCGAACGTTGCTGCCGGGCTGGCCGCTGATGCGGTTGCGAACCCGGCCGAGGTGGTGGCCTGGCGGCGGTTGAGCCTGCGGATGCTCGCGGTGCACCCGGTGATGGAACTGATCCGGGCGTTGCCCGCGGTCGCTGCCCTGCTCATCCTGGGCAGCCAGCAGGACGGCGGCGGCTGGTGGGCCTATTTCGGGGTCGGTGTCCCGGTGCTGATCGGCCTGATCCGTTGGGCCACCACCCGTTACCGGATCAGTCCCACGCAGGTCCAGGTCCGCCGCGGCCTGTTGGGCCGCAGCGTTCGCACCGTGCCGCGGGACCGGATCCGTAGCGTCGACCTGACTTCCCACCTGATGCACCGGTTGCTGGGGCTGACCAAGATGGCCATCGGCACCGGCCAGGTCGACAGCCAGAAGGAAAGCGGCCTGGTCCTCGATGGACTGTCCACACGCGATGCTGCCAGCCTGCGCGAGGAACTGCTGCACAGCCGCTCGGCGGCACGGGCGCTCGTCACCGAAAGCGCCATGGTCCACCGGCTGACCGGCGAGACCATGCTGGCCCGGCTGGATCCGCGCTGGATCCGGTACGGCCCGTTCACCCTGTCCGGCCTTGTGACCATCGGCGTGACGGCCGCGTTCAGCTGGCGCACGATCAACGAGGCCCATCTCAACCCGGACCAGTTCGGACCGCTGCACGCCCTCACCGGACAACTGGGCAGCCTCCCGCTGGGCTGGGCCGCCGCCGAGGTGGCGCTGATCGCGCTGCTGCTCGTCGCCGCGGCCTCCACGGTGACCTACGTACTGGCGTTCTGGAACTTCCTGCTGACCCGCACGGTCAACGGCACGCTGCACGTCTCGCGAGGGCTGCTGACCAAGCGGTCCACCACCATCGAGGAGCGGCGCCTGCGCGGCGTGGAGATCAACGAGCCCCTGCTGTTGCGATGGGTCGGTGGCGCGCGCACTGCCGCCATCACCACCGGACTGCGGTACGGGCGAGGCACCGAACGCGGTGGCTCGCTGTTGCTGCCGCCGGCGCCCGCGACACAGGCACGGCGCGTCGGCGGCCACGTCCTGCACACCGAGGAGCCATTGGTGACCCCGCTCGTGGCCCATTCCGCCGCGGCCGGGCGCCGCCGATATACCCGAGCCCTGCTCGGCGCGGCCATTCTGGTCGGTCTCGTCGGCCTGCTGTCCTGGGCGTTGTCCCAGCCGGTGTGGGTGCTGACTGCGGCAGTCGTGTTCTTCGGCTCGGCCGTCGCGCTGGCCTGGGACCGCTACCGCAATCTCGGCCACGCCGTGGTGGACAATCGAGTGGTGTTCCAGGTCGGCTCGGCCGTACGCCGCCGGTACGTCATCGACCGCGAGGGCGTGATCGGCTGGAAGATCAAGCAGTCCTTCTTCCAGCGCCGCGCGGGTCTGGTCACGTTGACCGCCACGACCGCGGCCGGACGCCAGCATTACACCCTGCCCGATATCGACACCGCCGCCGCGGTGGAACTCGCCGACACCGTCCTTCCGGCCCTCCTCACGCCCTTCCTCGCGGCGCCCAGCCGCGAGTTTCGCGACCTTGGCGTGGTTCCCGCCGCTTCCGGTGGTAAGGATCCCACCATCGACGCCTAGGCGCTGCGCGATCGAGGTCCAGGTATGGCGCGCGGCGGACAGCCGGAGCCGTCCGCCGCGAACCGCCGTGCGGTCGCCAGTTACTTCTTCTTGCTCTTCTTGCCCTTCTTGTCCTTGTCCTTCTTGCCCTTCTTCGCCATGTCAACCCCCTCCGTCGCTCGTATCCCTTGTGTCACAACGTGTGTCGCGGTGACGGGCCAAACGATAGCCGGTTGATGGCCCGTTGTTTACCTCGAATTTGCCTGAGTTTGGCCAGACAGTGGTTCAAACAACGTTCCATTCCATAGTGGATGCCATTGTGGACAGTCGGCCAATGTCGGGTCCGGCGGCGGTCGCCAGCGTTGAACATTGCTTGAGTCAACGATTCAGGCACTGACTGAAACGGTGT
Source organism: uncultured Actinomycetota bacterium (assembly GCA_963742855.1). GTDB lineage: Bacteria > Actinomycetota > Actinomycetes > Mycobacteriales > Micromonosporaceae > CAVUNP01. The sequence continues at coordinate 86,294 of CAVUNP010000045.1, read as the reverse complement.
AACATTTTGCCTGTGAGTGACGCCGGCCACGCCGACCCGGGAGAGCACAATGGTCACTCCAGTCCCAACGGTGCGACGCGGCTTGATCCCGAACACACCGCGGCCCGCCTCATCGCGGCCGCCGAGCGACTCTTCGCCCAGGGCGGCGAGGAGGCGACATCGTTGCGAGCGATCACCCGCGAGGCCCGGTCCAACGCGGCCGCGGTGCACTATCACTTCGGCGGACGCGACGAGTTGCTGCGGGCGCTGGTCGACCAGCATCTCGGGCCACTGGCGCAGCAACGCGCCCGGTTGGTGAGCCGGGCCATCGCGGACCGCGGTGAGCCGGCGCCGGTGACCGCGCTGGTCGAGGCGATGGTGCGGCCGGACCTGGAACTGCTGGCCGCGCTACGGGCGGCGGGCCGCATCCAGGTGGCCCGTTTCCTGGGTCGCGCCCAGACGCTCCCGACGCCGGCGCTCGCCCGGGCGGCCGAGGCGCGGTTGGACCACCTTGCGAACCTGATGCTGCCCCTGTTGCGCCAGAGCTTGCCGGATGTCAGCCAGGATGAACTGCGCTGGCGGCTTCGGCTCATCGAGGCCAGTGTTGCCTATGTGTTCGCTGTTGCCGGCCCGGATCCGGACGGAGAGGTCGACGCGCAGGTCCACCGACTCGCCGCTTTCGCCGCGGATGGCCTATCCGCGCCCGGCACCGCTGTACGCCCCACCACCGCAGCACCAGTGGCACCCGCCGCCGACCGGGAGCGTTCGGTGGCGCGCAAAGCGGCGCCGGCCAAGCGGGCGACCGGCGAGACTGTAGCGAAGGGGGCTGTGGTCAAGGGGACCGTGGCGAAGGGAAGCCGGGGGAAGGTCGACAGGGCGGAGAAGTCCGACAAGAAGCGCCGCAAGCGCTGACGGCCGGCTCGCCATGCGACCACACCCCGTACCGGTGTGCTGGAGGGGACAGCGATGAGGGACTGCGATCATGGTGATGGCGAGCACCGGGGGCAAGTGCGGGTCGAGCAGGGGCACAAGCGCGTCCGTGCCTACGTGGACGGCCACCCGGTGTTGGACACCATCCGGCCATGGCTGGTGTGGGAGGCGCCGTCGCGCCCGACGTACTACATCCCGTCCGGCGATGTGTCGGCCAAGCTGGTGGCCACCGGCGGCACGGACCATTCCCCGAGCCGGGGCACCGGGGAGATTTTCGATGTGGTCATCGACGGCCGTACGGTAACCGGCGCGGCCCGCCGGTATGGCGACTCGCCGTTCGAGGAACTGCGTGACGCCGTCCGGGTGGACTGGGACGCGATGGACGAGTGGCTCGAGGAGGACGAGCCCGTCTATACGCACGCGCGGGACCCGTACACCCGGGTGGACATCCTCGCCAGCAGCCGGCACGTGCGGGTCGAGGTGGATGGGGTCGCGTTGGCCGATTCGCACGCGCCGCGGCTGCTGTTCGAGACGAACGTGCCGGTGCGGTACTACCTGCCGATCACCGATACGCGCATGGACCTCATGCGGCCCAGCAACAGCATGACGCACTGTCCCTACAAGGGGGCGGCAACCTACTTCTCGGTGCAGGTCGGCCAGCGGACCTACGAGGACCTGGTCTGGATCTATCGCGCGCCGTTGCCGGAGAGCCAGAAGATCGCCGGCCTGGCCTGTTTCTACAACGAGAAGGTAGATCTCTACGTCGACGGTGTGCTCCAGGAGCGGCCCCGGACCGTCTGGAGTTGACAAAGCTAGCTAATGACATTAGCTTTTTGGCTATGACAACTAGCTATTTGGTTCGGGGCCAGGGTCGCATCGCGTACGACCTCCAGGGCGAGGGTCCGTTGGTCGTCTGCACTCCCGGTATGGGTGATCTTCGCCAGATATACCGTTTCATGGTGCCAGATCTGGTTGGCGCGGGTTACCGCGTGGCCACGATGGACCTTCGGGGTCACGGTGAGAGTAACGACGAGTTCCCCGCCTTCGACGATGTGGCGGCGGCGGAGGATCTGCTTGCCTTGATCGAGCACCTCGGTGGGCCGGCATTGGTCGTCAGCAACTCGATGACTGGCGGCGCTTCGGTGATCGCCGCCGCCACCAACGGCTCCCGGATCGCCGGTTTGGCGATGATCGACCCGTTCGTCCGCAACCCGAAGACCAGCCCGGTCATGACCCTGTTGATGCGGGCGGCGTTGGTGAAGCCGTGGGGTCCCGCGGTGTGGCGGATGTACTACCGGTCGCTGTACAAAACCCATCCGCCAGCGGACTTCGCCGAGCACGAGCGACTGATGAAGGCCAGTCTGAACCGGGACGACCATTGGCGCTCCTTCACCAGGACGACCCGCACGACGCACGCGCCGGCCGAAGCCAGATTGTCGGAAGTGGACACACCGGTGCTGGTGGTGATGGGCGAGAAGGACCCTGATTTCCGCGATCCGGCAGCCGAAGCCCGTTTCGTGGCCGGCGCATTGGACGGCGAGGTGCTGATGGTCCCGGGTGCCGGCCACTACCCGATGGCCGAGTACCCCGAAATCGTGAATCCGGCCGTGGTCGATTTCGCCAACCGGGTCTACTCCATTGCCTAGGGCCGGACTCAACACCCGCCTGGTCGTGGAGGAGGCCGCGCGCATCGCGGACGAGGTGGGCCTCGAGCGGCTCACCCTGGCCATGATCGCGCAACGGCTCGGCGTGGCCCTGCCGAGCCTCTACAAGCACGTACGTGGCCTGGATGCTCTGCGCCAGAAGCTTTCCGCGCTGGCTATCACGGAACTGGCCAACGAGTTGAGCGAGGCGGCGGCCGGCAGGGCCCAGCTGGACGCGTTGGCCGCAATGGCCGCCGCGTACCGCGGTTATGCGCACCGGCATCCGGGGCGCTACGCCACCACCCAACGAGCGTCGGACCCGCAGGACCTGGAGCATCTGGCCGCGGCCGAACGCGCCGTCAGCACCATCTTCGCGGTGTTGCGGGGTTACGGGCTCGAAGGCGACGACGCGATCGACGCGACCCGAGCCCTTCGCAGCACGCTGCACGGTTTCGTCAGCCTCGAGGCCGCTGGCGGCTTCGGCCTGCCGCAGAGCGTCGACCGGTCCTACGGCCAGCTTGTCGCGGCCATGGACGTGGCTTTACGCGCCTGGCCCAAATAGGCTGCTTGTCACCGCGGCGATCCTGGTCTCGGCGTCGGTGCGGTCGGCGACGCGGCCAGCCACTCGTACCGTCGAGCTGGGCTGAGCCGGCACTCGCTACGGTTGGGTTGCCGTGACCGTGCCCATCCACCTGGAGTTGCCGTGCGTGTCGTTCTCGCCGAAGATCTGCACATCCTGCGCGAGGGCCTGGTCATGCTGCTCGAAGCCAGTGGGCACACCATTGTCGCCGCTGTCGACAATGGACCTGATCTGCGCCGTGCCCTGACCGAGTTTCGCCCGGATGTGGCTGTGGTGGACGTTCGCCTGCCGCCGACGCACACCGACGAGGGACTGCAGGCCGCGTTGCAGGCCCGCCGCGAGGTCCCCGGCCTGCCGGTGCTCGTACTGTCCCAACACGTCGAGCAGCTCTATGCGCGGGAACTGCTGGCCGACGGCGCTGGCGCGGTCGGCTACCTGCTCAAGGACCGGGTGCTCAACGCGGAACAGTTCCTCGACGCGGTGCGCCGGGTGGCCGAGGGCGGCACCGCGATGGACCCCGAGGTGATCGCCAAGCTGCTCAACAACACGCCCGCCAACGTGCCGGTGGCCCGGTTGACGCCCCGGGAGCGGGAAGTGCTGGAACTGATGGCTCAGGGCCGGTCCAACGCGGCGATCGGGCAGCGGCTGTATCTGAGTGAGAGCGCGGTGGGAAAGCACACCGCCAACATCTTCGCAAAACTCGACCTACCGCCGTCCGATGACGACAACCGGCGGGTGCTGGCCGTGCTGGCCTATCTCAACGACGTCGGCCGGACCTGACCCTACCCAGCCGGCGTTGATCATTTTCGATGTCGCCGGGTGTTCCGGGAGCGCTGGGTGGCCGGGTCACGGTTTGGGCACGGTTGCGGGCGGAGCCCTCGGCGAGGTCTTGACGGACGGCGATGTGAACGTTAACACTTGGCCCTGCAACCTCCGCGCAAGACATCGGAAACGAAAGCAGGCTGATTCGTGGTGCGTCAGTTTCTCGCCGGACCCCTCGGGGTGGTGCGATGACCGACGTGCGCAACGACAGGAAACAGCCGGTACGGGCTTCGGTGATGATGGACGTGGCCCGGCTGGCAGGAGTGTCCCACCAGACCGTGTCCCGAGTGCTCAACGAGCATGCCAACGTTCGCCCGCAGACCCGCGAACGGGTGCTCGAGGCGATGCGCGAACTTGACTACCAGCCCAACTCGGCGGCCCGCACCCTGGTGACCCGCCGGTCCAACACGCTGGGCATCGTCACCGTGGACAGCACCCTGTTCGGGCCGGCATCGATGTTGTACGGCATCGAACAGGCCGCCCGGGCGGCCGGCTACTTCGTCAGCATCGCGAGCATCAACTCGCTGACCCGACGCAGCGTCACGGAGGCGGTCAACCGGTTGCGGGAGCAGGCGGTCGAGGGCATCTTCGCCATCGTCCCCAAGGACTCGGGTGTGGCCGTCCTCGCTGCGGTGTCGGCCGGTTTCCTCGCCGTCGCGGTGGGAGTGGGTGACGGGGCCGAGGTGCCGGTGGTCGGGGTGGACAACGTCGCCGGCGCGGTGCTCGCGACCAACCACCTGCTTGAGTACGGGCACGCCACGGTGCACCACATCTCCGGGCCGGTGGGCCTGCCAGAGGCGCGGGAACGCCGCAACGGCTGGCGAAAAACACTCACCGCGGCGGGCGCGCCGGTGCCGGATGTGCTGGTCGGCGACTGGAGCGCCAGGTCGGGATACGAACTGGGCCAGAAGCTTGCCCGCGACCCGTCGGTTACGGCGGTGTTCTGTGGCAACGACCAGATGTCGCTCGGCCTGTTGCGGGCACTGTCCGAAGTGGGCCGTCGGGTGCCGGGTGAGGTGAGCGTCGTGGGTTTCGACGACATCCCCGAGTCGCCGTTCATGATTCCGCCCCTGACCACGATACGGCAGGACTTCGCCGAGGTCGGCCGCCGCAGCATGCAGCTGTTCTCCGAACTCGCTGCGGGTGACAAGGATCCGGTCCAGATCAAGATTCAACTCACGCCGGAGCTGATCGTGCGGGACAGTTCGGGCCCGATGGGCGTACGAGTCACCAGGCCAGCGGCGAAGACAAGCTGACACTGAAAGCACAGGCGAAGGGAGGAACGGCGCCAATGAGTGGGAGCGCTAACATAGATTTGCTTAGTTCCATCGAAACGACGTCGGGATATGTCATCGGGGTCGACTTCGGCACGCTGTCCGGACGGGCGCTCGTGGTTCGGGTATCCGATGGCGCGGAACTCGGTACCGCCATCCACGAGTACCGCCACGGCGTCATCGAGGAGACGCTGCCGGCGAGCGGACACCGGCTACCACCGGACTGGGCGTTGCAGGATCCGGACGACTACCGCGAGGTCTTGCGCCGAGCGGTCCCGGCGGCGCTGGCGGCCAGCGGTGTGCCGGCCGAGCAGGTGATCGGGATCGGCATCGACTTCACCGCCTGCACGGTGCTGCCCGTGCTCGCCGATGGCACGCCGTTGTGCGAGCTGCCCGAGTTGCGTAGCCGTCCGCACGCGTACGTCAAGCTGTGGAAGCACCATGCCGCCCAGCCTCACGCCGACCGGATCAACGCGCTGGCCCACCAGCGCAAGGAGCCGTGGATCGGCCGGTACGGCGGGAAGATCTCGGCCGAATGGCAGTTTGCCAAGGCGTTGCAGTTGCTCGAGGAGGATCCCGAGCTGTTCGGCCGGACGCAGCGTTGGATCGAGGCTGCCGACTGGATCGTCTGGCAGTTGTGCGGGCGGGAGACGCGCAATGTATGCACGGCCGGCTACAAGGGAATCCACCAGGACGGCGGATATCCGTCCGAGGAGTATCTGACCGCGTTGCATCCGCAGTTCCCCGCCCTGCTGGCCAAACTGGACCACGAACTCTCACCGCTGGGGGCGCGGGCCGGTGGCCTGACCGCCGAGGCGGCCGCATGGACCGGCCTGCCGGAGGGAATCGCGGTAGCAGTGGGCAATGTGGACGCTCACGTCACCGCACCGGCGGCACAGGCCATCGCGCCCGGACAGCTGGTCGCGATCATGGGCACCTCCACCTGTCACGTCATGAACGGCGAGCGGCTGGCCGAGGTGCCGGGCATGTGCGGCGTGGTCCGGGACGGCATCACCGCCGGCTCCTGGGGCTACGAGGCGGGCCAGACCGGTGTCGGCGACATATTCGGCTGGTTCGTCGAGCATGCGGTGCCGGCCGAGTATCGCGAGCAGGCCGGCGGCGACGCGGCGCATGCAAAGCTCACCGAGCATGCCGCCGCACAGCCGGTGGGTGCGCATGGGTTGATCGCGCTGGACTGGTGGAACGGCAACCGGTCCCTGCTGGTCAACCACGAACTGTCGGGACTCATCGTGGGCTTGACCCTGGCGACCCGGCCGCCGGACATCTACCGCGCCCTGCTCGAGTCGACGGCGTACGGCACTCGAATGATCATCGAGGCGTTCGAGGAGGCCGGTGTCCCGGTCACCGAGCTCGTGGTGGCCGGTGGCCTGCTGACCAACAAGCTGTTGATGCAGATCTACGCCGACGTCATCCGGCGGCCGCTCAGCCTGATCGGCTCGGCCCAGGGCCCGGCACTGGGGTCGGCCCTGCATGCGGCCGTGGCTGCCGGCGCATATCCCGATGTGCCCGCCGCGTCGGCCGCGATGGGCCGGCTGGACCGCGATGTATACCTGCCGGACCCGGGCCGGGCCGACGCCTACGACGCCCTGTATGCCGAATACCGCCAGTTGCATGACTACTTCGGTCACGGTGGCAATGACGCGATGCTGCGACTGAGGGAGATCCGCAACACCGCCCGTTCGACCGTCGAGGCGCAAGCGTCGTTGGCCTCCGCTGGTGTGTCATGACAGTGGACACCTGGCCGGTACGCCACGAGGTTGCCGCCCTGCATGCGCAGCTCACCCGGTACGGGTTGGTCGCCTGGACCGCCGGCAACGTGTCGGCCCGGGTGCCCGGAACCGACCTCATGGTGATCAAACCCAGCGGAGTGTCCTATGAGGACCTGACCGCCGCATCCATGATCGTCTGCGACCTGGACGGCATGGTGGTCGACGGTGAGCTCGCCCCGTCGAGCGACACCGCGGCGCACGCCTACGTCTACCGGGCCATGCCCGAAGTAGGCGGGGTCGTGCATACGCACAGTCCATATGCGACCGCGTGGGCGGCGCGCGGCGAGGCCGTGCCGTGCGTGCTGACCGCGCAGGCGGACGAGTTCGGTGGGGAGATCCCGATCGGGCCGTTCGCCCTCATCGGTGGCGACGACATCGGCAAGGGCATCGTGGCGACCCTGTCCGGCCATCGCTCACCCGCGGTGTTGATGCGCAACCATGGCGTCTTCACGGTGGGGCGCGACGCCCGGGCCGCGGTCAAGGCCGCGGTGATGTGCGAAGACGTGGCCCGCACCGTGCACCTTGCCCGGCTGCTCGGTGAACCGGTCCCGATCGCACCGGAGCACATCGACGCGCTCTACCACCGCTACCAGAACGTCTACGGCCAGCCGGGAGTAGCCATCGGCCAGTCGTAGCAAGCACCACAGGTACCAGCACACCACGCACAACCACCCTGGTGAAACACATCCCCTAGCAAGGAGTGCACAGTGCTGAAGAAGGTATGGGTCGGCCTTGCCGTCGGCATCCTGGCCACCAGTCTCGTCGGCTGTGGCAGTGATGAGCCACGCCGGCGGCGGCGGTGGCAACGGCAAGATCACGCTGGGATTCTCGCAGGTGGGCGCCGAGAGCGCCTGGCGTACCGCGAACACCGAATCGATCAAGTCGGCGGCCAAGGAAGCCGGCATCGAGTTGAAGTTCTCCGATGCGCAGCAGAAGCAGGAGAACCAGATCAAGGCGATCCGGTCCTTCATCCAACAGGGCGTCGACGTCATCGCCTTCTCCCCGGTTGTCGAATCCGGCTGGGACACCGTGCTGAAGGAGGCCAAGGACGCCAACATTCCGGTGATCCTGACCGACCGGGCGGTTGACTCGAAGGACACCTCGCTCTACAAAACGTTCATCGGTTCCGACTTCATCAAGGAGGGCAAGCTCGCTGGCGAGTGGCTGGTGAAGGAGTACGCCGGCAAGACCGATCAGGTGAACATTGTGGAACTGCAGGGCACCACCGGTTCCGCACCCGCCAACGACCGCAAGAAGGGCTTCGGCGACGCCATCGCCGGCCAGTCCAACTTCAAGATCATCGCATCGCAGACCGGCGACTTCACCCGGGCCGGTGGCAAGCAGGTCATGGAGGCCTTCCTGAAGTCCAACCCGAAGATCGACGTGCTGTTCGCGCACAACGACGACATGGGTCTGGGCGCGCTGCAGGCCATCACCGCGGCCGGCAAGGTTCCGGGCAAGGACATCAAAATCATCACCATCGACGCGGTCAAGGACGGCATGCAGGCCCTGGCCGACGGGAAGTTCAACTTCATCGCGGAGTGCAGTCCGCTGCTCGGTCCACAGCTGATGGACCTGGCGAAGAAGGTCCACAACGGCGAGACGATCCCGGCCCGGATCCTCACCGAAGAGACCACCTTCACGCCCGAGCAGGCCACGGCGGCACTGCCCACCCGCAAGTACTGACCGAGGCAACGGGTCGCCCTGGGCGCCATCGTGGGTTTGGCGCTTCGGGCGACCCGCTTACCCAACCAGGAAGGGTCTGGCCGATGACGGGGCCTGAGCCAACGTTGACGATGACGGGGATCAGCAAGTCCTTCCCTGGCGTCAACGCCCTGAACAATGTGGACTTCCGGCTGTTGCCCGGAGAGATCCATGCGCTGATGGGCGAGAACGGAGCAGGGAAGTCGACTCTGATCAAGGTGCTGACCGGGGTGTACGGCATCGACCGGGGCACGATCACACTGGCCGGCCGGCCGGTGCGTTTCGCGCACCGCTGCAGGCGCAGCAGGGCGGGGTGAGCACCGTCTATCAGGAGGTCAACCTCTGCGCGAACCTGTCCGTGGCGGAGAACATCTTCATCGGTCGCGAACCCCGGCAGCTCGGCCGGATCCGCTGGTCGCAACTGCGCCGGCGAGCACGTGAACTGCTGGGCCGGCTGGACCTGGACATCGACGTGTCGCGTCCAGCTCGAGCCACTACTCGTTGGCCGTGCAGCAGATGGTGGCCATCGCCCGGGCGATCGACGTGGAGGCCCGGGTACTGATCCTGGACGAGCCGACGTCCAGTTTGGACGCTGAACGAGGTGGCCCAACTGTTTCGGGTCATGCGTCAACTGCGCGACCAGGGCATCGCGATGCTGTTCGTGACGCATTTCCTGGACCAGGTCTACGAGGTGTGCGACCGGATCACCGTGCTGCGTAACGGCCGGCTGGTCGGTGAGTACACCCCGACCGTGCTGCCGAAGCTCGAGCTCGTGGAGAAGATGATCGGCAAGGAACTCGGCGTGCTGGAACAGCTCGACGAGCAGCCCAAGCGGTCGCTTGCGGCGATCGAGAGCAGCCAACCCGTCGCTGAGGCGACCGACCTGGGCCGGCGTGGCGCGGTGGCCCCGTTCCAGCCTGAGCATCCACGCAAGGCGAGGTGGTCGGCCTGGCCGGCCTGCTCGGCTCCGGGCGTACGGAAGTGGCCCGCCTGTTCTTCGGCGCGGACCGGGCCGACCACGGGCAGTTGCATGTGGACGGTCAGGCAATCGCGATGAAGTCTCCGCGCGCCGCGATGGCCCACAATATCGCCTTCTGCTCGGAGAACCGTCGGGCCGAGGGCCTGGTCGAGGAACTCACCGTCCGGGAGAACATCATCCTGGCCCTGCAGGCGGTACGGGGTTGGTCCGCGGCCGGTGCCGCGGCGGCGACAGGACGAGTTGGTGGCGCGCTACATCGAGGCGTTGCGCATCACCCCGCCGAATCCGGACCTGGAGGTACGCAATCTCAGTGGTGGCAACCAGCAGAAGGTGTTGCTCGCCCGGTGGCTGATCACCGAGCCGCGGCTGTTGATTCTTGACGAACCAACCCGCGGCATCGACGTGGGGGCCAAGGCCGAGATCCAGCGTCTGGTGGTGGAACTGTCCGACGGTGGCATGGCGGTGCTGTTCATCTCCGCCGAACTGGAGGAGGTGCTGCGGCTCAGCCACAAGATCGCAGTGCTTCGGGACCGACACCTGGTGGCGGAGATGGCCAACGATGACGCCGTCGATGCCGACCGCGTCATGCAGACCATAGCGGGGGCCGGACCGGGAGGGACGTCCGCATGACGACGATCGCGACGCTGGCCCGGTCCTGGCAACGGCATCGCTTGTTCTGGCCGGTGATGGTGCTGGTAGCACTGCTGCTGGCCAACACCATCTACCGGGGTAGTTTCCTGAACATCGAACTGCGAGAAGGCCATCTCTACGGCAGCCTGGTGGACATCGTACGGCTCAGCTCGCCGTTGATCCTGGTCGCGCTGGGCATGACCATGGTGATCGCCACCGGCGGCATCGACCTGTCGGTGGGCGCGGTCGCAGCCATCTGCGGTGCCGTCGCCTGCCTGCGCATCAGCCAGCAGGCAGACCAGAACAGCCTCGGCGGTGTGCTGTCGGCGCTGGCCCTCGCGGCAGCGCTCGCGCTCCTACTCGGGCTGTGCAACGGTGTCCTGGTGGCCGGCATCGGGATCCAGCCCATCATCGCCACGCTGATCCTGATGGTGGCTGGCCGGGGCGTGGCTCAACTCATCACCGGCGGCCAGATCATCACCATCAACAGTTCGCCCTACAAGCAGATCGGCGCCGGCTACTGGTTGACCCTGCCGTTCGCCATCTTCATCGCGGTCGCGGTGACCGTACTCACGATTGTCCTGACCCGCCGCTCAGCTCTGGGACTGATCGTGGAGTCGGTCGGCGGCAATGCCGAGGCGAGCCGGCTGTCCGGCATCCGGTCGCGGCGCATCACCGTCATGGTGTATGTGTTCTGCGCGTTGTGCGCGGGCATCGCCGGCTTCATGATGACATCCAACATCTCCGGCGCGGATGGCAACAACGCCGGCCTCTGGATCGAACTCGACGCGATCCTGGCCGTGGTCATCGGCGGTACGTCGTTGACCGGTGGCCGGTTTTCCATTGGCGGTACGGTACTCGGCGCGCTGATCATCCAGACCCTCACCACGACGGTGTACTCGATGAACATCAGTCCGCAGACGTCGCTGCTGTTCAAGGCATTGGTGGTCATCGTGGTGTGCCTGATCCAGTCGCCCACGTTCCGGGCCAAGCTGCGCGGCCGACTACCCGGCCAACACCAACCGCCGGCCGTGGCCAACGAGACCGCAAAGGTGGAGGTGCCGGTATGACCACGACGGATGCGGTGCTGGGCCGGATCAGGAACTACCGGCTGCCGCGACGCTACGTGCCGGTGCTGGCCACGTTGGCCCTGCTGATCGCGATGTACTCGGTCGGTGCAGGGCAGTACCGGTCGTTCTCCAATGGACAGGTCATCCTCAACGTCTTCATCGACAACGGTTTCCTGCTCGTGGTGGCCGTGGGCATGACGTTCGTGATCCTGTCCGGTGGGATCGACCTGTCCGTCGGCTCGATGGTCGCGTTGACCACGATGATCGCATCATCGATGTTGCAGGGTGGGGCGTGGCCGCCCTACCTGGTGGCGCCGGTGGTGCTCGTCGTCGGTGCGGTGTTCGGCTTCGCCATGGGTTGCGTCATCCACTTCTTCGACATCCAGCCGTTCATCGTCACGCTGGCTGGCCTGTTCCTGGCCCGCGGCCTGTGCACGACCATCAGCACGGCGTCGATTCCCATTACCGATCCCACCTGGACGGCGCTGGCCCAGGACAAGATCAAGTTTGGTAGGAACTTCATCCTACCCAGCGTGATCATCGCCCTCGCCGTGGTGCTGATAGCCGTGTATGTCCTCGGGTACACCAGGCTAGGCCGCAATACCTACGCGATCGGTGGCAACCAGCAGTCGGCACTGCTGATGGGCCTACCGGTCGGGCGCACGAAGATCGCGGTCTACACCATCAGCGGCTTCTGCTCGGCCCTGGGCGGCGTGCTACTGAGCCTCTACACCCTGTCCGGGTACCCGTTGCATGCCGTCGGCCTCGAACTTGACGTGATCGCCGCCGTGGTCATCGGTGGAACCCTGCTCACCGGTGGTTCCGGATACGTACTGGGCACAGTGCTCGGGGTACTCGTGCTCGGCGTGATCCAGACCCTCATCAGCTTCAACGGCCACCTGAGTTCGTGGTGGACGAAGATCGTGATCGGCGCGCTGCTGCTCGTGTTCATCCTGCTCCAGCGTCTGGTGGGCGTGACCCGCAAGACGTAGTTCGCCGGCACCCTGTCTCGCATGGGTCCCGTGCTGTGTTCGTGGACGATTGGGAGTGCTGGGGCACATCGCATCGTCCGTGATCATTGCGTGTGTGGCGGGGTTCCGGGGCGTGCGCCTGGCTTGTGGTGTCCTGTCTGGTGTGGAGTTGGCGTGCTGTGTTCGTGGACGATTGGGAGTGTTGGGGCACATCGCATCGTCCGTGATCATCGCCTTGTGGCTGGGTTCGGGGTGCTTGTGCCGCTGGTCGTGCCGGTGTCCTGGCACGGCGCGGTGATCTGGTGGGGTTTTGTGTCGTCGGTGACTAACAATCGCACCGGATCACTGGGTGCGGGGGCCGTGAGACTTGTGCGGATCTCCTGTCACGCCTGTGTCGTGGCGGCGACCGGGTGAGACGCGTCGACGGGGATCAGGTCGTCGCCCGGCGCGATGTCATTGACTGATGTGCCAGTGGCGGGTACGTCGGCGAATCGGGCGTTGGTGGTGGCCAGGCGCCAAGAGCTGAGCAGCGCGGCGGCGGCCAGGCTCAGCAGAGCGCCGAGTACGTATGGCAGCGCGGCACCGAGGTCGAAGGCGGCGCCAGCGACCAGTGGCCCGATCGCGCGCGCGGCTGCGGAGGCAGACTGCCCGACGCCGAAAGCACCACCGACGCGGCGACCTCCGGCACGGGCGATCAGTGCCGCCGTGGTGGTGGACAGCAGCCCCTGACCCATCGCGACCGCTGCCAGGGCCGGGTAGCCCACCCATGCCGGTACGAACGGCAGCAGCACCAGTCCGGTGGCCATGAGAAGCGCGCCGGCCACGGCGACCACGCGCTCGCCGTACCGGCCGGTCAGCCTGCCCACGAGGCCGCCCTGCACCGCCACCATGATCACACCGAGGCAGGCGAAGACCGCCCCGAGTCCGGCCGGGGTAAGCCCGAAGCGCTGCGCTCCCAGCAGCGCGAAGGTCGTCTCCATGCCGGCGAACGCGAACGTGACTGCGAATACGGCGAGCAGGATCGGCCGCAGTGACCGCCGCCGCAGAGAGTCCCGCAACGTCCCGAGCCGGTGCACCGGTCCCCGGCCGACCCCATCGTTCGCCACGACAGCAGCGGTCGGCACTTCAGCGGTCTGCGGCCCAGCGGTCCGCAGCCCACCGGCCTGCATCCCACCGGTCTGCACTTCAACGGCCTGCATCCCAGCGGTCTGGACCCCAGCGGTCTGGACCACGGCGGTCTTGGCACCAGCGGTCTTGGCACCAGCGGTGCCAGCGGTGCCAGTGGCCTCGATTGCGGCAGGTGGAGCTTCGGCGGTCTCAGCGGGGGCCGCAGCGGTACGGGGCAGCCAGGCGAGCCCGAGGACGAGGTTGATCGCGGCCACGCCGGCTGCGACGTAGCTCACCGCGCCGAAGCCGAGCCCGATCCCGGTCAGGCCAGCGCCGATGGCTGGGCCGAAGACGAAGCCGAGCCCGATGGACGCACCGACTAGGCCGAGTGCCCGGGTCCGGTCCTCGTTCCCGGTGAGATCGACCACATATGCCTGTGCGACCGCAATCGCGCCGCCAAAGGCACCGGCGACAAGACGGGCCAGCAACAGCAACACCAGCGTGCTGGCCAGACCGGTCAACGCGAGCGAGATCATCGAACCGGCCAGGGCCAGCAACAGCAGCCGGCGGCGCCCGAAGCGGTCAGACAATGACCCGAGCACCGGGGCGGCCACAAACTGGGCCGCCGCGTACGCCGTAAGCAGCGCGCCGACCCAAAGGCCTGATCCGCCGAGGTGGGCTGCCTGGAAGGGCAGGCTGGGCAGGATGATGCCGAAGCCGAGCATGTCGACGAATACCGCGAGGCAGACGACGAGCAGGGCGGGGCGACGCACAACGACCTCCAACGGCCGTGGTTACCGGCACCTTTGATACTACGAGGGGCACCGCGAGCCTGTCCCGGCCAGCCTGACAGCGGCGTCTGTCGATACGGAAGGTGCTCACTCGACGGCGCCCAAACCGGCCAAACGTGTGCAGTCCGCTTGTTGGGGGGACTAGGTTGCGGTAGAGGCTTCGGTCGAGTGCGGAGGCGGCCCATGACGCAGCGGAACACCGGCGCCAAGGACGCGCAGTTGGCCGCCGTCAGTGTGGATCCGCGCGACGCTCGAATGTCCACCGACCAGGGCATCCCGGTCGATGACACGGACAATTCACTGCGTGCCGGAGTACGGGGCCCCAGCCTGCTGGAAGACTTCCACCTTCGGGAAAAGCTCATGCGCTTCGACCACGAGCGCATCCCGGAACGTGTGGTGCACGCCCGTGGTGCGGGTGCCCATGGCTTTTTTGAAGTGTACGAGTCGATGCGGGCCTACACCCGGGCGTCGTTGTTCGCCGAGCCGGGCCGGCGTACTCCGGTCTTCGTGCGATTCTCCACCGTCGCCGGCTCCCGTGGCTCGGCGGACACGCCGCGCGACGTGCGTGGGTTCGCCACCAAGTTCTACACCGACGAGGGCAACTTCGATCTGGTGGGCATCAACATGCCGGTGTTCTTCATCCAGGACGGCATGAAGTTCCCCGACCTCATCCACGCGCTCAAGCCGGAGCCGCACAACGAGATGCCGCAGGCGGCCTCCGCGCACGACACCTTCTGGGACTTCGTGAGCCTGCAACCGGAGACGATGCATCACGTGATGTGGCTGATGTCGGACCGGGCGCTGCCCCGAAGTTTCGCCATGATGCAGGGCTTTGGTGTGCATACATTCCGGCTGGTCAGGTCCGACGGGCAGGGCACCTTCGTCAAGTTCCACTGGAAACCGCGACTGGGCACGCATTCGTTGGTGTGGGACGAGGCGCAGATCATCGCCGGCCGGGACCCCGACTTCCTCCGCCGCGACCTGTGGGACTCGATCGAGGCGGGCAACTTTCCCGAGTTCGAGTTGGGTATGCAACTGATCCCGGAAGAAACCGAGTTCGAGTACGGCGTCGACCTACTCGATCCAACGAAGATCATCCCGGAGGAGGTGGTTGCGGTCACACCGGTCGGTCGGATGGTGCTCGACCGCAACCCGGACAACTACTTCGCCGAGACCGAACAGGTCGCTTTCGGTGTCGGCAACCTCGTTCCCGGCATCGACGTGACCGACGACCCACTCATGCAGGCGCGTCTGTTCTCCTACGTGGACAGTCAGTTGAACAGGTTGGGCGGCCCGAACTTCGCCCGGATCCCGATCAACCAGCCGGTCGCGCCAGTGGCCAACGACCAGCGAGACGGTGTCCACCAGGACCAGATCCATCTGGGGGAGGCGGCCTATCACCCGAACACGGTTGGTGGCGGCTGCCCGGTCCTGGCCGGCTCGGACGGCTTCGCGCCATATCCGGCGCAGGTGCACGGGTCGAAAACCCGCCGACGTAGCGAGAGCTTCGCAGACCACTACAGCCAGGCGACACTGTTCTGGAACAGCATGGCGGACTGGGAACGGGATCACATCGTCGCGGCGTACCGGTTCGAGTTGGGTCGGGTTGGCCGGATGTCCATCCGGGAACTCATGGTGACCCACCTGACTGCGATCGACCACGACCTGGCGG
This sequence comes from uncultured Actinomycetota bacterium, assembly GCA_963742855.1. Classification (GTDB taxonomy): domain Bacteria; phylum Actinomycetota; class Actinomycetes; order Mycobacteriales; family Micromonosporaceae; genus CAVUNP01. The sequence goes on along the minus strand of CAVUNP010000045.1, from coordinate 70,352 downwards.
TGGCCGTCGCGCGTGGTATCGGCGTGGAGTCGCCGAAAGCCAACGGCCGAAACCACGGCCGGCGCTCGCCCGCGCTCAGCCAGGCCATTACGACCGGGCTCGGCGCGCATGGTCGCAAGGTCGCCGTACTGGTCGCGGACGGCGTCAACGCGGACAGCGTTGTATCCATAGTGGATGGACTACGTGAGGGTGGCGCGGTGGTGGAACTACTGGCCCCTGTGGATGGTGGTGTGTCCACTGAAGACGGTGGCAGGCTAGCGGTGACGCGGGCGGTGACGACGGTCGGGTCGGTGCTTTATGACGCGGTGGTTGTGCCCGACGGCGAGGACAGTGCCATCGCCCTGGCCAGTGACGGCTTCGCGGTGCACTTTGTGGCGCAGGCGTACAAACACGCGAAGACCATCGCCGCCGTGGGTGCGGGTGTCGCACTGCTCGACCAGGCCGAGGTCCTGAGCAACGAGGGCACCGAGGAGCCGTCGGCGGCGGGGGTGGCGGTCGACCGGCGACTCGCGGTGGACCAGGCGGCCGAGGACCAGGTTGACGAGGAACTGGTTGACGAGGAACTGGTGGACGAGGAGCAGGCCTACGAGGCAATGGCCGAGGCCACCGTGGCAGGGGTGGACGAGGACCACATCGGGGTGGATGAGGACCTCACCGGCGAGGTGGCGGGCGACTCGGACATCGTCAACGAGCTGACGGCCGAGGGCCTGTTGGACACCGGCATCGTCATCGACTCCGAGGCTGGCGTGGACTTCCTCGCCGCCCTGCTCACGGCGATCGCGGCGCACCGGCACTTCGACCGGCCGGTCGATGCCATCGCCGCCTGACGAGGCGGTGACAGGTTCCTGCGGCGGCATACCATCCCGGTGTGTCCGGCCCGCAATTCGTTGATCACGGCCGATCCGGTGTGCTCCGGCATTCCCTTTCGTCCGTGATCACGCGTCGGGGGGGCCTTGCGGTGAAGGTCAGGGCGCGGTGAGGTGGGGGTCGGTGGGAGTACTGCCGATGCGGGCGAGGTCGTCACGAATGCCGGCCAGCCACGCCTGTATGTCGACGACACGGCCGTCTGGCGCCTCGGGGATGTCGACCCTCGCCAGGTGGGGCGCGCGGTCGCGGTAGATTTTGCCGGCCAGTTCCTCGCAGGCGTCCGCGACCCGTTCGGCTGACCTGTCGACGAGGTCGCGCCACGGGGCCAGGCTGCCCGGGGTGCTCTCCTCGCGGAGGAGTTCTGAACCGCGCACGATGTGATGGCCTGCCGCCAGCACCGCCTGCCAGTCCACCATGGACTGGGCCGGACTGCGCCGCTGCGTCTGGTACATCTGGTATGACGAGTCGGCCAGCACCATGGCCCGCTTGACTCCGCTGATCGCGTCGTTGTTGCCTGCGGTAACCACCGACGGGTTCAGCCTCCCGGGGACGGTGGAATCAGGCGAACACCCAGAGGCGCGGTGGCTTTGCGTGAACCGTAAGACAGTATGAACGTCGCGTGTGGACGGTGGAGCCGCGGTGGTGAGCTCGCGGGCGGTTTCGCGGATCAGCGTGCCGCTGCGGGCGAGGAATAGCGCCGCCGAACGGGACATCTCGCCATCTGCTCCGCGGGGCCAGGCGAGCAGGCCGGCGGTGACGCCGATGACGGCCCCCAGCAGCACGTCGGTCAGCCGCACCTCGGCCAGGGTCACCGAGGCGGAGGCCAACTGGCTGAACACCAACGTGATAGTGAGTGTGAACAAGGCCTGCGTCCAGCCGAGGCCGAAGATGGTACTGGCCAGCGCCACCACGATTACCGGTGGCAACAATGCCGCGTATACGTTGGTGTCGTTGCCGACGATGAGCAGCAACAGAGCGGCGACGAGGACCCCGCCGATGGTGCCGATGATCGCCGGACGCAGCGCCACGCTGGTGTCCACCGCCCGGCCGCGCAGCAGGGTCAAGGTAGCCAGCAGAACCCAGAAACCGTGCTGCAGGTTGAGTTCGCCGGCCACCAGGCGGGCCACACCCAACGCCAGCGCCACCCGCACCGCGCCTTGGAAGTAGACCGAGCGGGGAGTCAGATTCACCGCGAATCGTTGCCACCACAGCTGCAGCGTGGTCGCGTAGGCGTACGGGAAGCGTTCCTCGCGGCCAGTCCTGTTGCCGGGGCTGTCCTCTACCGGTGCGCCGTTGGCTACCCGCACAGCTGCGGTCATCGCCCATACCGCGTCGGCGATGACGAGGGCGAGGTTGATCGCATGCGCTTCGGCGGACAAAGGTTGGGCCGGAGTTCGACGACGCTCGTCACGCGCCACGGTGAGCGCGGCCGTCAGTTCGGCGGTTTCCGGAACCGATCCGCCGCGCAGGGCGGTCGCGCTGTCCCGGGCGCCGCGGCCGGCGCCGGCGAGCAGTTGCGCCGCGGCCGGTGGGGGAAGGGGGTCGTCGGGTAGCTGGCCGAGTCGCGCCAGCGCGTAACGCAACAGCGCGCTCGCGTGGCTGAGTGCCTGGTCCGTCCGCCCGGCCGAGGCAGGTCGGGCCTCCGGCGGCAGCCGAGATGGACGGATCGCCTCGGCCGCTTCTTCGGCGTCGGTGAATGTGGCGGCGCCGCCCTGCGGTGGTGCGCCCGCCGCGTCCTCAGGCCGGTAGCCGATGGCGTGCGCCGCCCGCCGGAACAACATGATGGACAGCGCGTCGGCGGCGACGGCCAGCCGTTGTTTGGTACTGACCGCCTTCAGGTCGGGCCACAGCAGCAGATCCGCCACGATGAGCAGGCCGACGCCGAAGACCAGGCCGAGCAGGCGCGACGGCAGGCTGTGCAGCGCGTAGGGCGGGAAGTCAGGGAGGATGAACAGCAGTTGCAGGCCGGCGGTCAGCCCGACCAGACGCGGGCCGCCGACGCCCGCGAACGCGATGAGGAAGCCGAACACGACCATGCCCGACACGGCCAGGGCCAGGTTGCCGGCGAGCAGGCTAGCCAACGTGATCAGGACGGCGCCGACCACCATGCATCCCAGCAGTGTCAACACCTTGTGGACGACCGGTCCTGACACCCGGGACAGGAAGCCCAGTGCGAACGCGGCGAACAGGGCGTAGGTGGCCAGCACCCCGTCGTCGAGCACGTAACGGGCCAGGTAGAAGCCGATGCAGGCGGCGGCGGCGACCCGCACGGCCTGGCGAACCGTGGCCAGTCCGGGGTCACGGCGTTGCAGCCACGCCGGAGCAGCCACCAGTCGAGCCTAGGCAGGGATGGCGAGGCGAAAGCGGATTCGCGCGAGGTATCCCCGTTCGGGTTCATGACGCTGGGCTGGCCTTCTTGAACTTCACAGCGTCGGCGCCGCGAAGGGAGATCAGATGCTCACCGAGGAGGCGTACGCAGACCTGGATTTTCGATATCCCGGCGATCCCGGTTCCCGGCAACCGGTGCATACGGTTCCCGTGCCCGCGGACCGTGTGTGCTTTGGGGTTGCGGGCGACCCCAAACTCAGCACGTTGCCGGGGGCGGCGTCTTGTCGGAGGCCGCGCGGGTTGACGGGAGTTAGGTGCACCTATGGGTGCAGTGAAGGCCCCCGAGCATGTCGTGTGCGCTGATTCGCCATGATCATTGTGGTGGCGGGCGGCGAGGGCCCGGGATCTCTCCCTTGCCTTGCGGGTGCGGGAGATGCGGGTGCATAGTAACGCAATCCGGCTCAATCCTAGCCGTTCTGGAGGTTAGTAGAACTCCGGAGTAGGGATTCCTCTCGTTTCGCGCCGCCACCTGCCCGGGAACACCCGAGAATGGCGACCAAAGAGGGGAGCCGGCAGCAATGCAGACGGAGCGGGCTTCCGGGCGGATCGTCGTCGTCTCGGCCACCATCGGTGCCGGGCATGACGCGGTCACCGGCGAGCTGGCGCAGCGCCTGCGGCGGCGCGGTTTCGACGTGCGCTGTTACAACTTTCTGGACCTGTTGCCCTTCGGCCTGGGCAAGCAGGTTGTGCGCGGGCACCGGGACGTGCTGCGGCACGCTCCCTGGTTCTACGGGCTGCTCTTCGGCATCGGCGACCGGTTCCGGATGACGCCGCCGGCGACCCGGCTGCTGCTCTACCCGGTCCGCCGGCGGATCCTCGACCTGGTCGACGGCGAGGTCGATGCCGTGGTCTCGACCTACTCCCTGGCCAGCCAGGTGCTCGGGCCACTGCGCCGGACGGGCCGGTTGCGCGCACCGGCCATCACCTACGCCACCGACTTCGCGGTCCACCGGCACTGGGTGGCCCCCGGCGTCGACGCCCACCTCGCTGCCCACCAGGTCGGCGCGGCGCAGGCCCAGGCCCATCGCGGGCGTCGCCCCCTCGTTGCCGGTGCCCTCGTCGCAGACCGCTTCCGGCCCGTGTCGGCCGCCGCCAAGCAGGCTGCCCGGTCCGCGTTCGGCCTGCCCGCCGGCCGGCTCGCTCTCGTCGTGGCAGGCTCCTGGGGCGTGGGGGACGTCGAGGCCACCGCCACCGACATCGTCGAGCGCGGACAGGCCATCCCAGTCATCGTGTGCGGACGCAACGACCTGCTGCGCACCCGCCTGCTCCGGCTCGGCTTTCCGTACGCGCTGGGTTGGGTCGACGACATGGCGTCGCTCATGTGTGCGGTCGACGTGCTGGTCGAGAACGCCGGTGCCAACATGGCACTGGAGGGGATGGCGTGCGGGCTGCCCGTGGTCACCTACCGGGCGTTGCCCGGTCACGGCAAGCAGAGTGCCGCCGCTCTGGCCCGGGCGGGCCTGGCCACCTGGGTCCGCCGCCCCGACGATCTCGGACCGGCGCTGGCCGAGGCGGTCGACGGTGACATCGGTGCCCGTCAGCGTCACGAGGCGAAGGTACTGTTCACCTCCGACGCGGCCGATTGCATCGCGGAGCTGATCGGAGATCCGAGCATCAGTCGCCAGCCCGTCCTGCGCCGGGTCCGGACGGCGGCCGTGGTCGTCGCCGCGGCCGCCTGTGCCATCACCGCAATGGCCCTGCGCAGTCGCCTGCGTCGACCCGCGCCACGATGACCGGCCACCCCGAACGGTGAATGGCTTCGCGGTTGCCGTCGCGCTGGGCGCGGCGGCGTTCTACGCATTGGCCGCCACGATGCAGCATCGCGCCGCACAACACGAGCAGGTCTACGCCGCCTTCGACCCGCGCCTGCTGATCACCCTCATCCGGCGTCCACTGTGGATTTTCGGGATCCTGGCCGATCTCATCGGCGTTACCCTGCACGGGTTGGCGCTCGGCTCCGGGCCGCTCGCGCTGGTGCAGCCGCTACTCATCAGCGGGCTCGTGCTGGCGGTCCCGCTCGAGGCGATCTGGGAGCGGCGCCGGCCGCGCAGCCGCGATCAGATCGGTGTGGTGCTCAGCGCACTCGGGCTGGGTGTGTTCGTGGTGACGATCGATCCGCAGCCGGGCGTGCGGGTGCCCGGCACCGTGGTCCTCTTCGCGGCCGACCTCATCGTGGTGCTGTTCGTGGCCGGCTGCATCTTCTGGGCATACCGGTCGCCTCCCGGCCGGCGGGCCACCCTGCTGGGCATCGCCACCGGTGGGCTCTATGCCATCGCGGCGGCGCTGGCCAAGGTGGTTGTCTTCCGGATCGAGACCGACGGGATCGGCGTGCTGGGCGACGGCCACCTCTACGCGCTGGCCCTGATCGGCATCGCGGCGATGGTACTCAACCAGAACGCCTTCCAGGCTGGCTCGCTGGCGGGGCCGCTGACCGGGATCACCCTCGCCGACCCGCTCGGCAGTCTGCTGATCGCGACCCTGGCCTTCGGCGAACAGCTCGACTTCGACGGCTGGGCGGGCCTGGTCGCCGTCGCCGCGGCGCTGGTCACCGGCCGCGGCGTCTGGCTGGTCAGCAAGACCTGGAGTGGCCCGACCCCCGCCGGGAAGGCGCGCCGGAGTCGGCGAGGCAGGGCACGGCGGCGGCCCCTGCACCGGTGACGACGCGACTATGACAACTGGTGTTCCCGCAGCGGTCCGACTGTCCACATGTGACGGTCGCAGTGATCGAGCAGCCGGGGCAGGGCCGCCAACGTGTTCTTCCATGACCCGGCGGCCGACGTGCAGTCGGAGTCATGCAGGAGGATGGTGCCGCCGCCGCGTAGGTCCTTGACCACGGTGTCGACGACGGACCTCTCGGTGGCTTCCGTGGACCAGTCCCGTCCCCAGGCTGTCCAGAGCACCGGCCTGAGATCAAGTTTGGCCGCCGCGACGGTCGCGGCGGTGGTGAGCACACCGTACGGTGGCCGATACCACCGCGGCGGCGCCGCGCCGGCCGCCACGAGGGCATCCCGGCCGCGGGCCAGATCGTCGAAGGTTCCACCAGGACCGCGTGCGAGCAGACATCGATGGTCATACCCGTGCAGGGCTATCTCGTGTCCGGCGTCGCGGATCTGGGCCACCACCTGCGGCGCCCGGGCCGCCATCCGGCCGAGCAGGAAGAAGGTGGCCCGGACGCGACGGCGTTGCAGGAGGCGGAGGAAGTGTGGGGTGGACGCCGGGTCCGGACCGTCGTCGAAGGTCAGCGCCACGTGTCCCGGGGCACCGACGCCGGCCAGTGCGGGGAACAGGCGGCGGCGAAGGGCTGGTAGCGACGTGGCGGCGGGCAGGGCGTGGGCCACCGCGGCACCCATGCCGATGGCCGCGCCGACGCCCGCACTCCGGTAGCTGATCACCCGTACTCCACAGGCCAGCGCGTTCACTTCGGACATCGTACTCAAGATCGGGTCGGGGCCGCGGCACTTCCGGGCCAGCCAAGATCGGGTTTTTCTGCCAACCGCGCGGGTGAAGGTTGACGATCTTCTGCCCATGCGTTGCGGCGCCCGGACGGCGGATCGTGTCCGCCACCGGCGCACCGTCGTCTGGCCGCCGGTCGGAGTTCGGACCGCGAGGAGGGCACGTGGCTGCGTTTCGTTGGCAAGTGGTCCACGGTGGAAAGACGCCGCCACCGGGCGGGGTGGTGGGGCCGGACGAGCGGCTGTCCTGGGCCCGCACGGCCGGGTTGGGCGCTCAGCATGTGGTGGCCATGTTCGGCGCCACGTTCGTATTCCCGCTCATCATGGGCCTCAACGCACAGTTGGCCATTCTGATGAGCGGTATCGCCACTATTTGTTTCCTGCTCATCGTGAATGGCCGGGTGCCCAGCGTATCTCGGCACCTCGGCCTCGTTTGTCGGTGGTGTCGCGGCGATCCGGGCGCAGGGCGGTGATTCGGCCTCGGTGACCGGAGCGATCCTGGTGGCCGGCGTGGTGCTCGCGCTGGTCGGCGTCCTCATCCACTTCCTTGGCTACCGCACGCTGCACGGGTGCTGCCGCCCGTGGTGACCGGTGCGGTCGTCATGCTCATCGGTTTCAACCTGGCCCCGGTGGTGGCCAACATCTACTGGCCTCAGGACCAGTGGGTGGCCCTGGCCACGATGGCGTTCGTCATCGTGGTGGCGGTCGGCGCCCGCGGTTTCATCGGCCGGATCGCGGTGTTCCTCGGACTGCTGTTCGGTTACCTGTTGTCGTGGCTGCTGGATCTGACCGCCGGTCCGATCACCTCCATCCTCGGTGGTGCGAGCGCGGCCAGCACGCACGACCGGGTGGACTGGAGCGGTGTGGTCAGCGTACCCTGGTTCGGATTCCCACCCAAGACGGAGATCGTCAATGGTCACGAGGTGGTCGGCTGGCATCTGCCCGACTTCAAGGTCGCCTTCGTCCTGCTGGTGCTGCCGGCGGTGATCGCGCTGGTCGCGGAGAACGCCGGTCACGTCAAGGCGGTGGCCGAGATGACTGGCAAGGATCTGGACCCGGTCATGGGTCGGGCCATCGGAGCCGACGGCGCGGCCACGGTCATCGCGGACCGCCGTCGGAGGATCACCCACCACGACTTATGCGGAGAACATCGGGGTGATGGCCGCCACCCGGATCTACTCCACGGCCGCCTACTACGTGGCCGCCCTGGTGTCCATTGGGTTCGGCTTCTCACCGAAGTTCGGCGCGGTGGTATCGGCCACCCCGGGTGGTGTGCTCGGCGGCATCACCGTGGTGCTGTACGGCATGATCGGCCTGCTCGGGGCGAAGACTGGAAGGAGAACCGGGTCGACTTCGGCCTTCCCATCAACCTTGTTCCGATCGCCGCCGGCATCATCATCGCGATCGGCAACACCTCGCTGGTGTTCAGTGACAGCTTCAGCCTCAGTGGCATCGCACTGGGCACCATCGTGGCGATCGCCGCCTACCACGTCGCGCGGTGGGTGGCGGGTGGCGCCGGCACACCTGAAACGGCAGTTGCGCGAGGAAGGCCCGCAACACCCTTCGCCGGAGAAGGTGGATCCGGTCTCGGCCTGAATCAAATCTTCTCGACGCGCGCCGCGGTCCACCCGGGCCGCGGGCGCCGGCCTGTTGCGGTGTAGGTTTTGCCGACTGCGAGCGAAAGAATCCGATGCCCGCCAGTTGGAAGCGTTTGGTGCCGGTAGGCACGGCGGCAGTGCTCGTCGTGCTCCCTTTTGTGGTACTTGTTGCGTTAGTCTCCCGATACGCGATCAATGTCCCATATTGGGACGAATGGGAGTTCACTTCGATTCTGCGGGCCCACCGGGACGGCACTATCGGTATCGGAAACTTTTGGGCCCAGCACAACGAGCACCGGATCTTCTTCCCCAACCTGGTCATGTTCCTGCTCGCCCTGGTGAGTCATTGGGACACCCGGGTGATGATGGCGTTCAGCCTGCTGGTCGCGGCGGCGAGCTTCGGTCTGCTGTTCGCCCTTGTCCGGCGCACCATCCGAGGCCTGTGGCCGGTGGCTTTGACCGGGGCAGTGGTCAGCCTGGTCTACTTCTCTCCGGTGCAGTGGGAGAACTGGCTCTGGGGCTGGCAGATCGAGTGGTTCATGAACGTGGCTGGTCTGGTGCTGGCCGTGTGGGCACTCGCCGGATGGCGTACCACAGCCGCCTGGAAGCAGATCACGGTGGCCGTTGCCGGCGCCACCCTGGCCACCTACTCGTTGGGCAGCGGCCTGATGACCTGGGTCGCCTGCCTACCATTGCTTGTCTTCACGCCACGGCTGCGCAAGTGGACGGCGCTCTGGGTTCCGCTGGCCGGCGCCGAGGCTGCCCTCTACTTCTCCCACTACCGGGCCGCAACGAGCGACGGCGGGGTGCGCTACCTTCTCACCCACCCCGGCGAATTCGTCAAGTTCCTCTCGGTCTACCTGGCCCGGCCGTTCTTCCCCTCGTTCAAGCTGGCCCCGTCATTGCTGGTCACCGGCCTGCTGGTGGCGATGCTGTTGCTGGGTGCGCTGTACGTATGGCTGCGTCATCGCGCCGAGTTCGTCACCGTGCTGCCGTGGCTGTGCGTCGCGGCGTACTCGGTGCTGGCTGGCACGGCCACCGCGACTGGCCGGCTGACCCAGGGACCGCAACAGGCCGAGTCCAGCCGGTATACCACCATCTCGCAACTGCTGGCCGTGGCGGCCCTGGTCGTGGGGGCCAAAGTTCTCCAACTGGCCTGGGCCAGTGGGGAGAAGACCGTGCTGGCCTGGGTGGCCCGGTTCGCTCCGGCACCGGCGTTGGTGTTCTTGCGCACACCCTGGTGATCACGTACATCCCGAACGTGCGGTACGCGCAGCAGTGGACCGACCCGCGCAAGGCCGCGGCGGCCTGCGCGGCGACCGTGACCAGCCCGACCGACGACTGCCTGCTCGGGCTCTACCCGGATAAGGCATCGGTCTTCGACCGGATCGAGTATCTGCGCTCGATCGGCTGGCGCTGACCGTTGTCGAGGTGTGCCAGCGACCCGGGCACACCTTGACAAGCTTTTCTGCACCGGCGATCTCGGCGAACTTGACTCGGACGGCTACCTGCGCATCAACGGGCGGACGAAGGAACTCATCATCACGGGGGGCTTCAACGTGTATCCCCGCGAGGTGGAGGAGGTGTTGCGCTCGCACGCCGGTGTGTCCGACGCCGCCGTGGTGGGCGCACCGTCCGTCCGCTGGGGTGAGAGGTTGGTGGCGTTCGTGTGGCGGCCGACGGCTCCCAGGGCCTGGTGGCGGAACTCGAGGCGTTCGTGGCCGAGCACCTGGTTGCATACAAACGACCACGGGAGTGGCGGATGGTGGACGCCATCCCGCGCAACGCGCTGGGCAAGATAGTCCGCCACGAACTGGTGCCCTGAGGTCAGCCCGGGTGGGTTGCCGCACGCCGTTGACGGGGCAGGCGCATGGGTCCGTCGCTGTCGCCCAGGAACTGGCCGATGCGCGTCGGCGCGGTCGGACGGGCGAAAAAGTAGCCCTGTCCCCAGTCGCAACCCAGATCGCGCAGGCGTTGCGCCTGGACAGCGACCTCAACCCCTTCGGCGGTCACACTCAGGGCCAGGGTGTGGGCCATGTCGACCAGGGTGGCCACGATCTCCTGGTCGATCGGGTCCGCACTCTCGGTCCGTAGACCCTCCACAAAGGAACCTGCCAGCTTCAGGCTGTCCACGGGCAACCTACGTAGGTACGCCAGGTTCGAGTAGCCGGTGCCGAAGTCGTCGATGGCGATCCGGACACCCATGTCGGAGAGCCGGTGCAACGCGTCGAGCGGCTCCTTGGCCGGACCCATCACGTCGCTTTCGGTCAGCTCCAGTTGCAGCAGCCCCGGATCCAGGCCGGTGCGATGCAGGGTTCGGGCGACTTCTTCGACGATGCCCGGTGTTTGCGCCTGCTTCACAGCGAGATTCACGCTGACGAACATGGCGCCGTCGGCCTGCCACTCCTGTGCCTGCCGGCAGGCCTCGCTCAGCACCCAGGCTCCTAAGGGGACGATCAGGCCAGTCTCCTCGGCCAGTCCGATGAACTTGTCCGGTCCCAACCGGCCCAGTTGCGGGTGCCGCCAACGGACGAGCGCCTCCACACCCACCAGGGACGAGTCCTGCAGTCGTACCAGGGGTTGGTAGTCGAGGAAGAACTCGCCCCGCTCGAGTGCGGCCGGCATAGCGGCGGACAGGGCGTAGCGGGCCAATTGCTGGGCGTGGCGCTCCTCATCGAACAGGGCCCAACGCGCCTTGCCGTCGGACTTCGCCCAGTAGAGCGTGACGTCGGCCGCCTTCATAAGGTTCGCGATGCTCGCGCCGCGGACCGGCCGCTCCACGATGCCCATACTGGCCGAGATGCTCAGCCGGTGCCCGGCGATCATCATGGGCTGGCGCAACGCGTCCAGCACCGCGTCGGCCAGCGCGGTCACCTCGGACTCCCCGCACGACTCGGCGACCAGCAGGGCGAACTCGTCGCCGCCCGTGCGGGCGGCCCGGTGGCCGAGCCGGGACACGCAGTCCTCGAGCCGGGCGCCGACGATGGCCAGCAACTGGTCGCCCGCGTCGTGACCGAGCGTATCGTTGATCATCTTAAAGCCGTCGATGTCCAGATAGCACAGGCCGATGCGTCCTTCCCGGCTGGACAGGATCTCGCCCAGCCATTCGAAGAAGAGCATCCGGTTGGGCAGGTCGGTCAGCGGGTCATGGGTGGACTGGTGCTGCAACCGTTCGGCCAGCAGATGTGGCTGTGTCACGTCCCGAGCCATGGATACCAGGTACTGCGGGCGCGCTGCCGTGTCGCGGATCAGGGAGAGGGTAAAGTCTGTCCATAGTGGACTACCGTCGCGCCGGACGTAGCGCTTCTCGAACCGGACCTGGTCCAGTTCGCCCGAAGCCAGGGTAAGGAACGTCTGCTCGTCCTCGGCGTCGAGGATCTGCCGGATGTTCTGGCCGGCCAGGTCCGCCGCCGACCGGCCCATCATGTCGGCCAGGGTCGAATTGATCTCGATGATGGTGCCGTCCACGTCGGCGATGCTGATGCCGAGCGCGGCGCCACCGAACACCGCCCGGAAGCGGGCCTCACTGGCGCGCATCGCTGCCATCGCGTTGTCCTTCGCGACCAGGAAGGCGCCGCGGACCTGATCCTGTTCGTCCAACGTGCGCAGCCACAGCGCGCGGGTGAAGCCGGCCGCTATCTCGCCCTGCAACGCGGCCACCCGGCTCGGCCCGGTCTGCTCGGACAGGTCCGGCGCGACCAGCCTGGCCAGATGCTCGGCGATCACCACCAGGGTCCGGCCCAGCGTCTGGCCGCCCGTGAAGTGCTCCCGGACCAGGGCGGCCCCGATACCCGTACCAGGACCTGGGTCGTACGGTTCGGTGCACAGCGTCTCGGCCAGTGTCCGGGTCAGGCCGAGTAGGTGTGCCTCGATCTCGGGCGAGCTCATCGGCACAAAGCTGCTGCCGGCGATCTCGGCCGCCCACAGCCGCGCGAACGCCGACAGCCCCGCCTCGTCGGCGGGGGTTTGCGTGGGGGCGGCTGGCGAGGTCAGGGCTCTTGCCCCGGGTTGTGGGTGCCGGGCTTTCGGGCGACTCCGGCGAGGGAGACGAAGCGCTCCGGGTGATCGTCGACGTCATCGGGGGAGTCGGGTCGCCACACCGGGAGGAACACCACTCCGGGTTCGACCAGATCGAAGTCGCCGAAGAACGCCGCGATCTCTTCTGCTGTCCGTGGAATGACCTGGTTGGTGCTGCGTTGGTAGAGCTTCTCGACCTCGGCAGTCTCCGGGCGGGCGCCCCACATGCTGTGCGAGATCGCGAGAAGGCTGCCGGGCGGCAGCGCCTCGCGCAACTGTGCCGTCGCTTCCTGCGGGTGGCCGTCGTCGGCGAGAAAGTGCAGCACCGACACGATCAACAGCCCGACCGGTCGGGAGAAGTCGATCAGACGGGTCACCTCGTCGGCGGCCAGGATCGCGGCCGGCTCCCGCAGGTCAGCCCGTACGATCGCGGTGTTGGACTGCCCCTCCAGCATGGCCCGACTGTGCGCCACCGCGACCGCGTCGATGTCGACATAGACGACGTTGATGGCGGGATTCGCCTTCTGCGCGATCTCGTGCACATTGCCCACGGTTGGGATGCCCGAGCCGATGTCCAGAAACTGGGTGATGCCCTCATCGATCATGAACCGCACGGCGCGCCGCAGGAACGCGCGGTTGGCGCGCATCACCTCGGCCGCGTCTGGCGCGAGCCGCAGCAACTGCTCCGCCATCTCGCGATCGACAGCGAAGTTGTGTGACCCGCCGAGAAAATAGTCGTACACCCGAGCGACACTTGGCCGGTCGAGATCGACATCCTCGGTAACCCAGGATGGTCTTTCCACGACGGATCCTTCCTCCCACCCCCGCAAGGTGACAGACGTGGTGATCCTACGAGCCCGCGGCCCGCCGCGCGAACTCTCGGGCGCCTCGGGGACCGTCTTGGTACGAGCTTTGGTACGGTTCTTGCAACGGTGATGATCGATCACACCTCATGTACGTTCGTCTTTCCGGTTGTCGGCGGCCTGCGGAGTTGGATCATCACGGCGTAGCGTGGACGCATGCCGTTCGACATCACTCGTGTCCGTGCCCTGTATCCGGCCCTGCGTGAAGGTTTCGCGCATTTCGACGCAGCCGCCGGCACCCTGGTCGCAGCCCGCTCGTCCGACGCCATCGCCGAGGTGGCGCGGCGCGCCGTGGCCAACAAGACCACCGCGTTCGAGCCCGGTCGCCGGGCCCTGGAGATTGTGGCGCAGGCCCGGCAGGCGGTGGCCGACCTTGTCGGTGGCGAGGCGCGAGGAGTGGTTTTCGGGCAGAGCGCCACCGCTCTGACGTACCTGGTCGCCCGTACCTTGGCTGACGGCTGGCAACCCGGCGACGAGATTGTGGTGTCCCGCCTGGACCACGACGCGAACGTGCGCCCCTGGGTGCAGGTGGCGGTCCGGGCCGGCGTGACCGTGCGGTGGGCGGAGATCGACACGGATACCGGCGTGCTCCCGGCGGAGGAATACGAGGAATTGGTCAACGAGCGCACCAGGCTGGTCGCGGTCACCGCCGCCAGCAACGCCATCGGCACCCGTCCTGATGTGCCCGCGATTGCCGCAGTGGCGCACGAGTTCGGCGCGCTGGTGTACGTGGACGGGGTGCACGCCACCCCGCACGTGCCCACCGACGTTGCCGCCCTCGGCGCGGACTTCTACGTGACCAGCGCGTACAAGTGGTCCGGTCCACATATCGCGGCCTGCGTGGCCGCGCCGGAACTGTGGGCTGGGCTTGCACCGGAGAAGCTCATCCCTTCGCCTGATGACGTACCGGAGCGGTTCGAGCACGGTACGCAAAGTTTCGAGCTGCTCGCTGGCGTCACCGCAGCGGTGGACCATCTCGCTGATCTTGTGCCGTCGGCGTCGGCGTCCGCTTCTGCGTCTGCTCCTGCTTGTGGGTCGGCGGGAGCGGTTGATCGCCTCGCTGAGTGCCGCGCACGAGTACGAGATGTCGTTGTTCGAACAGTTGGTGAGCGGTTTGAGTGAGATTCCCGGCGTGATCGCCTGCCCCGCACCGACAACACCAGCGCAACGCTGCCCCACCGTGTCGTTGCGGGTCGGAGATCAGCATCCCGCGGACACGGCGCGCATCCTCGGCGAGGACAACATCTGTGTGTTCGCCGGTGACTATTACGCCTATGAATACTTCAAGGCCGCCGGTCTGCGCGACACCGGCGGCGCGGTGCGGGCCAGCATCTACCACTACACGACGGAGGACGACGTGGTCGCACTACTCGACGCGGTGAAGCGAAGCCTTTAGGGTCATCTATGTGGCACATGGCCTGACCGGTGATACTGGACCGCGTCGGGTTCGGCGTAGGTATCAGCGGTGAGACCTCGTCGTGCGACTCATCCATGAAGCGCTGTACTACTCGGATCCTGACGAGTTCATCGCCGGGACCATGGCCTTCATCGCGGATGGCCTTCGACGTGAGCAGCCGCTACTCGTCGCGGTAGCGCAACCGCGGCTGGAGATCCTTCGCCAGTTGCTCAGCTCCGTTGCTGCCACGCCGGACGTGGCCTTTGTCGACATGGCGGAGGAAGGCCGCAATCCGAACCGGATCATTCCCTGGGTGCTGCGCCGATTCGTCGACCAGCACCCAGGGCCGGTACGGATCATTGGCGAGCCTGTGTTCGTCGGGCGGCCACCGCAGGAGGTGGCGCCATGCGTGCAGCACGAAGCGTTGATCAACATCGCGTTCGCGGACACAGAGCTCGTCATCCTCTGCCCGTACGACGTGGGGCAACTCCGGCACGTCGTACCCTACGTCGAGCGCACCCACCCGACCGTCCGCGACAAGGGCGGGCCGCGTCCGTCCACAAGCTACACTGACCCGTACACGGTGATGGCCCTGCTCAACCAGCCCCTGCCACATCAACGACGGGTCGATGACGTAGTTGTGTTCGACATGGAAGGCCTCAGCTCGCTGCGCCGGCGCATCGGCGACTATGCCGGCCGCGCTGGCCTTACCGCGAGCCGGGTGGCCGACCTGCAACTCGCCGCCAGCGAGATCGGTAGCAACGCTGTGGTGTACTCCGGTGCGATGGCCACCCTGCGGCTGTGGCGCGAACACGACCGGGTCGTCTGCGAGATCCGCGGCGCCGGCGAGATCGCCGACATCATGGCCGGCCGGGTCGTACCATCGCCCGACAGCCCTCGCGGCCGCGGCCTGTTGATTGCCAACCGGCTATGCGACCTGGTACAGACGCATACCGCACCCAGCGGTACGACCACACGGCTGCACATGCGAATGTCTGGTAGCTAACTGCTCCGCCCGTCACCTGGCTGCTCTCGACCGTCAACCTGGCGCGTCTGGATCACCACGTCGTTCGAGGAGTGTCGCATGAAACTGCACGTCAAGGCGGGATTCGCAATCCTGGTTGGGCTACTTGTTGGAGCTGTCGCCGCCTGCGACAGTACGAACTCGCCGCCGACCCCCGCCGCGTCGTCGGGCGCTGGCTCTGGTTCTGGTGCGGAGGTACCCAACGCCCCAGGTGAGCCGGCTGCATCGGTGGTGGACTACCGGCTCACTTACGACTGGGGCGTACCATCCGACAACGTCCAAATCGGCCACGCCGTCGTACCCCCCATCGCCCCGCCACCCGCGCCGCCGCTGCCGTA
Organism: uncultured Actinomycetota bacterium; assembly: GCA_963742855.1. Taxonomy (GTDB): domain Bacteria; phylum Actinomycetota; class Actinomycetes; order Mycobacteriales; family Micromonosporaceae; genus CAVUNP01. Next base: position 54,409 of record CAVUNP010000045.1, on the reverse strand, counting down.
TCTCACCGGCATCTACGCGGCCGATCATCCTGACGGCCGACCCTCGTTTCAACGGATCTCGTTCTACTTCCACGCAACCTTTCCGGGCTATCGGTTCGGCTATGTACCGGCCGTGAACAGGGACGGTCAGGGCGGCGCGATCTCCCTGCCGGGTAACTCGTTCCTGCAGTTGGTGTTCGTGGACGCGCAGGCCCACGACGAGTCCGGCCGATCGACGGTGATGTCGTCGCCCGCGCCATCGCTCGGATTCTCCGCGTTGAAGGGTTATGGCCCCGCCGGCGATCATGAGGGACACGTGACCTACGGGCTCGGCATCCAGGTCGCGGCCAACTCTGACCAGGTGCGGAAGATCCGCGTCGGCGAGTTGAAGCGCGCCGACGGCCCGAGCAGCTATGTGTACGTCGTGTTCGTGGACATCCAGTCCTGACCTGCCGATCGCACCGCACTTCTAGCGTTCGCCAGGTCCTGAGGCGTTGGCGGCGCCGCGGCGCATAAGGCATACGTCGGTCCTGACCCGCCCCCGGCATTCATACGCCGAAGCTCGTCAGGCGGCGGGCTCATGGCGACCGGCCTCTGCTCCTTTCGTACACGGGCGGCTGGACTGGTTTCGCACAAAGAGGGCGGCTCGATGGTCTCGTACACGGGTGGCTACATGGTCCGGACAGGGCGACTGGATTGGCACTCGCACACAGGGTGGTTCATGGGCTCGTACCCGGGGTGGCTTGACGGTTCATACAGGGCGGGCTGGCCGGGCTCATACGCGGGGCGGCTGCATGGTTTCGTACGCGCGCTGCTGGCTGGGCTCGACCAGCCGTGGTGGGATGGCTCGGTGATCACCATTCGCGTCGTCGCCACCGACCTCGATGGCACCTTGCTACGCAGCGACTCGGCGCTGTCCGACCGCACCCAGGAGGCGCTGCGGCTCACTCGAGCCGCCGGCGTGCGCGTGGTGGCGGCGACCGCACGCCCGGCCCGCTTTGTCGAGGAACTCTTCGGCTCCGGCTCCTCTTCCGGCTCCGCCACAGTCACCGCCTCCTCTTCCGGCTCCGCCACAGCTACGGGTTCCTCCTTCGGCTCCGCCACCGCGACCGGCTCCGATCATGGTTCCGAGGCGCTCATTGACACGGCGATCTGCGGCAACGGCGCGGTGCGCTACGACGTCGGCAGCCACCAAGTTCTCATCACCCACCCGCTGCCGCAGGACGTGACGTGGCAAGTCATGGCAGAGGTCTCGCGTCTGGTGCCGGATGCGGGCTTCGCTGTCGAGACAGGCCACCGAGTGCTGTTCGAGCCGCGCTACCGGTATCGCCCGACGCTGGACCACGACCGAGTGCCCGTCGGTACTCTCGCGGAACTCGTTGCTACGCCGCTGGTCAAGCTCATGGTCTGGCTGCCCGATCACGACCCAGATGCCGCCTGGGCGCGGCTGCGTCCCAGTCTCGGTCGGCTCGTCGAGTGCACGTGGTCCGCCGAACGCGCACCATTGGAAATCGCCGCGCCCGGGGTCTCAAAGGCCGCGGCACTTGCCCGGCTGTGCCAGGACTGGCAGGTCGAACCAGCCGAGGTAATCGCCTTCGGTGATGCTCCCAACGACCTACCCATGCTTGCGTGGGCAGGCACCGCGTACGCCGTAGCCAACGCCCATAGCGGCGTACTCGCGGCGGCGCCCTACCACACTGCTGCCAATGATGAAGACGGCGTCGCGCAAATCCTGGAGAAACTCTTTCGGTAGCGTCCTATGGCGGCGAGGTTGCGGTGACGCAGCTGCGCGTCGGCCTCGCCACCGTCGAGATGGCACCCCCTTGCGACCGCGCCGAGGTCACCGCCCACCTGGGCACCGACCTCAGGAGAAGACAATGGCAAGCGCCCAGAACAACGCCGTGGCCGCGAGCATGACCACCATGAACCCAACGATGGCGACGACAACGATGCCAATCAGTCCCAGGTAGGCGGTCGCCCAACCGACGAGCAGTCCCGCGCTTTGACCTCGCCGCGCGCGGGCGGCCAAGGCGATCGCCGCGATGAGGCATACGGCGAGCAATCCGCCTTCGGTGAAGACGATCGACCAGAAGAGGTTGTCTGTGGCAATACCGAGCGGGATGGCGATCGCAAGCGCAACCACGTTCACGACCACCGTGACCGCAGCGGTCGCCACCATCTTGGCTGTGCTCAGTGCGGCCTGCTTGACCCACGGTGAAACGGAGAACAGGCGGGTGGGTTCGGCGTCGGCGGAGGCGGCAATGTGCGATGTCAAGTGCGCTGGCGACGGGGCGTGCACGGCCAGCCGATCCTTCGTGCCATCGCCATTGTGCATCGCGCTCATGGGTTCTCCGTTGTAGGGCCGATCTGAGCATACCAACGGTCGCTCCGTGAGTCGCTCGCTCCTAGCCAGCCCTTCGGCGGCGTGCTGTCCACCAGCCCCCCGCGCACAGCATGGCGACGATCAGTGCGCCTACAACGATTGCGGCGGTATTGATACCACTTCCGCTGTCTTTACCGTTCGGAGGTGCGGCGCCGGTCGAATCGGATGCCGCGGTTGGCGACGTGGATGGTGTCAACGGCGGTACGTTTGCGGTCAACGCGCGTACGAGGTTGACCACGCCGTAGCCGTACTCGTCATCGCGACCCGGCGGTCCTTTGTCATCGGCAGTGGCCGTGAGGCGGTGGATCACTTCCGTCGCGGACAGGTCCGGGTATTTCGCCCGCACCAGCGCGGCGGCCCCCGCGATGATCGCCGTCGCGCCGCTGGTGCCGGTTCCCATACGATATCCACTTCCGCCAGCATGCAGGGTGTCTGTGGACACTATTTCCACGGCGGGTCGCGGCCAGGCAACGATTGGGCTGACCACCGATATCGCGGCATGGTTCCCGTTCTTGTCCACCCCCGCTACGGCGACGACGCCGGGTAGGCACCGGGATATCGGCTCGACTATCGGACCCAGGCTCATTACCGATGCCGGCGACGACGACCACGATGTCGAGGGCGATCGCCTGCTCTATGGCTGACCGCAGGTCCGGGGAATCACTTCACCGAACGAAAGCGACAGACACGCGTGCCCCGTTGCTGACGGCCCATCGAATCGCGGCATCGCTGGAGCCGAATGCGCCCGTTGCGCGAACCGGCAGAATCTTGGCCTTCGGTGCAATCCCCAGCGTGCGGCCATGAGCAACGATCAGTCCGGCCATCGCGGTTCCGTGCCCGTCGATATCCTTCTGGCCGTTTCCGGCATCGTCAAGAATGTCGTGTCCCGGTAGCACGCTGCCCGCGAGGTCGAGGTGCGAACCGTCAACCCCGGTATCGATGACCCCTACGATGATGCCGTCACCTTGACTATATGCATGGGCTTCGGCCACGTTGAGGTACGCAAGGTGCCATTGGCCATTGCGCAAGGGGTCTGCACCAGGAGCCGCCACCGCCGGAATCGGCGCGCCAAGGATGACGGTGGCGATTGCGATGGCGGATGGGATGACCTTGCCCAAGGCGCGCACGATCGGTGAAAGGCCTCCCGACTCCGATCGATGGAAGTCGGCGGGCGGCGACCTTTTGCCCGAGGGGCAGGGCGGCACAACGCAATCGACAGTTCCGGGGTGGGACTCCCGTTTCGCGGGTACCCCCGGCTCATGGCGTTCCCATCAGGTCGAGTGGGTACCCGGTCACCGGTCGAGTCCGATCACACCAGGCCCAGGGTCATACCTGACCGGATCGGGCTGGGGTGCGAGCACGCTTGGTCCACCTTCCGCCACAATCCATGGGTCGTCAGGATCGGCAGGTGAGAGGAGTCTTCGCCCGCTACGTCCGAGGCGGCCACCAGGCACGACGCGAGAGGCGCTGCCGTCCGGAGTGCTCCTTGGAGGGACCATGGGAGTCATCGGCATTGCCCCGCCCTGGCCCAAATGACCGGTTGCGCCTGCCCCGCCGCCAGCGCGAGACGCCGACGTGTCGGCCGGCGTGGCCGCGCGACTCGCGGTTCGCGCTTCGATGGTCCTTCGTCCGCTCGTCCCGTCCATTCCACCGGGCGACCGCGAAGTCGGCGACAGTCCCAACACGAACCCCACCGGCTGTGAACTGCCACCGATGTCCGAGAATCCCGAAGCCGTGGTTTGGGGTGGCAGAACCTGGCCCATGCCACCGCTCAGAATTGGCCCACCAACCGCAGGCGTCAGGCGGTCACCGTGGGGTCCCGTGGGACCAATCGATGCGTTCGACGCCGTGAACCGATCGGCCCGCTGGGTATCACCGGCTGAGAAGGAGCTGGTCTGGTGGGCCTCGGCCGTCTCGCCGCCGCTGACGGGTAGTCCCTCGTCGTACTTGGCGGAATTTCGCGAGGCCTGGCGGGGACTTGGATGTCGGTTGCTTCTTTGCCGACGATGATGTCAGCTCGAGCCATGATGTCGCGGGCTTGTTGATCGAGGTGGGCGCGCCAGGTCGGCGGTGGCGGGTCTGGTCTCCTCTCTTGATTGGGTGCGGCGTTGACCGGAATCGCCAGGATCTCTTCGATTCGTTCGTACTTTTGGCGGATTTCCATCAGAGCCGCGATCTCGATGCGGGCGTCGGTCAACACGTCGGAGATGTTGCGCAAGGGCTGCGGATTGACCGATCCGGCATCGGACGCCTGTCGCATCCATGAAATGAGGCTGGCTACCTGTACGGAGAACGCTTCCGAGGTTGAGCCTGGGTTTGGCGGCCAGCGTTCATGCAGCTGCGCCATGGCGCGTTCAAGCTGGGTGGCCTGATCGTCGCATAGCCGAGCGAGGCGCTCCCACGCACCAATCTGGATCGAGGTGATCCGGCTGTCCTCGGTGGCGACCATCTCCCAGATTTCGTCAAGATGGAACTTGGACCAATCGGTCGAAATTGGCGTGGGATCCGTGTGGCGCAGTGGATCGACGTTTGGATCGATCATTGCCGCGTCCCGGCATTCATGCGGTGAAGTTCACGCTCCGTCTCTTGAGCCACGGCGAGGTTTGCGGCCTCCTCTCGGTCGCGGAAGCCTTGCGCCACCGCGCCGAGCAGAATCGCGGTGACCTTGCTCGAGCGGGCGGCCGCGGATAGGTCAGCCTCGGAGTAGTCTCGGGTCACGAGATGGATCGCGTGTATGAGAATCTCCGCGATGGCGATGTACTCGGCGAGGTTCTCACACGAAGCCTGCAGCGCGTTGGCATAGCGCTTACGGGCCGCCTGCACCCGCAGGCCGGCGTTGCCGATGCCAAAGTGCACACCGGTGCCATGGTCGTATCTGATTGTCTCGGCGGCTGGCCGGAGGTTCATGTCGAGCTCGCGGGCCAGGAACGAGCGGAAGTCCTCGAGTCCGTCCACGTCGACATCGATGGGGACCAGGTCCAACGGACTGAGTTGGAGCGCCTCGACATCTATCGGATTCTCCATGCCAGCTGCGCTCCCCTTCACAGTCGGTGATCCGCGCCGCCCTGAGCGTAGCGGACCCACGTCGGTCCCATCCAACCCCGCTGTCGGCTCTGTGGATAACCGCGTCGAGGGTCAGGCAGCGGGGCGTTCTGTGGACAAGGTGAACGATCCAGCGATCGCGCTGCGCAGCATTGGACCCACAGCCGCGGGCCGAGGCTGTCCGTGTGCCGCAGCACCGGCCGCCGAACCCGGCCGCCCAACCCGGCCCCCGACGCGGTGGCAAGATAGTGGATCGGACGTAGACCGGAGTTGCGTCAGCAGGCGGACGGAGCGGCAGGCCCGATCACATCGCCAGAGCTCCGACGGCCTCTTCGTCGCGTCCGTGATGAAGTCGGCATCGATCTAAAGTGGACCTCCGCAGACCGACCACCACAGCGAGCGGTGTGAGCTGGACATCGCATGTCATGTGTCGATCCGTCCAGTGGCACGTAGGGAGCGCCGGCTCCGTGGCAGGCGGGCAAGAGCTCTGCTGCACAAGGTATCTGGTCGAGACCAGCTCAATGCCGATGTCGCACACAGCTCGCAATCCCCGCGGTCCGGGTCCACTATGGACTTCAGAAAAATCTTGATCGCCAGTCTTTCCGCTCTCCGGCCGTCGCGATAGAATTGGAACATGGGTTCGCTTGATCGGGCAAATCCGATTGACCAACTGGAAGCCGCGTTGGGCGAGTTGGCGGCTTTGGATCCGGTCACGCTGGCGGATCAGCAGGTGCGCGACGGTCTTCTGGTCCTACTGCGTGGGGTCAACCAGTTGGCTGGCGCCGCGGCGGCGTTCGTGGGCAGTTTCGATGCCCGCGGGCTTTCTGAAACTGATGCCATGCGCGCGACGCGCACGTGGTTGATCTCGTTCGGGCGCATGTCGCAGGGCGCCGCTACGGGCTGGCTGAACAGGGCACGACTCATGCGGCAGATGCCGGCAGTCGCTGAGGCGTCGAGGGAAGGCGACGCGTCCACAGAGCATGTGTCGAAGGTCGTGGGTCTGGAGAAGAAGGTCGGCGTGGCCGCGATCAAGGAATATGACCAGATCCTGGCCAACCTGTCCTGCGCGTCCAAGCCGTCCGAGTTGGGCGAGGCGTGCGACAGGATCCGCGCATACGTCGACCCCGACGGCGCCGAGCCCGATCCGGAAGCGGCGTTCCAACGACGGGGCCTGTCGATCAGACGGTGCGCAAGCATGTTCGACGTGCGCGGACAGTTGGACCCCGAAGGCGCGGCAGCATTGATGACCGTGCTGGACTCGCTGATGAAGCCGCCGAGAGCCGACGATCTCCGCACTGCGACGCAACGGCGAGCCGATGCCCTCATTGAGCTGGCACGGCGCAACCTCGTAGCGGGAGGACTTCCGACCGTTGGTGGGCAACGCCCCCAACTCGGCATCCTCGTGACACCGGAGAGCCTGCTGGGACTACGGGATCGCTCCTCGACCGAACCGGCGACGAGAGCCTCGAAGACGGACGCGCAACGCGGCGACGGTGGCCACGGCACGGACGAGGATGACCCCGCGCAACCACGAGGGCCTGACGCGTTGAGCGCAGTCGGAGTGCCGCCCCTTCCCGAACCGCCCTGGATGGACTGGGCAGGGAAAGTACCAGCCGAACTCGCCCGCCGTATCGCTTGCGACTGCGACGTCTGGCGGGCGGTACTCGATCCGGCCACCGGGCTACCACTCGAAGTCGGACGAAACCATCGCATCGTGCCACACTGGATCCGCAAGGCGCTGCATGCCCGGGATCGTGGCTGCCGATGGCCCGGGTGTGATTCCCCCACCTCGTGGACAGATGCGCATCATCTGATTGCCTGGTACCTCGGCGGCGAAACGAACATAGACAACCTTCTACTTCTCTGTCGGTACCATCATGCCCGCGTCCACGAAGGACAATGGCGCATCGTCCTTGATCAGGGCACAGGCGAAGTAACTGTCATTCGCCCCGATGGTAGGCCATACGAACTCGGACCAAGCATTCCCTGGACTGGGCCCAACAGTCGGCCCGTTGGGCGCGCCAACGGGCCTGGTGGACCGGCGCAACGGGAAGAATCGGGGCAACTTGACCAAGCTGCTTAACAGGGTGCCTCGAGTGAACCTTAACTGCCTACAGATGTTGGATATTCGGGATCTCAAGTGGAGGGTGCGGCGTTGGACCTTGACTTCTGCCAGCGTTGGTGTGGGCGCAGATCCGTCGCGGCGAAGCCGGCCTTCAGTGCGGACGATGCGGTCGCCTTCAACAACGACAAGGGGTTCGCCGGGTGGTTGGTCACGGCATGGGATTGCCCAAGGTGGTCTGACTGCCACAAGGCGGCCGGCCAAGGGTCGTCAAGCTCTGGATTCCTCAGCGGTCAGGACCTTGGCGCGCCCAAAGTGTTGGCACCAAGCTCGGCAAGCAACCGCGGAAGGGTGCGCATATCGTGGAAGACTATAGTCTCGGCACCCTCCAGCCATTCGGCCGGAGTCAAGCCGCCCGCGTAGCCCAAGGAGCGCATGCCTGCGGCGCGCGCAGCCTGTACGCCGTATCTGCTGTCCTCAACCACCACGCAGGCCGCCGGCGCGACTCCTATGGTGCGTGCTGCGTGTATGAAGAGATCTGGCGATGGCTTGCCCCGCTCAACCTCAGTGGCGCTGAAGATTCGACCGTGGAACCTTGTGTACAGGCCGGTGTGAGTGAGCGTATGCCGTATCTTCTCGTGGCCCCCGCTGGATGCGACACACGTCGGGATCCTGATCGCATCCAGCGCCTCGGCAATGCCGTCAACCGCCATGAGGCCGGCGTTGACTGCCTGCGCGTGCAGTCGCTCGAACTCTTTGTTCCAGGTAACCGCCGCTTGTTCGCCGAGTCGGGCCGAGATGATTTCGGCGATCGAGGTCGAAGACCTGCCGATGAAGTGTTCGATTACCTGAGCTTCGCTGATTGCCCAGCCCAGCTTGGCACCCACGGCGACATTGATTCGCACTGCGATCGGCTCGCTGTCGACGAGCACGCCGTCGCAGTCGAAGATGACGAGCGCAACATCATTGAGTCATCACCGCAGCCAACCTGCCATGAAGGGCTCCCGTGGGTGGAGGTCCGTCACAGATTGGTGATGGTCGACATGAATCAGGCACGCGCGATCCGACTGACGGGACCGTAGTTGGGATGCCACAGAGTGCCGAGCGAAGAGCCGGTGAACATTCGGACCACGGCCTGTCGAACCGCCGATCGGAGTACCAACGAACGTCCGGCGAAGCGCCGAAGTTGGGAATGCCGTCGGCCACGACCGGGACGATACCGATTGCCGATCGGAGTACCAGCAAAATGTTCGGCGAGGGTCGCCGAAATGGCTGGGCGTACTTTCGGTGAAGGCCTGCTGAACTGCCGGGCGTACCTCCGGCGAAGCTTGGCTGTCGGAGCGCCGAACGAACTGCCGGTGAACTCCCGGCGAGGCCCCAGGAAGGCAGGCGGCTTTGGTCGTGATCGCCTGCGCCGTCAACAATCCGAAGGGAGAATGATTTCGTGCCCAACGCGCTACCCGACGGCAGTCCGCGAGGGCCGAGACCGTCTCTGCGGGAGGCATGGAGCCGGCTACGGCCACTGCAACAGGCATTGATCATCTTGGTGCTTCTCTCCGCCGTCTGTTGCGCCAGTGTCGCTGTGGTGGCCGTATTCCTCGGTGTGTGGACCGGATGATAGCCAGCGCTCCGGGGGACGGCCAGCAGCCGGCCAGACCTACACCTTGCTGCGGCGGGAGACAGTGGCCATGTCACAGTCCCCGACCTCAGTAGCCTGCCTCCGGCCGGCCATGGTGCCCGAGCACCAGTGACCCGACCACTTGGGACCCGGCCGCTGTGACCCGGCCACTGGGACCCGGCCACGGCGCCGCGACCGACTGTGACCTGGATTCTAGCGACCGGCGACGGTGTCGCGACCAACAGTGACCCGGCCATTGCGTCAGATTGGACCGCTGCCGCGAGCGCTGCCGCGAGCGCTGTCGGCGCGGGCCGGCGAGCGTAGATACATCGCGATGCTGAAGGTGACGATGCCGACCAGCAAGGCCATCGCGTTGGGGATCATGATGGCGTAGTCGTGGCGGGAGGCACCATACGCGACCCACAGGACGAATCCGGGCAGAAGGATCCCGAAATAGCCGAGCGATACATCCTCCGACGACCGAGTTCGAAGCATCTGACGGATTTGCAGGACCGGGGCGAGGGCCATGATGAGCCCCCATGTGGCCGCCGTGAGTCCCAGGATCGTATTGACCATCACCGTCACCTCGATGTTCCGTGAGGCGCTCAGGCGGTCGGGTCACGTCCGTCAGCACGACGGGGAGCGCAAACGCGACCGGCATGTATTTTACCTGGCACGGCACGCGCCCGCGCTGGCGTGTGAGCGAGATCTCGGCGGAGGACGCATCTAGAGTCCACGCTGGACAGAGCAGGGCTGGACGCAGCGGCAGGGTTGTACGCGGTTTACGGCGCGGGTTGTACGGAAGCAGGCTGGACGGAGCGGGGGGTCCGGTGGGAGCGGGCATTTCCAGCCGGGAGTAGGCGAGGTCAGTCCGACCCTGGCGGAGGAAGGCCGAGGTAGGCGGCAGCTGAGTTGGCAACCGGGCAGTGGCCGTCGCTGCGGCCGCAAGCGGTTGTGTCGCAGAGTCGGCAGATCCAGCCGGCAACTCCGGGACCGCGATCGAGGTTGCCGTGCACAAAGTACTCCATCAGCTTGCCCATCAAGGTGTGCAGCGTTTCTCGCTCCGCGGTGGACAGCCGCAGCAATGCCTCGCTGAGCAGCGCAGCCCGTTCCTCGGACACCTTCGCGGCGACCTGCTGACCCTTTCTGGTCAGCGTGACCGAGCGGGACCGTCCGTTGTCGCCGGCGCCCCGGGTCACGTATCCGGCCGCGGCCAGCCGGTCCACCAGCCGTACCGCACCGGACGGGGTCAGGCCGAGCACCAGTCGCAGCTTGTCCAACGTGGGCCGGTCCAGGAAATGATGCAGGGCTGACAATGCGGCCGCCCCGGATACGGACTGTCCCGCAGCGGTGGCGACCGCGTCCGCGGTGCGGTCGGTGATGACCAGTGCGAGCGCGCCCAGGAGATTCGCATCCCGTTGCGGGAAGGAAGCCTCGGGTGCGCTTCGCGGTTCGGGCTCGGTCACTCGAAGTCGTAGTTCAGTGTCATCGGCCAGTGCGGGTAGTCAGCATGCGTGGAGACGCTCTCGCTCGTACCGGTGATTCCCGCCAGTTCCCCGGTGCCAGATCCGACGACCACCGCGGAGTGGATCCGGGCGGTGGTGCCGTCGTAGGTGCCGTCTCCCTGCAGGACGAAGCTGCCGCGGCGACCGTCCAGAGTGCCGGTGATCTGCATGAAGCCGACGAACGTTCCGGTCGCGTTGGCGGCGTAGTACATCACCGACTCGTAGGTTGCGTCCGCGTCGAGTCCGTCGCTCGCGCCCGTGAGTGTGACATTGGCCGTGGCGAACTTGCGGCCGTCGTCGAACTCCCGGTACGGCTTCTCGTCCCAAGACTTGATCTCGAACTTGATGTCCAGCTTCTTGGTCATGCCCTCATCGTATGTGTGACTCAGTCACATGTCCATCCGAACGCGCACACCCGCGCGCCTGCGTGCCCGCACCCGGCACACCCGCATGCGTGCCCGTGGCTCTGGACTTTAACAGTTAAGTGTCCTAATAATTGGGCGGTCATCAATGTGTGTCGACGGGGCGTACCCCTGCCGCCACATCCGGCGACGTCGCCGGACTCTTTCGGAGGACCAACCATGAAGCGTTCCAAACCGCTGCTCGTCGGCTTGGCTGCAGTTCCGCTCGCCGCAGCGGCGATCGTCGTCACGGCATTGCCAGCATTGGCCGCGAACATCCTCACCAACGGCGGCTTCGAGTCGGGCACCCTGTCCGGCTGGTCGTGCTCCGGCACAACCGGCTCGGTTGTCAGCACGCCCGTGCATTCCGGCACCCGCGCGCTCGCCGGGGCTGCCACGGCGAGCGACAACGCCCAATGCGTACAGACCGTGTCCGTCCAGCCGAATACGTCGTACACGCTCACGGCCTGGGTACGGGGCAACTACGTGTACCTGGGCGTCACCGGCGGCGCGTCCAACTGGACCCCGGCTGCCACCAACTACACCCAGCTCACCGTCATGTTCACCACCGCGGCGGGTCAGACCAGTGCGCAGGTCTACCTGCACGGCTGGTACGCGCAGGGGACCTACTACGCCGACGACGTCAGCCTGGACGGACCGGGAGGTCCCCAGCCGACGACCACCACGGTCAGGCCAACCACCCCGCCGCCCACGACAGCGCCGCCCACCACGACACCACCGACTACCACACCACCACCCCCCGACAGCGCCACCCCCCCCACCCGGGCAGGGCCTACCCAAGCATGCGCTGATTGGATACCTGCACGCGAGTTTCGCCAACGGTTCCGGCTATCTCCGCATGGCTGATGTACCGTCCGATTGGGACATTATCAACCTGGCTTTCGGCGAACCGACGTCGGTCACCTCCGGCGACATCCGGTTCACATTGTGTCCGGCCAGCCAGTGTCCCGGTGTAGAGACCGAAGCCCAGTTCCGCTCCGCCATTCAGGCCAAGCAGGCCCAAGGCAAGAAGGTGCTGCTGAGCATCGGCGGCCAGAACGGACAGGTCCAGCTGTCCACCACCGCGGCTCGGGACACGTTCGTCAGCTCGGTCAGTGCCATCATTGACCGGTACGGCCTGAACGGGCTCGACATCGACTTCGAAGGCCACTCCCTGTCGCTCAACACCGGTGACACCGACTTCAAGAATCCGACCACTCCGGTGATCGTGAACCTGATCTCCGCGCTGCGCACACTGAAGCAGCGGTATGGCTCGGGATTCGTGCTCACCATGGCGCCGGAGACGTTCTTCGTGCAGTTGGGCTACCAGTTCTACGGCTCAGGGCCCTTCGGGGGCCAGGACCCGCGGGCCGGTTCGTACCTGCCGGTGATTTACGCGATGCGTAACGACATTACGGTGCTGCATGTGCAGGATTACAACTCGGGCCCGATTGTGGGCCTGGACAACCAGTACCACAACATCGGTAACGCCGACTTCCACATCGCCATGACGGACATGTTGCTGGCCGGGTTCCCGGTGGCCGGAAATTCCGCAAACATGTTCCCCGCGCTGCGGGCGGACCAGGTCGCCTTCGGGGTGCCGGCCGCGGTCAGCGCCGGCAACGGCTACACCAGTCCGGCCGGCGTGCAGCAGGCAGTGAACTGCCTCGTGCGAGGCACCAACTGCGGCGGCTATACCGTCCGGAGTGGACTGAATCCCAACTTCCGGGGGCTCATGACCTGGTCGATCAACTGGGACCGTTACTACAACTGGGAATTCCGCAACAGCCACGAGCCGTTCCTCAACGCACTGCCCTGACTAACCAACCACAGAGCCCAGTTGCGGCAAGCGGTGCTCCGGGGATTCCAGTCCCGGAGCACCGCCATATGCGCAGCCATATGCGCAGCCAGTGCCGAGCCAGGCAGCGAGCCAGTCACAGAGCCAGGCAAGGAGAGATAGAGAGGGGGCCGTCGAGAATCATTCATGATCGGCTGAGCCGATATAGCCGATGCAGACCAGAACCGCAGCCCACGCCGCTTGCCCGGTCGGGTTCGGCATAGGTACGGCACCGAGTTCGGGCACGCAACCATCCCGTGATCGCCTATGCCGGTCGGATTATGGCCGTCGGGACAAGGGAAAACGGCCGATCCTCCGGCCACCCAGTCGGCTTGATCGTATCTTCCGATTGTTAGGCCTGATGAATTCGCACTACGGCTGGCCACATGGCTCGGCGGGACATAACGTCCATCGCGATCATCCACACGGGAGGAGTTGCGGTGGCTACGGTTCCACTGTGGTCAGGCCGGGAAGTACGGGCGCTGCGCGAGGCGCGCCGGATGAGCGTGCGCGAGTTCGCCGCACATCTGGGGGTCAGCGACCGCATGGTGTCCAAATGGGAGGCCGGCGGAGAAGGCATCCGCCCACGTCCGCTCAACCAGTCCGCATTGGACACATCCCTCGCGCTGGCCGGGGCGGAGGTCAGGAACAGGTTCGCCCACATCTCGACCGGGCCCGACGTGCCGTCGCAGCGACGCCGCGCGGGTGCAGCCGGCGCCTCGACGCTGGTGCCCGACCAGGTGATCCACTTCGTCCGGCATCCGCTCGACGGCAAGCTGATGACGCTCATCGACGCCGGTCCGTTCCGGGTCGGGTCCGGCCGCAAGCCGATCTGGTTGCCGGGCTTCTACATCGACGTGCAGCCAACCACCAACGCTGAGTACGCCCGATTTCTCGCTGCAACTGGACATCGACCGCCGGCGCACTGGCCGGACGGGCTCTACACGATCGCCGATGATCCCGACGCGTTGCACGACGATCCGGTGCTTGACCTGAGCTGGGACGACGCCGTCGCCTACGCGTACTGGGCCGGCAAGGACGTGGCCTGCGGCGCGCAATGGGACCGTGCCGTCCGCGGCGGCGAGGGCGCGATGCCCGGCGACCAGTGGGAATGGGTCCGCGGTGAGACAGGTCCCGGCCGCCGTGGGCACAAGGGTAGCCAGTCTGGCGGGTTCCGGTGCACGAGCCAGATTGCCGTCCTGTTGGCCTTGCTGGCGATCTGAGGTGGCTCGGGTGAGGACCGGGCCGACCCCGGGAGCGCAAGGCTGCCTGCCGGTTGATCAGAACGACCACGGGATGGGAGCCGCGAAATCCAGTGAGAAGAGACGATTCACGCCACATTCATGTCGCGATGAAGGCACTGTGCAGGATCGAGGATTGGCGAGAATCTTGGCAAAATTGGTAATCGTGGGAAGCGAGGGCAACGCCACCGGATTCGCCATTCGCAGGCGCTGGCCTGATGGCGCCCACGACTTCGTCAAGCTGCGCGCGACCCCCGGGTCCGCCCAGCTGGCCATTGAAGGAGACCAGCGGTACTGGCGACGCGGCCCGTGGCGCCCCGTCGAGTACCGGGTCGTGGCCATCAGCCGGCACGACTTCGACCTGCATCAGCGCCGCCACTTCTGCAAGTCACCCGACTGCCCGTAGCCGGGCCGGTGTGACCGGCGGCGCTTCCCCCATAACCACCGACGCCAGGTGAACGGCCGGCGCCGCCCGCGAACGTACGCGAGGCGAGCGCACGGTCGACCACCGGCGACCCCTCACGCGGTGCTACCCCTCAACCCGGAGATTGACACGATGACGGCTCCCATCGGCCTCGCCCGCAGAACCCTCAGCGGCGGCGCCCTGTTCTTCTTCTCGGTCGGCGCGAGCGCTCCGATGACTGTGCTCGGCGGCGGCGTGGTCGCCACCTTCGCCGGCACCGGCATCGTCGGCGTGCCTGCGGCGTTCCCGATCATCACCCTGGCGTTCGTTGCGTTCACCGTGGCATATGTGGCCATGGCGCGGTACGTGCCGCATGCCGGGCCGCTCTACGCGCATGTGGCGCGCGGACTCGGGCCCTGCCGGGGACTGGCGATGGCGCCGATTGCGCTGCTGGGATACAGCGCCATCAGCATCAGCCTGTACGGCCTGCTCGGCAGCGTGGTGGCCGGTCTGCTCGGCGGGCCGTGGTGGGTGTGGGCGCTGGTCGGCTGGGCGGTCGTCGCGATCCTCGGCGTCGGGCACGTCGCCGTGAACGCGAGGCTCCTCGCCGTGTTCCTCGTCGCGGAGATTGCGGTGATCCTGCTGTTCGACGCCGCCGCGCTGAGTCATCCGGCCGGCGGCGAGGTCAGTGTGGCGCCGCTGCTGCCCGGCAGCCTGATCCAGACCGGGGCCGGCGGCGTATTCGGCCTCAGCGTCGCGGCTTTCATCGGCTACGAATCCGCGCTGGCGTACGGGGAGGAGGCGCGCGGCCACACCGCGGTCGCCCGGGCCACGGTCGGCTCGCTGCTGTTCATCGGCGTGCTCTACGCGGTCTCGAGTTGGGCGATGGCGGTGGCGGTCGGCTCGCAACGCATCGTCGACGCGGCCCGCGATCCCGACTCCGGCATCCCGATGGCCGTCCTGGTCGAGCACTACGGTCGACCGCTGGGACTGCTGGCCAGTGTTCTGCTGGTTACCAGCGTGTTCGCGGCCATGCTCAGCCTGCACAACACCACCGCCCGGTACGTGTTCGTCCTCAGCCGCGAGCGCGTACTGCCGCCGGCGCTGGGCCGGATCGGTCGGGGAGCCCGGGCCGGCGCGCCGGTCGGAGGGTCCCTACTGCAGTCAGGGATCGGGCTGCTGGTGGTGACCGGCTGCGCGGTGGCCGGCGCGAATCCGTTGCGCGTCCTGTTCACCCAACTGTCGGCGGTGGCGGCCATCAGTGTGATGACCTTGATGGTGACCGTGTCGGTGGCCGCGTTGCGCTTCTACCGGCGCGGTGGTGGCACCAACGAAGGGCCGTGGATCCGGGTCGTCGCACCGCTCGCTGGGGCGGTCAGCGTCGGCGCGATCCTGGTGACGACCGTGGCGAACTTGGACTCGCTGTTGGGCACCGCTGCGGGCGCGCCGGCCACGGTGATCCTGCCAGGCGTGGTCGTCCTGACCGGTGTGGTGGGTCTGCTGTGGGGGCTGCGGATCAGACGTCGGCCTGATGTCTACCGGGCCATCGGCCGGGGCGAGCCCGAGCCACTGGCCGAACTCGAACAGCACCTGGCCCACGTCGATGTCTGATGCTGCGCTGCACGAGGCGGCGTCGGCCCGGCTCCGCAACCTGTCCATCGACCGGCTCCTGCGGATGAACGCCCGCCACGCCACTCATGCCTGGCTCCAGCGGCGGGCCAGGCCGGTAGGACCGCACGGCCTGGCATTCCTGTACGCGGATCAACTGTTGCCAGATCAGCATGCCGACGTGGCCGCCGCGACCCGCCTGGTAGACGACGGCGAGGATGTGCGCAACCTGCCCCGGTTGTTGTACCGGCTGACCACCTTGGCCCGGGAGCGCTACCTCCCGAACGGTGGGTTCGACCCACGGGCGACGCTCGCGAACCGGACCGATCCGATGTCGGCCGCCGCCACGTACATCGGGCTGGGCGTGTCCTCATTGGACACGTTCGACGCCAGCTGGGCGGACAACCAACGGGCCGCGGCGGGCCCACTCGACCTGCCCGGCCGTTGCTTCGTCCTGCTGACCGACGGCTCGATGATGCTGGTGGAGCGCGGCGGTCGGCACGTGTTCGGTGAGGTGCGGGTGACGTCCACACACGACCTGAACGTCGAACCCGGCATCGCCTCACGCCACTGGAAGAGACGCACCGACCTGCACACCGTCGGCGCCACCGCAGAGATCTGGCGGCGCTTGTACGACCTGCACGAGCTGGCCGCGTGGACGTGGCCGAACCCGAGGAGCTACTGATGGACCTGACCGCCAGCACAGACCTCACCGCGAGTACGGACCTCACCGCCAGCACAGATCTCACCGCGAGCACAGACTGCGCCGCCAGCACAGACCTCGCCGCCGAGTTGGAGTCGCTGCGGCAGCGGCTGGCTCTCGATCGGGTGACCAACATAGGGTTTCCGGGCGCGGTCGACTTCGACTATACCGCCGTGCTGCCGTTCTTCGGTTTCCTGCTCAACAACGTCGGCGACCCCTTTGTGGACGGTGCCGGCCGATCCCACACCAAGGATCTGGAGCGCGAGGTGGTCGGCATCTTCGCCGACCTGTTCGGCGCGCCGCCCGAGGATCGTTGGGGGTACGTCACCAGTGGTGGTACCGAGGGCAACCTGTCCGGGCTGCACCTGGCCCGTAGCCTCTATCCAGAAGGGACGGTCTACTACTCGGAGGCCGCGCACTACAGCATCGTGAAGTCGGTCGAGCGCCTGCGCATGCCGTCCGTCATGGTGCGCTGCGATGCCTCCGGCGAGATGGACTACCTGGACCTGCGCGCCGAACTGCGCCATCGTCGGGATCGGCCGGCCATCGTGGTGGCCACGGTCGGCACCACGATGACCGAAGCGGTGGACGATGTGCGGGTCATCCGCGCTGTGCTGCGGGACCTGGCCAAGCGTGACAGCTACCTGCACTCCGACGCGGCCCTGGCCGGCATCCCCCTGGCGCTGATCGACCGGTGGCAGCGGCCGGGTTTCGACCTGGCCGATGGCGCGGACTCCATCACGATCAGCGGCCACAAGTTCGTCGGCAGCCCTTTCCCTTGTGGAGTGCTGTTGACCCGTCGCAGCCTACGTGATCGGGTCGGCCGGCAGGTGGACTACATCGGTAGCCTGGACTCGACCACCGGCGGGTCGCGCAGCGGACACGCGCCGCTGCTGCTCTGGTACGCCACCCGGCGGTACGGCCTCGACGGGTTGCGACGGCGGGCCGAAGAGTCCCGGGAACTGGCCAGCTATGCGGTCGAGCGGCTCAACGCCTCGGGCGTACGGGCGTGGCGGCATCCGCATGCCTTCACCGTCGTCATGCCGACACCGGCGCCGGAGGTCGCGTCTCGGTGGGTGATGGCCACCGAGGGCGCGGCCAGCCACATCATCTGCATGCCCGGCGTCACCCGGGCGCAGATCGACGAGTTCGTACGGGATGTGGCCGGCTCGAGGCAGCAATCAGTGCAGCACGGATATCAGGTCGGTGCGGTGAGCACGACGAGCCGGCAGGAGACTCGCCAGCACCGCGGCCAGCGCGGACAGCAGCACGAAACCGAGCAGCGGCACGACGGGAATGGTCGGACTGCCATGGCCGTACACAGTGATCAGTGAGGTGGCGGTGAACCAGCCGGCGGTAACGCCGAGGACGACGCCCAGGCCCGCGCCGATCACGGCCATCAGGATCGACTCCACCATCAGCATCGCGCTCAGTTGGCGCCGGGCCATACCCAGCACCCGCAGGATGGCCGACTCCCGGGTTCGCTCCCATACCGACAGTGCGAGGGTGTTACCGATGCCGAAGATGGCGATGGCGATGCTGATGCCCAGAAGCACGCCGAACTGGGCGAGCCGGCGCTGCAGTTGGGTTGCCAGCGTCTCGCCGCGTTCGGCTTGGCTGGTGACGCTGGTCAGCGGGAAGCTGGCGAGGACTGTGTCCAATGCCGCACGGGCATCGGCCGCGGCCGTACCGGCTGAGCGTCGAATGAGGATCTGGTCGCCGTACTCGCCGGACAGATGGTAGAAGTCGGCCCAGTCGACCAGCAGTTCCCCTTCGATCGGGGCGTCGTCGAACAGGACCACCACCGTCGCCTGGTAGCGCTGGCCGCCATAACTGCGTCCGTTGAGGCGGTCGCCGATGCCGATGTCATGCGCGGCGGCGTAACCGCGGCGCACCGCGGCCCGGCCCGGACCGAGCGCGTCGAGTGACCCGGCCATCACCTCCGGGGCGAACGCGGTCTGGCCGGGTTCGAGGGCCGACATGGTGATCGGCTGTTCGTCGCCGATCCACAGTAGATCGATGTGGCTACGCACCACGGCACCGAACTCCGGCCGCTTGCGTAGGTCGGTCGCGAGTTCGTCGGGCAGGGCCCGCAGCCGGGTGCCCGCGGCGACAGGACGGACCGAGAAGTCCACCGGGAAGTTCTCCGCCAGCTCGCGCCCAGCCTGGTCGCGTGAGGTGGCGAAGACGACCGCGAAGAGCGACACCAACGTGGCGCCGATCATCAGCGCGGTGGTGGTGGCGGCGACCCGGCGCGGGTTGCGCTGAGCGTTGCGAACGGCAAGGCCCGCCGGCACGCCGAACAGCCGGGTGGGCAGCCAACCCACCTGTCTGGTCAGCGGCGCGATGACCAGTGGCAGCACAACCACAACCCCTACCAAGACGATCATGGCGCCGGCCAGCACCCAGGTCGTACCGTCGAAACCCGATCCCGTGCCGGACGCACCGATGCCCAGCCCGGCGAGGCAGACTGCCACCGCCAGGGTGGCCCGGAAGGGGACAGCGGTACGCCCGAGCCGGCGACCGGGTGCGCCCCGCCGGCCCGAAGCGCTGCCAGTGGCGTCCGCGGCAGTGTCAGGGGCGTCCGTGGCAGGGTCAGGGGCGTCCGCGCCTCTGCTGGAGCCGGCGGGGGTGTCGCTGGCCCGTAGCGCGGCGAGCGGCGCGATCCGGGTGGCCGCCAGCGCTGGCGGGCAGGCCGCGATCGTCGTGCTCAGCGTGCCGGCGGCGAGGCCGGCCAGTACCGCGGTCGGGGTGACCACAAGGGCGTGCCCGGGTTCAGCGGCGCCGAACAGGTCCCGACCCGCGAAGATCAATCTCGCCACACCGAGGCTGACCGCGACGCCGGCGGCGGAGGCGACCAGTCCGGCCACCGCGGCTTCGGCGGCGACAAGTCCGAACACAGACGTCCGGCTGGCCCCGACGACGCGCAGCAGGGCGAGTTCGCGGGTGCGCTGGGCCAACAGGATGGTGAAGGTGTTCACTACCACGAGGACGGCGATCACCAGGGCCACCAGCGAGCTGGCGAACAGTACGTCCACGAAGCCTTGGACGTATTTGGCGCTGCCTGCCCCCAGGTTTGCCCTCAGCTCGTCTCCGGTGATGACGGGGCCGCCGGCCACCGCAGCCACCGCGTCGCGCAGTCCGGACAGGTCGGTGCCGGCCTCGGCGGCCACCACGATGGTCGCGTAGCCGCGGGCCTGGGTGAGGTCGGCCAGGTCGGCGGCGCCCAGACCGACCACGGACCAGCCGCTAAACATCTGGGTCGAGCCGAAGTCCACGATGCCGACCACTCTCAGGTCGCGCCGCTCGCCACGGCGGTCGAGGACCTGCAGCGACCCGCCGACCGGGACGGACAGCCGCCGGGCGGTGTCGGTGTCCAGTACGGCGTCGCCGGGCCGGTTGGGCAGCGTGCCGGCCACCAGATCGAACGGCGCCAGTCGTGGCTCACGGGGGAGGGACACCGCGAATCCGGCCCGACCGGCGTTGCTGAGCGCCCGGCCATGGTGGTCGAGCACCGGCAGGCGCGTCACCGTGCGTCCCTCGGCCTCGGCGACCCCGGGCAGGGCCTGGATTCGGCCGAGCGTCTGTGGATCCAGAAGACCATCCGGGTCGTACCCGGTGGCGGTGGGTGGGTGCACGGCGACGTCAACGCCCCGGCCGGGTCGGGCGAACTCGTCCGCGAAGGCCGCGCGGGCGGTGTCCGCGTAAACCAGCGTGCCGGCGAAGAAGCTGACACTCAAGATGATGGCGAGGCAGCTGAGCATGGTGCGCATAGCGTGACCTCGGAGGCCGGCCATGACGACGCGCAACATCGCTGGTCAGTCTAGGCTGATGCGGCCCGGCTGCGGCTGACGCGATGTTTACACGGTGTCGGGCTGATCGGGGTCTGCCCGGCTCGCCGCCCCGAACCGGGATGGTTCGTCAGGTTCTGCGCCGTATCCCGTTACTTCGGGCCGACCCAGCCGTTAGGTTCTTCGGCTCCGGAAAGATGCTTACCGCGCTTTCTGCACGAATTGTGTCGTTTGCCGGTCGCTGTCGTTGTTTGTATTTCTTGGCGACTGTTCGGAGATGAATAGCGCGACCTGATAGCCATTTAAGGGCGTCGGGCTTTTTGCTATTTATTTGTCCATAAATAGCAGCAGGGGCAACCGAATCGGCTGCCCCTTCGTCTTTATTCTTTTCTGTCCCGTCCAGGCGGTTTCGGTCCTCTCGGGCTGCTACGGCTGCCCGCCCGGTCAGCGCCCGGCGAGCAGCCGCACCAGCGCCGCGTCCACGTCCAGGTGATCCGTCTCCCGCCCCCGCGGTACCACCACGTACGTGCGGCGTAGGAAGCGCACCAGCACGCTACGGGGTACCTCGAACAGGGCGTTCCCGTCCGGTGACGAGAGCGCCAGGGCCACGAAATCCCCCCGTGGCGTAGCCCAGGGCCATACCCGCACGTCGCCGATGCCGGCTGGCTCGTCCAGGCCGGTCACCAGCAGTTCCCGAGCGAACGACCAGCTCACCGTCTCGCCACTGGCAGTCTCGGCGTGGAAGAGCACGTGCACCGCGTACGGGTCGGCTGGGTCATAACGCAAACTCGCCCGTACAGGTAGTGCGGTCGCGTCCGGCGCGACTAGCCGCAGCGACGTTTCGACCTCAACGGTCTGCGGACGTATAGCACTCATAGCTGACTCCCCCCGGCCCACCTGCGAGGCGCCCCCGCTGCCTCGCACTCCCATACTCAGGTGATACTCCTCGTCACGCCTCGTCATTTGCTGATCTCACTCGGTAGTGGTAGGAAGCATCGAAAAAAGATCCCTTATTGTGCGGTTGGATACGGCTGTACCTGTTTTGCGGCCACTCGATTTCCCAAACCCCCGCCGCACTTCGGGCAATCTGCATCGCCAATGAGACGAACGTGATGGCCGCCGGATGAACCGGTCAGGTGGCCCCCGGCCACCGCCGTCGCGGACCCCGGCGGCTCGTTCGCTGTCTCACTCCGGTAACGGACGCGGAGCGCTGGAGTAACGGACGACGAGGCACCGGCAACTGCGGGCTATCCGACAACCGGCCATACCGTCACGGACCGGTCGCTTGACAGAGTCTTCGGATCTTGCATGTGCGTGGGGGAGGATCCAAGATGCGAGCGCTGTGGTCGATCCTGTACAGTCGTGCCGTTCCCGGGCGATTAGCTCAGCGGGAGAGCGCTTCGTTCACACCGAAGAGGTCACTGGTTCGATCCCAGTATCGCCCACCAAGATAATTTAGACATGCGCATGCCTTACCAATGCGACCTTGACCTGCGCAAACGAGGCAGCTTGGCGTCCTGGTCCGATCCGCCCGTGCGGTCCGGTGCGAACCGCCGGGCCGTGCCTGCTCCATCACGCGCCTCCATGACGGGCCTGGCCTGCTGGCGCGGGTCGCTGAGGCTAAGCATGTCTACCCGGCGCTGCAATCGGTGCCGTCCCCGTCCGGACCGGGGGTGTCCTGTCCGAGGCCCCGACGGATCGCGATTTCTACGGGTGAGTACGCGCCGTCGGCCCGCTCCAGTTCGTACGGCGCGGCCGGCATCAGCGGCGGCTGGGCCATGAAGCGCGGCCGTACCCGTGGTCATTGCCGGTCTCACCGACTGGCGCCAGACCAACCACATCGCCGCGACACGCCGGGGTCGAAATGCAGATCGTCGTCGGCGACGCCGGCGTGAAAGGGCATCCAGGTGCGGTTCGTGTTCTGCCACACCCGTCATGAGTTTCGGCGTTGGTTGCGACCCGAACGAGCGAGACCATCGCCCCATGATCGGTCCGCTAGCTGCGGACGATCCGGTCGTGCGGCATCCCGTCCGGCACGGGCCTCCAGAAAGGCCACTACGGCGAGCACGCGGCGATGGGTGGTGCCGTCGTCTGGTAGCCCCAGTTTGGCGAATATCGAGCGCATATGGGTCTCCACGGTCCGTTCGGACAACGACAGGGACGCGGCAACCGCGGTGTTCGAGTGGCCCTCGGCGACCAGTGCAAGCACCTCGTGCTCACGCTCGGTAAGTGCGACGAGGGCACCGGGGACGGCTGGGGCGCGTACGAGTGCGCCGCACCACCTCCGGGTCGAGCGCGGTACCGCCGTCGCGGATCCGATGTAATGCGTCGTCGAAGTCGGCCAGATGCAGCACCCGGTCCTTGAGAAGGTAACCGAAGCCAGGTGTGCCGATGAGTCCAAGGCATTGCCGCAGCTCGAGGTGCTGCGAGAGCAGCAATAGGCCCAGGCGTGGGTGACGCTCACGAAGAACTGTCGCTGCCCGGGCACCGTCGGAATCCATGCCTGGAGGCATCCGGACGTCGATGACGGCGACGTCCGGTCGGTGCTCGTCGACCACCCGCTGCAGTGCGACCGCATCGCCCACGGAGGCCACCACCTCGTGCCCGCGGTCGCCGAGGAGGCGGACCAGACCCTCTCGGAAGAGGGTCGAGTCCTCGGCCACCACGATCCGCATCACAGCACCGCCCGGATCGTCGTTCCACCACCGGGCGGGCTGTCCACGTTGAGTCGTCCTCCGACGGACAGCACCCGGTCGCGCAACGCGATCAGGGCCTCGCCGGAGCTGAGACCACCGATGCCGTCGTCCCGAACGTCGATCGTGAGCCGATCTTCCAGCGACCCGACCCGGACGTCGATTCGGGTGGCGCGGGCGTGTTTGAGCACGTTGGTGACTGCCTCCGAGACAACCAGGTACGCGGTGAGCGCGCGGGTGTCGTCCAAGAGCGGTAGCTCATCGACAACCAGACCGAAGGGCAGGGGCATGTCCGCCCGTACGGCGGCCAGTGCGGCCTCGATGCCGTCGTCGAGGCGGACCGGCCGCACCCCGTGAGCGAGCCGCCGAAGCTCACCAACGGTGGCCTCGAGCTCCGCCACCGCGATATCGATCTCGGCTGCCCGCTTGGGGTCGAGACCGCTCTGGACCATGTCGCAGCCGCATGCCGGTGGCCAGCAACTGTTGCTGCGCGCCGTCGTGGAGATCCCGCTCGAGCCGGCGGCGCTCTGCCGCCGTCACCGCAGCGAGCCGGGTTTGGCTGGCACGCGTCTCCGTAAGCGCCTCGCGGAGATCCCGCCGCAGCCGGGCCACCTCGATCGGCACCCAGGCGGCGCGGGCCAGATCGACGAGCCGGCGTCGGGCGCGTCGTGAGTCCCAGCCCAAGGTGATTCGGGCGACCGGGTCACCGCCGCTCTCCACAGTGAACCCGCCGATCGGGTTCGCGAGACCGCCATCAAGGAGCCCCCAGCCTACGTCCGAATGGGCGAAGGTAGAGCCGGAGTCCTGGGTCGCGCTGTGCATCGCGCAGCACGTCTTCAACCTCCTCGGGCTCGCGGCGGCCGACACGCACGTCGGCAGCGAATCGCTCTACGGTGGCGATGGCCACCTGCCGGTCACGATCGATGATCCGCGCGACGGACGCGGCAACGGACTCGGTGCAACGGCAGCAGCACCAGCGCGGTTGCGAAAGCCGCCGCAGTCGGGCCGAGTCCAGTAGCGGCACCGAGAGCACGGCCGGCCACCAGCACGACCGCGCCGAACAACCCGGCGGACAAACCAGCGTGAGTGCCCACGCGGCAGAGTCGCTGAGGAGCCGGTCGACATCGTAGAGGTCGTAGCGGACGCCGGCGATCCCCACCGCCACGGGAACGAGAACGACAATCGCGAGGAGGAACGGCAGGAAAGCCACTCGCGATCGCGATACCCGCTGCCTGCGCCGCCCAACCCGCAAGTAGCAGCATGATGACGCAGACACCTGCGAGCAGTAGCCATCGGATCTGCTCGCGCAGGCGCTCGTCACCGCTACGATAGCGTACCACCACCTGCGCGACCGCGGTGAAAAGACACAGAGCCACCAGCACCAGCCCGGGTGTCCTGAGCGCGGTAGGCAGGGCCCCCTGAGGTGCGTCGACCACGTGGCCATCGACTACCGCGCGCCCCACTCCGCCGCCACCACGGCCAGGGTCGCGACCGCGAAGCCCCAGGGCAGCGCAGACCACAGCCACCCGCGTCGCCGGCCATCGGGGAACACCAGCAGGAGCGCGAAGACGCCGGCGAGGTTCACCGGCCAGACCCCTACCCAGATCTGCCGAGCCGCGCCAGACAGCGGTAACGGGTCCGGAGTGTAGGCGGACTCCCCGAGCAGCTCGGTGGTCAGCACCAGCGCGATCGAGGCGCTGCTCCACGCGAGTGCAGGCCCGACCGGCGAAGTGGGCCGGTGGGCGACCACGACCCAGCCGACGAGCACCGCGACGAATCGCGGCGGCAGCGGCGATGGCCGACACCGCGGCGTCAGCCCCGATGCCCCAGAACAGCGGGACGGCAATGCCGGCAAGCACGACCGCCGTGGCCGCGCCGGTCAGTGCTCGGGTGGCGAGCGGAGCCATGGCGAGATGGTGACACACCGGCGGGCTTTCGGATCCGCGCTGGCACGTAGTCCAAACCCGTGGACGGGGCCGGTGTCTCCCCGATGTGGAGCAGAGTCTCCATCAGCGACGCTCAACGGGCCAGCCACCACAATCCCAGGAGGATCGATGAACATTGTCTTCACCATTCTCGTCGCGCTTCCGGTAGGCCTTTTCGTCCGAACCCGCCGGACCGCTCTGCTGGTCTACCTGATCGCGGACCTCTTCGTCTTTACATTCCAGACACTCGATGTCCTGCTCAACTGGATGGCCGGCAACGCCGGCATCGGCGGCGCCCAAGCATTTGGATCAAGCCCCGACGCCTTCCCCATTCACTACTCGGCGCCTGATGTGATCGCCTACGGCATCGTCAACCTGATTATCGTGCTCGCCGGGATCGGCCTGGTCCTGCTCGGCCACCAGATCCGGGCACGACGCACCGCAGCGAAGAAGGTCGTCACCGTCGGCTGAACGCCGAACCGCGCGCCCGGCATGGTGACTTGCTTCAAGTCGGCGGCACCATGCCGGAGCCGATACTCCCTCGCGATACGGCAATCGGGGGGGCCACCACTCGCCAATGAGGTGATCCCAGCAAGGAATGCTGATCCTGGATGACACGGACATGTCGTCCAGTTGGAAGACACTGGACTGGGGCGTGGGCCCTCGGTAGGTCGTTCTCACCACAAGATCACCCACATGGTGAGGACCCCGCGTGATCGCCTTCGCCCTCGTCCGATTTGACCGTGAGGTCCGGTGCGAACCAGTGGTGCAGTGCTAGCCCTAGCCTTCACGCCTTCCCATGGCCGAGGTTCATGCCTGCGAACGGCGTCGCCGCACTTCTGATGTCCTGCTCGGCGGGCCGAGGCGAAGCTCTTCGAATCGGCGCCATGCTGTGCCGTTCGGGCTGTTGGGCGATGTCCGGTACTACAAGAAGCTGATCTCGCCGGATACCTTGCCCAGCTGTCGCAGCAGACCGAACAAGTCCGTCTCGCCCCAGAAGCGTACGATCCGGCCGTCGGTGACCTGATACATCTTGACTCCAGTCTGCACCACGTCCCGGCCCGTCGCGTCGTGACGGTAGGTGTTGCTGACGTAGACGACGACCCGATCCCCGGCGGCAAGCAGCTCGATGATCTCCATGCGGCAGTTGCTCAGGCCTGGGTTCACGACCGAACTCATCGGATACCGGCGGCCGACGACGTGGTTTCCCGCGCCTCAGATCTCTACATCCTCGGCGACCAGGGCCTCCATCTCCGCCAGGTCTCCGGTCTCGAACACCTTTAGCCTGAACCCGTGGATCCGAGCCGTCCATCGTAGATGGTCGATTGGTTGTGGGGGGTCGTTTTGAGGGCGCGTGGGGTCTGCTGACTTTGTGGGTGTCAGCTTTCTCGGTCCTTGGTCGTCGGGCGGGGTGCGGGTCGCGGTGCTGGTCGGGTGTTCGTGCTGTGGTGGCTGGGTTAGGTGTGGGGTGCCCCGAGGTTTCCGGACAGGGTCCCTTTGCGGGAGTATTGACCGGACCGGAGGAGACAGGTGCCACGACCGAAGAAGAGTTTCTCGCCCGAGTTTCGTGACGAGGCTGTGAAGATGGTGATCGAGACGTCGCGTCCGGTCGCCCAGGTCGCTCGCGAGCTCGGCACAAATGAAGGCACGCTGAGTAACTGGGTGAACGTGTACCGGCGGTCTCATCCTGTGGAGGATCAGCCGTTGACGGTCAGTGAACGGATTCGGCTTCGCGAGCTGGAGAAGGATATCCGCTCGGCGAGGTTGGCGAACACGTACCCGCGAATTGCCACCTCCTCGACCGCGAGCAGCGGTAGCAAGGCAGGCAACAGATCGTGCGCCGCGATCGTCCACGCGGTCTCGGCGTGACAACGGCACCCGGCCCGGCCGTCGCCGACGACTGTCAGCGACGCCCGAGCCGGGCTGTCTCATGCCATTAGCGTTGTAGTGTCAGCAAGCCCGGACGGTAGGGCAGCAGGCCGTAGTCGCCGCCGGAACTGGGGGAACGGCCCTGGTAGAGCAGTTGCAGACTGCAAGGATTGATGGTCATCGTCTGGTCGGCGTTGGTGCGGATAAGTTCGCCGTGGCTGATGTCGTTGGTCCAGGTGGCGCCACTGTTGGCCTTGCCTGCGAAGGGATTGCTCTCGCTCGCGGCCTGCGGTGTCCACGAGCCGCCCAGGCTGGTGGCCGTGAACGAGCGGAAGTAGCGGCCCTGTGCGCCGATCGCCTCGACGAGCATGAGGTACTGGTTCTGGCCCTGGACCTTGTAGACCTGAACCGCTTCGAACAGATTGTTCGTCGAGTCACTCATCACCACGGTCGAGGTCGAGCCGAAACTGCCCGGGAAGTTCCCGATGGGCATGCTGGCCCGGTAGATCTTGCCATTGTCGCCGGCGAAGAACAGATACATGTTCGTGCCGTCGCCGATGACCGCCTGATCGATCGGACCCGTGCCGGAGCCGGAGATGCTTCCGGAGAAGAGCACCTGCTGCGAGGACCACCCATTCACGTTGGTGGGGTCGGTCGACGTCCGGTAGGAGAATGCGGTGCCTCCCCATTGATAGGCGAGCACCCAGATGTTCTTCGGGGCGAAGTAGAACAGCGAAGGCGCCACAGTGGCAAAGGGCATCGGATTCTGGCTGGCCGATGCCATGTCGGACCAGTTTGTGAACAGGCCGAAGTTCATCGAGCCCCACGCCGTGCCATTGTCATGCGTCGTCGCGTAGACGAGATGCCTGCCGTTGTAGGGGACGTAGCTGAAGTCCTTGAGCGAGACCCACCCGGACCTCGGGTTCGCCAGTGAGCCGGTCGATGTCCAGCGGTACGTCGATGGCAGCGCGCAGGTGCCTGGCGGCGTCGTGGCGGCGGGCGCCGTGGGGGCGCGTGGTCGGCGCCGTTGTCGCGGTGGTCGGCGTCACGCCACCGGTGCAGGTGACGCCGTTCAGCGCGAAATTCGTCGGCGACGGGTTGCTGCTCGTCCACGACCCGTTGAAGCCGAACGAGACCGAACCATTGGTCGGAACGGAGCCGTTGTAACTCACGTTCTTCGCGGTCACCGACGAACCACTCTGCGTCAACGAGGTGTTCCATGCCTGGGTCACCGTCTGCCCGGCGCTGAACGACCACGTCAAGGTCCAACTGGTCAACGGATCACCCAGGTTCGTGATCGACACGTCGGCGCCGAATCCGCCCTGCCACTGCGACGACACGGCATAGTTCACCGAACACCCCGCGGCTGCCGCGCCCGCTGGCAGCGCCACGACGAGCGTGGTCGACGCCAGTAACGCGACGCCGGCCGACACCAGGCCGACTCTGCTCGCTGTGAATCTGACCATAAGGCACCCTCCTGTTGGAATGGCAAATACCGCAGCTCATGTGAGCGCTCACAAACCTCGAATGTCGACGGGTCACCGGCCGCGGTCTGGGAAACCTGTCCGGAGATCCAGAGCCGACCAATGGTCAGTCATCGATGTCTGGGGAATGGTGCCAGAACGCTTCTGTGTCCTCAAGTGAGGGCGAGGCATTCGTTCGAAGGCTTCCCATCCCCGAATGAGCGAAGGATCGCCCGGAGTGCCTCCGTCGCAACTAGATCCGCTGGTGATGGGTCAGCCGACCGTCTTCGCGCGGCCCACCATGGGGGGTGAAAGTTTCGGTTGATGTCGGCCCGGCTGAGTCGAAAGTTTCGGCAGAAGGTCCAGCGAATGGCGGAGCAGCGGCTGCTCGCGGTCACGAGGCGTGTGTTTGTGCACTTCGGACGTGTCGCGTGGCGGCGCGATGGCCAGCTCGCGGACCAGGTACAGGATCGTGCGTACGCCGGTAGTAGCCATGTCCTATTCCTTATGTCAGGTTCGCGCTGGTCTTGTCGACAACGATCACGGTGCGTGACCGGCGGCGGCGCCGGCTCTTCGTTCCTGATCGGTCATACCGGCGGCTGCACGGAGAACAGGCGCCTGGCCAGTGAGCGCCGCGAGGAGCCACGCTGTAGCTGCTGCTGGTCATCGTGATCACACAGTCGTTGACCGCCCAGCCGTACAGGCCCTCCTGCAGCGCGTCGCGCACGTACTGTTCCATCGCGATCGCGAACTCCTCGATGTTGCGGTAGACGTAGCGCGGTACCGACTGGTAGTCGACGGCGAGACGGAACGTGATGCCGGTTGCAGCCGGCTCGACGCGCAGACCGATGGTGGCGCGCTCCAAACGGCGTTCGACCACATCCGTGCCGGGTAGAGCCCCGGTGGTTCGCAGCCGGTTTCCGATCCAGCAGACGCGGGGGTGCTGTTGCGGACGATCCGGTGCGCGATAGCACCCCGCATCGTCCGCGATGACGGACAGCTCAGAGGTTGGGATGGTGGCCGCGACGTAGGCGATGTGGGTCTGGACGAGGTTGGCTGACGAGACCCAGGTCGACGACCCGGTCGGGCTACTCGAATGTGGCCGTTTCGCGGATCGGTGGTCCAAAGGTCCTGGCGGGCCGCGCTCTACGGATCTCTTCCGTACATCGGCCGAACAGCTCATCCTCGACAGCCGGTTGGTCGGTCCTGCGGTGCGGACAACCGGCCACGGTCAATCGGCGCTGTTATACCGTTCCGCAGGCGTGGTTCGTGCCGCGGGGCTCACCCGCGACGCGCCAGTAGGTGGGCTCGAGAGGAACAAGCATCCGATGGATACGATGACCGCGACCCAGGCCATTGTGAGCGAGGTCGCCGCTGCGCCGGTCAAGGCCCGGTGGCGATGGCTGCCGTTGGTGACAGCCGCCGCGGTCACGGTGGTGGTGCTGCTGGCGACGCATACGGCGGTCGTGGACATCGCGCGTTATGCCGGGTACTGGGCGTGGTCGATCGTGCTGCCCGGGACGCTGGTGTATCGGGCGCTGCGCCGCAAGGCGCACAGCCTCGTCGACGACCTCGCGATGGGTGCCGCATTGGGTCTGGCCCTGGAGATCGCCGCCATGGCGCTGTTGTCGGTCACCGGGCTGCGTGCACTCATCCCGGTGTGGCCTGTGCTGGCGATCCTGCCGACGCTCGCCATCCCGGCTGCCCGGCGGCGGCTGCTCGCCCGGGGTGGCATCCGCCCGTCACTGGCCTGGTCCTGGAGTGTCGTCGGCGTCTATCTCTTCCTCTTGGGGTACCTCACCGGGGCGTTCCTGGTGCCCGTGGACGTGCACCCGGCAACTGCCCAGGCCTATCACATCGACCTGGTCTACTTCTTGTCGATCATGGGCGAGAGCAAGCACCACTTCCCGCTGGAGACGCCGTGGACCGCTGGCGATCCGTTGAGCTACCACTGGTTCTCGTACGCGCACATGGGTATGGGCAGCCTGGTCAGCGGTGTGGACGCGCCGACCGTACTGTTCCGGCTCGCCCTGCCGCCGCTGTTCGCGCTCGCGGTGGTTTTGATGTCGGTCGTCGGTTGGCGGGTCTCCGCCCGGCCGTGGGTGGGCGTGGGCGCCGCCGCGCTCACCTTCGTGGTGGGCGAAGCCTCCATCGGCAGCCTGGCCACGGGGACGCTGGGTGGGGAAGTCGCCTACACGCTCTGGTCGAGTCCGTCCGTCGTCTACTCCTACGTGGTCGGGCTGGCCATCATCGTGTTGATGGTCGACCAGCTACGGCGCGAGCCGGACACGTATCTCAAGGCTGGACCGCTCGCCCTGCTGGCGATTTTCGTACTGGCTGCCCCCGGGGCGAAGTCAACCGTCGTCCCGGTGACCCTGTGCGCCGTCGGCCTCGTCTGTCTGGTCCAACTGTTGACCCGCAGGTTCACCGTGTTCCCCTGGCTCGCCGCAGGGCTTCTGCTGGTCGCGCAACTCCTGGCCCTCGCCGTGCTCTACCGCTTCCAGTCGTTCGGGGTGGCTGTGGCGCCGCTGAGGACGGTCAGGGACATGCTCCCGCCGTCAGCGCCGTGCCTACTCGGCGCTGCCTACACACCCACCGCCTCCTGCGAACTGTCGTTGGCGCCGGATCCCACCTGGCCAGCGTGGCGGGTCGTGGTCGCCTACGTGACCGCCCTCGCGGGCATCGGCATCTACTGGGGGGCGCGCCTGGCAGGCATCCCCGTCGCATGGTGGTCACGCCACGGCAAGCGCGGGCTCACCGAATGGTTCCTGCTCGGCGGCCTCGTCGGTGGTTTTGTCGCGGTGCTGGTGTTGTCACACCCCTCGTTGAGCCAACTGTTCATCCTGCGCTCCGGAATCCTGTTCGGCACGTTGCTGTCGGCCATGGGCGTCGCGGCTGTCGTCGATCGGCTGAGCATCGCACCACGCACCTTCGCCGCGCTGGCCGTTGGCGCGGCAGCGATCGTGGTAGCCGTGTGGGGCGTGCTCTGTCTGAAGTACGGCGCCGAGGGAAACGTGAACGGCGACCAGTTCTTCCGGGTGTTCCGCCTGGCGCTCGCGCTCGGCGCCATCGTGCTCGCCATCCTCGTCGCCGGCCTGTTCCTTGGTCGGCGCCATCCGCGGTGGCGCGCGCACAGCCGGATGGGTGCCCTGTTGGTCATCCTGACGGCGGGCCTGATGGGCTTGCCGGCCGACGCGCACTCCTATCCCAACATGCGCGGCTTTTACCATCAGAATGTCAGTGCCGTCCAGCAGGAGGCCGCCGCCTGGATTCGGACGAACACGTCGGCCGACGACCTGCTGGCCACGAACGAACACTGCGTCGCACCACCCCCGTACGAGCCGCCGTACAACCAGTGCCTCAACCTGTCGTACTGGCTGTCGGCCTGGTCCGAACGGAGGGTCCTCCTGGAAAGCTGGGGGTACGGCGTCGAGACCCGGCCGTTTGGTCCCTATCCGGATATGGCGTTGCAGACGTCGAACGACGAGGTCTTCTCGAATCCGACGCAGGCGACACTGGCCTGGATGCTCGGGCGGGGCGTGCGCACCCTGGTCGTCGACCGCCGATTTGGCACCGAGTCGCCGCAGCTCGCCACGTTCGCCCAGTTGCGTTGGCAGCGTGATTACCTGGCCATCTACACACTCGCTTGATCCGCACGCGGACGTCAATACCGGATCGGGGCCGAGACCTGCGATCGGTCCAGGTTGGCCGATGCCCGCGCATATGGCATTGTTTCGTCGTGCGACTCACCCCCTCTGATCAACTTCGAAAGTTGACCTACCTGACGCCGGCGCTCCTACCGCTGGCCGTCCTGGTCTGGCTGGTGCAGGCGCACTGGATCAACACGCCGTACTACGACCAGTGGGACTTGGTTCCGTTGTTGCAGAAGAGCCACAACGGCGGTCTGGGCTTGGGCGACTTCTGGGCACAGCACAACGAGCATCGGCTGCTCTTCCCTCAACTGATCATGGTGCCGCTGGCGTGGCTGACACATTGGGACACCCGCTACGAGATGGTCGTGAGTCTGCTGTTCGCGGCCGCGGCGTTCGCGATTTTGTATCTGATCATGCGGAAAACGCTCACCAGCACTCTGCTCCTGGCAGCCGCGACGCTGTTGACCAGCGTCATCTTCTTTTCCCCGATTCAGTACGAGAACTGGCTCTGGGGCTGGCAGATGCAGTGGTTCATGAATATCGCCGGGCTGGTCGTCGCAGTCTGGATCTTGAATCGTGGCGGCCCCCAGGCCCGCCTCAAACACGTGCTCATCGCCGCCGCCGCGGCGACCTTTGCCAACTATTCGTTGGCCAACGGCATGTTCGTCTGGCTCGTCTGCCTGCCGTTCTTCGTTGTCTACCGGCCGCTGCGCCGTTGGATTCCCCTGTGGCTCGGTCTTGCTGCGGTCGTGATCGCGGTCCAATGGATCGGATACGTCGATCCGGACAGGCACCCCTCGAAGTTGATATTCCTACATGATCCAGTTACCTTCGCGCGGTATCTCCTCGCCTATGTCACCAACCCGTTGTCGATGGGTTCCGGCCACCAGAACATGATCGGGGTGCTGTACCTGCTGGCGGTCCTGGCCTGCCTGGCGTACCTGGTGGTGCGGCATCGCAACGTCCTGACGACGACCCTGCTGCCATGGCTCTGCATCGGCGCCTACGGTGCGTTGGCCGCCGCGTCCACCGCGGTCTCGCGAGCGGGTTTCGGTGTGGAACAGGCCAACTCCAGCCGGTACACGACGCTGTCGCAGCTCATCCTGGTGGCGTTCGTCGTCATCGCCGTCAAGACAATCGAGTTGGGCCGGACCAGCCGGCTACCCCGGTACGGCGCCGTCGCCACGGTAGCGGTGATCGCCGTCCTCGTCGGGCTGTCCTACCAGCATGGGGTGGAGATGTTCGACGTCTACCAGACGTTCATGGGCAACGTTCGCGGGTGCGCCCACACTGCGGCCACTGCCGAGGACTCGTGCCTGAGCGCGCCACTCTACTGGGACGGCCACACAGCCTGGCCCCTGTTGGAATACATCCGCTCAATCCACTGGGGTGGACTGTAAGACTCGCTCTGACCGGCGCCTTTCGCGGCCGGAGCGTCTTCCGTTAACCTCCATCAGTGATCAGTACTTCGCCCCTACCTGCCGCCAGCACGCGGGAAGCGGTCCGATCGGCTCGCCGCGGTTATCTCCTTTGGCCCCTGCTGGGGTACTTCCTCCTGTTCGGGGCCTGGGCGATCGCCGCTCCGTACGACGGTACGCCGGACGAGCAGGCGCACATCCACAATGCCTATGCGGTGGCAACGGGCCAGGTTCTCGGCGACCTCGTCGAGGTCAACAACACTCCGGGCGTGTATCGGGAGGTGCCCAAGAGCCTGGTGCGGGTCAACTGCTTCAGTTTCCAGGCCACCCAACCCGCCAGCTGTGCCGTACCACCCGGCGGCGACGAGACGCGCGAACGAGTGCTGGTCTACATCGGGCGCTACAACCCGGCCTACTACATGGTGGTCGGGCTACCGATCCGGTTCTCGCCCGACATGACTGGCGTATTGCTGGGCCGGCTGGTCAACGCTGCGATCATGGCGGCCCTGTTCGGTTGGGCGACCTTTACCGCCCTGCTGCTACGGCACCGCGCGGCCGTGGGCGGCATCCTGGTTGCGTTGACTCCGATCACCGCCCATCTGGCCGGAGGGATCACCCCGAACGGTCCGGAGATCGCCGCCGGCGCCGCGCTGACAGTCGCCTTGATAGCAATCTTCTTTGATCCGGGGGAAGCTGCCGCCCGCAGGGCGACGTGGTGGCTGGCGGCGGTCTCCGCTGCCGCGCTGCTCACGCTCCGTTCGGGTGGGCCCGCCTGGTTGGCTGTGATCGTCGGCGTGATGCTGATCCCGATGACGCCACAAGTTCGACGAGCCGTCCTGTTCACCCGTCGTTTCTGGACCGTCGTCGCGGCGTTGGCCGTCGTCGGTGCTGCCGCTGTCGGTTGGACGCTCTGGCGTCACGCTACCGATCTGATACCAGGCGCGAGGCCCTCGCCGCCTATGGGCGTCATGGAAGCCATGAAGATCGAGGTGTTCGACCGATGGACGGCGGTGACTCCCCAGTTGGTCGGTATCCTGGCCTGGCTCGACACCCCATTACCGTCCTTTGTGTACATTGCCTGGTGGCTGGCGATCGGAAGCCTGGTCCTGCTAGCGCTCGCGGTAGGCCGTCCGGTCGACCGCTGGCGGGTGATCGGTTTGGCCGCGCTGGGTATGCTGGTGCCGAGCCTGCTCGAGGCCATCGAAATCAACCGCATCGGCTTCATCAATCAGGGCCGGTACTTCCTGCCGTTGCTCATCGGGGTGCCGATTCTGTCCGCGTACGTGATCGCCGAGCGTGGCCAGGCCGATGTCCTCAACCGACTGATCCGAATCCTGGCAGCCATCGTGCTACCGCTACACGTCTTTGCACTGGCCTGGGCGATGATCCGGTACCAGAACGGCATGCCGTCGCCGCTGACCGCGCCGTCGCTGAACCCGCTCGGCGGCGCCTGGCACCCGGCGTTGGGCTCGGTCACGCCGCTGCTGCTCGGTGTCGCTTCCGCGGTGCTGTTCTTCATCTTCTACTGGCGGGTCACGGCCCGTCCGACTGACGACAGTCCGGAGATCGAGCGTGCGGCCATCGGCCGTGGTCATGTCGCTGAAGCCGGATCAGGCCAAGCAATCCCTTCCCGGCGCGACGAGCTTCGCCCGGACGTGAGCCGCGTCGGGATGACTCAGGTCGTCGAGGGTTTCGAGCGCCCGCTGCCAACTCCACCGAGCTGACGGCTCGTCCCCGGCATCTGCGTACCGCCTGGGCCGACCAAGGTGAGCTCGCCTGCTCGGCCGCTGCGCCGCGACCCGCGGTCAGGTCGTGGAGATTCGGGGGCGGTTCCAGATGTCGTTGCATTCTTGACAGACCGCCTCCGGAACAACGCCAACCCGCATCAGCCAGGCGAAGATCGTGCAGCCTACGCAGAAGGCGAAGACCGACTCGAGCACCGCCGCCACCACGATGAGGCCGAGCACGATCCAGCCGGCCAGTCGTTGATCGAAGCCGAGGATCAGCACGGCAGCGGTCACGGACAGTACCGCCCCGATGCCCTGGGCAAACCGTTTCGGCGGACCCGGCACGGGTTTGTCGGCGAATGGCAGTCGGGGCGTGATCGCCCTGGTCACGAGCTGGCCGAGTGGGCTCAACGTCGGCCCGGTCAGGACCCGGGCGACGAAGCCGTAGGCGATGACGGCGATGAGCCAGGGCAGGTTCGCGGCGATCGCGACCACACACATCACCACGACTCCGCCCGCCACGAGTCGAGCAGACACCTCGTTGACGGGGTTGGGAAAGCTGAACAGTCGGCGCACCATCCGGGACCTCCATTAAACCCACCAGCATAGTAGAGATTGTTGGTGGATTGGGCAAACGCGATAGTCACCCGATCGACACGGAGTGGCTGGTGCATTGGACCGCTGGGTGCTGTGGCATGCTGTGCGCCATGTCGATGTGCGCCGCATGCCTCTGCCGCCCCGGGTGTCCGTGGGCTGCCGACGCGTGCTGGTGTCGTCGCGCAGCCTGATCCGAGCCCGCCGCGGCCTCCCACCGCGTCGAGCTGAGGCGCGAACCAGCAGTCATTCGACCAGGCCCGCATCGTTGGCCTCGGCCCGCTGGAGTTCTTTCATGATCAGGACTGTGATTGTTGTACACGCCCACCCCGACGACGAGGCCATCTTCACCGGCCTGATGATCCGTCGGGCGGTCGACCACGGGCGGCGCGTCGTCGTGATCAGCGCGACCGACGGGCGGGCAGGGCACTGCCGGGTCCCCTTGGACGACGGCGACACGCTGCACCGCCGCCGTCGCCGGGAACTGGAGCGGGCCTGCGAGCTTCTAGGAGTATCCCGGCTGGTCATGTTGGGGTACGAGGACTCGGGGGCGCATCGGGGCCCGTACGGTCCCGGCACCCTGGGGGCGGCCACGGTGGCCGAGCTGGCCGGCCGCCTCGAACGCGTTATCGGTGACGAACAGGCCGACGCCCTGGTTCACTACGACCCACGTGGCATCACCGGACACATCGATCACCGGCAGGTGCACCGAGCTGGCCGCCGGGTGGCCGCCCGCCTGGGCATCGCCGCCTATGAAGCGACCCTGGACCGTGACGCGGTACGCCGAGGCGGCTACCCACTGGCCCAATCCGCCACCGACGACGTCCGCCGCTTGGGCGTCGAACCCGCGGCGGTGTCACTATCCATCTCGGCGACAGTCCCGGAGCTGCTGGCCAAGATGGCGGCCATGGCCGCGCACAGCAGCCAGATCGCGCCGGAATCGCTCGACCCGTCGGCGTTCGGGCGCGCTTACGGCCAGGAATGGTTCGTCAGCCGCGGTGCCCAGCCAACCCCTCAGTTTTTGGCGGCGCCGGCCCGGGAGGAAGTACTGGCCGGAGCCAGGCGATAGTCCACATTGGACTCAGCATTCGGTTCACGTGAGTATGGCCAGCTCGTCGGCGGACAGCTTCCTCGTCGAGATGATCCAGGCGGACGTCGGACAACCCGAGGTTGCCGTGGCCACCGCCCCGACTCCTCCGATAAAACCATCCGCGTCCATGAGAACGAGCATCCACTCGGGAATCCCTGGAATGAATGCGAGACGCCGCCTTCCCACCCGCCAGCGGTCCCACGAGCCA
The DNA here is from genome assembly GCA_963742855.1 of uncultured Actinomycetota bacterium. Lineage (GTDB taxonomy): Bacteria > Actinomycetota > Actinomycetes > Mycobacteriales > Micromonosporaceae > CAVUNP01. Next base: position 17,196 of record CAVUNP010000045.1, on the reverse strand, counting down.
TCCGTGCCGCGCGCAATGACCTTCACGTGTCCATGGTGGCTTAACTCCTGTCGCAGTACATACCGTCCGTTCGTGCCGCAGTTTGGCGGACGCATCAACTCATCCGCGCCGCAGCGACTCCGCCGTTTTCGCCACCGCGTTGTTCCGGGTCAGGCGTGAGGTGATGGTGGGGTTCAGGTAGCTAACGCACCGACCTCGTCCGGGTGTGGGAGGGTACGCGGGCGGATGCCATGGTTTCGTCTACCAGTGCGGTGAAGCGTCGGACGCGTACCGTGTGGACCAGACGCCGCCCGAAGCCGTGGCCGCCAACGTGCGGTGCGGCAACCCTTCAATTGACGGGTCCATCCGATGCCACACTTGCGCGCCCCTATCGCTTTTCTCGCCGGTGTCCTCTTGGTCCTCACCGGCTGTACCGCGAGCCCGGCAGACACAAGCTCGACGACGCCGCCGCATCCGCGTTCTGGTCCACACGCCGACACCGTACTGCCGGACGCCGACACCGTGGTCGTGCCCGGCGCGGACGCGGCTGAGCTCGCGGTGGCCACGAGCCGGGTGTTGTATGCACACGCTCCAGCGGTCGTGTTGGTCGCGGCCGACGACGACACGGCCATCCAGCGGGCGACTACGGTAGCGGTCGATCTCGGCGTACCGTTGCTGGTCACCCCGGGGGCTGCGGGGCCGGACAGTGCGCTGCGCGCCGAGTTGGTCCGGCTCGATCCAGACACGCTGGTAGCGGTGGGCGACCGGGCCGCATCGTGGGCTCGCGACCCAGCCGCACGCGAGGTGCGACCTCGGGCATGCCCTCGGTCCAGACACTGAGTATCGAATCGGTGGGCGATGCTGGGCTGCCCGCCGTCGCGCCGTCGGCCCCGTTGTCGCAGCTGTTGGTGCTGGCGCGCAAGGGGGCGACCAGTGCGGCGGCGGTGGCGACGGCCGCCGCTACCGGGGCTCGAACGCTGCTCGTCGACAACCCCGATCCCCGTACGAGCAACGACGTCATCAAGACCCTGGCTGGTCAACCGGTGACCCGCATCCTGGCCGTGGGCAGCGAGTTCGGACCGGTGGACCGGCTGCGACAGCGGGTCGACACGGCCGCGACCGGGGTGCTGCTGCCGGGCGGTGGCCAGGTGGTGTTCCCGGCCCGCCGCATGGTTGCCCTCTACGGCCATCCGGACGCACCGGTGCTGGGCGTACTGGGCGAGCAACCGGTCGCAGCGGCGGTTGCCCGGGCTCGCGAGGTGGCGGCGACGTACTCGTCGGCATCGAAAATCCCGGTGATCCCGGCGTTCGAGATCATTGCAACTGTGGCAGCGGACTCGCCCGGGTCGGACGGCAACTACTCCAACGAGTCATCGGTTTCGATGCTCAAGCCGTGGGTCGACGCGGCCCGGGCCAACGGGATCTACGTGATACTCGACCTACAGCCGGGCCGGACGGACTTCCTCAGCCAGGCCAAGCTGTACGAGAGCCTGCTGGTCGAGCCGAACGTCGGGCTGGCACTGGATCCCGAATGGCGCATGCAGCCCAACGAGGTCCCGATGCAGGTAATCGGGTCGGTGACCGCCGATGAGATCAACAAGACCGCGGCCTGGTTGGATGACCTCACGCGCAGCCACCACCTGCCGCAGAAGATCCTGATGCTGCACCAGTTCCGGCTCGACATGATCCCGGATCGGTCCGATGTGGACACCAGCTATGACGATCTGGCGATGGTGATCCACACTGACGGGTTCGGTTCAGCCGCGCAGAAGATGCAGACCTGGAACACGCTGCAAACCGAACCCCCGGCGAACATCTGGTGGGGCTGGAAGAACTTCTACGACGAAGACAAGCCGACGTTCACGCCGAGCCAGACTCTGACCGTGTCGCCGGCCCCGGTATTCATCTCGTACCAGTAGCGGACGTAGCAGCGCGGGTGTGGCTTGGACTCGACATCGGTACGTCGTCGGTGAAAGCCGTCCTGCCGGACGATGCCGGTGGGTGATGGGGGCGCGGCGAGCGAAAGAACTCGACTTTTGAACATCTGAGTCAAACTATGGACTCGAGATGACGAAAGTCGTACCCTCGTGCCACCGAAGGAGGCCCGGATGTCGCGCAGGACAGGGAAGCCCTCATGGCAGCAGGCCAGGCCAAACGCCGTGAGAGCCGCTGGACGGTCCACGACGGCACTCATTGCGGCCGCAGCTGCGCTCGTGGTGGCGCTGCTCGTCGGCATCGCGGTCCTGGCGAACAGCGGCGACCCCGTCCAGGAATCGATAGCTGAACTTCGCAAGGCAGAGGCACAGCGTGATGTGGCCCAGATCAACGAGCTCACGTCTCAGGCGCGCCAGTCGGCGACAGACCTCGAGCCGGTCCTGGCCGCATTCGTGACGGCTTTGCCGCGCAACAATGCCCCCGGTCAGCCGGCGCAGCCCGACAAGGTCAGGCAATGGCAGGCGATCGCGACGGCAGTCGCTCAGCGTCACGCGGAAAGTCCCTCCGGGTCGACGGCGACGAATGTCGCGCGCGGCGGGTTTCGAACCGCCACCCAGGGCATCGCGATCGCGATCGACACCTACGCCGCCGGTCTTGCCGGGCCAGAGTCACAACGCGCCACCCTGTTCGCGCTCGCGGACCGGCAGCGAGCGACTGCGATAGCCGCCTGGTCGGTCGCCGCGACTCAACTCGACCAGATAAACATTGATGCCGGAAACGGGCACCAACACGTGTACCTGAAAGCCGCCCCCGGCGACGACGCCATCGGTGCCGACCACGTTCCCGAGGGCACCGAATAGCGCTGGCCGAACGCATTACCGCAGCGGCCGGCACCCGCGCCACTGGTCACAGTGGACAATCCCGCCGTGGTAGTGGCGCACCGACCTCCTGGAACGTCCGCTGGACATCGGACTGTCCGAAGTGCGCGTCCCGTCACAGCCGTCGCTGTGACAGTGCTGCTCGTCTTGGCCAGTGCGACGGCGGCGCAGGCAACCTCCCTCGCCACCAAGCCTCCGGTAGCCGGATCACTCAACACGTACAACCTCTCCGGAGTCTATGTAGCCGGAGTCTCCGCCAGTGGCTACATGGCCACCCAGCTACAGGTTGCGTACTCCGGACGGATCAAGGGCGCGGCGATCTTCGCCGCCGGGCCCTACTACTGCGCGCAGAACAATGCCAGCCAGGCGCTGTACGGCTGCATGGACAACCTGTGGCCGACGTACCTGGCCAACGTGCAGTCGTACACGAAAGCCTGGGCGTCCTACGGCTGGATCGACCCGGTCGGCAATCTCTCCGGCAAGCGCGATCGAAACCATCATGAACATGGTCCGCCGTCTGGGCGGTTGAGCCAGCGGAAGGCACCGGTTGGGAGGTCGCGTCCAACCACGGCTCCAGCAGCCGAGGGCCGACCTCCCAGCCGCCATTCGCATCGCGATGGCCGATGGAGGAGCGTCAATCAGGCTTTCCGCCACCGGAAACGAGCGTCGTCCGGGGACGTCTTGCACTGCATCAGCACCCCGGTGGAAGTGTGTCCAAACCACCCATGCTCCGAGCAGAACGCGCCAGGAGTCACACCCTCTTTGACCGGTGGCTCCTTGGTCGCGGGCGGTGGCGGTGGAGGGACCGGCACCTTCGTAGTCGCCTTCGTTGTCGGCGCCTTGGCCGGCTGGGTGGCAGCTGTCGTCGGCAACGGTTGGGCCGGTGCTTGTGTGGTCGGCTCGGCGGCCGGCGTCGTGGGTGGTGCTGCGGGTGTGGTCGGTGTAGTGGCTGCGCTGGTGGAAGGTGCCGGCACCGAGCTGGGGCTTCGCTGATCCTCATTGCCGCTGACTGCAGCTCTGATGACACCCGCGCCACAACACAGAACCAGCACTACGGCCACGACCGTGAGCGCGATGAGCAATGTTCGCTTCCTGGAATTGCCGAGTAGACCAGGTGAGCCCGACGGTGCAATGGGCGCCTGGCCATGGGGCATCGTCGGGCCCTGATCGGACGGCGATGGTGGCACTGGCGCCGTGATGTACGGCGAGGTGGCTCGCCCGCTCTGCGGCCCATCGGCAGGCTGGGATGGCGGCGGAGGAGCGGTGGGTTGGCTGTTCCACCGGTCCTGTGGAAGCTGGTTTGTCACTTGACGAGTCTGCGAACTGCTCAGAGAGCAGACCATCATCCGAATAGCCGAATATCGTCGTTTCCTGTTGACTGAATCGTCATCAACAGGTCCCGTACGTCTGCATGGCCAAGTCATTGGCCCTTTCGCTGGCGGCGGACAGCGGGGGAAAGGGGTTGGGCTGGATCGCCGGGCAGGCGGTCCCACGGGTTGTCGCCAGCTTGGTTGGTGGCGAAGGCTGCGCCGGCGTTGCGTTTGTGGGCGAGGTCCAGCGCGTCGCACAGGTGCGCGCGAGGTACGGAATGCACGAGGTGGAACAGTTTGTGCGGCGGGCAGGCCCGCACCCAGTGGGGGATGGGGACGTCGAGGTAGACCCGCCACGGACCCTCGAACGTACCGAGCAGGTCGGCGTACTCCGTGTACGCCTCGACCGGATGCGCGCCATGGTTGAAGGCCACCACCGCCGCATCCTGTTGCCGGGCGCAATCGGCGAGCTCGCGATAATGCCCGGTGTGTTCGGTCCAGGTGGAGACGCGGTCGAAGAACACATCGCTCACGCCGTACCAGTCCTGGTACCGCTCGAGGTCCCGCATGGCTGCGGTGACCGGGCGGCGGCCGTAGTCGGTGTCCACATAGGCCGCGACGGCGACGCCGGCATCGAGCAGCGGTGCGAGCACAGAGTGGAACGTCTCGTCGAGGCGTTCACCGGGACCGCTGGCGATGTTGAGGACGACCAGTCGAACGTGTGCCGCGAGCACGGCGATGCGTTTCCAGTCCGCCGAACGCACCGCCGGGTGGAAGTAGGCGGGCACGAGCAGCGATGGACGGTCCGCTACCGGGTCGGCGGTCACGCGACCGACTGCCACAGGTCGTGCAGGGACGCGGCCAGTTCCCGGCGTGGTTGCCAGCCCAAGGCGGAGCGGATAGCGCGGATGTCGGCCTGTTGCCAGGCGACCGCCGCTGATCGGGGCGACCCGGCGGCGTCCGTGTGTACCGCCCCGGTGAAGCGGGCGATTGAGACGAGCCCGTCGACGAGAGCCTGCGCGGGCACAGCGACGCCGCTGCCGACATTGAGGATCGGGTGGTCGATGATCGGGGCTGCGAGCGCGGCGTACACGGCGTCGGCCACATCGCGGGCGTCGATGAAGTCGCGTACCGCGTCCAAGGGCCCGAGGCGGACCGCGTCGCCTTCCGTGCGTGCCCGCAGCAGTTCGCCCGCCACCCGTCCGGGCAGACTGTCGACAGAGCAACCCGCGCCGACGGGATTGAAGATCCGCAGGACGACGGCATCCAGACCGCTGGTGCGGGCGAGTTGGACGAGGCGCGTGCCGGCCAGCTTGGTGACGCCGTAGATCCCGACGGGTCGGGTGCGGGCGTGCTCGCTCACGGGCACGCCGGCGTCAACGTCACCGTACTCACTCGCCGAGCCAAGGTGGACCAGGCGTGCGCCCGATCCGGCCAGGACCAGCGCTTCGAGCAGGGCGGCCGGCCCGTCGATGTTCGCCGCGGCCATGGTTGTCGCGTCGCCGGCAACTGCGCCGGCACAGTTGACCACGGCGTCCGGGGCCACCTCGACCAGGCGTTTGGCGATGTCCGCGGCACCGTCCGCCGCGAGGTCCAGGGGAACGTAATGGGCTTGGCGAAGGCGTCGCGAACGGCCGGCGGCGATCACGTCCCACCCGGCGGACACCATGCGGCGCCCGATGTACGCGCCGAGGAAACCATGCATACCGATCACGAGCACGCGCACGGCAGTCACCTCCTGCGGATCAGCCCTTGAGCAGGAGTGGCTTGACGTGTTCGAACTCCGCGTTGGCTCGGTCGTAGTCGTCGGGACGGCCGATGTCGAGCCAGTAGCCGGCGAAGGCGTACGCACCGGGTGGCTCGTCGCTGGCGAGCAGGTCGAGCACGAGTTCGTCGAAGCCCAGCGGGGAGCCTGGTTCGTATCGCGTCAGGCTGCGTTTGGAAACGCCGTAGACGCCCATACTGACCCGGTAGTCGATGGTGGGCTTCTCGGTGAACTCGATGACGCGGTGTTCCTTCATGGTGAGCACGCCGAAGTCGATCCTGACCTGTCGCGCATAGGTGGCGACGGTCAGCGCCGTGCGCCCCACAGTGCTCCTGCAGCATGTGGGCATAGTCGAGGTCCGTCAACACGTCGCCGTTCATCACCAGGAAGTTGTCCGGCAGGCGGTCGAGAATTCGCAGCACCGGCCCCATTGTCCCCAGTGGATTGTCTTCGACGGCGTAGTCGATATCCAGACCCCAGCGGCTGCCATCGCCCACATACGAGCGGATCAGATGCCCGAGATATCCGATCGCCAGCGTCACCTTGCCGAAGCCGCGTGCGCTCAATTGGGTCAGGACGATGTCAAGGATCGAGTACTCGTCACCGATGGGCACGAGTGGCTTCGGCAGCCGGGTGGTGTACGGGCGAAGGCGGACACCCTTGCCGCCAGCCAGAACGATTGCATGCATGGGGCCCTCCAAAAATGTCACCGGTTGTACTGGTGCGGCTTGTAGTGGGCGAGGTTCGCAGGGTCCGAGAACCATTCGACGGTCCGGGCCAGGCCCTCGTCCCGGGTGTGGGTCGGCCGCCATCCCGTGCGCTGGCCGAGGAACGAGGCGTCGGCGACAAGTCGCATGACTTCCGACTTCTGCGGCCGGATGCGTTGGCGGTCCTCGGTGATCTCGACGTCGGCGTTCATCAGCCGGACGATGTCCTCGGCGAGTTGGCCGATCGAAACCTCCACGCCCGTTCCGGCGTTGAACAGCTCACCCACCACGGCGGACGCCGGTGCGGTGCCGGCGGCGACGAACGCCTCGGCCGTGTCGGCGACATAGAGGAAGTCGCGGGTCGGCTCGAGCGAGCCGAGTTGGATCTCACGGCGGCCGCCGCCACCTGGCTCACGATGGTGGGGATGACGGCCCGCGCGGACTGCCGCGGGCCGAAGGTGTTGAAGGGCCGCACGGTGACCGCGGGACCCCGAAGCTGAGATGGTAGGACTCGACGAGCTTGTCGGCTGCCAGCTTTGAGGCGGCGTAGGGAGATTGGGCCTGCACCGGATGGGACTCGTCGATCGGCACCGTCTGCGCGGTGCCGTAGGTTTCGCTGGTGGACGTGTGCACCAGCCGCGGCGTCTCACAGGCGCGGACAGCATCGAGCACGTTCAGCGTCCCGATGACGTTTGTATCCACATAGGACCTTGTGGCGCGGTAGGAGTACGGGATCGCGATGAGTGCGGCCAGGTGATACACGGTCTCGGCGTCCTCGACGATCTCCCGGGCACACGCGGGATCCCGCACGTCGCCGAGCACGACGTCGACATGGTCGAGTACGTCGGACGGTAGTGAGTCCAGCCATCCCCAGGACCCGAAGGAGTTGTACAGCGCCATGGCCCTGACCCGGTGCCCGCGGGCACGAGTGCCTCGACCAGATGTGAGCCGACGAAGCCGTCGGCTCCGGTGACCGATACGAGATCCATCATGAAACTGTCCCTTCGTGAACGCCGCCGGTTCGCCGGCGGTGAATGCCGTGGCTACGCATGCTGGGTCGGTCTGGAAAGGACCTTCGCGGCGTGGATGAGCAGGGCGGCGCTCAGCGCGGTGCAGGCCAGCAGTTGGGCGGCGAGCGGGTCCACGTGCGTTGCGGCGGTCATCGTCAGCTCGACGCCGGCAGCCGCGAGGCAGGCGAGGGGAATGACGAGGTCCGCGCCGAAGGCCTGCAGGAGCAAGGCGATGAACAGTGCCCCGCCGAGCGCGAGGAACGCGACGCACTCCAGCAGCGTCATCCATCGAGGTGGGCGCCGGTTCGCGGCCGCGACGATGCCCGCCGTCACAGCGATCAGTAATGCAGCCGCGGCCAGGTACCGCGTTGTCGTCGCCAGCAGCACACGCCGGGCAGCGAGGGCGAACGTGCGGGGATCGCGAATACTGCGCAGGAGCCGGTCCGTTCGCCGCCGGTACCAGAAGAGGCTCCATTCGGCGGCGCCCATGCTCAGGCACAGCGGCGTCGCGAGCAGCGCGGCCAACTCCGATTGGCTGCCCGTGAGTTGCGCGGCCACAACAGGGTAGCTGAGGAGTCCGGCGGCAGCGATGCCGAAGAGGGCGTACGAGGCGGCGCCGCGCAGTTCGTACTTCTGAGGTAGGCGAATGTGGGTTACGCCGGGGTGAGCGGTGCACGCGACAACGCAGCCGAGTGTCGCCAGGATGGTCGTGCCCAAGGCACACCAGACCACCCGGGTGAAATCGGACTGGCCCAGCGCGAGGTAGATCGCACTGGCCGTGACGCCCGGAGCGAGACAGAGCAGGAGCCAGAGGTGCCTTCCGCAGACGAGTAGCACGGTCGCGGCGATCAGATAGGTGCCCTGACCACCGGCGAAGATGAGGCCACCAACCCGCGCGGGCGACAGGAAGGTCGCAAAGAACAGAGGCACCCACAGCGCGAGCAGGGCAACTGTCGTGCCGATACGCAGTATCCACATCGAACCGGCGTGATCAAGCCGACCGGCTCGGACGAAACCGAGGTACGCCAACGCCTGGCTCAGCGCCCAGGACGCGAGCGTCGCGCTCACGTAGGCAGCGAGCGTCGCGGTGCCGCCGAGCAAAGGCACGGCCACCGGGAAGCACAATGCGGGCAGGGCGAACAGCAGGCCGTGCAGCACGTGCTCGCGCCAATGGGCTTGCCAGCGTGGCGCCTCGGCCGGTGGTTCCGCGGGCTGGCGCGCCACCGTGTAGTAGAGATGTTCGGCGAGAGAGAATACGTCCGCGAAGCCGTACCGGGCACGGGCCGCCTGGTCGCCGATGCCTTCCGACTCCAGCGCCGCGGCGATCTCCAGCATGTCGACCGCCGACCGGCACACGACCGCCATCCGCTCACGCAGGCCATCGACAGGATTGAGCGGTACGGTGTCCATCGTGGACAAAGGACGGGTGGCCGGCCTGGCTGTGCCTTCGGCCGGCAGGTCGATGGTGCCCGCGCTCATCGGCCGACCCCCAGCGCCATCTCCAGCGTCTCGGGCTCGCTGTCCTGTGTCTCAGGATAGGTGGCCAGCAGCCGCCGTCCGCGAGCGAGGGCGCTGTAGATCTCGTCGAACATGCCGATCGCCAGGTCCACCGTGAAGTATTGCAGAGCGCGTTTTCTGGCCCGCGCACCGAGTGCGCGACGCCGACCGCCGTCGGCAACAGGTCGATACAGGCCGCTGCCATCGCCCCGGGGTCGCGGGGCGCCACGACGGTCCCGGTGTCGCCGAGCGCCTCGGCCACGCCGCCAACATCGGTGGCCACGCAGGCCCGGCCGCTGATCATGGCTTCGATCAGGGTGTACGGGAAGCCTTCGGAGATGCTGGACAGCACGACCACGTGACCGGCGGCATACGTGTCCCGGATATCGGGGACCCGACCCTCGAAGGTTGCGATGTGGCCAATTCCGAGCTGGTCGACGAGGTGCCGGCAGCGGTCCAGATAGCTCTCCCGACCCGGTGGGGTTGCGCCGACATCCGTAGACGGGCGTCGGGGATCGCCCGGCGGATCAGCGCGAAAGCCTGGATCAGCGTCTCCAGGTCCTTGATGGGATCGACCCGGCCTGCCCAGCTGACCGTTGGGACGTCAGGCTCGCCGTCCACGGCCGGAAAGTCGGCCGGGTCGACGCCGTTGTAGATGGTCCGGATCATCGTGGGCGAGGCACCGAGCCGCTCCTCCCACCGTCTGTTGTAGACGTTGCCGGGCGCTATTGTGTCGGCCTCGAGATAGGCGAGCGAGCACAGCCTGCGCAGGAACGCCAGGTACAGCGACTTGACCGGCCACCGGTAGGGGCCGTCACGGAGGCCGAGATAGCGCTCGCGCAGATAGATGCCATGCTCGGTGAGCAGTACCGGGGTGCCCCGCGTCCATTTCGCGACGAGGGCCGGCAGCACCGCGAGCCCGTTGGCCACAATGGGAGACGTCGGCCCGGACCGGTTCCAGCGACAACGGGCTCAGCGAGCATTCCAGCAATTGCAACGCAGTCAGCGTGTCGTGCAATGTCGGCGCCCGGTCCGCCTCGCCAGCCGGGATGGCCCGCCAGGCGCTGGCGAGCACGTCCACCGCGTGATGGCTGCGAAACGCGGCTCGCAGGTCCTCGTGCTGGGCAAACTCGAACAGCTTTCGCATCACCTTGCCGAACTGCAGTTGGGCCTGCCACGAAGGGGCCAGCAACACATCCACCAGGTCGCGCAGCAAAGAGGTGAACAGCCGTTGGGACCGCGGGCCGGCCTGCCGCCCGGGTGGCACCGAACTCCACAGCGGTACGGTGCGCACGGCTGTCACGTTGCCCGGCAGGTCCCAGGACACCGCCTCAGTGCCGGTGGCCACCAGGGCGACGAGGTGGAACTCGTGCTCGGGCATGCCACGCACGAGTTGGTCGCACCACACGCTCACGCCGCCGAAGCTGTGCGGGTAGCTGCCCTCGGTCATCAAGGCCACACGCATCGCCGGCTCAGCCCGTCGCGACATCGAGGCGTGCTGCGGTGGCGGGCCGGGAGCCGAGAGCAGCCGGCAGGGTCAGGCTGGTGCCCGACGAGCCGAGCGTCGCATAGGTCGACCGCTCACCGCCGTAGGCCTGGCCGAAGGTGTTGACGCCGGTTTTCGTATCGGTAGGTGCGGTGAGGGGGACAAGGGTGCCCGCCGGCCCGGTCACAGTCACCACGTTGCCCTGGACATAGGCGTTCACCGTGCCGGCGTTGCGGGTCTGCTCCCATGCGGCCTGGCGCTGCAACACCGTACCGGCGTCGGTCATGGTCTGGTTCACGACCGGCGTGTTGGCGGCAAACACGGCGCGGTAAGCGACCAGGATGGCCTGCGTGGTCTGCAGCGCCAGCCGGTCCTCGGCGAGATTCGACTGGTGCATGTAGAACGGGCGGGGATCGTTGGCCAGCACATAGCCCAGAGCGATCCGCACCTGCAGCGGCAGGATGTAGGAGGCCACCCCGTCGCCAGGTCGAGCGGCGCGATGCACGTGGCGGTCGGATTGTTCTGCACACCCCGCTGCCACCGTTGGCTTTGGACGTGTAGATCCAGTTGTATTCCGAGGTCTCCTCCCGCGCCGTGGCCACGTTGTAGAACACGTTGATCGGGTGGCGTGGTAGGCCGAGCGCCGAACCGATCTGGCGCTGCGCCGACTCCCGGGATGCGTCCAGCCCGAGCCAACGAATGTTGTTGCTGGTCAGTGCGGTGGCGAGGTTCGGATTGTCGAGGCTCTGCTGGGGAAGGATCCTGGTGCCCGAGTGCTCTCCGGTGACCAGCTCGTTCGGCCGGATCGGCAGCGCTCTGCTGGTGGCGAACCGGATGTTGTCGGCGATCTGGGAGTTGATCTCCGACTGGCTGACCCACACGACCTTGCCCGAGGCGTCCGTACGGCAACGCCACGGAATGACAGTGAAGTCCTGCTGGCAGCCGAGGTACGGGTGCGAGTAGGTGTGATTGACCCACCGGAAGGCGTACCGGTTGGCCAGTAGCGAAGCGGTGAGCTTGTTGGCGCTGCCGCCGGCCTCGACGCTGGCGCCACCGTTGTACAGCAGGTCCAGGTGTAGTCGTTCTGCTGCTGCCACGCCACTGTGGCGGTCACGTCGGCGGGGACCATCCGGATGGGAGCCGTGACTGGTACGCCGGCGGCGCAGTCGCCCGAGTCGGGTGTGCACTTGCCGACATGGCTCCACCGCCCGTCGCCGCCGAACACGTCGTCGATGTGAGTCGTGAAGTAGTTACGCCAGTTTCCGAGGTGCACGCCCCTGGTCATCCAGGTCACGATGCCGTGTGCGATGGTGCGGAACTGCTGCTGGTAGGAGCTGTAGGCGAATGTCAGCACGAGCTGTTCACGGCCACCCCGGTGAAGACGCCGCCCAGCACCGCGGTGGACCCTGGCGATGTGGACCCAGAAGGGGCGGGCGCGGTCAGGTACGGCTCGAAGTGGCGGCCAGTCGCCGGGTCGTCGGGCAGCGTTGTGGCGAGGTAGCCGTACGAGCCGCCACCGCCGGCAGCGCCGTCGAACGCCACCAGCCCGTTGAGATAACGCATCGCGTCGAAGCGGGCGGCCTGGGTTGCGGTGGCGGCGGTGCCGTCGAGTGAACCGGCGTACACGGGTGCGTTCAGTCCGACGTTCGCATTCGGATAGACGTAGCTGTCCACCTGCCGGATGCCGAACGATGTCTCGAAGGTGGACAGGGTCGCCTGCTCGGCGGCGGACAGTCCGGGCGGCGCGTCCCCCGGCAGCACGACGGCCTGGAACTTGGCGTGCGGGATGCCCCCGGGAAACTGGTCGGACAGGAACGCCGTCGTGATCGCGGTCCGTGACGGATTGCCAGGTCGACGACCGTGATCGGTACGCCTTCCAATGACAGCTGTTGCTGGATGGCCTGGACCCAGGGCGTCCCGTCGGTGACGACGAGGACCTTCAGGTCGATGCGTGGCAGGCTCGCCGCCCCCGCCGCCGTACCGGGCATGAGCAGAACGGAAGCACTGGCAGCACAGGTCAGCATGGCGACGACTGACGGTCGCCTTCCCCGAAATAGCTTCACGTCCATCACCAATCAGGCTCGAAGGCATTTCCGACCTGGATCCGCCACCAGATCGGATATGAGAATGCAATGAAGCAAACTCACGAATGTGCGCGCACCCTTCGAAGACTCCACGTTCGAAGGCGTTCGAAGACTCCGCGGTACGGACGGCTCAACGAACGGCACAACTTCGCCGGAGTCGATCAATGCGGCAAATTTCACGCAATAATGTGTCGGATATCCGCAGGAAGATCTGCACTTGCCACCCGTACAAGCATTTCGACGAACATGATGCGACCCGGGGCCCGCTGTCGTTGCACAGGTATGCACAGTCGCATCGGTAAGGACAGGCGCATCGGAGTGGACGGTCGTACCCGGTGGGTGGCCTTGACGGTGTCGGTGATGGCAACGGTGGCGCTCATCCTCACGAACCCCGCGAGCGCCCAGGCGGCCGTCACCACCATGACACCCGCCGCGTTGACGACCAGTTCGGGGTCTGTCGGCGCCGGCAGCCGGTGACCAACCTTGCGGTGCGGGACCAGTCCGGCACCGCGGACATCTGGAGCCGGTACGTCGAGTTCAGCGGCACCTATTCCGGCTATCTGACCTACACCCTCCCGGGCGGGCTGGCGGCGTCGGCGATCACGGGCGTTTCCGTCCAGGTGACTATCGCGGTCCGGCTGTGTCGACCCAGACCTGGACCTTCAGCATGCGCGACTTTCGGTTGAACTCGGGGGTGCCCGTGGGTACCAACGCCACCGCCCCCGACTGGGGTGCCTGGAAGTTGTTGACGTTTGCGGTCAGCGGCACGGCGTCGAACTATGTCTTGTCGAGCAGCACGATGCAGTTCCGCATCGTGGCCAGCAACGCCAGCGACGCCGCGGACGTCGACTACGCGGCCATCGTCTGACCACCACCGCGACGCCGGACCTGCCCGCGGGTGGGTTACCCGCACCCGTGGCGTGCCCGGGATGTTGGCACCCGCCCGTACGGACGAGTTGGAACTGGGTGATATCGAAGGTTCCGCAGGCGCCCTACCGGCCGGTGGCCGTCTACGATATTGATGGTTTCGAAGCCACTCAGGCCGATGTCCGCGCCCTGCACGGTGCCGGCAAGAAGGTCGTGTGCTACCTCAGTGTCGGTTCCTCGGAGGACTGGCGACCGGATGCGGCGCAGTTTCCGAGCACGATCCTCGGTCGCAACCTCGATGGCTGGCCCGGCGAGCCGGCTGGACATACGCGACGTGCAGCGGTCGGGCAGCGTGCTTGCCCGGATCATGAACGCACGCATGGACATGTGTGACCAGAAGGGCTTTGACGCGATCGAGTTCGACAGCATGGACGGCTACACCAACGTGACCGGGTTCCCACTCACGGCGAAAGATCAGGCCTTCTACAACGTCTTCCTGGCCAACGGTGCGCGTATCCGCGGGATGAGCGCGGTGATGAAGAACGACGTCGAACAGATCACCGAGCTCTTGCCGTACTTCGACATGGCCATCAATGAAAGCTGCGCCGTCTACCAGGAGTGCGCCCAATTGAGCCAGTTCGTCAAGGCCGGCAAGCCGGTGTTCCACGCCGAGTACGGGTCGTCGATGAGCTTCTGCACGGCGGACAACGCGGCCAACATCAACGGCGTGCGGTTCGCCCGGAAACTCGACGACTCGGCGTTCCAGCCCTGCCGGTAGCCGCTCCGCGACCGCAGGTAAGCCGGCCCTGTGCCCTGGAGTTGGGGATCGTATCAGCTCGGAGTCGCATCGGGGCAGGTAATCGAACCAGTCGAAAAGGCGGCCTGGCCCGCGGTCACGTACATGCCGATGACGCGGCCGGTGAATCCGGCCGCGACCTCCGTGGACAGGTAGCGGCCGTCGAGTTCCGCGAGGGTGACGATCTGTCGTCGCCGGTGACGAGTTCGAAGCTGATCGTGTCGGGTCCGGCGGATCGGACGCCGAAAGGAAGCTTCCGCGAGTTGGCCGGTCGTGACACCGTGATGGGCGGCAGCACGTCGTGTGTCCTGGTTCGCGATCGCCAACGTCACCGGCCCCGGCGTGACCGGGTGTTCGGCGACCACCTGACCACAGTGGACCGACGCGGGCGACGACACGGGCCGTGCCTTCGCTGACTTCCAGATCATAGTGGTGCGCCTCATCGATGCGTATGTTCAGGCCGGCGCGCCCGGTGCCGGCATCAAAGACGGGCGCTGGCCCGGCAGTCGTGGTCCTGCTGCCGGCGGCCTACGAAGGTGGCGCCAGGCCGGTCGAGCGTCGGTCCCGTCGCTCGCAGGGTGAGCCAGCCGGGCCGCTCGGTCAGCGACCACGAGTCCCCCGGCCGGGAACGCGGCGAGATCCAGCACGGCGCCAGCTGGTCGGCGTCAAAGTCGTCCCGTTCGCCGCCCGGCTCGTTCGGTGGGGTACCGGCCGGCATGGCGAGCTCGGGCTCGACCGGGTCGACCACGGGCCAGCCGTCGACCCAGCGCACCGGCGCGAGGAACGTTTCCCGGCCGAGCACGTGATAGGGCGGCCACGCTCCCTCGGCCCGGATGCCGAGCAGGACCATCCACCAGGTGCCGTCGGAAGCTTCGACCAGATCGGCGTGTCCGGTGGCCTGTATCGGGCGACCGGAGCCCCGGTGGGTGAGGATCGGATTGGCCGGCCCGGGTTCGACGGGCCGTTGGGGGTGCGGCCTCTGGCGACCGACAGGGCGTGGCTGGTGTGCGTGCCGCCCTCGGAAACCAGCAGATACCACCAGTCTCCTACCCGGTACAGGTGCGGGGCTTCCGGGTACTCCCACCCGTACCCGACCACATCGGCATGGGCCGATCCAGGACTACTCCGGTGTCCCGGTTGATGCGGTAGTTGGCCACCCCCGAGATGGCGAGCCAGCATGCCGCCGTCGTCATCCCAGGCGAGGGAGGGATCCAGGTCCGGCACGTCGATGTATGTCGGGTCCGACCAGGGACCTGCCGGGTCGGTGGCGGTGACGATGAGGTGACGACCGATGGCCACGTTGGTGGTCACCATCCAGAACCGGCCGTCGTGATGGCGGATGGTGGGTGCATAGATGCCACTGGGACGCGTCCAACGTCATCGGCAACCAAGCGGGGTTGACCCTGCCGGTCCAGCACGTTGCCGAACTGCCTGCCAGTTCACCAGGTCGCGGCTGTGGAAGATGGGCACGCCGGGGGAAGTACTCGAACTGGAGCACACCAGGTAGTAGTCCTCGCCCACGCGGCAGATGCTCGGATCCGGATAGAAGCCAGGGATCACCGGATTGCGGTACGTCCGGACCGTGGAACCGTTGACGGTCATGACAGGTTCACCTTCCTCGACGCGGCGCCGTGCGTGGGCCACCAGAGCAGTCATGACAATAGAGATCCACGCCAGATACCGCGAGACCCTATGCATGGCACCGCCATCGTGGTTGACCGGGTCACCATCCTCGGCAGCATGATGGAGATCCCGGCACGCTCAGACGGGTTGGGCTACCCGCACCGGGGTGCGGCGCAGGGCACGGATGGCGAGCCGCACCAGGACCACGATGGTGAGCGCGGCGCCGGCCCAGACGAAGATGTCGACCACTGCCGGGATCACATCGAGGAGCCAGCTCGCGCCGCGCCGCATCCAGCCACGCCGGGCGTCGGTCATCGCCAGGTAGTTTTCGAAGCTGATGCCACGGTGCATCCACTGGAAGGGCCAGCCGCGGCTCTGCGAGTAGCAGTACATGCACGCGAGTTGTTCGTCGAGTACGGCCGTGCCGCCCACCGACCCGACGACGCCGGCGACGCCCATGCCCAGCCACGCCTGCCAACGCAACCGCATCGGTCGCCAGATTGTGGCCAGCAGGGCCAGCGCACCGGCGATCGCGATCAACTCGGCGAACAGGTAGTAGTTGAGTTTTGGAAACTGGCCCCTTGACGATGTGGTGGAACAAGCTGATCACGCCAAGCCCGATGGCGATTAGGGCGGCGATTGCCTTGCCGACCTGGATCACCGACTCGCCCTGCCGAGAAATCGTCATACGTCAGCATGGCAATATGTCGGGGTAGACCGCTGTCCCGTCGAGTGGCGGTCTCGTCGAGAATCGCCGCGGCGGTAGCGAACCAACCGCCACCAGCGGAAGGAATGTACCCTGACCACCGAACGTGTTGGCCGGCACCCGCGATCGCCGGCGAACGCGAGATGCTGCGTGCCTTCCTGCAGTTCCATCGGGCCACCCTCGCCATGAAATGCGATGGGCTCACCGATGACCAGTTGCGCCAGCAGTCCATGCCGCCGTCGACGCTGTCTCTGTTGGGGTCCCGTCCGGCACATGGCCGAGGTTGAACGGGTCTGGTTCCGCCGCACCATCAACGCCGAGGACATCGGCCTGGTGTGGGCTCGGACCAGGGCGACTTCCAGGTCGCGTACGACGCGAGTGGGTCGACCCGGTTGGAGTGTTCACCGCCTGGCAGGCTGAGGTCGAGCGTTCCCGCCGCGGGATCGAGTTGGCCGCCGAGTCGCTCGATGTGATCGCGTACCAGCCGCGGTGGGACGGCAACGTGTCGCTGCGGATGGTGATGCAGCACATGATTCACGAGTACGCCAGGCAC
>CAVUNP010000044.1:0-21617 GCA_963742855.1 uncultured Actinomycetota bacterium | reverse complement strand
TACGGTCTCGCGCACACGACAGTCGGCGCGGATGGACAGCTCGGAGGACGCCGCCGGCCCGATTGCCCAACGCGTTCGCGAGTTGGGCGTCCGGTCGCGCATCGGGGCCCCGATTGTGGTGGACGGCGGCTATGGGGCATAGCCGTCGTCGCCACCAGCGAGGCGGAGCCGCTGCCGCCGAATACCGAAGCTCGCATCGTCGAGTTCGCCGAGCTGGCCGCGACCAGCAATTGCCGCCGCGACCACCCGCGCGGAGCTGATCGCCTCGCGAGCAAGGATCGTGGCCGCCGCCGACGACGCCCGACGCCGCCTGGAACGCGATATTCACGACGGAGCGCAGCAACGGCTCGTCTCGCTGGGACTGAAACTTCGACTGACCCAGGATTTCGGTGCCACCCGAGCGGGACGACCTGAAAAGCATTCTGACCGAGGCGGTTTCGGGCCTGAACGACGTGTTCCAAGAACTGCAAGAGCTCTCCCGCGGCATTCATCCGGCGATTCTGTCGACAGGCGGACTGCGGGCGGCGTTCAAGACGCTGGCGCGGCGCTCACCGGTGCCCGTCAACCTCGAGATCGCGATCGAGCAGCGGTTACCCGAATCGGTGGAGGTCGCCGCTTACTACGTGGTCGCCGAGGCGCTAACCAATGCCGCAAAGCACGCCCGCGCCTCCGAGGTGAAGGTCCCGGCCGGGTAACCGACAAGAGCCTCGACTTGTTGGTCGCAGACGACGGGATCGGCGGGGCCGATTCGAGCAAGGGCTCGGGGCTGATCGGGCTCAAGGACCGTATCGAGGCACTCGGAGGAAACCTGCGGGTCGCAAGTCCTCTAGGGGGCGGGACAGCCCTTACCATCACAATCCCGCATAACGGAAACGGGAGATGATTTCGGCGTCGATATCGCGGGCTTGCTCGAAAACAGCAGCGGTATAAGGTGTTTCGTCGCTCGATGCCAACTGGGTCGCTGTGCACGACGCGCTCCGTGGGTGGCATCCGCTTACGGCGTCCTTTAAAACTGTGTGGATCGCTAAATTACTCTGTGATCCAATGCAATTCTGACGATTCGTCAGAACCCGCGAATACCGGCTAGCCGGGTACGTCGATTGCCGTCAGCCGCAACGACAGACGTTCGCAGTAGCGGCATGCTTAGTCACGAATGCGATACGCGAGTGCGCGTTTCGCCGAAAGCCTTGGCAATAAGGCCATTTAGGAAGGAGCATCATGCCGTCCATCGATTAGTCTCAGGAGGCCAGCGATGACTGAGCAGCTGATCGGCGCCCACAACGGCCTGCACAGCGAGCAGGGCGCGCGGCCCAGGTGAGCACCCGGGCCGCTCAGCCAACCCGGTCATCAAGGTCCACGACGTCGTCTGGCTGGAGTTCGAGAAGCCGGACCTCAAGAAGGCGGAGGCGTTCGCGCTGGCGTTCGGGTTCAGCGTCGCGCTGCGCACCGACGACGAGCTGCACCTGCGGGGCAGCGACGCCGGCGCGCCGTGTGTGCTGATCCGCCGCGGCCCGCGGTCGCAGTTCATCGGCCCGGCGTTCGTCGCCGCCGAACACTCCGACCTGCTGCGGCTGGCCGATGCGACCGGGACCACCGTGCGCCCGCTGCCGGAGACCCTGGGCGGGGTGACCGTCGACCTGGTCGACCCCAGCGGGATTCCCGTGCGGGTGGTGTCGGGCACCCATCAGCTCGAGGCAGCTGCCCGTCCCAGAACGCCGCACGTGTTCAACTTCGGCCCCAGCCACGACGTGGTCCGGGCCAACGCCACTCAGCGCCCGCCGCGGGTGCCCACCAAGGTGCAGCGGCTCGGGCACATCGTGCTGCAGACCCCCAAGTACCTCGAAGCGCTGAACTGGTACCTGGATCACCTGGGGCTGATCGTCAGCGACTTCTGCTACTACCCGGGCCAGCGCGAGCGCGGACCGGTCATGAGCTTCATCCGCTGCGACCGCGGATCCGTCCCCGCCGACCACCACACGCTGGCGATGGCGCTGGGCCCGGCCAACCGCTACGTGCACTCGGCGTACCAGGTCTCCGACCTCGACGCGCTGGCCGCCGGCGGCGAATACCTGCGCGAGCAGGGATATTTCCGCTCCTGGGGCATCGGCCGTCACATCCAGGGCAGCCAGATCTTCGACTACTGGCGCGACCCGGACGGTGTTCCTGGTCGAGCACTTCGCCGACGGCGACATGTTCGACAACACCCTCGAGCCCGGCTGGGCCCCGTTGGCGGCCTCCGGCCTGGCCCAGTGGGGCCCGCCGCCGAGCAAGGACTTCCTGGGCATCGGATCGCCGCGCGAAACCGCGAGCGAGCTCGCCGTGATGCTCGATGCGCTGCGCCACGACAACGAGTTCGACCTGTCCGCCCTGCGCGGGCTGTTCAACGTAGCCAATTCCTAACACACCAAACCCAAAGAAAGTAAGGACACGTCATGACCATCTCCATCCTGCGCACCGCCGACGCGTGGTGGGTGCAGACACCGAGCGGCGCCGCCCGCATCGGCACCGACGCGACCACCACCGCGGAGGTGCTCGCCGACCGGGCGGCCATCGACGCCGCCGCGCACTGCACCGACACCGTGCCGGTGGACAACCTTGACGCTGCTGTCGCCGATCACGACGCCATGCCGCGTGGTGGCTCAGGCCACCAACTTCGCCTCGCACGTGCGAGGACGTCGGCCGCGACCCCGCCAAGACGCCGCTGACCTTCTTCCGCAAGGCGTCCGGCTCGGTCATCGGCCCGTTCGATGACGTCGTCAAACCCGAGCACGTGCAGCTGCTGGACTACGAGGTCGAGATCGGTCTGGTGATCGGCCGCGAGCTGCCGGTGGGCACCGAGGTCACCGAGGCCAACCTGGCCGACTTCGTGGTACGGGCTGGTGGTCACCAACGACGTCTCGGCGCGCGACGTGCAGCTGACCAAAGCCCAGTTCTACGAGTCGAAGTCCTATCCCGACGTTCACCCCGGTCGGGCCGGCGCTGGTGCTGGTCGACGCCGACGAGCTCAAGCGCTTCGGTGACCTGCGGCTGCAGTTGCGGGTCAACGGCGAGGTGCGCCAGAACATGGTCGTCGAGGGCGACATGCTCTACCCGCCGGTGCAGGCCCTGCAGGCGCTGGCGAAGTTCCAGAAGCTCGACGCCGGCGACATCGTGCTGACCGGCACCCCGGTCGGCACCGCGCTGACCGCGCATGGCGTCGAGAACCCGAATCAAATGGACCTGCTGACATTCCTTGCCGCGCAGGCAAAGAACCCCAACTACCTGCATGACGGTGACGTCGTGGAGGCCACCGTGGCCACCGACGACGGCGCCATCAACCTGGGCATGCAACGCAATGAGGTGGTGTACGAATGAACGCGCAAAAGAACGGCGCCCCGCTCACTGCCGGACTTCGTGCCGGTGATCATCATCGGCGCCGGCCCGGCCGGCATCACCGCCGCCACGATGTTGGGCCAGTACGGCATTTCGATGTCTGGTGCTGGACCGCCATGAGACCGTCTACCCGCTGCCGCGGGCGGTGCACGCCGACGACGAGGTGTACCGCATCCTGGCCCGGCTGGGCATCGGCGACGAGTTCGCCGCCCACAGCCGGGCCGCGCTGGGTCTTCGACTGATCGACCCGACATGCGGGTGCTGGCGAAGTTCAAGCGCAGCACCGAGCCCAGCGCCAACGGCTACCCGCAGATGAACATGTTCGACCAGCCCGAGTTGGAAGGCGATGCTGCGCGCCAACCTCAAGCGGTACCCGCAGGTCATCGTCCACGGCAACGTCGAGGTCACCAGCGTCACCCAGAACCAGCCCGGCCGGGTGCGGGTGAGCTTCCTGGACCGGGTGCGCGGCGGCGAGCAGAGTGTGCAGGCCAGCCTATGTGCTGGGCTGCGACGGCGCCAACAGCATGTCCGTGCGGCGATCGGGGCGCACATGTACGGGCTGCCGTTCCAACAGGACTGGCTGGTCATCGACGTCAACACCGACGTCGATCTCGACCAGTGGGAGGGCTGCCACCAGCTGTGCAACCCCGAGCGCGGCGGCACGTACATGCGGGTCGGCAGAAACCCGCTACCGCTGGGAATTCCAGCTGGTCGACGGCGAGACGGCAGCCGACTACCAGACCCTGGCCGCACGTCGAGCCGCTGATCAGGCCGTGGCTGGGCGACACACCGATTGACGCAGTTGGAGCTGGTGCGCGTCACCGCCTACACGTTCCGGGCGCAGGTGGCCAGCCGCTGGCGCGATCGCAATGTGTTCCTCCTCGGTGACGCCGCCCACCTGACCCCGCCGTTCGTCGGCCAGGGTATGGCAGCGGGCCTGCGCGACGCGATGAACCTGAGCTGGAAACTGGCCGGCGTGCTGGACAAGACCCTGCCCGAGAGCGTGCTGGACACCTACGAGCAGGAGCGCAAGCTCCACGCGGCCGCCATGATTTTGATGGCCGTGTCGGTGGGAGCGGCCATGACCGGCGGCGGGCGCGTCGGTGACGTGATCCGCAACGTGGTGTTCCCGCGGCTGACAGCACCTGCGCCTGCCGGGGACGCGCATCAGCGCCGCCGATGGCGTCGCCCCCGGTCTGCACAAGTTCGGAGCTGGTGATCAAATCCCGCACGCCTGGCGGGCTGGCCGGAACGCTGTGCCCCAACCCGGTGCTTGCGCGACGGCCGCGTTCGACGAGGTCGTCGGTAACCGGTTCGCGCTGGTCACCTCGTCGCCGCTCAGCGACTGCGCAACGAAAGGAGCTCAGCAGCCGCGGAGCCGCGGTCGTCTCCGTCGCGTCGGGCAGCGAACTCGGCAGCTGGCTGAGCAAGGCCGGGCGACCGCCGCCATTGTCAGGCCGGACCGCGCCGTCATGCAGGCCGGCCGGAACGTTGCGGCGATCTTCGACGCGCGTGCCCGCCTTCTCCACGGGTCACGTCGACGTACCTGAAAGCGAGCGCTGATGACCGAGTTGCTGGTGCTCAACGACGGCAAGCAGGAGATGCAGGCGGTGTCTCTGGCCGGCACTCGGGTGCGGACCCTGATCACGGGAATCGACGAGAGGGCCGACGGCATCGTCGTCGACCAACTGCGGGGCCATGTGTACTGGACGAACATGGGCGCTCCCGACCCCGGGAGCGGCCCACGTTCGGAAGAGGCCTACGCCCGCAACGGGTCACTGGAGCGTGCCGATCTCGACGGGACCAATCGCGTCACGATCGTGCCGCGCGGGGCCTTCACGACCGGCAAACAGCTCGCCGCCGACTTTGAGGCGGGCGTGCTGTACTGGTGCGATCGCGAGGGCATGCAGGTGCTGTCGTGCAACCTTGACGGTAGTGAGCTGCGCCCACTGGTGGTGCCGGCGGTTGGTGACAAGGCCGCGCAGGCGGCCAGCAATCACCGTGTCGGCATCGCCGTGGATCTGGATCGGCGCCTGCTGTACTGGACGCAAAAAGGCGCACCAAAAGCCGGCGAGGGCAGGATCTTTCGTGCCCCCCTCGATCTGCGGCCGGGCACCAGCGCCCAGCACCGCGACGACATCGAGCTGCTGTGGAAGGACCTGCCCGAGCCCATCGATCTACACCTGTTCGGTGGGGCGACGCTGGTATGGACCGATCGGGGCGCCGAACCCGACGGCAACACACTCAACCGCGCGATGGTGCAGCCGATCGTCGGCGCACCCGAGATCCTCTCTCGCGGATACCATGAGGCGATCGGTGTCGCCGCCGTCTCCGAGTCCGAGTTCTATGTCGGGATCTCGGCGGTAGCATCCGCTACGTCAACCTCGAGACCGGCGTCGACACAGAACTGGTGCAGCTCGGCATGGGGCTCACCGGTATCGCGCTCGCCGACCTGTGAGCAACGGAAGTGCTTGATTCACAGCGGATCTGGCAGCGCCGGGCCCTGCCCCAGCACCCGGTGCGGCTTACGGGTGCCACTCGAATTTTGATTATGGCCCATGCCCGAGGCGCTAGGCGGGAGAAGATGAGCGGGTGGATCGACATCTGGCACAACGTAACCCCCGGACAAGGCACACTCCTGGGTGGCGCATTCGTCGTCTTGGCAGGCACTCATCGCGTTCAGCACGGGTGCGCTCGACCGCAGATCAGAGCACAAGCGCTTCCACTATGAGGAGATGAAAACGCTCTACGCCGAGGCATTGAGGATCGGCAGAGACTTGGAAATCCTGAAGGCGCTTCCCCCAGAAATGCGCAGAGAAGTACTGACCGAAAAAGCCGAAGCGATCGATAGGGTGATCAGCGAGCTGGCGCTCACCGGTAATTACCAAACCGCCGATCTTGCGATCGCTTACGCGTACCAACAGTCTGTTCAACTAGGCGAATGGGTAAGACAAGTCGAAACTGACAACGGCCTGACGGAGCACATCCAGCTGTGGTTAGACAACTTGCCCCAAGAACAACGAGCCGCATTGCAGAAATACGAGAGCGCAGAGGTCAATCGTCGAGACGTGGTACAGGCTGTACGCCGGGAGTTGGGCTTGTATGTGCCGGTGTGGTCACGCTACCGGCGCGCACTGCGAGAAACCACTCAAAACCCAGCAATTTCCCTTGAATTGACGAAGCGCCGCAGCAAGGCGGGGGAGCGTTCGTCGCCGCCGTCGGCAGGCCCCATTCGGACTAGCCCCGCCACCTTGCGGCGGTAAGACGGCCCTCGGCATTGTCTTGCATCGGAGCGTGTTCCACGACAGACATGCCGTTGATCCTGGTGTTCTGGAGCAGTCGGCGGCCGGCTAACTGAAGGTAGCCGGAACCGTGAACGCACGTCAGCATGGAGGACATTTCGGCCTCTGGCCGCGATGCTGATGGTATGAAGCGACGGCACGACGGGAACGACGTCCCGCACCGCTACCGGGCTGCGACGGTTCCGCGGCGCTGATCTACCCCATCCCTAAAACGGCGAAAACCTTTGTAGTGCAGCCTAGTACGGCTGCGGTCCAACCATGAAAGGTGGATATCAGCCATGATAACTGCGCTACTGGGGTTATCCCTCTTGATAACTATCGCGTGGGCGGTGCACGACGGTCAGGCTGCACTCGAGCGCTACGTTGAGGAAAAGCACTGCAATGACTAGCACTCCAAGCCCCATAGTGGCGCGCTTCATCCGCAACTACAGCCCCGTATACGGCGTCCCTACGCTGCAGCCCAAATGCGTTACGGCAGGCACTACGGGGACCAGTCATCGTGGTATTGCTCGATAGGCGTGCCACTAACAGTGCAGTGATCTCTTTACCGCTGGGACCAATTCGATACCCCGGCCACCGGTTCAGCGCAAGTCACCGGCTTTAGCCGGGCATCATCCGGCTGATCCTGTCAAGGTGGGCCAGGCCCGGCGTCGAACACGTCGGCCGACCCCTCATTTCCCGTCGACCCCCGCATCGGCTGGCGTCCAGGCACGCTTTCGAAAGTGCCTTCGCGGGAGCGACTTCCGGCCCAGGGAAGCTGTTGGATGCGGGCGTGGCGGACTGGAAGGTGCCGCCTTCACCCCGGACCATCGGTTTCCGTAACGCCTTGCGCGGGAGTAAACCGTTTCTGAATCGGCACCATTCCTGGCGTACAGATCCCGTAACACAGATTCCGGCTCGCCGGGGGTATCAGTAGCGCCAGCCGTGACGACACGGATTGATTACAGCGGAATCCTTGGGGACACAAGGCTTAAGGAGGGGAAACCCATGTTATTCGTGACCGCACAGCCGGAAGACGTTGGCCGCAGCAGCGGCCAACCTGCAGAGTATCGGCTCGACGATCAGTGCCCAGAACGCCGGCCGCGGCCACCTCGACCACCGGGGTGGTTCCCGCGGCTGCCGATGAGGCGTCGGCGCTGACAGCGGCGCAGTTCGCCCTGCACGCGCAGGTGTACCGGGCGGTCAGCGCCCAGGCCGCAGCGATCCATCAGATGTTTGCGACCACCCTGGGCACCAGCGCCGGTTCGTATGCGGCCACCGAGACCGCCAACGCGATCGCGGCGAGCTGAAGTAGCGATGTAGCTATGGACTTCGGGATCTTGCCGCCGGAGGTCAACTCCGGGCGAATGTATGCCGGTCCCGGGCCGGGGTCGATGCTGGCCGCCGCGGCGGGCTGGGCGGTTAGCTGACGAACTGTACTCCGCGGCGACGGACTATGGATCGGTAATCACGGGCCTGACCAGCGGGCCGTGGCGGGCCCCGCGTCGGTATCCATGGTGGCCGCCGCCGCGTCCCATGTGGCGTGGCTGCATGAGCACCGCAGACCCAGGCCGAGCAGGCCGCACTCAGGCCACGGCCGCGGCGGCCGCGCATGCGATCGGCGTTCGCGATGACAGTTCCGCCGCCGGTGATCGCGGCCAACCGCGCTGAGCTGATGGCGCTGGTCGCGACGAACTTCTTGGGTCAAAACACCCCGGCGATCGCGGCCACCGAGGCGCAATACGGCGAAAGTCTGCCCAGGCGCCGCCGCCATGTACGGCTATGCCGCTTCCTCGGCGACCGCCTCGACGTTAACGCCGTTCACCCCCCAGCAGCTGACCACCAACCCGGCGGGCTCGCCGGACAGGCGGTTGCGGTCGGCCAGGCCGCCGGCACATCGGCCGGACACGTGCAGGCGATCATGTCGACCGGCCAACTGATGTCCGCCGCGCCACAAGCGCTTCAAGGACTGGCATCGCCGCTCGCGTCCACAGCACACACAGGGCAGGAGCGATCGAGAGCGCGCTATCGAACGCCACGCTTCCTTCGATTTCCGATATCGCCACGGCGGTGGCGACGACGCTCGGCTTCTGTGCAGACGGGGGCATCATCGGCAGTGTTTGGGGCTCTGGTGCTATGGGTGTAGGCGCCTCCTCGGCAGCCTCCGCGGCTGCGCCTGCGGCTGCCGCCTGCCTGCGGTGCCGGGTGCGCTGGCCCTGGCATCGGCGCCGGGACCGCTGGGCGTGCCGGCGCTGTCGGCGGGTATGGGCGAGGCCTCCACGGTCGGTGCATTATCGGTGCCGCAGGCCTGGGCCACCGCGGCCCCAGTAGATGCGCCTGGCCGCCGCGACGTTGCCGAGCACCAGCCTCAGCGCCGCACCGGCGAGCGGCCTATTCGGTGGGATGCCGCTATTTGGGGGCGCGCCGCTCATGGCCATGGGCGGCCGCGGCGCGGTTGGCTCCCGGCACCGGCCGGTTAATGGAGAGGAAAGGAAACGCGACAGCCTCGATCAACCTCTAACGCAGGCAGCAATGCTTCCATCG
Organism: uncultured Actinomycetota bacterium; assembly: GCA_963742855.1. GTDB lineage: Bacteria > Actinomycetota > Actinomycetes > Mycobacteriales > Micromonosporaceae > CAVUNP01. Next base: position 12,420 of record CAVUNP010000044.1, on the reverse strand, counting down.
CATTGGGCAATTTAAGTTAAGGAGCTATCCAGTGACTACACATTTCATGACCGATCCGGATCAAATGCGTTCTATGGCAGGACGATCCGATGTGCACGCCCAAACGGTGGAGGATGAGGCCCGCAGGATGTGGGTGTCGTCGCAAAATATTGCCGGTGCCGGCGGGAGCGGGACTGCGCAAGCGACGTCGTATGACACCATGGGTCAGGTTAATCAGGCGTTCCGCAACATCGTGAACATGCTGCACGGGGTGCGCGACGGGCTGATACGTGACGCCAACAACTACGAGCAGCAAGAAGCGGCTTCTCAGCAGATCCTCAGCAGCTAGCCCTAACTGGCAGCTGCACAAGCATTCACACGTTAGGAAACACCGAAGATGACGATCAATTACCAGTTCGGCGACGTCGACGCCCACGGTGCCACGATTCGGGCACAGGCGGTGGCGCTGGAGGCCGAGCACCAGTCCATCATCCGCGATGTTCTGGCAGCCGGCGACTTTTGGGTGGCGCTGGCTCGACGGCGTGTCAGCAGTTCATCACCGAGTTGGGCCGCAATTTCCAGGTGATCTACGAGCAGGCCAACGCTCATGGCGCCAAGGTTCAGACCGCCGGTAGCAACATGGCCGACACCGACAGTGCCGTCGGCTCCAGCTGGGCTTAACACCCACCAAGCGTGGCGGCACATCACCATTCGGGTTGTGCCGCGCCTGCGCTATCCTGCGACCGCACCGCGTACCCGAACCAGTCCCGCAGATATTGAGTCCCATCTGGGCGCGGTCGCGCTTGTCCGCTCAGCTATTACGCCTCTCTGCCCCTCCGGCGTGCCGGGCAGATTATTGTCGCTTCCGCGTCAGAAGTGTTCCGCGCGAGGACATCCTACGATCTCACAGTGCTCAAGGCGTTCCCGCTCCGCTGCACGCCGGGGCGCTGTCGAAGGAGTAATGGAAAGGCCTCGCGCTGATCGACCGCGATGGTTCGCCGGAAGGGTAGCGCCTTCCGCCTACCCGCTGGCCGGGTATATAGGTTCGGGTTGGCGGTAACGACACACGTGTTTGAACGCGGCATCCTTTAGGTAGCGCGGATATGGCAGCGCATAACGAGTCGAAAGGGTTACGCCCAAAGTCGACTCAGTGCGATGGCATCGCGATGCGTATGACGGTGCCGAGAACGGTTCAACGAGATCCCGCAGTAAGCAAGGTTTTCGACGGCTTGGCCGAGGCAACGAATTGAAACCCACGAAATGGAAAGCTAGGACAGGACTCATGCCGGTTGACGACAGCACGCTAGGCGGGCGACTTCCGCTGTACGACGGCGAAGCGCTGAATCCAGCACAAAAAGAGCTCTACGGCTGGCTCATGAATGTGGCGATCCCGTGGGCCGAGGATGCCGAATTCGAGGCCCGCACCGAAACGGGCCGGCTCATTGGACCCTTCAATGCGGCCCTGCTGACCCCGGCCATCTCGTCGGCCTTCATCGAGCTTGCGGTCGCCGAGCAGAAAAACACGTCCCTGGGCAAACGCAGCAGGGAGGTCATCATTTGACTGTCGGGGCGGTCTGGCAGGCCCCCTACGAGCTGTACGCACATTGCGCCGTCGCCCGGCATGTCGGCCTCTCCGACGACGAGGTCCGAACACTGGCCGACGGCGGGCTGCCGAAGGATCTCACGGCGGCGGAGGCAGTGGTCCACCGTGTCGCCCGCGCATTGTCGCTAGAACATCGTCTCGACGAGGCGCTCTATCGCGAGGCGGAAGCGCTACTCGGGGCCGGCGGGATCATGGAAACCGCCACACTCACCGGCATTTATCACACGGTGTGCGCAATCCTCAACGCGTTCGAGATACCCGCGCCGTCCTAAACGCTTGAGGTCTTATTCCAGAGCCATGTCCCAACGGAATTATCGCAATTCCGCGAGGATAGGTGTTAGTTAATAAGCAGGTTCAGCCTGTGTGAGGTGGCGATGGGTGACGGCGCGGTGCTGCCTGATCGGGGTGTGCCGGTACGGGCGGAGATAGTCTGCGCGAGCCCACGAGCACGCGTGACGCGGCTTTTCGTATCTGCGGCGCACGGTCATCCGCAAAGAGCTGTTGGGACCGGACGCGCAACGTCGAGCTCCAGCATGAGCTGGCTGTGCTGGAGCGGCTGCGCGGGGTGGTAGGCGTGGCGCAGGTGCTGGATGCCCCGCGCTATCCCGGGTCGATCACGCTCGCCGACGCCGGCCAGTACAGCATGGCGCGCGCGGTGAAGCCTCTTGCGCTCGAGCGACCTGATCGGCCTGGCGCGAGCGTTGGCGAAAGCTGTGGCGGGCATGCATGGCCGTGGCGTGATGCACCGCGACATCTGCCCGGCCAACATTGTGATGTCGGCCGACGGCGCGCCGTGTCTGGTGGGTTTCGCATCGGCGACGTCGCTGGCCGAGATCCGTCCGGAGTTCACCCACCACACCCAAATTGTGGGCACGTTGGCGTATTTGGCGCCCGAGCAGACCGGGCGCACCGGTCGGCCGGTGGATCAGCGCGCCGACTTGTACGCGTTGGGCGCGACGCTGTATGAGTTGGCCACCGGTGAGCCGCCGTTTGGCTCGGGGGATCCGTTGCGGCTGACCCATGATCATTTGGCGCGGGTACCCGACGCCGCCGGGCGACGATCAATCCGGCGGTGCACCGGAGATGCTGTCGGCGATCATCATGCATCTGCTGGAAAAGGAACCCGACGACCGCTACCAGTCGGCCGACGGCGTGAGTCCACGACCTTGCAGCAGTTGCGCGCAACCCGGCGTGTCGACGGCGGCCGCGCTGCGGGTCGGCGGCAGGGATTTTCCGCTGCGGCTGCTGCCGCCGTCGCGGCTCATCGGCCGCGACGACGAGGTGGTCGCGCTGAGTGCGGCGTTTGATGATGCGCTGACGGGTGGTGCCGCGGTGTGCTCGTCGGCGGGGCAGCCGGGGTGGGCAAAACGGCGTTAGTTGATCAGCTGCGTCCGGTGGTGACCGGCAACGACGGCTGGTTCGTGACGGGCAAGTTCGACCAGTATCGGCGGGATCTGGAGTTCGACGGCATCTTTCAGGCGTTTCGTGCCTTGGGTCGGCTGCTGCTGGCCGAGCCCGACGACGAGCTGGTCGAGCTCCGGGAACGGATGCTGGCCGCGACTGGGGCCCAATGCGGGCTTGGCGCCGCGGCGATGCCGGAGTTCGCGGCGCTGCTGGGCGTGGCGTCCGAGGCAGGCGATCCGCTGACCGCCCAGGTCCGGGTGCAGCACAGCGCCGTGGACACGCTGCGGGCGGTGGCCTCGCGGAAACGACCGGTGATGGTGTTCGTCGACGATCTGCAGTGGGCAGGCACCCACCTCAGTCGGCGTCATCGATCTTGGTGCTGCGGAGCAGGTGGAGGGTCTGCTGCTGGTGGGTGCCCACCGCGACGACGTGCACCCGGCGCATCCGCTGGCGCCTCATTGTCGCGCTGGCGCGACCGGCCCGGCGTGACCCATCTGCATCTGGTGAACTTGGCCGGTCCGCAGCCTGGCTGCCTTGGTCGCCGAAATCCTGCGAGTCGACGGGGCTGCCGCCGGGGCTTGGCCGCGCTCATCGAGCCGCATACCGCGGGCAACCCTTATGAGACGGCTGAGTTGCTCAACACGCTCCGTCAGGAGGGCGTTCTGACGCCCGACCTCGACCGGGTGGGTCTGGGACGAAGCGGCGTGCGCGCTGTTTTGGCGAGCTCGGAGTGGCCGCGCGCCCGATGGCCCGGTTGGCGGCCCTGCCGACCGTCTCGCGGGAAATGGTGGAGGTGATGGCGTGTCTGGGCGGCCGCGCCGAGTGGAGCGTGCTGGCGACCGCGACCGCCGAGTCGGCCGACGTAGTGGAGCAGCGCCTCGCGCCCGCCCTTGAAGAAGGCGTTCTGGTGGCCGAGACCGGCGCCCGTGACGCGGTGCGGTTCCGTCACGACCGCATCCGCGAAGCCGTCCTGGCCGAGCTTGCTGCCGAGCGGCGGGCCAGCCTGCAGCTCGCGCTGGCCCGGCGGCTGGCCGCGGCGCCGGAGCTATTCGCCGTCGCCGCCGAGCAGTACCTGCCGGTCATCGACGCGCTCACCGATGCGGCCGAGCGGGCTCAGCTGGTGGCGCTGCTGCGGCGCGCCGCCGAGCAAGCCACGCTCGTCGGGGGGTACAGCCAGGTTCACACGCTGCTCACGGGAGCACTGCGGGTTGCCGACGCGGGCGATACCGGCACGCTGATCGAGTTGCACACCGGGCCGCCTCGCCGCCCTGTTCTGTCTGGGGCGGCTGGAGGAGGCCGACGCCGACTACCGCGTCATCGAGACGCTGAGCACCTCCGTGACCCAGCGGGTGGACGCGACCTGCGTGCAGGTGCGCAGCCTGACCAACCGCAAGCTCTACACCGAGGCCATCGAGCTTGCCGTCGACGCGCTGGGCGAGCTGGGCACTTCACCGTCCCAGCCCCCGAGCGGCTACCGGAGTTGCTCGAACGCTACTTCGACTATCTGTACCGGTGGCTGGATCACACCGATGACACTGACGATCTTGGGCCGGCCCGAAATCACCGACCCGACCCTGCTCGCCGTGACGTGTCTCCTCAACGCGGTCTTTCCGACCGCGACCTTCGCCGGCGACACCTTCATGCAGGCGTGGCTGAGCCTGGAGGCGGTGCGGATTTTGCTCGACCACGGCACCGCCCGCGGAATGCGTTGGCCCCGCAAGCTATTCCGCGGTCACCGCCATCGCGCTGCGCGACGACTACGACGCCGCATACCGGGCGGCGCGCCGGATCCTGGCGCTGGCCGAAGCCCGCGGCTATGAGCCCGAGACGTCACTGGCGCGGTTTGTGGTCTCTTACTTCGGTTGCTGGTTCGAGCCGCTGGAAAGTCAGTGTGGAACAAGCAAAGCAGGCCCGCGAAGGGCTGATCAAAGGTGGTGACCTGGCCACCGCCGGCTACACCGTGGCCCACACCTACGGGGCGCTGTTGGATTTCGTGCCCACGCTCGATGTCTACGCCGCCGAGGCGGAGCAGGCATTGGCCTTCGTGCGGCGGGTCGGCATCGAACCGATGGGCCAGTGGCTGGAGACCTACCGGTGGTTGGCAGGCGTGCTGCGCGGCGAAGACCCCCGCCGCATCAGATGAGGCGGCGCCGATCGACCGGTGCTCCGAAATCCCGCAGTGCCGTTCTACGGACATCTCAGCCGCGCGATCGCCGCCGCCATCTTCGACGATCCGGCGACCCTGACGACGACACACCGCCGCGGCGATGCAGTCGCTGCCATTTGCCCTCGGCAACTACGTGACCGCGGTGGCCCGCCTGTTCGGGGTCTGGCCCTGGCCGCGGACGCCCGAACCGCTCCGGCTGAGGAAAGTCCCGCACTGCTGTCCGAGGTGGACGATGTGATTGGGTGGCTAGGCGCTCGCGCTGACGATGCGCCCATGAATTTCCTGCACCTGCTGCGGCTGCTGGAGGCAGAGCGGGCCTGGGCCGCCGGCGATTTGGGCGCGGCCGCGCTGGCCTTCGACGCGGCACGCGATGAGGTCGCCGGCCGTCAGCGCCCGTGGCATCGGGCTTTGATCACCGAACGCGCAGCGCGCTTCACCTTGGCACAGGGCTTGCAACACATCGGCTTTGAACTTCTCGCCCAGGCCCGCCAGGAATATCTGGCCTGGGGGGCGACGGCGAAAGTCGCCGAGCTCGACTCGGCATATCCGGCACTGCGGCCGCCCGCCACCGCGCCCGGCGGATCCGGCGACCAGGCCGACAGGTCTGCTACCGGCGAGGTTCGATGCTTACCACGGGCACCATCGACCTGCTTGCGATTCTGTCGGCATCGCAGGCGCTGAGCTCCGAGACCACCATCGAGGGTCTTCACGCCCGCGTCGTCGACGTGCTCGCCGCCATGACCGGCGCCACCGCTGTCCGGCTGCTGCTGTGGAGCGACGACTGCCAAGACTGGCTGCTACCCGCACCGGCGGGGGCAGCATCCCCTAAGGCGGCGCCGGCACCCAGCATGCTGTGCCGATGTCGGTGCTGCGATACGCCCAGCGTATACCCGAACCGCTGGTCGTCGCCGACGCCGCTAGCGACGACCGCTTCGCCGGCGACCCGTACTTCGCCGACGTCGACCGTTGCTCGCTTTTGGCCCTACCCATTCTTAGCCGTGCCCGGTTACGGGCGGTGTTGCTGCTGGAAAATCGGTTGATCCGCGGGGCCTTCACCGCCGAGCGCCTCGACGCTGTCGAGCTGATCGTCGGCCAGCTCGCCGTCTCGCTGGACAATGCCCAGCTCTATTCCGAGATTGCCGCGTCACGCGCGCGCATCGTCGCCGCCGCGGACCAGGCCCGGCGCCGCATCGAACGCGACCTGCACGACGGTGCCCAACAACGTCTGGTCGCGCTGGGCTTCAAAGTGCAAATGGCGGCCGATCGCGTACCGGCCGAACTCGACGATCTCAAGACGGATTTCGCTGACCTATCCTCCGGTTCGACTGCGGTGTTGACCGAACTACGAGAAATCTCCCGCGGGATTCATCCGGCGGTCCTGGCCAGCGGCGGCCTCGCCGCAGCGCTGAAGATACTGGCGCGCCGCTCGGCGGTCCCCGTGACCCTTGATGTCGCGATTGAGGCAGACTTGCCCGATTCGGTCGAGGTTGCCGCCTACTACGTCACGGCCGAGGCGCTCACCAACGCCGCCAAACACGCCCAAGCTTCCGAAGTCACGGTATCTGCGCGCACCGGCGACGAGAAGCTTTACCTGTCGATTCGGGACGACGGGATCGGCGGAGCCGACTTCCGTAAGGGCTCCGGGATCATCGGGCTTAAAGACCGCATTGATGTGCTGGGTGGCAAGATCTCCGTCGAGAGTCCGGTGGGAAGCGGGACCCGGATCGGCGTCACTATCCCACTTGCACTGCCTCGCAAGCAGTTTTACGAAGGCCGTTAACACCGCAGGCGAGTCAAAGGTTACTGTCGACCCTGGTCTGTTCCGAGGTTGACTTGCACGGTCCTGGAATCACCTGAGCCGTCGGTGAATTCCAGGGTCACCTGTTCGCCGGGCTCAATGGCTTGCACCGCGGCGAGGAGGGTCTCACCGCTTGCTATCCGTTCGTCATCGATCTTGGTGACTACCGCGCCGGCGGTCAGCCCGGCCGTCGCGGCGGGGCTGCCGCTTTCCACCCCGATTATCTTGGCGCCGAAGGGATTCGTCCCTGCTCACGCGCTCCTAGCCGGGCATGCGATGCCCGACCGGTGGTGATGAGTTTGGTGGCGATGCGTGCGGCGTGATTGACGGGAATGGCGAAAGCCAGGCCAATCGATCCGTGCTCGGTGCCGTTGGAGTCGTCGGCAGTGCCCACCACCGACTCCGCCGCGTTGATGCCGACGAGCTCGCCATTCCTGTCAACGAGTGCGCTGCCCGAATTACCCGGATTGATCGCGGCGTCGGTTTGGATGGCGTAAAACGCGCCGGACCGCTTGTCGCGGTCGGCAGCAAGACATACCAGCCGGTTTAGGGCGCTGATGATGCCGGAGGTGACCCTGCCCCGCAGACCCAGCGGGGATCCCGACGCGGCCACGGGCTGACCGACGCGCAGGTTGGCCGAGGAACCGATTGAGATTGGCGTTAGCCCCGAAATGTCTTGTGCGCGAACGATTGCGATGTCGCTTTGTCGGTCAGCGGCGATCAGGCTTACCGCGGCAGTGCGGCCATCTTTCAAGGTCACCACGCTGCGTGGTGGCACCTGCGGCTCGGTGCCGATCCAAGCCACGACATGGCTGTTGGTCATGATCAGCCCATCGGGGGCGAGGATGATGCCCGTACCCAGAACCAGTTGGTCGCCGTCGCTGATTTGCAGCGTCACGACGCTGGGCAACACCTTGACCGCCACCTGCTCAACCCAGTAAGCGGGGGGTAGGCCGCCGGCGGGGGATCGGCAGAACTGGATGCGGCCAGTCCCTCGACGGCGTCGGGATAAACAAGCAGAACAACGGCAAAGGTGATCACCGCCGCAATCACCGCCATGCCAAGATCACGCAGCACCAATGATGCAGCGCGAGAACATGTTCGCCGCTTCGCGGTCGCGGGGACCGCCGAGTCAGATCCGTGCGGGCCGGTTTGCGCGTATCTGCCATTGCGTAGCCGGGTATGCCATTCGTCCCCCTGCGCTTCAGACATTGGCGTTACGCGGCAGCACCCATGGCCAGCTGACATGAGTCCTTACCTCGCTTCATTTCGTGCCTCTGACGAGTGGCATTGGCCGAATACGTCGAAGGCCGGGGATTCAACGGCTTTTGCTGAACCGGTCTTCCAGCACGGTCATTCCGTCGGTTGCCAACCAGACTTGCGTGCAACCGCTTTCGCGATTTACGTGCTCCTTCCTAGGGTGGCGCGTTCGCAGATATCTGTCGTTACCGGCAACGCCAATCGATACACCGGGCTAGCGGGTATTGCGCCCGAAATGTGCCGCTTCCGTCAAAGAATCAAAATGATCTCGGCCTGAGGCCTTTGATCACGTCCACGATCCCTCGCGGTTGTTCTGCCGCGTCCATGCAGCTGCGGGCGAATCGTTCTCGGTGAGCGCCGGAACGTCGGTCGCGGTCATTTCTGTTAGCCAACCCGAATGATCAGCACTGCGCCTCTGTCTCGGCGCCGCTCAAAACGGTATTGCGAACATGGTCAGTCTTGCGGTCGCCATCCAAGGGGCATCGTGTTGGGCCGGCCGATGAGATGGCGCTATTCGGCACGTCCGAGGCGTCCCGGATAGCGGCACCTGAAAGGGCAGCCTTGGGAATGAAAGCCAGAGCCGAGCTGGCCGCAACCAATTCGGCGAAGTCCTCCTCGGCGTGAGTGGAGATCAAGATCGCCGGCACCGCGGCGCCGATCCATTCCGGTAAAGCTGCTCGACGACGTCAAAACCGCTCTCCTCCCCGAGATCGATATCGATGAGCGTCACGTCGGGCCGCAGCTCCTCGACGCATCGCAGCCCTTCCGCGGAGGAGGTCGCCACCGCCACCACGCTGATTCCCTGATGCTCGAGCAACCGTGCCGCCGCATCGAGGAAATCGCGGTTGTCGTCGACAATGACGCAACGCGTCCCCTCACCAACTCTCACCATTTCAGTTTGGCGTAGCCGCGAACCGATCGCATGGAAGCTAGCAGGAAATTCACCCCGAGTCGGGAAGGATTGGCGGGCACGCTGTCGACGCGGATCGCTGGTATGGGGATGCCCGGGTGGGTCGCGAGATTTTCCCCATCCGGGCATCCCAGGAGGCACGCTCAACACGTAGCGGGTAGCGACGACCACTCCTGCTGTGCGCCGAGCTGATCATTCGCTGCCAGGTGCCCGCTACCCGGAAGGTGCGGACTGCGGCTGACAGGAACCCTCGACGGTTGCCAGCGGTGCAGACGTGGGCCAGTGCAGACGCAATCGTAAGGCATTCAGCCGGACAGGCGCCGTCAGCGCGAAACGTCGAGAGGTGCATCATGACTCTGCCAGTGGAATCGACTGCCGACCCGGACTCCACGACTGGATTTGAACGCCGAGTCGCTCCCGTGATCAGCGACTTATACCGACAGGCGCGTCGGCTGACTGATCAGCACGCCGATGCGGAAGATCTCGTCCAGGACACGCTGGCGAAAGCCTTCGCCGGCTTCGACTCCTTCCGACCCGACAGCAACATCCACGCGTGGCTCTACCGGATCCTGCTCAACACCCACATCAGCAATTGCCGTAAAACCAAGCGGCGCCCAGCGCACGATTTGGCGCAGCCCATCACCGATCTGCAACTGGTTGTGAGCGCTACCCACTCCGCCACGGGTCTGCCCTCGGCGGAGGATCAGGCGCTGAAATGCTTCGGCGACCCAAGAACGTTATGGCCGCGATGCGCGCCTTGCCCGAGCAGTTCCGCACCACGGTGTACTACGCGGATATCGAGGGGCTCCGGTGCAAGGAAATCGCCGCAGCGATGAACACGCCGATCGGAACCGTGGTATCGCGCCTGCATCGCGGGCGGCGCCGACTACGCCTGCTCCTCGCCGAGGCGGGCCGCTGCGCGGGCTATGACGACTCAGACGACCTTGCGCGGACGGCGTGAGGCCTTGCGCTCGGCACTCCTGGGAGTCACCGCGAGTCCAGAAACGTGATGACCGCGCGGACGCGGCGATGGTCGTCATCGGTCTCGGGTAAGCCGAGTTTGGTGAGGATGCTGCGGACGTGCTTTTCGACGGTGCCCTCGGTTACCCACAGCCGCCGGGCGATGCCGGCATTTGACCGGCCCTCGGCCATCAACTCGAGCACCTCGAGTTCCCGCGGAGACAATACCGCCAAGGGATCGTCGCGGCGCCGTCCGGACACCAGCTCCTGGACCACCGCCGGGGTCGACGACCGACGCGCCCTTCGCTATCCGTTGCAGGGTGTCGACAAAATCGGCGACGTCGGTGACCCGGCTCTTGAGCAGATATCCGATTCCGCGACCGCTGGCCAACAGCTCCATCGCATGCTCGACGTCGACGTACGCAGACAGCACCAGAATCCCCGTGTCGGGCTGTTCCTGGCGGATCACCCGGGCGGCCTCCAGGCCCTCCCGTGGTATGGGTGGGCGGCATCCGGATATCCACAACCACCACGTCGGGTTTGGCTTCGCGCACCAGCGCCAGCAGCTCGACGGCGTTGCCGACCTGGCCGACGACGGTGAACCCGGATCGATCCAGCAGGCTGGCCAAACCCTCGCGGAGCAGGGTTTCGTCGTCGGCCACCACCGCGCGCAGCGGGGCCGGCGCCGTGCCCGCCTCGGCGGTGCTTGTTTCTGTGCTCAACGCCTCGTCCTCCCAGGTTGCCTGCTTGAGGAACCATCTTGCACCGCCCGGTATCCGTTTTCCAGCTATCACCCATACCGGTTGGGCGCCAGCAGCGACGACTGTGGGCACCGGAGACGGCATGGTGAGCTAAGTGGTTGTCCAATGGAAGGTCCCGATCGGTGCTCGTGTGTTCGACGTCGTCGCGGGCAGGGACACCGATCAGGTCTACGTCGCCACCGACGACTGTGTGATAGTGATGGCCGGCCGCGATGTCGTGGCGCGCTCTACCCGTTGGCCTCGATACCAAGCACCTCACGTCTTCAGCGCCGACGACGCCTTTGTTTACATTCTCGGCCACAACGAGTTCGGACGGATGCGGTTCAGTGGCTGCGGCACAAGGGGATTCGTCACGGATTCTGGCGTCTTCGACCGTCGCGGCGCTCGACACCATCACCAATTCGGTGATCACCGCAGTAGCATTGGATGGCCATCCGGAAGCGGTGGCGCTCCGCGGTGACGGTGAGCTGCTGTACGTCGCCGACTACTGGGGTGGCACACCGCCATCTCGATCGCGTCGGTCGTGCGCGACGCGGAGGCGGCGTGAATACAATGCAGGTGCTGCGTCTCCGCCTGTGCGGCGGTCCTGACGTTGGTTTCGGGAGCGACCCGCGCGCGTCTAGTCCACGAGTCAGCGGGTTATTCAGCCGATAGCCTACCGGCGACGAATTGTGCTGCCTCGTGCTCTTCCAGACTCCACGTAGACGCGGTGCGCCGCTACGTCATTGCCATGCTGAGCACACGGGATCCGCACCGTTGCACAGGTCGATCGCCTTATAGCCGAACAGCGGGCTGAGGGGGGTAAGTGGGCCACTCGACACGGTTGGAGGGGTTACCGAAGACGGCCACCGCAGCGACATGATCAGCAACCTCGTCTTGTAGCGGATCGCCAAATCCAAACGTCGCTTGCCCAGGTACTGTGATGAGGTCGACTACGGCTGCGCCCTGCGAGTACCCGCCGAGCACCACTTTGGTCTGCGGGCATGAAGAGGGGGTGCTTTCAACGAATTGCCTTAGCGTCATTTGCGCCATCGACTGCGCGGAGAAAATCGTAGGATGCCGGGTAGTCGACGGCGTAGACGGCCACGGACTTGCCGTTGACAAGTGACCGCGACGACTTGAAGCGAATTCTTGCCCGACACGTCCAGGACCCGGTGGCTCGCCGGTGCCGCGCGCAAACACAACCTGGATGTCAGGGCATGCCACCGCCGCCAAGGGGCGGACAGCGCCTGAGTCGGCGAAGGATAAGGCTGGCGCGGTCAGCATGGCCGAGGTCAGCACCGCGCCAATGCCAGCAGAAAGCTTGGCTATGGTCTTTCTCATCATTCACGCCTTTTCTTTTACCGCGGTCTCACGGTTCTCACCGTCCAAGCATCGGCTGCCTGTGCGCAGATGTCGTCAGCGCCAGCATCCAAACGCGTTGGCGCGAGCGGTAATTCCCCGTGGGCGACCGGCATCGTCCCATTCCGCGTCGTCGTTGCCCCCAGTGTGAGCGACGGTCGGTTCGCCGGTCTTGGTAGACGTTTTTAGCGGTCGTGGTGACGTCTGCAGTCGGGAAAAGCGTGCCCTGACGCGCCG
>CAVUNP010000043.1:0-74374 GCA_963742855.1 uncultured Actinomycetota bacterium | reverse complement strand
TCGTAGGAGCATTATTGCATCGGATGACCGAGCTCCTGCTCCCCTCGGGCGGGCTCACGGGACCGCGGTGCAGTGCGTCTTGAGCAGGGCCTGTTGACTCTGCTGCTCGGACACGACGCCCCGACGCCGGTTTCGGGTGTCGTTGGCGTAGGCCACCCCGGTGAACGTCCTGAGCTGCGCCTCTGCCACCCTCCGGTCATCAAATGACTGATCCAGTCAGCAGATGACGGAGGTGGCTGTGGGCGACGAGTTGGGCCGGGTGGTGCCGCTGCGGGGCCTGGCACGCCGGGACCGGGCCGATCAGGTCGTCGAGGACATGTTCGACGGCTGGCGCCACCAGCAGCTGGCCCGCAACCTCGCGCTGGCCACCATCGACGCCCGGGCCCGGCTGGTGACCCGGTTCCTCGAGCACTGCAACGAGATGCCGTGGGCCTGGACCCCCGCCCACGTCGACGAGTTCTTCGGCGACCTGCGCGGCGAGCACCACCTCGCTCGCTCCACGATCCGGGCCTACCAGAACGCGCTCAAGCTGTTCTGCGACTACCTCACCGACCCCCGCTACCGGTGGGACACGGTCTGCGAGGACGCCTTCGGCACCCACCCGGTCCAGGTCGTCCACGAGTGGAACACCGCCGGGCACCACCAGGACAACGAGCAGGACCCGAAGAAGCGCGCGTTCACCCGCGAGGAGCTGCAGGTCTTCTTCGACCGCGCCGACGACGAGGTCGACCGCATCCGCTCTCTGGGCCGGAAGGGCTGGTTGCCGGCGTTCCGGGACGCGGTGCTGTTCAAGACCGCCTACGGCTGGGGACTGCGCCGCAACGAGGTCCGCCACCTGCAGACCGTCGACTTCTCCGGCAACCCGCACGCCAAGGAGTTCGGCCGCTACGGCGCCCTCGAGGTCCGGCGCGGCAAGGCCCACGCCGGATCGACCGCGAAGCGTCGCACTGTGCTGACGGTTCGGGGCTGGTCGGCTCAGATCGTCGAGCACTGGATCCAGCACGGGCTGCCGCTGTTCTCCGGAGCCGGCGAGCCGGCCGGGCTGGACCTGTTCCCGACCGAGCGCGGCACCCTGGTCTCCGAGGCCGCGCTCGGCGCCCGGTTCCGGCGCTACCGCGACGAGCTGGGCCTCTCCCCCGGGTTGGACCTGCACTCGTTCCGGCGCAGCTACACCACCCACCTGCTCGAGGACGGGATCGATGCGATGTTCGTCCAGCACCAGCTCGGCCACGAGCACGCCTCCACCACCGCGATCTACACCCACGTCTCCGCGGACTACCGCACCCGCACCCTGCGCCACGCCCTCGACACCGTCCTCGCCGAAGCCCTCGGCACCGATAGCGCCACCGATCACACCAGCGATAGCGCCACCAATCGCACGGCCCGGTCCGAGCCCGGGCATGGTGGTCGCCGATGAAGCGCGACGTCGACTACCACTGGCACCTGGCCGAGCTGATGGCCCGCCGCGGCCTGCACAACAGCACCGCGCTCGCGCCGCTGCTGCGCGAGCGCGGCATCGAGTTGTCCCCCTCGCAGGTCTACCGGCTGGTCACCGGCCGCCCGGAACGGGTCTCGCTCAAGGTCGTCGCCGCGCTCTGCGACGTCTTCGAGTGCGGCATCGACGACCTGATCACCACCACCGCCGCCGACGCGAAGAAGACCCGCCGCACCGGCACCAGCGGGGCGGGCGGCTCCGGCAGCACGAACGTCGTCGCGATGAACGAGCTCCGACCGATGCGCGCCCGGATCGTCGATGACCCCTGATCCATCGCCAGCACCCCCGCGGCGGGGTCGGCCGCGGACCACCGGGGCCGCGCACTGCGACCGCTGCGGCCGGTCAGCAGGCAAGCTACGCAGCCGCTGGCCCGAGGGCGGGATTCTGCGGCACCTGCTTCCACACCGCGGTCCGCACCACCGGCACCTGCCCAGGCTGCGGGCACCACGGCATGCTGCCCGGCCTCAACGACGACCAGCCGATCTGCCGACGCTGCGCCGGCATCCCCACCGACCTGGACTGCCACCGCTGCGGGACCGAGGCCGAGCACTACCGCCGCGGCGGCATCTGCGCCCGCTGCGCCCTACGCGATGACCTCACCGTCCTGCTCGCCCCCGCCGGCACGCCGCACCCGACGCTCGCACCGCTCCTCGAGCTCCTCGTCGGCGTCGATCGGCCGGAGTCGGTCCACACCTGGAAACGACGCCCCGCCGTCCGAGCGCTGCTCGCCGGGCTCGGCGACGGCAGCATCGACCTGACCCACGAGGCCTTCGACGCTGCGGATGGCGGAGCCGCGCTCGGGCACCTCCGCGATCTTCTTGTCCACCACGGTCTGCTGCCTCACCGCGACCGCGACCTGGCCCGCTTCGAGGCCTGGCTGCAGACCCGGCTCGACGCCACCGAACCCGCCTGGGCCCGCCGGATCCTGGAGCGCTACGGCCGCTGGCACCACCTGCCCGCGATCCGCCGCCACCTCGCCCGCGGCGCGAGCGCCCAGGCACGAGTCCATCTCGCGAAGCAGGAACTCACCGAGATCGGAAGCTGCTGGCCTGGCTCGACGAGCAGGACACGACGCTGCCGGACTGCTCCCAGGCCCAGCTCGACCGCTGGATCACTGCCGGTCCCTCGACGCGCTCCGCGATCCGGCCGTTCCTCGGCTGGGCCCGCCGACACCAGCTCGCCCCTCGCGATCTTGAGCTCGCCCGCCGCCTTGCCCGGCGCACACCGACCACGACCCACGAGGACCGGATCAGCTGGCTACGCCGATGCCTGCTCGACGAACCCGACACCCTGGCCTACCGGGTCGCTGCGGCGCTGTTGCTGCTCTACGCGCTGCCCATCACCCGCGTCGCCGCGCTCCGGCGCGAGCAGATCGTCACGACCCCGGTCGGCACCACGATCATGCTCGGCGACGAACCCGCCGCGGTCCCTGCGCCGTTCGCAGAGCTCCTGCACGACCACCTCGCCCAGCCGCCCCACCGCCGCGTCACCAACACCGGCACCGCCTGGGTCTTCCCCGGGGTCCGCGCCGGGCAGCACCTGCACCCCAACACCATGCTCATCCGGCTCCGCGAACTCGGGATCGACCTGCGGGGAACCCGGAACACCGTCCTGCGCGACCTCGTCCAGCAGGTCCCGCCGCCGATCGTCGCGAGTCAGCTCGGCTACTCCCCCAACACCATCCAACGGCACGCCGACCAGGCAGCACAGCCCCTCGAGCACTACGCCGCGCTCCTGCCCTACTGAAAACCCGCGCCGACGACCCAGGAACACTGCCCAGGCAGATATTGCGCTTCACCGGCATACCGTCGTGAGTTGCATCGGATGCGACGACTCAGGACTCCCCGCTCACCCTCGAGCTGAGCTGCACGAAGGCTCGCATGGCGCATCGACCGACCACGGTATGGCGCAGTGCTCAGACCTAGCAGGATCGCCCGTCACCTGCGCTGACGCCGTTCGTTCTCATCCGATGAACGAATCGATCGGCGGCGGCGGTGGCGGCTGGAGGGCGTGGTGGCGCGGTCGTGGAGGGTGCCGGGCGCGGCACCGGAGCTGTTCGTGGTGGGTGGCACTCCCCTGCTCCACGCCGACGAACAGATGTTCGAGGCGATGCTGTCGGGCTGGTCCGATCAGCAGACCGCTCGGAACCTGCACGTCGACACCGTCGCCGATCGAGCTCGGTCGGTGCGCCGGTTCCAGCGGTTCACCGGCGAGTGGCCGTGGGACTGGCGGTCGGTCGACGTCGAGGAGTTCACCACCGAGCTCCGCGGCGAAGGCCGCTCCCGCGCCACCACCCGCGCCTATCAAGCAGCGCTTCGTCAGTTCCTCGACTACGTCTGTGGCGGGCGAGGAGACCGCGGTGCTCGCGGCGCTCGCCGGTCGGGCGGCCCGGCCTGCGGACAAGCAGCGAAGGATCACCGAACGCGGACCTGGGCGGTCGGCCCACCGTGGTCAGCATGTCGAGACCCTCGCCCACCTCGCCGTGGTCGGGTCCGCGGGGGTGCCGGCGTTCCGCGCGCGGGGCACCGACGCAGAGCCGGGCACCTTGCTGGCGACGGTGCACGGCCGCCACGGTCGCCGCGTGGTGGAGCTCGAGCACGGTGTCGCATTGACCGAGGTCCTCGGTGAGCCCGACGGCGACCTGCAGCGGCCCGTGCTCGTGGGTGGCTACCACGGGGCCTGGCTGGACGTGAGGACAGCGCGGACGGCGACGCTGTCTCGCTCCTCCTTGGACGCCCAGGGTGCCTCCCCGGGCGCTGGCGTCGTCGTCGAGCTGCCGCGGGGACCTGCGGGCTAGCCGAGACGGCGCGCATCGTCGGCTACCCGGCCCGGCCTCGGCCGGGCAGTGCGGCCCTTGCCGGTTCGGGCTGCCCGCCCTGGCCGCGGAGCTCGACACGGTGGTTCGCGGCGCACCGCGGCGGTCGCTCACCCGCGCCCGCGACCTGGCCGACGTCGTGGAGGGGCGTGGTGCCTGCCGCCACCCCGACGGGACCGCACGCCTCGTCCGGTCCGCGCTGCGGGTGTTCGCTGAGGACGCCGCGGCCCACCGCAGCGGCCGGTGCCTGTCGAGGGCCTCGTGAACGGCGACCGGCCGCGACTGCACATCGACTGGACCCGCTGCGACGCCCGCGGCGTGTGTCTCGAGCTCCTCCCGGAACTGCTCGGAGTGGACTCGTGGGGTTATCCCGTTCCCGGGGCCGGGGGCAGCGACCCGCGGTGCCCCCGGCCCTGGATGCCCTCGCCCGTCGCGCGGTGCGCGACTGTCCCCGGCTCGCGCTCTTCCTGCAGACCCCGCGCCCGCGGTCGTGAAGGAGTGCCCCGCGGTCGGCCATCGACCGGCCCGGCACCAGCGGGTGACCGTTTCGCTACGGTCCCGGTCGACATCACCTCGACGAGAGGAAACGATCGCGTGAGCATCGACCGCGACGCCACGGTCGTCCTGCCCCGCGCGCCCGCCGCCCGGACCCTGATCGACCGGGTCGTCCCGCCGCCGCGCCGGGTGGGCCCGCTGACGATCGCCGCGCTGGCGCTCGCCCTCGCGGTGCTGTGGCTGGTGGTTGGTCCAGGGGCCACGACGACCGGCACCCGCCCCGGGGAGGACCCGTGGGTGTCGTTCTTCGGGCAGCTCGCCGGCGCGGAGGCGGTCCTGGCGATGTCGGTGGCCCTGGTGCTCATCTCGATGCTGCCCTGGGTCGAGACCTGGTTCGACGGCATCGACCGGGCAGCGATCTGGCACCGGCGGCTCGCCCTGACCGGCACGGTCCTCCTCGCCCCGCACGCGCTGCTCTCGACCAACCACCGCGCCGGACAGTGGAGCTCACTGCTGGCGAACCTGGCGATCTACGGGCTGCTCGCTCTCGTCGTGTGGGCCGTGCTGCCCCGGTGGCGGGACCTGCTACCGCCGGCGCTGCGGCGCCCGGTGGCCGCCCTCGAGAACCGGGCCTTGCGCACTCGGTGGTCGGGCAGCAGTCCTCGAGCTGGGTCGTCGTGTCCTCGGCCGCTACGAGCGGTGGCGCGGGTTCCACCGGCTCACGGGGCTGTTCGTTGCCGCGGCTTCGTCCACGGCCTGCTCGCCGCCACGACTTCGGCTCGGGGTGGCTGCAGTGGACCTATGTGGTCATCGGCGGGACCGGCCTGGCCTTCTACGGCTACCGCGAGACCCTTGCGGGTCGCTACCTCCCGCTGCACGACTACCAGGTCTCGGGCGTCACGGCGGTGTCCCCTACATCGCCGAACTCACCCTGACCCCCCTCGGAGCTCCCATCCGGTTCGTGCCGGGCCAGTTCGCGATGCTCTACCTCGAGGGCAAGAACGGCTGGCGGCGCCACCCGTTCACCATCTCTGGGGCCGCGCACGACCGCTCGCTGAGGTTCACCATCAAGGGCCTGGGCGACGACACCCGCGACATCACCCAGACCGTGCGGGTCGGGATGCCCGCCGTCGTCGGCGGCCCGCACGGCCGGTTCCAGCACGGTCGCGGGACCCGGGACCAGGTCTGGATCGCCGGCGGTGTCGGGGTGACCCCGTTCCTGAGCTGGCTGCGCAGCCTGAGCCACGACCCGGTGCGCGCCCGGATTCACTTCTTCTACACCCAGGCCGGACCCGCGCCTGATGCCGAGCAGATCACCGCGATCGCCCGGGCCCACCCGAATCTCACCGTGCACCTGGTCGACAGTGCGGTCGAGGGTCACCTCTCTGCGGCCCGAGTCCTCCGGACCGTCGGCGTCGACCCCCGGCTGCTGTCGGTGTTCCTCTGCGGGCCCACCCGGATGGTCGACGTCCTGACCCGCGACCTGCGCCACGCCGGAGTCGCCGCCCGCAACCTGCACCGCGAGCACTTCGACTGGCGCTGACCCTGTCGGCCGCAGCCACCTGGTGGGAGACACGCCTGCTCAGGTCGGGATCGGTCCCCGACAGATCGACGATGTCGTCCTCGAGCGCGCACTGCAGATCAGCGTTCCGCACGGCCGCGAAGATGTGGTGAATCGGCTGCCGAGCGCCTCACGGGTTGTCCTGGACGGCTTGCCTCTCGTGGTCCTGATCGCTGCCCTGCCAGACCGACGGCCGGTGTTCCCTCGCCACGGCCGGGGCGTCGAGCACCCTGAAGGCGACGCCGCGACCTCGAGGGCGGACCGGTGCCGGCGGGACCGAGACCTTCCCGCCAGGATCGGCCCTCCCGGCGAGCGAGTCTGACGCGCGGCGGTGGCGCACGACGCGCGCGGTCGTGTCCGCGATGCCGTGTCGTGCGTGTCCCCTCGGTTGGAAGAGGTGCGACGGTGTGGTCGACCACGAGCACCTCACCGTGTCCGGTCGACGGCCACCGAGCGAGGCGAAGCGACGCTGGGTGCGCCCGACCCCCGAGCCGGTCCCCGCGGCCCTCGCCCGGCAGATCGGGAGCCCCGCACCGAGTGACCCTCAGAGCGAGCCCGGCCGAGCTGGCGCCGACAGGGAGCATCGTGGGTGGCGAACGTTTCGACGATGAGAGGTGCAGGGGCGAGCAGCAGAGCGTTCATCGCGGGCACATCGTTCAGGCGGAGAATGGCGTAGTGACACACATCCGGGTGAGGTTCCACGAGGGGCAGCCCGGAGGCGATCCTCCCGGGCCCGGTCTGCGGGCGAGACGCGATCGGCGGTGCGGGTTCGACGGGTCTGAGGGCCGTCGACCTGCAAGTGCGGCGCCGCTGCTGGCGCGGCGCCCCTGAGGAGTATCGGCATGCCTGAGCTCTTGCCGCCGGACGAGGTCCCGCCCGCCCCCTCCGACGACTCCCCCCAGCGCCCGCTACGTCGGTCCTGGCGTCGCCATCCCTATCGGCTGGCCCTGCTGATGCTCGCGGTCACGCTGCTCGTGGCCGCGGTGCCGGTGGGCGCCTCCATCCGACAGGCCCTGGTGGCGCCTGGCCAGGCCAGCACCTCGGTCCGGCTGATCGAGTGGGTACGCGACCACGGTGGCAGCGGAGTGGTCAACCTCGCCGAGAACCTCTGGTACGCCCACAACGAGCCCGCTGCCGGGGCACCGGACCCCACGGCGATCCCAAATCCATCCGCGCCGGCGCCGCCCCCGGCGCCGGCGGTCTTCGGACCCCCGGCCCTCCCGACAAACCGGCACTCGGAGCTGCCCTCCGAAGCGCGGTGGGAACCGTCGGTGCAGCGCATCGGCGGGCGGGCGCCCGTGGAGACCGCATTCTTCCGGCCACTGCCTGCCTCCAGCGTGGTCGTCGGGATCGCATGGATGGATCAGTCCCTCGTGCGGACCCGACTCGTCGCCGGCACCCAGGACCCCGCACCGTCGCGCCGCCAGACCAGCGTCGACGGGCTCGACGCGCAGGTCCCGCCCGCCGACCGTGCCACGCTGCTGGCCACGTTCAACGCAGGCTTCAAGCTCCACGACGCCCGCGGCGGCTACGAGACCGGGGGGCGCGAGATCGTCCCGTTGCGCCCCGGCGCGGCCTCCCTGGTCATCGACGCCTCCGGGCGAGTCGACGTCGGCGCCTGGGGCCGCGACATCGGCCCGGCCCCCAATGTGGCCGCCGTGCGCCAGAACCTCGACCTCATCGTCGACCGCAGCGCACCGGTGCCCGGCCTGACCACCAACTCCGGCGGGGAGTGGGGCGGCGACCAGTCCCAGTACACCTGGCGCTCCGGGCTCGGCATCGACGCCCACGGCAACCTGATCTACCTCGCCGCCGACAAGATCACCTTGGCTGATCTGGCCAGCAGTCTTAGTGCCGCCGGCGCGGTACGCGGCATGCAGCTCGACATCCACCCCGCAATGGTCACCTACATGACCTATGGCCCCGGGCAGGCCCGCACGTCGGGGACCGGCACCCGATTGCTCCCCGCGATGCAGCCTCCCACCGACCGCTACCTCGTGCCCTCCCAACGTGACTTCCTGGCCGTCACCACCCGATGAGCGACCGATTCGCGCCGCCCTGGAGGCCGCCCAAGTTGTCCTGAGCGGTGGCGCGTCCCGGGCGCCGGTCGGCAACCGGGTTCCCGGCAGGACAATCTTCGACGGAAAGAACGGGAATCAGGCCGAAGATACATGATGAACGGGGGCCGAATTGTTCCCTCGATGATGGTTTCGGACACGATTTGCGGGTAACTCGATCGGGTGAGCGTCTCGGCTGATGGCCCCGCTGCCCGATCCAGCCACCTCGATCTGGAGGACACCTCGCTGAGCCCTGGTGCGTGGGCGGCGGTGACCGGCGCCTCCTCGGGGATCGGGAAGGCATTCGCACGGGAGTTGAGCGCCTCGGGCTACGCGGTGCTCCTGATCGCCCGCCACCGGGCCACGTTGGACAGTGTCGCGGCCACGCTGCCGGGACCATCAGAGGTACTGGTCGCGGACCTCTCGACCCCAGCCGGGATCGATGAGGTCGAGGCCCGGCTGCGCACCCACCCGATGCAGCTGCTGGTCAACAACGCCGCCACCGGCCACTGGGGCCCCTTCACCGACCACCCGCAGTCCACTGCCCCCGAAGACGGCGCCGCGCCCGCGGTAAGGGGAGACGCGCTGGTCGCGACGGTCCGGGTCAATGTGCTCGCGGTGGCCCGGCTGGCCCGCGCGGTGCTGCCGGGCATGCTGGCCGCCGGCCACGGCGGCATTGTCACCGTGTCCAGCCCCGCCGGGGCCCGCCCGGCGCCCATGCTCGCGGTCTACGGCGCCAGCAAAGCGTTCACCGACGCCCTCGACGCCTCGCTGCGCGCTGAGCTCGCCGCCCACGGCGCGACCGGGGTCACGATCACCACGGTCTGGCCGGGCCGGACGCGCACCGGGTTCCACCAGCGCCTCGGCCAGGACACCACCGAGGTGTCGGGGCGGCTCTGGACCAGCCCCGAGGAGGTGGCCCGCCGCGCCCTCGCCGCGCACCACCGCGGCGCCGCGACCGTGCGGGTTCCGGAACCCACCTGGCGCCAGCAAGCCGTCGAGACCCTCCGCCGGCTGCGCCGCAACCTCCCCGGCCCGCTCAAAACCGTCGGCCGCCGC
This sequence comes from uncultured Actinomycetota bacterium, assembly GCA_963742855.1. Taxonomy (GTDB): domain Bacteria; phylum Actinomycetota; class Actinomycetes; order Mycobacteriales; family Micromonosporaceae; genus CAVUNP01. Next base: position 64,892 of record CAVUNP010000043.1, on the reverse strand, counting down.
GCCCGGGCCCTCCTCACCAGCCAACCAAAGAACCCCGAGCCCCAGCCCGCGCCCGTGGCATTACCCTGATCTGGTGTTTCGGTTACCCGGACGCGGTCTTGGCCGACCGGCTCAGCGCCGCCGTACGCCGCGGCACGGGTCATGTGAGGCGCGGGCAGCAATGGCCGAGGTCGACGCGGTGCTGGGCGACCGCGAGGGGGTCGCGGGGCTGGTCCGTCTCGCGCTGAGCAGCCGGCGTTGGGTGCTCGAGCAGGTCAGCACTGCCATCGGCTAGGAGCGTCGGTCGTCCGCGGGAGGCGTTGCTGCACGTGGTCGTGTGCTGAAACGCGGGTTGCAACGCAGGCCTCGTGCGTGGCGGCCCCCAGCAGGTCTTCTTCCACCGGGCGCCGGGCGAGTACGCCCATCGCGGCGACGTGCAGAGACATCCCCGCGCTCGCCGCTTCATCAGCAAGGGCTCTGACGCTCTCCTCCGCGCTGAGACCTCGCGTTCTGCAGATCAACATGTGAGCGCGATGAATGTCTTCTCGGGCGAGAAGTTGCTCGTGAGTCATGCCTTGCATCGGCCCCCCAATCGACCGCTGTTTCAACCGTCGCATACGTCGATGCGAGCGGGGTCCAGCCCGGCGAGAGACAGGATCGCGCAACAGTTCGCCGACGTCCACATCAGGACCAACCGGATAGGACGCGTCCGGACAGGACACGAGAACTCGACCGACCGAGGCGCGCAGGGACCCCGTCCCAGGACAACAAGCCGCCAACCGGGCCCGGGCAGCGATGGTGTCCAGCGCGAGCCCACGTCGACGAGTTCTTCGGTGACCTGCGCGGTGAGCCCCACCTGGTTTGCTCCACCACGGGTGAACACCCGGCAGACCGTCGACTTCTCCGGCAACCCGCACGCCAAGGAGTTCGGCCGCTACGGCGCCCTCGAGGTCCGTCCCGGCAAGGCCCACGCCGGATCGACCCCGAAGCGTCGCACCGTGCTGACGGTTCGCGGCTGGTCGGCGCAGATCGTCGAGCACTGGATCCCGCACGGGCTGCCGCTGTTCTCCGGAGCCGGCGAGCCGGCCGGGCTGGACCTGTTCCCGACCGAGCGCGGCACCCTGGTCTCCGAGGCCGCTCTCGGCGCCCGGTTCCGGCGCTACCGCGACGAGCTGGGCCTCTCCCCGGGTTGGACCTGCACTCGTTCCGGCGCAGCTACACCACCCACCTGCTCGAGGACGGGATCGACGCGATGTTCGTCCAGCACCAGCTCGGCCACGAGCACGCCTCCACCACCGCGATCTACACCCACGTCTCCGCGGACTACCGCACCCGCACCCTGCGCCACGCCCTCGACACCGTCCTCGCCGAAGCCCTCGGCACCGATAGCGCCACCGATCAAACCAGCGATAGCGCCACCAATCGCACGGCCCGGTCCGAGCCCGGGCATGGTGGTCGCCGATGAAGCGCGACGTCGACTACCACTGGCACCTGGCCGAGCTGATGGCCCGCCGCGGCCTGCACAACAGCACCGATCTCGCGCCGCTGCTGCGCGAGCGCGGCATCGAGTTGTCCCCCTCGCAGGTCTACCGGCTGGTCACCGGCCGCCCGGAACGGGTCTCGCTCAAGGTCGTCGCCGCGCTCTGCGACGTCTTCGAGTGCGGCATCGAGGACCTGATCACCACCACCGCCGCCGACGCGAAGAAGACCCGCCGCACCGGCACCAGCGGGGCGGGCGGCTCCGGGGGCGCGAACGTCGTCGCGATGAACGAGCTCCGACCGATGCGCGCCCGGATCGTCGATGACCCCTGATCCGATCGGAGCGACCCGGCACCGGGGTCGGCCACGGACCACCGGGACCGCGCACTGCGACCGCTGCGGCGCGGCAAGCTGCGAACCCGCTGGCCCGAGGGCGGGATCTGCGGCACCTGCTTCCACGCCGCGGTCCGCACCGCCGGCACCTGCCCAGGCTGCGGGCACCACGGCATGCTGCCCGGCCTCAACGACGACCAGCCGATCTGCCGACGCCGCACCGAGATCCGACCGACCTGGACCGCCACCGCTGCGGAGTCGAAGCCGGCACTATTGTCGCGGGGGACGGGGGATCTGCCGCCCGGTGCGCTCTACGCGACGACCTCACCGTCATGCCCGCCGGCCCGCCGGGCCGACGCTCGCCCGGCTGCTCGAGGTCCTGGTCGCTGCTGGTTTCGCCGGCCGTGCGGACGGGCTGGCCCGACACCACCACCGCCGAGCCTCGACCTGGTCCGTGACCTCGTCGGAACTCGGAGGCCGAACTCGCCGCATCACCACGAGCTCAACTCGATCTCCACGGCTTTCGTCGACATTGCTTGGGTAAGCGAGCCGGCGCCCAGCGGGTGCGCCGGAACCTCGGAGCTGAGCTGGGACGTCGACCCGCCACGGACGCTGGACCAGCCGAATCATGCGCGACTCTAGGCAGGGATCGGCCCGGAGCGGTTTTCACCGGCGCGGGCGGCAAATCCAATCTCCTTCACCGCGCGACCCGGGGCAGTGACCGCGGTCAGACAGGCAGACGGGTCGCCGGTGGCTGGTCTTGCGCCGGAGCCGATGAGACATCCGGCGATGCCCCTGCTGGGGTCGACCCGCAGGCCCGCCGGTGGTCGTGCCCGCGAACGATGGGTATTTCTCCTGAAGGCAGCTGGGTGGTGGTCAGCGCTTTCTCCCCGCCGCAGGCATACAGGATCCACCCGACGGCGACGACGCCGAGCACACTGATCAGGCGGTAGAGCAGGACCACGGGTATCGCGCTCGCTGCGGGGACACCTCCGGCGACGAGAGCCAGCACGAGAGTTCCGTCGACGAGCCCGATCCCGCCGGGTAGCGGGGAAAGCCCGGAGGTCGCCATGCCGGCGGTGTAAGCGACCAGGACGAGCGGGACGGTCAGTCCAGACACGTGCAGCGCCGCCGTGCACGCGACGAGGCATGCGATGTCGAACGCCCAGTTGAGCACGGCGTAGCCGGAGGCGGCGAACCAGTCCACCGGGCGGACCGGCATCGCCCGCAGCTGGCCGAGCAGGTTGTCGAGCGCTGCCGCCCCTGCCCTCGGGGCCCGGCGTCGGAGGCGGTTGAGGGCGGTGAGCACTCGCAGGCAGGCGGCGCGGACCAGCCGCGGATGCCGCAGGACGCGATACGCCACGGTGACGGCGAGGAGCAGTCCCGCCAGCTCGAGGGCGATGTCGACGCCGCCACCGCGTTCGCCGATGAGCAGCGCACCGGTCAGGCCGAGCACGAGCAGGGCCCCGGTCGCGAGCACCCCGCCGGTCGCGAGCACCCAGGTGGCCACCGCGGGGGTGGCTCCCCGGCTCCGCATCCAGCGGTAGGTGTAGGCCGTCGAGAAGGCGGCGCCGCCGGGCAGCGTCAGGTGGAAGGCGTTCGCCACGTAGACCGCTACGAGCATTCCGCCGGCGGGGGCGCCTACGTCGGCGGCCGCCAGCAGCCGGCGACGCCCACGGGCGAACATACTCATCGACGCGGCCGTGGCGAGTCCGGCTGCCACGAGCCAGTACACGTCAGCGGCGGACAGCGCCGTCACGGCGCGCCCGACCTGGGGGGCCACCAAGACTCCCTCGACCACCACGAGCGCGACCGCCGCGGCGACGAGGAGCCGACGGACCCGGCCCGGCGTCCGGCGAACGATCCCCTGCTCGGTTCCGTGGCGTTCGGCGCCCACCGATGCGGGCCGGTGAACACCCCGGTGCGCGGCGGCGCGGATCACCGGTGGCGTCATTTCCCCAGCCTGGGCGCGCATTCTGTGCTTCGGCTGTGCTCTCGCTGTTTCTCGGTCCGGGCTCGCGCCCGGAGGCGACGGGGCGTGCTCTGAGGTCGGACCGCCGCGGCGGCTGTCCTTCGATGGCGCCCGTTCACACCGCTCACTGGCGCCGCTGCCGAGTAGAACGGGTTAACCCTCGGTCCCACGGTGCGCACCGTCGGTCGTGTCGCGCTCGCCCTGCGGCTCACGGGTCACTTCTGAGGGATCGATCATGGACGCAGCCGCCGGACAGGGTGCGTCCGATCTTGATCATCGACTGTCCGCAGAACGCTACTGGTATCAACAAGAACGAAGACGTGCCGGGCGGCGGGGTCAGGTCGGGGTTGTAAGGGCCACTCAAGATCGGCGGCACTGCCGACAAACCGCCTGCTAGCGGACGGTAGGGCGCATCACGGAGCCTGACACGAAGTACACGCGTCGGAGAGGCGATCTCACTCGCTCCACACCGTTCTCTCATGGAGCCCCTGCTTGATTTCGTGGAGTTCCGTGGCTCGCGCGCGGTCGAGCTCCACCCACCGGCCCGGCGTGGGTTTTCCTCACCGTCTTCTCAGTTGGAGGGCCTACAAACGTGTAGTAGGCGAGGACGCCGTCGGGTGGGTCTCCCTGCGAGGGAAGGACTGGTGCTGCATGGTCGAGGACGCGCGCGCCCTGGGGCATCGTCGTATCCGGCTCGTGACCGGAGTGGTGGCGGCCGGTGCGGCGGCGGCGACGCTGGTCGTGGCGGGGCTCGCCGCTTCGAACGCGCCGGCGACCGCGTCGACCCCATCGGTGTCGCCGCCCGCTACGTCCAGCGCCCCGCCGACGACGACCGACCCGTATTCGCCGAGCGACCCGTCGGGCGGCTTGGGCTCGGGCGGGACCGTTGCGGGCAGCAGCGACCCGGGCGACTCGGGAAATGGCTGGGCGCCGTCGCCGGGAAGCAGCCTCGGTGGGTATTCGGGCGGCGGCGGCTCGGGCTTGGGCCACGCCCGATCGTCGGGCTCGTGATCGTCGCGGGCCTCGCGACGACCAGCGCCCACACCGTGGACTGGACGGCGTGGAGTACGCGGGCGCATCTCGTGGTGCCCGACCCGGCCTGCGGGCTCGTTGATGAGGTGACCGGTGAGGTCGAGCGGGCGTGCAGCCGTCTCCATGACGCGAAGCTGCTCCGGGTCTCCTCGGGCCGCATACCCCGGTCCAGGCGGTCCGGCTGGGACCGGACGGGACGCTGGCGACGTCGAGCACCCGGGCCCGCCGGTGGACCCGCGCGGGGCGGGCGGTCCACCACATCGTCGACCCACGCTCCGGGCTTCCGGTCGACGACGTCTGGCGGACGGTCACGGTGAGCGCCGGGACGTGCGTGGAGGCCAACACCGCGAGCACGGCCGCGATCGTGCGGGGACCCGAGGCGCTGCCCTGGTTGCGGCAGGCGCAGGTCAGTGCCCGGCTGGTGACCCGGTCCGGGCGGGTGCTGTGCACCGGAGGGTGGCCCGATCCCGAAGCCAGCCGTGTCGAGGCGTCCGGGGTGCCCCGGTGACCGGGGCACTGTGGTACGCGGGCCGCGGCGCGGGGGTCGTCGCGTTCGTCCTGCTCAGCGGGGTGCTCGTGCTCGGCATCGTGACCTGGTCGGCGCGGCCATTACCCGGTCTGCCGCGGTTCGCGGTGGTCGCCCTACACCGCAGCATCGCCCTGCTCGCCGTGGTCTTCGTGGCCGTTCACGTGCTCACGCTGCGCCTGGACCCGTATGCGGAGCTCTCGTGGCTGGACCTCGTGCTCCCGACCGGCCGCACGCTCCACCCGGTCGGCTACGGCCTCGGAGCCGTCGCGCTCGACCTGATCGCCGCCGTCGTCGTGACCAGCCTGGTGCGGACCCGGCTCTCGCCGCGGTGGTGGCGGCGGATCCACGGGCTCTCCTATGTGCTGTGGGTGGTGGCTCTCGTGCACGTCGTGCTGTCCGGGACCGACATCGGCACCACCTGGCTGGTGGGCACCTTGCTCGTCGCCGGGATCGCGGTGGTCGTCGCGGCGGGTTCGCGGTGGCTCGCCGAGCAGGGGGAGCCGCCGGTCCGCCGCGGCGCACTGCCCGCTCCGCGCAGCGGGGAGGGCCGGCGATGACGACGACGGCGAGGGCGGGCCTGCTCGACGCCGAGGACCCCAGCCTCGCGGCCCACCGCGACCGGCACGGCTCCCCGGCGTCACTCACCCTCGACGACGTCCGGGCCTCCGGCCTGACCGGACGCGGTGGCGCCGGTTTCCCGCTGTGGCGCAAGCTCGAGGCCGCGGCCGACACGTCGCGGTGGCGCTCGCCGGTCGTGGTCGCGAACGGCGCGGAGGGCGAGCCGGCGAGCAGCAAGGACCGCGCGCTGATGCTCCGCTCCCCGCACCTGGTCCTCGACGGCCTCACGCTCGCCGCGGACGTCATCGGAGCCCGCCGCACCGTCGCCTACGTCCGCGCCGACGTGCTCGGCGCGGTCCGGGCAGCCGCGGACGAGCGGCGGCGGGCCCGGCTGCCCGAGCCGCCGGTCCGGGTCGTCGCGGCGAGGCCGGGGTTCGTGGCGGGCGAGGAGACCGCCGTGCTCGCGGCGCTCGAGGGGCGCGCTCCCCGCCCGGCGGACAAGGCCCGCCGGATCACCGAGCGCGGTCTCGACGGCCGGCCCACGGTGGTGAGCAACGTCGAGACCCTCGCCCACCTCGCCGTGATCGGGCTCGCGGGGGTCCCGGCGTTCCGCGCGCGGGGCACCGACACCGAGCCGGGCACCGTGCTGGCGACGGTGCACGACCACCGCGGCCGCCGCGTCGTGGAGCTCGAGCACGGCGTCGGGCTCACCGAGGTCCTCGACGAGGAGCAGGACCGGCCGGTGCTCATCGGCGGGTACCACGGCGCGTGGCTGGCCCCGGACGAGGTGCGCGACGGACGCCTGTCCCGGGCCGCGCTGCACCCCCATGGCGCCACCCCGGGCGCCGGGGTGCTCCTCGAGCTGCCCGCAGGGACCTGCGGGCTCGCCGAGACCGCGCGCCTGGTCGGCTACCTCGCCGGCGCCTCGGCGGGGCAGTGCGGGCCGTGCCGGTTCGGGCTACCCGCCCTGGCCGCCGGGATGGACGCCCTCGTGCGCGGTGCGCCGCCCGTGGCCCTCACCCGGGCCCGCGACCTGGCCGATCTCGTCGAGGGGCGCGGTGCGTGCCGGCATCCCGACGGGACCGCCCGCCTGGTGCGCTCGGCGTTGCGGGTGTTCGCCGAGGACGCCGCGGCCCACCGTCGTGGTCGCTGCCTGTGGCGGACGTCGTGAGCACCGGGCCGCGGCTGCACATCGACTGGACCCGCTGCGACGCCCGCGGGGTCTGTGTGGAGCTCCTCCCCGAGCTGCTCGACGAGGATCCGTGGGGCTACCCGGTTCCCCGGGTCGGCCCCGACCCGGTCGTGCCGCCGGGCCTCGACGCGCCGGCCCGGCAGGCCGTGCGTGACTGTCCCCGGCTCGCGCTCTCGCTCCGGCCCCCACAGGGACGCCGGTGACCGCGTGACCTACCTGGCTCGGCAGGATGCTGGCCCAACCTCGCCCGGTTTCGGGGTCGGGGGCTCGGCGCTGGCTGGGACGGGGACGGCCGCCGGTCGGGTGTCCCGGCGCGGACCCGGTCACCCGTCGGTGGTGGCGGGTGATCGGCCTGACCGGGGTGTTGATCCTGATGGGAGTCCGGCCGCACCCGACAGGCCTCGTCGAGCGTCCAGCGGCCGAGGGCGGGTTTCGGGCGCCCGTGCGGCGAGCTTGACGCCCAGCAAGGCGGCGCGGCGGCGAGGGGGGCCAACTTTCGGGCCGCTCGCGGAGGGACTGGCCCAGGCGCGTCGCATGTCGGGGATGCCGGTGGTGGTCGTGGCGTTGATCGGCACGCGGAGCCGCCGTGTTTCCTCGGTGGTCCTGCTGGTGCTGGCGCACACCAGCTTGCTGACGAACCTGCCGGGGTTGATGGTCCGCGCGGCGAGTTCATGCGGAACCGACACCGGTTCCTACACGCTCGCAGGCGTTCGGACGGGGGGCTCCCGGCATGACTGTGATCAACGGGTTACCGGCACACGTGCTGCTGGTGCACCTCGTGGTGGTCTTGATACCGCTGACCGCGGTGCTGTTGCTGCTGGTTGCGTTCTGGCCCGCGGCTCGACGCCACCTGAGCGTGCTGACCGCGGCGTTGGCGTTGATCGGCTTGGTCTCGGTCCCGGTGACCACTAACGCCGGGCATTGGTTGCAGCGCCGGGTGCCCGCGACCCCGCTGTTGGGCGTCCACGTCCAGCTGGGCGACACGATGCTGCCCTGGGCGGTCGGGCTGGCGGTGGTGGCGTTGGCCTTCGCTGCCCGGCAGGTGCTCGCACACCGTCGGCGCCCCGACCTCGACGCGGGCGTCGCTGTCGGGGCGGGTCGAGAGGGCCCGGGGGCGGCGGTCGCGGCGCGCTCGCGCTCGGCCCCGGGCGGGCGCGCGCTCAGCGTGGTGTTAGCGGTGCTGGCGGTGGTGGTCGCTGTGGGATCGGTGTTCACCGTCTACCGCATCGGCGATTCCGGAGCTCAGGCTGCCTGGACCGGGCACTTCGTCTCTGTCCCGTTGCCCCGCGCACCCGGCCGCCCCTCCTGACCCGCAGCGGCTCGGTCGCCGAGGGCCAGCCCGGGTGGTCGCGCAGCACCGGCGCGACCGTGTCGGAGGAGCAGGCGCCCGGGGCGTAGTTCGAGACCGAGGGGCATCAGTAGGACGTCGGCCGCCGCGGGACAGCGCAGCGGTGGCGGTGGCGGTGGCTTAGGGCGCGACCGGGGAGACGACGGGGCCGCCGGCCCCCGCTCTCCTACACCCACGGCGAGATCGCCCCGATGGCTCCAAGTTGGCGTCTACCGGCGCGGCGCCGGGCCCGGCTGCGGCGAAGGTGGAAGGTGACGGAACCTGGTGGGTTGTGTCGTCTGGTGACGCGCCCGCCGCCCGCCGCCCCCCCCCCGCCCGCCGTGTGATGCGGCCGTGGTCGACCGCGACCGATTCGATGCATTCTCGTGGTCCCGGCCGAGTGCGGGCCGAGCAGCCGATCGTCGAATCCGTCATCGGTCACGGGCCGTCGGAGATTCAGTTGACGCACGGGATGGCAGCGGCGTTGATCGGGGCCGCCGTGGTCGGGTCTTGTGGGATTGGTGGGGCGGTCGGCTGGTCAGGGTGAACAGTTCCGGAATCGCCGGCGGGGGGTGGTGGTGGGGCCGGGTTGATCGTGTTCTGGATGAAGGTCTGGACTTGGGCGGGGTCGATGGCCACGGCTGTGCCGTCGGCGGGGGTGGGCAGGTCGGTGCTCCCGGTCGGCACGGTGCGGAAGGTGACGGCGACGGCCGAGAGCCCGTGGAGCTGTGCGGCGAAGGAGAGCAGATCCCAGTTCTGGTCGAGCACCACATCGTTGTCGACGGCCTGCAGGACCCCGCCCAGCGCGGACGGGTCGGTCAGGGTGCCTGCGGAGAGCAGCTTGTTGCTCAGTGCGGCCATGAACGCCTGCTGGCGCCGGATTCGATCGAGGTCACCGTTCGGCAGGCCATACCGTTGGCGCACGAAGCCCAACGCCGCCGCCCCGCTGATCGTCTGGACCCCTGCGGGGAAGTCCGCGCCGGAGTAGTCGTCCCTGACGGGCGCAGCCAGACAGACCGGCACGCCGCCCACCGCGTTGCTGACCGCCTCGAAAGCGGCGAGGTTGACCGCCGCGTAGTGGGTGATGGCTAGGCCGGTCAGGTTCTGCACGGTCGCGATCGCCTCGCGGGCCCCGGCCTCGGCCACGGCGACCTCGAGCGCCGCCCCCGCGACGCCCTGCGCGGCGAGCGCACTGCGGGCGGTATTGGCGCCGTAGGCGTACGCAGTGTTGATCTTGTGGGTGCCGAAGTCGCCGGCCAGCGCGACGTAGGAGTCCCGCGGGATCGAGAACGCGGTGGCTGCGCCGCCCCCGGCCGGGATGTGGATCAAGATCATGGTGTCGGTGTTGTTGCCGCCGTCGCTCGCGCTCCCGGCGTGCAGGGCCGCGAGCTGGTCGGCGGGCAGCGGGTTGCCGTGGGCGTCGGTGCGTGTGTCCAGTCCGACCAGAAGGATGTTCTGGGCTGCGGTGACCGGTACGTTCGCGGTGGTGATGACATTGGCGGCGCCCGCCCGGTGTTGAAGCACCCATGCGGCCCCGGAGCTCAACAGGACCAGCGCCGAGAGCAACCCGAGCAGCACGCGTAGCAAACGACCGGGTAGGCGGCCGACCTTCGGCGAGGTCGATGTGTCCTCGGCGAGGGATCCTGGGGCGGGCGAGGGCGCCGCGGCTTCGCCCGGCGAGGCCGGGGCGGCGCTGCCGGCCGGGATGTGTCGTTCAGTGGACGAGCGAGGCGATGGCACGGCGGGGCGTGACCCATCCACGCCGTGGGCGCGCCCCTGGTGGGTAACTGGGGGCAGGCGAGGGGGATCCGCTGGCGAATCGGCCACCTCGGCCCTCCCTGGGAGCGCCCTCGTGATCTCCGGTCTCCAGCCGTCGGGGGGAGGCGGCGGGTCGGCGGGGCTCCGCGGCCCTCCGCTCCGGCTCCCGCCCGGCGAAGCCAGAGACCGATCCGGCCACCCGCTTTGTGCAGTGTGGTCACGTGCTCATGAGTTCCGCATGAGCACCTCCGGCCCGCACCGCCCGCGCCAGGTCGATCCGCGACCCCGGTCACCCGGCGAGGTCGAGCAGCGAGGATGTTCCGGACTCTCGGATCCGCGGTCGCCGACCCTCCTGCTCGCGAACGCGGCCCCACGGGCCCTTGCCATATGCGCCCGGACTCCCCAGGGTGCGGGCACCGGCGCCTCACCGCGACATGGACGCCGTCGAGACGGAGCCAACCGCCCCCGACCGGCCCGATGCACCGGACCCGCCGTCAGTTCCTGCTCGGTTCCCGCCGTCACTGACCGTTCCGCTGATCTGGCCCGTGCCGGGAAACTGTGAAGACGATGGCGTGGTCGGGAAGAACGTCGCGAGGATCGAGCTGGGGGCCCTCCTCGGTCATGGGTTGGGGAGTGTTCTGGCGGGACACCAGCCGGCGGTCCCTCCGGCACGATCGTTTCCACGACGAGCGTGGTCGGGGCCAGCGTGTCGTCCAAGCTCGAGGGCGGAGACCGGGGTGCCCGATGGTCAGCGCGAGCACCAGAGCCAGCGGCGTGCCGCCCGTGAACAGCAGGCTCAGGATGGCCACGGGAAGGGGCGGCCCCACGACGAGCGTCGCGACCGCGAGGACGGGGGCTCCGGCGGTGTTGCGTACGGCGTCCGCGTGGCACCGCCGGTGCCCGTGATGCTCAGGTACGGTGGATCGCGCCCTCGCGAGCAAGGGGGGCGCGCTCGGGACGCGCCAGAGCTGCAGAGTTCCCGAGAACGCGCCCTCGTTGTGGCTCGCTCGGCGCCGGGCACTCCGCCGGGTCAGGTCCGATCAGCGTGTCGGCGAGCAACCCGCTATCGCTGGCCGCCTGGCCGAGGCGCCGCCCGGGGGTTCGTGGTGGACAGGGCCGACGGTCCCAGCCTGATCTGGCGGACGCTGCCTGGCCGCCGGTGGCCGGGGGCCGGTGGGCGGGGGCGGTCGGGGCCGTCGGTCATGCGGACGGTGGGAGCGGTGATGGGTCGCCGGGTCGTCTCGGCGAGTGGGTGCGCCGCGAAGGTCGGCATGAGCGCAGAGCGTCGAGGATGCCGGTGCTGCCGGCGGAGAACAGCACCACCCCGATCGCGCCGGCGGCGAGTGCCATGAGGCGTACGAGCGGATCGTCGTGGGGGTAGACGAGGAAGTACGCGCCGCACGAGCTCAGGAAGACCGCACCGCATGCCAGCAGCAGGGCGCTGGCCGCGGAGCGGGCAGGGTGAAGCGGCGGCTTCCCCTGCTCCGCGGCGACCACGGGGTGATGGTGGCAGCACACAGGTCTCGCTCAGGGCCTCGTGAGCGAGTCGGCTCCATCAAGTCATCATCCGGGTGGGCCGATGGTGCCGGCGCGGCGTCCGCGATCGGCAGGCGCGGCTCGAGACGCTGTTCGTGGCCGATGAGGCCCGCGCGCTCCAGCCACACGGTCGGTCGACCACGGCCCCGGGCCGCTCACCCGACGAGAACCCTAGGGGCGGGAAGGTGCGGGTATCTCGTGCCCGCTCCGAGCCGCGGTACCGGCCGCGTTGAAGCTCGCCACGCCGGGGAGCTGCTCGCCTCGACGGTGCGACGACGTCCCGGCCTCCTTCACCCACGGGCGGCGGAGGGCCGAGCACGATGATCGACGGCCGGCTGGAGGTCCGGCGTGGACGCGTTCGGCTGCCGCCCGCCGCATCCGGTCATCGAGGGCGTCCGGTCGCCGGCGGACCGCGACGCACTCGAACTGACGCGACACGAGCCCATTCGACGCGCCCTGGGTCGCCGGAGACTTTGATTGATGCGCGTCCGACGGGGCGTGTGAATCGGGTGGGTCTGCGGGCCGCAATACCGCGGATTCACACGCTGGCACTATCGTGAGGTATGGGTTCGGTGCGGTTCTCCCGCACTTGGTCTTCGGGAACTCGGTGCTGCTGTCGACCCATGGCGTCGCGTCTCCTCGAGGTGACAAGTGGGTAACGTCGCCGTCGTCGTAAAGGCCGATGATCGGGCCCGTCTGGTGTGGCGGCGGCGAATTCGTCGACCGTGGAATCGGTCACGGGGGTCGTTTTGTGAGCAGGTACCGCAGGGTTGCGCTGGTGGGGCTGGTGGTGGTCCTGGTGGGGTTGGTCGGGGTGGGGGTGTGGTCGGTGGCGGCCTCGCCGGCGCGGACCGGGTCAGGTCCGCGTGACCCGATCGCCGCCGGCTCGCCGCCGGCTCCGGTGGTCGCGTTGTTCCCGGCCGATCGCGCGGCTGGCGTGGCCCCGGATCTTCCTGTCATGGTCACCGTGGATCACGCCCGGCTCCAGGCGGTGGCGCTGACCGGCGCCGACGGCACCCCGGTGCCGGGCACGGTCTCTGCGGACGGGCGGAGCTGGCGCGCCACCGCGGGGTTGGCCTATGGCACCAGCTATCGCTGGACGGGGGCGGCGGCCGCTGACCGGGGCGGCGTCGTGTCGCTGGCCGGGTCGTTCGCCACCGTGAGCCCGCAGCGGACCACGCGGGCGACCCTGAACCTCGATGACGGCCAGACCGTGGGGATCGCCGCACCGATCATCGTGCAGTTCGACCAGCACATCAGTGACAGGGCCGCGGCTGAGCGCGCGATGAAGGTGCAGACCTCGGTACCAACCCCGGGGTCGTGGGCCTGGTTGCCCGACGAGAACGGTGGCTCGCGCGCGGACTGGAGACCACGGGCCTACTGGCAGCCCGGCACCCAGGTTGCCGTGGTCGTGCACCAGCTCGGAGTCGACGACGGCGCCGGGGTGTGGGGCGCCCGAGACGTCAGCAGCCACTTCATCATCGGCCGCGCCGAGATCGTCAAGGCCGACATCAACAGCCATCAGCTCGTGGTCATGGTCAACGGGCAGCAGGTGATGAGCTTGCCTGCGAGCTACGGGCTGGAGTCGGATCCCAACCGCAACACCACCAACGGTATCCACGTGGTCATGGACAAAGCCCCGACCGTGCTGATGTCGAATCCAGCTTATGGCTACGAGAATGTGCCTGAACACTGGGCGGTGCGTATCGACAACTATGGTGAATACATTCACGCGAATCCTGAGACGGACAGCGTGCAGGGATCGCAGAACGTCACGCACGGCTGCGTGAACCTCTCCACCGCCAACGCCGTGCGCTACTACGACCAAGCAATCTACGGCGACCCCGTCGAGGTCAGCGGCAGCGCCACACCGTTCACACCGGCTGATGGTGACATCTCCGATTGGACAGTGCCCTGGAATCAGTGGGCCGCGATGTCCGCGTTGGCCCCCGCACCCTCCTGAGGTTGTGGTGTTCGTCGTCGGCCACCGTGGGGCCGGCATCGCCCCTCGCGGTGGGAGCCGTCGGTGCGGGCCCGCAGGGACACTCGGGTGCAGGGGCTCCCGCAGCGCTCATCGTGATCACCTTGCTCACCGAGCAAGGTGAGGTCATGACACCCATCCGCCCGACGCTCTCCGTGGAGCGGCTCGGGGCCGATCTGGCCTCGTAGAGCTCGGGCGACCAGCCCCGCGGTCCGGCGAGAAGCCAGCGGGTCCTCGGCGTTCTCACGGCGGTGCCGAGGTCGTACGCGTCGAGCGTGCCGGTCGACGCCCGAGCTGCTCACCCGGCCGGTCGATCAGGTGCTCCCGCAGCGGCCCGACCCGCAGTCCGTGCGCCTGCCACGTGTCCAGCATCGCCGGCAAGGCCGCGAGCGTCGCCGACCACGAGCCCGGCGAGGAGTAGGTGTCCGCATCGTGCAGCAGGACGGTGCCGCCGCGCTGGCGCACCCGGAATACGGCACGGTGGACCGAATCCGGTGTCGCTCGGTCGCTCCAGTCGCGCCCCCACGCGGTCCAGAGGACCGGGCGCATGCCGAGTCCGGTCGCCACGCGAAGCGCCGAGGTGCTGGCGACGCCGTAGGGCGGTCGGTACCAGCACGGCGGGCGACCGGCGAGGTCTGCGACGAGATCGTGGGCCCGGGTGAGGTCCTCGCGTACCGCGACGGGGGCTCGTCGCAGCAACAGCCGGTGGTGCCAGCCGTGGACGGCGAGTTCGTGGCCCGCGGCGACCAGGTCCCGGCCGAGGCCCGGATCCTCGGCGAGGGATGAGCCGAGGACGAAGAACGTCGCGCGGACGCCCCGCTCGGCGAGGAGCTCGAGGAACCGCGGCGTGGAGGCGCGGCACGGCCCGTCGTCGAAGGTCAGGGCCACGTGGCCGGGATCGCCGCGACCGCTGTAGGCCGGTAGGAGGGCACGACGCAGCGGCCCGATCGCCGCGAGTGCGGGAGCGGCGTGAGCCAGTGCCGCACCCCCGACGGCCGACCCGGTCAGGGCGGTGAGGACCCGCGTCATGGCGCCACCCCGGCGGACTCCGACGGCGACGTCACGGCGGTCACCAGCCGCGAGACCTCGCTCGCACCCGACGCGGCTTCCGGCGACCGGAACAGGTCACCTCGGGCCGCGCGCTCGACGACGTCGGCCGGGTCGCAGCCGGTGAGTGGTGCCGGGAGCCGGGCCGGAGCCCGCAACAGCGTTCCGAGCTCGGCCGCCGACCGCGTCCACGGGACGAGGCCGGCAACCTCGAGGACCGCGGCGTTGGCGGCGCCGTGGCCCGGCAGCGCCCGGTGGGTGACCACCGGGCGTCGCGCGACGAGCGCTTCCCAGCACGCGAGACCGCCGGCGTTCTGCACGACGACGTCGGCGGCCGCGAGCAGTGATGGCATGTCGTCGATCCAGCCGAGGACGGGCCCGGCGCCGAGCCGCTCGACACGGCGGCGAAGTGCGGCGTTGCGACCGCACGCGACCACGGGCACGACATCGAGTGCGGCGATGTCGGCCGCGCTGGCGCGGACGTCGCCGCTGCCGGTGGATCCCGAGGTCACCAGGGCTATCCGCCGTCCTTCGGGGACGCCGAGCCGACCTCGGATCGCGGCGACCCGGCCGGCGGGAACGGGAGCGGTGAAGCGTGACGCGACCGCCGGGGCGCACTGCAGCACCGGTGTCTCGGGGGCGAAGGCGCGGAGCTGGGCGGCCAGGAGCTGATGTGGCGCGAGGACGGCATCGACGCCGGGGTGGTGCCACAACGGGTGTACGGCGGCGTCGGTGAGATAGCTCAGGACCGGCGCGTCCAGTCGTCCCTGGACCCGAAGCCGACCCAGGAGCTGGCTGACCAGCGGATAGGTGGAGACCACGGCGGCGGTGGGGCCGCCCCCCACCAGGGCCGCGGTCCGATCGGTGAGCCGATCGAGTGCGTGGTGGATGCCCGCCGCGGGACGACCGCCGGCGCAGGCGGCGAGGACCGCCGCCCAGCTCGTCGGGGCCACCCGCAGCTGGGCGAGATAGGCCTCGCGCAACGCTCGCCCGAGACCCAGCGGGAGGATCGAGAGGCCGTCGCGGCGCGCAACCTGATGCCCGCGCGCGCGGAGGCGGTGGGCGATCTCGTCGGCGGGACCGTCGTGCCCGGCGCCGACGGCGGCGGAGACGACGACGACCCGTGGGGAAGAGGGCACAGCTGGACGCTGCTCGCTCGTCGATGTGAGAATCCGTGAGGTTGCGTGCCCGGGACGGTTCAGCGGAGTGTTCTCGACCCGGCAGGCCCGAAACTGCGTGCAGGTCTGGCTGGCCGCACCCGCCCGGGCTTGACCGGGCCGGTAGGTCGCGGCGCCGCCGGCGCGGGCCGTCGCCCGCCGCGCCCGGACCGTCGTGCGCCGTGCTGGGCTGTCGGCACCGATCTGCTCGAGCACCAGGTTTTGGGCTGTAGCTGTCGCATCCGTAACCTCCGTGCTACGGTAACCGAGGAGTTACCGATGGAGGAGCGACCCATGCCGCACTACGAGGCGACTTCGGTGCTCTCCGCGAGTCCCGACACGGTGTGGGACGTGCTCGGCGGCGCCCGACACCGGCCGGAGTGGGACTGAGGGGTGGACGCCGTGGAGGGCGACGTCGCCCCGGGCGAGAAGATCACGATCCGCCCGCAGGCCGCGCCCGGCCGCGCGTTCCCGGTGAGGGTCACCGCGTTCGAGCCGCCCCGGCGCCTCCGGTTCAGTGGAGGGATGCCGCTTGGTCTGTTCCGGGGCGTGCGCACCCACGAGGTCTCCCCCGACGCGGACGGGGGCACCGCCTTCCGGGTGCGCGAGGAGTACACCGGCCCGCTGCTGGGCCTGATCTGGCGTTCGATGCCCGACCTCGGCCCGTCATTCACCCAGTTCGGCGCGGGCATCAAGCAGCGGGCCGAGTCCGGTGGGTGAGCCTGTGACCGCCACGGGCCCCGCCGGCGATCCGTTCGAGGCGCTCGGCGACGTCAACCGACGCACGATCCTGCGCCTGCTCAGCACCGGTGACAAACCGGTCGCCGAGATCGCCGCGGCGATGACCATCAGCCGCCCGGCGGTCTCGCGGCACCTGCGGCTGCTCAAGGACGCCGGCCTGGTGGCCGAGCAGGCCCGGGGCACCCGCCGGATCTACCACCTCCAGGAGCAAGGGGTGCAGGCCGTGCGGGCCTACCTCGAGGACGTCTGGGGGGACGCCGGAGCCCGCTTCCGGCTCTTGGCCGAGAACACCCGCACGACTCCCGGACCTCAGCCGTGATCACGCGCACCGACGGCCAGGCCGCCGGCCCGCTGACCATCGAGCTCGACCTCGCCTGTCCCGCCGAGCACGCCTTCACCGTCTGGACCACCCGCATCGGCTCCTGGTGGCCGGCCGACCACACCGTCTCCGGCCGGCCCGAGCAGATCGTCCTGCAGGGCCACGTCGGTGGCCGGATCTTCGAACGAACCTGGGAGGGCGTCGAGCACGACTGGGGGCGGGTGACGGTCTGGGAGCCCCCGACCAGGCTGGCCTACACCTGGCACATCGGCAGCGCCCCCGAGGCCGCTACCGACGTCGAGATCCGGTTCCGTCCCCACGGCGACGGCGCCTCCCGCATCGAGATCGCCCACACCGGCTGGGAACGGCTCGCCGCCGCGCGGGACGTCGGGCGCGACCGCAACCGGCACGGCTGGACCACGCTGCTGCCCCATTTCGTGGCGGCGACGACCACATGACTGCGACCCCGAAGGATGTCCCCATGACCACCGGAACGAAGTCCGACCCCTGGGATCTCGCCACGGCGCCGGGCACATCGAGCTACACGATGTACCGCGACGAGCACAGTGAGCCGCCCGCACTGGTCTGCCAGGTCGGCTCGACGACCCTGAAGTACCACCTGAGCGCCGTCGAGGACCTGCACGCCTGGCTCAAGGCGCAGGACGATTGGGTCCCCCTCGGCGCCGCCGACGAGAAGAAGTCCGCCGCACCCGGCACGGTCGAGGCTTTCGGTCGGGCCCCCGACAACCCCGTCGGCGGCTGGTACGGGCTACGCAACGGCTACCGCGGCCGGTTCGGCATGTACCTGCCCCCGCTGCTCGAGGCACTCGGGCTGGTCGAACTCACCCATGACGCGCGCAACAACCGCGTCCGCGCACTCTGAAACGCACCCATCCCCACGACCTCAGGGACGCGACGATGACGACCATCAAGATCGTTCGCTACGCCACCGCTCCCGAGCACGCCGACACCAATGCGCAACTGGTCGAAGACGTGTTCGCCGAACTGGCCACAACCCTGCCCGAGGGCCTGCACTACGCCACGTTCCGCCTCGACGACCAGGTCAGCTTCGTCCACATCGCCGTCCTCGACGGGGAGGACAACCCGCTCGGCACCTCCACCGCGTTCGCGGCCTTTCAGTCCGGCATCGCCGACCGCTGCACCACCGCCCCGGTCGCCGCCGACGCTGAGCTGATCGCCTCCTACCAGCTCTTCGACGACCTTTCCGCACATTCCGCCGACCACCCCGCCGAACGCCCAGGCTGACGAGCAGAACGGCGACCGGCGACTCGGCACCCACCGAAGTGCTGACCATCCATGATCGCGACCGTCCCGCGCGCGGAACGTCTACAGGGACTCGCCTACCGGGAATACTGGGCGACGACCGGCAGCGCCAGACCGCCCAGGACGCATCGTCCCGATCGCCGCGTCCGAAACAGAATCCCGCGCCTACCTCCATCGGGATGGCGAGCACGCCTCGACCACTGCGATCTGCACCCGCCGCCGCCTCCGTGAGCTCGGTGAGCTCGGTGAGCTCAGCCGCCTCTCCGACAGGCACGCCCTGACTTTCCGCGGCGGGGCCGAGCTGATGGCCCGCCGCGCAGGGCGCGGCCGATTCAGGCGACGGCGGCCGGCGATGCTCGGGAGGTTCTCGAGGATCGCGGCTGTTACCACGAGGGTGGCGGATCAGCCGTCGTCGTCGCCGGCGGGTGCGCCGGGTTTGGCGGCGTTGGTTGTTGGTCGGGGCCTGCGCCGCCCCAACCGCACCCACCCTGGCGCCGATGGTCAGCGCGGCGGCGCATCCGGTCGATCCGGCGATTCACAAGATTCAGCACGTGGGGGTCATCCAACAGGAGAACCGGTCGTTCGACTCCTACTTCGGCACCTACCCCGGCGCGGGCGGCCTTCCCTCGAGCACGTGTGTGTCGGCACCGGACGGTGGTCCCTGTGTGGCGCCTCGAGCTCGACCGCGCGACGCCGGAACTGCGGCGGGTGGGGGGCAGCCACGAAGGTCATCGTCCCCGGCGCACTGGCTCCCCGCATCCGAGGTGTCCGATGGGAGGCAGGGGTCGGGCCCGCGGCGCGCGCGGTGGGGAAGCCGACGTCATCCCCGAACCGGCCGACCAGCAAGGACACCGGCCACGACGCGGTTTTCCGGGGTGGCCGCCGGCACCGCATCGGGGCCCGCTCACAGTGAGCGCCCGGCGCCCGGCTCGCTCCAGCGGACGGCGGCCTCGCGGTGCGGAATCCCGGCGAGGCGGGCCGCGGTGCGCCAGCTCGCGCCGCGGGCGCGGGCCGCGGCCACCGCGGCGTCCAACGCGGCCTCGGCGGCTTTGGCGGTCGATCACGGTCAGGTACGCGGCTCGCGCAACATCGCCGTTAGTCCTGACCGCGATACCGATCTCTTGCCAGGACGCGCCGTCGCAGCGGGCGGCGTACACGGCCTGTCACTGCCAGCTGGTCAGCAGCTCGACGAGCTCGGCGCTGTCGCGCAGGGCATCGAGGGCGCGCGTGGTCGGCGTCTGCGCCAGGCTCTTGGTGATCCGCTCGCGGGTGTCGTCCAGGAGAGCGCCGACGCCTCTAGCAGAACCTGCGGACCCGCCCTCGGGGGCTCGCGGCTTCGGCTGGTTCCTCTCACGATCGATGAGCCAGCTGCTGATTGGCGGCGGTGCCCCTTGTCGAGAAGCGGTCACGCCCATACGCTCAAGTATTACTTGCTTAGTTGCGTTCACGCGATGGCCCCAGACCTCGGCCCCGTCGCGGGGCTGATTCCCCGGGACGGCAGAAGCTGAGGAACCGGGGGCCTCCGTCCATGACCTTGGTCCCGGCCGCATCGGCGGGGAGCGACGCCGCCGATGCCGACAACGTCGAGGACGCCGAATCCGTTGCGGGCGCTGGCACACGATGGGGCGGGCTCGTAGCCGTCGGCGTCCCGTCGGTCGTGCTCGGTCTGCACTCGGCGTCCTACGGGCAGTGGATCATCGACGACGCGGGCATCACCTTCGCGTACGCCCGGTCGCTTGCGACCGGGGCGGGTCCGGTGCTGCAACCCGGCGTCCCGGCGGTGGAGGGTTACTCCGACCCGGCCTGGCTGGCTCTGCTCGTGGGCGCGCACCGGCTGGGGCTGTTCGATCACGGTGCCTGGTTCGGCGTGTCTGACCTCGTTGCGCTCCCCAAGGTCCTCGGCTGGCTCTGCGGGGTCGGGGTGTTCCTCTGTTTCCTCGCCGCGGCCCGGGCCGTCAGCGACCGTCCGGTGCTCGTCGCGACCGTCGCGGGCGTCCTGACCGCGGCGATCCCGTCGTTCGCCATCTGGACCACCAGCGGCCTGGAGAACGGCCTGCTGGCCCTCGCCGTCGTCGGTATCGGCACCGTCCTGATCCGTGCGGCCGGCGCCGGGCGACTCCACGAGCCGAGGGTCGCGGCGGCCTGCGGGGCGCTGGCCGCGCTGGCGGCGCTGACGCGGCCCGAGGGGCTGCTGTACCTGGCCGCGTATCCCGCCGTCGCGCTGCTGCTCCGGCCCACCGGGGGCCCGGCCCCCGTCCGGGCGGTCGTCGTCTCGTTGGTGACAGCCGCCGTGCCCCTCGCTGCCTACCTCGTGTGGCGGGTGGCGGTGTTCGGTGACTTCCTGCCCAACCCGGCCCGGGCGAAGGAGCAGGGCCCACCCACTCTCGACGGCCTCGGTCGCCCCGCGGACCTGGTGACCTACGTGGGCTGGGCGGCGTGCGCACTGGCCCTCGTGCTGGTCACGATCGCGTGCCTCCGCCGTCCCGGGGTGCGTCCGGCTCTCATCGCACTGGCGGTTCCCCTCAGCCTCGCCCTCGTCGCCTTCGCGGTCCTCGCGCCGGACTGGATGCCGCAGTACCGCTTCGCGACCCCGGTCTGGCCGCTTGGTGCGCTGGCGACCACCATGGCCGGCGCCGCCCTGTGGAACGGTGCGACATGGCGCCACCGGCGGTTGCTGGCCGCCGTCGCCGTCCCGGTCCTGCTGCTCACGGTGATCGGCTGGTCGGACGAGGCCGCCCGGTTCCGGGCCCAGCCCACCGATCCGATGTGCGGGATCGCCCTGAACACCGGCCTCACGATCAACACCTACGCCGACCTGATCGGGGTGCGCGACGGCTCAGTGCTCGCCGTCGACGGTGGCGGCACCGCCCTGACCAGTCGGTTGCGCTTCGTCGACCTCGCCGGACTCGGTGACCGGGCGATCGCGCGGTACTGGCAGAACAACGACACCGCCGGTCTCCGGGACCACGTCTTCGACCAGGTCCGACCGACGTTCATCAGGCTCTGGACGGGCTGGGCCGAGCTCAACCGCTCCGGTCTCCTGGCCGATCCGCGGATGGCCCGCGACTACGTCCTGATCTGGGGACCGGAAGGGGGAGGCGGGACATGGGTCCGGCGCGACGCCGTGTCGACACCCGCGAGCCAGTCGGGGCTGCTCGAGGCCACCCGCCGCGCCCCCGGCATCGCAGCGGGAATCGAGGCGCTCTACGCCGACCCGATCCAGCGCTGGTGGTGCGGCCCCACGATGCGGCCCTCACCCGAGGGCGCCGACCCGATGCAGGTGCCACCTCGACCGTGATCGCCGGCGCCACGTCGCGCTGGAAGACGTCGGAACAGCGCCCGGCGAACGGCGAAGGGGGCCCAGCGAGTCCGCTCCCGACTACAGCGTGGCCCAGCTGAACGTGGAACTCCACTCGCTTCACGCACCCCCTCACCATCGGCACTCCTCGCCAACATCGGCACCGTGGTGTCGATCCTCGCCGCGACCCTGGAGCTGCAGAACGTCCGTGGCTTGTCCGCAGCGATCGCGGGCCTGCTCTTTCTTCGTGGCTTCGGTGGGCCTGGGGTCTGCGGACCATTGGCGGGCCGGCTCAGCGTCCGGCACCCGGCGGCCCGCATCATGGCCGTCGCGCTGCTGCGGGCCGCGCCGTCGCTCGTGCTGCTGGCTTCGCCGGGCCGCTGCTGCTTTACGCCGTGGCCCTCGCCCTGTCGGGGTGACGACGGGCATGGGCTACTCGCTCGGGGAGCTGGCGGTCCAGAACACCCTGCCGCCGGATCGCTCGGCGGAGGGCACCAGCGTGCCGCTCACGATCCTGACCGCGGCCGGCGGCATCGGAGTCGTTGTCGCTACGGCGGTGATCGAGGCGGTGGGTGACCAGCGGGCCACGTCCGGCGGAATCGCCGCGGTCCTCCCGGGGGACCGCCGTTCTGCTGCTCCTGGCCGGGGCGGTCACCGCGCTCGCGGAGCTCCGGGCCGCGCGGCGACCGCGCGACCTCCCGGTGACCGGCCGAGCCGACGGTTCCGCCAGTCCCTGCCCCGAACGGGTGATAACTTCGGCGCCCCTCTGGCGGTACCACCCGCGTCCGAGTAAGCCGGATTCCTCTACTGGGCGAGCAGGACGGGCTGTCGGTGACGGTCCGTGGCGGGGTCGGCGTGGTCGCGCGGAGACACCGGTTGGGGGCAGGTCATGCGGCTCGGTGTGGTGCTCGGGTTCGCGCCGTGGATCATCTTCACAGTTCTGTGTGCGCCGACGACCTGGGAGTGGGCGACCCTCACGGCGTTGATCGCCGCCGTGGTGCTCGCGGTGCCGGAGTGGTGGCGCTCCCGCGAGGTGAGTCTGCTCGACGTGGTGAGCGTGGTGTTCTTCGCGGTGCTGAGCATCCTCGCCCTCGTCGTGGACCGCGCCGACCTGATGTGGGTGGAGAACCGCGCGCAACTGCTCTCGAGTGGGGTGCTGACGCTGGTGGTGCTGACCGGCTTGGCGATCGGGAAGCCGTTCACTGAGCACTACGCCCGCCAGTCGGTTCCGCGCCGCTATTGGACCAGCCCCACCTTCCACCGCATCAACGTGGTGATCACCGGGGTGTGGGCCGCCGCCTTCGCGGTCAACGCGCTCTGCGACGCGGTGGTCATGCTCGCCCCCGGGACGTCGACGCTGCTCAACTGGATGGTCCCGGCACTGGCCCTCGTGGCGGCGGTGCGGTTCACCATGTGGTACCCCGACCACGTCTCCGGGGAACACGAGGGGGAACAGGCCGATGCGCCGGCCGACGGCAGCCCGGGCCCGGTGACCTCGTGACGGGCGCTCGCCCCGCCCCGGAACCCGTCGACGTCGCGAAGGACCCGCACCTGCACGGGATCTTCGCACCCGTGATCGAGGAGTCGGACGCGGTCGACCTCGAGGTCGTCGGTGAGCTTCCGGCCGAGATGGCCGGGACCTATCTGCGCAACGGGCAGAACCCTCGATTCACACCACTCGGGTCGTACATCTATCCGCTTGAGGGCGACGGCATGGTCCACGGGGTGTGGGTCTCGGAGGGCCGGGTGCGGTACTCCAACCGGTTCGTCCGCACCCCGGCGCTGCTGGCCGAGGAACGGGCGGGTCGGGCGCTGTGGGGCGGGCTGATGACCGGCTACCTCCCCGACGAGTCCGAGGTCGGTCCAGAGCTCGCGGGCCGGGAGAAGGACATGCCCGATATCAACGTCGTACGCCACGGCGGCCGCCTGCTCGCGCTCGCCGAGTCGGCCTGCCCGTACGCGCTGTCCCCGGAGCTGGAGACCCTGGGTCGTGAGACATTCGACGGATTCCATCCCCGCGGGGACGACGGCCCACCCGAAGATCGACCCGGTCACCGGCGAGATGGCCGTGTTCTGCTACGCGCTCGAGCCACCGTTCCTGACTTGGGCGATCGTCGGCGCCGACGGCGAGGTCACACGACTCCCGACGCCGGTGACCGGCGTCGACCGCCCCGTGATGATCCACGACATGGCGTTGACCCGCCGCTTTCTGGTGCTGGTCGTCGCCCCGCTGTACTTCGACATGGCGGCCGCGTTCTCCGGCGGGTCGATGCTGGCGTGGCAGCCCGAGGACGGCACCCGGGTGGCGCTGATCCGCCGCGACGGCGGCCCGGTGCGGTGGGCGGACTCCGAGGCGTTCTGGACCTGGCACAGCGCCAACGCCTACGACGACGGAGACGGCCCGGACGCGCCGGTGGTGCTCGACTACGTGCAATGGGCCCGGCCCGGCGGCATCGTCCGGGGCGGCGGCCCGAACCCGGGCGGCCTGGTGCGCGCCGAGATCGACCCGGCCCGCGGCACGATGACCCGGCGCGAGCTCGTCGAGCCCGGATCCATGGAGTTCCCGCGTATCGACGTCCGGCGCACCGGGGACCGCCACCGGGTGATCGGCGTCGGCACGACCAGCGGGCGCCACACCCTGGTCTCGGGCGATCACGACGTGCTGATGTGGCTCGACACCCGGGACGGCACCACCACGTCGTGGGACGCCGACACCCTCGCGGTCGGCGAACCGACGTTCGTCCCGCGACCCGGGGACGCCGACGAGTCCCACGGCTGGTGGGTCAGCTTCGCGATCAACCGCGCGGACGACACGAGCTGGTGGCTCGTGATCCCGGCGTCGGACCCCGCGAGCGGACCGCTCGCGCGCGTGCGCATCCCGACGCGCGTTCCGCTGGGGCTGCACGGGTGCTGGCTGCCCACCGAGGAGGAGCCCGCAGATCGGCCGTGACCCGGCCGCGCCGGCCCGGCGCCCGGACGAGGGAGCACACCGTGGAACTGTTCGGCGAGGCCACCGTCACCGATCCCTACTCGGTGTTCGGGGAGCTGCGCGACCGCGACCCGGTGCATTGGAGCGCCGAGGTCGACGCGCCGGTGCTGACGCGTTTCACCGACGTGCGCGCCGTCCTGCACGACCCCGCGGTTCTCCTCGCGCGTCCTCGACGCCGCGCACCGGCCGGGACGGCCGGCGCCGCCGTCACGACCACCCGGACCGCGGAGGTGCTCGCCGCGGCCTACACCTTCGTCAACCACAGCCCGGTGTTCGCGGACCCGCCGCAGCACACCCGGCTGCGGCGGCTGGTCGCGCGCGCGTTCGTGCCCTCGGCGATCGCCGGTCTGCGCCGGCCGATCGAGCAGCACATCGAGCGCCTCCTGGACGTGGCCACGCCGGCCTGATCTCCGGTCTGGCCGAGCCGCTGCCGATCGCGGCGTCCACCTGCTGCTGGGACTGCCCGAGGTCCGCGCCGAGCTGCTGGAGCACCCCGAGCACTGGCCCAGCGCCGTCGACGAGCTGCTCCGCCTGGTCACCCCGAACCAGTTCATCCGCCGCGTGGCGTGCGAGGACGTCCGGCTCGGCGAGTTCCTGATCCCGGCCGGGGCCACCACCGTGCTCGTCCTCGCCGCCGCGAACCGGGACCCCGAGCGGTTTGCTGATCCCGACGAGTTCGTCCTCGGCCGCCCCGACCGGCGCGACGTAGCCCTCGGCCAGGGGGCGCACTACTGCCTCGGGGGACCGCTCGCCCGGCTCGAGGCGGAGCTCGCCCTGCGGCGGCTGTTCGAGCGGCACCCGGACCTCACCCCCAACGGGCCCCCGCACGCCCCGAACCTCAACCTGCGCCTGATCGACTCGTTGCCGGTGACGACGACGCCGAGGTCAGGGTGAGGCGGCGGGCTGGCGCCGGGTCATGCTCACCGGCGAGTCCTCGACGACACCGCCCCCGGTCCTGACCCTCCCTCGGTCGGCGGGCGGCACAGCGCGCGCCGGGCGTGGCCGCCGACCGTCGGACCGGTGGGTCGCCGCGAGGGCCCGGCGCCCGGTCGCCGCAACGCGCCGCGCGTTCGCGGGAGAGGATCCCGATGGGCCGCGCCAGGGTGCGCCCGCTCGCGCTGGGAGCTTTGACGGCGGCCACCGCGTCGTCCGGCGCGGGCCCACGGCCGCCTCGAGCCCCGTGCGCGCGCTCCGTTTCCGCTGGGCGGCCCCGCCGACAGCGTCGACGACCCGCCCACGGAAGGTCCGGCCGACGCGGCCGGACCCACGTTGGTGAGCCGGCCGACGTCGCGGTGCCCGCCGCTGTGGGCGGGTGTTCGAAGAGACCCGGGTAGGGGTCATCTTCGCCCACCCCGTGGCGGGTCTTCGGGTCCGGGGTGGGAGCCGAAGTCCTCGGCGGTGGCGCCCTCGAGCCATCCGCGCAGCCGTTCCGCCTGCTGCTCGATCCCGGCCGCCCCGACCCGGCCTGGGACGGTATCGGCGAAGGCGCCCTCGGCGATCTGCTCGACCGGGACCGCGGCCGCCTCGAGCACGTTGGCCGCAGCACGGATCGGGACCGCCGCTGCCAACGCGACCGGCACCGCATCGCTGGGCCGGGCGTCGACCCGGGTGCCGTTGCTGAGGACGACCTCGGCCACGAACACCCCGTTACGCAGCCCGGCGATGCTCACCCCGGCCACGTGCTGCGCGAGGGCGGTGGTCACGTTGACCAGCAACTGGTGGGGAAGCGGGCACGGCGGGGGATGGTTCCCGACGAGCAACCCGATGGCGCGGGCCTCGCTCGACCCGATCCAGATCGGTAACGCCCGGCTCCCGCCGGTCTCCCCCAAGACCATCAGGAAGGCGCCGCTCGGGACGTCCACCCCGACGCCGAGCAGCGTCACCTCGACGTCGTCACCATCCTCACCCGTCACCGGGACCACCTCGCATCCGTGTGGGTAGCGATGCTGCGCTGGCAGCGCGCCGAGCGGAACCCGGCCGCCGGGAGGATCGAGCCGGGGCTCGTCGCGCTAACCGACAGGCGGGGTGGGAGATCGGTCGATCGCTGGGCGTGGGGCCGCTGATTCCGGGTCGGCCGAGCGCCCGGTTGACCCAGGTTCGACTGCCCCGGCCCGCCGTGCACGTGGCGGCTGACCCCTCAAAGCCCTCGATCTCCACCCCTCCGATCGCCGCGGACTTCCGGGCGCCCAGGGGATGGGGGGATCGAGGAGGGCGGTCGGCGGGTGCAGCTCCTCGAGGTGCTCTCGCGATGACCACTCGCGGTGCCGACCGCCGAAACACCGCGGCCGCGACCGCGCAGGCAGCTCCTTGAGGTTCACAGCGAGGGTCCGGCGCCCGCGGGGTCCCAGCGGGCGGCGGCGTCGCGGTGCGGGACGCCGGTGGCCCGGGCGATGGTGCGCCAGCTCGCCCCGGCCGCGCGGGCGGCGGCCACCACGGCGTCGAGCGCGGACTCGGCGGCGGCGAGCTCGGCGCGCGCGCTGCGGGCCCGCTCGGCGGCCGCGGCCAGCTCGTCCTCGCCCACCCCCGCCGACGGGGTGCCGGTCGGGAACGGCTCGTGCGCCCGGTCGCGAGCTCTCCCGCCGGTCAAGTCCGGCCCCGGCTCCGGATCGGGATCCGTGACGTCGGGAGCCGGGCGGCTGGCGTCGGCGGCCTCCTCCACCGACGGTGGACCTGGGGGCGCGGTGGGGAGCGGCTCCGGGGCTGGACGCAGGGGTGGGCGCGGTGGCTCGTCGCGGTGAGGCTCGGCGGCCTGCTCCGGCTCGCTAGTCGCATCCGGGGGGTCGAGTTCGGAGATGGTGCGGGGAAGGGTGAGCCGTCGGCGCCGCCGCCGTGGTGCGGCGCCGTTGGGGGCGGCCGGGGCCGTCGACGTGCTTCCGGTTGCCGTGGCCACCGGCGCGGTGGGGGCGGCCGGGGCCGGCGGGGTGGCGGTGGCGGCGGCGAGGTGGTGCTCGAGCTCGGCGCGGGCGTCGCGGTCGGCGCGGGCCAGGCGTCGGCGGCGCAGCCCGCCGCCGTCACCGACTCGGGGGTGGAAGTGGCGGGTGGCGACGTCGCGGACGGGGCCCCGCCACCCGCAGACACAGCCCCAGCACCGCCCGACCAGCGACTCGTCGTCGGGGTCGGCCGGGCTTTGGGGATGCTCGCGACCGGCGGGGTCGATCCCGAGCAGCAGCGGCGCGTGGGTCGGCGCTGGCGGGGGCCGCAGCCGGCCCCGCTCCCCCGGACGCGGCTTCCCCGGCTTCTCCGGACTCCCGGGATCGGCTGGATCCGCGGCCCGTCCGCTGGCCTGGGCGCTACCGGGCGCCGCGGGCTCGGGGGCGGTCTCCACGGCTTCGACGCTAACCCCGACCCGGTCCCCGACTGCTCATGGCGGTGTGAGGCGCGCCGGGAGGAGGGGCGACGGCGACGGTACTGAGGTGGCGTCCGACGGGGCCGGGTTTTCAGGACGCATGATAATAACAGTTATCATGCTGTCCGTGGGCGCCGCCGAGCACGACCCGACCCCTGACGCCCCACCGGTCCCGGCGCCCGCACCCACCAGCCTGGAAGAGACCGGGGCCCTCGACGCCCCGGCTGAGCCGGGGGGACTGTCCGAGCTGGCGGTGGTGCTGGCGGATCCGGTGTTCGATGGCCACCCCTCCCCCTCCCCACCCCCCGGCCCCGGCCCGGCCGCGAGCCTCGAGGGAACGGCGTCCTCGAGCCGCTCCCCCGCTCCCCTACCCGACGCGTCAGCGGGCTCCCGGGGGACACCTAGGGAGTGGGTGGGGGTGCGGGAGTGGGTGGTGGGGTTTCTGTTGGCGCAGCGGTCGGGGCACACCCGGCGGGCGTATGCGGGGGATTTGCAGGGGTTTCTGGGGTGGTGCGTGCAGACGGGTCTGGCGCCGGGGCGGGCGGCGCGGGCGGATCTGGACCGGTATGTGCGGGTGCTGGAGCTGACCCCCTCGGAGCGCACCGGGCGGGTGTTGTCGAAGGCGACGGTGGCGCGGCGGGTGGCCACGTTGGCCGGGTTCTACCGCTACGCGGCGCTCGAGCTGGGCTGGGCCTCGTCGCCCGCGGCGCACCTGGCCCGCCCGCGCACCGCCCGGGAGGTGAGCCTGGGCCCGAGCCGGGTGGAGGTGGCGGCGCTGTTGACCGCGGCGGAGGCGGACGGGCCGCGCGCGGCGGCGTTGGTGTCGTTGTTGGTGCACACCGGGCTGCGGATCGACGAGGCGCTCTCCCGCGACGTGGGTGACTGGCGGGTCGAGGCCGGGCACGAGGTGCTGCGGCTCGACCGGAAGGGCGCCCTGGAGGGGGTCACGCTGCTGCCCGAGCCGGTGATCCGGGCGCTGCGCGGGTATCTGGGCGAGCGCACCGCGGGGCCGCTGTTCGCGACCGCGACCGGGCGGCGGGTGGATCAGCCGGCGGCGTGGCGGCTGCTGCGTCGGCTGGCCACCGCCGCCGGGATCGACCCCGTCGAGCGGGTGTCACCGCACGCGCTGCGGCACGCCTTCGTCACCCTGGCCCTGGACGCGGGGGCGTCGTTGCGGGATGTGCAGGACGCCGCCGGGCATGCCGACCCGGCCACCACCCGCGCCTACGACGCCGCCCGCGGCCGGCTCGATCGCCACCCCGCCTATGCGGTGGGGGCCCTGCTGGCCGGAGCGGCGGCCCCGGGGGCGGAGGACCTTCTGCCCGCCCCCGGGGCGAGCGGTCGGTGAATCCGGTCCTCGCTGGGCGTGGAGTCAGAGGGGACGGTGGAGTCAGAGGGGACGCGTGTTCGCGCGCGCGCAGCGCCGCTTCGAGCCCGGCGATCGCGGTGACCGGCGCGACGAGGCTCGACTGTTGCTCGGGGTCATGGCCCACCAGGTGAAGCTGTTCCCGAGCTCGATCGTCGCGGTCAGCCACCCGGCCGCGGCGCCGGCCGGCGCGACCCGGTTCTTCCGGGGTGGTCGGTCGCACACCGGGTGAGCGCTCAGCGCGCAGAAAGCCCATTGGTGGACCGCGTCGGGCAGGCGGCGGTTTGCGCGCGCGGGACCGCTGCGGTGCTCACGCGGTTTCGTGCCGACCGCTCGGCCAGCAGTCGCATTGCCGCGCGAGACGACGCTCCTACTCTGGTGTGCGGAGCCGGGACGCCGGGTCGATCACGAGGGCGGTGACGTGGGCACATGACTCTTCCGTTAGCGGCCGTGCACCAGCAATCGTGCCGAGCAGGCCGGCCGCGGAGCCTGGGCGACCGCCATGCCGCGATCTCGACGAGACCGTTCACTTGCCCGAAAACCGGGGCCTCGCCGAGACAACGTTAGTCCGCGATCTGCCCGCTGAGCGCCTCGCCTGGCGCATGAGTCCAACTCGGGCGAACTCGGCCCCACACCGCGCTTCCTTCCCACATCCCGCTCGCTCAAGGGTGGCCAGAGGCCTCACGCTCTCGTCTTCACTCCGATGGCGGAACGGCCACCTAAGGCAGAAGCTCAGAAATT
Source organism: uncultured Actinomycetota bacterium (assembly GCA_963742855.1). Lineage (GTDB taxonomy): Bacteria > Actinomycetota > Actinomycetes > Mycobacteriales > Micromonosporaceae > CAVUNP01. The sequence continues at coordinate 34,928 of CAVUNP010000043.1, read as the reverse complement.
CTGATTCGTGTCGGAATGGGAACGCTAATGCTCGTGCCGGGCAGATACATGTCGTGCCAATCGATGAGCCTGTTACCGTCCTCTGGGCGACTAACTGGCCCTGTATAGGTGTAGCTGTAGTCTCCGAACTCGCTGGGTTTCCCGACAGGAGTAAGAGTCTCGATGTAATGCTGCGGCGCGTGGTCGTCGAAGTTGTATTCGGAGGGGAGCCAGCGCAGGACAGGTAGACGTGCGATACCGGGCAATTGTAATCCGACCGCCGCAATGGCTGCTTCGATCAGCTCGATAACGTACCCCATCTGCACGGCGCGATGCGCCCCGACCTCTTCTTGCCAGCTCGACCCCTTGTAGGAGTACTCCTTCCCGAAGCTCCCGAACCTCCCGGAATCGCGCGGGGGAAGATGCGGCACTGGGTCATTCTGGTAGATAAACCTGATCAAGTTTTCCGCAAGAACACCGTCACTCTCGCACTTGTCAGCCAGCGCTGTGTCGCCAACCATCGGCTGACCGTAGGTGTACGTCGCCTTGAACAGATCGCCTAGAGCGTTCCGATACGCCGGTTCTGCGCGCAGAAGAACGGTGGAAATAGCAGCCATGGCCCCGCCGAGGCTGTGGCCGGTAACGTAGAATCCTTCCATCGGGCTGATTTCTCGACCCGGATCATCGGACAGCGTGTCCGTGATGCTTTTGCCTTCCTTGGCGTCCAAGAGGGCGCTCGTCACCATATACCGGGTCGCCCGTGTGTTACGGTAGAATCCGGCATGAACGCCGAAGGTCTCGCTCGAGTCTCCGTCGAAGCGCAAGCCCACCTTCGCGGGATCGATGTCGGCGTCGGTAAGCCAGTTGACCAAGTTGGCGGGTTGAGTGCCGCGGTACGCCACCAAGACGAGACGGCCGTCCAAGCTCTGAACGACGAATGCTGTCGACTGAATGAACATAGCGTCGACGTACTCGCCAATGAGGCGGCACCGGTTTGGAAGGCCTAGACGAGCCAGCATGGTGGAGACGGTGGGCGCGTCGGAGTACGCATAGCCGGCCGCGACTGCGAGCACATGGGCGACGACCGAGTCGGGGTGGGGCCCTTGTTGCCAGTTCCCATAAGCGGGGCTCCCGGGCCGAGAAGAAGGTCCTCAAGATTCTCATAGATCGGGAACACGCCCGGCTGAACGGGGTTCAGCGGGCGGAGGCGTGACGGCTCCGGCGTCATTGCGTCTTGAATCCATACACCATTTAACGGCTGGAATTGTGACGCTACTAGGCTACCGCTGGCACCGTTAGGTTCTGTCATCGATCCTCCTATTGCTTCGGGCGCACAGCCGGAGGCTGCCTACCCTCTCTTTGCATGGACAGCACGCAGGTGCCAGCTAGGAGATGACTTGCCCATGTCTTGGACACGGCGTGCCAGCCGTCAGCGCACCACCGCCCAGACGGCCCCATCCAGCGCGTCTAGGTCCCACCCGCGAGCACGGCGGCGGTGGATCGCCCCACCGTGAGCTCAAGCGCCCTCAAACCAGCTACCACCAGCAGCCTGCCCCGCCCATCACCACTACGGTGAGACCCAGGAAGTCGGCGCTGGTGTGGGCTGCGCGCCGGACCGCCGGCTGCTCCCCGCCACTTTCAGTGACCCTCGTGGCGGCCCCGCCGAGTCTCGACGGTCGCGCCGATCGGCGACCACGCCAGCCCAGCCTCCGAGCACGCCACCGCCCAGTGCCCCGAGGCCGATCGCCACCGCCCAATGGCGCTCGTCCGCCAGCCACGACCCGCCACGGTTGCGGCTTTCTGCCGACATCCCAACCCCTCACTGATCCTTTCGGCGGTCCCAAAACCGGCGTTGTCAATCGGGCGGATACGACGCGGTGCCCACGGACAACTGTCACGGAGTGCATATGTCCGCTCGGCACGGAATCACATCGGTACGATATCGCCGATGGGTCAACGGTCCCCTCGATGAGCCCGATGACCTCGGCACAGTCCCCCTACTGGCTAGGCGCGCTCGCGCCTCGCGGATGGAAGAGACAGTTGTCGATAAGTTGCGTCAGCGAGCTGGTTCCGAAGCTTCCGATGTCGGTCATCTTGAGATCCCTGTAGTCAGTTGCCTACACGGCCACCGTCACGACACAGCGTGACACGCATCATGGCGAGTTGGAAGATCGAAACGGCTCGGACCTTGGGTATAACCAACAAGAACCCGTGAGAGGGAGAACTGGAAGTTGCCTTACGCCAACTCAGCGACTTACGACAAGGGCGACTACGCCGTCGGTGGGGCGACCGGACTCCCTCGGCGGACGAAAGGTACAGACGGCTTGGCGTCGATGGATCTTAAAGGGGTTCTTCCGGATCTTTAGATGCGAGTGCTCTGCCTGTACGACGCCATCTGGCGGCGGCGGCGCACTCACCACGGCGCCAACGAGCAGGCGGTCACCCAGACGAACCAGCACCATACGATTGGCCGCTGGGCGCTGCCCCTATGTCGGCTCTTCGTCATGAAGCCCCTATGTCGCCCGGAGGAGGAGCTGCCAGACCTCGGTGGCCTCTCCGGCAGCCTGGGCCTGCTCTGCCGCGAGTGCCTCCCGGAGACCGCCGCTTCGACTGCTCTGGCTCGGGGTGTGCGATGTCCCGTCGTCGCGGGCGGTGCCGCCTTCAGCCGTTTCTGGCAACGCCTCCATCGCAGGCCGAAGGGGGTCGGCGAGGCTGTGATAATTGGGCAACATCACGGCGTCTGGGCGTTCCAGCGCCCGTCACCCCGGTCCAGCTCTCCGTGTATCGCCGCAGCACGACCGGGGCATGGACCTACTGGACAACTAGCCCCTGGCTCGACCCCTCACCCGGCTGGACACGCGCGGACTGGACCACACCGCCGACCCCCCGCCAACCACGGGGTGCGGTCAAACCACCACACCAGCCGCCCCCAGGAACAAGCCCCTCACGGGAGGACCCGTCCTGGTGGTGACTTCGCGCGTGCACCTGGTCCCGGTACGCTGCGGGTCATGAGCGAGGCGTTCGAGGTCTCCCCCGACGACACCGCCGGTGTCGCCGAGGCGATTCGTCGTGCCGCCGCCGGCGGCACCGTGCGCCTGGTTCGCGACGGACACCCCGTCGCGGACATCGTTCCCCCGGCCCGCGTCGGCGACCAGACCCCCGGCTCCGACGCCGCTGCGGGCCAGGACGTCGACGACGCCGAGCTCGACGCCGCCGGCCTGGCCGCGCTGGAGGCCCGGATGGCCGCGCTGCCCCCGGGGTCCGGGCGCGCCAGCCGGGTGCACGCCGATCTCTTCGGCGCCCCCACCCTGGCCCACTACCGCCGCGCGTACGCCCAGGCGGGCGCCCCCTGGCCCGGCGAGGCCTTCGTCCGCCGCCACTACCCGGTCGCGGACGCCTCCTGAGCACTCCGGCTTTCGAGGCCCCTGCGTCGTTCCCGACCGGGGTCGCAGGGAAGGTTCTTGACGCCAGCGCGCTGATGGCCTGGACCCGCGGCTCGCTGGCCCTGGCGAGCTGGACCGCGATCGCCGCCGGACTCGGGCTCACCCTGCTCGTCCCCAGCGTCGCCCGCGCCGAAGCGGTCCTGATACGCCCGGGCGACGCCGACCTGCTCGACGTGCTGCTCGGCGAGCCGGCCGTCCTCGTCCTTGAGACTCCCGAGGCCGGGCACCGCGCGGAGGTCGACGACCTCTACGACCGCGAGGGGTTCTTCGACCCGCTCGCCAGTTGGGTCATCACCCTCTGCCGCACCCGGGGGTGGCCCGCGCTGTCCAGTGACCCCGCCCGGTTGCGCCGACTCGATCCCGCGGTCGAGATCGACCTCCTCTAAGGCCATCGCGCGACGGTCGCGCCTCCGATGGGCGGCGTCGCCATGAGAGCCCTGACCGTGCGGCGCACCCCGCCCTTCAGTAGTGCAGGAACAGCAGCGGGGCCTGGGTTGCGGTCACGGGCCGCTGGGTTGGTGGTGACGGCGAGGAAGTCGCGCTGGTTGGGCGCGAGGTCGCCGCCGGGGGGATGCGGTCATGCCTGGCAGCAGGGTGGTGGTGAGCCCTCCGCCCGGGGGTGAGGCATCCGGTGGTGACCGTCGGTGGATTTGCGGTCACCGACGGGGGTGCCCTCCTCCCTCGTGGTTCCAGCTGCCGCCCCCGCGGAACGGCTTGCTTGCCCGGGACCACTCGGGTTCGCCGGGTGGGTGGGGCACAGTAGGCAGCTATGGCGGGACCGGAGACCGATGGGGAGCGGCTCGACTTGGCGGCGGGTACCCCTGGGCACACCGACACGGCCGGCGGGGCCGCGGGCGACGGGGCGGCTGATGGCGCGGGGTCGGGCACGCCGGCGGCGGGCGGGCTGTGGACCGCCACCGGGGTGACGGGTCGGGTGGCGGCGCCGTTGCAGGCCGTGGAGGCCGCGGTCACCGGGTGGCGCCACAACCCGCGGGGGGAGTCGCGGTGGCCGGTGGTGGCCGCGGTGACCGCGGCGGTGGCGCTGCAGCTGGTATTGCCCAACCGGTTCACCCCGGGGCACCGGCTGGTGCCCGCGCTGGAGCTGGCGTTGCTGATCGGCACGGTGATCGCCCATCCCGGCCGGATCACCGGGGTGTCGCGGTGGCTGCGTCCGGCCACATTGGTGGTGGTGGCGATGATCAGCGCGACCAACGCGTGGTCGTTGGTGCGGCTGGTCGCCCAGATCGTGGCCGGTCAGCAAGACGACGCCCTGGTGCTGTTGTCCTCCGGCGCGGCGATCTGGGCGACCAACGTCATCGTGTTCGGGCTGTGGTACTGGGAGCTCGACCGGGGCGGGCCGGGGGCTCGGGCCCGCGGGGACCGGAAGTTCCCGGACTTCTCGTTCCCGCAGATGCAGAACCCGGAGCTGGCCCCGCCCGGGTGGGCGCCCCGGTTCGCGGACTACCTGTATGTCTCGTTCACCAACGCCTGTGCCTTCAGCCCGACCGATGTGATGCCGCTGGCGCGGTGGGCGAAGATGGCCATGCTCGGCCAGTCGGTGGTGTCGCTGATCACCGTGGTGCTCGTCGTCGCCCGCGCTATCGGCCTGTTCAAGTAGCCGCCCGCACGATTGGCGTGCTCCCCGACCCCGCGGTCGGCGACGCCGGCCCGGAAGGGCGGGAGCTGGGCGAACCGCCGGTCAGTCTGGCGCCAGCTCTGGTCATGCCCGCGGCACGGGCCGCCGGCGCGTCGACGACCTACTCGTCGAGATCGAGCGCGACCCCACCGGCATCGTCCTGGGGCTGACCCGGGTCGGGTTGCTGCCCGCGGATCCGAGGCCTCGGTGGATCGCGAGACCGGGTTGACACGGGCGAGGATGGGGCCATGCGGTATGCGACAGCGGTGCGCCGCCTTCGGCAGATCGCCGAGGACGCTCATCGGGTGAACAGCGGTGCGGCTCCGCTGCTGTTGGCGGTCTACACCTTCGGACCGCTGCTCGAGCACCCCGCGGAGGTCGCGGCGGTGGACATCGCCCTGGTCTGTGACGCCCCGGCGGGCGAGCTGTGCTGGCGGACCGAGCCACCGTGGACGCTGGGCATCGCCGAGGTGCTGCGGCTGAATAGGGCGCCGGTGCGCTGGTATTTCCGGCCCGCGACCTGGCCGGTGTCCAACCACCTCATCCGGGAGCCGTTGCAGATTCTGGTCGCTCGAGGGGGTCGTCGAGCAGGCCCTGACCGCCCTGGCCGACGGCCAGGCGCAGCCGCTGCGGCTCGCGGCGCCGTCGCGGACCGAGCAGCGGGAACAGCAGGCCGTCGAACTCGCCGCCGCCCGCCGGCAGCTGCGCGAGGTCCACGACGGCTATTGGGACCGGGACTGGCGACACGGCCACCACGGGTCCGGCCTCTACCCCGAGACTCACCTTTACAACGCGGTCTCGGGCTACCTCGATCTCCTCGACGCCGGGGAGCGCGCCCCGTATACCTCGCCCACCGGGCCTGCAGCCGCCCGCCCAGGCCCACCCCCGTCCTGAGGGGGTGCACCCACCGGGGCCCGGGAGGGTCGGCGGCGGGCAGGTCAGTGGTGAACAGTGCACTACCTCCGCGACGGCTTCCACGCGAGCGGGTAGCTCGACCAGCGGCGGCATGCGGTACGGGATGCGGGCGGCGACCGCTGAGGGTTTGACGGGCTGGCGAGGTGGGGTCGTGTCGCTGCGCTAGGACGGGCCCTGGTCGGTTGACGATGCAGGTTCTCACGCCGAACGCCGTCAGCCCCGGCGGGTCGAGCGGGACGTCGTCGAGCGCCGCTGGTTGCCGCACACGAGTGGGAGCCGCGGCTGCCGCTGGCCGGAGCTGGATAGACAGCGACGGTGGGAGGCGGGTACGGGTCGCCGGCGCAACCAGTGACTGCTCGGGCGGCCAGTGCTGCACCGAACGCTGGGTATCGCTAGTCCGAGCCGGCGCACACCGCCGCCGCGAACGCCGATCTCAGTCCCACTTCGCGGGACGAGCAACCGTCGGTAGCGCAGCAGCCGACGAGTCCCCCACCCTCGGGACGGTTCAGCGAGCCCACCTGCTCGCCGAGGGCCGGGCGCCGCCGGTCGAGAGGGCATCACAACGTGATCACGAACCGCTCTGCGGGCGCACCGCGCCGCCGTTCCCCACGTCCCCCTCACAGCGGCGCGTCCATCGTTTCGGGTCGCGACGACCAGGCCGTGGGATAAGGAGATACCAGGAGTGGGCAAGACAGAGGGCGGTCGATCCTCCACCATCGGGCCGGCAGGTCAGGTACCTGAACCCCGCGCCCCGCAGCCCGCGACTGCGGACGCCCGCTCCTGGTGGGGACCCGGGTTCACCGTCGTCCGCCGTGGCTACGACGTGGGGGAGGTCGAGGCCGCGTTCGACCGGGCGGCCGCCGACTACGCGGTGCTCGTCGCTGACCGCGACGAGCTCGCCCGCACCGATGTGCGGAACCGCCAGCGAATCGCGGACCTCCAGCAGGAGCTCCGCGAGGTCCACGCCGCACCGGTCGACGGCGAGAACCTCTCCGTGCGACTGCGCCACATGCTCCAGCTCGCCCAGGAGGAGGCGGCGGAGGTCCGCGCGCACGCCCACACCGCGGCCCTTGCGACCGTCGAGCAGGCCCGCGCGCAGGCCCGTGACCTTCACGACGACGCGGTCACCTGGGCGCGCAAGACGCGTGAGGAGACCGACGCGACGACCCACCGGCGGTTGGCTGAAGCGTCGGAGCAGGCGACCGCGATCGTCGTCGAGGCCGAGCGCCACGCCGCGAAACTCCAGCGCGAGGCCGAGGACGCCCATGCCGAGGCCGCCCGTCGCCGGGAGGCGAGCGAGGCGCACGCCCGTGAGCTCGTCGCGACGGCGGAGGCGGAGGCGGCGCGACTGGAGGAGGAGTCCACCACCGAGCGGGCCCGCCTTGACGAGGCCTCGCAGGAACGTCGCGCGCAGGCCGAACGCGACTTCGAGATCGCGCTGATTGCCCGTCGCAAGGAGGCGGCCGCGGCGCGTGATGCCATCGAGCGCGACCGCCGGGAAGCCGAGGAGGCAGCCCGGAAGGCCCAGGAGGCCGCCACCTCCCGATTGGCCGCCACGCACGCCTCGACCGAGGCCCTCGAGGGGTACCAGCGGGAGATCACCGCGCGGTTCACCGGGGTGCGCGAGCTGCTCGATCGCGTCTCGACGGCGCTGCCGGATTCGACGTCGTCCTCGTCCGCGGTGGCCGGCCCGTAGCCCGGGCCGTTCCTGAGGTCCCGGAAGACGCACGGCGGTGGATGGCGGTGGCGGGGCGGCCGCGATGCTCGAATCGTGTTTCGCCGCGCTGGTACGCCCTCGGGTTGCTCCACGTGCTGGATCAGCAGGTGCGGCGGGTCGAGGTTGTGCGCGGCCGCTGCTGCGCGGCACCCGGGCCTATCGAGCCGGGAGAGCCGCGTGGGGGTTCCTCGAAGTCGAGGATGCCCGGCCCCCTTTGAGGGTTTCGTGGGACCTGTCAGATGAGCTGTGTACGAGATCGTTGCTAAGGCAGGACGGAGATACACAGATGACCGTGACCGGTGATCGACAGGACGAGGCGGATCCGGCTCGGTCGGCGGTGCACGACATGCTCGAGGCCGGGCTGCTGGACTCGGTGATGGAGCGGGCCGCGGCTGGGGAGCTGGCTTTGCCCGGGGAGGGCGGGTTCCTGCCCGAGCTGGTGCGCTCGGTGCTCGATCGCGGCCTGTCCACCGAGCTGACCGAGCACCTGGGTTATGAGAAGGGCGACCCCGCCGGACGGGGGTCGTCGAACTCCCGCCACGGGTTCACCCCGAGGACGGTGGCCTCGGAGGTCGGCGACGTGCCGCTGGCGGGTCCCCCGTGATCGGGTGGGGTCGTTCGAGCCGGGTCGGGTACCGAAGGGCTCGCGGCGCACCGGCGGCCTCGACGAGATGATCGTCTCGCTGTACGCGGGCGGGATGACCGTGCGCGACATCGGCCATCACCTGGCGGGCACGCGGGGCACCGAGCTCTCCCATGACACGATCTGGCGGTCGGCGTCGGTGATCGCGAGCCGTCGGACGAACGGGGTCAGGGCGGTGTCGAGTCCGGAGAGCAGCCGCTGCCGTGTGCCGCGCTCGTCGGCGCGCGTGTGGCGCCCGGCGCCACACACCTTCGTCAAACGCGAGCGGGCGCATCCTCGTGGTGTGTTCGACGAACGACCCGTGACTGACGCCGCCGACCCGTCCACGGCGACGTCGGGGACACGGGCCTCGGACGAGGAGCGGGCCGACGTCGTGGGGGCCCTGCACCGCGGCGGCGGCGAGGGGCGCCTGACCCTGGAGGAGGTCGACGAGCGCATTGCCGCCGCCTACGCCGCGCGCTTCCGGGAGGAACTCGGCCCGCTCGTCGCGGACCTGCCGGTGGTCCCGCCCGCGCTGCCCGCTGCGGCGGGGTGGGTCGGCCTGTGGCACGGCGTGCTGCGCCAGTCCCGCGCGACCCTGCGGGGCGTGGCCCCCGACGCGGCGACCGTGCCCACCCGGCGCCAGCAGGTCCTCGGCGCGCTCGCCGTGGCGGTCGTCCTGCTCTGGCTCGCGGTGTGGGTCCTCATCGGGTTCGGGGTCGGGGTGATCGGATGACCGCGGGCTCTCCTCCCCGCCGGCTGCGGACCCGGCTGCGCCCGCTGCTCGTGGTCGCCGGCGTAGCGGTCGCGGTGGCCGGCATCGGGGGGACGACCGGGATGGTGATCGGAGCGGCCGTCTCGGCGCCGGCCGGGTACCACCGCCACCACGAAGGGCACGGCCGATTCGATCACGGTGGTCCGGCGCCCGCGGGTCCGCCCGGCGCGGCCCCAGGAACATTCTGAGCTGACGGTCCCCCGAGGGATTTGCGGCAACGATCAGCGCAGCCGGTCGTGGAGTTCCTCCGAGGGCGGGTCCGCATCCATCCCCGACATCGTCGCGTCCCGGGAGAACTCCCGGCCCTCGGAACGCAGGATCCGGACCGAACGGCCGAGCGCTCGGGCCGCCTCGGGCAGTCGACGCGCTCCGAAGAGCAGAAGCATGACACCGGCCAGGACGAGCAGGTGCCCGGCGGTGAGTCCGTCCAGCATGGAGGCCTTCCTCGGGTCAGGTGGCGAGTAGGTGGGGCACGAGTGTCCGGTCGGGTCCGAGGATTCGCTCGGGGTCGGTGCCGAGCACCGAGGCCAGCGACGTGGCGTAGAGGTCGCGGAAGTCGGTGGAGGCCCGTAGGTCACCGTCGTCGAGGTCGGTGAGGCTGGGCTGTCGGCCGTAGAGACCGCCGGCGACGGGCGCGCCGAGGAAGAACACCGGGTTCGCGGTGCCGTGGTCGGTGCCCTGGCTGGCGTTGGCGAGCACCCGGCGCCCGAACTCGGAGTAGACCATGGTCACGACCTGGCGCCCGGGATCGGTGGTGCCCAGGCGCTGGACGAAGGGGGTCAGTGCGGCGTCGAGCTCGGTGAGCAGGCGCTGCTGGGTGTCCCGCTCGTCGGCGTGGGTGTCGAACCCGCCGAGCGAGACCGAGTAGACGCGGGTGGGCACGCGGGCCTCGACGAGCGCCGCCACGGTCTGGAGCTGGTCGGCGAGCTGAGAGTGGGCGCCGTGGGTGCCGGCGGCGTTGCCGGCCGCGTTGCCGGCGTCGGTACCTTGCCGGCGGGATGCCGCGAGGGTCGGTCCGAGGACCTGTTCGACCTGGGCGAGATCGCGGCCGGACCGGGCCACCCGGGCCCGCATCGCGTCGTCGCCGGGGTCCACCCCGGCCAGGGCGCGGAACGCCGCTCCGGTCGAGCCGGTCGGCAGCGTCAGTCCGGCCGAGGGCAGGGTGGACGCCGCGGTCCTGGTGCCGGTGAGCATGGGCGGCAGCACGGAGTCCATCGACACGGCCCGCAGCGGGTCGTCGCCGGTGACGTCGAGCCAGCGTCCCAGCCACCCCGAGCCCGTCGGTGAGGTGGGGGAGGCGGTCTGCCAGATGGCCATGGACCGGAAGTGGCTGTGGTCGGGCTCGGGGTACCCGACGCCGCGCACGATCGCGACCTGGCCACCGTCGAACAACGACTTGATGCCCGCCAGGCCCGGGTTGAGGCCGAGCCCGTCGCCGACGTCGAGGACCTGCGAGGGCTGGTAGGCCAGCTCGTGCCGGTTGGCCTGGTAGGCGGGGTCGGACGCCGGCACCACGGTGTTGAGCCCGTCGTTGCCGCCGTAGAGGGTCACGACGACCAGCACGCCCTGGCCGGGCTGCAGCGGGGTGTGCGCCGCCCCGTGGAGCAGCGAGGACCACGGCACCTGCGTGGCCCCGACGGCGAGGCCCGCCGCCGCCGCGACGCCGGACCAGGCGAGGAACCGTCGGCGGGTGACGTCCGGGACGCGGGTGCCCGACCGACGACCACCCGACTCTTCGGGCGTGGCGGGCGGCTCGGGGAGCTCGGGGGCGCTCATGTGCTGATCACGTACTCCGGGGTCAGCGCGGCGACCGTGAGGACCGCGCGGGGATCGCCGCCGGCCACGTCGCGCAGGGCGTCGGTGCTCCGCGGACCGAACGCCTCGACCCCGAGGGTCTGGCGTGCCCAGTCGATCTGGGCGTTCGGCCCGGTGGGTCCGGGCGGGATCGTGGCCTGGGCGACGACGGCCTGCGCCAGGGCCATGCGGTCGAGCTGGGCGGACGGGGTGAGCCAGGCGGTGCCCGCGGGCCAGCCCCCCACGCTCGGCGGCAGGAACGGGACCTGCCCGAGGGACTGCAGGTGCTGGTGCACCGGGTCGGGCTTCGCTGCGGCCGCCTTCGCGAGGCGCTGCCCGGCGCGCGGCACCGTCGTGACCGTGCCGGGCCGCGTCCCGACCGCCCGCATCAGCCCCATCGCCCATTCCACGGGCTGCTTGACCAGCGTGGTCGCGCTGTCGTGGAACGGCGCGGACGTCGCGATCGCCCGCACCAGGGCACTGAGATCCCGTCCCGGTCCGTAGGCAGCGACGAGCTGGGCGAGGACGTCGGGCGGCGGCGGGGTGGTGGACACCAGCCGGAACCACATCCGGCCGGCGACGAACGCGGCCGACTCCGGTCGGGCCACGACCATGTCCACGAAGCCCGGCGCGTCGAACGCGGCGGTCTGACCGAGGATCGTCTTGACCCCGGTGTCCTGCCGGCGCGGGACGAGCCGGGAGGTCCCCGTCGCGGGGGTGATGGTCCAGCCGGTCAGCGCACGAGCGGCCTCCCGGACGTCGGTCTCGTCGTAGTGCCCGACGCCGAGTGCGAAGAGCTCCATGAACTCCCGCGCCAGGTTCTCGTTCGGGGCCCCCACCCGGTTGGTCCGGCCGTCCAACCACACCAGCATCGCGGGGTCGACGATCATCGCCTGGGCCAACGACCGGAAGTCACCGGTCCCGAGCCGACGCAGCGACGCGTTCTGGGCCAGCAGGTACGCGGGCTGGTTGACCTTCTGGGCGCTCGTGGCGAAGTGGCCGTGCCAGAACCAGGTCAGGCGTTCGGGCAGCGGCGACTCGGTGGCCCACATCCGGTCGAGCCACCACCGGGTCAGGGTGTTCTGGCCCTGGGCCCGCTGCTGCTGCGCGGCCTTGCGGGCCGGGGAGCCCGGCGTGCCCTTGTCCACGATCTCGGCCAGGGCCGGGGGCGGGGTGGCGGCGACCCCCGCGTCGGGCGGGGACGCGAGCATCGCGTCGAGCGTCGCGGAGAACCCCTGCGCCACCGCGGCGGCCAGCTCCCCCGGGCGCGCACCGAAGCCGAAGCGGTCCAACAACCGGCGGGTGGCCACGGCGTCGGGAACAACGGTCACGGGAGAACCATGCTGCGTCGGGACGGAGGCCGCCAAGGACCCGACCGGCGGGCTCAGCGGCCCTTCAGGAACCCGCACACGCCGCCGTGACCAGCACGGGAGGCCTCATGCTGAAGCTTGCCTGAAGCGCGAGCCGGATACCGCCAAATCACAGCTGGTCCTCATCGAGGAGGGCCAACCTCTCGCCGGTCGCTGACCTCACCCCGAGGGGTCGTCGACGCTCCTGGCCCGACGAGTCCATGAGGTGAACCGATGAACGACGCTCCCCGCACCACCTCGCCATCGCCGAACGCGCCAGTGCTCGAGGAAACCGATCGCCGAGCTCCGTGGCGCCGACGTGGCAGCCAGGTCGCCGCGCTGGGCGGTGTGGCCGTGGTCGCCGCCCTCGTCGCCGGCTGCTCCGCGAGCCCCGCCGCCCCCGCCGCGGCGCCCTCGGCGGCCGCTCATCCGGGGGCTGGCGCGAGGGGGGTGCGCGGCACGATCAAGGCGGAGAACGGCTCCACCTGGATTGTCGACGCCCGCAACGGCAAGCAGTACACCGTCACGCTCTCCCCGAGCACCCAGTACGGCACCAAGGCCGCCCCGGCCTCCGCGGCCCAGTTCCCGGTCGGTGCTCAGGTCACCGTTACCGGGTCGGTCTCGGGGACGACGGTGACCGCTGCCCGGGTCGCGACCCCGAAGAAGCCCGCGGACGCCGGCTCCTCGCGTGCGACCCCGGCCCCCACCCCGGCCTAGTTGGTTCCTACCGCGGGAGCTGACGGTGCCGGAGAACCAGGCCGAACAGCCCGCGGAGAGGAGATCGGCCATGTTGGCGGATTCTGGGCATCGAGAAGCTGCTCGTGCTCGCCCTCATCGGGCTGTTCGTTCTGGGACCCGAACGGCTTCCGGCCGCGGTGTCCTGGATGTCGGACACGATGCGGCGGATCCGACGCGTCGTCGACGACACTCAACGCAGCCTGCCGCGCGACCTCGGACCCGAGTTCGACCAGCTGCGCGAACCGCTCCGCGAGCTCGGCGAGCCCCTCCAGCAGCTTCGTACGCTGAATCGCCCGAGTCAGGTCCTGGGCCGCTACCTGACCACCCCAGCCCAGCCCGCCTCCGCTGACGCGCCGCCCTCCTCGCCCGCGGCGCGGCCCGTTCCGCTCGGCGTCGAGTACCGCGGGCGAAGCTCCGCCGGGCCCCCGCCGATCGATCCCGACGCGACGTGATCGGTGTGACCGCGCGGCCCGTGGTGGGGCTGGGTACGCTGATCAGCGCTCCGCCGGGGACGCGGACGCCCGTTCCTTCCCGGAGCAGCCATCAGCGGATCCTCACCACCACGACGCTGAGGCCGCCCGCGCGCCCAACGACGTCTCGGTCACGATGGCGGCCGGCGTCGCCGACGCTCGCACCCGGCTGGATGGGTGCCCTCCCTGATCCGCCCGGCCGCACTTCGTTTCCGCTCCAGGGTCTCACCACCCGGGTCGGTGAGGTCGTGGGCCGACCCGGCACTTTCGAGGCCACCGCGTCGGACACCCACATCCGGGTGCGCTCGCTTGAGGACGGTATGGCGCAGATGAAGGACCTACTCGCCCGGGCCCTCGACCGCTGAACGGTCCGCGCCGCTGCCTCGGAGAGGTGGGTCGCCTACGCGGCCGTCCCCGGCGAGCTCGGCGGCGTCGAGCACGGGCGTGGGCCCCCCTCGGCGCCCGAGTTCGCCTCCCGAGTCGGCCCCGCCGAGCACCCCCGCCGCGCCGCTCCCACCCCGCCACGCCACGCGCTCGGTCCTCGGTCCAGGTACGCCGTCCGCGAGGAGCTGGCTCCTCGACCGGGCGCGCATAGCGCCCTGGGCGCGCACCGCCACCGACCTGGCGAGGGCGGTCGACGAGGCGGACTTCGGGGTGCGGGAACGGGCAGTTCTGGCCCGTCGCCGCCGACCCGGCCGCGCTGGTGCAGGGGTTCCTCGCCGCCCGTCGCAGCCCGGGCCTCGCCGCGGGAACCCCAGCATCAGCGGAGCGCTCGCCGCGACGCTCTGCGCCGGGGCCGCGGCCCCGTTGCTGACGGATTCCGGCGGTGCCGGCCGCTGCGACCAACCCCGCCCAGCCGAGAACCGGGCCGCGGTCGCCGACGGCGTGATCCGCCGGTCCGTCCGATCGAGCCGTTCGATGGGGCCGGCATCGTGGTGGCCGCCGCTGTCGACGAGGCGGTCGGCGACGACCCGCCACGCGTCCTCGGGGTCCGGGAGAATCCGGCCACTCATCGGGGGTGTGGTCGAGGGAATGACGGCGTCGAGGACCCGATCGACCTCCTCCTGTCGGCTGCTGTCCTGTCTTCCGGGAACGACCTGGGGCCTGGTCGGGGCCGTCGGGTCCGTCCCGCGACCACGACGCCCGACTCGCCGTCACCGCGAGGTCGTCGCCCGTTCATCCGGGCGCAGCAGCATGAGCAGCATGGTCGGCCCGATCCTGTCCCGACGTTCGCTGCTCGCCGCCGGCGCCGGCGTCGGAGTGGGAGCGGTCGCTCTCGGCGCCGGCGGGTGCGCCTCCAACTCGCCGCTGCTGCTGCCCTCGGCGAACACGGCGGGCGCGCCCCCGGTGACCGGGCTGCACACCCAGTTCGGAGCCGACGCGGCTCGCGAGGCGGTGGTGTCCTGGACGTCCCCGGTCTCGGTCGGGAACCCGCGGGTGCTCTTCGGGGACGTCAGCGGCGGGTTCGGCTCCGCGACCCCGGCGCAGACCACGACCTACCGAGATGCTCAATCGGGGACCGAGCTCCAGAATCCACCACGGGCGACTCACCGGCCTGGCCCCGGGCACCGACCACGTCTACGCCGCCGTGCACGACGGCGCGGTGAGCGAGTTGGGCACGTTGCGCACCGCTCCGGCCGGACGGGCACCGCTGCGCTTCACCAGCTTCGGCGACCAGGGCACCCCGACCCTGGGCCGGCAGGGCCCCGACGGCCGGTTCGTCAACGACAACCTGGGCTCCCCCGCCGCCGGTGACGTGACCGCCGCCGTCGAGCAGGCCGCGCCGCTGTTCCACCTCGTCAACGGGGACTTGTGCTATGCCAACCTCGCGGTCGATCGCGTCCGCACCTGGTCGGACTGGCTCGCCGACACCGGACGCTCCTCTCGACACCGACCGTGGATGCCCTCGGCCGGCAACCACGAGAACGAGCGCGGCAACGGTCCGATCGGCTACGGCGCCTATCAGGCGCTCTTCGCGTTGCCTGACGCCGGAGGGGACCCCGAAACCCGCGGTCTCTGGTACGCGTTCACCGCCGGGTCCGTGCGGGTCATCAGCGTGGCCAACGACGACGTGGCCCTGCAGGACGGCGGCAACACCTATGTCCACGGCTACTCCGGTGGCGCGCAGGCGCGTTGGCTCGAGGGTGAACTCGCCCGCTCCTCGGCGGACCCGGCGACCGACTGGATCGTCGTGTGCATGCACCAGGTGGCGATCTCCACCGTCGACAAATTCAACGGCGCCGATCTCGGGGTCCGACAGACCTGGCTACCGCTGTTCGACCGCTACGGCGTCGATTTGGTCGTCTGCGGGCACGAGCACCACTACGAACGCTCGCACCCCGTCCGCGGCGTGCTCGGCACCGACACTCTCACCCCGCGCCCAGTCGCAGCCGGTACCGACGTCATCGATTCCTCGGCGGGCACGGTTCACATGGTCATCGGTGGCGGTGGCAGCTCGTCGCCGTCCAACGGGTTGTTCTTCGACCCACCGTCATGCCGGGTCGTCACCGCCCTCGGGCCCACCGATCCCGGGACGGGCAAGAAGTCGGCCGTCTATGTCGGCGAACAAGCACCCTGGTCCGCGTTCCGCGACCGGAACCACGCCTACGGATTCGCCACCTTCGACGTCGACCCCGGCCAAGCCGGCGGCGACACCTCGATCAGCGTCACCTACTCCGCGGTCACCGGCCCCTACGGCCGCACCGTGCCGGTGGACCGATTCACCCTGCGCAAACGTCGTCGGTAAGTCCCCTGGCGTGCCACCGAGCAATGGCCGTTGAGGACGCCGAGGCCCCTCATTTGCTCCTCACCGACCTGCGTAGCGGCCGGACGATGGGTGGAGGACGCCATGACATCTGTATCGCTGTCACAGGAATGCAGGACGACGCGCTCGACTGCGATTCGGAGGACATCACTGCTGGCCGCTCGGCTTGGGCCGCCGTGAGGGCACGGAGTAGCTCAGCAGCGAAGGCTGCAGATCGCGCAGGGCTTCGGGGCGGACGTCCCCGCGGCTCATGCACCCCGGGCCGGCTTTCTGTCACACCAACGCACCGCCAGCGGCAACCGCAGCAGGCAGATACTGCGGACGGACCCCAGGTTCTGAGGGTCGTCGGGCCTAGCTCCCGCTCAGGACAGGAGGGCGGCGATGACCGTGTCGAGGTAGGCGGGCAGGTCCGGCGGAGCGGCGGAGGGGGTGGCATGGGCGAGCTGGGCGTGCCCGAGGTAGAAGGTGTAGGCCATCAACCCGCGACGGCGGGCGTCGTCAGGGCCGAACCCCAGCTCGGCGAACTGTGCGGTGAGGTACTCGAGACGCCGCACGGTCACCCGTTCCAGCACCGGCGCCACGAGCGGATGCGCCGCGGTGGGCTGCAGCGCCAGCTCGACCCGGGCCCCCGTCGACGCCGTGTACTCCCGGCCCACCGCCCCGCCGAGCAGCGCCCGCAACCGGGCCCTGCCGCCCGGCAGGCTGCCGACCCGCGCGATCACGTCCTCGGTCTCGGTCTGTTCCCAGTGCCGCAGCGCCGCGGCCAGCAGCGCGTCGCGATTGGCGAAGTGCCAGTAGAAGCTGCCCTTCGTGGTCCCGAGCTCGGCGGCGATCGGCTCCACGGCCACGGCCGCGAGCCCGCCGCGGCCGAGGGCGCGCAGGGCTGCGGCCGTCCAGTCCTCGACGGTCAGGCGCTGGTGAGGAGGCACTGCCATACGCTAGCGTATGCAAACCATACGGGTGCGCACGGAGGTGTCGGCGGGATGAGCGCAGTACGAGACGGCGGTCCCGAGGACCGAGCTGCTCGCCACGGCACTTCCGCAGGTGTCGTGGTCGGACGCGTACGCGGTGGACTGTTGTGCCGGGATGCCCGATGACCCCCGGGAGTGGCTCGCCACGATGGTCCGGCATCCGCCGCTGTGGGCGCTGCCCGTGCTGGGCCTCCGCCAGGTACTGGCGGTGTGTTGCGGGATCCGGCCGTCGCGCCTGCCGCGGCGCACGGCCGAGCGGGAGCTGCTGATCGCCGTCGACGACGGTGCCTTCGAGTGCCGGGTGTCCCTGCTGCGTGAGGACGAACGCTTCGTCCTGAGTACCGTCGGTACGCCCCGCGACGCGCGTGGGCGCCTGTTCCTGGCGGTGGCCGGCGGTGCCCATCCCTTCGTGGTGCGGGCTGCGCTCACGAGAGCGGTCGCCGTGCTGGGCCGCGCGCGGCCGTGCGACGTCGCGTACACCGGCTCGCTCGCCGACGCCCTGCCCCGCGTCGATTTCGCCGACGCGCACGCCGTTCCCGTCCGGGCCGGGACGCCCGACGACCCCGTGACCTGGGCGAAGGCGGTGTTCCACGACCCGCCGGTCTGGGTCTCGGCCCTGCTCGGGTTGCGCGAGAAGCTCGTGGGGCTGGTCGGTATCGAGCGCGGCCGGTCGGGGGACTTCGATCCCGTGGGCGTCGACGACCACGAGGTGGCGCTCGGCGCCGACGCCGGTCACCTCGACTTCCGCGCCTCGGTCCGTCGAGAGCCCGACCAGGTCGTGGTGACCACCCTCGTGCAGATCCACGATCTTCGCGGGCGCCTGTACTTCGCCGTCGTGCGGGTCGTGCACCCGGTCATCGTCCGGGCGATGTTGACCCGCGCGGCGACCTCACTCTCGCGCGTGACCGACGCGCCGACCCGATCCGGCGCGCCGGATACCGGAGGGAGGGCCCGCGAGGCGACCCCTGGTCGCGGGAGGCGGGCCGTCGAGGCTCCGGCTGTTGATTTCTGACGTCGGGTGCACCGCGACTCGAAGCGGCTCTGCACCGATGGCGACCTCGCGGCCGCCGCCGAGGTCGGGGGGCGCCCGAGGGCGGGTGTTCTTTGGTGCCCGCGGGTCGGGGAGTTCCTCGCTGCGATGGCCGGCGGCATGGTCGACGATGTCGCGGTCGGCGTCACCGTTGAGGATGGCCTCGCCCTGCCCCTGCGTGGGCGCAGGCTCGACTTCCTCCGCCGGGGCGGCGGCCCGCGGCAGAGCACCGTGATCCTGATTCGGTGGCCGGCGCCCGCGGTCTAGTGGACCAGGCCAGCGATGTTGGGGAAGGCTTTAATGTTGTCCGTTGAGCAGGTCCACCGATTCATCGACGACGGCTACCTCCACGTGGCGTCTGCGTTCTCGACCGACCTTGCGGGTCGGTGCCGCGAGGAGATTCGGGCCGCTATCGACGAGGACCCGACCAGCCAGCCTCATGGACCCGGCCAGTCGTCCGACTCGAAGGCTTCGCCACCGAACCCTTCCGGGCCGCCGCGAACACTCCTGTCCTGAACGACGCCTTCGACCAGCTCGTCGGCCCCGGCCGCTGGTACCCCCGCGACAGCCTCGGCACCATCCCGGTCCGGTTCCCCGTCGACGCCGACCCCGGAGATGACGGCTGGCACATCGATGCCAACTTCTTGGGGGAACACGGCGACTTCCGCGTCGACCTACGCCTGCACGGCCGGGCCCTCCTGATGCTGTTCCTGTTCACCGACGTGAGCCCCGACGACGCCCCCACCCGCATCCGTGTCGGCTCCCACCTCGACGTTCCGCCCTTCTTGCGCGGCGCCGGAGACAACGGCCGCGAGAGCTTCGAACTCTGCAGCGAGATCGTGGCCGCCTCCAGCGGACGACCCGAGGCGCTGGCTACCGGCCACGCTGGCGACGTCTACCTCTGCCACCCCTTCCTGATCCACGCGGCGCAACGCCACCGCGGAACCCGGGCACGGCCGATCGCCCAACCTCCCCTCTACCCGGTCGGGCCGATCGACCTCGACGATGCGCAACTTCCACCGGTAGGCGCCGCGATCGCCAGGGCGCTCGGCGCCTGATAACCCGATTACGCCCGACTGAACCTGCCCCAGCTCGGCCACACCCGGCCTAGGTTCGCCGGACCCTGTGCGCTGGTGCTCGACCACGACCACCACGCCGTTCACCGCTCCGCCGCAGCCGCGACTCCAGCGGAGCCGGCCCGCAACGGGCCGCATGTGATCGCCGTCCTCGTCGCGGAGGCCTCCTCGGCGAAGCCCGGCCGGATCACCGTGAGTGGCACCCGAACCGCCTGCTGGGCCGGCCCGGGCAGGACACGTGGGCGGCAATGTTCACCCGAAGTGCCGCGGCCCGGCCGACGACCGCGACGCATCAGACTCGCGGTCGACCGGCAATGACAGCAGGGTCGAGGTGTTCCCCGACCACGCAGCCGCGCGGGCCTGGGTCGACGACATCACGAACCTCGCGCAGGCCACGGCGATCGCCGTCGAGGATGACGGCGACCGCCCCGGGCCGGTCGTGGTGCGGGTGTCGGAAACGCTGGACCCGGAGCAGGCCGCCGATGGCCGGCGGGCGCTCGACACGGGCTGACCGGCGGCGCGGGCGATGCATACCCGGCAGCACCGCGGGTGGTTCGCACCGTCTGGTCCGTCCCGTCTGGTCCGCACAAGGCGATCGGCCAGAGGCGCCGGCGGCACCGAAGGAGGCTGCCGCGGCTCGGCCCCCGGGCCGCCTGCCGCGCCGCACGGATCCTCGCCGAGCTGAGGGGTGAAGCTCACCGAGGCGTCGCCGAACTGAGGGCAGGGTCGGATCAGCCCGCCGGGGATGACGACCGACAACCCAGCTCTCAACGCGGTGATCGGCCACCGAGGAGAACGGCGGTCGTCGGGCTCCTTCGGTGTTGCGCGCCGTGCTCCGTTCCTGGGCCACACCTGGCCACCTGGCTCCACGAAATCGGGCGGCGAGCCCAGGCCCTATCGAGCGAGGTGCAACGGCTGGCAGCGCGAGATGTCAGGACCGGGCAGGACGGCGACCGGGACCTGCGCCCCCTGCGGGAGCCCCGTCGTCATCCGAGCGTGTCCTTCGCGAGCGGAAGGAGCGCCATGAACCTCGCTACGGTCGATCCCGGACGGCGTCCACGCGTCGTGCTCGTCGAGGACCACCCTCAGGTCCGCGAGAAGCTGGCCGATCTACTGCACGACGCCGGGTTCGATCTGGTCGCCACCTCCGGCGACGTCGCCTCGGGGTACGAGGCGGTCTGCTCGACCCGCCCGGAGATCGCCGTGATCGACAACCGACTCCCCGACGGCCGCGGCGTGGCCCTGTGCGAGTGGCTTGGGCGGATGGTCTCCGACACGGCCCTGATCCTTCACTGCGCCGCGATCACCTTGCCGAGGCCGAGCGCGCGCGCTCTGCAGGGGTGCGCGCGATCGTGCACAAGACGCTTCGCGGCAACGAACTCCTCGACGCCATGCTCCGCGCCGCCCACACCCCAGCCGCTTAGTGTGCATACCCGACCGATCCGGTGCCCACCAGCACCGCGGCTAGCGCGTTGGGGCTCCAGGCGCACGCGCTGCGCGAGTGGGCCAACCGCGGTGGCGTCCAGTGCGCCACGGCCGACGAGGACGGGCACCGGCTCTGGGACCTCCATGACCTCCGAGCTCAGGTCGTCGCCTACCTCGAGCACGGCGGCAGCTTGCAAGACATCGCTGACGAGTCCCACCGTGACCGACAATCCTGCGACCGGGCTGGTGTCCCACCGCGGGCTGGCGCCCTCGGGCTACGGGGGTGCACCCTGTCGCAGTGGGCCGACGTCGGGTTTGTCGTCCCCGCCGGGTTGACGACCAGGGACACCGGCAATGGGGCCTTGAGACCTGCGCCGCTAGCTTCTCGCCCACCTCGACGCCCACCGGTCATAGCTTTCCCATGACCTACGAAGTGATCCAGGTACGAAGGCTCTACCCCGACGACAAGGTCGCCAGGCAGTCCCTCGTCGATGGCCTCGCGGGTGACGCGGGCAGCGCCTGGCTCACGGTCGTCTTCATCACGCAGACCTCGGTGAGGGTGTTCCTGCATCGTCTCCGACCCCGACACCCTGCAGGAGCTCGCCTGGACCGGCGACCCACTCCTCGCCGTCCACCGGTCAACCGAGCGATAACGCGGAGTCAGTGCGGTGGTCGCGACTAAGGGACACTGCGCCGGCCTCGCGAACATGGCAGCTGTCGAGGTGAACACCAACGGGATCGTGCCGTGTCGGGTCCTCGAACCCGACGGTGATCTCGTGGAAGCAGCGCGACCGCGTCGAGGGTGTCGGGGCCTCGACGGCCGAGTCGTGCCGCCCACGCGACATCGACGAATCCGAGATCGTGGCCCGCACCCAGGAAAACCCCGCCCGCGCCTCTCGCGGTCAACATTGTCCAGGTCTGCCTCGGCCTGGCCGCTGCCGCAGCCACTCGCAGTTAGCTGGGGTTTCCTCCGGGTGAAGCGGGCGCGGCGCCGAGTCCGCCGGAGACGTTGTCCGGCTCGGGGATTCCGGTGTGTGTGGTCCCGTCCAGGTCCCACTGCTCGGAGGTCTCGTCGACTCGGTGACGTGCAATTGTCCCAGCTTCCCACCGGGAATCAAAACGATCTCCCTACCGACCCACGCGCCGGTGAACCCGCCGTAGGGCCGGTCAGCCCTGTGCCCGGGCCCGCTCGAACGACGCATCGATCTCGCGTTCCGCCTCGTCCCGCCGCGCCCACGAGTGCCCCTCGACGTGCTTGCCGG
Organism: uncultured Actinomycetota bacterium; assembly: GCA_963742855.1. Taxonomy (GTDB): domain Bacteria; phylum Actinomycetota; class Actinomycetes; order Mycobacteriales; family Micromonosporaceae; genus CAVUNP01. The sequence continues at coordinate 12,962 of CAVUNP010000043.1, read as the reverse complement.
GCTCGAGGGCCTTGTAGACCTCAAAAAAGTGCTGAATTTCCAGGCGGTAATACTCGTCGAGGTGGTGCACATCGCGCAGGTGCTCCAGACGAGGGTCGCCGGTCGGCGCACAGATGACCTTGGCGTCATCGCCGGCCTCGTCGGTCATGTTGAACATGCCGATCGGACGGCAGGCGATCAAGCAGCCAGGGAAGGTCGGCTCCTGGGTGAGTACCAGGGCGTCGAGCGGGTCGCCGTCGCGGCCCCACGTGCCCTCGATAAAGCCATAATCGGCCGGATACTGGGTCGCGGTGAACAACGTGCGGTCCAAGCGCAACCGCCCCGACTCGTGGTCGACCTCGTACTTGTTGCGGCTGCCCTTAGGCACCTCGATCACGACGTCGAACTCCACCTCGACCTCCTGCTCCCAGCGGCCCCGTCCCGCTGCCAGTTTGCCCGCCACGCGCGCCGGAACAAGCCCTCCACATGCCGGGACGGCTACGGACCGCAGCATCTCCATCCTCGCCGCGGTGAGCGCGGAGTCCCGGCTCGCCACCGGCAGTGGCACGCGCGCGGAAGCAGGAGGTCCTGGGGTCGTCCCCGTGTGGTCGTGGGTGACCCGCTGCGGCTCCGCCCGAGGGCGGCCCGAAGGGGACCGGCCACCCCGCGGCTGCGCTGCTGAACCAGACCTACGACATGCCAGGTCGCGCGGACCGGCTCCAGCGCCAACACCAAAGAGCACACGGCGCCCGCCCCGGTGCAGGCTCGAAATACACCGCCACCCGCCGCCAGGTGGTCTGCGCGACGACCAGGAACTACGTCCCCGTGTCCGTGGATCATGTTGGTGCGCCTGGGTGTCCGACAAGACCTTCCTGACCTACCCGCCTGGCCCGATCGACGGCCGCGCCGACCGGCTGCGCCTGGTCGTCGACCGCCAGCCCCGAGGGCGGTGGTGTCGGCCGAGGAACGGCCCCACGTCGTGGACATACAGGTCAAGCACTGCGGGCCACTGAGCGCCATGATCGTGGCCGAGCTGGTGCTCGGCGCCGTCGTGGCTCCCGAACGCAGGACCCGGGCGCGGGCACCAGCCCGCAGCAGGGACGCGAGCTCAGCGAGGCGTTGAGCGTCGGCCCGCGCGTCGTCGGCCCAGACCCGTCGACGCGCGTGAGTCGGTGGGCCAGACCGCTCAGGACCCCCGACGCTTCTCGGATGGCCGCGGGGAGGTACCGATCGGCCGGTCGGTAGTTCAGGCCGGCGGTGTCACACGGTTGTTGCCTGAGCGCCTACCTCCTCCACCGCGGTCGGCGTCGGCTCAGACTGAGCGGCGTGCAGGTGAAAACGCAGGGTACGGAGGCCCGGCTCGAGCGGGCGTCGGTCCCGGCGGGAGACCGGATGGCGTCCGCGGGGTGCGCCCGGGGACTTCATCTCTTGGGCTCGGGTTGGTCGGCGGGGCGCTGGGCCCGCGGGCACCAGCCGGTTGCTGACAAGGGCTTGACCTGCGGGTATGGGCCGAGGTAGGTCCCGATTGGCCCTGGTGCCTGACTAGCTACCTGGCTATGGTCGCGGCGCCGCGGTCGGGGACTGCGGCGCGCGCCGCCCGGTCCCTGCCGTGGCTCGGCTCCGGCGGTGACGCGCCTCCCCCCTGGCGACCCATCGCCGGGGTCGGGTCCCCTCCGCCGCCAGCTGCGTCCGAGCGGTGGCTCCTGACCTGGCCCGGCTGGTCGGCGGCTGCCCTCCGCGGTCCGGGACTGTGCGCGCTGCTCGTGACCCTGAGTGACTTAATTCCGGGATCGGGTGGTGTCGTGGGGTTCTCACGACCTCCCCGGGGCGCGGGCGGGGCTGAAGGCACCTGCGGTTGTGCCCGTTGGTCCCTGCCGTCCTACCGCCGGGCACGGGTGGGATGCGTCGGCACCCCACGTCGAGCAGCGCGGGTGCGGCCCCGACCCCCGCACCCTCCTCGAAGGGACGTGAGCGATGCTCTCTCCCACGGCATGGACCGAGCTCTCCCCGCGACTGCGGGGACCTTCTCCGGTCGTGCACCAGCGGACGCTTTCTTTACACCGACCGGGCGCTGCCGGTGGTGCAGCCCGCGAGCTTCCAGCTGGATGGATCGCACTTGCTGTTCCTCTCCCCACCGCGGTTCAAGATCGCCCAGGGTCAGGTCTTCTCCTTCCATGTCCAGGCCGACGACGCCGCCTGGAGTGTGATGGCGCACGGCCCGGTGGATCTGCTGCACCAGACGCTGCCGCCACCCAGCCGGGCGGTCGGTGTTGAGATCACCCCGTCGGTCGCCGTCGCCCCCAACGAACCACTCGCGCTGGACATCCAGCTGCTGGTCGGACACCGGCTCCAGCGACACCTCACCGCTTAGCGGGTCGGAACCGCGGGCCTGTGACCGAGTTGCCCGGCGCCGACGCCCCCGCCGTCGTGCTCTCGCCGGGGACGACCACCTGGCGACAAGGCCGCGGTCTGCCGTGCCAGGCGCCGCTCGGGGCCGCCCTGCAGGCCATCGCCGAGGACTCGACGGCCGCGGAGCAACACCTCGGCCTGCCCTGCCCGTCGCCCCCTTCGCGAGGTGGGACGCCCTCTGTGCCCGGGAAGGTGGCTCAGGCCCTTGTCGCGGTGGCCCTCGGGCGGCGCCGCGGGACGGTCATCGGGAGGCGGGGCCCCTCGCGGCCGACATCGCGGTCCGCTGGTTCCACGGCACGGTCCAGTCGGCGATGTCGCCGTCGGCCAGGGTGAGCGGGACCGGGCTGTTGGTGACCTCGACGGGGTCGCCGAAGATCGCTGTGTCGAAGTACTGCTTGGCGTTGTGGGTGGACAGGTTCACGCAGCCGTGGGTGACGTTCTCCGAGCCCTGCGCGCCGTCGGTGAGCGGGTTGGCGTGGATGGACTCGCCGTTGCCGCCGGACAACGCGGTCCGCTTCTGCGACTGGCTCCCTCGGCCAGCCCGCGAACTCCGATAGACCCCCATCGGCACAGCGGTCACGAACCTGACCATCGCCGAAACCACCTTCGCCGCAGCGCCGACGGCACCGGCTGGCAGGACGCCGAGCCCACCTACTGGCCGGTTACCGTGTCGGGCGCCCACGCCGAAAACCTCGCCGAATCGCTGATCGCCGGCGCCCGGATCGTGGTTCTCGGCCGCACCGCCACCCACGTGTGGACCCCCAGCGAGGGCGAGCGCGCCGGCCACGAGCACCGCCGCCTCGACCTCAGCGCCGACGAGGTCGCGCCCTCGCTGCGGTGGGCCACCGCCACATCACCACCATTGACCGCCGCGCCGGGGACGCCCCGGTCGGGGACGTACCGCCGTTCTAAGGCTCATGTCCCGGGTCCCGACGCGGGGCCCGGGACGCCGCCCTCGCGCGGGGAACCAGTCGGTCGCCCTCCCAGCGCCAGCGGTGCAAACCCTCGCACTGATACCAGCCCTCCTGCGGGGCCAGGTCGCGAACCGCCCACCCACGAACGACCCACTCAAGCTCGCGGTCGCACGCCGGACACCGCATCTTCCCGGCCACCACCCTCACGTCGCCTGCCAGCGAGAAGGGACCACCTTCTTGCCAGGACCTAGCGACCGCCTCGACGTCGCTGGCCGTGGTGCTCAGCGTCGTCGCGGGAGCGCGGGTGGTCAAACTCTGGTCGTGCGCGGGAAAGAGCTTCGGGCGCTGCCGGTAGCTCTGGGCTTGACGAGTTCGTAGGCCGCGGACCGGAGCCGGTCGATCGCGGCCTGGGCCAGCAGCGGTCGGCCATCATGGTCACGATCTCGCCAGGGTCGCGGTTGGCGGTCGTGATCGTCGAGGTCGCGCGGTGACCCTCGACCACCCCCCTCGCCGAACTGTCGAGGTGAGTCTCGGGGCGGCAGGTCCACAACAGCTATGGGGGCCAGGCGGCTGCCGGCACGGGGTGGCTCCTACGGGGCGCGTTCTCGCCCGGTGGCTCAACGATGGGTAGCGAGCACCCGGCGCCGAGCCCGGGAAGGACCAGGTCAGGCGGCTGGTGGCGCACCAGGGCGGCGGCTTGTGCGTCTGGGCGGGTCGCCGCGCTTTGTCATCCAACGCCCTGGGTCGTGTGGGCGCTCGCGAGACGTCGTGGGGCGTCGCTACCGTGAATGCCATGACCGCCTCGACGTCGGCGCACAACGCCCCATCGCCGCGTTCGCTCGCCGCGGGAGCGTCGCCCGCAGCGGTCCGGGCTGGACTGTTCGCCGAAGATCGCGCTCAGTTCGACGCCGCGTACGGCGCAGCGCTCGACGAGGCCCGCCGCACCTACGAGCTGGGACCTGTGCACGACGTCGTCGAGGAGTGGCGCCGGCGAGCGGTCCTGCAGTCCGACCCGGTGGCGTTCCGACGCTCGGTGCGCCGAGCTGCGGAGTTTTTCACCGGCCGACCCGTTCCTGACCACGAGCCGTTCGAGGTCACTCGCGCCCGCGCGAGTCTGTAGCCCGCCGGGTGTATCGAGTCGAGACGGTCGGCGAGGCGTCGACGCCTCCATCCAGGCTCTGCCCAGCGACCTCCTCTCGGCCTTCCGCGGAGCTGCGGGTCGCAGTCGAGGTCACGCCGTGGAACATCGGCCGCCCGTCGCGTCGAACCCCGGATGGGTCGCGGACGGCCTCGCTGGCGCTCCGGCTTCCGCTCGACACGGACCCGCCGCGCCTACGCGGGTGACCTGCTGGTGGCCTGGCAACGCTGGTGCGTCACGCACGGTCTCTCTGCGGAACGACCAACAAACCCGTAGGACCACCACTCTCGGACGCCCGCCGATCCTCGGTGGATCGGCCGCGGCCCTTAGCGGCCGGGGTCGGCGCGCTGTCGATCGGCTCGGACCTCGACGGTTCGCTGACCTGACGGCCGCTAGTCGCACGGGGCCGCCGCCGCTCCGCTCTGCGCAGTCGCCTTGGGCGTGGTGGTCGGCCCTCTCGCGGGACGCCGTGCGGCCCTTCACCGGGCGGCGCCTGACCGGCTGCGCCACTTCGCCAGCGAGCGACGGGCCGATTTGGCGATCGTCTTGTCCGGGTGGTGGCGGCCCGCCACCTCGAGCACGTCCCCGACGCGGGGGTGCTCGGCGCGCCACATCTCGTTCAGGGCCGGTCCGATCGAGTCGGGCGGCAGCGCGGCCACCATCGCCTCCGCGCCATCGCCGTCGAGCTCGAGCGCGAGCAGCTCGACGGTCGCGACGAGGGCTCGGGTCGGCTTCTGCTCGAGCGGCCCGGGGTCGCCGTGGTCAGCCAGCCAGGTCGCCGCGATCCCGTCCCACCGGCCGCCAAGAAGCCCTCGCACGACGTCGGGTGCTGCAGCTCCCGCCGCCGTGGCCAGCACCGAGAGCACGGATAGGACGTCGACCGGGGCCCGGCCCTCGTCTCGCAGTGCTCCGATCAGGGCGCCGACCGCGCCGTCGTGCCCGGAGAACCACACGGCGAATATTTCCTGCCAGGTCTCCGGCCCGACCGACCCGACGAGGTCGACCAGTTCCCCCGCCGTCGCCGACGCGGGATCGGGCAGCTCGGGGAACCGCAGCCCGACGGTGTCGAGCCAACGCAGCGCGGTGGCGACGCCGGCTGCCGTGGGCCGCAGCCGCCCTCCGACATGCCGCGTGCCACTGAGCCCGCTGCGCTCGGTGGACACGCCGTTCTGCTGGATCAACCCGAGCCGTTCGAACCGGTCGAGGCACTGCCGCACCAGCCCGAGGTGATGGTCGTACACCCAGGAGCCCGGCTCGTAGGACTCCTCGGAGATCTCCGCCGCCACCCCCTCGACGTCGATCTCGCGCCCGGCGCCCGCAGCCACCACCAGTAGCAGCTGGACGGTCTCCTCATCGAGGTTGTGGGCCACCTCCCCCGACGCCGGCTCGCGGGCCGGGCGGAGAAGGCCCTCGACGGCGGCCGCGTCGGCCACCCGGTCGAACGCCTCCCGGACGCCGGTCTTCGTCCAGGTCCCGATCGCGAGCAGCCGGCCCTTGCGACGCCGGACCACCCGTGCCCGCAGCGCGACACGCATCAACCAGTCCAGCTCGGGGAGCTCCCGGGCCGAGCGGATCTCGGTGGCGTAGTCCTCGCCGGTACCGAGCTCACCGACGAGGACCCGGGCATCGGCCAGGCGCAGGTTGCCCTTCTGGGTCAGAGCGAGGCCGGGGTCGGCGCAGGAGGCGTGCAACGTCGCCATCTGAGCCAGGATCGGGGCCTCGGCGGCCGCGGTCTCGACGTCCTCGGGCTCGGGCCGCGCGACCGGCGGCAGGTCGAGCGGCCCGGGGGCGAGGCTGTCGCGGACGATGTCGTCGAAGGCCTCCGGGTCGAGGCCCTGGACCCGCTGGATCATGGCCTCGATCTCGTCAGGGCTCTCGGGCGGGTTGTCGAGCCCACCGACCCCGGCGAAGAGACCCTTGGCCATGCCGAAGTTCGCCGGGTCGGACATCTCGGCCGCGAACCGGTCGAGGTGGCGTGCGCACCAGCTGCTCAATTGCTCCGGGCCGGCCCCGCCCACGCCGAGCAGCCCGCGGGAGGCGAGGTAGACGAAGAACTGACCGACGGTCGCGAGGAACGCGGGGCAGTCGCGTGATGGCAGGGACAGCTTGCGGGGGCACCAGTCCAAGGCGAACTCGCCGAGGTCCGCGATCGACCACGTGACCAGATCACCGTCGGCGTAGTGCGCCTTCCAGTCCAGCGCCACCCCGGCGTCCTCGGGCGAACCGGGCAATGACGACGGCGCCCAGGCCGCGAACCCGTCGACGAGCTCGTCCCGCGCTGCCACGAATGCCTCGTCGTCACCGCTCTCGACGTCGATCTGGAACCGTCGTGCCACGCGGCGAGTGTGGCAAGCCCGCCTCCGAGCGGGTAAGCCGACCCACCAGAGTCCCGGAAGGAGCTTGGACTGAACGCGCATGCGTTGGACCTGCGTGTACGAGCGTCCACAGAAGCCTCGACGGACCGACATGCTCGAGAAGGCCAGGGCTGATGGACCGCCTGGGCGTGCTGAGCGCACCTGGCGTACGTGTTCGGACGCGTGTGGTGGTCGTGTGGGACGCGGCGCGACACCGGGGCGGGCGTCGCGTGGGTGGTCGCGGGCGACCCTGGTTCCCATCCCGGCTGAGGGCGCTGCCCGGACCCTGCCTTCTTCGATTCCCCAACCCGGCTCCGGCGGCCGTACAGCTGGGATCGACCCTCGAGGGCCCGGCCTGTCCCTCGCCGGTGGTCTCCCGGGTTGAGGACTCAGGGCGGTCCGCCGGTGGACGATCGACCACCGAACGCCCCCGTCGATCTGGTCCGCATGGTCTAAGGTGTGAGGAGGACCACTGACCCTCGGCAGGGAGATATGTCGCCTTCCCGCCGAACTCACGCTGACCAGGGAAGAGTCATGATCATCCTCGGCGTCATCTTGATCATCGTCGGTATTCTCATCGGCATCCCGGTGATCTATTACATCGGGATCATCCTCGCCGTCGTCGGGCTCATCCTGACTCTGCTGGGCGCGGTGGGTCGCGGCGTCGGCGGCCGCAAGACCTACTTCTAGAGCAGTTGACTCGTCCGAAGCCGCGCCGGCGTTCGAGTCGTGCGCGGGTCTCGCGAGGTCGGGTCCCGGGCGCGCCTCGACCGGCTGGCGCGTCACGCGCGCGGGCTACGCGTGCTGGGCGGGGCCGGCGACACCGCAGGTCTGACCGCGGCAGCCGACGTCGTGGTGAACAACGCGGGCGGCGTCACCGTCCAGGAGGGACTGGCGTGCGGGTGCGCTGGTGATGTTCCGGCCCGTCCCCGGACACGGACGGGACAGCGCGGCCGCTCTGGCCCGCGCAGGGGTCGCCAGGTGCTGCGCCGACCCGGAGGAGCTCCCCCGCGTTCTGGCCTGCGATCCGGCCATAGTGGCCGAATCCCAGCGGCGAGCCGCGCTGTCCGCCCTTCGACGACCTCGACGACCTCGACGACCTCGACGACCTCGCCCGTGAGGTGACGACATGGCCGTCGCGATGAGCAAGGTTCTCGCGGTGAGCGGCCCACCGCCCACATGGCCGTCGTCTGCTCGACGACCCTGCTGCCAGCTGCTACTTCGCCCCACTCCGATTCGGTGCAGACCATCCCCGGCGTCGGGCCAGTCCTGGCCGCGGTGCTGGTCGCCGAGATCGGCGACCCCTCCCGCTCCGAGGTGCAGGAACCTTCATCATCAACTTCTCGGGGCCCGCCTTAGCGCAGCGAGACGACCCCAGCTCCCGGCCCGGTCACGCCCTCAGCTGCACGCCATCGCCGGGAAGCGACCCGAAAGGTTCGGTCGGTTGGTGGGTGGCGTAGCGGCGGGGCAGACCGTCGGCGGGCGCTGATGTTGGCACGCGGTGGGTGTCGACCGAGGCCAGCAACTCGATCCCGAAGGGCCACCCGGTCCGACGGGCGACGCGCGCGGCGTCGACGAGGTCCTCGAGGGCCCGATCGCTGAGCCGGCGTCCTGATGATCGACGGTCCCGAACTGAGGCGGGGTCTGGCGGCAGCGCGGACGCGACCGTCGGCGGTTGGTCTCGCTCGCCGGGAACCCGTCGTGTCCCCGCCGCGGGCCGGCTGGCCCGGGCCTTCCGGTGATGCCCCATCTCGATCCCCTCGCCACAGCGACTGCCCGACTGCGCGGCCCCCCTGGAGAACGGTCAGACCGTCGGGAGGAAACGCCCCGACCACGATGAGCGGGCCGGCCGGTCAGCATCTCGGCCGGCACCGCCGCTGATCGGGCCGGCGCATCGTCGTGGACGTGGTACGCCCTCCTGCAGACCGGCCCGCGTGGCCCATCGCCAGCGGAGCAGTGGTCCGTTGTGCCCATGTCACCGGTCGCCTCGCGGGCTCGGGTCGAGCGAGGCGCGCTGACTGACCCACCCCCTGGTTCACCGGAGCCGACGGCCAGCTCGCCGAGAAGCGGCAAATCCCGGGAGTGTGTGTGCGCCGTCTGCGCGTTGAGGCCCCGAGTTCTGGGACGACAACGTCGATTGGCTGCTTGCCCGCCGGATCCCGACCAGGTCCTCGCCGGGGTTCCACCATGGCGGCCCTGGGGCTCAGCGCCCTGGCCAGGGCGACCCGCGGCGCGGTTGGGGAGGCAGCCGGGAACCAATGACGCGCGGGGTGGCCGAGGAGACATGCCCGGCCACTCGAGGTGCGGGTAACCGCCGGACCGGGTCTGATCCGGCGCCTGTGGACCGGTGTCCAGAGCGGGTTGCCACATCGTCGTCGCAGACTCGTGCGAGCATGCCAGTGATGCTCGAGACCCCGACCGACGTGGCGGGCCGTGGTTCGCGGCACGACCCGACGCCTCGGCAGCGGGGGCCACGGTGGTGGCCGCGGCGCCGCCGATGGCGCATCGCCGTGGTCCTCGGGGTGGTCGTGCTGCTCCTCGCGCTCGTGGCGGCCCCCTCGCTAACCCAGGCCCTGACCCGTCCGGGCAGCGACAGCGTCGCGGCCCGCCTCGCGGAGTGGGGCCGGGATCACGAGCTGGGCCCGGTCGTGACCTGGCTCGAGGCTCGGCTCTACGACCTCCGCCAGCCCCCCACGGGCGGCGTTCCGGCCGGCGGCATCCCCGCTGGCGGTCGGGGCGGAACCCGACCGCCCGGGCGGGCAGCCCGCCCCGGCGGAGCTGCCCCCCTCCTGCGGGGCTTGCGGCGCTCCCGGGTGAGGGGCACTGGCGGACGGTGGTCACCACCGCCCACGGCGACGCCGTGCGGGTCGCGTCCGTGCGTCCGGACGCCCAGCACACCTCGTTCGTCGTCGGGGTCATCTGGATGGACCCTGCGCTCGTGCGTGGTGTGCTCCACCCCGGCACCGAGGACCCCGGCGGACGCTGGTCGACCCCCACCTCGGTCGACGCCGCCGAGCAGCGCACCGTGGTGACGGCCTTCTCGGCGGGCTTTCGTCTGCAGGGCGACAGCCACGGCGGCTGGTACTCCGAGGGCCGCGCGGCCCGGCCGCTCGTACCCGGGGCCGCCAGCCTGGTGATCCGCCGGGACGGCTCGGTCGACGTCGGTACCTGGGGGACGACCCCGAGCACCGGCGAGTTGCACATGACACCCGACGTGGTCTCGGTGCGACAGAACCTCGTGCCTCTCGTCGACGGCGGCGTCGTGAACCCGACGTGCGCCACCGGGGGCACCGCGCAGTGGGGCTCGACAGTCGGGCAGGCCGCCTACATCCACCGCTCGGCGTTCGGGGTCACCCGCACCGGCGCGATGATCTACATCGGCGGGCCGGCCCTGTCGGTGTGCACCCTCGGGGACCTGCTGCGCTCGGCCGGGTCGTCCGGGGTATGGAGCTCGACATCAACCCGGCGTGGGTCTCGGGTGTGTACTTTCACCCCGACGGTCGTGCCCGTCCCGACGCGTTCCGTCTGTTCCCCGACGGGCAGATCGGGACGCAGCACTACCTGCAGACCTCGAGCCGGGACTTCTTCTCCTTCGATCTCCGGTCCCTGGCCGACGCCGCGGGCGCGGCACCCCCGGCACCCCACTCCCCGCTCCCGCGGGCGGGACGTCGCGACCACAGACCCGGAGCACGGTGCCCGCAGCGCCGCCCGGGTCATGACGGCGGGGAGCGCGCCGTGCCGTCGAGCACCGGGCCCGGTCGGGAGCCAGCCGACCGGGGCACCGCGATGGGTCACGAGCCATCGGTCAGCGTTGTCCCGAAGGGGGTTGGCCTGGATGGGCCAGGATGGGCGGGTGAGGTCGGTCAGCAGCGCGCGCCGCACCCGGCTCGTGGCGCCCCGCCTGCGATTCCCGGTCGCCGTCGTCGCCGTGGTCGCTGCGGTCGGGGTGATCGTGCTCGGGGTGCACTTCGCCGGGGACACCCACGCCGGCCCGCTCGACCGCACCCTTGGTGGCCCGTTGGACATGCGTCACGGCCTGGTGAAGGTACTCGGCCAGGGCTTCGCCGATTTGGGTAATCCGCTGCCCGTCGCGCTCGCGCTGGTCGTGCTCGCGGGGACGGCGTTCGCGGTCCGCGGGCCACGCGGACTGGCTCTCGCGCTGGGCGGGCCTGTCCTGGCGATGGCCGCGACCTCGCTGGTGCTCAAGCCGATCGTGGACCGCACCCGCAGCGGCGAGCTCGCCTTTCCCAGCGGCCATACCACCGCCATCGCGTCGCTGGCCGTGGCCGCGGGCACCCTGTTGTTGGGGTGGACCATCGTGTCCGCCTCCTGCGGTACTTGGGGGCGGCGGCGCTCACGCCGCTGGTCGTTGCCGTCGCAGCGTCCATGGTCGGCCGGGGCTACCACTACCCCACCGACACCGTGGGCGGGGTCGGTGTCGCCGTCGCCGTCGTGCTCCTGGTCGCCCTGGGCATCGATGTGGCCGGCGATCGTGCCGGGGGTCGGCGCGCGGACGCGCCTGCCGCGACCGGACCCGGTGGGCCGCACGTCTGCGACACCCGCGGCCGCCCCACTTCGTCCTCCGCGTCGCCGGGTCGAGCCGGTAACGCCCTCCAGCCGGAGTCGGGGTAGGACTGTCGCCGCGTACGGCGGCGGATCCTGCCGCGCGCGCCGGGAGGGTGGTTTTGAAACGGCGCGTGGTCGCGGAGACCCACTCGACCGTGGTGCTGGTGCGCACGGGCTCGGCGCGGCCGATCTGCGCGAACGCGCGCAGGCCGACCGCGACTGAGTCCCCTGCTGGCGCTCACCGCCATAGCGAGCCTGGCAGCCATCTGCCTCCTGGTCATCGAACCCGGCCGGGTCGGCGCCGCGACCGTCGTCGCCTTGCTGGTCCCCCGACCGGGTGCCCCTCGAAGGCCCCGCGGTCTGGGAAATCGGTCACGGGGGCCTACGGCGGCTACCTTCGGGTCCGCCGCGACCGGGCGCGCAGCTGACGCGCCGGGTCTCGGGTCGTCGAGGAGTGGCGCCGGGAAGCGGTCCTGCAGTCCGACCCGGAGGCGTTCCGACGCTCGGTGCGCGGAGTTTTCACCGGCCGACCCGTTCCTGACGACGAGCCATTCGAGGTCACTCGCGCCCACGCGGGTCTGTAGCCCGCCGCCCGAGCTCGTGGATGCCCCTGGTGGCAGCGGCGCGGGGCGAGTTCGGCGGCCAACGGGGTCACGGACCGTCGTTGACGATCTTGGAGATGGCGGTCATGCCGTGGCTGGCGGTGGACTTCACCGTGCCGGGGCGAACGCCGAGGGTGTCGGCGATCTCAGCCTCGGACAACCCGCCGTAGTAGCGCAGGACCAGGACCTCTCGCTGCCGGCGCGGCAGCTGGCCCAGCGCCGCGACCACCGCTTGGTGCTCGGCCGAGAGCATCGCCAGCGACTCGGCCGACCGGGCGTCCGCGGTGTGCGGCGGCGTGTACATCCGCGCGGTGCGCCGCCGCCGCAGCACCGACCGGGAACCATTGACCACCGCGGTGCGCAGGTAACCCAACGCCGCATTCTCGTCGTGCAGGCCCGCCCAATGCCGGTGTAACCCGGTGAATGCCTCCTGCACGACATCTTCGGCGGTCCCGAGTCGTCCACCAGCAAGATCGCGAGCCGTACGAAGCGCATCCGGTGCCAGCGGTAGAGGTCCTCAGCGTAAGACCCCGTCGGGTTGGCCTCGATCCTCGGCACGGCCCGCGGGCTGCGCCAATCGGCGTCGGGTTGGCACGCACCCGCACGCGCGCCGAGTGCGTTCGCGGGATGGACGACAGAGGCCGCAGGCCCGCCCACCGCATCGCCCGCGCCATGGATGCCCGGCGTGCGCTCGATCGCGTGCTCCATAGGCTCGATCATGCCTCCCTGGCGGTTGAGAGCAGTTCCCGCGGTCTACCCGCACGCCCGCCGCTCACCATGCACAGCTTCTCCAGAGCGTCACGTGACCCACGAGCCGGGGGGCCGGAGCCGACGAATTTGCCAGGTCCGAGGCTCGTGCTTGACGCGAGCTATGGGTGCTGAAGTCGTGCAGGACGTGTTCGAGCGGGGTGGGTGAGACCGAGAGATCGTCGGCGAAGGGGTGATCGATCTCGATCGCGACGAACAGCAGCACCCTGATCAGAGCGGCGAGGCCGGCGGT
>CAVUNP010000042.1:0-113161 GCA_963742855.1 uncultured Actinomycetota bacterium | reverse complement strand
TGGGCCTTTACTGGACGCTGGGGGCCTTCGACGGCGTGATCGTCTGCGAGGCCCCGGACGAGGAGACGGCCACCGCCGCCCTGCTGCACCTGGGGTCGATGGGCAACATTCGGACGCAGACCGCCCGTGCCTACGGCGACGCCGAGATGCAGAAGATTCTCGGCCTGCTGCCCAAATGAGACGGAGCCGCCGGGCAAGTCACCGAATCGCCTCGACGCACTCTCCGCTCGCCCGGCATGACGAGGACTGGCGTTCGCTGGTGGATCGGCTGCATCCGGTCGGTTGCGTCCGTGGTCAAGCCAACCGAAAGGAGAACACGTTATGGCGACCGCCAATCCCGCCATGAGCGAGGCCGTCTACCGGCGAGCCGGGCTTGCCGAAACGCCCACCCAGGTAATGACCGTCCAGGGTTCGGTCCTGAAAACGGCCATCCTGGTGGTGATCTTGTTGGGGACGGGGGCGTACACTTGGACGCAGGCCGTTGCAGGGTTTACCCCCGTCGCCTACGGCTTGCTGATCGGCGGTGCGATCGGGGGCTTCATCACGGCCCTCGTGACCATCTTCATCCCCAAGGTATCCCCTTTCACGGCACCCATCTACGCCGCCCTGGAGGGGCTGTTCCTGGGGGCGATCTCCGCCGTTTTCGAGACGATGTACCCCGGCATCGTGGTCCAGGCGGTGGGCTTGAGCATCGGCGTTCTGGCGGTCATGCTCTTCCTCTACGGCACGGGCATCATTCGGGCGACGGAGAAATTCAAGATCGGGGTGGTCGCCGCCACGGGTGCCGTCTGCCTCGTGTATCTGGTGGACATGGTGGTGTCCCTGTTCGGCATCACGCCTTCCGTTCATCCACGAGGCGGGGCCGGTGGGCATCGGTTTCTCCCTGGTCGTCGTCGTCATCGCAGCGTTGAACCTCATTCTGGATTTCGACTTCATCGAGCAGGGCGTCAGACAGCAGGCACCCAAGTACATGGAATGGTACGGCGGGTTCAGCCTTCTGGTCACACTGGTCTGGATGTACCTGGAAATCCTGCGGTTGCTGGCCAAGTTGAGGGGCAGCCGGAACTGACCCACGGGGGTTGGCGAGCGGCGGGGGAGGGCCGCTGACCGACCGCACGGGACGGGGAGCCGGGCGTCGAGTGGACCTGGGACGGCGACGACGAGATGGACGCCGTGCATGGACCAGGGGGCCGAAGGTCAGAAGCACATGAAGTAATCCTGACAGTCGGCTTGCTGACAAGGAAACGCCGCCATGCCGGAGCCTTACCCGGAACTGGAAGCGAAGCTGCGCCCCCTGGCCGATCCCCTGCCTCCCCCTCGGCCCGGCGACTGGCTGGCCGAACATGACGAGCCGGGCCAGACGTTCGCCGAGTACCTGGACGCCCGGCCCGTCCGCAAGAGCGACAAGCTCCACACCATCTACCTCTGCCTGGTCGGGGACTTCAGCGAGGCCCAGCGGCGCATCCTCGATCTCACCCAGGACTACCTGGCCCTCTTCTTCGACTGCCCGGTGAAGGTGCAGCGGCAGATCGCCCTGGCCTCGATCCCGGCACGGGCCAGGCGCACCCACCCGTCCTGGGGCGACCAGCAAGTGCTGACCGGCTACCTCCTCCACGAAGTTCTGGAACCGGAGCGGCCCGCCGACGCCCTGGCGTACCTGGCGCTGACGGCCTCGGACCTGTGGCCGGGGAGGGGCTGGAACTTCGTCTTCGGGGAGGCCAACCTGCGGCAGGCACCGGCGTCTGGTCCATCTACCGCAACGGCGATCCGGGCGAGGACTTCACCCTCTGCCTGCGCCGGACCCTGGGCACGGCGTCCCACGAACTGGCCACGTCCTGACCATGCACCACTGCACCGCCTTCCGCTGCCTGATGAACGGCAGCAACCACCAGGAGGAGCGGGACGCCAGGCCGCTGCACCTGTGCCCGGTCTGCCTGCGGAAGCTGTGCTGGAACCTGCGGGTCGAGCCGGTGCCGTACTTGAGGAAGCTTGACGGCTTTCTGCCGGCAGCACGGCCTCGATCCCGAAAGCGCCTGGTACGAGAGGGCGACGGCGGCGCTGGCCGGTCGAACAGCCGAAAGGGTGAAACATGAATGACCCATTCGAGAAAAAGGTCAGGGCCGCCGCCGTCGCCGGCTGGTGGGTTGTCCTGATCGCCGTTGGCTTCCTCACGCTCCTATGGCTCGTCTACCTCGCCGTGATGTCCGCCCACCCGGCGTGGCTGCTTTCCCTGTGGGGGCCGGGCGTCGATTGGCCTTTCGTCCAGAGCGTGTGGTTTTGGGCCGTGGCGGCGTTCAAGTTCTGCGTCTGGCTCATGGTCCTGGCGGTCCTCTGGTTGACGCTGTGGGCGAGGCAGTTGCGCAAACTGGACCGGCAAGGGCCGAAATGACCGGCCCGGATGGAGGCTGCCTTGAAGATCAAGGCCGTTGTCGAAACCGCCATCTACGTCGATGACCTCCAGGCGACGGAAACCTTCTACCGGACGGTCCTGGGCCTGCCGGTCATCGGCAAAGAGCCGGGCCGTCACGTTTTCTTCCAGGTGGGCGAGGCCAGCGTCCTGCTCGCTTTCCGGGCCGAAGCCACGCTGAAGGGCGACCAGTTGCCGCCGCATGGGGCCGCCGGGCCGGGCCATTTCGCCCTGGGCATCGAAGCCGAGCCATTCGACGCCTGGCGGAAGCTCCTGCACGGCCACGGCGTCGCCATCGAGAAAGAGGTCGAGTGGCCGAGAGGGGGCAAGTCCCTTTACTTTCGTGACCCCGCCGGGAATTCGGTGGAACTGGTCACGCCTGGGGTGTGGGGATTGCCGAGCGGGTGGTGAGCCATGCCGAACTTCATCTGCACGACCTGCGGGACGCAGTACGCCGAGAGCGACCGAGCCGCCCAACGGAAGCGGTGATCTTGCGAATGGCGACTTGAAGGGGAACCGGCGTGTTTCCTCGTTGCCGGTCGAGAAAATAGAGCCCACAACCAACAGGCCAAGGGCGTGTTCTGCGATCTTCACCATTGGTATGGCGGGAGATCACCAAGACGACGGCGGACACGGAGGGGAGTTGTTCGAGGCCGTCAATGTGCTTGCCCCTGGCTTTGCGGGTCCGCCACTGCACATCCATCCTCACGCCGAGGAGAGTTACGAAGTGCAGGCCGGGCTTCTTGATGTCTGCGTCGGCAATCGGTGGCCTGCAGCTTCCTCGCCAGGCGAAAAAGTCAATGTGCCAGCCGGAACGCCCCACACCCTCAAGAACAGTCACGAGGCCGAAGCTAGGTTATGAAACGCGCATAAGCCTGCCCTGGCTTTTGAGCGTTTCTTCCGGCGATTCCATGCTTTGGTCAGTTCAGGCCGATTGAAACTGCCGCCCAAGAACCTGGGGTCGGTCATTCTCATCTCCATGCTTTTTCTGGACCACCCGAAGGAGATCATTTCCGTAAAACTATCCTGCACAATCATGCGAGTTATGGCCTTCCTCGGCACGGTCCTGAGATACGAACTACCGCCGTGAGGCGAGAAGAGCCACGCACCGACTTTCTCAGGTGAAGAGCGACTTCTCCCCTGGGTAGGTGACTCGCCCGCTTTCGATCACCGCCCCGCTCGTCAGCGTGTGCGGTCGCAACTCGCCGCTCGGGCATGATGTGCTGCACCGTCACCCCGTTGGCAACCAGGAAGTCGCTGACCAGCCGCCGGTGGCACTGCCAGAACAGGCCCTCGGCGCACATGATCGCCGTCCGTTTCTGCCGGGCGACCTCCAGCAGCTTCTCCACCCCCTCCCGGAACTCGTCGGTGAGCATGTAGTCGGCGTAGTTGCGAAACCCCTTGTTCTCCAGGCCCAGGTTCGGGGATTCGTCCCGCTGCTTGGTGCCGCCGCCCTCCCAAGCGCTTCGAGCCAGTGGTATTCCACGCCCGACTTCGGCAAGGCGGCGGCGAGGTTGTCCCGGTGGAAGTGGGGGTGCTTTCTTGAGCCGGGGAAGCGCCGGATGTCCACCAGCGCCTCGACCTCGTGCTGGGCGAGCAGGGCCAGGAAGCGGTCCAGGGGGTGGTTCGAGTGGCCGATGGTGAGAACGGATGGCGGCATGGCGCTCCTCCCTTCGCTTATTGTACCCGCAGCGCCGGTAGAATAGCCGCTGGGGATCGAGTCTACGGGGAGACTTCCATGAAGATCGGTGCGATGAACCACCCGGCCCGCAACCCGCTGGAAGAGATCGACTGGTTCGGGCGGCACGGCTTCGACTTCGTGGACTTCACCCTGGAGCCGCCCGCCGCCGACCCCGACCAGATCGACCCCGATGCCGTGCGAGCAGCCCTCGACCGCCACGGCCTCGGCGTCGTGGCGCACACGGCCTGGTTCATCCCCCTCGGCTCTCCTTTCGGCAGCGTCCGGGATGCCGCCCTGGGCGAGTTCCGGCGGGCGCTGCGGGCCGCACACCGGATCGGTGCCACGGTCATGAACGTCCACTACGGCAAGTCGCCGGGCTTCTTCACGAAGGAGCAGGTGATCGACTGGCACGCCGAGGTTCTGTCCCGGCTTTGCCAGGAGGCGGCAGAGCGTCGGCGTTGACCATTGTGCTGGAACACATTCCGCACGGGGGCGGCGAGCAACTGGAGAACATCGTCGCCGATCATGGAGCGGGTGCCGCTGCTCCGCTTCCACCTGGACAGCGGCCATGCCAAGCTGGAGCGGGGTTACGACCGCTGGGACGAGTACCTGGACCGCCTCGGCCCCAAGTTGCTGCACGTCCACCTGTCGGAGAACGACGGCACGGCCGACCAGCACTTGCCGCTGGGGGCCGCCCCCCGGAGTACGACCGACTGGCCGCAGCACGTCAAGAAGCTGAAGGCGACCGGCTACGACGGCACGATCACCCTGGAGGTCTTCGCCCTCCACCGGGAGTATCTGCTGCTGAGCCGGGACTTGCTGCGCCGGTGGTGGGAAGACGCATGATGGAGCGATGAACCATGCGCATCGAGTACACCTGTGCAGACGGCAGCCGGACGCTCGCCGCCTGGCCGTCGATGGCCTTGCAACACTGGCTCGGCCGGTCCCGCCCCGATGCCCGGTTGAGAACCCGGAGCCGTTCCAGTTCTACGTCGTCGGCCAGGGCGGCCGCGACCCGCTGCCGGTCCGCTTCCCCGGCCAGACCACAGTCCAGCCGGTAGGTTCCCGGCCGCTCGTACCTGCCGGCCGCCTCCACCCACAGCCGCAAGGGCTGCCCGTCCAATACCAGTTCCCCCGGTACGCACGCCATCGGACCGTCGGTCCACACGTCCACCAGCGCGACCAGCAGCGGGGAGTGGGCCGTGCGCACGCAGATCCGCTGCTCGACGCCGGCCACACAGGTTGCCGCGACACCCCGCCGGGCGCATTCCAGCACGAGCACCGAGGCCCGCCACGGATGATCCACCAGAACCGAAACCTGGGCCGACGTCTTTGGCTTCACCGTCTTCTTGTCGTCGATCTTTGTGTCGTCGGTCTTTGTGTCGTCGGTCTTCGTGTCGTCCGTCTTCTTGTCGTCCGGCCAGCGGGCTGTCGCGCCACCGGCCAGCAGCAACCCGGCCAGGTCCAGGGCATGCGGAGCGAGGGCGGCCACACCAAAGAGCGACGGCTGTCCGATTACCGACATTGATCAACCTTATCGAATGCGTCCCGCAGCTCCACGGACTCCACGCCGGTCGTGTCGACGCCGCCGCGGGCGTACTCCGCATTGAGGGTGGTCAGCACGTCGGCCACCTTGTCGTAGAAGGCGGCCGCGTCAGCCGTCGACAGCGCCTGCAGGTCGGCCCGGGCATGGGCGTACGCGTCCCGAGTGCTGGCCAGGGAACCGGCGAACCGGCTGGCTACCTCCTCGCCGCCGTCCACGTCCGGCGTACCGGCGGCCACGACCGCGGTCCGTGCGGTCTCGCTCGCATCCTGCCCGCCCTGGAGCAGGTCGAGCAGGCTGGCCTTGGTTTCGGCTGGCGTACTGGTGGTGGAGATCCGCTGCTGGGCCTGGACGTTGAGGTCCGCGATGCGCTGCCGGAACGGGGTTAGCGCCGCACACACGTGTCCGGCCCATTCCCGCGCTGTCGGCGCCGAGCCGCATCCGCCGAGCAGCATGGTCACCAGTAGGAGCGCTGCGCTACCGCCGGCCCGGGCCGTGTTTCTGCTCGCCATGCATACCCACCCTCTAGGGTCGTTGGCAGAGCAGATAGCAGCGGCGGCTGGCGAGTTCGACGCCCGGCCACGGCTCACGGTCGGCGCGGGCCGTGACGGTGAACCCGGCGGTGGTCACGCCGGCCACGATCTCCGCCGGGTCGATGAAGTACATGTCGAGGTCGACTCGGGCACCCCACCACTCCTCCACGTGCATGATCTCGCCCGGTTCGTGCCCGAGGAGAGCGACGTGGAAGGCCAGCAGGAGCCAGCCGCCAGGCCTGACCGCCCGGTACATCTCGGCGAAGGCGATCGCCCGATCCTGCGGCTGCAGGTGCACGAAGGAGTAGAGGCAGATCGCCGCGCTCATCTCGCCGTCGGTCACCGGCAGGGTCAACAGTGAACCGAGCCGGAACTGCACCTGCGGGTAGCGGCGTCGGCCGATCTCCACCATCGCTGGCGAGAAATCGATCGCGACCGTGGACGGGCCGAGGGCGGACAGATAGGAGGCGATATGACCGGGTCCGCTGCCCAGGTCTGCGATCGGACCGGGCCCGGTAGCCTCCTGCACCCCATCAGCCAGCTCGGCCAGGGCACGCAGCAACGCCCGGTCCACCGGCTTGTTGGCGAGCTCGCCGGCCATCTCCTCGGCATACCGCTCGGCAACGCGGTCATAGCTTTCTCGAACCCGGTCGTACACACGGTCACCGTAGCGGTCGGGGTGAGATCGCCCATCCCCCCTCAGGCCGGTTGTCGCGACGCACTGCGGCTGCGTACGGTAACCACTGGCCCAGCCCATCAACATAGCCGAGGTAGTCAATGTCCACAGCCAGGGTGTTATCCCGCCTTGGGGTCGCTGTCGGCGCGCTACTGGCGGCGCTTTGGGCCGGTTCGCCGGCATTCGCGGCAGATTCCGTATCCACCAGCATCAGCGGATTGTCATCTTCCTTCACCGCCGGTGCCCGCAATCCGGACTCATTCACGCTCACGATGCGTAATGAGACGCAGACAGAGATCCAGCCGATCCGCCGGGTAATCGTGGTCAAGGTGCCCGGACTCACCCCGCAACAGGTACGGGTGACGCGGGGTGGCCTGCCCCTGGCGGGCCAGGCTGCCGGCACCGGGGTGGTGCGGGCCACCGATGCACTGCAGGCGCGGCTGGGCGCGAAGGGGAAGGCGCTCGACGAGTCGAAGGCGGAATACACCCTCCAGTTCCTCGCCGGAGCGCCGAACGGCAAGGGTCAGCTGGTCTTCGAGGCGTACCGCAACGACACGCTGCTGGGCAGCGCGACCAAGAGCTTCACGGTGAAGGGCGGGAAGGCGACAACGACGGCCACGCCCAGTAGTTCGGCCACGCCCAGCAGTTCGGCCACACCCACCCCGGACCCCGCCGAGACCGAAGTCGTGGTGCCCGGCGGCGTCGACAGCCCAGCCCAGCCAGTGGCGCCGCTGGAGCCAGACAAGCCGGCAGTGAACACATCTGGCGGGGCAGGCGTACCGACCGTCTTCTACGTCATGGGTGCGGTGCTGGTGGCCATGGGTGGCGGAATTCTCTGGCTTTTGTTCCGGCCCCGCCCCGACACCGCCCTCGTCGCCGGCGGTGGCGCCGGGTACCACCAGCCCACCGACTCCTATCCGCCCGCGGACTCCGAGCCGACCGAGCGGGCCCCGACACTGGGCTACCCCCGCACCGACCGGGCATCGGGGCGGCATGCGGCCAACGTACAGCCGACCACAGTCATGCCCACAGTGCGCGAATCCTCGCCGCCACCGCCGGTGGATCCGTGGGCCGGGCAAGGCGGTTTTACCGACCACCGGCCGCCCAACCACTGAGATCACCCGGGCACGTACCGCACAACAAAAAGCCCGCGGTTGCCGGAGCAACCGCGGGCCGTTGTTTCTATCCGGACTACCGCTTGGCGGACGCCTTCTGACGGTTGGTCGGGTTGGAGCGGGGCTTGCCGCCACCCGGACGGGTACCGGCGCCACGGGGACGGCCCTTTCCGGCACCACCGCCGGGGACCTCCGCGACAGCCATCGGCTTGCGCTTGGTCATGGTGACCGCGAAGGCGACGACCAGCGCCGCGACGACGGCGATGCTGACCCGCACTGCGGTGTTCTCGTCAGCGCCGGTACTGAACATGATCACGGCAGGCGCGATCAGCAGCGACACCAGGTTCATCACCTTGAGCAGCGGGTTGATGGCCGGGCCGGCGGTGTCCTTGAACGGGTCACCAACGGTGTCGCCGATGACGGTCGCGGCGTGGGCCTCGGAGCCCTTGCCGCCGTGCGCACCGTCCTCGACCATCTTCTTCGCGTTGTCCCAGGCACCGCCGGAGTTGGACAGGAACAGCGCCATGAGGGTACCGGCACCGATGGCACCGGCCAGGAACGACGCGAGCGCGCCGGCGCCGAGGCCGAAGCCGACCGCGATCGGCGCCATGATCGCCAGCAGGCCCGGGGTGAGCAGCTCACGCTGTGCGTCACGGGTGCAGATGTCGACGACCTTGCCGTACTCCGGCCGCTGGGAGCCGTCCATGATGCCCGGCAGTTCCCGGAACTGGCGGCGCACCTCGAACACGACCGCCATGGCGGAGCGTGACACGGCGTTGATGGCCAGGCCGGAGAACAGGAACACGACCGCCGCACCGACGAGCAGGCCGACCAGGTTCTTCGGCTGCGAGACGTTGAGGATCGAGTCCAGCGACAGGTTGGAGCCGGCGGTCCGTAACGCGGTCAGCACGGTGTCGGTGTACGACCCGAACAGCGCGGTCGCGGCCAGCACCGCGGTGGCGATCGCGATGCCCTTGGTGATCGCCTTGGTGGTGTTACCCACGGCGTCAAGGTCGGTGAGGATGCGAGCGCCGTCGGAGTCGATGTCACCGGACATCTCCGCGATGCCCTGCGCGTTGTCGGAGATCGGGCCGAAGGTGTCCATGGCCACGATGACGCCGACCGTGGTGAGCAGGCCGCAGCCGGCCAGCGCCACCGCGTACAACGCGATCGAACCACCGACCAGGTAGGCCCCGAACACACCCGCTCCGATGACCAGGGCGGAGTAGACGGCCGACTCGAAGCCGACGCTGATGCCGGCCAGGATGACGGTGGCGGCACCCGTTTCCGAGGCTCTTGCCGATGTCCTTGACGGGCCGCCGACCGGTCTCGGTGAAGTAGCCGGTCAGGGCCTGGATCACCGCGGCCAGCACGATACCGATGATCACCGCGCCGATGGCGATGAGTCGCGGGTTACCCGGGGTGGCGGCGAACTCGTGGCCGAATCCGGCGAACGTTGCCGGCAGGACGGCGAACGAGGCGATCGCCACCAGTACCGCCGAGATGCCGGCGGAGATGAAGAAGGCCCTGTTGATCGCGGTCATCCCGGATGTGTCGCTCGCCCGCAACCGGGTGATGAACACACCGAGAATGGCGACCAGCACGCCGATGCCGCCGATGATCAGCGGGAAGACGAGACCGTCGACGCCCCATGCAGCCCGACCGAGGATCAATGCCGCGACCAGCGTCACGGCGTACGACTCGAACAGGTCGGCGGCCATACCGGCACAGTCACCGACGTTGTCGCCCACATTGTCGGCGATGGTCGCCGCGTTGCGCGGGTCGTCCTCCGGGATGTTCTGCTCCACCTTGCCGACCAGGTCGGCGCCGACGTCCGCGGCCTTGGTGAAGATGCCACCGCCGACCCGCATGAACATGGCCAGCAGGGCGGCGCCGAAGCCGAAGCCCTCGAGCACCGTCGGGGCGTTGCCGCGGTAGATCAGCACACACCACGGTCGCACCGAGCAGGCCGAGGCCCACGGTGAGGAAGCCGACCACGCCGCCGGTGCGGAAGGCAATCTGCATGGCCTTCTCCCGGCCGCCGCCACCCTTGCGGGCGGCCGCCGCGACCCTGAGGTTGGCCCGGGTGGCCAACGCCATGCCGGCGCCGCCGATGAACGCGCTGAACGCCGCGCCCACGACGAAGAACAGCGAGCGGCCGATCTTGACCGCCAATTCGCTGCCGCTCGGTCTCGCCCACGGGGAGCAGGAAGAGCAGGATGACGGCGATCACCACGAAGACGCCGAGCGTCTTGAACTGACGAAGCAGATACGCCTGAGCGCCTTCCTGCACCGCCCCCGCGATCTCTTGCATTTTCTGGGTGCCTTTTCCGGTGGCCAGAACCGCCTTGATCAATGCGGCCGCGAAGCCCAGCGCGACAAGCGCGATGGCCGCGGCCACGATCACATAGGTCGTTTCCTTACCGGAAAAGGACAGCTCACCGGCAGCGGCGGGCTCGGTCCCGGACATTCGTTGTCCTCCTGTACCAATATCACTCAGCCCGGCATCAGCCGGCGACGATACGACCGACCGCCACGGGACGGCTGCCGGCTGCGAAATTACTCCTCGAGGGGAGTCAACACCTGGGCGCGTCACAGAACGCGTCGCGCCGAGCGTGTCAAAGCATGACTGGGGTACTCTAGCGGCCCAGCGTGTCTCCGGTCACATCGCGGTGCCAAGTCGCCACGTGAGATTCACAACGGCTTTCAGCCGCCGCTCGGTGCCGCCTTCAGTGGCCGCCTTCAGTGGCCGCTGGCCGCCTTCAGTGGCCGCGCCGGCTGACCGGCCAGGACATCCGGACCTCGGTGCCGACGCCGCCGGGCGCGGCCACCACCACGAGATTGCTGACAAGTCCGTTGAGCAGGGCCAGTCCGACGCCTGCGGTGAGCATGTCCTCGTCGACCGCGTGCCTGCCGCCGGCCTTGCCGACCTGAGCCATGATGTCGGCCGTGGTTTCGCCGGGATCCTGGTTGACGTACTCGACCGGTCCCCGGTCCGTCACCCGCACGATGAACGGGCCGGCATCGCTCATCGCCACGTCGACCAGGTCGGTCAGGTTGTGTCGCCGATGCATGGCGACCGCCCGGGTGCACGCTTCGCCGATGGCCAGGCGGACCTCGTCGAGTAACTCGTCCGCCACTCCGGCCCGACGGGCCACAGCCGCTGCCACCAGCCGCACCGTTCGCACGTATGCAGGGTCGGGCGAGAAGGCGAGATGCACGGTCGACATCGCCGACAGAGACGGATTCACCATGCGGTGGCGGGTCAGGCGCCCGTACGGGTGGTGTGGGCCGACCCACCGGAAATGGCGTCCTCGACACGACCGCGGATGTCGAACACGGTGTCCAATCCGGTGATCCGGAAGATCTTCAGCAGTCGCTCGTGGGAACACACCAGAGTCAGCGAACCGCCGCCGGCGCGCAGTCGCCGATGGGCGCCGACCAGTACGCCGAGCCCGGTCGAATCGAGAAAGTCCACTTTGGCCAGGTCCACTACGACATGGGCGTCTCCCGCGCCGACCACCTCAACGAGGCGTTCCCGCACCTGGGGTGCCGTGTAGACGTCGACCTCGCCACCGATCTCCAGCACGACGCGGTCGGAGACGGAACGTGTCGCCAGCGACAACTCCATGTACGCCCCTTCCGCAGGCCCGGGCGTCGAACCAGGGTCCATGGGGCATCTTGCCACTGCCGGGTGGCCCAGCGCGACGCGCGCGAACAAACTGCCGAAGATCTTGGCGACCCGCGCGCACCTTGGGTGTCTCCAGAACTACGCGATGCGACCGCCCGGGGGTGGGCTGCCCGAACCTGCCTAACGGCTGGCGGCCGGCCGCACGGCGTGGCACCGGACCTGGAGGAAAGCGCACGTCCGCAGCCCACATCGATCACGCAGCACCCCACCGCCCACTCGGCCCCGAGCCCGCACCTCGTGATCCAAGTAACCCGGTCTCGCACGGGGGTCCACGTGTTCGTGGACGATTCAGGGTTCGTGGACGATAATTCGTAGACGATAAGGAGTGCTGGCGCGCACCGTTTCGTCCGTGATCATGGCGAATAGATGCATGGGGAAAGTGGACGCCCCGCGGTCCACTAACCACATCAATCATGCGCCCCCTCTGCTTTGCGTCGCGGGTCACCGACCTAGCTCGCCGGGCCAGCCCTGGCCGACGCGATGGCCGGTCTGGCCACGATCGGCGCACCGGCGGGCATCACCGCGGCGGACACCGTCAGATCCGCACCGTCCAGGTGGCAGGAGACCATAGCGGCACCGTTGTCGCGGGCCAGGGCGTCCGCACGGGCACAGGCCGCCGCCGCACCGGCCAGTGCCTGCCCGGCGCCGCCCAGCGCGGCCAGGTCCGCCGCCTGCTGAGCCCGATGGCGGGCCACGATCGCCGCGCCCACGCTGGCGACGGCGAGGGCGGCCAGCAGCATCACCATCCCTGCCGCCAGCACCCATACAGTCGCCGAACCACGTTCCCGGCAGGCACCTGTCCTCCGCCGGCATTCATCCATTGTGGAGGCCATCAGGCACCCACTCCAGGTTCGGTCGCCGCCACCGCGGTTGCGGTGATGTCGAAGCCGGGCAACCGTCCTCCGAGTGGCTTCATCCGCACCCGGACGGTCGACTGGACAGCGTCAAAGCCGACAACCACTCCGATGGTGGCACCGGATGGCGCGACCTTCATACCCGCAACCGGCCCTGGCTCGCCCCGGGCAGCTGCCCTCGCCGCCTCGCGGGCCGCGTCGTAGCACTGCAACTGGACCCGCATGGCCGAGATCGCGGTCAGGCCGGCGATCAGAAGCAACATCAGCGCCGGCAGGGACGCGGCGAGCTCAACCGTCGCGCTGCCCCGGTCACCCCGGCTGCCGCCACGGCGGAGGGTGGCGGGCCAACCGGCCCGCCACCGCCGAGCTGCCAGGTTCACTGCAGAGCCCGTTGCACGATCGAGGTGAGTGCACCGCGCACGGTGTCCGACGTGAGTACTTTCAGCAGGATCCCGGCGAAGGCAACCGCCGCCAGGGTGCCCACCGCGTATTCCGCGGTGTTCATCCCCTGGTCGCCGCGCACCTGCCAACGGCGCTTCGGCTGCGACCGGCCGACATCCCGGTCGCGAGTTCGCTGTCCACAGTGGTCCAAACGGGTGCGGAGCAGTCGCATCAGCTTCTCCTTCCATCGGGTCATCCGGACAACACGTCGCCGGCGACGGCGACCAACACCGGCACCAGGCCGGCGAGCACAAAGGCGGGCAGGAAACACAGCCCGAGCGGCAGGACGATGAGCACACCGGCCCGGCGGGCGGCGGCATCAGCCGCGCCGAGCAGATCGCCCCGCAGGTCATCCGCCAGCCGCTCGAGGGTGGTAGCCAGTGCGGCGCCACTGTGCTGGCTACGTACAGCCGCTCGGGCCACGCGCAGCGCGGCGTCCGTGTCACCGAGGTAGGCCCAGGCCTCCGCCGCCGGCGCGCCGAGCCGCAACGCCCGGGCCACCAACCCCAGCCGCCCGGCCGCCGGGCCAGTCATCGCCGCGCTGACGCACTGGGCGGCCACATCCGGCGGGGAACCGGCTCGCAGCCCGGCTGCCAACAAGTCGATCGCGAAGGGTAGGTCCACCCGCAGGCGCTGCCGTTGCGCCAGCTCGGCGCTGGACGGCTGGCGAAGCAGCCATTGCCCGGCCCCGACTCCGGTCACGATCCCGAGGCCGAGGCCGGGCCAACCACCTACCGCTGTCGCGACGACGATGCCGACGGCGGCGCCGACCAACCACGACCGCACTCGTCGGGACACGATGCGCTCGGTCATACCGGCACCTCCACCTGGCTCAGTCGCACGGCCCAGGCCACCCCGGCAAGTTGCAGGATGGTCGCAGCGGCCAGGCAGGCGGCGCCGAGTGACGTGTGCAGCAGGACCCGCAGCGGATCTACCGAGATCAGGTAGCCCAGACCGACCCCGGCCAGGGGCAACGCGGCCAGCAGGACCGCGCTGGCTCGAGCACCGGCGGCCTGGGCAGTGGCGGCGGTATTCGCCCGCTCGACAGCACGCAGGTGGTGGTCGAGGCGGTCGAGCACATCGGCCAACGGCGCGCCGCTGGACTCGGTCACGTCGATCGCCTCCGCCACTCGCTTGGCGACGCCGGCCGCACCCGGGCCCGTCACGGTTGGCCCCCAGAACGCGGGTGCCGAGGCGGCGAGTGCCGCGCCGACCGGCAACCCGGCCCGAAGTTCGGCGGCCAACGCGGCCACCGCGTCCACGGCGAAGTGGCGCGACCGTGCCTGCGCCCGCCGGATCCGACCTCGCCGGATCAGCCAGACCGCCATCGCGCCGTAGCCGGCGAGGACCAGCCCCGCCATCGCCCCGTCCAGGGCAAGGCCGACCACCGTGCCCGATCCGGCCGCGAGGGCAAGCTGGGAACGTTGACCCGCGGCGCCGACGCGGTCCCGTAGTGCTCGCGCCCGGCGCCAGGACAGCCCGGCAACATCGGTGTCTGGCGCCACCGCCCCCCACCGGGCCCGCGCCCGACGACCTGCGACCGGCATCGCCCACCGCCGGAACCTCATCGTGTGTCCACAGTGAACTCGACCCCGCGGGAGGCCAGCAGGCGGACCAAATCCGGCATGGCGGGGCCGGGACCGCCTTGGCGCCGCCAGGCCGTCACCGCACGGACCAGGCCGGTTGGCGTGGCTTGCAGCACGCAGACTTCTTCCAGGAACCGGCCCAACCGTGGCGCGCGGGCCACGTGCAGCACCAGGTGCAACCCCGCGGCGATCTGAGCGTGCAGCGCTGTACGCGGCAATCCGCCGAGCAGCCCCAACGCTTCCAGCCGCGCCGGCACGTCACCGGCCGTATTGGCGTGCAGGGTTGCCGCACCGCCTTCGTGTCCGGTGTTCAACGCACTGAGCAGGTCCACTATCTCCGCCCCCCGGCATTCACCGACGATCAGCCGATCGGGGCGCATTCGCATGGCCTGGCGCACCAGATCCCTCAACGTCACGGACCCTGCCCCCTCCACATTGGAGTTGCGGGCCTGCAGGGCGACCACGTGCGGATGCACCGGGCGCAGTTCGGTGGCGTCCTCCACCAGCACGATCCGCTCGTGCGCCGGTACCAGGCCGAGCAGGCTGGCCAGCATGGTGGTCTTGCCGACGCCCGTGCCACCGGTGATCAGGTACGCCAGCCGGGCCCGCAGGACAGCGGCGACGAGTTGCGCCGCTGCCGTGGTCAGGCACCCGTTGGACACCAGGTCGGCCAGCTCGAAGGCCCGATGCCGGAAGGTGCGCAGGCACAGGTACGGGCCGTTCACGGCCACCGGGGGAAGCATCGCGTGTAACCGGGTGCCGTCTGGCAATCGGGCGTCCACGTAGGGATTCGCGTCATCCAGGCGCCGACCGCACGACGCGGCGAGGCGTTGGGCCAACCGCCGGACGCTGTCCGCATCCGCGAACCTGACTTCCGTACGGACCATGCCGGCGCCGCGATCCATCCATACGTCGGCGGGCCCGTTCACGACGACATCGGTCACCAACGGGTCGGCCAGCAGCGCGGCCAGCGGGCCCGGACCGATGAGCTCGTCGTGCAGGCGGCTACTCAGGTCCAACAGAGTCGTGCTGCCGAGCGCGGCCTGGCTGGGCTCAGCCCGTACCGCGTCGAGGACGGCGAGGTGGCTGGTGTCCGAGGTCGAGTCGGTGAGCCGCCGCCGGACCCGGCCGAGCAGGTTGGGGTCGACCACCATCACGCCACCGCCTGCTGGCGGCGCGGGAACACGTCAGCCAGCAGGTCCCGGCACAGCTCTGCGAGCGGGCCGCGGCCGGAACCCGCTGGCGGCTGGCCGCCTTCGAGCGACTTGACCAGACGCGGCTCTGGCCGCAGGGTGCCCACCAGTGGAAGCTGCAGGGCATGCGCCACGGTGCTCGGCTGTATCCCACCAGGTGCTGGCCCACGGACCACCACGCCGAGTGAGGGACAATGCTCGACGGCGACCTTGGCCACGCTCAACGCGGCGGCGCAGGCACGCAACTGCGCAGGCACAACAAGGTAGCCACGATCCGCCGCGGTGAGCGCCAGCAGGGATGCTTCGTCGAAACGCCGGGGCAGGTCGATCACCACAAGGTCACGGCCACGCCGGCCGGCGTCGACGGCGGCCGCCATCGCATGCACGGGCACCCCGTCACAGGTGGACCGGTCGAACGACAGCACCGCGAGGCTGCCCTGGCCCGGCAGAGCGCCGACCAGGGCCGGCGGGCTCACCCGTCCCCGCGCATCCACCAGGTCGGGCCAGCGCAGGCCCTCCATGCGCTCCCAGCCGAGCACCAGATCCACGCCGCCGCCCAGAGGGTCGGCGTCGACGAGCAACGCGTCCAGGCCCCGCCGACGGCCCGTGACAGCCAGGGCGGTGGCCAGCACGCTGGCACCCGCGCCGCCCCGGCCACCCAGCACCGCGATGACCCGGCCTCGGGTGGGGCTGCCCGCGACGAGGTCGGCGAACCGGTCGACCAGCCAGGCATCGGCGGCCGGCAGCACCGCGATCTGTTCGGCCTTGAGCGTCTCGGCGTCGTGCCATCGCGCCTCGGTGGCCGCTTCCAGGGTGACCAGGATGATCGCCGCTCGCGCCGGCAGGCCGGCCCGGGCGCAGCGGCCCACCGAGTCGGCGCCGAGCAGCACAAACGGCGCGGCAGACCATGCCCCGCGCGAGGTGACGGGATCATCGCTGACGCTCACCTCCGCGCCGCCGACAGCGGCCAGGTGAACCAGCTTGTCGAGCAGGATCTGATCCGTGGTGACGATGAGCGGCCGTCGTGCGGGGGCGGCGGTTGGCGACAGCGATCGTAGGGCCATCACAACTCCACATCGGCTGGGGCGCCATCCGGGCGCCGCTTGGGTAAGCCCAACCATGGATTGCGAGGCAGCTGCCGGCCAGATCGATGGCCGCATCTGTGGACAAGGGTCAGTGGCTGTGGACAACCCGGGAAACGCCGTGCCGATGTGCTACGCGAGCCGTGTCAACCATGGGTCAGATCAGGGCCTGCGACCCGACATGACGCCGGAGAATTTCAGAAGCACGTTCGCCGCGCGAACAGATTCGAGGCTTGAGCCAAAGGAACAAGAACAATGAGACTCGCCGGAAAGGCAACCCCGCCGCAGGACAAGCTGGCCAGAAGTGGACGACCCCCGTCCGGGGGGTGACGGGGGTCGTCGGGGAGCGGCTCCGGGGGGGTCGAGCCGATCCCACTCAGCGGTCACGGGGGGGTGCAACCGCCGAGGGTCTCAGTTGTGTGCCTCAGTGTTCTCGTGTGAAGCAATTTCGTGTGAAACAGTCTCGTGTGACGCAGTGGGCACGAATCCGCACGTTGCCCGACAAGGCACGCCCTGCACGAAACCGCACCTTACTTCTTAAGCATGCCCCAACCAATGAAACTCGTCGAGTGGCAGGCACCTCAACACGCCGAGGAACTCCGCCTGCGACACACCGGCGAGAGTATGGCCTGGGCCACCCGACACACCAGCGACTCGCCGGATGACCACCGCGATCCGCAATCATGGCCAAGGTGCCGAGCAGCGGCCACCCAACGCCAGGGCATGGACCCGCCCGACGCGAGGGAACCCGGATGTGGCATGGCGCACGGGTGAGGGTGGCGGCCTGGGGCTAGACTTGCCGCCCGTGGTCCCCAGCGCCGCATTCTTTGATCTTGACAAGACCGTGATCGCCAAATCCAGTGCGTTGGCGTTCGGGCGTCCGTTCTATCGTGACGGCCTGATCACCCGCCGGGACGTGGTGAAGTCGGCGTATGCCCAGCTCACGTTCCGCCTCGGCGGTGCCGACGAACAGCAGATGGCGAAGATCCGCGACCATGTGGCCCAGCTGTGTCGAGGCTGGCGGGTCGAGCAGGTGAGCCAGATCGTCAACGAGACCCTGGAAGAGCTGATCAACCCGTACGTGTACGCCGAGGCGGCGGCGCTGATCGGCGAGCACCGGGCGGCGGGGCGAGACATCGTCGTCGTGTCCACTTCGGGTGAGGAGCTGGTTCGCCCGATCGTCGCCCAACTGGGCATCACCGACGTCATCGCCACCCGCATGGTGGTCGAGAATGGCCGCTACACGGGTGAGGTGGCTTACTATGCGGCCGGCCCGACCAAGGCCGAGGCCGTACGGGATCTCGCGAAAGCACGTAATTACGACCTGTCCGCGTCATATGCGTATTCAGATTCCATTTCAGATATTCCACTCCTGGAAACGGTCGGCCACCCCACCGCCGTGAACCCGGATCGCGGCCTGCGTCGAGCCGCGTCCGACCGCGGCTGGCAGGTGCTCGAGTTCCGCCACCCGGTGCCACTGTCGCGGCGACTACGTGAACGCCCGGCCGTACCCGTGGCCGCGGCCGCAGTCGGCGTCGGGGTTGGGCTGGCCATCGGGCTGGCCTGGTACAGCCGGCACCGCCGGGCCCGCACCCTGGCCGAATCGGCCCGCGCCGCGCTGGCCCGGCCGGATCGTCGCCGCTGGCCAGCAAGCCGGCCGCCAGCCGGACGGGCCAGGCAAGCCGGACGACCGCGGTGCGGTGCCGCAACCCCGAGCCGCAACGACCCGAACCGCAACGACCCGAGCCGCAACGTCCCGAACCGAACTGCAGCGAGCGACATAACCGTGCGCCAGGGTTTTCTGCGTTGATCCCTCCGGCGACGTTTCGGCGTTGATCGCCTCCAGCGACGTCACTACATCGCGTCGGCCAGTTCGACGAGGCGCGATGCCGCCACCTCGGTGGCCGCCGCGTAGTGCTTGAGCCACGCGCGCACCCCATCGGGCGTACCGGTGGAAAAGGCATTGGCCGTGCCAACGTACTCCGGTTCGCGGTCCGCATGCCCGAGGTCCGGGGCGATCAGGCCACGCGGGTCGAGCCCGTCGGAGATCAACGTGAGCCGGGCAGCGGCGCGGGCAACCACACCGTTGGGGCCGGCGAACGGGCGCAGTGCGAGCAGTTCGCCGTGCACCACGGCTGCGCGCAACAGTGCCGGCGCGCCCGGTGCGAGCAGCACAGACAGCAGGGTGTCCAGCCGCCCGCTGACCGCGCTCGAGGCCACCGGCCGACCGAGCATGTCATCGTCCACACCGGCACACCCCCGCGCGGCCAGGACGTGCAGCCGGGCGAGTACCTGCCGGGGCGCGGTGCGCCAGCCGTGGGCCAGACCGTCGAGGGCGGCGCTGACCCGCAGCGCGCCCTGCAGCACCGGATCGGTGACCGTGCCGGCCCGCACCTCATCTACCGGAAAGGCGTGGCCTTCGAGCGCGGCGCTGGCCGTGGCTGCGCGCAGGCCGACCTCGGCGGCCAGCGGACCGCCGGAGCGTCGCAGGGCACGGTGCCGCAGCGCCACGTCGACGGCCGCGCCGGCCTCGTCGAACGCCGGGCGCACGTCGGGCAGATCGAGCAGCGGAGCAAGTGTGGCTGTCATCGCCGACCACGCTAGCCGCTCGCAGACGAGATCCTACCGATCACCGGTACGCCGCGCACCGGGGCCTTCGCAGCCGGGTCGCGGTCGGTTCTGATGGGAGCGTGCGGCGCCCAGCGTCGTGCGAGCATGTCCAACCAGCAGACCGCCCTGCCCGGGGCAGCGCCGCGGGTAGCGCCGGGGGTTAGCCTGTCTCGAGATCGAGATCAACATGAAGGAGCGTGCCGCATGAGCGAAACGTTGGCGAACCTGTTGCAGGAGACCCGCCAGTTTGCCCCCCCGCCGGCGCTCGCGGATCAGGCCAATGTCACCGCCAATGCGTACGCGGCCGCTGGTGCCGACCGGCTCGGCTTCTGGGCCCGGCAGGCCGACCGCCTGCACTGGCACAAGAAGTGGGACGAGGTACTGGACTGGACAAACCCGCCGTTCGCCAAGTGGTTTGTCGGTGGCGAGCTCAACGTCGCCTACAACTGCCTGGACCGGCACATCGAAGCCGGCCTCGGCAACCGGGTGGCCATCCACTGGGAGGGCGAGCCCGGCGATACTCGCACCATCACCTACGCCGATCTGCACCGCAGCGTCTGCCAGGCAGCCAATGCCCTGCTCGCGATGGGTGTGGCGGCCAAGGATCGGGTCACCATCTACCTGCCGATGATCCCGGAGGCGGCCGTGGCGATGCTGGCCTGTGCCCGCATCGGCGCCACCCATTCGGTGGTGTTCGGTGGCTTCTCGGTCGACGCCTTGAAGGGCCGCATCCAGGATCAGGACGCCTCCATCGTGATCACCGCCGACGGTGGATATCGCCGGGGCGCGCCGTCCGCGTTGAAGCCGACGGTCGACCAGGCGGTCGCCGAGTGCCCCACCGTCCGCAAGGTCCTGGTGGTCCGGCGCACCGGCCAGGAGATCGACTGGAGCCCGGAGCGGGACGTGTGGTGGCACGACGCGGTCGAATCGGCCAGCGACGAACACACCGCGCAACCGTTCGACGCCGAACACCCGCTGTTCATCCTCTACACGTCGGGTACCACGGCGAAGCCCAAGGGAATCCTGCACACCAGCGGCGGTTATCTGACCCAGGTCGCCTGGACGCACCACGCGGTGTTCGATCTGAAGCCGGACACCGATGTCTACTGGTGCACCGCGGACATCGGCTGGGTGACCGGGCACAGCTACATCGTCTACGGTCCGCTCGCCAACGGCGCCACCCAGGTGATGTACGAGGGCACGCCGGACACGCCGCATCGCGGCCGGTTCTGGGAACTCGTGCAGAAGTACAAGGTCACGATTCTCTACACCGCGCCGACCGCGATCCGGACGTTCGCCAAGTGGGGCGACGACATCCCGGCCCGGTTCGACCTCTCGTCGCTGCGGGTGCTCGGGTCGGTGGGCGAGCCGATCAACCCGGAAGCGTGGATGTGGTACCGCAAGCACATCGGCGGCGACCGGTGCCCGGTGGTGGACACGTGGTGGCAGACCGAAACCGGCGGCATAATGATCTCCCCGCTGCCGGGCGTGACCGCGACCAAGCCCGGTTCGGCCATGCGGCCACTGCCCGGCATCAGCGCCGATGTGGTGGACGATCAAGGCAATTCGGTTCCCCACGGCGGCGGTGGCTTCCTCGTCGTACGGGACCCGTGGCCCAGCATGCTGCGCACGATCTGGGGCGATGACCAACGCTTCATCGAAACGTACTGGTCCCGGTTCGAAGGTCTCTACTTCCCCGGCGACGGTGCGAAGCTGGACGAGGACGGCGACCTGTGGCTGCTCGGCCGGGTCGACGACGTCATGCTGGTGTCCGGCCACAACATCTCGACCACCGAGGTGGAGTCGGCGCTGGTGTCGCACCCGAAGGTGGCCGAGGCGGCCGTGGTGGGGGCCACCGACCCGACCACCACGCAGGCCATCGTGGCGTTCGTGATCCTGCGCGGCGGCATCGAGGGCGACGAGAACCTGGTGACCGAACTGCGTGACCACGTGGCCAAGACGCTCGGCGCGATCGCCAAGCCACGGCAGATCATGCTGGTGGCGGAGCTGCCGAAGACCCGTTCCGGCAAGATCATGCGGCGGTTGCTGCGCGATGTCGCGGAGAATCGCTCCTTGGGCGATGTCACGACACTGCAGGACTCTTCCGTGATGGACCTCATTTCGACAGGAATGCGGACCAGCGCGAGCAGCGAAGACTGAACACCCGGCACCGTGGCGGCTTAGGCGGGGGGCTTGGTACCGAAAGTCACATTCATCCGCGTGTAACGCGATGGCAACGGCAACCCCGTTGGCATCGCCCGTACGCTGCTAGGCATGAAGGCGGCCCCGGTCGACGAGTCGTGCGTCCTGCTCGACGGTGAATGGACGCACCGGTTCGTCTCCGCGAACGGCACGCGCCTGCACATCGCCGAGGCGGGTGCCGGGCCGCTGGTGCTGTTCCTGCACGGCTTCCCCGAGTTCTGGGGAGCCTGGCGAGGCCAGCTCGCCGCCCTGGCCGATGCCGGTTTCCGGGCCGTCGCGGTTGACCTGCGCGGATACGGCGCGAGCGACAAGCCGCCGCGCGGCTATGACGGCTACACCATGGCCGCGGATGTGACCGGGCTCATCCGGGCGCTCGGCGAACGTGACGCGACGCTGGTCGGCTCCGGCTACGGCGGGCTGGTCGCCTGGACGACGGCCGCCTTCCACCCCCGCTCGGTACGGCGTCTGGTGGTCATGGCGGCAGCACACCCGTTGCGGTTGCGCTCGTCGCTGCTGGCAGACCCGCTCGGACAACTGTCCCGGGT
This sequence comes from uncultured Actinomycetota bacterium, assembly GCA_963742855.1. Taxonomy (GTDB): domain Bacteria; phylum Actinomycetota; class Actinomycetes; order Mycobacteriales; family Micromonosporaceae; genus CAVUNP01. Next base: position 91,002 of record CAVUNP010000042.1, on the reverse strand, counting down.
CGGTCCCGCACTGCGCTTCCAACTGCCCCGGTACGAGCATGTGATCACCCGCGATGACGCGGCCGCGGTGGGCGAATACCTGCGCACCTGGTCCGGGCCGGGTTGGCCGTCCACTGCGGACTTCGCCGCCTACGAACGCGAGTGCCGGGACGCGATCCGGATCCCGCAGGCGGCGTTCTGTTCTCTGGAGGCCTTCCGGTGGGGGGCCCGCAGCCTGGTCCGGCTGCACGGACACCGGTTCCGCAAGCGGCTTCGGGCACCGGTCGTGGCACCGACGCTGCACCTGCACGGTGAGCTCGATCCGGTCGTGCTGCCGTCCAGCGCTCAGGGCTCGGGTCGCTATGTCATCGCTGCGTACCAGTGGCGGTTGATCGAGGGTGTTGGCCACTTCCCGCACCGCGAGGCGGCCGAACTCGTCACCGGCGAGATCCTTCGCTTCGCCAAGGAGGACTAGGCGCGGTACTCGCCGAGATTGCTGACCTCGGCGGCCGGCGCCCAACCCTGGTACACGCCGTAGTCGAACTCCTCCAGCCCCAGCGTGCGGGCGACCGGCGCCTTGCCACCGGTGTATTCGACGCGCAGCCAGCCGTCGGCCTCACCGAGCACGATGAACGGCTCGCCCTGCCAGGTGCAGGTGGTGCGTACATAGCAGAAGCCTTCGACCTGTTCGGCCGGCACCACGTGCACATACCGCCCCGGCCGGACCTGGGCGAAGTTGTCGGCGGGCTCGCTCGAGTACAGCCGCATCTTGTGGCCGTCAGGACTGACCTCGTACTCCCGACCTCGCCACCGGCCGTAGTATCCGTCACGCATAGTTGCCCGGTCCGTAGCCCGCGCCGCCGTAACCGAACGGCGGCGGTGTCCACTTTGTCGTATCAGAATCGAAGGTGGCCACCAACGTCTCCGTACCGTCGGCGCCCAGCCGCCACATCTGAGCCCCGTGTGGCAGGCGGACACTGTCTACTTTGAACTCCGCCACCACATCGGTGTCGCCGGGGGCGAAGCCGTTGCCCCGAAACGGCGGGCGCTCGATGACCCAGCCCTGCATGGCCCGCATGCCGGCCTCGTGCTGGCCGCCGTAGGGCAGCCGGTAGAGGTCTGAGCGGTGCGCCACCCAGCGCACCACGTGCACCTCGGTGTCGTCCTCGACGAAGTCCGAGCCCGCATAACTCAACCCCAGCGCGCGGTACAGCAGCTTCGGGGAGTTCAGGTGAGCGACCTCACTGGCCCGGTTGACGAACCCGGACACCCGGTCGTAGCCCCGTTCCAGGTAGAACGGGACCTGCGTGTGCGGGACGGTACGTTGCATCACTGTGGCCTGGACAGCGCCGTTGACGGGTGCGCCAGCCACCCCGGTGGATGGCACCGATTCGTTCTTCTTCGCCGCCAGCATCACCTCGGCCCCCGGTTCCTCGCGCAGGCCCACATCTTTCGCCCAGGCCGCCAGCGCCACGATCTGGGAACCGGGCAGTGTCGCGCCGACAGGGCTGCCCGGGTTGACCGCGAACGAGATCTCCTCGCTCGGCCAGGCGCCGATCAGCTGCACAAACCGCACGCTGACCGAGGTGGCCGCGGCCAGGCTGGCAGACCGCTGCTCGGACAGCCGCTCCGGCGACGTGAACACCGAAATGAACGGCTGGCCGTCCATCCGGGCGATCTGCCAGGGGAAGTCGTGGTCGCGAGGGCGCGCCGCCATCGACGTGCCAGCCGGCACCGGCACGATCACCTGGGCCAGCAGCAGCGTGGACAGGAACGCATCGGTGTTGTTCTCCTCGGCTGCGACGAGAAGGTTCGACTCGGTCTCGTTCGCCGGAGCGAATCCGGTGGTCCATGCCTCACCGGTGTTGACCACCTCGGCATCCTGGACATCACGCTTGATCGACCGGGTCGCCTCCTCGACCGGTTCCACCACCGTGCTTTCGGCCGCGTCGATGCGGCCGGAACCGAAGAAGCCCGCCGACCCGCCGAACGCGCCACCGGACGCGTCCGCGAGCATCGCGCCCAGGCCCGGCTGGTGCGGATGCACTGCCTCGGTCCGTTGGGTCGCTGAGGCGATCGGATAGCCCGGATAACCGGACGACGCCGGCTCCCCGACCGGCGGCGGGTATGCCCCGGTGGTCGGCGGATAGTCGATCACCTCGGCTTCGACCGTCTCCACCCGCGTCGCGTGGGCAACCCATTGCGGTTGGGCCTGCGCCCGGGTCGCGCCCGGTGCCGGAGCCGAGGCACGTAAGCGGCCATGCAATGCGGCGGCCAGGTCACTCTGCGCCATTCTCGCCCGGGCTCCCATGGTCCGGCCAGGCAGCCGGACATCGCCACGGGTCAACTGCGACACGAACCAGGACGGCAGGTACGACTCGATCGGCAGGCCGGGATTTACCGCGAGCCACCACTCGTAGTTGGGCCACTCGGCCGCCAGCGACTGGAAGGCCACCGGCCGGTACGAGCCGTTGGGTTCGTTGAGGCACAACCGCAGGGCCGTGGTCGAGGTGAACGCCAGGATGTGTGTGCGGTTGCCCGTGGTCCAGGTGCCCCAACCCATCGGAGCCCGCCCGGCCACCGCGTCGGCGGAGACCGGGAGGACAAGCTCGGACCGGGCGAGGATGCGGAAGTACTGTTCCTGGTCAGAAGCCGCGAGCGCTTCGCGCATGGCCGCTTCGGCCTCGGTGGCCGGTTCCCACTCGCTCAACGGCCACCCCTTTCGCTGTCGAAGACCGGCCACAACAACCTACAAGGCGGCCCCGGCCGGCCACCACACCGCCCGTTACGGGTCTAGCATCCGTAGGTCATGTTCTCATCGATGGTCCCCGGTTTTCGACGTGTGGCCGTGCTTGCCGTCACGCCGCTCGCCGCCGTCCTGGCAACGGCACCGGCCGGCGCGCCGGCGATGGCGCCGGCGATGGCGATGGCGCCGGCCTGGGCCGCGGTGCCCAGCGTGCAGCAGGTGGCTGCCAGTTCCGCGGCACGCCGATGCGCGAGCCCGCCGGCCGCGGCACCGATCATCGCCGAGCCGCCCTGGACCCAGCAGCGCTACGACGTGGCCACGTTGAGTCAGATCAACGACGGCTCCGGGGTCATCGTGGCGGTGCTCGACTCCGGCGTCGACGCAACCCATCCACAGCTCGCCGGAGCGGTGACCGCCGGCGAGGACATGCTCCTCACTCACGGTGACGGTCGCGAGGACTGCCTTGGGCACGGCACCGCAGTGGCCAGCATCATCGCCGCCCGTCCCGTCGCCGGTTCGGGCCTGCGAGGACTCGCGCCGGGCGCGACAATCCTGCCGATACGGGTGAGTGAGCGGGCCGAGACCGACGGCGTGGTGACCGGCGACGGCGACGTGGCCGAACTGGTGGCCGGAATCACCGCCGCGGTCAACCGTCGGCCCCGCCCGGGCGTGCTCAATCTCTCCATCGCCACGGGTGCCGACAATCCGGCGTTGCGTCAGGCGGTGGCGGCTGCCCTGGCCGCTGACATCGTGGTCGTCGCGGCCGCAGGCAACCAGTACGAACGTGGCAATCCGCTGCCCTTCCCGGCTAGTTATCCAGGGGTTATCGGCGTCGGCGCGATCGCGCCGGACAACGTCCGGCTGGCCTCGTCGCAGACCGGGTCCCACGTGGACCTGGTCGCGCCGGGAGACCAGGTCGTGGTGGCCGCACCGGGCGGCGGTCACCTCCGGGCACAGGGCACCAGCTTCGCCACCGCGTTCGTGTCGGCGACCGCCGCGTTGATCCGCGCCCGTTGGCCGTCGCTGGATCGCATCGGTGTCGAGCGCCGGCTGCTGGCCACCGTTGATCCTGCCGCCGGTGGGCGCGACGACTACGGCGCCGGAGTGGTCAATCCGCTGCGAGCGCTGACCGAGGTGCTGGCGCCGGCCGCGGCCGTGAACTCGCCGTCACCGGGCGCCGTCGCGGACCAGAGGGCGGTCAGCGAGACGGACGTGACGCCGGGCCGGGGACGGCCGAGGTCCATCGTCGCCGCCCTGGTCCTCCTGCTGGGCGCGGCCGGGGTGGCCGGGATCGCGCTGGCCACCCCCGCGGGCCGTCGCCGCGGCTGGCGACCGGGCCGGATCACGAGATCCTGAGCAGATCAGCGAACGTCGGCGAGAGCGGTGAACTCGTTGTATCCCGCCGTACTCGAACCGGGCAGGGGAACGCAGAGCCGGTGAGGCGCGGCCGCCGCCGCGCCTACCCCGAGGCGATCAACGACTGAAGAGCCCGACGTTGTACCGCTCGGTGCCCTGGTAGTCGGCCACGGACTCATCGAGGTTGCGCCGGATCGACTGGAGCACGCGGGCCAGATCGGCTGCGGCCTGCCGCCAGGTTGCCTGCCGTTCTTGGTAGGCCTGCTGAGCGGCGCCGTTCCAGGTCGCCACCAGCGGTGCCGCGGCCTGTTCCAGCTGGTCGAGTTGGGCATTCACCGAAGCGATGGCGCCCTGGATATGGTTGCTGGTCTCCACCAGCCGGGTGAAGTTGACGCTGAGCTGACCGGAGTCGGCCATGTTTGATCCCTCCCCGTCCTACAACGGCAGCGTGACGTCGGGCACCCGCATCCGGTCCGCGGCGGCATCATCGGTGGCCGCGTAGGACCGACCGGCGGTGCGGATCGCGGTTGCCGTCTCGGACAGGGCCCGCAACAGGCGCCGCTGGTCCTCCCCCCACATCTGCATCACCTGCTGAAACGAAGCCCCGCCCCGGCCGACCCAGTCGGCTCTGACCGCGTCGACCTCGGTCATCAAGGCGGACAGAATCTGACTGAGCGACGCACCAGCATCTTCGAATTTCGACGACACCTGTGCCATCACGGCGGCTTCCGCCTGCGTGCTGGACACTTCCTGTGCCACCCCCCTCTTACCTACCCGCGGCGACCCGCGCCACGAGGCTGCCGAACATTGACGTCGCTGACGGTAGCGGCTGCGATACCCACCGGCTACCCCCCTTCGCCTGCCTGTGGATAACTTCGCGAGCGGCGGGTCAGGCGCTGACCACAGCGGCGGCCGGGTCGAGAGCCGGGCCGGGCGGTAGCAGAGCCACCAGCGCAGCCGGCAGGCGCAACGGGGCGACCCCGGCATACCCGAGCGTCTCTGACACCGCGTCCGAGGCAACGGCAAACCGCATGCCCACGTCCGTGACCAGCGCCAGCGCGCCGGCCGGGTCGTCCGGGCCGGCGACCGCACGGACGAGGGCACCCCGTCCCGGCGGCACCGCGATCCGGTCCGCTGCCGCCGCCAAGGACCCGGGCAGGGACCCGAGCAGGGACCCGGGCAGGGAGCTGCCGACCCGGCCGCAGCCCGGGCCACCTCACCGATGGCCGCTGCTGGCGACGCGAAGACAAGGTCCGGCGTGGGTCCGGCAAAACTCACGCAGAGCGCTGCGCCCGAGAAGTCGAGTGACGGCCGGGGCTTGCTCGCGGGCGGGGCCCCGGCACCCGTGGGCACCAGCGAGGCCACCTTCGGCGCGGCAGCGTACTGAGCCTGGCCGATCTCGGTGGCCTTGCCGCCCAGTCCGTTGGCACCCCTGGTAAGCAACAGGTCCGCCTGCACCGGGGTCACCTCAGCCAAGCCCGCGCCCAGGGCCACCCCGTAGCTACGGTCGCCGCCGGTGTTGCTGACCACGTAGACCTGCCCCACCCGTAGCCCGGGCACCGCTGAATCGCGCTCGGACGCCTGGACCGGGACGTTGCCCAGGTCCGCGCCCGCCGGCACCGCGTTCAACAACGCGGGCGCGACCGGGATGACGGCCTGCCGGGGCCAGGCGAGCGCGGCCAGCACCAGGTCGGCATCCGCTGACCGCGAACCGGCGGTTGTTCCACAGCAGGTGCAACCCGCCGGACGGATCGGTCACCATCAGCCCGTCGGAGCCGAGCCTCGTGCCGCCTGGTGGTACGGCCGGTGTGCCCACGGACAGCACCGACTCGACGCCGGCGGCCGAAGTACGCGAGCACAGGGTCCAGCCACCGGTGAGCAGCTCCCCGGGGCCGGGTAGCAGATCGGGCGCGCCCGGGATACCCACCGCCGCACCCCGTGGGATGCCCACCAGGCCCGCCCTCGGTACCTGGGCCCGGGCCGGCGCGGCGCCCAGAATGAGCAGGGCCGACGAGTAGTTGAGCACCGGATGCAGGACACCGCCGCGATAGACGAAACGAGCGCCGGTTTCGGCCTCGACGACCAATGCGTCCGCGGCGCGCCAGGCGTCGCTGGGTGCGGGGCGCAGCGCGCCGTAGGCACCGACCGCGGCGGCGGCAAGCAGCGCCACCAGCACACCAGCGATGAGGGTGGCACCGATCCGTCGTACTGGCGAAGCTATCGGATCAGGATCACGCACCGCCAACGCCGCGACTACTCGCTGTACCACGAACTGGTGCGAATGAAGCGAATCCGAGCGCGGCGCCATCGATCAATCCCCTTGTCCGATTGTCCCGGCCCGAGCCTAGGGCCAGATGGGGATTACGCGAACCCCACAGACTGTGCAACCATCGGCGCCATGTTGGGCATAGTCCTCCGGCTGGTCTGCTCCGCGTTGGCGGTCTGGCTCTCCACCCTCATCATCAGCGGCATCAAGATCACCACCGAATCCGCATGGGGAACCATCGGGACCGCAGTGCTGGTCGCGATCATCTTCGGCGTGGTGAACGCGGTCATCAAGCCGATCGTCAAGCTGGTCGGTTGTGGCCTGTATGTGCTGACCCTCGGCCTCATCGCACTGGTCGTGAACGGCCTGCTGTTCTGGCTCGTCAGCTGGATCGCCGGCAGCCTGGGCGTCCCGTTCCGTGTGGACAACTTCTGGCCGTCCGCGGTGCTCGGCGCGCTCCTGGTGAGTCTCGTCTCCTGGACGCTGGGCCTCGTCATCAAAGACCACGGCGAATAAACAGTAGGGGGCTCCGCCCCCCGACGACCCCCGAACCCCGACCTCCGAAACCCGGCCAACGACCCTGAAGAGCATCGGCCGGTCGGTGAGGATCTCGCCGACCGGCCTTCATCGTCTTCACGTACCCTCGCCGACATGCAGAACAACGTTGACAGCGGCACCGTTGACAACACCGTGATCGCGAAGCGCGAGGACGGGTATGTGATCGACGTCGACCCGGGGCGGCTGGACGTGGCCGCGGTGCAGGACTGGATCGGCGGCGACTCGTACTGGGCGCGCGGCCGCGCGCCCGAGGTGATGAGCAAGGCGATCGCCGGCTCGGTCTGCTTCGGTGTCTACGGACCGGACGGCCAGCAGGTCGCGTTCGCCCGGGTGGTCAGCGATCACGCCACGTTCGCCTGGCTATGCGATGTGTATGTGGCCCGCGACGCCCGCGGCCTGGGCCTGGGTACCTGGCTGGCCCGATCGGTCGCCGAACATGTACTCGGCTGGGGTGTGAAGCGGATCGTGCTGGCCACACTGGACGCGCACGCGGTCTACGCCAAGGCCGGCTTCGCCGCGTTCGCCGCACCGCAGCGCTGGATGGAGATCGACCTGCGGGCGCCGGTCGCGGCCGGTGACGTCCAACACACATAAGGAGTCGCGAGAACAGCGACCCTTACGGTGAGGGGATGCCGTCAGCACGCCGAGGCTTTGTGTTCGGCATTCTCGCGTACCTGTGTTGGGGCTTCTTCCCGCTCTACTGGAAACTGCTGCGTCCCATGGGTGCGCTGGAGATCCTGGCCCACCGGATCATCTGGTCCACTGTGCTCATGCTGGTCGTGATCAGCGTGGCGCGCGGCTGGCGGCGAATCGTCGGCATCGTCCGGCGGCCCCGCACGTCCGGATTGATCGTGCTGGCCTCGTTGGCGATCGGAGTCAACTGGGGCATCTACATCTATGGCGTCAACAGCGACCGGGTGGTGGAGACCTCGCTGGGCTACTTCATCAATCCACTCGTCACCGTGCTGCTCGGTGTGCTGGTTCTGCGCGAGCAGTTGCGCAAAGCGCAGTGGGTAGCCATCGGCATCGGCGCGGCCGCGGTCGGCGTGCTCACGGTGGACTATGGACACGTGCCGTATCTGGCGCTGAGTCTGGCCGCCAGCTTCGGCTTGTACGGGCTTATCAAGAAGCGCGTCGGAGTCCGGGCCACCGACGGGCTGCTCGTGGAGTCCGCCGTACTGGGGATTCCGGCGATCCTCTACGTCGCGGGCATCACCGCGCGTGGCGAGGAAAGTTTCGGCCACGTCTCGCTCGGACACACCCTGCTGGTGCTCGGATCCGGTGCTACAACGGCGATTCCGCTGCTCTTCTTCGCTGGCTCGGCGAACCGGATCCCGTTGTCAACTATCGGACTGTTGCAATACCTTGCGCCGGTCCTGCAGCTGCTCATCGGCGTGACCGTCTTTCACGAGCCCATGCCGCTGGGCCGGCTGGCCGGTTTCGGCCTGGTCTGGCTGGCCTTGACGCTCTTCACCTGGGACGGCATCCGCCGGGCCCGCTCGCAGGCGCGGTTGTCGACAGCTGCGGCCCAGCCGGCCACGTGAACATCTGATTCGCAGGCCCGATACCTGGATGAAACGTCGGACATCACCGTTGACGTGCGGGATCTCCTAAGGTTGAGTGGCTCTTGGATTCATGTGCGGAGAGGGTGTGGGACGACGGTGGTGGTTCGGCATCCACATGGCGAGCCGTCGGATCTGATCCGGAGCGTGTCGCGGGCGCTGCGCGTATTGGAGGCCGTGGGTCAGAGCCCACGAGGCCTCACCGTCAAGCAGATCGCCCGGCGTTGCGAACTCACCACCGCGACGACCTATCACCTCGTTCGTACGCTTGCGTACGAAGGCTACGTGGCCCGTCGGGAAGACGGCACCTATGTTGTCGGCCTTGAGATTGCCGACCGCTTCCTGGAACTGACCGCCGCGTTGCGCGGTCCGGCCACGGTGACCGAAACCCTGCGCCAGGCTGCGGCATCGACCGGACTGACCCACGCGACGGGCACCTTCATCGGCGGCCAGGTCGTGGTGACCAGCTGCGCCGAGGGCATCAAGACCCCGTACCTGGAGGAGCTGATCCCGGGCTTCGACGAGGGCGCACACGCGACCGCCCTGGGCAAGGCGCTGCTGGCCACGCTCACGCCCGACCAGAGGTTGCGTTACCTCAAGGATTGGGGCATGCGAGTGTATACCGGCTTCACCCTCACCGAGCCGGAGGCGCTCGAGGCCGATCTGACGGTCGGCGAACGTCGGGGCATGCAGGTGGAGATCTCCCAGTACCGGGCCGGTCTGGCCTGTGCCGCGGTGGTGGTGCGTGGCGACCGGGACCCGGAGCGCCGGGTCGTGGTGGCCTGCGCCATGCCCGCGGATCGGCTGGTCGACTCCTTGCCCGATATTCGTACCCACCTCCAGAGCACCGCGCGCAGCCTGGCCAGCGGACTCACCGAGGGCTGAAAGATCCGCTGGGCGGGCCCGCCCTTGCCGGTGCGGCGCTGGCTAGGCCGTACGGTCGGCGATGAAGTCGCGCCAGCGAACCAAGTGCACGGCGGGCCGGTACGTCGGGGAGGGCGGCCAGCCTCGAACGGGCCTGATCCGCATATCCGCGGACGGTTTCGCGGGCTCGCTTGAGTGCGGCCGACTCGCGCAGCAGATCGAGCGCCTCGATGACGGTCGCCTCGTCCGCAATCGGGCCGGCGCCGAGGATCTCCCGCAGCCGCACCAGCTGGTGCCGCCGGAGTCGTCCGCCAGGGCGTAGAGCACCGGCAGCGTCGGGATGCCCTCGCGCAGATCGGTGCCGGGCGTCTTGCCCGACTCTCCGACTCGGAGGCGATGTCCAGCAGGTCGTCCGAGAGCTGGAACGCCACGCCGATGGTCTCGCCGTAACCGGCCAGCGCTTCGGTGACGCTGGGCCGGGGCACCGCCGAACATGCCGCCGAACCGGGCCGATGTGGCGATCAGCGAGCCGGTCTTCTCGGTGATCACGTCGCAGATAGTGCGCGACCGGGTCAGCCTGCCGCGGGCCGACGGTCTCGGCGATCTGGCCGTGCACCAGTCGGGAGAAGGTGCGCGCCTGCGACCGTACCGCCTCGGCGCCGAGTTCGGCGGCGATGTCCGCGGCCCGGGCGAAGAGGAAGTCGCCGACCAGGATCGCGACCGAGTTGGTCCAGCGGGAGTTCGCGGAGTCGGCGCGCCCCGGCGTACGGCGGCCTCGTCCATCACGTCGTCGTGGTAGAGCGTGGCCAGGTGGGTGAGCTCCATCACCCACGGCCGCCTGGCCACCTGGGCCGCAGTGGGTCGCCGAACTGCGCGCCCAGCGCCACCAGCAACGGGCGGAATCGCTTTCCGCCGGCCTCAGCAGGTGCTGAGCGGCCTCGGTGACCAGCGGGTCGGCGCTGGCCACGCTGGCGCAGGCCAGACTCCACCGACTCCAGGCAGCCGCAGATGGACGCTCTCAGACGCGCGGCTCGGCGAGGTGCAGGCCGAGCGCGCCGAACTGACCCGAGCTCCGACCCGCCGAGCCGGTGCACCTGAATGCTCGCCATTGCCGGAGTCACCACGCCTTCCACCATGCCACACCCGTTCGACCTGCTCACCACGGGGTACGGACCGGGGCCGGCACGAACTCGCGGCCCCCGGCTCGGCCCGAATCTCATCGGACGAATTCGGCGGCACCTGTGGCCAGGTCGAGCAGCGGGCGCCGGGGAGACGCCGAGCAGCCAGCGTGGCGAGCACCCCGATCATCAGGGCGGCCGAGGTGAGCGCGCCCGGCACGGCGACGGTCGGGGTGGGCTCGCCCGGCTCGGACAGCCACATCATCACCACGACCCGCAGGTACGGGAAGGCCAGCACCATGCTGGTCAGCACACCCGCGATCACCAGCCAGGTCTGCGTCCGCCTTCCAGCGCCGGCGCCGAAGACCGCGAACTTGCTGGTGAAGCCGCTGGTCAGCGGGATACCGGCGAAGGCCAGCAGGATGAAGGTGAACAGCCGCGGCGAAGAACGGCGAACGCCGGCCCAGCCCGGCCCAGCGGGACAGGTGGGTGGCCTCGCCGTCGGCGTCGCGCACCAGGGTCACCACCGCGAACGCGGCGAGCACCGAGAAGCCGTACGCGACCAGGTAGAACATCGTGCCGGACAGCCCGTCGTGGCTGGGCGCCAGCACGCCGACCAGCAGGTAGCCGGCGTTCGCGATCGAGGAGTACGCCAGCAGCCGCTTGATGTCGGTCTGGGTGACCGCCAGCACCGCGCCGACCAGCATGGTCAGCACCGCCACCGCACCGATGCACCGGGGTGAAGTCCCAGGCGGCGCCGGCGAAGGCGACGTGGAACACGCCGCAGCAGGCGCACCGAACGCGGCGACCTTGGTGCAGGCGGCCATGAAGCCGGTCACCGGGGTCGGGGCGCCCTGGTAGACGTCCGGCGTCCAGACGTGGAACGGCGCCGCGGCGGCCTTGAAGAGCAGGCCGATGGCGAGCAGCGCCATGCCGGCGAAGAGCAGCACCGGGCTGGACGAGGACCCGCCGACCGCGGCGTGCACGGTGGCGAAGCCGACGCCGAGCGCCGGCCCGGAGCCGGCGGTGAAGCCGTAGATCAGCGCCACACCGAACAGGAAGAACGCCGAGGCGAACGCGCCGAGCAGGAAGTACTTCAGCGCCGCCTCCTGGCTCAGCAGCCGCCGGCGGCGAGCCAGCGCGCAGAGCAGGTAGAGCGGCAGCGAGAAGACCTCGAGCGCGATGAACATGGTCAGCAGGTCGTTCGCCGCCACGAAGATCAGCATGCCGCCGATCGCGAACATGCGCCAGCGGGAACACCTCGGTGGCCCCGCCGAGCCGCTCGGCCTGCCGCCGGTCGCTCGGCCGACTCGGCGGTGACCGCGGCGTGGGCGACGAAGGCTCCGCCCCGCTCGACCGAGCGTTCACCGATCAGCAGCAGCGCCATCGCGGCCAGGACCAGGATGGTGCCCTGGAGGAACAGCGCCGGCCCGTCCACCGCCATGGCGATGCCGGCGGTGCTCAGTCGGCTGCCGGCGGCAATCCGGACCACCATGGTCAGCGCGGCGAGCACGGCCAGCGCCAGCGGCAAGATGAGCTGCACGCCGTGCGCGGTCGCCGCGGCACGAAGGCCTCGACCAGCACGCCGAGCAGCGCGGCGCCCAGCATGATCAGTATCGGCGCCAGCGCCGCGTAGTCGAGCGACGGGCAGCTTCAAGTCGATGGCAGCGGTGCTGAATTCGACGGCAGCACTCATTGGCCGGCCTCCTGGACCTGTGGAGCGGATGGGACGGGGTCCTGCTTGCGCAGGTCGTCCTGCATGGTCGCCTTGACGGCCGGGTTGATGACATCGAGCGACCGGCTTGGGTAGAAGCCGAGCAGCACGATCAGCGCGATCAGTGGTGCGACTACGACCTTCTCGCGCAGGCTGAGGTCCCGACGCATGGCCCTCGACCTCGGTCAGGGCCGGGTTCGAGCGTGCCCTGCATGGTGCGCTGCACCATCCACAGCACGTACGCCGGCGGCCAGGATGATGCCGGTGTGGCCATCGACCGCCACCGGCTTGTTCGCCGTGAACGTGCCGACCAGCACCAGGAACTCACTCACGAACGGCGCGGTGCCGGGCAGGGCCAGCGAGGCCAGACCGGCGAAGAAGAACACCCCGGCCAGTACCGGCACCATCTTGCCGGCGCCACCGTAGTCCTGACCAACGCCGAGCCGCGCCGGGCGACAGCATGCCCACCACCAGGAACAGCAGCCCGGTGGCCAGCCCGTGGTTGAACATGTACAGCACCGCGCCGGAGCCGGCCTGGGTGGTGAAGGCGAAGATGCCCATGCCGATGAAGCCGAAGTGCGCGATCGAGGTGTAGGAGACCAGCCGCTTGAGGTCGTTCTGGCCGACCGCCAGCAGCGCCGCGTAGATGATGCCGATCAGCGCCAGCGCCATCGCCAACGGGGCGAACCACTTCGAGGCCTCGGGGAACAGCGGCAGGCAGTACCGCAGGATGCCGAAGGTGCCGACCTTGTCCAGCACGCCGACCAGCAACGCCGCCGCACCGGCCGGGGCGGCGCCACCGGCGTCGGGCAGCCAGGTGTGGAACGGGAAGAACGGCGCCTTGATGGCGAACGCGATGAAGAAGCCGAGGAACAGCCAGCGCGGGTGTCCGGTGCGAGAACTCGACCTGTTCAGCGTCTGCCAGTCGAAGGTCTTGCCGCCGACCACCCAGAGGCCGATCACCGCGGCCAGCATGAACAGGCCGCCGACGAGTGAGTAGAGGAAGAACTTCACCGCCGCGTACTGCCGCTGGTGCGCCGCCGAAGCTGCCGATGAGGAAGTACATCGGCACCAGCATCACCTCGAAGAACACGTAGAACAGGAAGACGTCGGCGGCCGCGAAGACGCCGATCATCGTGGCACTCGAGGACCAGCAGCAGCGCGAAGTACGACGCTGCACCGACCGCTTCGACGCCTCGGTTTCGCTCCTGACGTCGTGCCAGGAGCCAGGATCACCAGCGGCACGAAGATCGCGATCAGCACCAGCATCACCAGGCGATGCCGTCGACGGCGAACGTGAGCCGGACGCCCCAGTTCGGGATCCAGGCGTACGACTCGCGGAACTGGAACCGGGCGCCGCCGGGCTTGAAGGCGAGCCACGCGACCAGCCGAGAGCACCAGGGTCAGCAGCGACCAGACAACGCCACCTGCTTGACCAGCTCGGGCCGCTCTCGCGGCAGCATGGCCACCACCAGGGCACCGACCAACGGCAGCCACGGTCAGCACCGAGAGGAACGGGAAGTTGGACATCATGCGGCCTTACCTCCGTCGTGACTTGCGTGGCCCGCCGGCGGGGGCGGCCGCGTTGAGGTCGATCACGCCAACCACCCCGCCTGCACCGCCAGGAACGCCGCCACCACCAGCAGCGCGCCGGCATGGACAGTCGCGTACGAGCGGACGAAACCGGTCTGAGCCGCCGTAGGCGGCCGGAGCCACCGCCCACCGCGGCGGCCAGCCCGTTGACCAGCCCGTCGACGCCCCGGTTGTCGAAGAACACCAGCGCCCGGGTGAGGAACTTGCCCGGCCGCTCGAACACGCCTCGTTGAAGCGCGTCCGCGTAGAGGTTGCTTGCGGGCCGCGGTGACCACCACGCCGGCCGGCTGCCGGCTGCGGTGGCCGTGCCGGTGCGGAACAGGAACCAGGCCGAGCCCGCGCGCCGAGCACGGTGACCAGCGATGCGACAGCGCGGTGATCATGGTATGGCCGAGGTGGCCGGCCACGACCTCCTCGGTCTCGCGGCCTGACCGCCGAGCACCGGCGGTCCAGCCAGTCCGGCACCGGCGTGGCGATCAGCCCACCGGCGAGCGACCGAGCCGACCGCCAGCAGGATCAGCGGCACGGTCATCACCGCTTCGGCGACTCGTGCGGGTGCTCGATGTCCTCGGTCCACCGCTTCGGGCCGTGGAAGGTCAGCACGAACAGCCGGGTCATGTAGAAGGCGGTGAGCCCGGCGCCCAGCAGCGCGGCACCGCCGAAGAGCCAGGCCGGTCCAGTCCTCGCGCTCGAAGGCGGCCGCGATGATCGGCTCCTTGGAGAAGAAGCCGGAGAGCGGCGGGATGCCGATGATGGCCAGCCAGCCGATGCCGAAGGTCGATCCAGGTGATCTTCATGTACTTCCACAGCCCACCGAAGCGGCGGATGTCGATCTGGTCCTTCATCGCGTGCATGACCGAGCCGGCGTCGAGGAACATGCAGGCCTTGAAGAAGCCGTGCGCCAGCAGGTGGATGATCGCCAGCGCGTACGCCCCGCCGCCCAGGCCGACGCCGAGGAACATGTAGCCGATCTGGCAGACCGTGGACCAGGCCAGCACCCGCTTGATGTCGTCCTTGGCGCACCGATGATCGCAGCCGATCAGCAGGGTGAGCGCGCCGACGCTGACACACCACGGCTGGGCGTGGCGTTGGCACGTGAAGATCGGTGTTCGAGCGGGCGATCAGGTAGACGCCCGGCGGTGACCATCGTGGCGGCGTGGATCAGCGCGGAGACCGGGGTGGGGCCCTCCATCGCGTCCGGCAACCAGGCCTGCAGCGGGAACTGGCCCGACTTACCACAGGCGCCGAGCAGCAGCAGCAGCCCGATCAGCAGGGTGGTGGTCGAGCTCAGCGTGTGCACGCTGGCGAACACGCCGTCGAAGCTGACCGTGCCGAGTTGGGCGAACATCAGGAAGATCGCGATGGCCAAGCCCGCGTCACCGACCCGGTTCATGATGAACGCCTTCTTGCCGGCGGTGGCCGCGGCCGGGCCGGTGTACCAGAAGGAGATCAGCAGGTACGACGCCAGACCGACGCCCTCCCAGCCGAAGTAGAGCATCACGTAGTTGTTGCCGAGCACCAGCAGCAGCATCGCCGCGACGAACAGGTTGAAGTAGGCGAAGAACTGCCGCCGACCCTCGTCGTGGGCCATGTAGCCCACGGCGTACAGGTGGATCAGGAAGCCCACCCCGGTGATCAGCAGGACGAACACCGCCGGCCAGCGGGTCGAACAGCAGGCCGAAGTCCACCTTGAACCGCCCACCGAAATGAAGTTGAACAGAGGCTGATCTGGGCCGACCGCCCGTTCTCGGCAGCCCGCGAGCTGGAAGAAGTAGGTCAGCCCGAGCACGAAGGCCGCGCCGATGCTCGCGCAACCCAGCAGTGACCCCATCGGTCGGCCCGCCGGCCCGAGCAGCAGCAGCACGGCCGCGCTGACCAGCGGGATGGCCACCAGCAACCAGAGCTTTCCAGCAGTCCAGTGGCAGCTGCGTAGCCGGCGAACTCCGACGCGGCTTGCGTTCCAAGAGCGTGCATCAGTCCCTCAGTACTTCAGCAGGTTCGCGTCGTCGACGCTCGCCGAGCGCCGAGTCCGGAAGATGGACATGATGATCGCGAGGCCGATCACGACCTCGGCGGCGGCCACGACCATGACGAAGAACGCCATGATCTGACCGTCCAGGTGCCGTTGATCCGGCTGAAGGTGACCAGCGCAGGTTCGCCGCGTTGAGCATCAGCTCGATGCACATGAACAGCACGATCGCGTTGCGCCGGATCAGTACACCGACCGCGCCGATGGTGAACAGCACCGCGGCCAGCACCAGGTAGTAGCCAGGTTGCATGTCGGGTACTACCTTCCCTCGGTCGCTTTGGGCGTGACTTCCGCCTCGGTCAGCTCGCGCCGGGGCAGGATCGGCGACACGGTCTGCGTCGGTCAACCGGCCGTCCGGCAGCCGAGCCGGCGTGGCCACCGAGGTGGTGGTGGCGATAGACGCCCGGGCCCGGCTTCGGGCCCGGGTAGTTGCCCGGCGCGAACCGGGCCCGCATCGCTCCGGCGGCCTGGTCCTCTGGTCCTCCTTGCGGCGCTCGATGTGCGCCAGCACCATCGCACCCACCGCGGCCGTGATCAGCAGCGCCGAGGTCAGCTCGAACGCGAAGACGTACTTGGTGAACAGCACGCCGCGAGCCCTGCACGTTGCCGGCCGCGTTGGCCTGGTCCAGGCTCGACCGCGGTCCGGCCGTCCAGCGCCCGGTAGAACGCCGACCCGACCAGGCCGGCGAAGCCGAGTCCGAGCGAGGACCGCGGCCACCCGCTGGCCCCGCAGCACTTCGATCAGCGAGTCGGTGGCATCCCGACCGACCAGCATCAGCACGAACAGGAACAGCATCATGATCGCGCCGGTGTAGACGATGATCTGCACCATGCCGATGAACGGCCCGGCCTGCACCACGTAGAACACGCCCAGGCAGAGCATCGTCAGCACCAGCCAGAGCGCCGAGTGCACCGCGTTGCGGGCGGCACACCATGCCGAGCGCGCCGATCACGCCAGTGGGGCGAGGATCCAGAAGGTCACCGCCTCGCCAGCGGCACCTGAGCCTGCGTCGGCGACCGCGCGCGACTGTCGGGTCATGCCGTACTCTCCTGCCAGCCGCGGCCGGGCCCATCGGGGCCGTCTCAGCACCGGCGGACGTGCCCGGGTTGGTCAGCGCGCCGACGTAGTAGTCCTTCTCGCGGTCACCCAGCCGCATCGGGTGCGGCGGCTGCTCCATGCCCGGCAGCAGCGGCGCCAGCAGCTGCTCCTTCGTGAAGATCAGGTCCTGCCGGCTGTCCCGGGCCAACTCGTACTCGTTGCTCATCGTCAGCGAACGGGTCGGGCAGGCCTCGATGCACAGCCCGCAGAAGATGCACCGGGCGTAGTTGATCTGGTACGTGGACTGGCATACCGCTCACCCGGGGAGAACCGCTTCTCCTCGGTGTTGTCGCCACCCTGACGTAGATCGCGTCGGCCGGGCAGGCCCAGGCGCACAGCTCGCAGCCGATGCACTTCTCCAGCCCGTCCGGGTGCCGGTTGAGGATGTGCCGCCCGTGGTAGCGGGGCGCGACACAGGCGGCTTGAAGGGGTACTTGGTAGTGACCACCTTGCGGAACATGTGGGAGAACGTGACGCCGAAACCCTTCACCGTTCCGGTGATCGAACCCACGTCACACCTCCTTCTCGTTGGAGTCGCGGTCGGCCTCGTCTTCCACGGTGCCGGTGATCAGGCCTGCCCGCTGGCGCTCGAGGTTGGCGGGTTGGCGCTCGGCGACCAGGCGCTTGGTCCGCGGGACTCGCCGGCACCTGTAGGTCCAGCGGTGGGAGCGGGAAGCTGCCGGCCGGCCGGGCCGCCGCCTGCTCCTCGAGGGTGCGCGGCTTCTCGGTGGACTTCGACGGCCACACCAGCGCCACCAGCAGAATCAGGACCGAGGTCACCCCGAAGATCACCCAGCGGGTGTTCCCGCTCCTTCTCGCTGTCCACGACCTTGTAACCGGCGACCAGGAGGATCCAGACCAGGTTGATCGGCAGCAGCACCTTCCAGCCCAGCCGCATGAACTGGTCGTAGCGCAGCCGGGGCAGCGTGCCCCGTAGCCAGACGAACACGAAGACCAGCGCGATCACCTTGCCGAAGAACCACAGCATCGGCCACCAACCCTCAGTTGGCGCCGGACCAGCATGGTGATCGGCCACGGTGCCCGCCAGCCGCCGAGGAACATCGTCGCGATGACCGCCGACATCGTCACCATGGCCACGTACTCGGACGAGCATGAAGAGCGCGAACTTGATCGAGCTGTACTCGGTCATGTAGCCCGCCACCAGCTCGACTCCGCCTCGGGCAGGTCGAACGGCGCCCGGTTGGTCTCGCCGACGCGTGGCACGAAGAAGATCAGGAAGCTCGGCAGCAGCCAGATGGCGTACCAGCAGGGCGGTGTGAAGGTCATGCCCAACCAGGTCACCTCGCCGGAGCCGGCCTGTGCGGCCACCATCACCGCTGGTCGACATGGTGCCGGCGGTCATGAAGACCGCCACGATGGACAGTCCCATGGTGACCTCGTACGAGATCATCTGGGCCGTGGAGCGTAGGCCACCCAGCAGTGGGTAGGTCGAGCCGGAGGCCCAGCCACCGAGCACGATGCCGTAGATGCCCGATGGAGGAGCAGGCCAGCACCACCAGCACCGCCACCGGCACGTCGGTGACCTGCAGTGGGTCTGGTGGCCGAAGATGCTCACCATCGGGCCGAAGGGGACCACCGACAACGCGGTCACCGCGCAGATCACCGACATGGTCGGAGCGAAGAAGAACACCACCTTGTCGGCGGCCTTCGGTAGGATGTCCTCCTTGCATGCCATCTTCAGGCCGTCGGCGAGCGTCTGCAGCAGACCGAACGGGCCGACCTGGTTCGGGCCCGGGCCGTACCGCCATCCGGGCCGACCACCCGGCGTTCGAACCAGACGCCGAGCAGGTCATGCTAGCAGCCCGAAGACGAACGCCAAGACGATCTTGCCGAGGACCAGCCACCACGGGTCGCGCCGAAGTCGGCCAGCGTCGGATCCTGCGCCAGCAGACGTCGGGGCTCACTGTGCACCCCCGCGTTGAGGAGCGGACCCGGGCGACGGCTGCATCGCCGACACGCGCCGCGGGACCGTACGACACCGAGCGTCGCGCCGAGGCTGCGCCGGACGGTCGAGCCGGGCGAGTTGGTCGGGAGCCAGACCACACCGTCCGGCATCTCGCTGATCTGCCGCCGGCAGCGGTGATGCGGCCCCGGTCGCTGGCCACCACCACGGTCGCGCCGTCGGCCACCGACAGGGCCGCGCCGTGCCCTGCGAGCCGGACCACGGCCGGTCGGGCCGTACCCGCGAGGTACTCGTCGCCGTCGGTGAGGCTGCCCAGGTCGACCAGCTGGTGCCAGCTCGCCAACACGGCCTCGTCCGATCCCGGGCTGCTGGCCGGCGCCGGCTGCCACCGATGGGCGCGGCCGGCCGGATCGCCTTCGGGTCGCGGCAGCGCGCCCAGCTCCCGCCGGACGCGGCCACGTCCTGGCAGCCGAGTTCGGTCGCGCATGTCGCGGGCCAGCGCGTCGAGCACCCGCGTCGCTGACCGCGGTGGTGTCCAGCACCATGCTGAACGGCGCGCAGCCGGCCCTCCCAGTCGAGGTAGGCTGCCGGCCTTCTCCACCGCCGGCGCGACCGGGAAGACCACGTCCGACCGGCGGGCCACCGCGGTGAGCCGCAGCTCCAGGCTAGACCAGGAAGTCACAGTGTCCAGTGCCTGGTCGGCCAGTGCGCGGGTCGGCCAGGTCGGACGGGTCGACGCCGGCGACCACCAGGGCGCCGATCCGGCCCGCCGCCGCCGCCTCGAGGATCGCGTTGCCGTCCCGGCCGACCGGTCCGGAGATCACGCCGGTGGGCAGGTCCCAGGCGTCGCCGAGTTCGGCCCGCGCCGCCGCGCTCGGTGACCGGACGGCCACCGGGCAGCAGGTTGGGCAGGCAGCCCGCGTCCACCGCGCCGCGGTCGCCCGCTCGCCGGGGCACCCAGGCCAGCTTCGCACCGGTACTCCGCGGCCACTTGGCCGCCGCGGACAACCCGCCCGGCACGATGGCGAGGCGCTCACCCACGAACAGGATGGCACCGGGCTTGGTCAGGGCCGACCGCAGTTCGGCGGAGGCGGCCAGCACGGTCGGCCTCCTCGACTCCGGCACGCACCGGCGCCACCTCGCGCCGAGCTTCTCCAGCCCGACCGACACCAGCGGCGCGACCGCGAACACGTCCAGCTTGTTCTTGCAGGTACGCCTTGCGCAGCCGCAGGAACAGGATCGGGCACTCCTCCTCGGGCTCCAGTCCGACCAGCACCACGGCCGGTGCGCAGTCCACATCGCCGTACGTCACGTCCGTGATGCCGGCGACCGAGGAGGCCAGGAAGTCGGCCTCCTCGCCGGAGAGCGGCCGGGCCCGGAAGTCGATGTCGTTGGTGTGCAACGCGACCCGGGCGAACTTCGAGTACGCGTAGGCATCCTCGACGGTCAGCCGGCCGCCGGTGAGAACCGCCACCCCGGTGCGGGAGTCGCGGGCCCGGGCGAGCCCCTCGGCGGCCACCCGCAGCGCCTCGGGCCAGCTCGCCTCGCGCAGCTCGCCGGTCTTGGCGTCGCGCACCATCGGCGTGGTGATCCGATCCACCGCGGTGGAGTACCGGAAGCCCCACCGGCCCTTGTCGCAGTTCCACTCCTCGTTCACCGCGGGGTCGTCACCGGCCAGCCGACGGCTCACCTTGCCCCGGCGCTAGTCGGTGCGCTGCGCGCAACCGGCCGAGCAGTGCTCGCAGACGCTGGGCGCGGACACCAGGTCGAACGGGCGGGCCTGGAACCGGTACTGGGCACCGGTCAGCGCACCCACCGGGCAGATCTGCACGGTGTTGCCGGAGAAGTACGAGTTGAACGGGTCCCCTCCTCGCCGTACAATCGCCCTGATCTGTCTCAGCGGACGAACGGTCCATCAGGTCGATGAACTTGTCCCCGGCGATCTCGTCGGAGAACCGGGTGCAGCGCTGGCAGAGCACGCAGCGCTCCCGGTCCAGCAGCACCTGGCTGGAGATGTTGATCGGCTTCGGGTATTCCCGCTTCTGCTCCAGGAACCGGGTGTCCGTGCGACCGGTGGACATCGCCTGGTTCTGCAGCGGACACTCGCCGCCCTTGTCGCACATCGGGCAGTCCAGCGGGTGGTTGACCAGGAGCAGCTCCATGATGCCCTCCTGCGCCTTCTGGGCCACCGGAGAACTGAGCTGGGTACGAACCACCATGCCGTCGGAGATCACCTGGGTGCAGGAGGCCACCGGCTTGCGCTGACCCTCCACCTCGACCAGGCACTGCCGGCAGGCACCGGCCGGAGCCAGCAGCGGGTGGTCGCAGAACCGCGGAATCGCGGTACCCATCTGCTCGGCCACCCGGATCAGCAGGCTCCCCTTGGGCGCGCTGACCTCCACCCCGTCGATGGTCAGCGTGACCAGGTCGACGGGTGCCGCGGACTTCACCACGTCACTCTCATCAGTGCGCTCCCACCAAGCTGCTCGGCGGACAGCTTCGGCGGCGTCCGGCCTTCGATGTAGTCCACATAGTCCTGCTTGAAGAAGTTGATCGAGGACGTTACCGGACTGGTCGCGCCGTCGCCGAGACCGCAGAACGACCGGCCGAGGATGTTGTCACAGGTGTCGAGCAGGGTGTCCAGGTCCTCGCGGCGTGCCCTGCCCGGAAAGGATCCGGCGGTAGATGTTCGACCATCCAGTAGTTGCCCTCGCGGCACGGAGTGCACTTGCCACACGACTCGTGGTGGTAGAACTCGAGCCACCGGTAGGTCGCGTAGACCGGGCAGTCCTGGTCGGAGAAGATCTGCGTCGCCGTGGTGCCCAGGATCGAGCCGGCCGCGGCGACGCCTTCGAAGTCCAGCGGCACGTCCAGGTGGTCCGCGGTCAGCAACGGCGTGGACGAACCGCCCGGCGTCCAGAAACGCAGCTGATGTCCGGGCAGCATCCCGCCGGCGAGCTCGATCAGCTCCCGCAGCGTGATGCCCATCGAGCACTCGTACTGGCCGGGATTGGCGATCCGACCGGACAGCGAATAGATCATCGGGCCGGAGGACTTCTCGGTACCCATGGTCCGCCACCAGTCCGCGCCGCCCAGCACGATGTACGGCACGCTCGCGATGGTGCCCACGTTGTTCACCACGGTGGGGCAGGCGTACAGGCCGTGGGTGGCCGGGAACGGCGGGCGCAACCGCGGCTGGCCCCGGAATCCCTCCAGGGAGTCCAGCAGCGCCGTCTCCTCGCCGCAGATGTACGCGCCCGCTCCACTGTGGATCACAACGTCCAGGTCGAAACCGGAGCCGAGGATGTTCGCGGCCGAGGTAGCCGGCCGCGTACGCCTCGTCCACCGCGTTGCGCAGCCGGCGGGCGGCGTTGACCGCCTCACCGCGCATGTAGATGTAACGCATGGTTGGCCCGGATCGCGTAGCAGGCGATGATGATGCCCTCGACCAGCGAATGCGGATCGTGCGTCATCAGCGGAAGATCCTTGCAGGTGCCCGGCTCGCCCTCGTCGGCGTTGACCACCAGGTAGTGCGGCTTACCGTCGCTCTGTGGGATGAAGCCCCACTTCAGGCCGGTCGGGAATCCTGCGCCGCCCCGGCCGCGCAGCCCGGAATCCTTGATCAGCGGGATCACGTCGTCCGGATTGGCCGTGAGCGCCTTACGCAGAGCCGGTAACCGTCCAGCTGCTCGTAGGTCTCCCGCCGCCAGGCGTCCGGCGCGGTCCATCGCTTGGTCAGCACCGGGGTCAGCTTGGCGAGCACCGCGGGCGATGGGGTACTCATTGCTTGGCCTCCTTGGCCGCGTCCGGCTTGACGATCGGGGTGTCCGGGTCGAAGTCGGCCACCGAGATGCCGTGCTGCTCGGCCAGCCGGTTGCCGCGCAGCGTCTGCGCACCGGCCAGCCCGTCGGCGAGCGCGTCGGCGCGCGGGTCGGAATATCCGGCCAGCTGCAGCGACATCTCCTTCAGCGTGCACAGCCGGGCGCCGCGGGTTGGCATGGGCCGCTGGCCCTCCTGCAGCTGGCTCACCACGCTGACCGCGGTGTCCGGGTCGACCCGGTCGAAGAACTCGTAGTTCACCGTCATCACCGGCCCGTAGTCACAGGCGGCCAGGCATTCGGCATGCTCGAACGTGATGTTCCCGTCCGGCGTGGTCTCGTCATGCCCGACACCGAGGTGCTCGGAGAGCGCTTCATAGACCTGACGGCCACCCTGCACGTCGCACATGGTGTTGGTGCAGACGCTGACCAGCCAGTCGCCGGCCGGCCGGCGCTTGTACATGGTGTAGAAGGTGGCCACCGCGCTGACCTGGGCCCGGGTGAGGCCGAGCTGCTCGGCGCAGAAGGCGATGCCCTCGGGCGAGACGAAGCCCTCCTCGGACTGCACCAGGTGCAGCATCGGCAGCAGGGCCGAGCGTTCCCGGCCGGCCGGGTAGCGCGCCGTGAGTTCCTTGGCGCGCGTGCGGGTCTCTTCACTGAATGGCACTAGCGATCACACCCACCCATGACCGGGTCCAGAGAGGCGCCGCCCGCGATGACGTCAGCGATCAAGCCGCCCTCCGCCATCGCCGGAATCGCCTGGAGGTTGACAAAACTCGGCTCGCGGAAGTGAACCCGGTAGGGCCGCGTGCCACCGTCGGACACCGCGTGTGCGCCCAACTCGCCGCGCGGGCCCTCGATGCCGACGTAGACCTGGCCCGGCGGCACCCGGAAGCCTTCGGTGACGAGCTTGAAATGGTGGATCAGCGACTCCATCGACTGACCCATGATCTTCGCGACGTGCTCGAGCGAGTTGCCCATGCCGTCCGTGCCGATGGCCAGCTGGGCCGGCCAGGCAATCTTGCGATCGGCCACCATGATGGGGCCGGGGCGCAGCTTGTCGAGGCACTGCTCGATCAGCTTCAGCGACTCCCGCATCTCGGCCAGCCGGACCTCGTAGCGCCCCCAGACGTCCGCCGTGGTGGCGGTGGGGACGTCGAACTCGTAGTTCTCGTAACCGCAGTACGGCAGCTGCTTGCGCAGGTCCCAACCGAGCCCGGCCGACCGCAACACCGGGCCGGTCACGCCCAGAGCCAGACAGCCGGTCACGTCGAGCAGGGCCACACCCTTGGTCCGCTCGGTCCAGATCGGCTGGCCCGACAGAAGATCCTCGTACTCCTTGAGCTTCTTGGGCATCAGGGCGAGGAACTCCCTGATCTTCACGATGGCCTCTGCCGGCACGTCCTGGGCCACGCCACCCGGCCGCACGTACGCCATGTTCATGCGCAGGCCGGTGATCATCTCGAAGATCTCAAGGACGGACTCGCGCTCCCGGAAGCCGTACAGCATCATCGAGATCGCGCCGAGCTCCAGGCCGGTGGTGGCCAGCCAGACCAGGTGCGACGAGATCCGGTTGAGCTCCATCATCAGCACCCGGATGGTGGTCGCCCGGTCGGTGATCTCGATCCTCGATGCCGAGCAACTTCTCCACCGCGAGGCTGTACGCGGTCTCGTTGAAGATCGGCGACAGGTAGTCCATCCGCGTCACGAACGTGCTGCCCTGTACCCAGTTGCGGTACTCGAGGTTCTTCTCGATGCCGGTGTGCAGGTAGCCCACGACGAGCCGGCAGTCGGTGACCGTCTCACCTTCGAGTTCCAGCACCAGGCGCAGCACGCCGTGCGTCGACGGGTGCTGCGGGCCCATGTTGACCACGATGCGCTCGTCGTGCAGCGGATCCGTGCCACCGACAACGGTGTCCCAGTCACCACCGGTGACCGTGAAAACCTTGCCCTCGGTAGTCTCGCGCTCGGTCGCGTACGTCACTGGTACGACCTCCTCCGGTCCGGCGGCGGAATCTCGGCGCCCTTGTACTCGACCGGCACCCCACCCAGCGGATAGTCCTTGCGCTGCGGGTGTCCGTCCCAGTCGTCCGGCATCAGGATCCGGGTCAGGTTCGGGTGGCCTTCGAAGACCACACCGAACATGTCGTACGTCTCCCGTTCCTGCCAGTCCGCGGTGGGGTACACCGACGTGACGCTCGGCACGTACGGCTGCTCCGCGGTGACCGCGACCTCCAGCCGCACCCTGCGCCGGTAGGTCATCGAGGTCAGTTGGTAGCACACGTGCAGCCGCCGCTCGTCCGCGCCGAGGTAGTCCACACCGGACACCGAGGAGCAGAGTTCGTAACGCAGGGACTCGTCGTCGCGCATCGCCCGGCACACATCGGCGATCCGGTCCGGCCGCACGTGCAGGGTCAGCTCACCCCGATCCACCACGACCTTCTCGATCGCCTCGTCCAGGCCGGGCAACGCCTCCTGGAGAGCGTCATAGACCTCGTCGAAGTAGCCGCCGTACGGCCGGGACGCACTGGGGACCAGAGTCCGCTGGCGGACCAACCCACCGAAGCCGGAGGTGTCGCCGCTGCCGTGGATGCCGAACATGCCAAGGCCGGCCGGGGCCGCCGGTGGCAGCTCCGCCGCGGAACCTGTGGTCGCACCCGCCGGCGGCGGGCTGACCGGTACGGGCGCCTGCGCGGCCCTGTTGCCGGCTGTGTTGTCGCCGGCCGTGCTCGGAACTTCGGTTACCATCGCCCACCGCCCTGCAGATGGCGCCCGTCGGCCATCCAGTTCTGGATCCGCAACTGTTCTTCCCGACCTTCCCGTACCGCCTTCTCCCACTGCCTGCGGCGTTCGGGGTCGGACCGGTACGACGAGGGCATCGAGCCAGGGGCCACCAGAGGCAGTTCGCCGCGTTCGCGCCGGGCTTCCAGCATCTTGCGGCCGTTGGCGCCGAGCGGCTCGTAGAGGATCTTCTCGCGGAGCTTCAGGATCGCGTCGATCAGCATTTCCGGGCGGGGCGGGCAGCCGGGCAGGTACATGTCCACCGGCACGATGTGGTCGACGCCCTGCACGATCGCGTAGTTGTTGAACATGCCTCCGCTGGACGCGCAGACGCCCATCGACAGCACCCACTTCGGGTCCGCCATCTGGTCGTAGATCTGGCGCAGCACCGGGGCCATCTTCTGGCTGACCCGACCGGCCACGATCATCAGGTCCGCCTGGCGCGGTGAGGCCCGGAACACCTCCATGCCCCACCGACCGAGGTCGTAGTGGGGTGCGCCGGCGGCCATCATCTCGATGGCGCAACAGGCCAGTCCAAAGGTGGCGCCCCAGGTCGACGACTTACGGGCCCAGTTGATGACCCGCTCGACGGTGGTCAGCAGGACACCGCTCGGAAGCTTTTCTTCCATTCCCATGGGAGTTGCCTCAGTCCCAGTCGAGCCCACCGCGACGCCACACGTAGGCGTACGCGATGAAGACAGTGGCGATGAACAGGATCATCTCGACAAACGCGAAGACGCCGAGTTGGCTCAACAGATCGCTGAACGTGGTGGCCCACGGATAGAGGAAGATGATCTCAATGTCGAAAACGATGAAGAGCATGGCGGTCAGATAGAACTTGACCGGGAATCGACCGCCACCCACCGGCTCCGGGGACGGCTCGATTCCACACTCGTATGCCTCGAGCTTGGCTCGGTTGAAGCGCTTGGGTCCGACGATCTGCGAGGCGCCCACCGAAAACAGTGCGAACAGCGCCGCCAGGGCGAATAGCCCCAGGATAGGTACGTAAGCCGAGAGAGACATGGTCTTGTGCCTACCTCGTCCTTTCGCTCGTCGTCGAAACGGCTTGCTTTCTATGGCGCGGTCAGCGCCAACTCCCGCAAAGTGCCGTTCAACACTATTTCCTACATATGGGCGGCTCCGCCCGAGGCGACGTCAGCCGACACTCAGACAGCCGGAACTACTTTTGTCAGTGCATTGATCACACGGTCCATGGCATCCCCACCGCGCTGATCGGTGAGGTTTGCCAAAAGCTTCAGCACGAAGCGCATCAGCATCGGGTGCGGCATGCCATGCTTCGTTGCGAAACGCATGATTTCCGGACGACCGATGAGCTTTACGAACCATCCGCCGAGCCGGTAGTACCCGCCGTAACGGGCCTTCAGCTCGGTGGGATAGAACCCCAGCGCACGCTCGCGCCGAAGGAGATCTTTCTCCGCCAGCGCTTGAATAGCAACTTCAGCGGCCAACGCCCCGGACTCCATGGCATAGGCGATCCCCTCACCGTTGAAGGGATTGACCATCCCGCCGGAATCGCCGACCAGCATGACCCCGCGCTGGTAGTGCGGCACCCGGTTGAAGCCCATCGGCAGCGCCGCGCCCAGAATCGGGCCGTCGGCGTTGGCCTCGTTGTTCATCTCCCAATCGTCCGGAGTTCCATTCATCCAGTCGGTCAGCATCTCGCGGTAGTTCGACTTGCCGAACTCAACCGACGAGTTGAGCACGCCCAGGCCGACGTTGACCCGACCGTCGCCCATCCCGAAAATCCAGCCATAACCGGGCAGCAACTTCGACGAGTCGGTCTTGCCACGCAGTTCCAGCCACGATTCGAGGTAACCGTCCATGTTGCGGGGACTCTTGTAGTACCGGCGCACGGCGACGCCGATCGGCCGGTCCTCGCGCTTGGTGATCCCCATCGCCAGCGGCAGCCGCCCGGACACGCCATCCGCTGCGATCACCACGGGTGCCCGGTACGTGCGCGGCTGCTTGTCCGGACCCTCCGTGGCCGTGACACCAACCACCCGACCGGTCCGCTCGTCCCACAGGGGCCCGGTGACGGTCGTGCTTGTCCGCAGGTCGGTACCCAAGTCCTCCGCCCGGCGGGCGAGCGCCTCGTCAAAGCCGAGCCGGGTGCGGGTCAGCCCGTAGTTCGGGAAACTGGCGAGGTCGGGCCAGTCGAGCTCCAACCGGATCCCGCCGCCGATGACACGTAGCCCCTTGTTGCGGGTCCAGCCTTCGCCCTCGGTGTCCACGCCCATCGCGATCAGCTGCTTGACCGCGCGCGGCGTCAGCCCATCGCCACAGACCTTCTCCCGCGGGAACTCCGACTTCTCCAGCAGCAGCACCCGGGCATCGTGCTTGGCCAGCTGAAAAGCCGCAGCCGAGCCACCGGGTCCGGCGCCCACAACGATCACGTCGGCGTCCTCGTTGATCACTTGCGGCACCTCCTCGGGTACTCTGCCCCGCTCGTGAAACTCTTCACAAGCCATGTCGGCCCTGAGTCTAGAACCGATTCTGAGTACCCGGTTTGTTAGGCGAGCCTAACTACCACGCCAGCCAGGGAAGATGTCGCCCACAGCGACTTTTACCCTCATAAGGGGCATTCCACCCAACCCCTCCTGCCCCGCCAACCCCGCCCGATCCCAACGCGATGATCACAGCCTTCCAGTGCACCCCACAGGCCCAGTACCGCTCCTGATGCCGCACGGGCGCAATTGTTGATCACCGGGATGATCACGGGCTTCTAGTGCACCCAGGACTACAGCAAAGCACCGTGATCATGGAGGTTAGAGCGGGCGCAATGCGCGTGGAGCAAAGTCCTGGCAAGTAGCGCGGGGACATATGGGCATAAAAGGGCTACGGACGGGTGGCGCGGTGGAGGGCGACGACGCCTCCGGTGAGGTTCTGCCAGCCGACCTGTTGCCAGCCCGCTGCGCTGATCACATTGGCCAGGCCGGTCTGGTCGGGCCAGGCGCGGATGGACTCGGCCAGATACCCGTACGCATCGGGGTTGGACGATATCCGGCGAGCCACCACGGGCAGTGCCCGCATGAGGTAACCCAGGTAGACCTTACGGAAGGCAGCGTTGACCGGGGTGCTGAACTCGCACACGACGAGGCGGCCGCCGGGCCGGGTGACCCGGCGCATCTCCCGCAGCGCCCCGGTGGTGTCCACGATGTTGCGCAGCCCGAACGAGATGGTGACCGCGTCGAAAGTTTCGGCCGGAAACGGCAGCGCGACGGCGTCGCCGGCGACCAGGGTGACCTCGGGCCGAGCCCGCCGTCCGGCGGTCAGCATGCCCACGGAGATGTCGAGACCGACCACGTACGCGCCGCCTCGAGCCAGTTCCAGCGTGGAGACGCCGGTGCCGGCGGCCAGGTCGAGACAGCGCTGCCCCGGGCTGAGGTCGAGCGCGCGCCGGGTGGCCCGGCGCCAATGCCGGTCCTGGCCGAACGACAGCACGGTGTTCGTCAGGTCGTAACGCTTCGCGACGCCGTCGAACATCGCCGCGACCTCATGCGGCTGCTTGTCCAGCGATGCCCGACTCATCAGTTCGCCGGCACCAGGGGCAGCGACTTCGCGGTGCCGCCGCCAGGCAGCGCGATCGACGAGAAGTGCGAACGTACGCGCTCGTCGGTCGGGTCGTCGGCCGGGGTGTGGTGCACCCGCAGGTGGCGGTAGAGGGTGTCGCGTTGGGCCGGGATGCGTCCGGCGGAGCGGATCAACCAGACCAGGTCGAGCAGGTTGGACCGGTGCCGGGCGCCAGCCGAGGAGATCACGTTCTCCTCCAGCATGATCGAACCGAGATCGTCGACGCCCATGTGCAGCGAAACCTGGCCGACGTCCTTACCAGTCGTGAGCCAGGACGACTGCAGGTGCGCGACGTTGTCGAAGAACAGCCGAGCCACCGCTACCAGGCGTAGGTACTCCAGCGAGGTGGCCTGGGTGCGGCCCTTGAGGTGGTTGTTCTCCGGCTGGTAGGTCCACGGGATGAAGGACCGGAAACCGCCGGTGCGGTCCTGTACGTCGCGGATCATGCGCAGATGCTCGATGCGCTCCGCATTGGTCTCGCCGGTGCCCATCATCATCGTGGCGGTGGACTCGATGCCCTGCCGATGCGCGGTTTCCATCACTTCCAGCCAGCGTTCGCCAGACTCCTTCAGCGGCGCGAGCGCGGTTCGCGGGCGGGCCGGCAACATCTCCGCGCCGGCGCCGGCGATGGAGTCCAGGCCGGCGGCCTTGATCCGGCGGACCGCCGCTTCGATGGAGACTCCGGACACCTTGGCCATGTGCAGGATCTCGCTGGGCCCAATGGAGTGGATCACGAGTTCGGGGTAGGCCGTCTTGACCGTCCGGAACAGTTCCTCGTAGTACTCGACCCCGTAGTCGGGGTGGTGACCACCCTGCAGCATCACCTGGGTCGCCCCGAGGTCGACGGCCTCGCCACAGCGGCGCAGGATCTCGTCGAGGTCGTGTGACCAGCCTTCGGCGTGCTTCGGCGCCCGGTAGAAGGCGCAGAACTTGCACGCGGTGACGCACACGTTGGTGTAGTTGATGTTCCGGTCGATGAGGTAGGTGACGATGCCGTCCGGATAGCGCCGCCGCCGCACCGCGTCAGCCGCCTCGCCGAGCGGGTGCAACGGCGCCGAGGTGTAGACAAGCAGCGCCTCCTCGGGCGAGATCCGACCGCCGTCAGCGCCGCGTTGCAGGATGTCCGAGATTTCAGGCGTCACCCCTTGAGCGTACGTGCCGCCAGGAACAGCGACAGTTCGGATAGAGCTACTATCCACCGCGTATCCAGGTGAGAGCAGAGGATTCGCGTGCGCATCGCAGAACTCAGCAGCCGCAGCGGGACGACCATCCCGTCCATCAAGTTCTACCTCCGCGAGGGTTTGCTACCGGCCGGCGAGGCGACCGGGCGCAACCAGGCCGAGTACACCGACGCCCACCTGCACCGCCTGCGCCTGATCCGGGCACTCATCGACGTCGGTGGCGTGTCGGTGGCCGCCGCCCGGGATGTCCTGGCCGCAGTGGACACACCGGACCTGCCGGGTCATTACCTGTTGGGCGCAGCATCGCGCTCACTCGTCCGGACCACCCGGCGCGATCCGGACGACCCGGGCTGGCAGGCGGCCCGGACGGAGATCGAGACAGCAATCCGGGAGCGGGGCTGGCTGGTGGAGTCCGGCGCGGCGTGCCTCGACCAGGCCGCCGACGCGATGGCGGCGTACCGCGCCTTGAATCAGGAAGACATGCTGGCCATGTTGCCCACCTATCTGGAGGTCGTCGAGCGGATCGCCGCCCAGGAGGTGGACCTGGTCATCTCGCGGACCGAGCCGGCCCGCATGGTCGAAGGCGTCATCACCGGCACCGTGCTCGGCGAAGCGTTGTTCAACGCGCTACGGCGGTTGGCCCAGCAGGACGCGTCGGCCCGGCGCCTGATGCCTGCGGCCGGCCATTCGGAGATGGACATGCCGGCCCACAGCGAGCGGGAAGTCGCCAACCATCGCGGCAGATAAGCGCTTGCTCAAGCACCTGCGATAGTGGCACTATCCACTATCAGATAGTGCCACTATCCACGATTTGGAGGAACCGTTGTCCACCGCGAGTCCGCTGCGCCAGGCCTGGCGCCTCAACAAGCCGCTCACCCTGGTCGGCCTCGGCATGGTCGCGGTGCTGGTCGCGGCCATCATCGGCCTGGTCGCCGACCCCACCGTGATCACCGGCCGGCCGGCCTGGCTGAAGCCGGCGAAGTTCGCCATCTCAGTCGCGGTCTATTCGTTCACCTTTCTCTGGTTGCTGACCTTCGTCACCGGCCACCAGCGCCTGGTGCGGGCCCTGGCCACCATCACCGCGGCGATGTTCGCGGTGGAGATGGCTTTCGTGGTGGGCGCCGCGGCGATGGGCACCACCAGCCACTTCAACGTCAGCACGCCAGCTCACTCCGCCGCGTGGAGCACGATGGGCGTCGCCATCATCGTCATCTGGGTGGCGAACCTGATGGTCGGCCTCCTGTTGCTGCGCCAGCGCTTGGCCGACCGGGCCTTGGCCTGGTCCCTGCGCCTCGGCGTGCTCGGCTCCTCGATCGGGATGGCGGTCGCCTTCTTCATGACGGCGCCCACCGCGCAACAGCTGACCGCGGCTCACCAGGGCGCCGGCATGCCGATCAGCGGAGCGCACAGCGTCGGCGTCGACGACGGCGGCCCCGGACTGCCGGTGGTCGGTTGGAGCACCGTCGGCGGCGATCTGCGGGTCGGCCACTTCATCGGACTGCACGCCCTACAGGTACTACCGATCCTCGGCCTCGTGCTGGCCCGGTTCGGACCTGGCTGGCTGCGTCCGGCGGATCGGGTCCGCCTCGTTGTCACCGCCGGGGCGGCATACATCGCCATCATCCTGCTGGCCACCTGGCAGGCGCTGCGGGCGCAGCCGGTCAGCCACCCGGACGCGAGCACCCTCGGCGTGCTGGCCGCGATCGGACTGGTCGCCGGCGGTGTCGCGGCCGCCGTGGTGTGGCGCGCCCGGCAGGACCGACCGGGTACGGGCGAGGGCGAGGCACGGTTGGTCGTGGCCGGCGAACGGCGAATGACGGTATGACCTACGGGCAGATCTTCTCGCTCGCCTCGGTCGCGGTGGCGCCGCTGTGGTTCCTCATGATCGTTCTACCCCGGTGGCGGTGGACGGTACGCATCGTGACCGAGCCGTGGGCATACGCGCCCCTGACCCTCGCGTACGCGGCGATGGTGCTGCCCCGCTTCGGTGAGCTGGCCCCGGTACTGCTGAACAACCCCGGGCCGCAGAGCGTAGGCGCATTGCTGGCCACGCCGTCGGGGGCCACTATCGGGTGGATCCATTTCCTCGCCTTCGACGTGTTCGTCGGGCGGTGGGCATACCTGGATTCCCGGATCCGTGGGGTGCACCCGGTGGTGATGGCCCCGATCCTGCTGCTGACGTTCCTGTTCGGGCCAATGGGACTGCTGTCCTACCTGGTGGCCAGGAGCCTGCACCGCCGTACCCCGGTAGTGGCCGGCGCACCGCGGGACCACGGCGACACACCGCCGTCGACCGGTGCCACGCCCCGGACGCTCCGTCGCTGACGGGCCACGGCCGACGGTTAAGGTGACCGGATGGCTGACATGCGCTATCGCCGGCTCGGCAACTCGGGCCTACCTGTCTCTGTCGTGGGCATCGGCTGCAACAACTTCGGCAGGAAGGTCGACGCCGCGGGTACGCGGGCGGTGGTGGACGCGGCGATCGACCATGGCATCACCCTCTTCGACACCGCGGACGTCTACGGCAACCAGGGTCTGTCGGAGGAGTACCTGGGCGCCGCATTGAAGGCCAGCGGCCGCCGGAACGACGTCGTCATCGCAACCAAGTTCGGCAGCAACATGAACGGCACCAACGGGCCGGACTGGCACGCGCGCGGCAGCCGGCGCTACGTGATCCGAGCCGTCGAGGCGTCGTTGCGGCGGCTGGACACCGACTACATCGACCTCTACCAGATGCACCAGCCCGATCCGATGACTCCGATCGAGGAGACCCTGTCGGCGCTGCACGACCTGGTCCGGGCGGGCAAGGTGCGCTACCTCGGCTCCTCCAACTTCGCCGGCTGGCAGGTGGCCGACGCGGCCTGGGTCGCCCGTACCGCCCAGGTCACCCCGTTCGTCAGCGCGCAGAACGAGTACTCGTGGCTGCACCGCGCCGCGGAGGCGGACCTGCTACCGGCGTGTGAACGCTTCGGGGTGGGCCTGCTGCCCTATTTCCCGCTCTCCCGTGGCCTGCTCACCGGCAAGTACCGCCGTTCGAGCCCGCCGCCTCCCGGCAGCCGGCTGGCCGGTGACCTGTGGGCCCGCCAGCACGCGGACGCGCCGTGGGACGTGATCGAACGGCTGGAAGACTACGCCCGGGAACGTTCCGCCACGATCCTCGACGTCGCCATCGGCGGGCTGGCCGCCAAGTCGGGAGTGGCTTCGGTGATCGCCGGTGCGACGACGCCGGACCAGGTCCGCGCCAACGCCGCCGCCGGCACCTGGGTCCCCACTGTGGACGAGCTTGCCGACCTGGACGCGATCACGAAGAGCCACGGCTGACCGTTAAGGTCACGTGACCAGTACCGCACCACCGCGGCGGACGCGGGCCAGCGGACGCGTCGCCGCCTGGGGCAACGCCCTGCGGATGACCCTCGCCCGGCATTGGGCCATCACCGCCGCGGTGCTGGCCGGGCTCGTGTTACGCATCGCCGTGATGGCCGCCTACCAGCCGGCGCTGTGGTTCCACGGTGACAGCGGCGTCTACATCAGGCAAAGCCGGCCAACGCTGCCACCCATCGATGCGTTCCGGCCGGTTGGCTACATCCTGTTCCTGAAGGTGTTCCGGCCGACCGGGACGCTGTCCAGCGTGGTCGCGGTGCAGCACCTGCTGGGGCTGGCCATGGTCGTGGCGGCCTACGTGTTCCTGCAACGCCGCGGGTTACCTCGGTGGCTGTCCGTGCTTGCGGTGCTGCCGCTGCTGTACGACTCCCTGCAGGTCACCCTGGAGCACTTCATCCTGGTGGAGACCCTGTTCACCGCGCTGCTGCTGGCCAGCTTCCTGACGCTGCTGTGGCGGAAAGTGCCGAACACGGCGGTCTGCGTGGCCAGCGGGCTGCTGTTCTTCCTGGCCTGGTTGACCAAGCCGCTGGCGCTGCCGCTGTTCGCGATCCTCGTGGCCTACCTGCTCGCCCGGCGGGTGGGCTGGCCGCGGTTCGCCGGCTTCGCGGTGTCCTTCATCCTGCCGTACCTGCTGGTGCAGGCTGCGGTCAGCGGGCATGTGAGCGTCTACGGCTCGAACTCCTCGGCGCTGTACGGCCGGGCCGCCAGTGTGGCCGACTGTTCGCGGCTGCACCTCACGCCCGCGGAAGAACAGTTGTGCCCCGGCCCTGGCCAGCGTTACATGCGCCCGGACTGGTACATCTGGTCCGAGGCTGCGCCGGCATCGAACCTGCGCGGTGACGCCTCCGCCTACCCGGCCATGCGTGGGTTCGCCCTCGCCGTCGCGCTGGCCCAGCCGTGGGACCTGGCCCGGCAGGTGGGCAAGGAACTGACGGCGCATTTCGTACCCGGCGTCGACCTCGGCTGGAGCTACGCCTGCCTACGCGAACGGAGCTCGCTGCCGGACACCACCCGCGACACCCGGCCGATCGGCGTGCAGTGCCACCCCCAACTGGCCTCGGCGAACTTCCAGGACGCGGCCCACCCCTACCATACGAACCCGCCGGCCACCGCCCTCACTCAAACACTGCACGCCTACTCGGTCGCCATCCGCACCTCACCGATCGTGGTGTCGCTGGCCACCCTGCTCACCCTGCTGGCGCTGATGGTGCGCCGCCGCCCCACCCGACTGCTGGCCGGGGACGCCGTCATGCTGATGCTCGCGGCACTGACCCTGATCGTCGCGCCGGTGGTGATCGGCATGTACGAGGCCCGGTACGCACTGCCCGCGCTACCGCTGGCCGGTCTGGCCGCCGCCCTGTCGCTGCACCGCCTCATCCTCGACTGGCGCGCACGGCAGCGGCTGCGGCGAGCTCGGCGCCGGTAGGCCGGGAGCGGGTTGGACGGCCCTCAGGCATCGTAGTCAATCACCAGCCGGGTGCTGACCGGCTCGGCTTGACAGGTCAGCACGTAGCCCGCGGCCACCTCGTGCGGCTCCAGCGCGAAGTTTCGCGCCATAACCACCGACCCTTCGATCACCTTGGCCCGGCAGGTGGAACAGACGCCGCCCTTGCAGGCGTACGGTAGCTCGCCTCGCACCCGTAGCGCCGCGTCGAGCACCCGCTCGTGCGGGGCCATCGAAAACGTGGACTCGCGCCCGTCCAGCATGATCGTCACAGTGGCACCGTGCCACTGTTCCGGCGGCCGCGGCCGGGCCGGCTCCGCTGCATCCACATGGAACAGTTCAGTGTGGACGCAGGCGTCCGGCACGCCATGTTCGGCCAGCACCGTCTGGGCGTCCACCACCATCCCGTAGGGCCCACACAGGAACCACTCGTGCACCGAGGCGGCGTCCACCAGGCCGGAGTCGAGGATCTTGCGTAGGCGCGGCGCATCCAGCCGCCCGGAGAGCAGGGCCGACAACTGCGGCTCGCGCGAGAGCACGTGCACCAGGTGCAGCCGGCCCGGATAGCGGTCCTTGAGGTCGGCCAGTTGTTCGGTGAACATCACGCTCGCCGCGGTGCGGTTGCCGTAAAGCACGGTGAACCGGCTGTCCGGCTCGGTCGCCAGGGCCGACGCGACCAGCGACAGCACCGGCGTGATGCCCGAGCCAGCCACGACAGCGGCGTAGTGCCGGACCCGGTCCGGGGCCAGGGCGGTGGTGAAGCGCCCGAGTGGCGGCAGGACGTCGATCTGGTCGCCGGCGCGTAGCAGGCTGGTCACGTAGCCCGAGCAGGCACCGCCGGCCACCGCCCGCACGCCGACCCGGACGAGGCCGTCGCGGGTCAGGTCGCGCGGCGCGGAGCAGATCGAGTACGACCGCCGCAGCTCGCCCGGTTCACCACCGGCCTGTGCCCCGTCCAGTCGTACGGTCAGATGCTGCCCGGGTGCGAACGCGAACTCTTCGCGCAGGTCCTCGGGCACCTCGAAGGACACCATCACGGAGTCGTCGGTCAGCGGATCCACGGCGGCCACCCGCAACGGCTGGAAGGTCGCTCGGCGACGCGGGTGGGTGATCGTCACAGCGGCTTCACCCGATCGAAAGGTTCGCCGCAACCCCGGCAGCGCCAGAGCGACTTGCACGCCGTGGCGCCGAAACGGGACAGCTCCGCGGTGTCCGGCGAGCCACATCGCGGGCAGCGCACCGACAGCGACAACCGGACCACCGGCTCCGGTGGCGCGATGCCGGCCGCGGCCAGCTTGTCCCGCCCAGCCGAGCTGATCATGTCCGTGCTCCACGCCGGACTGAGCACAGTAGACACCTCTACATCGGAGTACCCGGCCTGGCTCAGGGCCCGCCGGATGTCATCGCGGATCACGTCCATGGCCGGGCAGCCGGAGTAGGTCGGCGTGATGACCACCGAGACCCTGCCGGTGCTCGCATCCTGGCGCACCTCACGCAGGATTCCGAGATCGTCGATGGTCACCACCCGGATCTCCGGATCGACCACGCCGGCTACCACCGCGCGCGGCGTCGCCGCGTCCGCCGCGGTCACCAGCTGGCCCCTGGATGGGCGCGGTGCAACACCTGCATCTCGGCCAGCAGATAGGACAGGTGCTCGGTGTGCCGGCCCTGGCGGCCTCCGCTGGGTGCCCAGCCATCGGCCGGACGGGTCAGTGTCGCCTCCGCCAGCACCGCGCAGACCCGATCCAACCACTGTGGACGGAGCTGGGATGGGACAACGCCCGCGGCGACCAGGCGTTCGGTCACCGGATCGGTCTCGAACAGCTCATGGGTGTACGGCCAGAGGTCGTCGACCGCGGCCTGCATCCGCCGATGCGATTCGGGCGTGCCATCGCCCAACCGGACCGTCCACAATGCAGCGTGGTCCAGGTGGTAGGCCGATTCCTTCCTCGCCTTGGCCGCGATGGCGCTCAGGCGCGGGTCAGTCGATGCCACCAGCTCGTCGTAGAGCAGCTTCTGGTATGCGGACAGCAACAGCAGCCGAGCCATCGTCACGCCGAAGTCCCCAGGGGCGAGGGCCGCGGCGGCCGGCCCGGCATTGGGCAGTTCGACCAACAGGCAGTTGCGGAACTCGCGGTCGTCGCGCTGCAACGCCAGCGCATCCTCATCCCGGCCGGTGCCCTCCAGCTCGCCGGCGTAGGTCAGCAGGAACCGGGCCACCCCGAGCTGGTCCAACGCGATGTTGGACAGCGCGACGTCCTCCTCCATCTCCGGCGCCCGCGCGGACCATTCGGCCAGCCGCTGCGCCGCGATCAGCGCATCGTCCGCGGCCCGCAACGCGAACTGCGCCACATCACCGCTCATGGGTACCGCCTCGCTCATAGGTGCTGCGCGCCTTCCGGTACCTCGTAGAAGGTGGGGTGCCGGTAGATCTTGTCGGCGGCCGGGTCGAAGAAGGCGTCCTTCTCGTCCGGGCTGGAGGCGGTGATCACACTCGCCGGTACCACCCAGATCGACACGCCTTCCTGGCGGCGGCTGTAGACATCGCGGGCATTGCGGAGGGCTACCTGCGCGTCGGGGGCGTGCACACTGCCGACGTGCGTGTGCGACAGCCCACGGCGAGGACGGATGAACACTTCCCACAGGTCACTCACGCGGCCGCCTCCGATGGTTGGGCCCGCTTGCGCGCGTAGGCCTGGGCCGCCTCCCGTACCCAGGCGCCCTCGTCATGGGCGCGGCGGCGGTGCGCCATCCGCTGGCGGTTACACGGCCCGTTGCCGCGAATGACCTCGTTCAACTCGTCGAAGTCCGGCTGGCTGAAGTCGTGCTGGCCACGTTCGGCATTCCAGCGCAGCTGCGGATCGGGCAGCGTGAGGCCCAATATCTTGACCTGTCCGGCGCACATGTCGACAAACCGCTGGCGCAGCTCGTCGTTGCTGAATCGCTTGATCCCCCACGCCATCGAGGCCGAAGAATTTGTGGACTCGCGGTCCGGCGGACCGAACATCGCCAGCGACGGGTACCACCAGCGATCGATCGCGTCCTGGGCCATCGCCTGCTGCGCCGGTGTGCCGTGCGAGAGCGTGTGCAGAATCTCGAAGCCCTGCCGCTGGTGGAACGACTCCTCCTTGCAGATGCGGATCATCGCCCGCGCGTACGGCCCGTATGAACAACGGCACAGCGGAACCTGATTCACGATCGCGGCACCATCCACCAGCCAGCCGATCGCCCCAATGTCAGCCCAGGTCACGGTCGGGTAGTTGAAGATGGACGAATATTTGTGCCGGCCGTCGAGCAGCTTCTGGACGAGCTCGTCTCGGCTCACGCCCAATGTTTCGGCGGCGGCATAGAGGTAGAGTCCGTGACCCGCCTCGTCCTGAACCTTGGCCAGCAGGATGGCCTTACGCCGCAGGCTGGGCGCGCGGGTGATCCAGTTTCCCTCGGGCTGCATCCCGATGATTTCGGAATGCGCATGTTGGGCTATCTGCCGAATGAGCGTGGCTCGATAGGCGTCCGGCATCGAATCCCGCGGCTCGATCTTCTGATCGGCGGCGATGAGCGCGTCAAAGGATTCCTCGGGCGACATTTCGGACGCCTGTCTGCCGCCACGGTTGGCCGTCGCGATCAGGTCGCGTTCGAACGCATCGATCTGGTCAAGCAGGCTCTGCGCCGGATCCAGGTCGTGGCCCTGGGCGTGGTGGTCTGGGTCTGCGTCGCTGCCGTACACAGCACCAGTGTTACAGGATCCGACAATGTCAGCAAGATGCTGTAACAGTGGTCGGTCTGATCTGGGCGTTTCGGACCCGCTAACATCGGTGCGAGGCCCACCCACCCCCGTAGGCCATTACCCCTCCGAGCACGCGCCCCCCGACGCCCCTTAGGCGAGGTATCGACGTTGACCGACGACCGATGGTCTTCCGTGCCGCCACGCGGCCAGGGTCGCGCGCGCCCCGCTGGCTCCGCGCCGATGCCGCCGCAGCGCCGACCGCCGATGCCACAGCAACCCGGCCAACCGGTCTATCCGTCGGTCCCGCAGCAGCAGCCGGTCTACCCATCGGTGCCGCAGCAGCCCGGTTACCCGAGCGTGCCGCAGCAACCGGGCTATCCGGTGGTGCCGCAGCCGCCAGGGCCGCCCATCCCACCGGTACCGCCACCATCGGGACGCGCGCCCCGGCAGGCCGGACCGCCACCGCTCGAACCGCCGATGCCGGGCGTGTACGGCTCATCCGCCTTCCAGGCCGACCCCGCTCCGGCTTTCCAGGACAACCCGCGCAGGATCCGCAGCCATGGCGGGGGCAAGCGCCGGGTACCGGTATGGATGCTCGTTGTCGTCTTCGCCGGCCTTGCCGTGGTCGGTGCCGGCCTGCGGTTCCTGCCGAATTCCCCGTTCGCGTCGGACGAGATGGCGTCGTCCACGCTCGATGACGAGCCGTTCGTACCGCCCACACACGCGCCGCCGCCGCTGCCGTTCCGCCCCGCCGAGGTCACCGCCGCGGGCGTGGCCACCCAGGGTTTCCTCAGCTGGGCGCTGCTGGACCGGCGGACCGGGGAGATCGTCGGCTCGGCCAACAAGGCGGAGACCAGCACCACCGCTTCGATGATCAAGGCCTGGCTGGCGTCGGACTACCTACGCCGGGCGGAGGAGAATGGCCAGACCCCCAGCCAGTCGCGCCTGGCCGATCTGGAAGTCATGATCCGCGACAGCGACAACGAGGCGGCCGACCGGGCGTACAACGCCAACGGCAAGGCGGCCTCCATCGAGCGGCTGATCACCATGTGTCATCTCACCGATTCCAAAGCCGTACCCGGCTTCTGGAGCAACACGATCATCTCGGCCGAGGACACGGTACGGATGGGCGCCTGTATCGGCGATGGGCGTGCGGCCGGCGAGAAATGGACACCGTGGGTGCTCGACATGATGCGCAAAGTACGCGGCACCGGTGACTTCGGCATCCGCAAGGCGCTCTCAGCCGGGCAGCAGCCTCAGGTTTCCATCAAGAACGGTTGGCTGCTGCGCGACGAGGACAACAACTGGCACACCAACTGCCTCGCCATCGGCGACACCTGGGTGCTGTCCGTCCTGCAGCGCTACCCGAGCCAGGGCACCTATGAGACCGACTTCCAGCACACCGCCAGCGTCTGTCAGCAGGTAGCCACCCAACTTCTCAACCCAGCCGCCCCGTAGCCTGCCCCGCCTACAGCGTCGGTGGATTGAAGAAGTGCGGTCCGTCGGCCGGTAGCGGCGGAGCCTCGCCGGCCGCGGCGGCATAGGCGGCGAACTCGCGCACGCCGGCGACCTGCCGCTCGCCGAGGGAGAAGTCAATGGCGCGGAAGTAGGCGGCCAGCGTCTCAGCGGAGAAGGCCTCCCACCGCGCGGCTGCCACGGCGACCGTGTCGAGCTCGGCGATGCACAGTTCCCGTGACGCGAGGAAGGCCTCGTGCACTTCCTTGACGATGCCCGGGTGGGCCTCGGCGAAGTCGCGGCGGGCGGCCCAGACCGCGAACACCATGGGCAACCCGGTCCAGTCCCGCCACGCCGCGCCGAGATCCGTCACGTGCAGCCCCAGTTTCGGTGCCTCGTGGTGCGCCCGCAGGGCCACGTCACCGATAACCACCGCCGCGTCAGCCTCGATCAACATCTGGCCGAGGTCGGGTGGGGACCGGAAATACTCGGGATGCACTCCGAATCGCGTCTCCAGCACCATCCGCGCCAGCAACACGCCGGTACGGGAGGTGGAGCCGAGCGCGACCTGCCGGCCGTCCAGTTCGGCGGGGTCGACAGTGGAGACCATGAGTACCGACTGCACCGGCCCGTCACTGCCAACGGCGAGTTCGGGCAGCACCAGGAGTTCGTCCGCGTGCCGCAGGTACTCGACCAGGGAGATCGGCCCGATGTCAAGATCACCGGCGACGAGGGCCGTGTTCAGTTGGTCCGGCGTATCCTTGTGCAGGTCCACGCCGAGCAGTGCCCCGGATCGCATCAGACCCCAGTAGATCGGAAGGCAGTTCAGGAACTGGATGTGCCCAACGCGGGGGCGCCGCCAGCCGTCATCATCGGGGGTCATACCGGCACGCTAGCTCAACCCCGTTGGCACCCGATGCGCCGACCCGCTCGGGGAGACCAAAAACAGGTGGAACCGGCGCATGGCTGCAGGTAGGCTGGTTGTCCGCTTGACGGCCGCGGTGAGATAGCCACCGCAGCGGACGTCCCTTGCGCTGGGCCCAACGCCGCAGGCCCGGATACGCGAGCGAGCAGACCGAGCCCGTTTAAGAGGATCAACATGCTTGCAGAGTCAGCCGCACACACGGACCTCGACCACCAACTGCAGACCGAGCGCGCCCACCTCACCGCATCCCGGGCCGCGCTGGCCCGCATGCGCGAGCACGCCGAGGCGCTGTTCAGCGCTGGCGACAAGGTCGCGGGCGATGCCTACACCGCCGAACAACTCGGCCGACATATGGCCCGACGCATCGCCGAACTCGCTGACAATCCCGACACACCGCTGTTCTTCGGCCGGCTCGACATCGACCAGGACCGCTTCCACGTCGGACGGCGGCACGTCACCGACGAGCGGGCGAACCGATGGTGCTGGACTGGCGGGCGCCGCTCTCCCGGTCAAGTTCTACCGAGCCAGCGCCGTGGACCCGCAGGACGTCGCGGTGCGGCGCCGGTTCGGTTTCATCCGCGGCGAACTGACCAGCTTCGAGGACGAGCACCTCGACCGGGGCGAAGAACTCGGCACGGCCAGCCGGATCCTCACCGCCGAGATCGAGCGGCCGCGCGTCGGCCCGATGCGTGACATCGTCGCCACGATCCAGCCAGACCAGGACGAACTGGTCCGGGCGGACCTGGACGACACGATCTGCGTACAGGGCGCGCCGGGCACCGGAAAGACCGCCGTCGGCCTGCACCGGGCCGCATATCTGCTGTACCTGCACCGGGAGCGGCTGCGGCGGTCCGGCGTGATGGTCGTCGGCCCGAACCGGGCCTTCCTCAGCTACATCTCCTCCGTGCTGCCGGCGTTGGGCGAGGTGGAGGTCGACC
Source organism: uncultured Actinomycetota bacterium (assembly GCA_963742855.1). Taxonomy (GTDB): domain Bacteria; phylum Actinomycetota; class Actinomycetes; order Mycobacteriales; family Micromonosporaceae; genus CAVUNP01. The sequence continues at coordinate 48,953 of CAVUNP010000042.1, read as the reverse complement.
AGGCTTCTGTCGACGACCTGGTCGGTTCGGTGCTGGTGCGGGCCGTCGACAGCACCGAGGTGGCCCAGCTCAAACACGACGTACGGTGGGCCGATGTGCTCCGGCGAGCGCTCAGAGCGCTGATCCGTCGTCCCGAGGACAGTCTCACTGTGCCGGACGGATCGTGGCGCTGGCGCATTTCGGACGAGGCGCTGCGTCGCATCGTCGACGAGACGCGCCGGGAGGATCCGCCGTACGGCACCGGGCGGGAGCGGGTGCTGGCGCGGACCGTGGCCATGTTGCTTCGCCAGGCCGAGGCACGCCGTGGTGATTCGCCACCGGAGAGTTGGCTTCGCCGGATGGCCAAAGACCGCGAGGTGCGCGCGTTCCTCGACCACGGTCTGGCCGGCGATGACCCCGGCGAGTCTTTGGTGCACTCGCTGCTGTCCGACGCCGCCGCACTCGCCGCGCGCCGCCGATGGCATCTTCTCCGCTGACGAGCAGGCAACGTTGCTCTGGCAACGTCCACCTCGGACGTCGAAGGCAGCGAAGTGGACGGCCGCCGACGCGGTGCTCATCGACGAGGCGGCCGGGCTGATCGACCGGCCGTCCGGCTTCGGCCACGTGGTGGTGGACGAGGCGCAAGACCTCTCCCCCATGCAGTGCCGGGCCATCGCCCGGCGTAGCGAGCACGGCTCGGTCACGCTGCTCGGCGACCTCGCCCAGGGCACCGCGCCGTGGGCGGCGACCGACTGGCAGGACTCCCTGACCCACCTGGGCAAGCCGGACGCCGGGTGGTCGCGCTGACCATCGGTTTCCGGGTACCTGCCGCGTGGTCGTCGATTCGCCAACCGGCTGCTGCCCTCGCTTGCCGTCGACGTGCCGCCGGCGGTCTCTTGCGTCACGACGGCGGCGCTGGACATCCGTCCGTCACCGACCTCTGGACGCCGGACGGTGGCCGGGCGCCCGGCGGCGCTGGCGTATGAAGGCTCGGTCGGCGTCATCGCCGCGGACGCCGCGGTCGACCGGCCCCGCGCGGCGCTGGCAGCGGCTGGACGACGTGACCACACCCGCCGACATCGACACAGCCGGGCCTGATGACGCATCGCCGTCCCGCGGGTCACCGTGGTGCCGGCGACGCTGGTCAAGGGTCTGGAGTACGACCACGTGGTGGTGGTCGAGCCGGCCGCGATCGTCGCCGCCGAGCCACGCGGGCTGCACCGCCTCTACGTGGTGCTGACCCGGGCGGTATCCCGACTCACCATCCTCCACAGCCTCCCCCTCCCGACTGCCCTGATCTCCTGACAGCGCAGCCGATTCCTGCTCCCCACCCGCCCCGACCGCACCCGCCGACCCGCACCCGCCCACCCCCGCACCGGACGATCCATGCCGATCGTGGCCATCGAACGCGCGAGCACGCCCATGATCGCGGACAGTTCGATGTTCGCGGACGATCCGCAGTGCAGGAGCACACCGAATCGTCCGCAATCACCACGACCGCGACAGGTTGCGGGCCACGCCTGACCCCGCGGCGCCCCCACGACGCATAGAACGCCGATGACGCGGTAGGGGAAACAGCCGCGGAGAAAGTCGACCTATCCCAATGGAGCATGCAGGGTGGCGCAGGTGGCGGCTACCGGCAACGCACAACGGGACCCGATCCGTCGCCGGAAACGTGGGTGGCGCACACGAGGTTTGCGGGATAAAGTAGTTCTACTTTGAGCCGTAAAGTTGTTTGTGAGGCCGGTGAGATTCGTGAACGAGGAAGGCGACGTCCGCCTGGAGGACGACGCGGCGCCAGCGAGCGCGGCGGAGTCACTTCGCATGATCGAAAGCCAGCGGGCCGCCGCCCAACGCAGCCTGGCGCCTGATCCACGATTGATCTATTGGCCATGGGGAATCGCCTGGCTCATCGGGTTCAGCCTGCTCTTCCTCCGGCACGGTCCGCACGAGCAGGTGCGCTGGGACATGCCCAGCTGGCTACCCCTGACTGTCCTCTATGTACTGATGGGAGGCGCGTCCGTGGCCTCCGGCATCACTGGCGCGCGGGCAAACCGGCACGTCACAGGTGAGTCGTCAACCAAGGGGAGGATGTACGGCCTCAGCTGGTTCCTCGGCTTCGCCAGCATGGCCGTGATCCTCGACCACTTCGGCCCGATGCTCCCGCAGGACGAACAGGGCCTGCTCTGGGCGGCATCGTCGATCGCCTTGGTGGGCCTGCTGTACATGACCGGAGCCGCGATCTGGAAAGCGCCGGAGCTGTTCGTGCTGGGCGCTTGGGTGACCATCAGCAACCTCGGCGGGGTGCTCGCCGGCCCCGGCTGGCACTCCCTGGTAGCCGCTCTCGCGGGTGGCGGCGGCCTCATCGTGGCCGGATTCGTGCAGTACGCCGGCCCGCACTGGGCACGCCGCGGCGGCCGCTCGTGAGCACGCCCGAACTCGATCCGGTCATCCATGCCCAGGCCAGGTTAAGGGTGATGGCCGCGTTGTCCGCGCTACTGGATGGTGACCGCATGGCGTTTCCGCGACTTCAGGACATTCTCGGCATGACCGCGGGCAACCTCTCCGTGCACCTGCGCAAGCTCGAGGACGCCGGCTACGTCGAGGTCATCAAAACCCACCACGGCCGGACCCCGGCCACCCTGCTCTCGCTGAGTCGACGTGGCCGGCTCGCGTTCGACGAATACACCGCCGCCGTACGAGCTTTGTTGGATCTGACCATGGAGGAGCGATGATTCTCGCCCGCACCGTCGACGCGACCCGCCGTTATGGCGACGCCTTGGCCTTGGCCGGCGTCAGCCTGGAGATCAGGGCCGGCGAGGTGGTCGGACTGCTCGGGCCTAACGGCGCGGGCAAGAGCACTCTGTTGAATCTTCTGGTGGGCCTGCGCCGACCTAGTTCCGGTCTGGTCGAGCTCTTCGGCGGCGACCCGCGCAACGCGGCGAACCGGCGGCGCATCGGCGTCACTCCACAGGAAACGGGCCTACCCCCGACATTGCGAGTGGGCGAATGCGTGGACTACGTCGCGGCGCACTTCCCCGACCCGATCGGCCGCGACGAACTCCTTGGTCGGTTTGGCCTCGACGGGCTGGCCCGGCGCCAGACAGGTGGCTTGTCGGGTGGCCAGAAGCGACGTCTCGCGGTGGCGCTGGCCTTTGTTGGACGGCCCGCCCTGGTGTTTCTGGACGAACCCACCACCGGACTCGATGTGGAAGCACGCCACGCCCTGTGGGACGGCATCCGCACCTTCCACGCCGGTGGCGGCACCGTGCTGTTGACAAGTCATTACCTCGAGGAGGTCGAGGCACTGGCCCAGCGAGTGGTGGTGCTCGGTGCCGGGCGCGTACTCGCGGATGACACGGTGGACGCGGTGCGGGGTCTGGTCGGGGTCCACCGGGTCAGCATCACCGCCGCGAACCTGCCGCAACTGCCAGGTGTCGTGTCCACTGAGGAATCCGAGGGAAGGATCCACCTGTTGACCGCGGATCCCGACGAACTCGTTCGCGAACTGGTGCGCTCAGACACGCCATTCTCCGGCCTGGAAGTGCGTCCCACCACTTTGGAGGAAGCATTCCTGGCCCTGATGGCTGACCCGACCGAACCCGTCCCCGCTCCGCTCGCCGCCTGAAGGGCCAGCCACCATGAGTCTCGTCCTCACCAACGCCCGGTTCCATCTGCTGGAGACGGTCCGGGTGCCGATCGCACTGATCGGTTCGATCTTCTTCCCGTCCGCGTCGATGCTCTTCTTCGTGGTGCCGTTCGCTGGCGACAATCCGATCGCGGCTACCTACGCCACCGCATCCATGGTCACTTTCGCGATCATGACAAGCGCCCTTTTCGGCTACGGCATCGGCGTGGCCGAGGACCGTTCCCGACCCTGGGACCCTTACACCCGCACACTTCCGGCCGGGCCAGGCCCGCGGTTTGGTGGCCGGATCATCGCCGGTCTGACGATGACGTTCGTATCCCTGGTGCCCGTGGTCCTCATCGCGGCCCTGCTGACCGAGGCAACCGTCACCGCACCGCGCTTCCTGCTCGCGATCGGGACCGTCTTCGTGATCTCGCTGCCGTTCACGTTGATGGGACTGGCCATCGGCTACGGCCTACCGATGAAGGCCGCGCTCGCGGTCGCCCAGGTGCTGTTCTTCCCGCTCGCCTTCGGCGGTGGCCTCATGTCCGCGCCCGGCCAGGCCCCGGGCTGGGTCGAGTACATCGCGCCATATCTCCCCACCCGCGGCGCGGTCGAACTCATGTGGGCTGTGGTCGGTGATTTCACTGTGGACACAACCGCAGTCGCGATGTTGGGTGTGTGGATTCTCGCCATGGCGAGCCTCGCCACCTGGGCCTACCGTCGCGACGAGGGCCGACGCTACACCTGATACCTACCAACCTGACCCAGCTACGGCGTGTCTGTCAGCAGCTTCAGCACGATCGCCGAGGCGCGCCGGAGGGTTTCCCGATCCCGGGTGCTGAGCGGGGCGATCAGTTCGCCCACGGCAAGTACCCGGGCGGCCCGGCCGCGTTCGATGAGAGCGCGGCCGGCCTCGGTCGCCCGCACCAGTACCAGGCGGCGGTCATCCGGTGAGCCGAACCGTTCGACCAGACCGTCGGCTTCCAGTGCGCTGACCGTCTTGGTGATGGCGGGCGGGGAGACCTGCTCGACCACGGCCAGCCGCCCGATCGGCATGTCGCCGCCGTAGACCAGGACGGACAGTGCCGAGGCGCGCGGACCGTCCAGCGACATCTGAGGGTCTGTCGCACTGGCCCGGCGCAGCAACCGCAGGGCCGCGGAGTGCAGGGCATTGGCGGTCTCGTGCGTTGGATCCATCGGCACCGCGGCCGGCAGCCCGGGTGCTTGACCCACCTTCTTCACCATGGTTAACCTTTCACCCAGGTTAAGCATACGACGGGAGCGGTCATGGGCTTGGGGCCAGTGGGCCAGATCCACATCAGCGTCACCGACGTCGAGCGCTCGGTGGAGTTCTACCGCGACGTCCTCGGTATCCCGCATCTGTTCACTGTGTCCGGTCAACCGATGGCCTTCTTCGCCAGCGGTGATGTCCGGCTCTACCTCGGCGTGCCAGAGTCTACGGAGTACACCAGCCATTGCGTGCTGTACTTCAACGTCGATGACATCGATGCCGAAGTGGCTCGGCTGCACCAGCTGATGAATTCGGCCGCAATGGGCACAGACTTCATCAGCAAACCCCATGTGGTGCACCGCACCGAGACAAGTCACCTGTGGATGGCCGGCCTGCGCGATCCCGACGGCCACCACATTCTCCTCATGGAGGAACGGCTGGTCGAGCCAGCCCCGGCTGGGCTTGCCTGATTGCCCTCGGGCCACCGTGCGGCGGTGTCACGATGGCCGGGAACAGGCCGGGAACAGGCCGAGCACAGCGTGAGGAGCACAGATGGACAGCACGCCCGACATCAAACCCGGCATGCCCAACTGGGTCGACCTGGCCACGCCGGATCTCGAGGGCGCGCGCGCCTTCTACAGCGGACTGTTTGGTTGGACTCCCATGGTCTCGGTCGAACCCCAGGCTGGCGGGTACACAAACTTCCTCCTCAACGACAAGGCCGTGGCCGGAGCCGGGCCGATCATGATGCGGGACCAGCCCACCGCCTGGACCACCTACATGGCCACGGAGAACGTTGATGACACGGCCCGTACGGTCGAGAAGGCCGGCGGTCGCACCCTGGTGCCACCCATGGACGTGTCGGATTACGGCCGGATGGGTGTCTTCCTGGATTCCACCGGCGCCGCGTTCGCGACCTGGCAACCCGGCACCCACGTCGGGGTCGAGGTGACGGACGTACCGGGTTCGATGACCTGGAACGAACTGGCCACCCGCGACACCGAGCGCGCGAAGTCGTTCTATGGCGAGGTTTTCGACTGGGACGCACAGGAGTCGCCGATGGGCTCCGTCGCCTACACCACCTGGAAGAAGGACAACCGCGAGATCGCCGGCATGATGCCGATGGTCGGCGACGAATGGCCAGCCGAACTGCCGCCACACTGGATGACCTACTTCAGCGTCGCGGACACCGATTCGGTCGCCGAGCAGGCCACCCAGTTGGGTGGCAGCGTCGCCGTCGCGCCCACCGACCTGCCGGTCGGCCGCTTTGCCGTTCTCAGCGACCCGCAGGGTGCGTTCTTCGCGGTGATCCGTCTCAACGAACCTGTCCCGCAGTCAGCCTGACGGCGTGGTCTCGTCCTCGCCGGCCAGGGCAGAGCGGAGTTTCTGCTTCTGCTCCACCCGACGGCGGGCGCCCGCGGACAACTGGTCGGCCACCTCGTCGCGCCAGCGCCGCAGCAACACGAACGACAGCGCGGCCGAGGCGACCAACGCGATCATCAGCTTGAGGAAGGGGTGCATTTCGTTCGGGATGAGCAGCAGCGCGGGTACCGCACACACCACGAAGATGCCCAGGCGGCCCAGCGTGTACTTCAGTCCGGGAGTCATGCGATCTCCATCTCAGCGCTTCTGACCGGTAAGCCACCGGATGCCGACAAACCATACGAAGGCATAGATGGCTGCCGCTATCATGGCTCCTAGGCCGCCGGACGCCAGAGGTGGTAATCCGGTCAAGATCGCGGCCATCAGCAGGCCGAGGGCAATGGCCACCCCACCCGCCACCAGACCCACCAGGAACCGGATCCCATAGCCTCGCCAGGCCCGGATCTCGTCGAAGAAGAGCAGCGCCGGCAAGATCAGTGCGAGCCACCCGGATGCCTGGCCGAACGAGCCCATACCGATCAGCGACAGCAGCCCGTCGATGATCGCCAGGCCGCCGGCGGCGATCAAGGTGCCCACCAGCGCCGCAGTCAGCAGTTCGACCACACTGATGACCCTTCCCTCGGCATCCCGCCGGGGAAATGTCTGGGCTCCGGATTTGTCGGCCATCTCCGTTCCGAGGCTACGCGAACCACGCCCCCACCCCAATCCCACCCCGCTCAGAACTTCTGGCCTCGCCTTCGGCTCGGCTGGTCGCTGTGGGCGGCTGCGCCTTATCGCGTTGGCTTCCCTCCACTCCGCTCGCTGGCGCTCGCTCCGGTCAGTCCAGGCAACGCGACGCAGCCGTCCTCGCGAGTCCGGAGACCGTGAGGGCTGGACAATTCACCCGACTACGGATTGGGGGGTGGCGCGGCGGTCGGCGAGGGTGGGTGCCGCGTCGTACTCGCGGACGACCTCGTAGCGGGTGTTGCGCTCGACCGGACGGAAGCCGGCGTCCCAGATGAGGTTGAGCAGATCCTCGCGGTGCATCGTGTTCGGGGTGCCGTAGGAGTCCGCATCGTGCGTGATCTTGTACTCGACCACGGATCCGTCCAGGTCATCCACGCCGAAATTGAGCGACAGCTGCGCGAGCGACAGGCCGTGCATCACCCAGAAGCACTTCACGTGCGGCACGTTGTCCAGCATCAGCCGGGACACCGCGAACGTCTTGAGCGACTCGGCCGGTGACGCCATCGTGGTCTGCGCCTGCAGCCGGTTGCGCACCACGCCGTCGGCGGAGTCCACGAAGTCGTGCTGGTAACGCAGTGGGATGAAGACCGCGAACCCGCCGGTTTCGTCCTGCAGTTCGCGAAGCCGCAGGACGTGGTCCACCCGGTGACGATGCTCTTCGATGTGGCCGTACAGCATGGTCGCCGGGGTGCGTAGCCCCTTGCTGTGGGCCAGTCGGTGGATGCGCGACCAGTCCTCCCAGTGCGTGGCGTGGTCCACGATGTGCTGGCGGACCTCCCAGTCGAAAATTTCAGCCCCGCCGCCGGTGAGCGAGTCCAGGCCGGCGTCGATCAGTTCGTCGAGGATCTCGTCGGCGGGCAGTCCGGAAATCTTCTCGAACCAGTGCACTTCGGTCGCGGTGAAGCATTTCAACGAGACCCCGGGCAACGCGGCCTTCAGTTCCCGCAGCACCTTGGGGTAGTACTTCCAGGGCAGCGTCGGGTGCAGGCCGTTGACGATGTGCAGTTCGGTGAGCTGCTCGCCTTCCATCTCCTTGGCCTTCGCCACCGCTTCGGCCACCCGCATCGTGTACGCGGCCTTCTCGCCGGGCTTGCGCTGGAAGGAGCAGTACGCACAGGACGCGCTGCACACATTGGTCAGGTTCAGGTGCCGGTTGACGTTGAACATCACCCGGTCGCCGCCCATCTCGGTACGGCGGTGGTGGGCCAGCCGCCCCAGCCAGGCCAGGTCATCACTGGCGTACAGGGCCTCGCCGTCCGCCCGGGTCAGGCGCTGCCCGGCGTACACCTTTTCCTCGAGCGCGCGCTTCGTGTTCTCGTCCATGCTCAGACCCATGTTTCCTCCACCGCGGGAAACTCCGCGGTACTCGGTTCACCAGCCTAATAGGCGGCCTGCGTTGGCTTCGTGCGCGCTGGTCGCCGCTCGCATGACATGTCTCATTCCCCGATTGTTGTCAGGTTCGGGGTGGACGCGGCAACCAGACATGGGGTACCACCAATGTTGGCAGGTCACTGAAGTACTAAGTGGCCCCATCTGGGGAGGATTGGGACATTGGTGTTCTTGCTTAGTCATACCAGTCAACTCCGGCGGGCTCGCTGGTTCGGTCGCACCGCGGCGGCTGCGGCCATCGCCGTCTGCCTGATCACCGCATCCGGCTGCCCCGCGGTAGCGGCGCCGGCTGCGCCCACTCCCGGGCCGGCCGGAGGGTCGACCCCGGTCCCAGATGGCGTGCTCGACTTCCCGACCGCGCCGGCACCCATCGCGTCCGCGCCGGATGATGCAGGCGGGCCACTCGCGACCGAGATCATCAATGCGGCGAGCGCGGCGGAACGGCTGGGCGAGCAACTGAAGGCGATCGACGACGAACTCGTCGCGGCCCGGGAGATCACCGCGGGCTACCGGGCAACCTGGGACGAGTCGACGGTCGCGCTCGAGGCGTTGCGTCAAAAGGCCGCCGAGGTCGCCGCCGAGGCGTACAAGCGGGCCACCGAACTGGGCCCGTTCAATGCTTATGCCAACGACCTGCAGAACCTGGGCCTCCTGGTGCCGGCCCTCCCGGCACAACACGAGCAGGCCCAGCGGCCGCAGCAGCGCGACACGATCGGTCACGATGCAGCCGAGGCCGAGAAGGCAGAGCAAGCGGCGAAAGCTGACTACGACGCTGCCCTCGCCGCCGAACAGGAGATCTCCGGCCGCCGGGCCGTGATCGACGAGCAGTTCAGCCGACACACAGCGGCCCTGAACACCCTGCGTACGCGCAACGCCGCCGCCTTGACGCAACTCCTTGCCAGCCGTGACGCCTACGAAGCCGCCCAGGTGGCCGGCCGAGGACTCGGCAGCAGCGTGAACGGGCTCAAGGCCGGCCCGCTGGCAACCCGTGCGGTGACCTTCGCGCTGAGCCAGGTCGGCAAGATGTACGAATGGGCAGCTGAGGGCCCGTACACGTACGACTGCTCTGGGCTCATGCTCGCGGCGTACCGGTCGGTCGGGATCAACCTGCCCCGGGTGTCGCGCGACCAGTACCGCTACTCGCGCGGTACGCCGGTGTTGGCCAGCCAGTTGTTGCCCGGAGACCTGATCTTCTTCAGCACCGACCGGTCCGACTGGCGCCAGATCCATCACGTCGGCATGTACGTCGGTAACGGGCAGATGGTGCACGCACCCAATGTCGGCCAGAGGGTGCAGGTATCGACGGTTTGGTCGGGCGGCTACTTCGGCGCCATCCGGGTCGACAGCGCGGTGCCGGCACCCGGTGTCACCCCGTCGGCCACCGCCAGTGCGACGCCCACGCCCACGCAGACCACGCCACCGCCGACGACACCTCCGCCGACCACCCCACCCCCGACCACCCCACCGCCGACGACACCCCCATCCACCACGCCTCCCCCGACCACACCTCCCCCGACCACGGCAGTGCCCACGACGACCGCGCCGACCACCCCGCCAGCCGAACAGACGACCCCGCCGGCGCAACAGACAACACCGCCGGCCGGTTCTACTGGTACGGCCAGCGCCAGTGCCGTGCCCAGCAGCCCGGCTAGCTCGCTGCCACCGGCCGTCGCATCCAACTCTTCGCAGGTCAGCGCAGGTCGCCGACGTCGGCGATGGTGAACAAGACGACTACGGCGATCACACTTCACCCCCTGGCACCCATGTGGCACGGTTAAGCCAACGCACCGCTGCTCACGAGAGTGCATCGCTGGAAGAATCCTGGTCCGTTTCGGCCCGAATTGAGGGTTAAGCCGAGCAGGATTCGGCCGCACAGGATTCGGCCGGGCGCAGGATTCGGCAGGAACGTTGGGGGCGACGATGGAGAACGCCGCTGTGGATGGCAAGGGCACACAACGCTGCGGTGTCTGCGGCCATCCGTTCAGTTCTGCCGCCGCACCCTGTCCCGGATGCGGCGCTGACCTCGCCGCGAGCGTGCCCACCGGGTCACGGGCCCCGGAGAAGGCCACCAACATCATCCGCTCTCCGCTACGGTCGGACGAACAGCTCGCGCTTCCCGACAGCGTCGACTCGCCCGGCGTTGCGCAAGCGGAACCGGACGGCGTGAGATACCCTGCGGATCCCAGCTCCACGGCGGACCGGGCACGCTCCCGCCGTCCGTCCACTCTCGACGCAGCATCCGCGGATGCCCCCAAATCGACCGCCGCTGACACACCGTCAGGTGACTCGGCAAGGACAGGTGGATCGCCGCCGTCCGGCGATCCCATGTGGACAGGTGACTTCCCGTTGACAGATCGCTCCACAGTGACAGATGGACCGTCGTCGAACGCTGAGACGACCGCCGCAGAGCATGAACCGGTTGCCGCCACAGCAGCGGCCGACGCCGCCGGACCATTGAGGTCCACATCGGACGAGGAGGCCGCGGGGCCCGCCCGCTCGCCTTCCGCCGGCCTGCCGACCCGCCGCCCGGCCCGGCCTGACGCGACCGAGGAGGAACTCCTCGCCGCGTTCACCCGATCCTGGGAACCGTCCAGCACAGGATCTTTCGAAGCGGCATCGGTCGTGGACCGGGGTTCTGCGCTACCGCCCCGCACGCCGGACGGCGATCCCCTGCCGAGCCGGGATCCGCTCCTCAGCCGGGATCCGGCCGCCAACATGGACCGCAGCACGTTTCCCGCGTTCGGAGCCCCGCCCAGCCCGGCCGGAGAGGTCGAGGAAGCGGCCGGCCCGAGCCGGCCGGCGCCGCGGATCAGCGACTTCATCCGCGCGACCACGCAGGCCCGCTCGGACGAAACGTCGTTCGCCCCTGACCAGTACCAGGGCGGCGTCAGCGACAGCTATCCCGACAGTACGACCGACGCGGATCGCTATCCCGGCAGTATCAGCGAGCCGTACCCGGCGAGCCCAGAGCCACCGAGCCCTCAGCCACCGAGCCCCGAACCTCCGAGTCCACAGCCTCCGACCCCCCGGCCGGCCGAGCCACCGCGGCCCCTCGAGCCACCGAAGCCACTCGAGCCGCCGCAGCCGCGGCCGTTCCGGCCGACCGAGCCGCCCAGGCCCGAACCTGGCCCGGCTCCGGTGCCGGTACCCACTCCGGCGCCGCCGGTGCCACCCACCCCGAACCCGGCCAAGCCGGTCCCGCCGGAGCCGGTGCCGCCAGGCCCCGTACCGCCCTCTCCGGTCCCGCCGGAGCCCGTCCCGGCACCGCCGCTGCCGACGCCCGGGCCTGACGCCGTGCCGCCGATCCAACCCGGCCCGGCAGTGCCGGCACCGGGGCCCCGGCCGGCGCCCACCCCACCGCAACTGCCGCCGCGGGTCAACCCAGGCGCCTCGACGTCCGGCGTCTATCAGGGCGGCCGGTACGGCCAGTCGGCCAGCGGCGCCGCCACGCCGGCGACCCTGCCGGGCGGCACCCAACCCGACGGCACGCCCGCTATCCGGCCTGGTGTCGCCGAGGCAACGGGCGCTAGCGCCACCGCGCCCGTGCCACCGCCGACGCTCCCGCGGGTTGTTGCGCCGGTGGGACGCCAACGGTCCGCCGGCACTGTCTATGGTGGACAGACGGGCAGGCCGACCACCAGCAACGCCGAGTCGCCCCTGGAGATGTCCGGCTCGCTGACTGGGATGATCCTGTCCCGGGGCCGGTCGCAGGCCCAGGTGGAGGCTCAACGTAAGAAAGAACGGCACTCGCGCTGGCGTACCGGCATCCTGATCGGACTCGCCACGCTGACCTTCTTCGGGCTGCTCGGCGTCGTCGTCATGGTGCTCGCCGGCGATTTCATCACGACGCTCGTCAGGACCCTGATGAAGTAGCCGTGTCCGACACCCCGCCGTCCGTGGCGGCTTTCGACGGCCGTCACGGGTGGTGGCACCGGTCACCCCGGCCGGCATCCCGGCGGACAATCGGCTACGATGAAACCTGTTCTGTTCGCGGTGCGCGAATGACGAGGCGCACCGAATGGGCATTCTCACCTTCACACGAGGCCGGGTCCGTGGGGACCGCCGCGTCAGGTTCGGCGAGAACGGCCCCCGTGGAGAGGTTTCCTTTGACGCTGCTTGATGCTGCGCGCGCATTCCCGTCCGTTTTTGAACGTTCATCAACCGAATCGGCCCAGGAACCGGCGGCCGACAACACTCCGGTGCCCGAGGCGAGCGCTGTGAGCGTGCCCACTTTCGCCGGACTCGGCCTCCCGGATGTCCTGGTGCGTGCGCTGTCCCGCACTGGGATCACCACGCCATTCGCGATCCAGGCGGCCACCATTCCCGACGCCCTCGCCGGTCGCGACGTCCTGGGCCGCGGGCAGACGGGATCGGGCAAGACGCTCGCCTTCGGCCTGCCGGCGCTGGTGCGCCCGGCCGCCGAGCGCGACGGTCCCAGCCGCACCGCCCAAGGCGCCCGTGCTCGTCCCTACCCGGGAACTGGCCATGCAGGTCAACGACGCGTCTGATCCCGTTGGCAAGTCCATGGGCTCTTCACTCAAAACCGCTTTCGGCGGTGCGCCGTACCAACCGCAGATCTTCGCGCTGAGCCGGGGCGTCGAGTGCTCGTGGCCACCCCTGGGCGACTGGCCGACCTGATCGAGCGGGGCGTGTGCTCGCTCGACCGGTCGAGGTCACCGTGCTCGACGAGGCCGACCAGATGGCCGACATGGGCTTCCTGCCCGACGTCACCGCAGTTGCTGGCGAAGACGCCGGCCGGCGCCCAGCGGCTGCTCTTCTCGGCCACGCTGGACGACGACGTTGACACCCTGGTCAAGCGGTTCATGCACCGACCCGGTCACCCACTCCACGTCGCCGCCGCGGCGGCCGTGTCGACACGATGGGCCACCACGCCGCTGCTGATCCCGCCGGCCGACAAGTTCGCCGTTCCGGCGTCCATCGCCAACCCGGCCGGCCGCACCATCTGTTCGCGAGTACGCAGCTGGCGTCGACCGGCTGGTCGAACAGTTCGCCGAAGTCGGCGTACGGGCCGGCGCCCTGCACGGCGGCAAGACCCAGCGGATACGCACCAGGACGTTGGCCGAGTTCCGCGAGGGACGGACGAACGTGCTGGTCGCCACCGACGTGGCGGCCCGTGGCATTCACGTCGACGGGGTGTCGCTGGTCTGTCACATGTGGACCCGCCCAAGGACGCCGAAGGACTACCTGCACCGGGCTGGCCGTACCGCCCGCGCCGGTGAATCCGGCACCGTGGTGACGCTGGTCCTGCCGCGCCAGCAGCGCCCCACCTTCGCCATGCTGGAGAGCGCCGGCGTCGCCCCGGTGCGTACCGAGGTAACCGCTTCCGCCCCGGCCCTGGCCGAGCTGACCGGCGCCCGCCGCCCGTCGGCGTGCCGGTCGCGCGGTGCAGCCAGCCGCAGGCATTTCCGTCGCGCGAACGCCGTGGGGCGCACGGAACACCGGCGGCCGTACGGCACCCGCGGCGGCGGCGAAGGGCGACTCGCCGGGGACACGGTCCAGTGGCCGCTTCTCCCAGGACCGCCGGGCCCGCCGCTTCGGCGACACGCCCCGCCCCTACGGCCACGACCCCCGTCACCTCTCGTGACCGACTTGGCTTCGGTCCGCAGCGCCGCCCAGGCGCGAAGGCCGACGCCTTGCCGCCCGCTCGGCTTCGGTCCGCAGCGCCGCCTAGGCGCGAAGGCCGAAGCCCGTCTCTGCTCATCGCGGGGCGAGCCGGGTCTCGTCCGCGTCCGATGGTCGCGTGCATGGCCGAATTCGACCACCGCGCTCTTCTGGACCAGGACCGACCAGGCCGGCGTCCGAGCAGGTCGTGCTCGACGACCGGCCCGGCTCTGGCACGCCCACGGCGTGGTGCTGGCGGCCCAACCGCTGCCTTTTTCGTGCCGGTATGACATCTACGATCGATGCGGCCGGCGCCACCGCCGGTTCGAGGCCACGGTGGAGGGTCCCGGTTTGTCCGGTCAGTGCGGATGGAGCGGGCCGCGGCCGGCTGGCGGGTCACCGCCGCGAGGAGGGCGACCTGGACGCGGCGCTGCGTCGGGCGGCCGGGCCGCCGGCCGGGCTGCCCGGCACGACGATCCCGGCAAGCTGGCCGACGCGCTCGACGTCGACCTCGCGCTGTTCACCGCTGACAAACACGCTGCCGGTACGCCGCCTCGGGCCTGCTGGACGCCAACCGGGCTCGAGCCGTACCGTAGAAGTCGCCTGGGTGCTGCTGCCGAGCCTGGGTCGTGGACGCCCGAGCAAATCTACACCGTCGCCGGGCACGGCCGGGTCCCTTCGCCAGCGGCACCTTCACCGCCGATGTCAGCTTCGACCCCAACGGTTACGTCATGCGCTACCCCGGCCTGGCCCAGCGGGCGTGACCCAGCGGCCATCGGCCAGAAAACCCTCCACCCGCGACACATGCGGGGCCAGATCGAACCCCTGCGCACGCACCCACTCATCGGAGTAGTACGTGTCCGCGTAGCGCTCGCCACCGTCACACAACAGCGTCACCAGGGAGCCTGCCGGCCGGCGCGAGCATCTCGGCGATGATGCCGAAGGCTCCCCACAGGTTCGTGCCGGTAGAGCCACCCACCCGCCGGCCGAGCACAGTGGACGCCACTCGGGCCGCCGCGATCGATCGCCGCGTCCGGCACCCGGACCATGTGGTCCACCACGGACGGTTGGAAGGACGGCTCCACCCGGGGGCGGCCGATGCCTTCGATCCGGGAACCGCGGCCGGTCGCCACGTCCAGGTCACCGGCGCGCCAGGCCGTCAAAGAACGAGGAGTTCTCCGGATCGACCACGCACAGTCGGGTGGGAAGCGGCCGTAGCCTGCTGTAGCGCCCGATGGTCGCCGACGTGCCGCCGGTGCCCGCACCGACCACGACCCAGACCGGCACCGGATGCCGTTCCAATGACAGTTGCGCGAAGATCGACTCGGCGATGTTGTTGTTGCCTCGCCAGTCGGTGGCGCGCTCGGCGTAGGTGAACTGGTCCATGAAGTGCCCGCCCGGTGTCCTCCGCCAGCAACCGGGCCTCGTCCACCACCTTGCGCGGGATCCTCGACCAGGTGGCATCGGCCGCCCTGGAACTCGATGAGCGCGATCTTCTCCGGCGAGGTTGCCGGCGGCATCACGGCCATGAACGGCAACCCCAGCATCCGGGCGAAATATGCCTCGGACACGGCGGTTGACCCTGATGATGCCTCAACGATCGTGGTGTCCGGTCCGATCCATCCGCTACACAGCCCGTACAGGAAAAGCGATCGGGCCAGGCGGTGCTTCAGGGAGCCGGTGGGGTGTGACGACTCGTCTTTCAGGTACAGGTCGATGCCCCACTCCCGCGGCAACGGGAAGGGCAGCAGATGGGTGTCAGCGGACCGGTTCGCATCTGCCTCGACCAGCGCCATGGCCTCCGTCACCCAGGCGCGCCGGGCCTTGGACGACTGTTGGACATGTTCGTACATCCCTACACCGTAGGCGTCACCCACATGTCAGGGCCACTGGTGGCCAATCCGCCGGGCCTGCCGCCGTTGCCCGGCTCGCCCGGTCGCCAGTACCAGGTTGGCCAGCTTCAACGACAGTCGCGGGAACGCATCGAACAGCCGGACCTGGGCACCGCGCCACCGGGGCATGCTCAGTACCGGGCGCGGGTGTTCGACCAACTGCAGTACGCCGGCGGCCGCCTGTTGAGCAGTGAGCAGAGTCCCGGTGAACGACACCGCGGCCCCGGCGTCGTCAAGCTTGTCCCGCAGCATAGGGGTCCAGATCCCATCTGGACAGAAGCATGAAATGTGGATGTCTCGAAGTCCAGCGCCGCGAAGCTCGGCCAGCGTGCCGATGCTGAAGGCCAGAGTGGCATGCTTGCTCGCCGCATACACGCTCTCGCCCGGGGTCGCCACCAGGCCGGCCAATGACACCACGTTGATGACGTGCCCCTTGCCCTGGCCACGCATCACGCCGAGCGCCGCGAGCGTGCCGTTCATCGCGCCCAGGGCATTGACATCCATCAGGCGACGGCGGACCGCGGAGTTGTGTGTCCACGATGGACCAGTGGCCAGCACTCCTGCGTTGTTCACCCACAAGGCAAGCGGGCCACGCTCCGTGGCCCGCTGAGCCAGCGCCTCGCAGGCCTGGTCATAGCGAACGTCGAGCCGGGCGGACCAGCCACCCAGCGGCGCCAGCAGCCGCAGCGGCCGCGTCGCCGTCGACGTCGGTGAGCAGGACGTGGTAACCCGCCCGGTGCAACGCGGTCGAGATCGCGAGGCCGAGACCACGGGACGCACCCGTCACCACCGCCACCGCGTGAGATGAGGAACGCCATCCGATCACTATGGCCGCCCGAAGCGCTCCCGTCAGCCCCCATCTATAGCGGCGCCTGACTCCGGCGCCAGTGGTTGCGGCCGGTCCTCCCATTTGGTCGACAACGCGATCGTCGTACGCGTCATGGCCACGCCTGGGATCCGGTTCAGCCGAACGATGAGTTGTTCCAGTTCGGCGATGGTCGATACCCGGACCCGGATCAGGAAGGACTCCACGCCAGCCAGAAAGTAACATGATTCGATCTCGAGCATTGCCGCTGAGCGGCCAGCATGTCGTCGACTTCGCTGTCGGCCGTCTGTCCGATGCCGATGAATGCGGTGACTCCGAGCCCGATTGCCTCCGGCTCCACCTGGGCCCGATATGACCGAATAACCCCAGTCGCCTCAAGCTTTCCCACTCGTTCGTGAACCGCCGGGCCCGACAGTCCGACCTGTCGCGCCAACTCCGCGTATGACAGCCGAGCATTGCGCCCCAGCAGATCCACGATGCGACGGTCAGTGGCATCCACCCGCTGCTTCCCTTCTGCACGCCTGGCGCTCAACTGCCCTTGCTGATGAGTCAGCACTTTCGAGTACCTCGACGACCGATTATTGCCGATCCCACCGCATTCCGGACAACCCAAGCAAGACAAGCATGAACAATGTCCATCGAGTGGCGACTACCGAGGGCCGGCCATTCTCCTGCGCGCGCACCAGGATAGGGTGATTCATCGTTTGTCGGACATGCCGGTCGCCGGTGCTCTAATGGGCATACGTCCCACCGGAGGCGCGACGCCCCGAATGAATAGGGACCGCAAGCCCCATCCGACGTTAGGAGGTGGTTGTGGAAACTGGAGATCGTCTGCTGACGCCGGGAGAAGTGGCTGCGCTGTTCCGCGTCGACCCGAAGACGGTCACGCGTTGGGCGGCCGCCGGTCGAATCAGCAGCATCC
Organism: uncultured Actinomycetota bacterium; assembly: GCA_963742855.1. Lineage (GTDB taxonomy): Bacteria > Actinomycetota > Actinomycetes > Mycobacteriales > Micromonosporaceae > CAVUNP01. Next base: position 31,352 of record CAVUNP010000042.1, on the reverse strand, counting down.
GCACACCGGGCGGTCACCGCCGGTTCCGGGAATCCGAAGTACGGCCCTTCTCGAAGGAGAAGAGGACCTGGCCACGGAAACCGGTAACCAGCAACCGCACGCTCACTAGCCGCCGCCAGGATTCGACCTCCGGGCCGGATCCTGGGCTTACCCTCATCATCGTGGTGGTGTGATACCGCCGCTCCAGCGCGTGAACAACGAGTGCGGGACGGCAAGACAATCGAGCACCTTGCCGGCCACGAAGTCGACAAGTTGCTCAGCACTCGCACGGGCACCAGCCGTATAGAAGCCGGGACTCGCCGGCAACACAACCGCCCCGGCGTCGTGCAGGGCGATCAGGTGCTCCAGGTGACTGCGCGTCACCGGGGTTTCCCGGGGCACCACCACGACCCGGCGCCGTTCCTTGAGGTACACCTCCGCGCAGCGCTGGAGCAGGTCCTTGGACAGGCCGATCGCGATGCCGGCGCACGCCGAGGTACTGGCCGGAACCACCACCATGCCCAAGGCCGGGTACGAACCCGATGAGGGTCCGGCGGCGAGATCGCCAGCCGGCCAGTACGCGAGGTCGGCCTCGACCACGTCGCGGCCGATCCACTCCTGGAGGTCCGCACGCCAATGCGCGTCTCGAAACGGCCGTCCGGTCTCGTCCAGGATGGTCAGCCGGGCCGCCCGGGAGACCACCAGGTCCACCGCCTGCCTGGCATCCAGCAGGCCCCGCAACACCGCCGCCGCGTACGGCGTGCCGGAGGCTCCGGAGACCCCGACTATCCACGGCGTACGCATACTGTCCCTTCAGGCCCGCAGACCCAGCCGGACCACGAGATCCAGCAGGGCGAATAGGAACAGGACAATGCCTACGAAACCGTTGGCAGTGAAGAAGGCCCGGTTGACCCGGGACAGATCCGACGGCGTCACCACGGCATGTTCGTAGGCGAAGGCGATCGCGGCAAGTGCCAACCCGATCCACCACAGCCAGCCGCAGCTGCACCAGCATCCCGAACCACACGAACAACACGAAGGTCGCCACGTGCACGACAGCTGACGCCACAGGGCGAAGCCGGACGCCGTAGCGCGCCGGGACACTGTGGACACCGATCACCCGGTCAACCTCGGCGTCCTGGCAGGCGTAGATCGAGATCGAACCCGCCGATCCACAGGCCCACCGCGGCGCCCAGGACCCAGGCCGGCCCAGAGCCGGAAAAGGTACCCGCCACGCCGAGCCAGGCACCCACCGGGCCGATCACCTGGGCCAGCGCCAGAATCGCGTGCGGCCAGTTGGTGAAACGCTTGCCGTACGGATAGACGACGAGGGGCACCACGGCCAACGGGGCCAACGCCAGGCAGAGCGGATTGAGCGCGGCGGCGGCGACCAGGAAGACACCCAGCGCCACGGCCGCGCCGATCCGTCGCGGTGCGCGGGCTCACCGCCCCGGTCACCAGTTCCCGCTTGGCGGTACGCGGGTTGCGCGCATCGATCTGCCGGTCGATCAACCGGTTCGCGGCCATGGCGAAGGTACGCGCCCCGACCATGGCGACGGTGATGAGCAGCAGGTCCCACCAGTTCACCTGGCCCGACAACCCATGCATCGCGGCGAACGCGGACAGGAAGGCGAATGGCAACGCGAACACGGAGTGTTCGATGGCGACAAGCTTCAGGAAGGCCGGCACCGCCCGGACCGCCGGCCGGTGCCGTCGCGGCAGGCGCGGTCACAGCCCGTACTCCTTCCACCGACGATCCACTGTGGCCACTCCTCGGGCGACATCACCGTGGGCTCCGGCCAGCCGCGCAGGTATCCCTCGCTGGGCAGCTTGCGGGTCGCGTCGATGCCGGCCTTTCCGCCCCAGAACTGCTGGTACGAAGCGTGATCCAGATGATCCACCGGTCCCTGGGTGAGGACCAGATCATGCGAGTAGTCCACATTGCCGAACGCGCGGAATGCCACCTCGTGATAGTCCGAGGGGTCACAGTCGTCATCCACCACCACGATGAGCTTGGTCAGTGACAACAAATGCGCGCCCCACACCGCGTTCATCACCTTCTGTGCGTGCTTGGGGTAACGCTTGCGGATGGACACCACAAGCGCAGTTGTGGAACACCCCCGGCGCCGGCATGGACATGTCAACGATGTCGGGGACGAGTCAGTTTGATCAGCGGCAGGAAGATCCGTTCGGTGGCGTGGCCGATCGGCCCGTCCTCCTGAGGCGGCTTCGACGTGATGATGGAGTGGTAGACCGGGTCGGACTGCGTGGTCACGCACTCCACATGCAACACCGGGAACGGCTCGACCGGCGTGTAGAAGCCCGTGTGGTCACCGAACGGCCCCTCCGGCGCCCGCTCGCCCGGTTCGACGTAGCCCTCCAGCACGATCTGCGCGTTCGCCGGAACCTGCAACGGCACGGTCAGGCAGTCCGCCATCGGCACCCGTTGCCCGCGCAGAAAACCGGCGAACAGATATTCGTCGATGTCGCCCGGCAGTGGCGCGGTCGCGGCGTAGGACACCACCGGATCGCATCCGATCGCCACCGCCACCGGCAGCCGCTCGCCACGACGTTCCGCCACGGCATGATGTGCGGTGGAATCCTTGTGGATCTGCCAGTGCATGCCCAGCGTCGTGCGGCGAATGCTGCTGCAGCCGGTACAGCCCGAGGTTACGCTTGCCGGTCTCGGGGTGCTTGGTGTGGGTCAGCCCGAAGTTGTGGAAGACGCCGCCGTCACCGGGCCAGGTTCGCAGCCCCGGCAGCATGTCGAGGTTCACGTCCTTGCCGCGGTACACGACCTCCTGGCAGGGCGCGGAGCGCACCATCTTGGGCGGCACCGACTTCAGCTGCAGCAGCTTGCCCAGACCATCGCGGATGCCGGACCAGCCGACCGGCAACTCCGGCTTGACGAGGTCGCCGATGCGGGCGCCGATCTCGTTGACGTCGTCGACCCCCAGGGCCATCGCCATCCGGCGTCCGGGAGCCGAAAATGTTCATCGCCACCGGCATGGCGCCCCGGGTCGGCCGCTCGAACAGCAGCGCCGGGCCATCCGCCCGTACCGTCCGGGTGACCACCTCGCTGATCTCCAGGTCGGGGTCGACCGGGACGGTGACGCGATGGAGTTCTCCGGCGGCCTCGAGCGCGGCCAGGTATTCCTTCAGGTCCGGGTAAGGGAAACGCGGCGAGCTCATGGTCTCCAGTCTCACCTACCGGAGTTCACCCGCCGCTCCCGGGCTGCACCTGCTGCTACTCGACGCCAGCGTAGGAGTGCAGGCCGACCGCCACGAAGTTGATGACATAGAGGTTGATCAGCATGGTGATCCAGGCTGCGACGGCGAACCAGGCGGCCACGGTCCGCTTCACGCTGGGCGTCGCGCGGGCGTGCAGGTAGGCGGCATAGGCCACCCAGGACACGAACGACCAGATCTCCTTCGGGTCCCAGCCCCAGTACCGGCTCCAGGCTGCCTCGGCCCAGATGGCCCCACAGATGATGGCGAAGGTCCAGATCGGGAACGCGAACGCGTGCAGCCGGAAGGACAGCCGCTCCAGTGAGTCCGCGGCCGGCAGCCGGTCCCCGATCGAGAACGGGAAGCCGCGCTTGCCCCGGTCGTAGCCCGCTCGGACCAGGAACAACGCGGCCGGCACGAACGCCACCAGCAACAGGCCCGAGGCCAGTGCGGCCGCGCTCACATGGATCTTGAGCCAGTACGAATTGAGCGCCGGCACCAACGGGCCGGCGGCCGTGGTGAGCACGGTCGCGGCCAGGCCGAGGCCGAGGGACAATCCCAGGCAGACGAACAGGCCGAGCACGCGCACGGACGGCCGGATGGCCACCAGCACGAGCCAGGCCACCGACGCGACGAAGCTCAGCGCGATGACGAACTCGTACATGTTGCCCCAGGGCACGCGACCGGCCGCCACCCCTCGGGTGACCAGCACGCCGGCGTGCGCCAGTGCGCCGAGCACGTTGAGCGTGAGCGCGATGCGGCCCACCACCAGGGCCCGCTGGCCGCCGCGCCCACCGACCGGGGTCGGCTTGCCGGGAGCGAGGACGTCCTGCACCACCAGATCAGCCGCCGCCTGATCGGCCGCCGCTACATCGGCGGAGGAGTCACGCCCGCCGACACCGGCGCCTACCAGAACCCGCTCGCGTGGCGCCCGCACAGCGGTGCGGGCGACCGCGCCCCGGGCACCGAAGGTGTACTCGGCCGTGTAACACATCATCGCCAGCACATAGCCGAGGATGGCCACGCCCAGCAGTTGGCTCGACAGCTGCGCCATCACGGTCCCTTCTCCCCGACCGCGACCGGCTGTCGCGTGTCGTCTGTGGGTGTCGCCACGGCGGTGGCCAACCGGTGGAACTCGTCGCCGAAGCCCACGTAGTCGTTGCGGGCCAGGCCACCGAACGACATCAGGCTACGCCCGTCGTCACCGGCACGGACGCGGGCCCAGACCCGCCGCCGACGTCCGGTCAGCGACACCATGAGCCCGACCAGCAGCGCCGCCGCGCCACCGAGCATGATCTTCTGGCCCGGGTCGTGGCGCACCGAGACAGTTATCCACTGCGCGGTGCCGACGAACTGGACTGAGGTGCCGTCCGGCAGTTTCCAGGTCTCCCCCGGTCTGAGTGCCTTCGTCTCGGCGACCTTGCGCAACTTGCCCGAACTTATCTGGCGCTGGTCCAGTGAATACACCGACTGGGGCCGTCCGTCGTTCAGGCCGAGATTGCCCTGGTACGCGCTCAGTTGCAGGCCGGGATCCCGCTCGGCCGGGAAGGTGGACAGGCTGCCGTCCACCGCCTTGGGCATCGTCGGCAGGTAGACACCGGCGAAGGCGACCTGGACGTTGTCGTCCGGCGCCGCGGGATCGGCGTTCGCGTACGGGAACTTCACCACGCCAGTGCTGGTGAGCATGCTGTCCACGGGCAGGAAGGCGTTACTTTTGCTGCTGACCACCCCGTTGCGGTCGGTGTAGCGCAGGATGGGCGCGTACCCGTGGCCGAGCAGGTAGACGCCCGCGCCGTCGAGCCGCAGTGGCTCGTTGACCTCCAGCCGCCGCTGCCCGGCCGATCCGTTCGCACCGTCCACATAGGTGACATCGGCGATGTAGTGGATCGGCTGTCCATTGTCGAGGTAAGTGGCCGCGAAGGAGTCCAGCGTCACACAGAACGGCGGGCAGTTCCTCCGGCTCGGTACGGGCACCGAGGCCGGACTCGTCGTATTGCGGCAGGGTGTTGCAGAAGCCATCGCCGACGAGCAGTAGCCGGTTTCCATGCCAGCCGTACCAGGATCCAAGGGCGACGCCGATGAGCAGGGCCAGCAGGGCGAAATGGAAGACCAGGTTGCCGGTTTCCTTGACGTAGCCCTTCTCCGCCGACACGGTGACCGAGCCGTCATCGTGCTCGCGCGTGACGGTCCGCCACCGCTGCCGGCGCAGGGCCGCCGCGATCTCGGCACCAGCCTTCGCGGGCGCCTCGTCACGGGTCAGGCCGGTGACCGAATGTGGCAGGCGTTCCAGCCGGGCCGGCGCAGGCGGTGGCTTGGCCACGATGTTGGCGATGTGCTGGCGCAGTCGGGGCACCAGGCAGCCGACCAGGGAGACGAACAGCAGCAGATAGATGGCCGAGAACCAGGCCGACGAATAGACGTCGAACAGCCGGAACCGGTCGAACCGACGGGCCCACGGTCGAATGGACCCGCAGGTACTCGTTGACCCGCTCGAGGCTGACACCCCGCTGCGGCAGGATGGATCCGGGTACGGCCGCCACGGCCAGCATCAGCAACAGCAACAGTGCGGTACGCATGCTGGTGAGCCAGCGCCACAACCGCCGGGCCGGTGCCTGCACGGATTCGGGCACCCGGCGGCGCGTCGTGGAAACCGGGCCGGTGGCTCGTCATATCCCGACCGATCCTGGTCCGACGCTGGCGCGCAGCCAGTTGAGGAACAAACCCCACACGCCGGTCGACAGGGCCAACCCAACCAGAATCAACATGGCGCCGCCGAGCCGGGTGACCCATACGCTGTTGCGCCGCACCGCGCTTGTGCAGGCCGATCAGCTTGCGGAAGCCGAGCCCGAAGATGAGAAACGGTAGGCCGAGGCCGAGGCAGTAGGCGATGGTCAGGGTGACCGCGCGGGCCGTGGTGCCCTGGATCGTGCCGAGACTCAGCACCGCCCCCAGGGTTGGGCCCATACATGGTATCCAGGACAGCCCGAACACCGCTCCCAGCACCGGAGCGCTGGCCAGGCCGGCTGCGGGCAACCGCTGGAACCGGAGTTCCCGGTGAGGCACCGGGCACGAGGCCCAGGAAGGCCAGGCCGAGCACGATGATCACGATGCCGACTACCAGCTCAAGGGTGCGCTGATACTCATGCAGGGCAGCACCGACGCCAGCCAGCGCCGCGCTGGTGAGCACGAAGACGGTCGTGAAGCCAGCGATGAAGCCGCTGGCGCCGAGCACGATCCGACCCCGCGTGGCGTTGGTCGGCCGGTTGAGCGCGTCGTCCAGGTCCGCGCCAGCCAGACCGGTCACATAGGACAGGTAGCCGGGAACCAACGGCAGAATGCACGGCGAGAGGAAGGAGACCAGTCCGGCCAGGGCCGCCACACCCACGGCGAGGATCAGGGGGCCGGTGCTGGCGATACCGCTGAAGCTGTCACCCATGAGGCCTTCTCATCCTGCCGCCGCGTCAGGCGACACAGCCTCAGCCGCCACCTTGGCCACCACCGGCTCCACCGCCTCCCGGACCAGCGGCACGGTCGCGATGGCGGCAATGCGACCGTTGCGGTCGATCACCACGGTGCTCGGGATCGCGGTCACCGCTGGCGAGAACCCGAGGCCAACCTTGCCTGGGGGGTCGAACACGTTCGGAAATGTGGTCCGACCGACCACGAACTTCTCCGCCTTGCCACGGGTGTCGCGGGTGTTGACACCGAGGAAGACGACCTTGCTGTCCTTTGTGGCCTGATACGCGGCCTCGAAGTCGGCAGCCTCCTCGACGCAGGGCCCGCACCAGCTCGCCCAGAAGTTGAGCACCACCACGTCGCCGGCGTGGTCGGCCAGTCGGAAGGTGCCGGAACCGTCCAGCAGGTCCGCGACCACCGCCGGAGCAGCCTTGCGCTCGTCCGGCGCGAACTCGCGCATGAGCGGGCCGCTGGTACCGACCGGCTTACTCGTGCAGCCGGCCACGACGTTCAACGCCACCAGCAACGCGCAGCAGCAACCCACCACGTGACCCGCGCACTCAGGCACCCTGGGACGTCTTGGCGCCGGGGGAACGGGCAACCAGGTGCGCGGCCGGCTCGCTGTAGGCGATGCCGACCACCGTGCTGCCCTCGAAATGCAGGCTGGTCAGGCTGGCCAGGCCGCACTGACGCCGACGCGGATCGTGCCAGAGGCGCTTGCGTTCCACGTGCCGCCGCAGCGTCCAGATCGGCAACTGGTGTGACACCAGCAGCGCCTCGTGCCCTTCCGCCCGCGCCCTGGCATCCTCAACCGCGGCGTACGTGCCAGCTCGCGATCGCGGCGTAACTCTCGCCCCACGAGGGTAGGAACGGATCGCGCAGCACCCACCAGTTGCGCGGATCGCGCAGCGGGCCACCATTGGCGGCGATAGGCCGGCCCTCGAAGTAATTGGCGCTCTCGATCAGCCGCTCGTCGATGGCGACGGGCAGGTCGAACAGCGTCGCGATCGGCTCCGCGGTCTGCTGGGCCCGCTCCAGCGGACTCGCTTCGAGCAGCGTGATATCCCGGCCTTCCACAGCCTTCGCCGCGGCTTTGGCCATCTGCTCACCGAGTACGGACAGCCGGAAACCGGGCAGCCGCCCGTACAGGATCTTGTTGGGGTTCTCGACCTCGCCGTGCCGGAGCAGGTGAACCACGGTTTTGCTGGTCACGGCCGCTCCTGACCGGATTGGCGCTTTTGGCCGGATTGGCACTTTTCGCCGGATTGGGCAGCGGCCTGCGCGGCGTGCGGCAGCGCGGCCGCGACGATCTCGAGCGCGGCGTCGTCGATGGCCGCGGACACGAACCAGGCCTCGAACGCCGACGGCGGCAGGTAGACGCCACGCGCCAGCATGGCATGAAGAACGCCTCTGAAGGCCGGCACGTCCTGACCCCGAGCGGTGTCGTAGTCGGTGACCGCCTGCTCGGTGAAGAAGATCGAGAACATGTTGCCCGCGGCCTGTCGCCGGTGCGCCACCCCCGCGGCTGCCAGCGCGGCCGAGGCCAGTTCGCCCACGGTCGAGGCGGTCTGATCCAACCGGGCGTAGAGGTCGGGCCCGCACTCACGCAGCGTGGCCAGACCCGCCGCGCAGGCGAGCGGGTTGCCGGACAATGTGCCCGCCTGGTAGACCGGCCCGGCCGGGGCGAGGTGTCCCATCACGGCAGCCCGACCGCCGAACGCGGCCGCCGGCAGTCCGCCTCCCATCACCTTGCCGTAGGTGAACAGGTCGACGTCCACCGGTTCGAGTCTCGGCCCAGCCACCGCGGGAACCCGGAAACCGGTCATCACCTCGTCCAGGATGAGCAGCGCGCCATGCTCGTGGGCGATGTCGGCCAGCCGGACGTTGAAGCCCGGCGCCGGGGCACCACGCCCATGTTGCCCGGTGCCGCCTCAGTGATGATCGCGGCGATGTTCTCGCCGTCCGCCGCGAACACCGCGGCCACCGCGTCGGGATCGTTGTAGGGCAGCACGATGGTCTCACTGGCCTGCGCGAGCGTGACACCCGGCGAATCCGGCAGGCCGAGCGTGGCCACCCCGGAACCCGCCGCGGCCAGCAGACCGTCCGCATGGCCGTGGTAGCAGCCGGCGAACTTGACGATCTTCGTACGGCCGGTGGCGCCTCGGGCCAGCCGGATGGCACTCATCGTGGCCTCGGTACCGGAGTTGACCAGTCTGACCTGTTCGATGCCGGTACGGGCGACCAGCTCGGCGGCGAGGTCGACCTCGGCCGGAGTCGGGGTGCCGAAGCTCGTGCCCTGCGCCGCGGCCGCGTGCAACGCCGACACCACCGCCGGGTGGGCGTGGCCGAGCACCAACGGCCCCCAGGAGCAGACCAGATCCACGTACCGGCGGCCGTCCGCGTCGAACAGATAGGGGCCCTCGCCGCGGACCATGAAGCGCGGCGTGCCGCCGACTGCCCGAAACGCGCGCACAGGAGAATTGACCCCGCCCGGCACAAGGGCCAGGGCCCGGTCGAAGAGATCCTGCGAGGCAGGTGCGTGGAAGGCATACGGTTCGGTCACAGCACGGCCATTCTGTCAGCCGTCCCGCCACGGCAGGTTGGGGGGCCCGGGCAGGCGCCCTTCAGGTGATCTTGGTACTGGTAGCGTGACCGCATGACCACGTCCGAGCCGTCCACGGCAGCGTCAGTGTCCCCGGTGCCGCCGGTCACGTCCGCACCCATGGCAAAGGTCGCACCGTCGACCCGAATCCACCACGGCGACACCGTTACCGACGACTACGCCTGGCTCGCGGACAAGGACAACCCGGCGACGGTGGCCTACCTCACGGCGGAGAACGCGCTTCACCGAGGCCCGGACCGCCCCGCTGGCCGGCCTACGGGACACGATCTTCAGCGAGATCCGGACCCGCACCAAGGAAACCGACCTGTCCCTTCCGGTTCGCAAGGACGGGTACTGGTACTACGTACGCACGGTCGAGGGACAGCAGTACGGCATCCATTGCCGCCGGAGCGTCACGGACGGCGAAACCGAGCCGCCATCCACCGATGGGAGCCCGCTGCCCGCTGAGGAGATCCTGCTCGACGGCAATGTGGAGGCGGGTGACTCGGAATTCTTCGCGTTGGGCGCGCTCAGCGTCAGCCCGGACAGCCACCTGCTGGCCTACTCGGTCGACCTGGCCGGCGACGAGCGGTTCACCCTGCGGGTGAAGGACCTCCGCACCGGCGAGGTACTCGCAGACGAGGTGGGCAACGTGTTCTACGGCGCGACCTGGTCCGGTGACTCGGGCACGCTGTTCTACCAGACGGTGGATGACGCCTGGCGGCCCCACCAGGTATGGCGGCATGCCCTCGGGACCCCGGCGAGCGAGGACGCCCTGGTGTTCGAGGAGCCCGACGAGCGGTTCTGGCCCGGCGTCGGGCTCACCCGATCCGAAGATTTCGTGATCATCCAGGTGAGCAGTAAGACGACCAGCGAGGTGCTGGTGATCCCGGCCCGCACACCGCACGCGCCGCCCATGGTGATCGCGCCGCGCCGCCAGGACATCGAGTACGACCTTGAGCACGATCCCGACACCAACCGGTTCCTGATCCTGCACAACGACGGCGCGGAGGACTTCGCGCTCGCCTGGACGCCGGCCGACGATCCGGGCGAGTGGCACGAACTCGTGCCGCACCACCCTGGTACGCGGCTGCTGGAGGTCGACGCGTTCGCGGGTTACACCGTGTTGTCGTTGCGCCGCGACGGACTCACCTCGTTGCGGATCCTGCCGGCGGCCGGTGAGCCGTTCGACATCTCATTCCCGGAGCCGCTCTACACGGCCGGGCTGGACGCGAACGAGGAGTACCGCACCGCGACGATCCGGGTGCGCTTCAACTCCATGGTGACGCCCGACAGCATCTACGACTACTCGCCCGTCACCCGTGAACTGGTGCTACGCAAGCAGCGGCCGGTGCTCGGCGGCTACCAGCCAGACGACTACGAGCAGTTCCGGGAGTGGGCCCAGGCTCCGGACGGCGCCCTGGTCCCGATCTCGCTCGTCGCCCGCAAGGGCACTGCCCGTGATGGCTCCGCGCCCGCTGTCCTTTATGGATACGGTGCCTACGAGACCAGCATGGATCCATGGTTCTCCACCGCCCGACTGTCCCTTCTGGACCGTGGCTTCGTGTTCGCGGTAGCGCATATCCGGGGCGGCGGCGAGATGGGCCGGCACTGGTACACCGAGGGCCGGCTGCATTTCAAGAAGAACACCTTCACCGACTTCGTCGCCTGCGCGGACCACCTGGTCAAGGTCGGTTGGACCGGTACGGACCGGCTGGTGGCGCGCGGCGGTTCGGCCGGCGGACTGCTGATGGGCGCGATCGCCAACCTGGCCCCGTCCACCTTCGCTGGCATCGTCGCCGAAGTGCCCTTTGTGGACATGCTGAACACGATCCTCGATCCGTCCCTGCCGTTGACAGTGACCGAATGGGAGGAGTGGGGTAACCCGATCGAGTCGGCCGAATCGTACGCCTACATCAAGTCGTACTCGCCCTACGAGAACATCGCCGCGCAGACCTATCCCGCCATCCTGGCCCTGGGCAGCCTGAACGACACCCGGGTGCCGTACCACGAGCCAGCCAAGTGGGTGGCTCGCCTGCGGGCCGTCGCACCGGACACCGATGTCTTGCTCAAGACCGAAATGGGTGCCGGGCACGGCGGACCCAGCGGTCGCTACGACGCCTGGAAGGAAGAGGCGTTCATCGCCGCCTGGATCATCGGCCAGGTGTCGCCCGCCTAGCTGGCGTCATTGAGGAGGATCGCGGCCAGGTCCTCCGGCGCGAGGTTTCCACCCGAGACGACCGCCACAGTGTGCGCCGCACCCTCCGGCACGCCGAACCGCTCGGCCAGCACGTCGCGGTGGTGCATCCACCCGGCCGGAGCGACCGCGCCACTGGGCTCGACAACCAGGTGGGTCCACCGGGCCAACTCGGCCACGGTGCCAAGGATCTCCTCCTCGGCGACCGTGATGATGCCGTCCAGCCGCTCGGCCAGGTGCCTGAACGTCAACTCGGAAAGGTTGGTTCGCAAGCCGTCCGCCGCGGTTCGGTAGGTCTGCTCTGTCGGCCAGATCGCGACCTGCCCATCACGCAGACTCTGCGCCGCGTCCCCGGCCAGTTCCGGTTCCACGCCGACCACCTTCACGTCCGGTCGCAGCGACTTGACCGCACTGGCCACGCCAGCCGCCAGACCACCTCCGCCGACGGGCACGAGAACGCAGGCCACCGACGGCAGATCGGCCAGCACCTCCAGTCCGATGGTGCCCTGCCCGGCGATGACATCGGGGTGGTCGAACGGCGGGATCACGGCCAGCTTCCGGTCTTGCGCTATCTCCGCCACCTTCTCGTTACGTTGCGTAGGCGGGACCAGGATCACCTCGCCGCCCAACGCGGTAACCGCGTCCACCTTCAGTCGCGGTGACACGTCGGGCATGACCACCACGCATGGCACGCCGAACCGGGCAGCCGCGAAAGCCAACGCCTGGCCATGGTTTCCGGACGAGTGGGTCAGCACGCCCCTTGCCCGTACCCATGGGTCCAGTCTGGCCATCGCGTTCATCGCGCCGCGCACCTTGAATGCGCCGATCGGCTGCAGGCTCTCCGGCTTCAACCACAGGCCCGGCCATCGCAGCGGGGCCAACAGTGGGGTGCGAACCGCGACGCCCTCGATGTTGCGTGCGGCCGCATGGATGTCGTCCAGGCTCACCAGCGATGTCATAGCGGGACCCTAGCGCGGCCGGGATGGTCCGCTGCCTCGCCCTCATGCGCTTGCGCGTCGCCTTGTTGGCGCTTCACCTTGTTGCGGCCTCGGAGCAAGGCCGCGAGACCGATCACGATCCAGACCACGTTGAGCGCTGCCGACGGCAACGCCCCGTTGTACGCAGAATTCACCGTCAGGGTCACCGCGCCGCCCAGGTTCAACGACTGGAAGCGCGCGCCCTCCGCGGCGAGCCGACCGGTCGAGGCCAGCCCGTAGGCCAGCAACAGGGCTGCCGCTCCCAACCAGCCCAGGATCTCGATGAGCAGACTCACTCCGGCGCCCCTTCCCGCCTACTTCTGGAAAACCACGGTACGACCGCAGAGGTGGTCTTCTGATACCCGGCATACTCCGGATAGCGCGACCGGGTGATGCTTTCGGTGAACACAGTGGACCCGACGAACAACAACGTCAGCAGCACCGGACCAACGATCGTCCACTGTAGAGCAGATCCGGCCGCCACCGCGGCGAAGCCGAAGACCAACCACCATTGCGCCTGCTCGAAGAAGAAGTTGGGGTGCCGCGAGTAGCGGAAGAGTCCGGTTCGCAGAAACCTCGGCTTCGGGTCGCGTCCCGCGGCCGACTCGGCCCGCTTCCACTGATGGAAGTCCCACTGCTGTTGGTCCGCGAGTGTCTCGCCAGCGAGGCAGCCGACGAATGTCAACGCCAGCAGCACATCCCAGGCACCGAAGCCGCCCTGGTAGCGCGCCAGCGTGTATGCGGGAAGGCTGATCAGGAACAGGATGATGTTCTGGTAGATGGTGATGAAGAACAGGTTGAAGAGCTGAAATCGCCAGCCCGGCAACCGTTCACGCAACACCGCCCAACGGTAGTCCTCACCGCCCTTGGCGTAGCCGCCCTTGCGAGCGAAGTTGAAGGTCAGCCGGGCACCCCAGGCGAACACCAACACCAGCACCAGGTTCAGCCGGACGTCCGCGAAGCCCTCCGCCGCCGCGAAGACCGCCATGTAGACCACCGGGATGACCGACCAGATGCGATCCACCCACGAGAACTCACGGGTCACCGACGACAGCAGCCAGGTCGCCGCACACACGCCGCCGAAGATCCAGAGGCAGACCACGATCGCGTCCATGCCGGAACTCTAACTACGCCTCGGCCGCCCACCTACAGACAATATTGGCAGCCGGTTGCCCACGGCTGGTGGTGAAATGCAGCAAATGTCGTTTCACATCCGGTTCGGTGGCTACGACCGCCACCAGGTCGACGAATATTTGCGGCAGGTCGACACTCTCCTCGCCGTCGAGTAGGTAGCCGGTCCAGCCAGCCGCCGCGCCAACGCGAAAGCCATGCGACCGGGCGGTGGAGCGTCCGGTAACCTAGCTGCCTAGCGGGCCGCTAGCTCAATGGCAGAGCTGCGGACTTTTAATCCGTAGGTTCAGGGTTCGAGTCCCTGGCGGCCCACCGTTTGCCCAGGTCACGGACCCAAAGAAGCCCGCCGGGCATCCCCGGCGGGCCAATGCAGCAGCAAAGTACAGCAGTAGGTCAGTCCCCGAGGCTCTCGCTGAGCTGTCGGAATGCCTCACAGGTGGCGTCGTCGGTACCGGTGATGCGGTGCCAGGCGTATGACCGCACGTCAACTGCGCCGACCGAATCGGTCGGTCCCAACACCCAAGAACGGTACTGGCCCCGGCCTCGGGATCGGGAGAACACGAGCGGATGGCCACGTCGGCACCGCCGCTGCGGAAGCCGGCGGAGCCCACGCTTGGTCAGCGAGCGGTATCGCCGGCGTTAACAGGCAGCGTCACGCCGGTGATGCGGCGCGCGTCGTCTGATGCCAGGAAGGCGACCACGGTAGCGATCTCCTCGGGTACCACGATTCCGGGCATCGGGTTGAAGTTTTCGATCATCGACTGGGTGGCCCCAGGGTCGGCCGACCCGGCAATGAACTGCTGCAGCATCGGGGGCATGACCACCGTCGGCGCAACGGCGTTCACGCGGATGTTGTCAGTCGCGTACTCGATCGCAGCTGGCCGGGTCAGGCTGATCAGGCCGCCCTTGGAGTAGGCGTAGGCCGCGATGCCATCCTTCTTGCCCACCAGTGCCGTTGTCGACGCAGTGCTGACGATGACGCCCCCACCCGACCGCAGCATGTGGTCGATAGCGCTCTTGAACACCAGGAACGAGCCATCCCCGTTGACCGCGGCGACCCCCCCGCCAGTCCTCAAGGCTCAGCTCGTGCAACCGGGCCGTCGGCCCATCGATCGCAGCGTCGAAACGTGATGCTGCCACGACCTTCACCTCCATGATAGTTGACCGTTCAAGAATTTCAACCGACCCTAGCCGGCCGAGTTGTTCAACGCCGTGAGCAGGATGCCGGACCGCGGAGAATCCTGATTCCGGGTCACGCTGCCAACGCCGGGCGCCCATAGCAGGGCTCGTGGCGCACTACGGTGCGGGTGTTTGGCAGTGCGGGTCCGTGGGTCGGCCCCGGCGTTAGCCGTTCGACGGTCAGCGTCGGCTTCCCCTGCGTCCGTCCGGAAGTTCCTGACGCATTTCCGCTCGGGCTGCTCAGAGTTGGTACGGCGTTCTGCCCGGTCCTGCCGGTCCTTGCGTGTTCTGGGATTTCGGATCCGCCGGAACGACACGTTCTGCTCCCGCAGCACGTGCCGAAGCCGGTCCCGCCCGACGACCGCCATCCGCAACAAGGCAGCGGCGATCGGTCAGATGTTGGACCCGTCGGGTGGCACGTCTGCCGGCGGCTGCGGAGACCCGCCCTCCCCCGCCACCTCGGGGCACGACAGCCCGAGCGTGTAGGCCGTCATCGACAGCGACCCATAGGCGTAACCGTCAACCAGAACATCGACCTCCGGCGTTTCGGTCGCTCCGGCCAGGCCGGCGAGGTATAGGGCCGGGATGAAATGGTCGGGCGTCGGCACCGCTCGGCGGAAGTCGCGATGGGCATCGAGCGTCGCAAAATCGGTCGGATCGTTGAGCATGCGAGCCTTGGCGTCCTCGTCGAAGCGTTGCGCCCAGTCGTATCCCTCGTCGGTGAGGGACCAGTCCATACCACGCAGGTTGTGCACGACGTTGCCGCTGGTGACGATGAGGACCCCGCGATCGCGCAGCGGCGACAGTTTGGCGCCGAGTTGCAGATGGTAGTCCAGCGGCTTGTCCGCGTTGATGCTGAGCTGGACGACCGGGATCGTCGCATCGGGGAACGCGTGCACCAGGACCGACCAGGTGCCATGGTCGATGCCCCAACTGTCGACGTCCGCGCCCACCCACGTGGGGTGGACGACGTCACTCACCTCCGCCGCCATCTCCGGAAGCCCAGGTGCTGGGTACTGCACATCGAACAACGCCGGCGGGAACCCGTAGAAGTCATGGATGGTCTTTGGACGCGGCATGGCGGTCACGGCGGTGGCGTTGATGTACCAATGTGCGCTGACCACCAG
The DNA here is from genome assembly GCA_963742855.1 of uncultured Actinomycetota bacterium. Taxonomy (GTDB): domain Bacteria; phylum Actinomycetota; class Actinomycetes; order Mycobacteriales; family Micromonosporaceae; genus CAVUNP01. Next base: position 15,476 of record CAVUNP010000042.1, on the reverse strand, counting down.
GATGGCGCGGGGACGTGGAACAACCGCGCCGAAGGCTCGCCACGCGGCGGTGTAGCGGTTCAGTTCGAGGGCATTCATCGGGTTACCGTGTCCGAAAAACGCGGCCGGCATGCGGCCGTCTTCCGTGTCAGGTGCCTCGGAACTCACGGTCGTGACCCCTCCTCGAACGCGCCGACGTAAGGTGTGCTTGTCACCATAGCCTTTTCACACCGGGTGTCATCTGCCGTCTGGGCCCGCGCCGTCGCCGACGCCTGGCCGACCTGCCCGGCCGCGCCAAACTGGTCCCTGAGCTGCTGGAATGCGGTTCGTGTTCTGCCGCATCCGGTCCACTTTGACCGTGTGCGCGAACCAGTCTCCTCTATGTCGACATTGAACGCCGACAGCGTACTTAGAAGGAATTGCCGGGCGGTGTGGCCGCATGGCTTGATGCCGCTTTGGCCCGGCATACTCGTCCTCGTGAAGACTCTGGTCCGGTGGCTCGCAACTCGGACGCCCGAGCAGTTGGCCGGGTTGATGCTCCAGCGTTCCGAGCTGTTCTCCGGTGCCCAACCCCGGAGTCTGCACGATTTGGCCCACCGCCTCATGGGGGGGATTTCCGCCGGATCGGGGCTGCTGTCGCTGACCGTCGCCCATCACCAGATGCTGACAGCCTGCGCTCAGCTGGTCACGCGCGGGGCTGATGGTACCGGCGGCGGGTCGCTGGTGCGTGGCAGGACGAGGCCCAGGTGCGAGTGGAGGACGTGCTGCGCGCGCTTGGCGTCGCTGACCCGGGCGCGGGCCGGGCCAGTGCGTTGGCGGTGTTCGACGATCTCGCGGATCAGTTGCTGCTGTGGCCAAGTGGGGACGCCGTGGTCACCCTGCCCGGCTCCGTGGTGCGGCTGTTCGGGTCGCGGCGCGCCGACCCGGCGCCCGGCCTGGATCGGGCCCTGTCGAACGGCTTCAACAAGGAGTCGATCGGATTCATCGCAGAACAGCTCGGTGTCGGCCCGGCCACGATGAAACGGGCGGCCCTGCAGCAGGCAGTGGTGAGCCACCTTTCCAGCGCTTCCACGGTTCGTGAGCTTGTCAGTCGGGCTCCGGCGGGAGCACGGACAGCGCTCGGGAACCTGATCGACAATGGTGGTCTGCTGGCCACGCATGTCTTTCCGGTGAACACGCCGTACCCCGGGTCCAAGTACCGTATCGAGCTGTCCTACCCGGATCAGGACACCGTGTGGCTCGCCAGCCACGGGTTGATCGTGCCGAGCGGGGAGGCGCGGGCGCGCGTACCGGCCGAGGTTGTTTCCGCGCTCCGCGGCGGAGCGTTGTTCGCGTTTTCACCAGGCCCACCGAAGGTGTCCGGTGTGGAGGTGGCACTGGCGCAGATCCGTGGTGAGGCTGAGCTGGCCCTGGTCGGCGCGGTGACCAAGGCTGGTCGACTTCTGTCCGCATTCGACCGTCAACCGGTCGTGCCTCGCCGGACGGGCGGGTTCCCGGTCCGGGAGACGCGGCGGTTGGCCAAGGTGATGGCACTGGACGAGATCGAAACCATCTTCTGGATCGGACTGACCAACCACGGGGGACTCATTCACAGCACGAGTGAGCGCAGCGCGCCCGTGGTCTGCCCGACCACTGCCTCCGACGGTTGGTTGGCCTCGTCCATGGCGACGCGCGTCACGCTGTTGCTGCGGACCTGGTTAGGCCTTGACGACATTGTGAGCTGGTGGCCGTTCGCGGATGAGACACCGATCGCGTTCAGCGCCGCCCAGGATCCGTACGCAGCCGAACTGCGCCGGGCTACCCTGCGAGCCCTGGCGACGCTCGAACCCGGAACGGGTTGCCGCGCGGCCGGCGTACCGGGTCACAGTCAGGACCGTATCGACCGCGGGGTGCTCGAGCTGACGACCGCCGCCCACTGGTTCGCCCCGATGGCCGTCGGCGAGGATGCGCAGACACCGGTCCGGATCTCGCAGACCCTGTACGAGGCGCAACTGCTCGGTGTGGTGGCGCACGGCGCGCTGACCGACGTTGGCCGGGCGCTCCTGGCCGGAGACGACACCGCGCTTGGCGAGGCGTTGACGGATCTTCTCCCGGCCGAGCAGACCACGGCTCGCTTTCAGGCGGACATGACCGTGGTCGTCGGAGGGCCGCCGACCACCGAGCTGGCTCGGCTGCTCGGCTCAATCGCCGACCGGGAGTCGGAAGGCCACGCGGTCGTCTATCGGATCAGCGCGTCGTCCATCCGACGCGCGTTGGAGGGCGGGGCCGACCCGTCCGAGTTGGTGAAGCGGCTGGAGGCGGTCGCCGACGGCGGACTGCCGCAAGCCGTCCGGTACCAGCTGGCCGAGGCTGGCCGCGCGTATGGCCGCATACGGGTGGTCTCGGCGACGAGTTGTATCCGGTCGGATGACGAGACGCTGGTCGCCGAACTCACGAAGGCGAAGAGCTTGGTCGAGCTCGGGCTTCGGCCGGTCGCGCCGACCGTCCTCGTCAGCGCCAAGCCACCAGCCGAAGTCCTTGCGGCGCTGCGCAATGCCGGCTACGCCCCGGCCCTTGAGGGCACGAGCGGCGCCACCGTGGTCGAGCTCGCGCGCGGCCGCCGGGTCACGGTCCGCCAACGCAAGGCGCCGAAGACGGAGATGGACGCCCAGGTCCTGGCCGTCGCGCGACGGCTGCTGCGCGGAGCGCTCCCGACCGACGCGACTCTGTGGGACTAGGACAGACGAACCCGCGATCCGAACCAGATCAGTGCTCGGAGTAGTGGAAGCGGCACGCGGCGATGAGCAGGCTGTCCGCTTCAACGTCCACCATGTAGACGAAGCGGTGCTCGTCGTTGATGCGTCGGGACGAGAAGCCGGACAGGTCGCCCCGGAGCCGTTCTGGTTTGCCGATGCCGCCTTCGTCTTCGCGCGTGATGTCGCCGATGAGAAGATTGATCCGCCTGAAGATCTTGCGGTCGGCCGTCTGCCAATACTCGTATTGGTCCCAGGCGTCCTCGGACCAGACGATCTTCATTCGTCGTCGACCCGGTCGTGCACCGCACCCTCGCCGGCGCGTAGCTGAGCGATCGACCGTCGCAGCATGCGGCCGTTGGCTCCCTGGGACAGATAGGCGGTCTCCACCATCGCATCCCAGTCCTCTTTGGACACGAGGATGGCGTTGCCGTGCTTGTGCACGATTTCGACGGGTACATGATCGTCGTGGACCTGTTCGATGAGGGGGAACAGTCGCTTGCGTGCCTCGGTGGCCGTGATCGCCGACACTTGCTTCGTCCTCTCGCCATCCACAGACTGGTACCAAATCCGGCACCAGTCTGGCCGGTCCGAGCGGAGCACACGCCACCGTGTCAGGGGGTAACTCGGGCGGCGCCCGCCTGCCTGGCGGCACGCGACCTGGCCAAACGCATCGAAAGCGGTACGCCAGCGATCAACATTCGCGGTTCGCGCGGCGATGCGTCCGGCCCACCATGGCGAAGTACGTCACGTGCCTGACGTACATCAACGAATCGTGAGCAGCACCTTGCCGGTGGCGTGGCCGTGGCCATGTTAGAGCCCGCCGCCGTCAGCCAGGTCACGCAGCTGCACTGCTCTGGAAATTTCTCGCCTGAGAGTGTCGGATCTGCCGGACGCCGTTCGTAGCGTAGACGGCGACGGACACCGGGTCCGGCTGAGCAGAGGGAGCAAACATGCCCGAGTACCTCATCTACTTCAACCAGCAGTGGGTGGGTGTGTTCGGCACCTTGTTTGAGCACCACTACATCAACAACTTTGGGCACCAGCCGTTCGGCACAGGCATCGATGGTTGCCGTTCCATCCTTTGACAATGAACCACAGATTTCGGCGGACCGCCACGACGATCACCCCCCGGCGGGAACCGAACGCCGGCGAATGCCGACTTCGGAGGCAGCCACGGGCGAGAGCGTGTCAATGACTTCACTGCTCAAGCCTGTCTCGATCCTGCCCGCTCGACGCCACAACAGTCCCAGCGGGTCCCGTGATAGGGCGCCCCGGTCATGAACGTCAGTCATCATCGGACGCGGCTTGCATGGCGAGGCGCTCTTGCAGGCGTGCGTGCCGGAACTGGTATCGCGGGCCGACGGCGCGCAAGACATGCTTGGCCCGGGCATCCTCCAGGAAGCGCATCATCCGCAGCGGACCGTCGCCGATGACACGTAGCCAGGTGAAGACCAGAAACGTCCGCCACACCCGAGACATCGTCACGCCGAATCCCAGGCCGAACGTCAGATAGAAGGCGAGCCCACGCGCCGAGGGCACGCCGGTGACAAGGATCCCGCCCAGCCCTATCACTGCCCCGACCAGCAGGCCGCAGCCGAGATCGCGCTTCCAGCTGGTCGACGGATCCAAGGTGCTCAGGTCGGTGCCGGTGGGCCTGGTCCCCGCATACGCGAGCATCAGCGCCAAGGTGAGGGACGAGGCGGTCACGAGCGTGTGGATCGGGCTGGGCACATCCTCACCTGGTGCTGGAAGGTAGGTGAACCGCAGCCGCGCGAGGGCGACCTGTGCACCGAGCACGCACAGCCACCCCAAGATTGCACTCGGGGTGACCAGCGAGCGCAGCCGGTTGAAGGCCCACGAGCGAGGCTCGTCCGAGGTCCTGCCGAACATGAGGTCGCCGGCTCGGTGCGTGAGCAGGCCGGTGGGCATGCCGAAAAGTAGCCCGAAGACGATGCCCGACGCTATCGGGGAAGGTTCGCCGCCGAGGATGATGCCGATCGACCCCGAGATGATGGCGCCGATCAGCCCCGAGATGGTGGCCGTCATAGCGAGCTGGACGAAGTTGGGTAGCCAGCTGGTCAGGCGCCACCAGGCCAGGTCGCGATCGTCCGTCTCGTCGAGCCGGCAGGCGAGCCGGCCGAGCCAGCGGCGTGCCTGGTTGGCCGTGTAGCGCGGCGGCGGGCCGTCGGTGTCAGGATCCTGGTCATAGGCGTTGGGCAGGATGGTGTCGAGCAGATAGTCCTCGGCCGCTTTGCGGTTGCGCCGACGGCGTGAGTTGAGCAGCTCGCGGAGCCGGTCCTCGCGTCCGTAAAGATCGCGAACCAGGCTGAGCATCAGGGGGTTCTCCAGGGCCCGGGTGAGGCCGTCGCGAGATCCGGCGCGCAGGCGCCGAAGCAGCCGTTGCCAGGTAGGCGACGGGGGGCCCGCCTGGCAGCTTTCCAGATAGTCGGCGGCCTGTGTCGCCTTGGCCGGCTTGAGCTCTAGGGTCGCCGCTCCGAATAGGATTCCCCCGCTGGCAGCCGCGTCGTCCATCTCGTGGCCACGGCTAAGGAGCACGATTCGCTGCGCTGTCAGCGCGTTCAGCTTTCGCAGGGCGGCCGGGCGCAACCGCTGCGGCATAGCGTCAAGACTGTCCAGGATGAGGGCGATGCGGCCGGTGGCCAGCAGCTCTTGAACCACGGCGAGTCCGAACTCCGCCGAACGCAGGAAGGGATAGGCACGAAGCAACCAGGATGCGGCCCAGGAGAGGGGGTCCTGATCGCCCGGGTTCCAGTCGTGAAGCCCCAGAATCACCGGCACCGGTGCCCGGGTTTTGTCGACCGGATCGTACAGGCGGTCGCGGTGGTCCAGCGCGCCGTGCACAAGCAGCAGCGCGGCGCTGGTCTTGCCCGCCCCGGCGTCGCCGAGCAGCACCACCCGCCCCGAGTCCACGCCGCCGTAGACCTGGAGCAGATCCGCCAGATTCCCACTGTCGACATCGCCCGGACCGGCTTTGCTCATCCCAGGCAATGCGGCCGCGCGTTGCGCCGTCCAAACCGGACTCACCGCGACGTCCTTTGATGAGCCGAGCCTGCGGTTCGACCACTCCCAGCTCAACGCAATGGGGGTCGGGACATGCAGTCCGCGCTGCTCCATTTCGCATTCGACGCGTGCCCGCACGGCCGTGGCTAGCCGGCCGACGGCGCGGTCGACTAGCTCCGGGGAAGGGGTGGGCCGGTGCCGGATCTGGCGCCACAGCCAGAGCACGACCGAACCGGCCAAGGTCAGCAGGGCCGCGAGGGTCTCGATGGTGGCGACGTGCTCTGGATCCGAAACCAGCACGACATACCCGGCAACGAGGACGCCCACGACAACCCCGATGAGGACGACCTGCAGCAGACCCCGGCGCCCATCGAACATGACGAGTAGACTAGCCCAGCTCGTCAAACTTCCCAGGAGCGCGGAGCTCCGCGACGGCTGCCTCCGGGTAGTCGCGATCCGGAGCTGATCCGCGCCGCTGTGGGCGGCAAGCCCCCGCGCCGTGGAACGGCGAGGCCCATGCAGAGCCTTCAGCGGGCGATCCTCACCAACGACCGTACGGTCTTCGCTGCGTGAAGCCCGCCTCTTGCAACAGCGACACAAGTAGGATCTTGACCGCGACGGTGCGGCAGAGACCGCCAGCCTCGTGGATCATGCGCGCCCCTGGCAGGCACCGATCCACCGAATCGTCATCCGCCCGACGCGGTACCGCCGCGGGAGTTCCTCATAATGCGAGCGGTCGAGTCGGCTGTGAAGTGTCACCGGACACGTTCGTTCGCTCCTTTCGGCACCACTCGACGCGCTCGCCACGATCGGGCCCAGTCGCGCGAGCCCCTCAGGATGGTAGTTCCGTGAGCGCGCCAGGCTGGCGCGCTCGGCGTTGGGGTGGCCAGCCCGTTTCGGTGCCGGGAAAGGTGCCGATCATGGGCCGCGCCGGCAAGTGGTGCCGAAGGTACATGCCGATCATCCGTATGATCCAACATCTATGCACGGACGATTATCGATCCCGTGGTGCCCAAGGTTGTTGACGTAGTGGTATCGAAACAAGGTACCGAACTCAGGGTGGGTGACCACAGCGAGGAGTGGTTCCGCGGGCGCGGGCCACTCGCCAGGGCGGTCGTTGACGAGATAAAACGACGCCGCGAAGATCGGCGCCTAGTCACGGCTCTGGGGGCGGCGAGAACGGGTCGCGCCCAGAGTCAGCCAATGACCGCGTTGCGCTCACTCGCGATAGCAGTACTTCGGCTGCTAGGTCTGCTGCTTTGTCAGCGTGGTTTCCTTGCCTTCAGCGTTCCGGCCGAGAATCGTGCGTGAGTACATGGTGGACTTCGCCGTCTCGTACTGGTTGTCGCTGACGAAGTCGCTGCTGCCGTCCTCGTAGTGGACTGTGTAGTTATGGGTCACCGAACTCTCGCCCATCTGGTCGTCACGGGCGAACTCAAACTCGGGGACGTGGTCACCGTGATGGTTCTCGTACGCCGCGCGCCCCGACCTGCTGATCGTCGTCGAGTCGTGTTGCCCGTCGGTTCGGTTGGTAGCGTATGTGGTTTGGTGTCGTCGACTCGGGCAGAGGTCAATGGGAAAGAACAGTCGCGAACGGCAGAAGGCCAAGCGGAAGGCCGCGGAGGCGGCTCAGCGTCGGAGGACGGCGGGGACACCCGGCACCGATGACCCGCTGCGTCTGTTCGGTGTGCCGGGCATCCCGTCCCAGCATCAGGTCGCGGAACAGATTATCGAGCAGGCGGTCCACGCCAAGCACCACGAACAGACAGCCGAGCTCGACCGCAGCCTCGCCCTGCTGACCGCAGGCCCCGGCGGTGCTGTTGGGATCCAAATCGTCAACCGGGCCTTGTTGGCCTTCCTGCTCCGCGAGGTCGAGCATGCGTGGCGGCGCGGCTGGCAGCCGGCCGAGCTGGTACGGGTGGCCCGCCGGGAGTACACCCCGCGAAATAGCCGGCTCATGGTCGACGCCATCGCGGCGCAGATGCGCAGCTATTCCAAGGCGACCGTCGATCGACGGTGGCAGTCGCAGTTGGTTGCCCTCGACGCGCGGGTGTGGTGGGAGCACGACGACCACTATGTGACTGTCTGGGGCGAGCAACAGGGCCTCGATCGGACCGGGGTGATCGCCGCCATGATCGAGATGCTTCATCTTCTCTTGACGCTTCCGTCGATCGAGCCGGTCGGCCCGATGCCGGGCACCGCCACGTCCGCCGCGGCGACCCCGCCTGTCGACGTCGATCAGCGGATGTTGGATCGGGTTCGCGCGTTGCTGGCTAAGGCGGAGTCTACTGCCTTCCCGGAGGAGGCCGACGCGTTCACGGCCAAGGCACAGGAGTTGATGACCCGTCATCGCATCGATCACGCCCTGCTCGTTGCCAGGACGGGCGTACGCGACCAGCCGATGACCCGCCGGGTGAGCATCGACAATCCGTACGAGGCACCGAAGACGCTGCTACTGCAAGTCGTTGCGAAGGCCAACAGTTGTCGGGCGGTGTGGATGAAGCGGTTCGGCTTCACCACCATTGTCGGCTTCCCAGCCGATCTGGAGTCAACCGAACTGCTGTTCACCTCGCTGCTCGTGCAGGCGACGAAGGCGATGACGCAGGCCAAGCCGAGCACTGACAAGTACGGGCGCAATACAACCCGCTCGTTCCGGCAGTCATTTTTGACGGCGTACGCGTCGCGGATCGGTGAACGGCTCAGCGCCGCCACCGAGGGGGTCGATCGGGAGATGACCGCGTCGACGGGCGCCGCCCAACTCCTGCCCGTGCTCGCCGCACGTGATGACGCGGTGCGCCATGCCTTCGAGATGCAGTTCCCCGAGCTGACACACGACGCGACGACCATCAACAACCGGGAGGGCTGGGCGTCGGGCCGGGCCGCGGCCGACCGGGCCTCCTTGCACGGGCGGCAGGCGGTCGCACACGCTTGATCGGCTACCGCGTCGAACCGTAACGGATGGCCAGATCTGGGACGGAGCCCCCGCGATCCTCCTTACTCGTTGGTCAACTGCCCGAGCGGTCACGGCTCAGCTCTACGACGCGTGCCGGACGCCGCGCTCCGGGCAAGTACCGGCCGGTTACCAGCCGGACAGCTGGTCGCGGCGACGAGTGAGGTAAGCCGTTTCGGCGGTGTTGCCAGCCAGTCCGATGGCCCGGTCGTACGCCGCCCGCGACTCCTCGCTACGGCCCAGCCGGCGCAGGAGGTCGGCGCGGGTGGCATGCAAGAGGTGGTAGCCCGCCAGCGGTAGACCGTCCACTTCGGCCAGAGCGACCTGGGGGCCGTCGAGTTCGGCAACCGCGATCGCCCGGTTGAGCCGTACGATCGGCGAGGGGTCGAGGCGGACGAGCTGATTGTAGAGCGCGACAATCTGCGACCAGTCGGTGTCGCGCATGTCGCGGGCGTCGGTGTGAACGGCGTTGATCGCGGCAAGGATCTGGTAGCGCCCCGGCGCCTGGCCGGAGGCGATGCGCGCGCGAACCAGGGCGTGGCCCTCGGCGATCAGCTGGCGGTCCCATGCGCCACGATCCTGCTCGTCGAGGGTGACGAGCTCGCCGCTGGCCGACACCCGCGCGGCCCTGCGGGCCTCCGTCAGCAGCATCAGCGCCAGCAGTCCGGCAACCTCACCGTCCGCTGGCATCAGCGCGTGGACCAGCCGGGTCAGCCGGATCGCCTCCCCCGTCAGGTCGCTGCGAACCGCCTCCTTCTCGGGGTTTGAGGCCAGGTAGCCCTCGTTGAAGATCAGGTAGAGGACGGCGAGGACCCCGGTAACCCGGGCCGGAAGGTCTTCACGCAACGGCACGCGGTAGGGAATCTTCGCCGCCTTGATCTTCGCCTTCGCACGGGTGATCCGCTGGCCTATGGCCGTCTCCTGGACGAGGAAAGCGTGGGCGATCTCGGCCACAGTGAGCCCGCCTACCATCCGCAGGGTCAGCGCAATCCGCGCCTCCATGGCGAGAGCGGGGTGGCAGCAGGTGAAGACGAGGCGGAGCCGGTCGTCGTCGATCGCGCCGAGCGGTTCGGCGGTGTCGGACCGCATCGACGCCTCCTTGTGCTTTTCCTCGCGCCTGGCCTCGCGTCGGAGCCGGTCGATGGCCTTGCGGTGGGCGGTGGTGGTCAGCCACCCACCGGGATTCGGCGGGACGCCGTCGACCGGCCAGCGCTCAACGGCGGCCGCGAACGCCTCGCGGTCATTTCCTCGGCAATGTCGAGGTCCCCGATGCGCCTGGCCGTGGTCGCGACCACCCTGGCCCACTCCTCGCGGTGGACCCGGGTGATCACCTCGTTGACGTCGGTCACTCGCCCAGGAACGGCCGGAGCTCGACCCGACGGTTACAGCTCTTCGATCCCTTGGCGGCGAGCCGGAGCGCCACGTCGAGGTCGGGGGCATTGATGATCCAGAAGCCGGCGACGTGCTCCTTCGACTCCAGGTAGGGCCCATCGGTGAACACCGGGTCCCCGTCGCGGCCGTCGACGACGGTGGCCGTACTGGGCGACGCGAGGCCGCCGGCAAAGACCCACTGGCCGTCGGCCCTGAGCTGCTCATTGAACACGTCGATCGCGCCCATCTCGTCCGAATCGGCGAGGCCGGCCGTTTCGTCGAAAAGCACGGACATCAGGTACTGCGCCATCGGAATCATCTCCTGTTGTGGTCCGGCCGCCCCTCGGGCCGCCTTTCACCCCTGCTACGAACGCCGCCGGCTGGATCCGACACACTCCACTGAGAATATTCAAGGACTTTCGTACGCCGCTGTTGGAACATCCGCAGCTCGACGAGGGCCAGCGTCTCGATCTCGCGTACCTGCGCCCGAGCGGACGACAGTAAGCTCTGATGTCCGGTCGCTAATAGTCGGAGGATGTGGCGCAGCAGGGGCTGATCATCTACGACGAGCACCCGCTTCGTGCAAGTGGTTGTCATCGGTGCTCCTGGTCTGCAAGTGTGACGGCGCCATCGCCATCGCTCGGTTCATCAGAAGCGATCCCTGAGGCAGCTGCGTGACCTCGCGGGCGGAGTATGTTGCCAGGCATGGCCGCGTTGTCCACGGCGTACCAGGTGCCGATCTACTGCTGGCTCGCCTTCGAAGTGGGCCTGCTCGTACGTGATCTTGTTCGGGGAACGTTCCGGCACGGCTACGACCGGGGCACCCGCCTGATCGTCTCCTGGTCCCTCGGCGGCGCGATGGCCGTCGGGTGGCTGATGCGGGAATGGACGCCGGCCTTGGCTACACCAGCACCGGACACGTTCGTCGTCGCTGGACTCGTCGTCATCTGGCTCGGCCTGGCCGTACGCATCTGGGCAGTGCTGGCGCTAGGCCGCTCGTTCAGTACGTTCATTCAGGTCAAAGGCGACCAAATCGTGGTCACCCACGGCCCGTACCGGTGGGTGCGCCGCCCTTCGTATACCGGCCTGCTGCTTATCGGCCTCGGGTTCGGCGTCGGCACCGCCAATTGGCTGTCAACGGGGATCTGCGCTGTTGTTCCACTACTGGGACTGCTGCCCCGCATCGCAGTCGAAGAGGCGGCACTGGTCCGGGTCCTGGGTCAGCAATACCGCAACTACCAGCAGAAGACAATCGCCTCATCCCAGGAGTTTGGTGATCGAGGAGCCGGCGTGACGCCGCCCGTGCCAGTGGCCATTATTAGGACCGGTCTTCAGAATGGCCACTATGGACACCATTCGGCACGCTACCGCGGTCAACCCCCATCGGGTTGGCAAGCCCCTTGGCGAACCGTTCGATGGCTTCCATTTCGCCCGCCGCGGTACGTACCGGATCACCTACCGGATCAATGAGGCCAGACGAGCCGTGGAGTCCACTCGATCCGCCACCGTCACGTCGCCTACCGTTCGTAGGCTATGTCACCGCATCTCCTGGATGCGGGCCATGTTGCCCGCGGGATCGCGGAAGGCGCAGTCGCGCACGCCGTACGGCTGCTCGGTCGGCTCCTGGACGACCTCGGCGTCGCCGGCCTGCAGCCGCTCGAAGGTCCCGTCGAGGTCCTCGGTAGCCAGGATGATGCTGGCGTACGTGCCCTTGGCCATCATCTCGGCGATCGTGCGGCGCTCGTCGGGCGTGATGCCCGGGGTGGCCGCCGGCGGGTGCAGGACGATGGATGTGCCGGGCTGGTCGGGCGGGCCGACGGTGATCCAGTGCATCCCGCCGTACTCGACGTCGTTACGGACCTCGAACCCCAGCTTGTCCCGGTAGAAGGCCAGCGCGGCCTGCGGGTCGTCCTGCGGGAGGAAGGTCTGGTGAATGATGATCTTCATGGCTCTCAGGCTAGGCGAGCCCGGTGCTTACTGCTTCTCGATTCCTGATGGGTCTGGTCACCTGCTTAGCCACGCACGACGGCATTCCCGCGGTCGCGCTCGCGAACTGCACCCGGTACGTACTGGGCGGGACACCAACCAACTCGGTGAAGCGGGTGCTGAACGTGCCGAGTGACGAGCAGCCGACCGCGAAACAGACCTCGGTGACGCCGAGGCCACCCCGCCGCAGTAGAGCCATCGCGCGTTCGATCCGCCGCGTCATCAGATAGGCGTACGGCGACTCCCCGTAAGCCTGCCCAAAGGCGCGGCTGAGATGCCCGGCCGACATGTGTACGCCGCGGGCGAGCGCCTCGACGTCCAGGGGCTGGACATACTCCCGGTCGATCCGGTCGCGGACGCGCCGCAGCAGCGCCAGGTCGCGCAGGTGCTGCTCCGGGGCGGGTCTGCTGGTCATCTCCAAGATCGTGCCACGTCGCACCGAAGACAGCCAAGGTCAGAGCAAGAGCCACGGCAGTTCGGCCGCGAACCAGCCAGCCCCAACGCGAGGCCCAGCAAAGCGTCGCCCTAAGGCCGCTCAGCACCGCCACGGCACCGACCACACCGAGCACGAGCGACAGGTGAGTACCCCGAACGGCGGTGACTATGCGCGAGACGGCACCCAGTCCCGTGAAGGCACCTCGAGCGGCGCCGGATAGCCACGTACGGGTGGCTGCTTTCCCACGGCTCGTGCACCGCGCGCCCGCGAAGGTCGGACAGTTCGGGGACATACCTGCGCACGTAGTCACCCTCGGGATCGAACCGCAGCGCCTGCGGATCGGATTGAACCGACGCCCCGGCCTGGGGTCGTTGCCGGTGCCGGCCACCCATTGCCAGTTGCCGTAGTTGTTGGGTATGTCACCGTCGAGCAGCCAGTCGAAGAACCAGTCCCCGCCAGCGCGCCAGTCCAGGCCGAGGTGCTTGGTGAGGTAGGAACCCACCAGCAACCGGGCTCGGTTGTGCATCCAGCCCTCGGCCATGAGTTGGCGCATGCCCGCATCGATGATCGGCACCCCCGTGCGGCCCTCCTGCCAGGCTTCGAGGGCGTGGAGGTCGGTGCGCCAACGTTCCTTGACTGACCGGATCGTCTGCTCATTGATCGCGGGCAGCCCCCAGGCCACCTGATAGTAGAAGTCGCGCCAGCACAACTGCCGGACGAACTCCTCGCCCGGGTCAGCGCCCGCGGGGCTGGTGTCGTGCGCGGCCCGGTCCAGCGCGGTCCGCACCACCTCGAGTGGCGACAGGCATCCGAACCGCAGGTACGGGCTGAGCCGGGAGGTCCGGTTGACGGCCATCAGGTCGTGGTTGTGGCGACGTCGCCGAGATCACGCAGCCAGCTCCGAAACCTCCGACGGGCGGCCGTCTTCCCACCCAGCGGCCGGTCCGGTGACAGTCCACTGGCCGGCGGTCGCGGCAGGTCGCCGGGGTGCAAGCCGGCGGAGTGCGCACCGCTGGGGAGTGTGATCCTGCGCGGCACCGGCGCGGTCCTGCGCCAAGCGTGTGCCCGCCACACCCGCCAGTACGGCGTGAAGACCTGGTATGCCGGCTTGCCGCCAGCCGGCCCCAGTTCCCCGGGGGCCACGCAGATCAGGCCCGGCAGGATGTCCAGCGCCAGTCGCTGCTCCGCGCAGGCGTCGCGGAGCCGCCGTTGCCGCCGACGTGCGTACCGGCTGACATCGGCGGCCACGGTGATCGCCTCAGCGCCCACCTCGAGAGCCAGCCGGATCGCCTCGTCGACCGGGTCGCCTCGCCGGATGATCAGATCTCCGCCGCGCTGGCGTAGCGACTGCCGAAGGTCCGCCAGCGATTCGCCCAGAAACCAGTGCCGGTTGGGCGACGCCGAGATCGCCGGGTCCACCACGTACAGCGGCACCACCGTGTCAGCCCGGGCAACGGCCGCCGCCAGGGCCGGATTGTCGCGTACCCGAAGGTCGCGGGTGAACAGCACTACCGCCGCACGCACGCCAGCGCCTCTATTCGATCCCCGGCCAGCCTGAGCCACCGCCTTGTCCATATGTCGAACAGTCTCTCCGATCCGGCCGCGACAACCATGGCGGCGCGTCGGCGGCGGGGCACCCGAACCTGGCCAGCCAGGACCTCATACCCCGCCCGGGCCACTTCGGCGAGAATGTCGCCGGCCGCGAACTCAACGTGCCCGCCCGCGACGGCGTCACCCGACACACCTCCATAGCGCGACCTACGTCATCAAATCGGCCTACCCTACGAGTTGCGACGTCACACCGCTTCCTACCCGGAGAGCGCGTCGTTGCGCAGGCGATCTTTTGTTTGGGGGACGTTATGCGAAAGGTCACCGGACGCTCGGATCGCGTAGTGATCGTGGGCGCCGGCCTGGGGGGCTTGGCCTGCGCGCTGCACCTGGCTGCCACCGGACGAGACGTGACGGTCGTGGAGCGCGAGTCGGTGCCCGGTGGCCGGGCTGGCCGGCTCTCGATCAGTGGCTACGAGTTCGACACCGGCCCGACCGTACTCACGGCGCCGGAGCTGATCGCCGAACCGCTCGGCGCGGTCGGCGAGAACCTCGAAGACTGGCTGAACCTGACCCCGCTGGAGCCGGCCTACCGGGCTCACTATCCGGACGGTTCGACGCTGGATGTGCTCACCGACGTCGACCGGATGGCCGATGAGATCACCAGGGTGTGCGGGGCCAAGGAAGCCGATGGCTACCGAAAGTTTGTCCGGTTCGGCCAGGAGCTGTGGCAGCTCGAACGGGACAACTTCATTGCCCGCAACCTCGACACGACGACCGACCTGATCCGACCGGCGCTGCTGCGACTGTTCCTGCGAGGCGGATTCCGCCGCCTCAGCAGCAAGATCGAAGACTTCTTCGCGGACCCCCGTACCCGAAGAATCTTCTCGTTCCAGTCCCTGTACGCCGGCGTTGCTCCGCAACGGGCACTTGCGCTCTACGCGGTCATCTCCTATCTGGACACCGTCGCCGGTGTCCATTGCCCGCGTGGCGGCATGCACGCGATACCGCAGGCATTGGCCGCCGCCGCCAGCAAGCACGGGGTTTCTTGTTCCGGTACAACGCCGCCATCTAGCGGGTAGAGACCTACCTGGGCCGGGCCCGGGCGGTACACACATCGGCCGGTCAACGAATCCCCGCGGACGTGGTAGTACTCAATCCAGACCTGCCAGTGGCGTACCGGGAACTGCTGCCCGCCGAGCCGGAACCACACCGGTTGGCCCGGCTGCGCTACTCACCGTCGTGTGTGGTGCTTCACCTCGGCTCGTCGCGGCACTTTTCCAAGATTGCCCATCACAATCTCCACTTTGGACACGCCTGGTCGGCCACATTCGCCGACGTCATCGACCGCGGCCAACTGATGCGGGACCCGTCCTTGCTGGTGAGTAACCCCACCCGCACCGACCCCGGCCTCGCGCCGCAAGGCAAGGAGGTCTACTACGTGCTGGCA